>NZ_JBBNNS010000017.1:0-507 GCF_040097785.1 Veillonella parvula | reverse complement strand
AAGCCGGTGGGGTAACCTTCGGGAGCCAGCCGTCTAAGGTAAAGTCGATGATTGGGGTGAAGTCGTAACAAGGTAGCCGTATCGGAAGGTGCGGCTGGATCACCTCCTTTCTAGGGAGACATACACCGAGCCGAGAGCTTGGATGTCACTTAGGTCGACACTTTGGCGAGTAAGTAGACGTAGCATAAGCGCTAGCTGTACTTACACACTTATCATTGTTTGGTTTTGAGAGATCTGTAATAGATTTCTCAATTTAATATGACGTTATACATTATGCGTTAATCTAGGCGCACGTAGGATTGCGAAATCGACGCATACTGGAAGTATGCTAGATGAGCAAGACAAGTGCAACGACGAGTAACACGGAATGTATCGGCAGATTTGTTCTTTGAAAACTGCATAGAAGATAATTATTATATATTTGTAAGGTCATCTCTTAGAATTTCTAAGTAGGTTGACCCGAGCACATAGGAAATAATTCTCTGACTTAATGGTGACGTACATGAA
>NZ_JBBNNS010000016.1:0-520 GCF_040097785.1 Veillonella parvula | reverse complement strand
TTCATGTACGTCACCATTAAGTCAGAGAATTATTTCCTATGTGCTCGGGTCAACCTACTTAGAAATTCTAAGAGATGACCTTACAAATATATAATAATTATCTTCTATGCAGTTTTCAAAGAACAAACAATTAGTATATCACAGACTCGCTGTCAAATACTAAATGGTGGAGACGAGGAGATTCGAACTCCTGACCCCCTGCTTGCAAGGCAGGTGCTCTCCCAACTGAGCTACGCCCCCATGTATTAAATGGTGGGCCTAGGTGGACTCGAACCACCGACCTCACGCTTATCAGGCGTGCGCTCTAACCAGCTGAGCTATAGGCCCATTTAATATAATGAGAAATTATTATCTTGTAGATAACAGATCTCTCAAAACCGAACAATGTTAGGTGCCAAAGTGTCGACCTAAGTGACATCCAAGCTCTTGGCTTGGTGTATGTCTCCCTAGAAAGGAGGTGATCCAGCCGCACCTTCCGATACGGCTACCTTGTTACGACTTCACCCCAATCATCGACTTT
>NZ_JBBNNS010000015.1:0-610 GCF_040097785.1 Veillonella parvula | reverse complement strand
AGGTCATCTCTTAGAATTTCTAAGTAGGTTGACCCGAGCACATAGGAAATAATTCTCTGACTTAATGGTGACGTACATGAAAATGTACGGCTACAAAAAACGACAATGTATCTAATGCATGTCAATATTATCTCTCATGTATTCAATCATGAGATTTTCGTTAGCATTTGATGCATATCTAGAAGCCTGAGCGAGATGAAGCCGCCGCGTACTATTGTACGTAAGGCAAAATCGAGCGTGAGGCGACGACGATAGGCGCAAATGATAACGCAAAATAAGTAAAGATAATAAGGGCGTATGGTGGATGCCTTGGCGATATCAGCCGAAGAAGGACGCGGTAAGCTGCGATAAGCTACGGAGAGGTGCAAGCAACCTGTGACCCGTAGATATCCGAATGGGGGAACCCGGCAGTGGTTATGCACTGTCACCCATAGCATAGACTATGAGGAGGGCACCCGGGGAACTGAAACATCTAATTACCCGGAGGAACAGTAATCAAACGAGATTTTCTTAGTAGCGGCGAGCGAACGGGAAAGAGGCCAAACCGGAGCGGGCAACCGCACCGGGGTTGAGGACAGTCATCAAGTGTAAATGAGGTAGAAGAATCGAG
>NZ_JBBNNS010000014.1:0-647 GCF_040097785.1 Veillonella parvula | reverse complement strand
TAAAGTCGATGATTGGGGTGAAGTCGTAACAAGGTAGCCGTATCGGAAGGTGCGGCTGGATCACCTCCTTTCTAGGGAGACATACACCAAGCCAAGAGCTTGGATGTCACTTAGGTCGACACTTTGGTGAGTAAGTAGACGTAGCATAAGCGCTAGCTGTACTTACATACTTATCATTGTTTGGTTTTGAGAGATCTGTCATAGATTTCTCAATGTAATATGACGTTATACATTACGCGTTAATCTAGGCGCACGTAGGGTTGCGAAATCGACGCATACTGGAAGTATGCTAGATGAGCAAGACAAGTGCAACGACGAGTAACACGGAATGTACGGCAGATTTGTTCTTTGAAAACTGCATAGAAGAATTAATATATATTTGTAAGGTCATCTCTTAGAATTTCTAAGTAGGTTGACCCGAGCACATAGGAAATAATTCTCTGACTTAATGGTGACGTACATGAAAATGTACGGCTACAAAAAACGACAATGTATCTAATGCATGTCAATAAAATCTAAAAATAGATTTTCGTCAGAATTTGATGGATAACGAGGCGTGCCAGTGAGGGAATGTCGCCGCGTACTTATGTACGCAAGACAAACCGAACGCAGCACAACGAAGTTAGCCGCAAATTATGGCGTAAAAT
>NZ_JBBNNS010000013.1:0-717 GCF_040097785.1 Veillonella parvula | reverse complement strand
TTTAGTTGCATCATCGAGTTTAACAGTCACATCGTCGCCATTAGCAACCGTAGTAAGACCATTCTCCCCTTTTACGTTAAATTTCACATCACCTGTGCTCAAGGATTTTTCATCGGTAGAGCCAGAGTTACCACCTAAAGAAATCTTACGAGCGATCGCTTTCGTGTTTTTGTCAATGTTATCCTTATTTGTTGCAATATCAGCTTTATTTGTTGCGATATCGCCTACATTTTTATCAATTGCTGTTTTATTGTCAGCTATTTTTTGCTTGTTCGCAGCAATATTGTCCTTATTAGTAGCAATATCTGTTTTGTTTGTCGCAATATCGCCCGCATTTTTATCAATTGCAGTTTTATTGTCGGCAATTTTTTGCTTGTTGTCTGCAATAGCATCAGCATTTTTACCAATCTTATCTGTATTATCAGCAATATTGGCTTTATTGTCTGCTACTTGATCATCAACTTGTTTCAATTGATCTTCTGTAGCTGCACGACCAGATACAGCTTGTGTTTGACCTGGAACCCATGCAGTGTTAGTCAAGCCAGTTACTTGAGGTGTTTCAACGCCAGTTGTCGCTTTTACTTTTGGCGCTGTAATCGTTTGATTAGCAGTTACCGTATCAAAAGTTACATCTTTCTTAGTGGAAATGGTAAAGTCTTTACCATTTTGAGTAATGGAAATGTTATCACCATCGATGAATTTAACAGTGTTACCACC
>NZ_JBBNNS010000011.1:0-894 GCF_040097785.1 Veillonella parvula | reverse complement strand
CGCAGACGCAGCACTGGCGGCATCCTTGTTCCACTATAAGGAACTGGAGATCCGGCAGGTCAAAGAATATTTGAGGGAGCAGGGGATTTCCGTCAGACTAATATAAAACAAAAGAGAGGAAGTGAACATCATGTCTGGAATCAATGGAGACTGGTATGAAGCATTAAAGGGGGAATTTAAGAAACCTTATTATAAAACATTATTTAATACGGTCAATGAGGAGTATCGGACCAGACAGATTTTTCCGCCGGCGAATGATATTTTCAATGCGTTTCATCTGACACCTTTAAAAGATGTGAAGGTAGTGATTCTCGGGCAGGACCCGTATCACAATTTTAATCAGGCGCATGGGTTGTGCTTCTCGGTGAAAAAGGGAGTGCAGGTTCCTCCGTCTCTGGTTAATATTTATAAAGAGCTGCAGGATGATTTGGGCTGTACCATTCCGAACCACGGGTGTCTGACAAAATGGGCCGAGCAGGGAGTACTGATGCTCAATACGGTGCTGACGGTGCGGGCGCATGAGGCAAATTCCCACAGAGGAATCGGCTGGGAGGAATTTACAGATGCAGCGATCATGGCAGTCAACGCACAGGATCGGCCGATCGTGTTTATTCTGTGGGGAGCGCCGGCACAGCGCAAAAAACGGATGCTGAACAATCCGAAGCATTTGATCCTTGAGGCGCCGCATCCGAGTCCCCTGTCTGCATACAGAGGATTTTTCGGAAGCAGGCCGTTTAGCCAGACCAATCAGTTTCTGGAAGAACATGGGGTGACACCGATCGACTGGCAGATTGAGTAAGGCCATCAGGAATCCAGATACTGAAAAAGCTGGTTTACCGTATGTTCTACCATATCTGACTGATAGAAATAGTACAGCTTGTTATTGCGGACTTC
>NZ_JBBNNS010000008.1:0-2130 GCF_040097785.1 Veillonella parvula | reverse complement strand
CACCCCTATCCACAACTCATCCCAAAGCTTTTCAACGCTCACGAGTTCGGTCCTCCACACAATTTTACCTGTGCTTCAACCTGGCCATGGATAGATCACTACGGTTTCGGGTCTACTATTACTAACTATACGCCCTGTTCAGACTCGCTTTCGCTGCGGCTCCATGTTTTCCACTTAACCTCGCTAGCAACAGTAACTCGTCGGTTCATTCTTCAATAGGCACGCCGTCGTCCTGATATATATACAGACTTCGACTGTTTGTAGACATACGGTTTCAGGTTCTCTTTCACTCCCCGCCAGGGGTTCTTTTCACCTTTCCCTCACGGTACTATGCGCTATCGGTCGATATCAGTATTTTGGCTTGGAGGGTGGTCCCCCCTGCTTCCCACAAGGTTTCACGTGTCTCGTGGTACTCTGGATACAGTCCCATGTATGCAAGGTTTCGATTACAGGGCTTTCACCTTCTACGGCTGAGCTTTCCAGCTCGATTCTTCTACCTCATTTACACTTGATGACTGTCCTCAACCCCGGTGCGGTTGCCCGCTCCGGTTTGGCCTCTTTCCCGTTCGCTCGCCGCTACTAAGAAAATCTCGTTTGATTACTGTTCCTCTGGGTAATTAGATGTTTCAGTTCCCCAGGTGCCCTCCTCATAGTCTAAGCTATGGGTGACAGTGCATAACCACTGCCGGGTTCCCCCATTCGGAAATCTACGGGTCACAGGTTGCTTGCACCTCTCCGTAGCTTATCGCAGCTTACCGCGTCCTTCTTCGGCTGATATCGCCAAGGCATCCACCGTACGCCCTTAAAATCTTTACTTATTTTACGCCATAATTTGCGGCTAACTTCGTTGTGCTGCGTTCGGTTTGTCTTGCGTACATAAGTACGCGGCGACATTCCCTCACTGGCACGCCTCGTTATCCATCAAATTCTGACGAAAATCTATTTTTAGATTTTATTGACATGCATTAGATACATTGTCGTTTTTTGTAGCCGTACATTTTCATGTACGTCACCATTAAGTCAGAGAATTATTTCCTATGTGCTTGGGTCAACCTACTTAGAAATTCTAAGAGATGACCTTACAAATATATAATAATTATCTTCTATGCAGTTTTCAAAGAACAAACAATTAGTATATCACAGACTCGCTGTTAAATACTAAATGGTGGAGACGAGGAGATTCGAACTCCTGACCCCCTGCTTGCAAGGCAGGTGCTCTCCCAACTGAGCTACGCCCCCGTAATGGGTTCACTTAAGTCTCGATAATCCATTCCGAAGAATCCGTTATCTTTTATAAGCTTTTCCTATTATTTTAGCTCTTAATGTCTGTACTCTACACAAAAGTGTATTTCAAGTTATATGAGCCAACTGGTGGGCCTAGGTGGACTCGAACCACCGACCTCACGCTTATCAGGCGTGCGCTCTAACCAGCTGAGCTATAGGCCCATATCTGTAGATTGAGAGTCTTTACAGATCTCTCAAAACCAAACAATGATAAGTGTGTAAGTACAGCTAGCGCTTATGCTACGTCTACTTACTCGCCAAAGTGTCGACCTAAGTGACATCCAAGCTCTTGGCTTGGTGTATGTCTCCCTAGAAAGGAGGTGATCCAGCCGCACCTTCCGATACGGCTACCTTGTTACGACTTCACCCCAATCATCGACTTTACCTTAGACGGCTGGCTCCCGAAGGTTACCCCACCGGCTTTGGGCACTTCCGACTTTCGTGGTGTGACGGGCGGTGTGTACAAGGCCCGGGAACGTATTCACCGCAGTATGCTGACCTGCGATTACTAGCGATTCCGACTTCACGTAGGCGAGTTGCAGCCTACGATCCGAACTGAGAGAGTGTTTCTCGGGTTTGCTCCATCTCGCGATCTCGCTTCCGTCTATTAACTCCCATTGTAGTACGTGTGTAGCCCAGGTCATAAGGGGCATGATGATTTGACGTCATCCCCGCCTTCCTCCGCATTGTCTGCGGCAGTCTCTCATGAGTTCCCACCATTACGTGCTGGCAACATAAGATAGGGGTTGCGCTCGTTGCGGGACTTAACCCAACATCTCACGACACGAGCTGACGACAACCGTGCACCACCTGTTTTCTGGCTTCCGAAGAAGAGGAACTATCTCT
>NZ_JBBNNS010000007.1:0-15256 GCF_040097785.1 Veillonella parvula | reverse complement strand
AAGATTGATAGAAGCAAGCTTCCATCGCTCTTCGTTCGACTTGCATGTGTTAAGCACGCCGCCAGCGTTCGTCCTGAGCCAGGATCAAACTCTCCAAGATATCTTGAAGCTATTTGAATAGCTCATTCGTTTTTGTTATCGCTACTATTAAGTAGCTTTGAATTATGGTTGGTTTTGACTATGTCAAAACCCGCACTCTGGCATATGTTCAATCGTTTTGATTGATTACCTATCATTGTTCAGTTTTCAAAGATCTGTTATCAATTTGCACTACTTCATTATTAAGTACTGTCGTAATTGACGACTTGATTATAATAACATTATGACCACTTTCATGTCAACACATTTTATAATCTTTTTGAAGTTCATTTTAAACCTCTAAGTGTATTGCTACACTCATTAAGAAACAGCCGCTCAAACGACTGTATGCATATTATAGTACAATGAAAATATAATCGCAACCCCCAATTCTCAATTTTACAAAATCTTCATTTTATTTTCATTTTTAATCATAAACCTAATAATTGATTTTACACAATTAATCATGTACAATGTAGCTGTAATAAAGAACTTCCAGCACAAATTAGTTTTCTTTTATTAGCGTTTACCAATATGAATATTACATTATTGTAAGGAGATTGAGTATGAAACTATCAAAACATTTATTATCAAAAGCTGTAGCTATAGCTGCTATATGTGCTACTATGGGAACTACCACATTAGCTGCACCACAGGGCACATTTGATACTTCAGAAATTAATATTACTGGTCAAGCGTCTCGATCTGTAGCACCTAACTATGCGATTTTAACACTTGGTATTACAAGCCAAAATACCAATATCAATGCTGCAAAATCTAATAATGATCGTATTATGAGTAATTTAATTAGTCAATTAGCTAACTTAGGTGTTGCAAAAAAAGACATCTATACATCTAGCATTTCCATCAATCCAACGAGCGACTATCAAGACGGCAAACGCATCAATACAGGTTACAATGTATCAAATCATGTAACAGTTAAGATCAATAACCTTGATAACGTAGGAAAGGTTGTCGATGCCGCTGTTAGCGCTGGTGCTAACGACATCAACAACCTTTCATTCCAAAATGATGTGTCTCAACAATTATCTGATTCTTTAACTACAGAAGCGATTCAAAACGGTCGCCATAAAGCAGAAGTTATCGCAGCTGCCCTCGGTCGTACATTGGGACCAGTAAAAACTGTTTCCATTAGCACAACTGAAACTAGCACAATGGACTCTGGTTACTATCGTAACCCAGTAATGCTAAAAGCAGCTCTCGAAACTGCTACGCCTGTAGAAAAAGGCTCTTTAATAGTTTCCCAAGACGCTAACATCACTTATTATCTACAATAGAATTTTTCGGTACCACACCTTCGTGTACAGCTACAATGCCGCCTGTCAATTCATGATAGGTGGCATTTTCATATCCAAGAGATTTCCAGATTTCTAAAATCTCACTTTGATGTGGGTATCTACGTAAAGATTCTGGAAGCCAGGCATAGGAAGAGTTATCTTTGCTCAATTTTCCTATAATAGGCAATATATATGAAAAATAGAAGTTATATAACTGTTTAAACCCAAACATACTTGGTTTTGCAAGTTCTAACACCACAACCTTCCCCCCTGGTTTTACCACGCGTTGCATTTCAGACAATACCTGCTTAATATCTGGAACATTTCGCATTGCAAAGCCACTCATTGCAGCATCAAATGTATTATCCTCATATGGTAAGGCCATGGCATCACCTTGTACTAAATTTACTTGATTAAGTAAACCAGCAGCCTCAATACGAACACGACCTTGATTTAGCATTTCACTATTAAAATCTAATGCCTCTACCTTCAAAGTGGGCTCTTGACGTAATGCTTCCTTCGTAAATACACAAGTGCCACATGCCACATCAAGTACATATTGGTGAGGACCGATATTCATCGCTTTTACAGAGAATTTACGCCAAAAATAATCTTGTCCAAAGCTTAACACCGTATTCATTAAGTCATAGTTTTTTGCAATATTAGAAAAAACGCCTTGTACAAATTTCTCTTTATCTGCATACGTTTTAAATTCTTTAGTATTCATTATGGACCTTTCACAAATCAAGAACTATGTTCAAGAATTATATATGGCATAGTATACCACACTATAGGAACGCTAAAAAGAATCCTAATATATATACTCTATATAATGACTATGTAATATATACATATCTACTAAAAACACTGGTATTTAGTATTTTCCGCTACATAATATAGAACTAAACACACATATCTATTTTTTACCTATATTTATAATAAATATATACGGCTATCGATTATAATATCTATTGCCACCATTTCATGTTCGTTGTATAATGACATATGTCCATGTTGAAAGGATACTTTATCATGGAGTTTTATTTGTTTTTTATATAAGTATTGGAGTGTACTATGAATCGATTTGTAAAATCAATCAATAGAGTCAGTCTAATCCAACAAATTATCATAGGTTTGATTATTGGTATTTTAACTGCTCTTTATGTGCCAGATGTGGCCAATGAACTTGCTTTATTAGGAGTCCTCTTCGTTGGAGCGCTAAAAGGTATCGCCCCTATCCTCGTATTTTTCTTAGTAATTGCTGCGATTAGTAAACATCGCTCTGGACAAAAAACAGGTATGGGCTCTGTTATAACCTTATATTTACTAGGTACATTCCTATCTGCGGCTTTAGCAGTAATCGTAAGCTTCTTTTTCCCTACTACATTACACCTAGCAGCAGGTGCAGCCGATGCCGCACCACCTCAAGGTATCGTAGAGGTTATGACAACATTACTAAAAAATGTAGTTGATAATCCTGTAAAAGCATTAATGACTGCTAACTACATTGGTATTTTAGGTTGGGCACTTATCATTGGTGGTGCTTTACGCCATGCACCGATGAATACGAAGGAAGTTATGGAGTCCATTGCACAAGCTATTACTACTGTAGTAGGTTGGATCATTCGATTCGCCCCTCTTGGTATTATGGGCCTTGTAGCAGAATCCATTGCTACTAACGGCATCGAAGCCTTGATTGGGTACTTTCAATTACTCGTATTATTACTTGGTTCTATGATCTTTGTAGCACTAGTAATCAATCCAATTTTATCCTTTATTTACCTTCGTCGTAATCCATACCCATTGGTATTCAAATGCTTACGAGAATCTGCAATCTATGCGTTCTTTACACGTAGTTCTGCTGCAAACATTCCCGTAAACCTTGATTTAGCCAAACGATTGAAACTTAATCCAGATATGTATTCCGTATCCATTCCATTAGGAGCCACAATCAATATGGGGGGTGCAGCAATTACAATCACAATCATGACATTAGCTGCGGCGCATACATTAGGTATCGTTGTAGATATTCCTACCGCAATCCTATTATCTGTTATTGCCACTATAGGTGCATGTGGGGCTTCCGGTGTTGCAGGCGGTTCCTTGTTACTTATTCCATTGGCTTGTTCCCTATTCGGTATATCCAATGATGTAGCAATGCAAGTTGTAGGCGTAGGCTTTATTATCGGCGTATTACAAGATTCCACGGAAACTGCACTTAACTCTAGCACAGATATCCTCTTCACTGCTACTGCTGATTATGCAAAACGCGGTTATCATCAAGATTGGAACTAAAATTTTTTAGACGGTCCTTTGGGACCGTCTTTTTTTTGTAAACTAATTATATATTATTTTATAAGGCTTTGTGAAAGTTACATATATCTGTGCCTCTTAATTTTCTGGAAATGATATTATGTATTTAGATTAACTAAATATAAACTTTCACCAATCACTAACAAACTATATTGATTTTCTTCAATATAGTGGTATAATATAGTTAATGATAATAACTATTAGTAGATATATAGGAAGGAATCAACATGAAACAATACGATATTATTGTAGTTGGTACAGGCGGCGCAACCATCGTAGCTGATGCTGCGCTCAAAAAAGGCCTTAAAGTGGCAATCATAGAAAAAGGTAAATTTGGTGGTACATGTCTAACTCGCGGTTGTATTCCTACAAAAGTTATGGTTACAGCAGCTAATGCAATTCAAGAAACAAAAGAATTCAAAAAAATTGGCGTTAACGTTGGACCTGCTACTATGGACTGGGACACAGTGTCCAAGCGTACTTGGCATAAAATTGACGAATCTGCAGGCATCTATGATTATTACAATGCCTATGACAACGTAGATGTGTATCGTGGTGCAGCAAGCTTTGTATCTGATAAAGTGATGAACATCCATCTTAACGATGGGTCTGGCATTGTAGAAATTACAGCGCCTACAATTATCCTTGGTACTGGTGGCTATAGTAATGTACCTAATGTACCAGGTCTTCAAGAATCAGGTTTCCTTACTAGTGAAAGTCTCTTTGGTGATAAATTCCCTAAACAGCCATATAAATCCCTTGCTGTACTTGGTGCGGGTCCGATTGGTGTTGAGTTCGCTCATGTATTTGATTCCGCTGGTACAAAAGTAACAATTCTACAACATAATGTACGTTTAGTTCCTAAAGAAGATGCAGATATATCGGAACACTTACTTAACAACTACAGAGAACGTGGTATTAACGTACTTCTAAACCAAGACACTGTTGAAATCCGTCAAGAAGATGGCCTTAAAGTTGTAGTTACTAAAGATCGTACTACTGGCCAAATTACAGAAACTAAAGTTGAAGAAATCCTTGTAGCTGCAGGTATCCATCCAGCTGTGGAAGAACTTCACCTAGAAAATACTGGTATTGAAACACGGCCTAAAGGCTGGATCAAAACTAACGAATTTTTAGAAACATCCGTTGATGGTATCTACGCTTTAGGTGATGTCAATGGGGAGTCGGCATTCCGTCACCGTGCAAACTACGAAGCAGATATCATTGCTCACAATCTCTTCTATGCAACAAGTGAAGATGATTACCGTTGGGCAAAGTATGATACATTACCAAAAGTTACTTTCTCCTATCCTGAAATTGGTAGTGTAGGTCTCACAGAGGCTGAAGCTATCAAAGCGGGTTACAATGTAGGAGTTGGGAAGAACTTCTACTCCTCCACTGCAAAAGGCTATGCAATGGGTATCAACCCTGGAGATATAAACGATGGATTTGTAAAAATTGTGGTAGATAAAGACACCAACCATATCCTTGGTATGCATGTCGTAGGTCCTCAAGCCTCTATCCTCTTCCAGCCTTATGTGAACCTTATGAATAGTGGTGTAACTCCGTTGACAGCCATCAATGAAGAAATCGCTTCTGAACGCACTAAACGTTTACGTGAAAAAGGTATTACTCGTGAAATGGACCCTAGATCCGTTATCACTGTAGGCGAAACTATGAGCCCACATCCATCCCTCGTCGAGGTTATCATGTGGACACAAGTGTACTACGAAAATCGTTGGTAATACAACTATAGTTATAAATAATAAAAGGACTAAACCTAGGCGCAGTCCTTTTGTTGCAAACATATCTATTGTAAAAAAAATATTCTAACATAAGAGCACTATCAACCGATATTTTATAGTATCGGAATCGCAAAAAAGAGCCAAAGGCATTGCCTTCGGCTCTTTTCTTATTAATCATCAATAGATAGGTTAGCGGCCCATATCTATATCAGAACCCCAAACGAGATTTGTTTTACGACCATCGAAGCCTTGATCTGGCTCAGGTGGTAATTTATAGGATTTAGATTGTTCTACATAAGCACCTGTCTCAGCATCTACTGTAACAACTACTTTTTTACCATCTTGATGCATAGTCACATAGTATAAAACTTTACCATTATGAGCTTCAATTTTCCAGCCCTTCATAACAGCATCATTTCCAAGTTGTTGTTTTGCAACACGTTCTGCTTGTGTTGATTCAATAACTTTATCTTTATTAAAAATCTCACCAATAACTTTCTTAGGTTTGCCCCCCTCTTCCATATCAGAAGCATTACCAGTGATTACATCAATTTTCATCTTGTACTGATGATACTTACTATAACCAACTACTTTATAACCATAGTTCAAGTCATTAGAGTTGAGCTCTACAGAATGAAGCGCCGCATTAGGATAGCGATTTTGGAAAATAGTTCCAATTTGGCTCATAGTCATAACTATGGACTCGCCAGGTGCACGTTTTACAGAAATATCCGTACTTGTTTCAGGCTTTGTTTTGCGTGCATCTGCCACACTTGGTGTAGCAACGGATAACATGCCCACTGCTAATACCCCCGTTAATGCCATAGAAATCAACTTTTTATTCATTATAATCCTCCTACTAGATATCATGTTTCTATTAATCAAACTATTAGTACACTAGAATTTCTATAAGTTCATGCTATATTCAGCAACACGAAAAATATGTAAATAGTCATATCATTTAGACAATATACTATAAACCTTCATTAGATGCAAGTCGTCCATCTACATCAGTCATAATCAATTTATAGCATGTAGCCACTAAAGGTACACCGATCAACATACCAGTAACCCCCATCAAACTACCGCCTACGATAACAGCAGCAAATACCCACAAACCTGGTAATCCAACAGAGTTACCTACAATTTTAGGATAAATAAAGTTACTTTCAATTTGATGTAGTATCTCCAGAATAATTACATAGATAAGAGCATCCATAGGGCTAACAGTAAGTAGCATAACGGCTCCAATGATACCACCAACATAAATACCTAATAGTGGAATCAAACCAGTTAGACCAATTACACAGGCAATCGTTGTAGCATATTCAATATTAAATAGCCATAAAGTAATACCTACCATCACGCCTAGAACCAAGGCATCTATAAACTGACCTACAAAAAAATTACTGAATGTTTGAACTGCTACACGAGTTACATAACTAACTCGACTTACCCACTCATCTGATGCATAAGCCTTTAATATACGTTTACCTTGTAACATAAGGCGTTCCTTATCAAGCAACATATAAACAGCAAAAATTAAGCCAAGACCTATGTTCAAAGTCCAAGACAATACGGTGCCCATTGCATTTACAATATATGTGCCACCTTTTGTCCCCCATTCACGAGTATATTTAGCAATATTCTCTCCACTTAGGGCATCTATAATCGTTTGATTCGACGCCATTGGAATGGTTTCTGTAATATGTTGCATCCATGTTTGGAAATCCGTATACAATTGCGGTGATGCAGCTACAATAATCGACATAGAATGAATCAATTGAGGTAAAGCCATCCGAGCAATAAAATACACAATAACACTAATTGTTACAAAGGATAGCAAAAGACTCAACGGGCGACGTATTTTATACTTCCATCCAGAGTCACACTTAGGCCATAGCCATCGTTCATAACGAACGACTAGAATATCCAATACGAAAGCAATACAAGCACCCACAATGAGCGGAACAAAAGCCGTAAAGATAGCGTCAAGACCACTAGCAATATCACTTATACGTAGTGCCATCATAATCATAATGCCCGCTAGTATAATAGCTCCTATGAGCTGTTTGTAATATTTGAATTCTTTCATAATAACCTACTTCACATAACACTATTAATAAGCTACACCTATATAACTATACGATTCTCACATCGCATACATTACCAAAGCATAATGAACATTGTATGACCTAGGATTGTATGCAATTTTAGTATAACACAAAAGTCCACCTTATCGCATGCTCGAATTCTCGATAAACAAGAGAGCATGATTGAAGGTGGACTTATTGTAGGCCTAATCTAGATTAGTCTAGAGATTAGCGATGAATATAAACGTCTACACGACGGTTTTCAGCTTTACCTGCTGCTGTAGAGTTAGTTGCAACTGGTTTAACATCACCATTAGCAATACCGATAAGACGATCGGCAGATACACCATGGTTAACTAAATATTGAGCCACATGTTGTACGCGGCGTTCAGACAAAGCAATGTTGTATTGAGGATTTGCATCAGTATCAGCGTTACCCATCAATTTAACTTGGTCTTGAGAATATTGGTTAGCAGCATTTACAGCAGCTGTTAAGTTTGGATATTGGTCTGCACGAGCAACATCTTGGTCGGAGTCAAAGTAGATAGATTGTACATAGTAATCCAATTTAGGAGTTTTATATGCAGGCGCTTCTACAGTAGGAGCTGGAGCCGGAGTGTATACAGAAGCTGGCGCTGGAGTGTATACAGGAGCTACGGATTTGTGACCGCCAAAACGGTAAGATAATCCAACTACTGGACCTTGGAAGGAAATATTGGACTTATCATCACGTTTAGTATTGATATAACGATACCCTGCATTAATATCCCAGTCTTGGTTAACTTTATAACCTAAACCTGCTTCCCAAGTAGTAGTTCTCTTAGTCCCTACACCCGCTTTACCATAAACGTCTACTTTGGAGCCAAGGTTAGCTTTACCAATTACACCTAATTGAGCAATATTATTTGCTTTAGGGAATGCATCACCAGAAATGTGAGCATAACCGCCATATACTGCGAAATTTTTGTTCAAGGATTGAACCAAATTAACTTCTTGCATTCTGTCACTATAGCTCATACCGTTATATTTATCGTTCAAACCATGGTATTGGTATTGCAACGCTGTTTTATCTGTGAAAGCGTATGTTACACCACCATCAAAGTTCCATTTTGCATCAGAAGTCCAAGCTTTAGTTTTTGCTTTAGAATCAGACGCACCAAGATCAACTTGAAACTCACCTTTATTGAATTGAGTTTGAGGAGTTGCACCTGCTACGGACACACCTACAGCAGCAACTGCCAATAAAGCTAATAATTTTTTATTCATTATAATTCCCTCCAAAAACAGCCCTTATAATACTTAGGCTTTGGTAATAATATGCTTATATTTTACACATTTTTTCAATATAATTCAACATTCTTCATGAATATTTGATGAATTTTTAGTTATATCTATCGATAAATATTATAAATATAAATATTTAAACCCTCTCTATTGCCTAATTACTGCGATTCTCTACACATATTACATTCCCGTAATTATAATACTATTTATCTTTTTTAAGATTCTCTAACAATAATAAAATTACTGGTCTTATAAGTTCATCAAAATCATTATTATATATACTAATAGATCTAACTATAATTGAACGAATAAAAGCTCCCTTATGCACTAAGGAAGCTTTTATCATTTCATATGTATATCCCTTACATATATACGTGAAATCAGAAGTTTCTGGTCAGATAACACATTCCCCAATGTGTCATTTTTTTCACATTACGTATTGTACATCAAAAATTTTTAATAGACAAGAGTTTATTCACTTCTTTTTCATGAATCCTTCTAAAACTTTCAATGTGAAAAAGAATTTACATCTCATTAAACAACCTTATGTTGCCATGTTCCTCGAATAAATCTCAAATAAGAACAACATAATCTTAGAGACTGATCGAAGCACAAAGATAACCATGCCCCAAAAAGTCCTAAACCTAGTGTAATGCACAATAAATAAGTAATAATAGGACGAATGATTGCTACGCTTACAAGAGAATATTTCATGATGTAATATGTATCTCCTGCCCCTTTCAACACACCGGAATACACTTGCTGTAATGCTTGAGGGAATGCAGCGATAGCCATAATGCCCATCAAAGTGGCTGAAAGTGTGACAACATCACTTTCACGAGTATATAACTGTACTAAAAAATCACCAGGACCAATAAAGATTAATGCACTTACAAGGCCCACGACTAAACCAATACGAGCACCAATTTTACCATAAGTACGTGCAATATCTGGTCGTTTGTGTCCCAGACTTTGCCCAGTATGAGATGCACCTGCAAATCCAAGACCCATCGCAAAATAGTAAAATATATCCATTAAATTCATACATACGTAATGTGCTGCTAAAGGTACCGCACCTAAGGAAGCAACAATCATAGTGTATGTATACATACCGAATCGCTCAAAGAACTGTTCTCCTAAAGAACTGCCACCGACATGAAACATTGTATGTAATACGGGCCTTTCAAAAGTCCATTTCGACGGATGGCGCAATGTTAATCCAGTAGAAGTATGTTGTGAAATCGTACGCAACAACAATAATGCAATAATAGCACTACTGATCATAGTGGATACACCTGCCCCCATAACGCCAAGTTCAGGGAAGAAACCAATACCATAAATCAAGAAGAAATTCATTATCGTATTCAAAATATTCCCTACTACATTAGATTTAAAAATAACTTTAGTGTTACCATATCCAATGAGTGCAGCCCCTACGATTTGGCTAAAGGACTGAAATATTAAGCTAATAACTATGAAACGACCATACCAAACGGCTGTTTCAATATAGCCATCTTCAGCACCCGTAAAACGTAGAATATGCTCTAAGTTCAAGAAACATATCAATAATAACGGTACATAAATTAAAAAATTCAATAAAATAGATTGCTTGAGTACGGCATTCATACCATCTACATCGCCTTCACCATGACGACGAGCTATAATTGCTGTCACAGCAATGGATAAGGCTCGACAAAAGATGAGCATTACCATCTCAGGTTGACCCATAATGCCTACCGAAGCAAGAGCTGACGCACCTAAGGCACCAACCATCGCCAAATCAATGGCAGTCATAAATTGTAACATCAAGCCTTGTAATGTAGCTGGCCAAGCTATTTTTAAATAATTACCATATAGCTGCTTTGTAGTTCCTACAGCTCCTAATCGTTCTGCAACAGGCAACATGGTGTCTATTGAAAGCCATCGTTGTATACGGTCTAACATCCTATCTCCTATTCATGCAAGATCATACATAATAGAGGTATCACTTTACCTCTTATTTCCACTGTATTATATCACACAACATATGAGAAGTCATTCATATGTTATGCATTTTAAATAAGAATACATATCAAAATAGCAAAAGAACCTCTTATACGAAATGTATATACCCTATCAAGTACAACAATGTATAAGAGGTTCTTTAGTTTTACAGAGAAATAACTATCTTAGACTATTATCAAAATTAGTTCTCAACTCTTAACCTTTAGAAGCTAATAATTGATTTACTACGGCACGCAAGTCATCTAAGCCTTGTTTAGTTTCAGCCAATTCTTGACGTTGACGTTCATTTTCAGCTTCTAATGTATTTAGACGCGCTGCTTGATTAGCAATAACCGTTTTTTGATTACTATTTTCTTTTTTGAGACTAGATACTTCATCTTGCATTACATAAACAGAGCTAATAGGCCCCGCCTTATAGCGTTCTGGAATAGCGTCTTTTCTTTCACGACTACCACCAAATTTATGCGTTACACCTGCATTTACCATGTTATGGCTAGTACCAAGTGAAACACCTACGTTGAACATAGTATCTTCAGTTCGGTAGTGAGCAATACCGATGGCACCCGCAGTTTCACCACGGTAGTTACCAATACCAGCCATAATTTGTGTTGGTTCCAATGGATCATATTGAATTGGTTTCAACGCTGCCATAGCTGCTGCATGAGCACCAACACGTTGTGTTTCAGTACCAACACGGTTAACAGCTTCTTGTAAACCAGCATTAGATGCTTTCAATTGGCTAACATTTACTGCATCAGTATCAGCTGTGCCAGGCGCTACTCCATGAATTTTGTTGCCACCATTATTTAAGCCGTCTACAGTAAGTGATACAGGGCTAGCTGCTGTATCTGCAGGAGTAATAGTCATACCACCCCCATTAATTGTAGTAGAGTTGCCAGCTGCATCTTTCACAGTTGTACCTGCAGGAGTGATTTTAGTAGATACACCGTTTTCATCACCTACAATAACACTGTTTAGGCCTTTTAAGTCTTTAGCCAAGCCATATGTGAAAGTAGTTCTATCTTGGTTAACTACAAGATTATCACCAGCTTGGAATTTTACGGTATCACTACCTTGTACTTTTTCAACGGTACCGCCAGCAGCCGTTACATTCCATGCAGATATATCTTTAACTTGTTGTTTACCAGCATCTGTTAAGTTGCTCAAATCTTGATTTGCTGCATTATCGATTTTTGTTTTAGTTTGATCATCAATCTTAACAGTTACATCTTCACCATTAGCTACAGTTGTTAAACCGTTTTCGCCTTTAATATTGAATTTTGCATCGCCTGTACTCAACGATTTTTCATCGGTAGAACCGGTGTTACCACCTAAAGAAATCTTACGAGCAATAGCTTCTGTATTCTTAGCAATATTAGCTTTATTGGTTGCAATATCTCCAGCATTTTTTGTAATTGCAGCTTTATTATCTGCAATATCTTGTTTATTTGTCGCAATATTGCCTTTATTGGCAGCAATATCAGCAGTATTTTTACTAATTTTATCCTTATTGTCAGCAATATTGGCTTTATTTTCTGCTACTTGATTATCAACTTGTTTCAATTGATCTTCTGTGGCTGCACGACCGCTTACAGGTTGTGTTTGACCAGAAATCCATTCTTTATTAGTCAAGCCAGTCACTTGAGGTGTCTCTACCCCTTCTGTAGCTTTCACTTTTGGTGCGGTAATTGTTTGATTTGCTTTTACAGTATTGAAAGTTACGTCTTGTTTAGTAGCAATTGTGAAGTCTTTACCATTTTGAGTAATGGAAATATTATCACCATCGATAAACTTAACTGTGTTACCACCTTCAACTTTTTCGGCAGTATTACCATTAGCTACTACATTCCATGCGGATAAATCTTTAACTTGTTGTTTACCAGTATCTGTTAAGTTGCTCAAATCCATATTTGCTGCATTATTGATTTTATTAGCCGTGGCATCATCTAATTTAACAGTTACATCTTCGCCATTAGCTTCAGTAACAATACCATTTTGACCTTTAATATTGAATTTTACATCACCTGTGCTCAAGGATTTCTCATCGGTAGACCCAGTATTACCACCTAAAGAAATCTTGCGAGCAATGGCTTCTCTATTTTTATCAATATTAGCTTTATTTGTTGCAATATCGCCAGCATTTTTAGAAATTGCCGCTTTGTTATCAGCAATATTTTGTTTATTCGTCGCAATATTATCTTTATTGGTAGCAATATCAGCAGCATTTCTATCAATTGCAGCTTTATTATCAGCTATTTTTTGTTTGTTATCCGCAATAGCCTCTGCATTTTTACCAATCTTATCTGTATTATCAGCAATATTGGCTTTATTTTTTGCTACTTGATCATCAACTTGTTTCAATTGATCTTCTGTAGCTGCACGACCAGATACAGGTTGTGTTTGCCCTGGAACCCAAGTGGTATTAGTCAAGCCACCAACTTCTGGAGCTGTAATTTTTGTATTTGCAGTTACAGTATCAAAAGTAGCATCTTTCTTAGTTGCGATTGTAAAATCTTTACCATTTTGAGTAATGGAAATATTATCGCCATCGATGAACTTAACAGTGTTGCCACCTTCAACCTTTTCAGCCGTCTCATTATTAGCGACTACATTCCATGCTGCTAAATCCTTAACTTGTTGCTTACCGTCAGGAGTCAAATTGCTCAAGTCTCGATCAGCTGCATTGTCGACTTTACTTCTAGTTGCATCATCGAGTTTAACAGTCACATCGTCACCATTAGCAACCGTAGTAAGACCATTCTCACCTTTAACATTGAATTTCACATCACCTGTGCTCAATGATTTTTCATCAGTCGAACCAGAGTTACCACCTAAAGAAATTTTACGAGCGATAGCCGTAGTATTTTGAGCAATATTAGCTTTATTAGAAGCAATATCCCCTTTGTTTGTAGCAATGTCGACAGTATTTTTATCAATTGCTGTTTTATTATCAGCTATTTTTTGTTTATTGGTTGCAATATCTCCTTTATTTGTCGCAATATCGCCTGCATTTTTATCAATTGCAGCTTTATTGTCCGCAATGTTAGCTTTGTTTGTTGCTACTTGATCATCAACTTTTTTCAATTGATCTTCTGTGGCTGCACGGCCAGATACAGGTTGTGTTTGACCTGGAACCCAAGCAGTATTAGTCAAACCTGTTACTTGAGGTGTTTCAACGCCAGTTGTCGCTTTCACTTTTGGCGCTGTAATCGTTTGGTTAGCGATTACCGTATCAAAAGTTACATCTTTCTTAGTGGAAATGGTAAAGTCTTTACCATTTTGAGTAATAGAAATGTTATCACCATCGATAAACTTAACAGTGTTGCCACCTTCAACCTTTTCAGCCATTTCATTATTAGCAACTACATTCCATGCTGCTAAATCCTTAACTTGTTGCTTACCGTCAGGAGTCAAATTGCTCAAGTCTCGATCAGCTGCATTGTCGACTTTACCTTTAGTTGCATCATCGAGTTTAACAGTCACATCGTCGCCATTAGCAACCGTAGTAAGACCATTTTCACCTTTAACATTGAATTTCACATCACCTGTGCTCAAGGATTTTTCGTCGGTAGAACCAGAGTTACCACCTAAAGAAATCTTACGACCGATAGCTGTCGTGTTTTTGTCGATGTTAGCTTTATTGGTTGCAATGTTATCCTTATTAGTTGCAATGTCAGCTTTGTTTGTAACAATGTCACCAGTATTTTTATCAATTGCAGTTTTATTGTCAGCTATTTTTTGCTTGTTCGCAGCAATATTGTCTTTATTTGTAGCAATATCTGTTTTGTTTGTAGCAATATCGCCAGTATTTTTATCAATTGCAGTTTTATTGTCGGCTATTTTTTGCTTGTTGTCTGCAATGGCATCAGCATTTTTACCAATCTTATCTGTATTATCAGCGATATTGGCTTTATTGTCTGCTACTTGATCATCAACTTGTTTCAATTGATCTTCTGTAGCTGCACGACCAGATACAGGTTGTGTTTGACCTGGAACCCAAGCAGTATTAGTCAGTCCCGTTACTTGAGGTGTTTCAACGCCAGTTGTCGCTTTCACTTTTGGCGCTGTAATCGTTTGGTTAGCGGTTACCGTATCAAAGGTTACATCTTTCTTAGTGGAAATGGTAAAGTCTTTACCATTTTGAGTAATGGAAATGTTATCACCATCGATGAACTTAACAGTGTTACCACCTTCAACCTTTTCAGCTGTTTCATTATTAGCAACTACATTCCAAGCTGCTAAATCCTTAACTTGTTGTTTACCATCAGGAGTCAAATTGCTCAAGTCTCGATCAGCTGCATTGTCGACTTTACCTTTAGTTGCATCATCGAGTTTAACAGTCACATCGTCGCCATTAGCAACCGTAGTAAGACCATTCTCCCCTTTTACGTTAAATTTCACATCACCTGTGCTCAAGGATTTTTCATCGGTAGAGCCAGAG
>NZ_JBBNNS010000006.1:0-102765 GCF_040097785.1 Veillonella parvula | reverse complement strand
CTGTAATCGTTTGATTAGCAGTTACCGTATCAAAAGTTACATCTTTCTTAGTGGAAATGGTAAAGTCTTTACCATTTTGAGTAATGGAAATGTTATCACCATCGATGAATTTAACAGTGTTACCACCCTCAACCTTTTCAGCCGTTTCATTATTAGCTACTACATTCCAAGCGGCTAAAGCCTTAACTTGTTGCTTACCGTCAGGAGTCAAATTACTCAAGTCTCGATCAGCTGCATTGTCGACTTTACTTTTAGTTGCATCATCGAGTTTAACAGTCACATCATCGCCATTAGCAACAGTAGTAAGACCATTTTCCCCTTTTACGTTAAATTTCACATCACCTGTGCTCAAGGATTTTTCATCGGTAGAGCCAGAGTTACCACCTAAAGAAATCTTACGAGCGATAGCTGTCGTGTTTTTGTCGATGTTAGCTTTATTGGTTGCAATGTTATCCTTATTAGTTGCAATCTCAGCTTTGTTTGTAGCAATGTCACCAGTATTTTTATCAATTGCAGTTTTATTGTCAGCTATTTTTTGCTTGTTCGCAGCAATATTGTCCTTATTGGTAGCAATATCCGTTTTGTTTGTAGCAATATCAGCTGTATTTTTATCAATTGCAGTTTTATTGTCGGCAATTTTTTGCTTGTTCGTTGCAATATCGTCTTTATTGGTGGCAATGTCAGCCTTATTCGTTGCAATATCACCAGTATTTTTATCTATTGCAGTTTTATTGTCGGCAATTTTTTGTTTGTTCGTCGCAATATTATCTTTATTGGTGGCAATGTCAGCCTTGTTTGTTGCAATATCACCTACATTTTTAGCGATTGCAGTTTTATTTGTATCAATAGCAGTTTTGTTAGCTTCAGCTTTATCGTCAACTTTTTTCAATTGAGATACATTAACAGCATCTTTATCAGCGATACCATCTGCTACATTCGTAACATTCAAATTCCCAGCATTGATACCTTTGTCACCATCAATTTTTACAGTTTCATTACCGCCAGCATTATTGAAAGATGCACTGTTTAATTTAGAAAGATCTTTCTTCAAGGCTACAGAGATTTTCTTATCATTTCTAGCAACCGTAACATTATCGTCACCAGAAAAATCTACTGTATTTCCTTTTTCAACGGCTACTGGTATAGCTTCGCCATTAGCAGAAAGGTTCCAACCGTATTTGTTTTGATCAATAGCTTGGTTAATTGCATTAGCTACATTAGCAGAATCCGCCATACCAGCAGTCGCTGTAGCGCTACCATTTGCTACCGTGATATCTTGCTTTTTACCAGAAACTGTAATTTTCTTACCATTAGCTGTAGTACTAATGTATGTATTATCACCATTTACAGCTAATTTACTATTAGCAAGGTTTACATCGCCTGTACCAGTATCACCTGTAAAAGCTAGATTAACACTCTTTAACTGTGCCACGTTTACTGCATCTGTATCAGCAGTACCTGCAGCAACATAATTAATTTGACGTGTTTGGTTTGTCGTACCAACAGCAACACCACCTAATTTAGATGTTAGGGCAGCACCACTTAAACCAGCATATATATCTGTACGACTAGCATTAACATTATATCCCGCTACGCCTGAAGCAATATCAGCTATAGATTTTGAACCAACAGCTACACCATCTACTACTTTACCTCTAGCGCCATCACCAACAGCTACAGAACGACTCGCAGATGCATCTGTCGCGGCATTGGGACCAATAGCAATAGAATTAGGTGCTGTAGCACCAGTATTATCTTTATTACCAGCATCAGTTGATTTTATAGATATGTATTTATAAGTGACTTGGTCTACGAGAGCACTAAGCTGAGAACCATTAATTGCATCTGTAGAAGTTGCACTTACTTCACCAGGAGCCACGTGTTTTAATTGACGTTCATAACCTGCAGAACCAAAGGATACAATATCACCTGGTAATGTTTTATCGCCACCAGCCCAAGAAGCAACAGTGCCATTCGGCAATGTATAGCTAGATTGTTTTGATCCACCTATATCAGTATTAGAACCGCCACCAAGAGCAATAGCATTATCGCGATTTGCCCTAGCCCCTGTACCAATAGCAATAGCATTTGTTACATCATCATTTTGTTGACCAGTAGCGCCAGTAGCAGTTCCTGCTAAACGATCCTTTGCATTTGCACCAGTACCAATGGCAATTCCCACATTACCAGACTGACCTTTCATCCCTAATGTGATACCGGATTCGCCAGCCGTCGCCATTGTATACATTGGGGTTCTCATATCAAAGCCAGTTAAACTTTGAACAGCACTACGCAAGTCCCCAGTTTGAGTCGCTCCATCACTTGTAGTGTAAATAACTTTTATACCATCAGCTTTAACTACATCATCGCCACCAATAACAATAGAAGAGTGGCCTTTGGCTAATGTATTTCCCCCGATGGCGATTGCTTGCTCCCCAATTACTCTTGCACCTTCATTATTATAGTTACCACCACCAATAGCGATCCCTTGTGGACTACCAGTAGCAACACTAGCGTTAGAACCAATAACAACAGAATTTCCGCCAGCAGCAGCTGCTTTATAACCAAAACCTACAGCTTTGTCTCCAGTAACAGAAGCACTTGGCCCCAACCCTACTGCTGAAGCAGGCAAGCCAGCAGGCACATCATTTGACGCCATAGAAATGCTAGCACTAGACATTGCTAATGCAGCAAAGATAGTTGCTACAATAATTTTCTTTTTTCCGCTATTATTCTTAGCGAACTCAGATACTACTACGTAACAATTTTTTGATTTGCTCCAAACCACTTTGAAAATCTTATTCATATTTTCTCCTATAAACTATATTAATGCTCCCTCTATGCTTCTTCATATGGTAAATCATATGAGAATTTCAATATTTTCAATATGTTAAGTATATCAAAACCTTTAATACACTATCAAGCATTTTCATTTATTTTTCATGATTATAAGTATCACAAAAATAGCGTAGCAATGCGTTTTATGGTGATTCATATCACATAATCATATAAAATACGGGATTATTTTATACCATACAGAAGAGATAAAATGAATATAAACTCATAATCAATTATTTAAATTTCGTTTATGAGATTATATGTACTAAAAAAACTTGTGTTTAACTAGATATTATGGACTTAGTTACATGTCATCACTATAGACATAATCAATTCATTAAATTTTTATAAAACTTTATGTGTCCTCCCTTAATCAGTGATTGAGTTACTACACCTTTCAAAAAAAATATGCTCAGATTATTATCGATTAAGTTAAGCCTCTTATAGATCACTATTATCTTGTTATACAGCATTTAACGTATCATGTATTGCTTTTAGATTATTATGCTTCAATTTTTATCAACATTTAATCGAGTTCATCTTATATTACATAATAAAAAGCTATCTCATAGAAATAACAATCTACGAAATAGCTTTATTACTAGTTTATATAATTAAACAAGGAATCTAATTAACTTACTTTAAAAACATATAAACTTTGTTCGTGTGCTAATTGTATTCGCTTATGTAAGCGTCTCATATAGGTACGATATATTTCTTGTGCTTCTTCAACAGATATAATGTCAAAATGAATTCCGTCCCCTACTGGCAATTGGCTTAACCTAGGTAAATCTGCCGTAATCACAGTACCAATCTTTGTATAGCCACCTGTTGTTTGCCGATCTGCCATGAGCACTATAGGATTGCCATCTGACGGAACTTGAATAGAACCAAAAACAGCTCCATCGGAAATAATATCCGCACTCTCTATATGCTCTATGACAGGACCATCTAAGCGGAAGCCCATGCGATCACATTGCACAGTCAACGTATATATTTTACTCCCAAAAGTCTTGATCCCTTTTTCTGTAAAATACTTTGCTTGATTCCCAAGAACAACACGCAAAGGTTCGTGACACTCACGACCGCCGCGGTTATATAAGGCAGTATTGAATAAGTTATGACTACCATAGAAGTCGCACACATGCACTTCGTCTCTAGTAAATGCTTTAATGCCAAATTGATCGCCCGCTTGTAATGGACGCCCCTCAAAACCACCTATGTTAGCCTTTGTATGAGTGGATACGCTACCGTTAATAGTGCGAACATCAATACCACCAGAGAAAGCAATATACATACGCACGCCACATTGGCTAAAGCCACCAGAAATAATATCCCCGTCGTGACAAATAAAAGGTATATATCGAGGCACGACTACATTGTTAATGGTTGGGTGCATGTCGGCCCCTGTAAAAGCAACAATACATGTGCCTTGAACAATTAGCGTAGGAGGTAACACGGTACATTCTAAAGCACCTAGAGGTTCCTTGTTTCCTACTAGAGCCTGTCCCAATAGATAGCTTTCACTATCCATAGGACCTGCCACAGGCATACCATATTGTTGAAAGCCAATACGCCCTACATCTTGAATCGTTGTATACATACCCGGAGCATCTACGCAGATTAAAGCACGCTGAAACTCATTTATATCCACGCAAATCACCACTTTCTATTTCATATATAGATGGAATATATTCCATACCCAAGGATTTAATCCTATGGAATTCGTTTTCATCGATAGGCACATAACGAACGTAGTCCCCTGCCCTTAATAGGGCAGCTTGCTTTTTAGACATGTCATACATAGTCAAAGGTGTGCGTCCAATAATCTGCCAGCCCCCTGGAGAATCTGATGGATATGTACCAGTCTGTTCCCCTGCAATACCTACAGAACCGGCAGGAATCAAAGTTCTTGGTGAAGACAACCGCGGCGTTGCAATGCGTGGGTCCATCCCTCCTAAATAGGTAAATCCAGGAATAAAGCCTAGCATATAAACTAAATAATCTGTACCACTATGAATGGATACGACCTCATCTTCACTTATATGATTATGAGAGGCTATAAAGCCTAAATCTGGACCAAACTCACCACCATATACGGTAGGTATTTCAACAATCATAACACGTTCAATTACGCTGTCTGTTACAGATTCTTGTAATATAGGATCAAGAATTCTACAAATGTCTGAATACGTATACACCATTGCATCATATTGAACAAGCAATGCACAGTATGTAGGAACTAGTTCAATAATTCCATCTAGCTGTAAGACTTTAATCTGCTCTATAACTTGTCGGATTTGTCGATTAATCTTTGGATCGATTACTTGACCAAAATCAATAGAGATAGCGCAATCCCCTACAGGTGAAATTGTAGGTTTCATATGTACCTCCTGCTATAACTAGAAAGGACCATCACATTCAAGCCGAACGTAATGGTGCTTTCACAGATAATTAATTAACCTAGTAACTTAGCAATGCCTTTTAAAGATGTAACACCAATGTAAGATGTTACGAGCACTACAATCCACCCTGTATAATATAAAAGTTTATTGTGTTTGTATGCCCCTACGATTTCGGATTTATGAGTAGCAACGAGCATAACTGCCAACGTAACAGGCAAGATTAGACCGTTTACAGAGCCCGCTAAAATCAATAGAGATGCTGGTTTACCAATAAAGATTAAGATACATGTAGAAATAAAAATAAACGCCATAATAGTCAATTTTTCATTTCGCTCTACAATCTTAAATAATGTTTTTAAGAAGGATACTGATGTGTAGGCAGCCCCTACTACAGAGGTCAATGCAGCACAGAAGAACACTATACCAAATAATTTATGTCCGATTTCACCAGCGCCGAGAAGAAACGCAGAGCCTGCTGGGTCTTTAGAATCTAGCACAAAGCCCATGGATACTACACCTAAAACGGCTAAGAACAATAACACTCGAACTAATGCATCTACAGACATTCCCATAATTGCTGCACGACGTACATCTTTTAAATGCTCTTGACCTGTAATACCAGCATCAATGAGGCGGTGACCACCAGAGAATGTTATATATCCACCTACGGTACCTCCAATAAGAGTTATCGTAGCAAGCCACGGATAATTCGTAGGTACTATCGCATGAGTTACTGCTGTCCCTACTGGAGGATTTGTTGAAAGGGCTACGTAAGCGATAAGAACAAGCATAACAGTACCGAGTACTTTAGCCGTATTATCTAAAACACCACCCATCTTCTTAGATGTAAATAGTAAGATACCCAAGATACCGCTAATAGCGGCCGCTGTTGTTGTGTCGATACCAAATATAATATTGAGGCCCATAGAAGCACCACCAATATTACCGATATTAAAGGCCAAGCCACCAAGGGAAATTAAAAATGCCACTATATAACCAAGGCCTGGCAATACCTTATTCGCAATATCTTGACCACGCATTTGGGATACGCCAATAATCGTCCACACATTAAGCTGTGCAATAATAGAGAAAATAACTGATACAACAATAGCAAATGCAAAGTCTGCTTTTAGCTCATTTGTAAATGCTGCCGTTTGTAACATAAAGCCAGGTCCAATGGAAGACGTGGCCATTAAGAAAGCTGCCCCTAATAGGACAGAGAAACTCGCTTTACCTGTAATTGGTTTCATAGGAACCTCCACATATAATAATTAATCTATGCCATACTTATTGCTTAAAGCTCATACTTACATGTAATACTTACTTTTAATACTTATATTTGCATTTTTTGTTGGTATTAATTACGCATTTATTTTAATGTATTTAATAGCGTTATCGGTGTTGAAAATTTGCCACCGTTACACCAGCTTTTGTAAGCCCATCCCGAATATACCTTGTAAAAGCTATCGCTTCTGGGTTATCACCATGAACACATACGGAGTCGGCCACAATATCAATGGTCTTCCCCGTATTAGTAACAACCTTCCCCTTTGTAACCATCATCAGTACTCGGTCTAAAGCCTCTTGTGGGTCTTTGATGAAAGCACCTACTTCTGTACGAGGAACCAATGTTCCCTCCTCTGTGTAGCCACGATCGGCAAACACTTCCTGTATAACAGGAATACCTCGTCGCTGTGCCTCTTGAGCAATATAGCTACCACTCAATACCATGGCCGCAATATTGGGATTTACTGCTTGTAAACCATCTAAAATTGCATCAGCTATTACAGGTGTAACACAAGCTGTATTGTAAAAGGCACCGTGTAACTTCATATGCTGTAAAATAAGGTCATGGCTATCACAAAAAGCTTGTAGTGCGCCCAGTTGGTATATCATATAGGCTTTTGCCTCAGCAGGATTTACTGCCATCGCACGACGACCAAATCCCATCAAATCTGGATAACCAGGATGTGCCCCTACGGCAACTCCTTTTTCTTTACATATGCGGACAGTCGCCTCCATAATAAGAGGATCTCCAGCGTGCCAACCACAAGCAATATTAGCACTTGTTACGTGATTTAATACTTCACTATCCATGCCTAATGTATAATTACCAAAACTTTCGCCTAAATCACTATTTAAATCTACATAATGAGACATATACTATTACCTCTCCATCTTTATTTATTTTATAAATTCTATAGAATATCGAATTTAATGATACGATTATACTAAATAAATCGATGTGTTAGCAATGATTTTTATCATGTATACAAAATTCTTTTATAACTAAAAAACCACAAGATTATAATCTTGTGGTTTGTATGTAAACTCAATTTTTTTATCTGACTCTACTATATCCAGTCATAAGCTCATAAACCGTATTTTGTATATTGTCCGACTCTGTTATTTCAGAAACGGCACAAATAAAATCGGGATGCGCTTGCCAAACGATATCAGCATTTGTCGTTTTAATCCCCCCAATAGCAACAATAGGAAACTTACTAAATTGCTTTGCCCAATATATATAAGAAATTCCTACAGGATTAGCATTGGGTTTTGTCTGTGTAGAAAAAATAGGCCCTACCCCAATGTAATTTATAACACCCGTATATCTGTTTGCCGCCTTTAGGTCGGATATACTATGGGTTGACCACCCAATCAACATATTAGGCCCTACAATCCGTCTTACCGTATTAGGCGGCAAATCATCTTGTCCAATATGAATACCATCAGCATGTACAGCTAGCGCAAGATCAACATAATCATCAATAATTAATAGAGCATGATAATCATAGGTCAACCGCCTCAAAATCATAGCCTCCTGATATCGCAGAATAGGCGTTTTTCCCTTTTCACGATACTGAATAATTCGTATCCCTGCACTTAGCATGTCTTTCACAAGAGGAATCACATCTCGAGTACCGCCCGTAATTCCATATATAGGGCAAGCATTCATTGCCTCTGTCAATTTATCTTTTCTGTCCACTTATTTCACCTCATTAGACATGGTCTTTTCTAGTAAAAGTGATAACGCTAGATCCGCCTGTTTTGCAGCAGCAATAGCCACACGTGGTGCATAAGGATAGGCATTGTCTACACCGGAATGCTCGTCACCAACAATATATAAATTTCGACCTAGCTTTTTAGTTCGTAACCCATCGGAATTACCTATTCCAGCCAATCCGGATACCATGATTTTAGGTACATCTACTGAGGTTGCAGCCTCTAAAAACATAGATTTAGCTTCTACCGCATCAAAGGCTTCTATCAAAATATCGGCTTTTTTATAGATTTCAGATATATTTTCGGTTGTCAATTTATCCTTATAAATCTTAACGATAACATTTGAATTAATGGCAGTTAACACATCTTGTAATGCTTCTACCTTATACTGCCCTACATGACACGAAAAATAGTATTGTCGATTTAAATTACTTAGCTCTACAATGTCATAATCTGCAACAATTAGATTTCGAATACCACTACGTACAAGATTAACAGCACAATTGGATCCCAATCCGCCAGCACCTAAAATACCTACTACTGAATTCTGCAATTTACGAAACTCCTCAGGACTATAGAAGTGAGATATAGCCGTTTCAAATTCATTATTCATATGAGCCATACATATATCTCCTCATAGCGTCTGCCAATCTTTATAAATGGGTTGATACCCATTATTTTCGAGCATTACAGCCATTTCACTTACACTGCGATTATCACTGATTGTAAATTGGCTAGAATCATCTTGTTTTGTATGTCCCCCTACAGAGGTCGTTACGTCAGCTGAAAGTTTTGTAATCCCCAGTCTCACCAGATTATCACGCATGTACTTGCTTTCACGAGAGGAAAGTGTAATTCCCACACGGGGAAACAAAAGACGCAAAGCTAAAATATATTGAACTAATGCCGTATCATCTACAGGATATTTTGGTGAATAACCTACTGCACAAGGTCGAATTCTTGGAACGGAAACAGATAATTCTACATCTGGATAATGTTGCACAAGATAATTAAGATGTAACATCGTCTTGTATGCCTCTCTACGCCATTCATCAAGGCCCATTAAAGCACCAATATTGACCACTCTAAATCCAGCCTGACAAGCCAACTCAGGCGTATCAATGCGCTTTGCAAAATCACTCTTAGGCCCAAATGGATGTAATTGCGCATACAAAGTCGGATTATATGTCTCTTGGAACATCGTCATTCCATCTGCTCCAGCTGCGACTAATCCTTTATATTCCTCCAGCGTAAGCGAATACACCTCAATACTAACGCTACTAAAAATAGGAACCAATTTTTCTACAGCGGCCTGTATATACGACGGTGGACTGCAAGATTTAGACTCGCCAGTTAATACCAAGACTTGCTCTAATCCCGTTTCAGCGATTGCTTTCGCTTCAAGCTCAATATCGTTTAAGCTTAGTTTTTCACGGGCAATTCCACTATGATGACTATATCCACAATAAACACAACCATTGTCGCAATAGTTTGAAATGTACATAGGCGTAAACAGCTGTATGGTATAACCAAATTGCTGTACCGTCCGCTCATGAGCTAACTGCGCCATATCTTCTAAATATGGTAGGGCTTGAGGTGATAACAGAATAAGTACATCATCAATAGCTAACGCAGGTTTAGAGAGTGTTGAAAGTATTTCATCACCAGTTATCACCTCTAATGTTTCAGCTATATCTTTGTCAGAAACTCTTGAAAGCACATCTAAAAATGACATATTCTCACCTTACTTTCGCAAGAAACCAGTTAACGGTGAAGATGCACTGCCTACAAACTTCTTAGGTGCACATTTTGCTAGATATGCTTTCCGTCCAGCCTCTACAGCATGATAAAAAGCCTCTGCCATACCTACTGGATCTGTGCTCGTAGCAATAGCCGTATTAACAAGAACCGCACTAGCCCCCATTTCCATAGCTATTGTTGCATCGGAAGGTCTGCCTATTCCCGCATCAACAATAATTGGCACATCAATAGAGTTGATTAAAATTTCTATCAATCCTTTTGCTTCAAGTCCACGATTGCTACCAATAGGCGAAGCGAGGGGCATAACACAACTAGCACCAGCATCTACTAGTCGTTTTGCATCCATCAAATTAGGACTCATATAAGGAAAGACGATAAACCCTTCCTTTGCCAACACTTCAGTAGCTTTAATAGTCTCTAGATTATCGGGCATCAAATACATTTGATCTTGAATGACTTCAATCTTAATCAAATCACCACAGCCTAACGCTCTTGCCATGCGTGCAATACGTATAGCCTCGTCTGCATTTCTGGCACCCGATGTATTCGGTAATAAATGCATCCTATCAGGGATATAATTTAATATATCCTCTTCACTTTGTGTTGTACCTGCTCGCCTAAGAGCAACCGTCACAATGTCTGACTTCGATGCTACCAATGCATCACGCATCAAATTATAGGATGCATATTTCCCTGTTCCTACTAATAAGCGACTAGAAAATCTTGTATTACCTACAGTAAATGAATCCAACATATCAACCACCTCCTACAAAGCTAACAATCTCTAATCTATCAGCAGCCGTTAATTTAGTGGTTGTATATGCTTCCTTACTAAGAATCTCGCCATTAAGCTCAACTACAAAGTGTTTACCAGAATAGCCTAATTCATCAAGAACCAAATGAAGTTGCTTACCTACAACATGCTTTAGCTCTCCATTAACAATCAAATCCATCATGCCCTCCCATATGAAAAAGCTTATAAAATATCAATATATTCTTCTTGTAAAGCTTTATTCATACTGCGTACAGCACAAAACTTGCCGCACATCGAACAGGTTTCACTATGATCTTCCTCTGGTGCTCTACTTTCACGAATAGAACGAGCCCGTTCAGGATCAAGGGCACAAGCATATTGTGCCTCCCAATCAAGAACCTGACGTGCCTTAGCCATAGTGTCATCTATATCTCTTGCATTAGAAATACCACGAGCAATATCTGCAGCATGCGCCGCTATTTTAAAAGCCATAATCCCATCTTTTACATCATCTGCATTTGGTAAGGCTAAATGTTCCGCTGGTGTAACATAGCACAAGAATGACGCCCCATGCATACCCGCTACAGCCCCACCAATGGCAGCTGTAATATGGTCATACCCAGGAGCAATATCTGTGACGAGCGGTCCCAACACATAGAATGGCGCTCCATCACACAAGGACTCTTGTATTTCCATATTCATTTGTATTTGATGTAAAGGTACATGCCCAGGTCCTTCAATCATAGCTTGTACACCATATTGTTTCGCTCGTTTTGCCAATTCACCAAGCCTTACAAGCTCTTCAATTTGGCACACATCAGTTGCATCCGCCAAGCAACCTGGACGACAAGCATCACCTAAAGACAAAGTAACATCATATTCTTTACAAATCTTTAAGATTTCATCAAAGTATTCATAGAATGGATTTTCATGGCCTGTCATACTCATCCACGCAAATACCAAACTCCCTCCGCGGCTAACAATATTAAGCATCCGTTTATGATTCTTAATTTGATCTATTGTTTTCCTCGTAATACCACTGTGGATAGTAATAAAATCTACACCATCTTGAGCGTGTAATCGGATAGTATCCAAGAAGTCTTGAGCCGTTAATTCACCCAAATCTTTTTGATGATGAATGACACTATCATAGATAGGCACCGTACCAATCATTACTGGCGATGTCTCGATTAATTTACGTCTAAAAATACGAGTGTCACCATGAGTGGAAAGATCCATGATCGACTCTGCTCCAAGTCGAATGGCTCGATTAACCTTTTCAATTTCACTATCATAATCAGTAACGTCTTTCGATGTACCCAAATTAACATTGACTTTTGTTCTTAAACGCTTACCAATCCCCTCAGGCGAAATGCTAGTATGCTGCTTGTTACAAGGGATAACAACCTTTCCTGCTGCCACTAGGGAGCGTAATACCTCTTCATCCATACATTCTTTTTCCGCGACTACTTTCATTTCCTTCGTAACTACGCCAGCCACAGCCGATTCCAATTGTGTCATAAACATTTTTACATCCTCCTATATAAAAGACATATATAGTTAGGTATGCAAAAACGGGTATCGAACAAAATGATCGATACCCGTATTAAGTATTAGCGTGCTTCCTACGCGGGCATGATCCCGATCAGGTATAAAGGTCAGGTGCTCGCAGCCCTTTCTCAGCCTATATAATAGGCTCCCTTGCATACTCACTATATAATTATGCTTTTAATATTACTACTTTATTCAGATTTGTCAAATGATTATTCGGACACTTATACATCTATTATTTATTTCTCAGCCTTATTTTGGTCTTTACTATCATCGGAATCTGCTTTTTCAGAGATTACAATGTGCCCATCCTTAACATCAGCAAGCAAGTGTTTAGCATCGATGTGATCCAAGTAGAAGTCAGTTACATTATCGCGGATTTCAGATTCGATAACACGACGTAATGGACGAGCGCCCATAGTTTTGTCATACCCTTGTTCCATCAACAATTCTTTAGCTGCATCTGTTACATCAAGAGTGATGTCTTTTTTAGCTAAAGTTTTATTCACTTGATCAAGCATCAAATCTACAATTTTTTTCAAATCTTCTTTGCTCAATTGATTGAACTCGATAACTGCGTTGAAACGGTTCAAGAACTCTGGACGGAAGAATGGAGCAATGCGTTCCATTACATCTACTTTATTTTCATCATCATTGTCACTACCATAACCGAAACCTGCATTGGATGTAGCGATGATAACGGTATTTTTAAAGTTTACTGTGTTACCTTGACCATCTGTTAAGCGACCATCATCCAATACTTGAAGAAGTAATGTAATAACTTGAGGATCTGCTTTTTCGATTTCGTCGAATAATACGATGGAATAAGGATTACGACGTACGCGTTCAGTCAATGTATTAGAGTTATCTTCGTAACCAATATAACCAGCTGTAGCACCAATTAATTTAGATACGGCTGTGCGATCACTGTATTCGGACATATCCAAACGAATGATTGCATCTTTGCTACCGAACATATCTAGAGCTAATTGTTTAGCTAATTCTGTCTTACCAACACCTGTAGGACCTACGAATAAGAAGCTACCGATTGGACGGTTGCCTTCATCAAAGCCTGCGCGGTTACGACGAATTGCTTTAGATACAGCTTCTACGGCTTTATCTTGACCAATTACATGAGCTTCTAAACGAGATTTCATGTCTTTCAAGCGCTCGATATCAGATGCACCCATTTGAGATACAGGGATACCAGTCATTCTTTCAACGGCTTCTGCTACATCGTTAACCTTAGCCACTACCTTTTGATTTTCTGTATGGTTATCAAGCTCTGCTTGTAACTTTTGAATACGCATTTTTTCATTAATCGCAGATTCATAGTCTTCTTTTTGAGCATATTCCTCTTGTTTTGCTTTAGCATCAGCAATATCTGCTTCCAAAGTTTTAATATCTGTTACAGGATGTTGGGACGCCAAATGAGCTGCCGTTACGTCGATTAAGTCGATAGCTTTATCTGGCAAGCTACGTTGCGGGATATATTGTACGGAATAATCTACAGCGGCTTTCAACACGGCGTCTGGCAATTCAATGTTATGATGCGCTTCGTATAATGGACGAATGCCTTGTAAGATTTTGAAAGTATCCTCTGGAGATGGCGCGTTTACCTTTACTTCATTGAAACGACGAGCGAGAGCTGCGTTCTTCATGATTGTATTACGGTATTCATCTTGTGTTGTAGCACCGATAACTGTCATTTCACCACGAGACAAAGCAGGCTTCAAGATATCTGCCAAGCCTTTGGAGCCTTGACCATCACCGGTGGAACCAGCACCCAAAATTTGGTGAATTTCATCAAAGAACAAGATAATATTGCCAGCGGCTTTTACCTCTTTAATAAGGTTTTGAATGTTTTCTTCGAAAGAACCACGGTATTGAGTACCAGCTTCCAAGCCGGAAATATCGATAGAAATGATTTCTTTATTTTTAATAGCTGCTGGAACATCACCATTTACAATAGCTTGTGCCAAGCCTTCTACTACTGCGGTTTTACCAACACCAGCATCACCTACAAGTACAGGATTGTTTTTAGTACGACGCGCCAAGATTTCTGCTGTTTCTTGGATTTCTTTATTTCGACCAATTACAGGATCAAGTTTACCATCACGAGCTTGTTGAGTTAAGTTTGTCCCCAAACGAGCAAGAATCCCATCTTGTTTAATTTTACCTTGTTGTGCAGCTTGAGCAGCTTGCATTTCTTCATTAGATGGTAAGCGACCAGTTTGACGGTAGTAAGCAAACTCCTCTGGAGTTACTTCACGACCATTAATCTTATAACTGCGTCGTTCTGTGGAATAACCACCCATATTACCCATCAATTGATTAAACAAATCATTCATGCTAGAAAATTCATTACCAAAGTTGTTAAAGTTGTTGTTCATATATTTTACCCCCTCATACATCATAGAGTTTAACTATTTGACTAATACTATTTTTACTGGGTTTATTTACCCTATGACATTATAATAACCCTTAAAAGTCAAAAAGTCAATAGGTCAAAAGATAAATTTTCAAAATATTTTTGACCTTATATTCTAACAACAAAAAAGGTTCCGTATTTCAGTTGAGGCTTGTCGTCCATCAACTTCCTACGGAACCTTTTTCCTTTACGACATCGGATAACACTACAAGAATGCTATAGCGAAATCATCGTTTCAATTACTATATTTAGTTATTAACCTTTAGTTGCTAGTAAACTATTAACCATAGCTTTCAACGATTCGATTTCAGCTTGTTGTTTATCCAATACTTCTTTCTGTCTACTATTCTCTTGTTTCAAAGAGGTCATTTCATCCTGCATCACATAAATGGAGCTGATTGGACCGCCTTTGTAGCGTTCTGGTACAGCTTTTTTGGCATCGCTGTTACCAAACTTGTGAGTATAGCCGGCATTAATCATATTATGACGTCCACCTACGGAAACACCCACGTTGAACATTGTATCTTCATTAGTATAATGAGCAAGACCTAATGCTGCTGCACTCTTACCACGATAGTTACCATATCCAGCCATCACTTGAGTTGGTTCTAATGGATCATATTGAATTGGTTTCAACGCTGACATAGCCGCCGCATGAGCGCCTACTCGTTGTGTTTCGGATTCAACATTAGCAATTGCATTAGCAAGCTGAGCATTAGATTTTTTCAATTGACCAAGGTTAACTGCATCTGTATCTGCTGTACCAGCTGCAACGCCCTTGATTTGATTGTTGCCATTATTCAAGCCTTCAGTAGTTAAAGACACTGTACCAGCATTTGGATTTTGCGGATTAGCAGGTGTGATAGTCACGCCAGAGCCATTTACAACAGAAGTATTTCCTGCTGCATCTTTGCTCTTAATAGTGTCACCTTTCATAACAGTGGATCCGCCATTATCGTCCTTCACTTCTACACTGGACAAACCATTTAAATCTTTAGCTAATTGTACTTGCAACTTGCCGTCTTTTGCATTAACGCCGATATTGTTATCAGTCAATTTCGCTGCGTCAGCACCACCAACAATTTCAAGTTTTTGATTCAATGTCTTGTCGATAACTGTATTTCCGTTATCACCAGCGAAATGCAAGCCGTCATTCATAGTCGCTACGGTTTCTTTTACAGGATTGCCGTTAGCATCTTTCGTTTCATAAACGATACGATCTTTACCAGCACCAGTACCTGTCAAGCCGTCAGCACCTTTAGCCGCTGTAATAGATGCATTCGCACCATCTTTACCACGTACGCCCATAGTGCCGTCAGCACCGTTCAATACAACGCCCGGTTTATCGTTTGCCACATCGCCTACGGATACACTTTCAAGACCTGTCATATTCTTATTCAAGGAATATGTGAAAGTTGTACCTGTTTGGTCAATAGTGAGGTTATCACCGGCACGGAATTCTACTTCCGTTTTGTCCCCAACTTTAGTGGCTGTGTTATTACCTGTTGCTTGACCTGTACCTGTAGCACTGCTCTTCGCCAACCAACCGAAGTCCGCTACCTTATCTTCTACAGCGATAACACGAGTATCTACCGCTTGGATTTGGTCTTCTGTCGCTGCTTGACCGCTTACAGGAGCCTGCCCACGAGTCCATGTCTTATTGGATAAACCGTTCACAGTACCTTTATTGTCCTTGTTAACAGTTACATCGCCCGCTTTGAGGTCTTTACCTTCTACAGTACCTTCGGATGTAATATTGCCTTTAGTCTTGATGCTACCATCAGTTCCGTCAAGAACGATATTACCATTGCCCAAGTTAACTTTATCCGCCAACTTGATATCGTAATTTGTATGACCATCAGCAGCATCTACAGTTTCTTCTAGTACCAAATTCGGAGTTTCTGTATTCTTCTTATTAACAGATACTGTCGTTTTAGATGCTGCAGCCGCTTTCTTCACATCACCTATGTTCGCCGCATTCGTATCAACATCACCACCGCTCGCTACATTGGAGATAACTTTACCACCATTGTTTAAACCTTTATCAGTAAGAGATATTTCGTTAGCACCAGGATTAATGGTCATGCCTTTAGGTCCATACTTCGTAGTATTAGTACCGTCTGTCACAGTCGTGCCCTCTCCACTGATAGTGGATACAGCATTACCATTTTTGAATTGTGCACTAGTCAAGTCATTCAATTCTTTAGCTAACTGTACATGCAACTTACCGTCTTTCGCATTGACACCGATATTGTTATCGGACAATTTCGCTGCATCAGCACCACCAACGATTTCGAGTTTTTCATTCAATGTCTTATCGATAACTGTATTTCCGTTATCGCCAGCGAAATGTAAACCATCGTTCATTGTTGCTACGGTTTCTTTAACAGGATTACCGTTAGCGTCTTTCGTTTCATAAACGATACGATCTTTACCAGCACCAGTACCTGTCAAGCCGTCAGCACCTTTAGCCGCTGTAATAGATGCATTCGCACCATCTTTACCACGTACACCCATAGTGCCGTCAGCACCGCTCAATACAACGCCCGGTTTATCATTTGCCACATCGCCTACGGATACACTTTCAAGACCTGTCATGTTTTTATTCAAGGAATACGTGAAAGTAGTGCCTGTTTGGTCAATAGTGAGGTTATCGCCGGCACGGAATTCTACTTCCGTTTTGTCCCCAACCTTAGTCGCCGCATTATTGCCTGTCGCTTGGCCTGTACCTGTAGCACTGCTCTTCGCCAACCAGCCGAAGTCCGCTACCTTATCTTCTACGGCCATCACACGAGTATCTACCGCTTGGATTTGGTCTTCTGTCGCTGCTTGACCGCTCACAGGAGCCTGTCCACGAGTCCAAGTCTTATTCGATAAACCGTTCACAGTACCTTTGTTGTCCTTGTTAACAGTTACATCACCCGCTTTAAGGTCTTTACCTTCTACAGTACCTTCGGATGTAATATTACCTTTTGCCTTAACAGTACCATCTGCACCATCAAGCACAACCTTATCATTTCCTAAGTTAACTTTATTTGCCAACTTGATATCGTAATTTGTATGACCATCAGTAGGATCTACAGTTTCTTCTAGCACCAAATTCGGAGTTTCTGTATCTTTCTTATTAACAGATACTGTCGTTTTGGATGCTGCTGCCGCTTTCTTCACATCACCGATGTTCGCCGCATTTGTCTCAACTGTACCACCGCTCGCTACATTGGAGATGACTTTACCACCATTGTTTAAGCCTTTATCGGTAAGAGATATTTCATTCGCACCTGGATTAATGGTCATACCTTTAGGACCGTATTGAGCTGTATTCGTACCGTCTGTCACAGTCGTGCCTTCACCACTGATAGTGGATACAGCATTACCGTTTTTGAATTGAGCACTAGTCAAGTCATTCAATTCTTTAGACAATTGCACGTGCAACTTACCGTCTTTTGCATTAACACCGATATTGTTATCGGACAATTTCGCTGCGTCAGCACCGCCAATAACTTCTAACTTTTGATTCAATGTCTTATTAATAACTTCAGGATTATTATCGCCACTGAATTGCAAACCGTCTTTTAATGTTGCTACCTGTTCTTCAGTACCAGCTGCATTAGTATAAACGATGCGATCCGCTTGGCCTGTTTCACCTACATGAGCGTCCCCTTTTCCAGTCTTAATAGTTGCCTTTGCACCATCCGGATTCGTGAGACCTAAACTAGTCATATCAGAAATCTCTTTATTTAAGGAGAATATAATATCTCTACCAGTTTGATTTACATTTAGGTTATTACCTGCTTTAAAAGTCACTGTATCAGAGCCTGTTACAGTACTAGTTGAATCACCGGAATGAGTTCCACCATCAGCAGCAGTAGCGACATTCCATGTTGCTAAGGTCTTAACCTTTTGTTCGCCTTCCGGTGTAAGGTTATCTAGCTTATTCGTTGCGGCATTATTGATTTTAGCCTTTGTATCATCATTGATATCAACAGTTACTACCCCATCTGCAGCAGTAGTAGCAGTCGTCATAGTACCGTTTTTAAAGTTCAAACCTTTCTTTAATGTAACGGTCTTATCTGCACCATCATTATCCTTATAAGTCAGGATAGTAGATTCTGCTACCTTAGTTGGATCGATCCCAATTTTGTAAGTTGCTGTATCTTTGTCCGCGCTAAGCTCAGGTGTCACTGTAATCGGACCATTAGGATCCGCTGCTGCCATTGTAACCGCTTTAACAGCTTCTTGTTTAACTGCTTTTTCTGTCACAGTTACTGTTACATCATCACCAGCTGCAGAAGTCGTTACAAGGCCCGCACCTTTTACATTAAACTTCACATCACCTGTACTCAAGGATTTCTCTGTTGTATTACCTGTATCGCCACCTAAGGAAATCTTACGAGCCAAGGCTGCCGTATTAGTTGCAATGTTCTGCGTATTGGTTGCAATATTACCTTTATTTGTGGCAATTTCTGTAGCATTTTTCGTGATATTATCCGCATTCTTTGCAATATTATCCTTGTTCTTATCGATATTAGCCTTATTTTTAGCAATATCATCTTTATTTGTTGCTACTTGTGTATCAACGGCTTTCAATTGATCTTCTGTTGCCGCACGACCACTAACAGGAGTTGTCGTACCAGGTGTCCAGGACGTATTAGTAAGTCCTTCTACCGCAGGTGTTGTCACCTTTGTCGTAGCTGTTACAGTATTAAAGTTTACATCATTTTTAGTCGCCACAGTAAAGGTCTTGCCATTTTGTGTAATAGCGATATTAGAACCATCATTAAATGTAACGGTATCTCCACCTGTTACTGTCTCAGCATTATCATTGTTAGCTTTCACTTTCCAAGCAGACAAGCTCTTAACCTTTTGTTCACCTTCTGGTGTAAGGTTATCTAGCTTATTCGTTGCCGCATTATTGATTTTAGCCTTTGTATCATCATTGATATCAACAGTTACTAACCCATCTGCAGCAGTAGTAGCAGTCGTCATAGTACCATTCTTAAAGTTCAAACCTTTTTTTAATGTAACGGTCTTATCTGCACCATCATTATCCTTATAGGTCAAGTTAATAGTCTCAGCTACTTTAGTTGGATCGATACCAACTTTGTAAGTTGCTGTATCTTTGTCCGCGCTAAGTTCAGGTGTCACAGTAATCGCACCATTAGGATCCGCCGCTGCCATTGTAACCGCTTTAACAGCTTCTTGTTTAACTGCTTTTTCTGTCACGGTTACTGTTACATCATCACCGGCTGCAGAAGTCGTTACAAGGCCTGCACCTTTTACATTAAACTTCACATCTCCTGTACTTAAGGATTTTTCTGTTGTGCTACCAGTATTACCACCTAAAGAGATTTTACGAGCCAAAGCTGCCGTATTGGTTGCAATATTACCTTTATTTGTGGCAATTTCTGTAGCATTTTTCGTGATATTGTCCGCATTCTTTGCAATATTGTCCTTATTTTTATTGATATTAGCCTTATTCGTAGCAATATCATCTTTATTTGTCGCTACTTGTGTATCAACGGCTTTCAATTGATCTTCTGTTGCCGCACGGCCACTAACAGGGGTTGTAGTACCAGGTGTCCAAGACGTATTTGTAAGCCCTTCAACTGCAGGTGTTGTCACCTTTGTCGTAGCTGTTACAGTATTAAAGTTTACATCATTTTTAGTCGCTACAGTAAATGTCTTGCCATTTTGTGTAATAGCGATATTAGAACCATCATTAAATGTAACGGTATCTCCACCTGTTACTGTTTCAGCATTACTGTTATTAGCCTTTACCTTCCATGCAGATAGGCTTTTAACCTTTTGTTCACCATCTGCTGTAAGGTTATCTAGCTTATTTGTTGCCGCATTATTGATTTTAGCCTTTGTATCATCATTGATATCAACAGTTACTACCCCATCTGCAGCAGTAGTAGCAGTCGTCATAGTACCGTTCTTAAAGTTCAAGCCTTTCTTTAATGTAACGGTCTTATCTGCACCATCATTATCCTTATAGGTCAAGTTAGTAGTCTCTGCTACTTTAGTTGGATCGATACCAACTTTGTAAGTTGCTGTATCTTTGTCCGCACTAAGCTCAGGTGTCACAGTAATTGGACCATTAGGATCCGCTGCCGCCATTGCAACCGCTTTAACAGCTTCTTGTTTAACTGCTTTTTCTGTCACAGTTACTGTTACATCTTTACCAGATGCAGTCGTTTTAGCAAGACCAGCACCTTTAATATTTAAAGTACTATTAGCAAGATTAACATCACCTGTACCAGTATCTCCAGCTACTTTCAAATTCACACTCTTTAACTGTGCCACATTTACAGCATCTGTATCAGCTGTACCAGCAGCCACACCTGTGATTTGACGTGTATTAGTCTCATTACCTACAGCAAAGGCACCTAAAGTAGATGTCAATGCTTTACCGGATAAAGATCCATATTTATCGGTTCTAGAGTCATTTACATTATAGCCTGCTACACCGCTAGCTGTGCTTGCTTTAGACTGTGAACCTACAGCTACACCATTCGCTACAGTAACAGTTGCACCGGTACCTAAAGCAGTCCCTTTAGTAGCAGCAGTTGTTGTAGAAGCATCCGGACCTATAGCCATAGAATCAGTTGCTTCTGCACCTTTATTAGATTTATTTCCAGCCAAATCAGATTTAATAGAAATATATTTAGATAAAGTCTTCTCAGCTATTGCATATAACTGAGAGCCATTCACCGCATCTGTAGAAGTTGCACTGACAATACCAGGAGCTACATTTTTAAGCTGACGTTCATAACCAGGAGCACCGAATGATACCACGTCACCAGGCAACACATTTTCACCACCGGCCCAGTTAACCGTATCTCCATTACTCATAGTATAGCTTGTTTGTGCTACACCCGCTGCATCAGTATTAGCACCACCACCGATTGCAATGGAGTTATCCCGATTAGCTTTTGCACCGGCACCAATAGCGATAGCGTTAACTACATTACCAGCCTTACCATCTAGGCGAGTAGCGGAATCCGCCCCCATGCCGAGAGAAAGACCCAAGTCACCAGCTTTAGTTTTCATCCCAATGGCAGTCCCTGCATGACTAGCTGTAGCGGTGATATATTGAGGCAATTGGATATTCGCCAAATCAATAGATGCCTGTCTCAATGTCCCCGTTTTAGCTTGTCCAGTGTTAATATCTGTATAAGTTACAGTTCTAGCGAATGCAACCTCTACGTCATCACCACCTACTACAATAGAGGAATCCCCACTAGCTACAGTATTACCACCGATAGCAATAGATTGAGAACCAGTCGCTTTAGCACCACTATCATCAGACGCACCCCCAATAGCAATTGCCTGATCTTCTGTTGCTCGAGAATGTCCACCGATAGAAACACTATTATTACCACTAGCAATAATCCCAGAGCCAATACCAATTGCCCTATACCCATCAACTGAAGAAGTTCTAAATTGACTGCTAGTCCCTATAACTATACTAGACATATTACTTGTAGTTGCATACTGACCGATTTTAATAGAGCCTTTGTCTGTTAGCTCCGACGGTAAAGTCGCCCCCATAACATGAGCTGCACCACCAGTTACCGTCAACACAGCAAAAACACTAGTCAATACAGCCTTTTTAGCACTATAGTTATTTGCTATCTCAGACACAACTACATAACACTCTTTGCTTTTACTCCAAATCACCTTGAAAATCTTATTCATGAAACACTCCTATTACAACTATAACCTAGATATCCATTTATAAAACCTCATACTTACATATGAAAGCTTATAATTAACCATAATATTTATAATTATATAAAATCATCAATATAACAATCAAGATAAATTCATTTTTCATTCATGCTTTATCATCATACAAAAATCCAGTGTTTATAGTATTATTTTAATTCTTTTTTAGACTTATACCATCTTATAAGTACATTATTTTACTCATTCATATATTAGTTTATGAAATTTTATTCATTTTTAATACAGGTTTATCTTTTTACAGTTTTTTTATGTGTAACTATGCTAAAAACGCAAACAAAAACGGATAGCTCATTACGAACTATCCGCTTATTTCTTTGGTGATCCAGGAGGGATTCGAACCCCCGACCCACGGCTTAGAAGGCCGTTGCTCTATCCAACTGAGCTACTGAACCATGTGGATTACCTATATAATTATCTATTATAGTATAAATTATGTACTATGTATCGTCAACTACACCCTATCTTAGTATACCCTAAAAAAGGCAAAAAAAAATGGAGCGGGTGAAGGGAATCGAACCCTCGCGACCAGCTTGGAAGGCTGGGGCTCTACCATTGAGCTACACCCGCAAATAAAAAATGGTCGGAGCAGCAGGATTCGAACCTGCGACCCCCTGGTCCCAAGCCAGGTGCGCTACCAAACTGCGCTATGCCCCGTCATTAATTACTTTGCTATTATAGCAAACCCGGTAGTTGATGTCAACCACTACTCTTGCTGAGTTCTTACTCTCTTGAGTATCGCTCTGCAACGAAAATTATTATATCATTGATAGAAACTAGTGACAAGTACTTTTTTACAACTTCATTAATTTTTTTACTGATACATTAATACATTCTTTAATATATATCTATCCTTACTTCTATTATCCTATACGCCTACGCCTCTATATCATTTTAATCTATAGATTATTCGCCCTAATAGTATAAAGCCAATCATATACTTAATCGATCATATAAAAACATGCACCCCTTTCGAGGTGCATGTTGTATTGTTCTATGGTTATATAAAATTATAAAATGCTAGTAAAGCAAATAAATTAACCTTCGTAGCTACCATCTTCTATTGCTTGAGGATTTTTAGCAATACCTTGTTTTACAGCAACTTCAGCAACTGCTTTAGCAACAGCTGGAGCTACGCGAGGATCGAATACGGATGGCATTACGTTTTCTTCGTTCAATTCACTATCAGGAATCAAGTGAGCCAAAGCGTCAGCAGCAGCTAATTTCATTTCATCAGTGATTTGAGACGCACGAACGTCGATAGCACCGCGGAATACGCCTGGGAATACTGCTACGTTGTTGATTTGGTTAGGAGCGTCGGAACGACCTGTACCAGCAACACGGATACCAGCAGCTTTCATATCAGCATATGTTGCTTCTGGGTTAGGGTTAGCCATTGCAAATACAATTGCATCGTCAGCTAAGCTTTCCAAAATTTCTTTTGTAAAAGCACCTGCTGCAGATACACCAAGAAGAATATCAGCACCTTTAGCATTTTCAGCCAAATCGCCATGTTTTTCTTCAAGTTTAAGTAAATCGATTAATTCAGCTTGTAAAGAGTCAAGACGTTTGTAGTCTTTATGCAATACGCCAGAGGATACCAACAATGTAATATCACGAGCACCTGCAAGGTATAATAAGCGAGCAATATTAGCACCCGCCGCACCAGCACCGTTTACAACGATTTTAGCAGTAGCTAAATCCTTTTTAACCAAACGAAGAGCGCCTTTTACACCAGCTAAACATGCGATAGCAGTACCATGTTGGTCATCGTGGAATACAGGAATTTCTAATTCTGCTTTCAAACGATTTTCAACTTCATAACATTTAGGAGAGGAAATATCTTCTAAATTAATACCAGCAAAGTTTTTTTGCAACAATTTTACTGTGTTGATCAATGTATCAGCATCTTTTGTATCTACAACCAATGGAATGCAGTCTACATCACCGAATTTTTTGAACAATAAGGATTTACCTTCCATTACTGGCAATGCTGCTGCAGCGCCAATATCACCAAGACCAAGTACACGAGTACCGTCAGATACAACGGCAACCATGTTGGAACGGCAAGTTAATTCGAAGGATTCTGCTTCATTATCTTTAATACGCAAACATGGTTCTGCTACACCTGGTGTGTAAGCTACAGATAAATCATGAGCGTCTTTTAATTCATATTTTGTTCCTACAGTAAGGAAACCTTTTAATTCACGTTTTTTTTGTACAGCTAATTCACGTACGTCCATAACAATTCTCCTTTGTGGATACACTCGGACTCTTTAGAGTCGGTAATTTATACCTTTAACTAATTGTATTATACAAAATGCTAAATCATAATTCAAGTTTTTTCGATATAGTTTTTTGAATTTTTTAAAAACAACTATCATTAAGCTCCCGTAGTAATAAAGATTAAGCTCCCGTAGTAATAAAGTAAATTATAAAAAAGTAGATAAACCATATAAAGCTTATCTACTTCAAATCTATCTTCGTATTATACGATAAAAGCTGTCACATCAATGTTATAAAAGCTGTCTTTAAGCTTTTACAGATGGCAAATTGCGTCCATAGAAGATTTCCATCATTTCTTGTTTTAATTGATGTTTAATTTGCTTGATTTCACGATCGCTCAACTCTGACTCAGTGATGCCAAAGAGATAATTATCTAAATCAAATTCTTTTAACATCATCTTTGTATGGAAAATATTTTCTTGATATACATTTACATCAATCATGTTGTACATGTTGCGAGTTTTTGCACTGATGTAATTTTGAATAGAATTGATGCGATGATCAATATAAATTTTCTTACCAGACACGTCCCGAGTAAAGCCACGTACATGATAATCCAAGGTAAGAATATCAGAGTCAAAACTTTGAATTAAATAATTAAGTGCATTTAGCGGAGAGATTTGTCCACATGTAGACACTTCAATGTCGGCACGGAATGTACTAATCCCTTTGTGCGGATGGCTTTCAGGATACGTATGTACAGTAAGATGCGATTTATCTAAATGCATAACTACATCTTCTTTTTCAATTTCCTCTTCAGAAATTAAAATCGTAACAGAAGCACCTTGTGGATCATAATCTTGTTTCGCTACATTAAGGATATTGGCGCCGATGATATGGCTAACTTCCGTCAAAATAGCCGTTAAACGATCCGCATTGTATACTTCATCAATGTACTGAATGTATTGTTTTTTCTCTTCTTCCGTACGAGTATAACAAATATCATAAATATTAAAACTCAATGTTTTCGTGAGATTGTTAAAACCATATAACTTCATTTTAGGCTTTGCTTTAACTGGTGTATCCATGATATGTCATAACCCTTTCCATGCATAGACTTATTATTCCTTTTGAAAGTTTCAAAACCGAAGCTTTCACCATATAACTAAACAATATCTTGTTTATACACAAACTCTACATCAAACTGTCCATTATCGTAGGTAACGATGGCAAAGGTACCACCGGAGCGATCACGAGCCAAAGAAATACTACCAGGATTTACAAATACCGCATCACGGGCACGAACCTCCCCATGATGATGGCTATGACCGGACACGATGAGTCGCGCACCCATGTCAGTTCCTAACTCAATCAGTTTTTGTATTCGATTATAATATGATACCTCATGACCATGTGTCATGTAAATATAGGTATCTTCAAGAGGAATTAATTGCTCTCGTGGTTCAAGCGGTTGCACCCGGTCGTTGTTCCCACGCACAGCATATACAGGAATATCAGTATGTTCCTGCATATAGCGTGCGTCATCTCCAAAATCGCCAGCATGAAGCCACATATCAATGTCTTGATCAGCGGTAGCAGCCAAGACGAGGTCGATATCCTCTAGATACCCATGAGTGTCACTTAAAATGCCAATTCGTTTCATTGTATTTAATCTCTAATGCCACTATATTATATATTTATATGAACTATACCATATAGTTCGAAAATATCAAAGTTTGTTAATTAATTCACGTAATGCACGGCCACGATGACTAATCGTTTCTTTCTCTTCTATACTTAGCTCTGCCATCGTCTTTTTAAACTCAGGCACATAGAAGTACGGATCATAGCCAAAGCCATTCTCCCCTTTTGGCTCATCTTGAACGAGTCCATCACAATAGCCTTCCGCAGTAACTTCTCGGCCATCAGGATAAACAAGCGCTAAAGCGCATACATAATGACCTGTACGGTTACTTTTCCCTTGTAGTTCACGAATTAACTTCTCGTTGTTTGCATTGTCATCACCATGACGACCTGCATAACGCGCAGAATATACACCTGGTGCACCATTGAGGACATCGACAGTAATGCCAGAATCATCAGCAAGGCATGGGCGATTCGTAGCCTTCGCATAGTAACGAGCCTTCAACAGAGCATTTTCCATAAAGGTTGTACCAGTTTCCTCAGGCTCCTCAATGGAAATCACAGCTTTTACAGGTACACAATCGATAGATAAATGGGAAAAAGCCTCAGAAAACTCACGAATTTTTCCTTTATTGCCTGTAGCAAGCACAATTTGTTCCATTTTATACCTCCGGAGCTGTAGGATACTCTTTACCTACTTTATCTGCTGTCGCACCAAGTACTTCACGTTGTTTAGCCATAAGCTCATCTGTAGCAGCCTCTGCTAAATCAAGTAAAGCGTTGAGCTCATCACGATTAAATATACCGTGTTCACCTGTACCTTGTACTTCAACCATATTACCAGAACCGGTACGGACTACATTCATATCTACAATGGCGGCACTATCCTCTTCGTAACAAAGGTCCGTAATGGGACCTTCAGGACCAATGCCTACGGAGATGGCTGCACAGAAGTCAGTAATTGGAAATTTGCCAGTTCCGCCAAAGGTGAAGTCCACCGCATCAACGAGGGCTACAAAGGCACCTGTAATAGATGCTGTTCGTGTACCGCCATCCGCTTGAATCACATCGCAGTCGATAGTGATAGAACGTTCTCCTAATGCTTCAAGGTCTACAACAGCACGCAATGCACGACTGATAAGGCGTTGAATTTCTACAGTCCGTCCTGTTTGTTTTCCCTTTGCAGCCTCACGGCTCACGCGAGTTTGCGTAGAACGTGGCAATAATGAGTATTCCGCAGTTACCCATCCTTGCCCAGAACCTTTTAGCCAGCGTGGCACAGAATCTTCAACAGTAGCTGTACAGATAACCTTGGTCTTACCACACTCAATAAGTACAGAACCTTCTGCAAACTCTGTAAAATTCCGTGTTATTTTAATAGGTCGCAATTGACCCGCTGTTCTATTATCGCTGCGCATAGGAACCTCGCCATTCTAAAACTAAATATTAGAACGCCCCTTACACAAAGGGGCGTTATTTCTTATATTATATCATAGTTTTTCTATTTTTCAGCATTATGAATCATATTATAATTTACGATTCTAACATGATAACTCGCATTATTATTTACGGAGATTAACATTATAATTCATATTGTCCGTCACCGAGTGGATCTACCACAACGTAACGGCTGGCTCCCCCTTCTGCTTTAGCTCGTTTTGCTTCTACAATAGCATCTTGACGCGTCCCTTCATCTGCTTGCCAAGGGATGAACATAGCATATACGCTTTGCGGCCCATACGGGCCGTATTGTCCTCGTGAAAGCACGCTATGCCAGCCTACCTTGTCTTCGTACATGCGCACCCTTTCAAGGCGCTCCTCTTGTACGCCCGTTTCATCGTAATACACATTGTAACGATTTGACCAAATATCACCTACACCAGCACGTTCTTCTTCTGCTATACGATATCGATTAGCCCATTGTACCTTCCACTTAGCGATAAGCTCATCTATATAATTTGTTACACTTTGACTTTGCTTATATTTAACAGGGTCAAAGGCAGGTTCTACGACCTTACTGTAATCAAGGCCTGCCATGGATAAAATGATACCTGTATTCACGTATGGTAATGCTTCCTGTACGGAATAGCCTCCTTCTAAGACTGCTATATCTGCTTGTAATAAATCGACTAGCTCTGCATAGCCCTTTGCAGTTACCTGCATATTAGCCAACGGATCACTAAAGTGATTATCTTGCCCAGCCGAATTAATGACAATATCTGGATCAAACTCTTCAAGGATAGGCAATACAAGCTCACGCATGACCTTCATCAAGCCTTCGTCACCGGTACCTGGCGGTAGTGGAATATCTATATTACCACCGATGGCCTGAGGTCCACCAAATTCATCCATAAATCCTGTGCCAGGATATAAAGTACGTCCATCTTGATGGAAGCTAATATACAACGTATCAGGATCATGGTAAAACACATCTTGAGAACCATCACCATGGTGTACATCGGTATCTACTACGGCAACGCGTTTGATTCCATAAGTTTGACGTATGTGTTGAATCATAACGGCTTCAATATTAATCGTACAGAAGCCACGAATACCATGAACCATAGCCATCGCATGGTGACCTGGTGGTCTTACTAACGCAAAGGCACGATCTACTTCACCACGTATGACCGCATCAGCTGCCGCAATAGCACCTCCAGCAGATACACGATGGGCTTCCGTCACCCAAGACTCTAAATCTGGAGCGCCAACGTGAACTCGCTCTATTGTATCCCAATCCGCTACTATTGGATTATATTCTCTAATATTGGGTATATCTAATAAACCTTCCTCTACGATTTGATCTCGCGTATAGAGTAAACGCTCTTGTCGTTCAGGATGTGTTTCAGAAATTTTCCAGTCAAAAGCAGGGAAAAAGACAAGGCCTAAACTGTGATGATATTTAGCTTTATTAATAGTAGAGCTCGTAGCCTCATCCTGTTTAGTATCCATATTCAGAATACCATGACGCTCTCGATAGGATAGTCCTTTATTCCACATAGTGTTTCACCCCCGCCGCCAGTTGTACTTTCACAGTAATTAAACGCTCCATAGATTGCCATCCCTCTACTACAGGGAAATCCTCAATGCTAATGACCTCTATCTCTTGCACCGTATCTAAACCTAAACGTATCGCCTCTTCACTAAGAGTTTCTTTTGCTCGTTCCACAACTTGTTCCGCTCGTTTCAAAGTACATTTTTGTTGTTTAACACCTAATTCAGGAATGACTAGCAACCGACGTTTTGTGTCTACATGAACAGTGAGTTCGATGGTAGATAAAGCTAGTGCAGCGCCTATAGCATTTGCTACGGCAGCATTCTCAGGAATCGTAACAGGTAACTCTAGATACTCCCCGATACTCGGACCTAAACTTGGTGCTGTGCCCCCTACCACAACGATATGTTCTGGTACAAATACATCAGGATTTACAATATCTGCTACCACATAAATAGGTCGTTTATTTTCTACTTTTACGACCTCGTTAATACCATGTTGAATCGTTTGCAACGCTTTTTCTACGATTAGTCGTGCTACATCAGAGGCAGTCTTAATAAGAGTTAATTGATTATTTGAAGTATTTACATTATTAGATCGTAATGTAGCCTGTATAGCATCCGCTAAATCTTGTAAAGCTCGTGATGCCAGATTAAAGTCACCATAGTTTGCATGACCGAGCACGATAAGTGCATCCCCCAAGGTAGGTTCTATCCCACCTAGAGCCACTGATGGTCCCACTCGTTCAGGACCTACGGTAAGATTACCATTTTTAAGGCGAATTACAGATTCCCCACCAATACCGACGGAAGTAACGGCGAAGGATCGCACTGCACTTGGATACTCACGGATAGATACACCATTTTTTGTCATCAATGGTTTACCATGCTTCCAAAGGGATATATCCGTTGTAGTACCCCCAATATCTAGAGCCACTGTATGCTTATTACCTATAACGCCGAGAGCCGATAGTCCAAGAACTGTTGCAGCAGGGCCTGTAAAGGCAGTCTCTACTGGACGACTCACCATATGCTCCATAGGTAGAGAACCACCATCGGCCTTTAAAATGTGAAGTGGAGCCAATATATTCCGTGCACTGAGAGCATCTTCAACATTTTTCTTAAACACCGTAAATACGGGTGTCACAGCGCTATTAAAATAAGCACTAATAGTACGACGAGGGAAATTTAAAGAACCACTTAATAAACTGCCATTAGAAATTGTATGATACGTATTTTTCAATTCCTCTGTAATAGATAGTTCTTCTTGAGGATTCCGCACCCCAAATTTAGCGGACACAGCAGCCAAATCGGTACCACTACGTGCTTGAACCATGTTGGCTATACCACGTACAGCATCAGCAGGGGTACGCTCTACAACGATACCTCTATGATCTGTATAACCTTGAAGATATATAGGTTCCACGGGGAATATATCATCTACATTACGGCCTGGACCTGTAATCACATAGAGATCTACTACTTGCTCCTTCGCTTCTACGATGGTATTTGTCACCACGGTAGTAGATAAGGTTACTTGTTCAATATTTGATGTATCATAGCCCTCCAAAACCGCATCTAAGGCCTCACCTATACCATTCATTAGATTATCCTTTGTAGTCCGCCTCTTCGCAGTTGCCACTACACGATGGGCATCAATGATAACCGCATCGGTAAAAGTTCCACCTACGTCTAACCCTAGTAACATATAACCTCCTTTTAGTATTAATAAAGAATCCATACAAACTCAAAACGTAGTAAAGAAAACTCCATTTAAGCTACCATATACTCTCTATTTGATCTAATATGCAATCCCTATTCAAATCTGCGTATAGTCCATATTCAGGCTCATTATATAAAAAAGCTGTACCCATCTCTATGTGATGAGTACAGCCTTCTGTTATTTACCAGATACAGATGCGTAATTTTTGATGATAACAATCGGAGTCATTTGACTATCGTTACCAAATGGATTATCAATCAACAATTGTGCAATTTTTTTAGCGTCAATTCCACGACTTGTACCTAAAATAGCGGACCGTTTCAAATCATTAACATCAGCTACAACGGCACCGTAACAACCAGTGCGAGATACAATTTTCTCAGCCACTTTATCCGGATCCTTTGGACCAAATACAATGTGCTTATCAAATGGAGGCATAGTCCCCGTTACATCATCTGTTAAGGATGCAGCCCGAGCAATTGCATAGAATACCCCTGGTTTACGGAAAATTTTAGCAATAGCGCCTAAAATAAAAGCACCTAATACCTTCCATTTACCATCCAAATTCATAGCCGATTGCATACCATAAATAGATGCCATGGATCCATCTGGATGGATAAAACGATTAATTAAACGAGCTTGCCAGCACACATTTAGCTCTTCAGGACGTGTAAAACGACCTTGCGTAATAGCTACTACAGATTCAGCAACGCATACGATATCTTCAGGTCCAATATTATGTCCGCCAAATTCAACGATAGCATCAACGATGTCATCATTATCTGTAAGGATACGTGTTGGCACACATACTAACTCTAATTCTGCCATTGTTATGCCTCCTTATTGAACCATTGCTGCTTGAACTTCTTCAGCAGTCAAACGAATACGCTGTTTATCAATATGATAGTCTGTCCGGCCTACGATTTGGTAGTAAATATCGATGTCCATATAAGGGAATCCCTTAATATCTTCTCGAATATTGCCAGTTTTACCTGTTAATGTAACATATACACGAATTGTGCCACCTTTGCGTGGTTTGATAATTATAGCTTCAAAATATCCATCTTGACGCGGACGATTAATATCCATAGCCCAAGCATTTACTTTAACGGCATCAAAATGTTCTTCCGGTAATAATGGACGTGGAAATAAGTCCATTATTGTGCCCAATTGGCGCCCTTTATTTACAAATGGTATATCACAGAACAAAGTAATGGACTCAAAACTACGATCAGACACTTGGAAGTTCGTTGCCCGTTTCGCTAATAAGACAATATTTTCATTACCTTGTTTCAACACAAACAAACGGAATAATAAGTACAGAGCTGCAACAGCCACAATAATAGCTATTACTGCACTGAGGATGTTATAAAACCACATAGGGTATCTCCTTTATAATGTAATATGTTCAATGGTACGACGGCTTGTATCAAGGAAGGATGCACTCAACGTATCACCAAGTTCGACATCCTTTGTAAAATACAATGTCACGGTGCCTACAGTATCTTGATGATTGAAAAGATTTTTACTCTCTAGTCTGTGACGAACCAATTCACTTGTTTCAAAAGCAGGATCAATGAACTGAATGCGACACGATGTTAGTTCCTCTAGTAAAGGTTGTACAAATGGAAAATGAGTACACCCCAAAACAACAACCTCAATTTCTCGAGATAATAAAGGTTCTAAATAATCCTTGCATACTTCACGAACAAAGTAATCATCTAAATGACCTTGTTCAATAAGCCCCGCCAACTCTGGACAAGGTTGTTCCCAAACAAAAACCTCATGATCAACTTCTAAAGCCACATGCTTATGAATATGACTATTTACAGTGGCCACGGTCGCCATAATACCGATAGTCTTGCTTTTACTTTTATTAATAGCTGTTTTTACACCTTGTGATACACCAATAACTGGCACAGATACAAGTTCACGTACCGCATCAAGAGCCACAACGGTGAAGGTGTTACAAGCAATCACCATCAACTTAACAGGCTGCTTTTCTAGCGTCTCCGCAATACGGCACGCTAAATAAGTGATTTCATCATCACTGCGATTACCTACAGGATTATTCGCATTATCACCGATATAGATAAAATCTTCGTTAGGAAATTGTTCTTGTAATACCTTTAACACAGATAGTCCGCCTACACCAGAGTCAAATACACCGATAGGCAATTGTTGTACATTACTCATGCGGCATCTCCTCAACAGCTGCTAACATAGGCAGATAGAAAGTATCGTCTAATCGCACAATTTTTCCTGTTAATTTTGACATAAAGGCGTTCTTAGTTTCCCCCGTAGCAAGTATTGCACCATCACTAGCACGGCGCATGCGATAGCGAAACACCATTTGAGCCCTCGTCATCTTAACCAAATACGTTTCGATGTGAAGTTCATCATCGAAATTCGCAGGTTCTTTATAATTGCAAGATACATTCATGATGGGAAATACAATATCCTCATTCATCATATCCCACAAAGTGACACCGATCTTACGAAGGAATTCAATGCGCGCCATTTCAAACCATCTAAAATGATTACTATGGTGAGCAATCCCCATCATATCAGTTTCATAAAATCGTACATTTACTGAAGCAATATGCATAAATTCTGTCCTTTTTAAATAGTATACAATTTTTATTCTATATCTATTACTTTAGTGTGTCAAATAAATAAAGGCAGTTCAATCACTATGGATCAAACTGCCTAAAATGGTAAAAGTTAGCGACTGCTACCAAATGGAAAGAATTTTTTTGCCTCTTCTTGATGACTCGTTTTGATATAACGATTCGCAATCTTAAAGGCTAATCCGAGTACTGCCACATCATCTACCCAACCTAATACAGCAATCGTATCCGGTACAATATCAATAGGTAATACCAAATATCCTAAGGCACCTGCAATGACCGCTTTTACATATTTGGGAGTGTCCTTGTCGCGAAAACAAAGGAACAAGGTTACTGCTTGTTGTACAAAGGCAAGTTTCTTACCATATCGACCAAGAAACCCTAAAAATCTTGATTCGCTAAAATACTTACCATATTTAATAATCTTAAATGGATTCATAGTAATAATAATCCTTCAGCGTTTATTTACGCAAACCGCCAATTTTATCTTTCGCTGTGTTAACAGTGTTTGTAGCAACATCTTTTGCTGTCTCTACAGCATCAGAAGCTTTAGTTTTTGCAGTTTCTACTGCTACCTGTGCAGAAGCTTTTGCTACTTCTACACCACCTTTTGCGAATTCTTTAGCTACTTCAATACCTTCTTTAGCAGAATCAAGTTTTTCTTTCGCTGCATCAGAAACCTTTGCTACAACTTCTGCTGCGTTATCATGAATTTGATATTTTGTTTCATTATTCCATTTATTGATGGCAGGTGTTACTTTTTCTTCGTAAACTTGCTTTAAAGATTCTTTAGCAAGACCTGTTTCATTAGCAATCCCAGCCCATACGTCACGTTGACCTTGAGTGAATGGAATACTAGCACTTGCATCACGAACGATTTCAGAAGCAATAGCTTTACCATTTTCAAGGAATTCAGCAACCATCGGTTTGTAACGTTCGATATCAGAAGGCATACCATCTTGAATCCAAATATTTGCAATTTTACCAATAGCATAAGTTAAACCGATAGCTACAGGAACGCGAACAGCTTTAATTGGAATTAGAAGGGATACTGCAGCTGTACCTACAGCTGTGCTAAGACCACCTACTAAACCAACTACAGCACCAGCTTGCAATTCTACGTCATAAAGATGAGCAATACGAGTTACCATGTACGTAGCATTGGCGCACAAAGCGACACTGCTGAATTTAGAGGATAATGCCAATGCTGCCGCACGACCTGCCCCCCAGAAAATAAATTGTTCAACTTGATAGTCACGATCTTGAGATCCATCCATAAGTGGCTCAAGTGTTACGCCATTATATTCTGCCATAAGTATTCTCCTTTGTTGTGAACCAACTATAGGTCTTATTATTAGTATTATTATACCATTCTATTGATAGAAGTGAAATGAATTTTTCTAATTATCCATATATAACAGCTTCTAATATTTTCTATATTACCAACTTGTGAGTCCCCCATCGATTGTCCATGCTGCACCTGTCACAAAAGAAGCCTTATTACTCAACAAAAATACAATTACTTCGCCAATTTCATGGGGCTTAGCAATGCGACCTAGTGGGTAATGTTGGCCCATTTCAGCCTTTGCAGCTGCCGCATCTTGATTGGCATTAGCAATCTGTTTGTCCACTAATGATGTATCTACATCACCAGGACACACACAGTTTACACGAACACTGTGAGGTGCCATTTCAAGGGATAGAGATTTTGTAAAGCTCACTACAGCCCCCTTTGATGCACCATATACAGAACACGCTACATTACCTTGTAAACCTGCATCACTAGCGATTGTTACAATACTGCCCTTTGATGATCGTAAATAGGGAAGCGCCGCTTGACATAAGAATACAGTACCTTTTACATTAGTCCCAAACATTTCATCAAAAGCTGCCTCTGTAACATCAGCTAGCAACTCTTCTTCATAGTAGCCTGCAGCTGTTACAAGAGCAGACACTCCACCAAACAAATCTACTGTTTCTTTTACAATTCGCTGACAATCCTCAATTTTAGATACATCACCTTGAATATATTGTACCTTAGATGAATAACGACGTAGCTTAGTTTTAGCCTTTTGACCAACTTTTTCATTTCTACCATTGATGACTACACACCAACCTTCTTTGAGTAAAAGCTTTGCCGTAGCAAATCCAATACCCGATGTACCACCACTGATCAATGCCACTTGTACATCACTTTTATGAGGCATACCTTGCCCTCCTATAAAGTTGAAACATAGTCATAGACTAATTTCAACAACATAACTGTCGTTACCGACAAGAATACAACTCGCACCAAAGATGAGCCTTTTGCAATGGCGAGGTGCGATCCTACATAAGCGCCAATAATTTGACCCGCCCCGGTGGCAAGGCCATACTTAACATTGACGTGTCCTAAATATAAAAATACCAATAAAGACGCCAAATTACTAGTAAAATTCAATATTTTTGCATTAGCAGATGCATGTAAAAAATCAAAGCCTGTAAAGATAAAGCCCATAATCAGAAATGTACCTGTACCAGGACCAATAAAGCCGTCATATATACCAATGCCAAGAGCAAAAGCCATACAAATATATAGCGCTTTTCCTGCTACCTGAGATGTACGATTGATTTCACCCCAGTCTTTTTTGAACACCACAAAGAGTGTTACACAAACAAGTAATATGATAATAATAGGCTTTACATATAGCGGTGGTAAAGAAACAACCGCCAAGGTACCAAGCATAGAACCCACAAAGGTAAAAGGCAGTAATTTACGAACTAGGGAAAAATCAACCATGTGATTTCTCAAAAATGTAATCGATGCACTGCCAGCACCAAAGATACTGGATAATTTATTACTGCCTAGAGCCACACTAGGTGGAAGATTTGTTAATAACATGGCAGGTACAGAAATGAGGCCTCCCCCGCCTACAATGGAGTCTACAAAGCCAGCAAACGCACCAGCTACGGCGAGTAAAACGAGTATAAGGATATCAAATGGTAAACCTGTTACCGTAATGAGCCACTCCATAATAAACCTCCTACAGATAGCACATCAACGGTCGCCAAAGGCCACCGTTGTCATGCTAATTTATTTTATTTTGCACCTAGACGATCGAGAGCCAATGTATAACCATCTGCACCATATACTAAACAGCGCTTTACACGACTAATCGTTGCAGTACTCGCACCTGTTTCTTCTACGATTTTCTCATAGCTATCCCCTGCGCGAAGCATTTTTGCTACTTGTAAGCGTTGAGATAATGCTTTTAATTCGTTAATCGTACAGATATCTTCAAAAAATGCATAGCATTCCTCTGTATTTTCAAGCGTTAAAATGGCGGTGAACAATTCGTCATTTTGTTGACTTCTCAATTTTTCATTGATACTCATAGGATCCTCCTACTTCTTATTCATCGCTTTAGACCAAGCATCACCAATCATTTGTACAACTTGTACCAATACAATCAAGATGATGATTGTAGTGATCATAATATCGGCTTGGAAACGTTGGTAACCATATCGGATAGCAATATCCCCAAGGCCACCACCACCAATAGCACCAGCCATCGCAGAGTAACCGATGAGGTTAACGATAAGAACCGTTACATTGTCAATAATTGTTGGCAATGCTTCTGGTAATAATACTTTCCAAATGATTTGTAATGGGCTTGCCCCCATGGATTGAGCCGCCTCGATAACGCCAAAATTGATGTCCTTAATAGACGTTTCTACAAGGCGTGCCAAAAATGGAATTGCCGCAATGGTCAACGGCACGCATGCTGCAGTTGTACCAATGGATGTACCTACCACCATACGAGTAAACGGAATGATAGCAACCATCAAGATGATGAAAGGTACAGAACGCGTTGCATTGACAATGGCACCCAATACTTTATTGAGTGTTACATTTTCCAAGATATGACCTTTAGAAGTAACAACCAGAACAACACCAAGAGGAATACCTAATAACATTGCCATTACAGTAGAAATTATCGTCATTTGCAATGTATCAAGGGTACCAGTTATGAGTAGATTAATGATTTGCTCTGACATAACCGATCACCTCGCTTTCAATTGGTAACGTTTTGATGTAGTCCAAACCTTCTTGCGCATTTTCTGGGTCACCATTCAAGATAACGATGAGGCGACCAACGCTCGTATTTTGGATGTAATCAATGCCGCCAAAAAGGATGCTTACATCTAAATTAAAGCGTCTCACAAGGCCTGCTACTACAGGCTCATCTGTTGCTTGTCCTGTAAATTTGAGGCGCACTAAAGGTGCTGTCCCTGCAATCCATTGATCATGTAATTCCAAGTGTTCCAATGCTTCTGGAGGTAAGTTATCACTCACTACAGAGCTAATAAACTCTTTTGTCGTATTTTCGCGAGGATGTGTGAATACTTCAACCGTGCTACCTTCTTCAAGTATTATGCCGCCTTCAATAACCGCCACGCGATCACAGATTTCACGGATAACGTGCATCTCATGTGTAATGAGCACAATAGTGAGCCCCATCTTCTCGTTAATATTTTTCAACAATTTCAAAATAGAATCTGTTGTTTGAGGATCAAGGGCAGATGTAGCTTCGTCACAAAGGAGAACCTTTGGATTAGACGCTAAAGCACGAGCAATACCAACACGTTGTTTTTGACCACCAGACAATTGAGATGGATAGTTGTTCATCCGGTCTGTAAGGCCTACGATATCAAGAATTGGCGTAATGCGTTCCTTGATTTCAGATTTGCTCATTCCTTGTAATTCCAACGGAAATGCCACATTGTCATATACGGTACGAGAGGACAATAGGTTAAAATGTTGGAAAATCATGCCAATATCTTTGCGCGCTTTACGCAAATCAGATTTGCTAAGTGTTGTTAAATCTGTACCATTTACGATAACAGAGCCAGATGTAGGTGCTTCGAGCATATTGATGCAACGAATCAATGTGGATTTACCGGCACCGGATTGACCGATAATGCCAAAGATTTCGCCTTCTTTCACATTTAGGCTAATATCTTTCAACGCTTCCACACGAGTAGCGCCTTCATAGACTTTACTAATGTGTTCTAATTGTATCAAAATAATTTCCTTTCTTAAGGTAAATGTTTAACATTTGATGAAAGCAGCTTATCTATCAAGGTAGTCCTTCTTCCATCAATTTTTCTAGTGCTTCGCGTAGACGAAGTGTAATAGCACCTGGTTTACCACCAGATACTGGATTTCTGTCTAGCTTAGTAATTGGGATGACACCACCAATTGTATCGGTAAAGAATAGTTCGTCCGCTTCATCTACAAAGGTGCGGTCAAATTCTTTCTCAATAATGGTAATACCTAAAGATGGTGCTACACGGGTTAAGATCATTTGGCGCGTAATACCTTTTAAGATATGATTATCCGCTGGATGCGTGTACAAGATACCATCTTTAACAGCAAACACATTAGATGTAGCGCCCTCTGTACAAATGCCATCACGGAACAAGATGGCTGTATAGGCAAATTTCTTTTCTGCTTTTGTTTGCGCCAAAATATTCGGGATCAAGTTAGTGGTCTTAATATCTACATGTTCCCAACGTTCATCAGGCAAAGCTATCGCTTTTACACCTTCACCCAATTTATTGACTTCATCTAAATCCAAGGTACGGATAGACATAAGCATTTGTGGTTCTAATTTAGAGCGATCATAAGCATGATGACGTGGTGCTACACCACGAGAGATTTGTAAATAAATATAGCCCTCTTTGATTTCACTTTGCTCGATCAAAATTTCGTGCAATTCTGTCAAATCATCAGGGGTCATTTTTACAGGGATATCCATTTCACGCATAGAGCGATACAAGCGATCTTGGTGGTAAGACAAAGCGAAGCAACGGCCTTTTACGACGCGAACAACTTCATATACAGAGTCACCAAATAAATAGCCACGGTCATCAATGCTGATAACTTTGGCACCTGGTTCGACGAATTCACCGTTAAAATATGTTAATTCTTGCATAGGAGCACCTCTTTTTCTATTTCGTTACTCTATCAAGTGGTAATCATCATGGACTTATTATAACACAATTACTTTCAAATTTTCACACTTTACTTTGTGAAAGATATTAATTCGATATACAAAAATCCGCTAGGATACCATAGTTAAAAACTATATCCTAGCGGATGTATAACAAATATTATTTTAATACTAAATCAGCACTACAGAAATAACTAAAACTAGGTACACCATTAGAGTACTAGTACCAATTAGGTTTCTCTATACAATAGTTCCCATACTAGACTAATGCCCCAGTATAAATTTACGGATAGATTTAGGCATATAATTAAGAGCCACCGTAGACAAATAGGATAATCCCAACGCCATAATATACATAATTAACACGTTGGACACCGTATACAAGAGATTATATTTAGCCATCACACCCGAAATGATTAACAACCAAAATGGATGTGATAAATAAATACCATACGATTTATCGCCTATCTCAGACCAAATGGACTCCATCGTCACATTCATAGGTAGCCTTTGGAATAGGAACAAACTAAACATCGTTCCCAATCCTGTATAAAGAACGCCCATAGGACTCATTTGATGTACCGTGTAAATTGCTTCTAACACAGTGTAATGCCATACGTCCATGACATAGTAATAGGAGCCAAGCATCAACAATATGGAGCTTACCGCGCTGACGCCTAAAAGGTAACGATAACGCCACATATATTCGCAGACGGGTTCATATCGTTCAGCACATACGGCACCTAAAAGGAAAATCCACACATAATGAATAACCCAATAGTTGAGTCGCATATCAAAAAGATATTTAAGAACTGGCTGATTGCTTAGATTTTCTGTTACCCAACGGCCAAGCATGTAAGACGAAACATAATCGATACCAACTTGGATGACAAATAGTAACACCAACCAAAATACAGGCCGTTTTAAGATGACTTTCACCATGGCCCGCCATAATGGCATCATCACGTAGAACCATAGCAAAATAACCATAAAATATAGATGATACATAGAGGTACCAAAGAGTAGATTTATCGCCAACGGCCCTGGATGTAAATTGCCAAGGTTATGAGCTGTCATCCCTGTATATAGCAAGTAAAAGATGGACCACGTAATATATGGAAATAGCACCACCTGAATGCGGCGGTGCATAAATTCCTTATATGAGAATGGTCCCTCTACCGAGGTATGATAAAACAAGCCAAATGCAGAGAGGAAGAAAAACGCAGGCACTCCAAAGCGAGAGAGAATTTCTAACACGCTGATGAGTTCTAAATTTACAAAAGGATTTTGCAATGCGTAAGATCCTACATGAATGCCGATAACACCGAGCATACAGAGGCCTCGCATATAAGTAATTTCCGGTAAAAACGCTTTTTTCATAGCCATTGCCTATTCACTATTGACCAGGTGCCACTGCAGGTGTCGGTACCACACGTGGACCTTGAGACTCTGTAGCTGGTTGTTTAACTACCGGAGATGTAGATGTAGGGGGTTGAGGTGTTGCAGCTTTTTCAGGTTGTGCCGGTTGAGCTGGTACAGCCTGACCATTTGCTTTAGCAGCCGCTTCTGCCTTAGCCTTAGCTTCTGCTTCAGCCTTAGCTTTTGCTTCAGCTTCTCGTTTCAAGCGTAATTCTTTTTCAAGTGGTACCACTGGTTTGTCATAAACAGTGATATCCGTTTCAAATAGACGTCCCCATGGGAATGTAGCTTTTACTGTACGAGGATTGATTTTAAGGTATTTTTCAGCGAAATCTTGAATGCGTTCACCTAAATAACTTTCAAGACGTTCATTTAATTCACCAGAGTAACGAACATTGTCTGTTCTGATAGAATCTTGCATACGATAAATATCTTTGCGGATATTTGCTTGATATGCCCAGTTATCCAAATATTGTTGCGTCAACATATCACGATGACCTTCTGGACTCATAGATTTAAGCAATAATCCTTGAGCAATAGCGTAACCTACTGTGTTACTTGCTGTATTCCAACCATTATACGCACCGATTTTGTACAACAAATCTCGTTTATACATAGCGGATACCAATGTATTATCTGCGCCATTATTGAAAGCAATATCTGCAACGCTTACGTTCACACCAGAGTCAACAGCTTGTTGAATGCGATCTACGAAAGCATTTGTAGAGTTAGAGATCATTGGGAAGTTTTCGAAGTTTTCAGACTCGCCTGTACTCGTAGTAAGAGGTGTATTAACAGCCAATAATACAGTTGGTTTACCTTGTGTCACCATCGTGCCACCTACAGCCTCAACGTGTTGAGCAATTGTTTTATCAATCGTTTGATCTTCGTAACCTGGTAATGTTTTACCTCCGCCACCGAGTGGATAAATTACGGAGAATGTAGGTTTTTCTGTGCTCACATCGGTACGGGAACGCGCCATCAATAAGAGACCAAGTTGGTCAGCACCAGGGAAGCTACCGTATTTTTCAACAGAAATATCCTTGGAATATTTGTTAAGGTAACGACCTTCTAGAGCGGATTGAGATAATTGAGATGTATCATCATGACCTAATGCAAAGTAGTCGAATACACCACTGCGAGTTTCATCAATCAACTCTTTGTTGATTTTCATATTTTTTTGACGGCGGTCAAACCAGTCTTGCAAGTATTCCACAGGAACAGAGGCTTGTAGGCTCATCAATTTTTGAGTTTCTTCTTGCGTTAAAGAGCCAGAATCTAATTTATCTTGTAATGCAGCGATTTGGAAGATAGTTGGGCCATATTCCGCATAGTAGGCCGGTTCAGTACCACCACCACTCGCGCGTGGGGAACGCATTACGGTACCAAATCCATAGATGCGTACATTTTTATTACGCGCTTTTAAACCTTCAATACGTTTCAAGCGATTTTGCAATGTGCTAAGAGGAATATTATGTTTACGAGAATCTACAAGACCTCCATAAATAAGAGTATCTGTACTTAATACCATAACATCAGCACGACCTGCATTTTGCTCTACCCAAGCCATAATTTGATCAGCTTGACCTTGGTACGTCTTACCAGAAATCAAGTGTTGAGGTGGTGTCAACACAGTCATACCCGCCTCACGAGCTGTATCAACTGTATATTGCAAACTTACAGGACGATCATCTTGAGGTACATATAATACGGTTTCTGCATCAATTTTGATGGATGTACCTGTAGCAATGGCTGTAACCATTAATGCTACTTTCAACCATTTATTTGTCATAAAGCAAATCTCCTTCTGTGTACACGAGTACTCTCGACTCGAAAATTAACTCTTATATAATACTCTTTTTTTCTGACACTTTTATGAAATACTTAATAGTATAATTATATCATTTACCTGTTATTTCTCAAATGCAGTGCCTTTAGCTTTAGCGCACTTTGGGTAAGCTCCAATTATATTTAATAGCTAGTAAACGGATAACTAGTACAACGGTAAACGCACCATATACAGCCTCTCCAACCCAGTTAGAAATAACCATTAAGTAATAAACGATGCCCCCAATAACACTAGGTAGAGCATACACATCTTCTTTTAAAACAGACGGAATCCGTTGAGCCAGCATATCTCGGATAATACCACCACCAACAGCAGTAATAGTTCCTAATAAAACAATGAAAATTGGCAACTCAGGATATAGTTTAAATCCTGCAGATGCTCCGGTTACAGTAAAAGATGCCAACCCGACTGCATCGGCTAATAAATAGCTTGCTCGGCTACGAGGGCCCATAGCATGCTTGCGATAACGGCTGTTATAGATAATAAATACGATAATTGTTACGGAAATAACCACAGTTACATATACAATATTGCGTAACGAATTCGGCGGAAAATACCCCAAGAGAACATCACGTACAATTCCACCACCGATTGCCGTGGCCAGTGCCAATACAGCCATACCAAATATATCCATTCTCCGCGCCACCCCAACAAGTGCTCCGGAGATAGCAAAGGCAATAGTGCCAATCATATCAAATATATACCAAATAATATCCATAATACCCTCACACAATCTATTCGCATAACTTCGCACACTATGATAGACTTTATGTAAGATATTATACATTAAGAGGTATGAGAATGACAAAAAACATTACACCTATAGAGATTAAAAATATGGATGAGCGTAGCCGTGATGAATATTTTATGGGTTTTGCCCTAGAGGAGGCCCACAAAGCTTATGCTCTAGGAGAAATTCCTATCGGCGCCATTTTAGTTCAAAACAATACAATCATTTCACGCCACCATAATCGCCGCGAATTAGATCACGATGCAACGGCTCATGCAGAGGTGCTCGTCATCCGCGAAGCATGCGATGTACTCAAGCGCTGGCGGTTGACTGGTTGTACCCTGTATGTTACGATAGAGCCGTGTCCGATGTGCGCTGGAGCCATCATCAACAGTCGTATTGACCGTGTTGTATATGGTGCAAGTGATTACAAAGGAGGCGCTGTAGAGTCTCTTTTCAATGTACTCTCTCACCCTGGTTTAAATCATGAACCCGAATTAGCATCGGGGGTCCTTGGTGATGAATGTAGTCAAATCATGAAAGACTTTTTTAAAGAGCGCCGTAAAACACGGAGGAGTACCCAAGAGGCTGAAGGGTCCGCACTCGAAATGCGGTAGGTCGGGCAACCGGCGCGGGGGTTCAAATCCCTCCTCCTCTGCCATATAAAATATATAAAGCGCTAACTTTTTTGCGAAGGGACCACTACTATGAAAAAATATTACCCTTATCTCATTACGGTGAGTCATATGATTAACGACTCCTGTCAAAGTGTATTACCTGCCCTCTTGCCATTATTTATCTACACTTATGGACTTAGTTTAGAGCAAGCAGGCTTTCTCATATTAGCCAATACAGCATTATCTTCATTGTTACAGCCATTATTAGGTTATGTCTCTGACAAGATCAATCAGCCACGGCTCATCGCCTTAGGTGTTCTGCTCTCTGCTTGTAGCACAGGTGCCATGGGTTTTGTAACCTCCTATGAAAGCTTACTTGTTTGTGCTACCTTAGCTGGTGTAGGCTCCTCTATCTTCCACCCTGAAGGAGCGAAGATTATGAATCGCCTCGGAGGTGGCAAAAAAGGTAAAGCCATGGGTACCTTCGCCATCGGCGGTAGCTCCGGTTTTGCCATCGGCCCACTCTTTGCAGGCTCTATTGCCTATACAGTAGGTCCTCATGGACTGGCAGCTTTCACCATAGTGGGTCTTATCATCTCAACGGTTTTATTCGTCCTCATGCCACACATAGTCACTCAAGCACGCACTATCGACCAAGCGATAGCTATGGAAAACCCTACACTAGTGGCTAAGCCACTAAAAAATTACTGGAAATACTTTGGCATCTTGTTTATTATCATCCTAAGCCAATCGGTAAACTTCCGCGTTATCAATGCATTTATTCCTATCTTCTGGACTCGTGAACTCGGCACTAGCCCAGAGCAAGGTAGCTTTGCATTAACCATATTCTTTAGTATCGGTATCTTCATGACATATATTGGCGGTCTATTAGGCGACAAATATGGTCCCATCAAAATCATTAGACTATCCCTATTGATTTGGTTGCCAGCCATGTTCCTATTAACAGAAGTGCCAACCTTCTCCCCTATTATCATGATGCCTATAGCCTATATGTTACTACTCATGATTGGCGCTGCTAAAGCTCTTAGCTACAGCCCCGTTATCGTACTAGGCCAAACCTACCTTGCTAAAAGCATCGGCTTTGCGTCCGGTATTACCCTCGGGGTGAGCCAAACTATCGGCGGTATCATCGCACCTGTAGTAGGAAACCTTGCGGATACCTATTCTTTACCTGCCGCTATGATGACACTCGTACCATTCCTAGTAGTGGGTCTTGGGGCTTCATTGATACTTAAAGATCCTAAAAAATTACAATAAACAAAAAAGAACCCTTCACATGAACTGTACCCCCAAAATTGGACACAATTTTTGAAAGTACAGAAACCAACGAAGGGTTCTTTTTATATTCAACTAAACACATCACATACAGTTTAGTGTTTTAGCATTTCATTCAAGATAACTACGTCCGTTTCTTTCATACCTTGTGCCACAGCACCAATACTGCGGATAGTTTCATCAACGGAGTATGCTACAAGGCCATCGCCTTTTTGGTAGTTTTTGTTAAGGCGAGCTTGTTTATATCCCATAAAGGCGCCATCAAGGGAAATTGCAATTTTACCTGCACAGGATGGTTTCGCACCATCACATACGATACCAGATAGACTTGCAAGACCGTTTACAAGAGTGTTCTCGATTATATCTTTACTATCACCCTTCAAGAAGGCAATGCCTGCTACACTTACCACACCGGCAGATACAACCCCGCAGTATGCGGATAGTTTACCAATACCAGATTTAACATAAAGCGTTAGCAAGTTAGCAAAGACGAGCGCTCGATACAATTCATCATCACTTTTACCAAGTTCCTCGGCAGTCGTAATGATTGGTACAGACACGGTTAAACCTTGATTACCAGAGCCAGAGCAAATAACAACAGGCAATGGGCAGCCACTCATACGCGCATCAGAGCCAGCTGCGGCACGAGCCTTACATTTCGTTTCGAGAGATGGATTTTCTTCATCTAACAATAACAATTGTCCAATATTAGATCCATAATCATTGGACAGACCTTCCTTAGAAATTGCAGTATTATACTCAACTTGCTGTTTAATTTGAGGTAGGATACCAGAAATATCACCTGTTAAAGCAAATTCGTAAATGCTATCAAAGGTCATGGCATATTCTGTTTTAGCCGCTTTCTTAATTTCATTGACTGTTTCAGAGACAATCTCACCATCTACTGATACATAGGTTACATTCGTATGGTCATTTTCAATGCGAACAACCGCTGTATGTTCATCTGTTTCTGCAGTGATTTCTATATATAGATTATCTACGCCTTCAGCAAGTGAAACGGTACAGAAGTTGGCATCAAGCAATGTGCCAAGCCATTTGCGATCTTCGTCTGTAGCAGATTCTAATACTTCTAGTTCACGCTCTGGATGGCCTACAATAGCACCCAGTGTAGCGGCCGCCGTTAGTCCTTTTCGCCCCCCAGAATTTGGAATGACTACGGATTTTACATTTTTGATAATATTCGCGCTGCATCTTGCGTGAATATGGTTAGGAAACTCATCTAAAACAGAGACTGCCTTCGCAGCCGCATAAGCCAATGCAATTGGCTCAGTACAACCGAAGGCAGGACGCATCTCTGACTGTAACAAAGAAATATAATCCATCTTATACTTCCGCAATAATTTCCACTTCTACAATAACGCCTAATGGAAGGTCTTTTACTGCCACACATGAACGAGCTGGTTTAGAAGTGAAATATTTAGCATACACTTCATTAAATGCTTTGAAATCACCAATATCAGCTAAGAAGCAAGTTGTTTTAACAACCTTGGAAAAGTCTGTACCAACTTCAGTCAATACGGCTTCAATATTTTTGCATACTTGTTCAGTTTGCTCTACAATGCCCCCTTCAACAACTGTACCAGTTGCAGGATTGAGTGGAATTTGACCAGAAGCAAATAATAAACTGCCAACCACTTTAGCTTGAGAGTAAGGGCCTACTGCTGCTGGTGCTTTGTCTGTAGAAATTGTTTTCATGATAAATCTCCTTTTATAAATAAATATAAATTAATATGACTATATTTAAGGCGCGAAACTCATGTTGATGCCTCAATATATATGACTTACCTCAATATATCACATATAAAATAAAAGTACGTATATAACCAATTATTTAATTGATTTGAATGCATTGTCAAATATTGGTTTGAAATAATCACGTTGTACATCAGTTGTTATACCTACATACAACACTGGTTTTCCTGGCTTCAACACAAATGCAGCATTTGCATAGAGTGGAGTTTGTACATTTCCATCTGCATATAACAAGCGAGAGCTTGCTGCATATGTTTGATATTTTGTACCAGCCACCGGATGTACTTGTTCTGCATTTTCTACGGTTAGAGTTTTAAGTGTTTTAGGCATAATCGTTGCTTTTTGGGGATCACGACTAGATACATTAATTGGTCCATTTAAAGGAACTACCGTTGTGCTAGTGGGAATCTGTTTATTTATTGTTCCTAATAGAAGTTGCTCTGTTACAGGATCAATTTGACCTTTATCAAGAGCGGCCATTGCCGCTATAAACATAGGGTCATTAGCCTTTTCTTTAGCCACTTGTTGAGCTATTTGTTTAACATCTACAGCTACTACGAATGCATCTTTTTGACCAGTTTTATCTGCCCCTTGCAATTGGTATATATCAAAATTAGTACCAAAGTTTTGGAAAAATTCCTTTGCCATCATATTCGACATCGTAGATTTTGAAGATTCCTCATTTAATTGTTTTTCTACAAAATCACGTGTATTTGTTTTGGATGCAGAAACAACAGTTACATTGTTAGGCACTATCATGGATCCTGCAATTGTTTGTACATCCTTAGCAAAACCTACGCCAGATACAGTACCCATTAGGCAAGCTGCACAAGCCAATACTTTCAAAGATTTCATATTATTTTCCTCCCTTGAGAGATTGTGTTTGATACATATGATTCAACTCATTAGCCCAATAATCATGGCTAGAATCATCAGACATTAAAAGCTGTAAAGATACACCTTTATCTGTAGGAACAGCATAACCAATTAAGGAATAGGTATTTCTAAAGCCATCATATTTTAGACTACCGCGTAAATCGCCTGTCACAGCCGTACCATAGCGAGTTTGAACAGGTTTATACGCTACATGAGTTGCATCTAGGCTCACTTGTTTTGCCACAAAGTCTACATAAGAACGGACCTCTTCTATACTTTTAGGAGATGATTTCTTATCTGTGGCAAGCATTTTATCAAAGACACCTATAATTTGAGAAGGTAACTTGTCATTTATCGTTTTTAGATCTTTAGCTAATTTAGTACCTTCAACAGTACTGCTTTTTAAGCCTTGTAATTGTTGTTGGGCCGTCTCTTTAGAGTAAGATTCTACATGTTTAGAGATGGAGTGCTTTAATGCAGCTTTTTCCGCATCTGACCCCTTCTCTAAAATAGTCTTATTCATACCTATAACTTGATCAATAGCATTTTTAGAATAGTTAATAACAATTAAACTACCTGTATGATGACCTTGTTTATCAGTACCTTGCAGTTGATAGAAGGAGTAACCATCAAGAAAATCCCCCTTCACTGGTTCAACAGCTACACCAGTCTGTACTTTCACAACATTATTAATAGTATCAACAGCAGATTTATTTGCTACTTTGAGAAATTTATCTTGTTCTTGATTACGCAATCTTGCATCAGTAGAAATGTGCACAACTTCTACAGCTTTCACAGTTGGGGAAGTACTGCCGTACATACCATAACCTAAATCTACCGTATCAGCACATGCCACTGCCCCCATACCCACAGTTAAACAGGTGGCACAAGCCAATGTCATCAACTTTTTATTGAGAGTTCTCATAAGACACCTCACCTTTTTAACAATACACTATGTATAGATTGTTAGATAATCCGTGCAGTATATATTAAAAGTTTAAAAGATAATCATCTATACTGCATATATTAATTATTATACTATATCGACATATATAACTGTATAGTATAATTTACAAGCTTACCTTTCTGCTATACAATACATAAATAGACATGTAAAGATGATATATGTATGAGAAATGGAAAGGAGTGCACACTCGGTGTGCTTTTAACATGATACAAGAATTAATTCCCCTCACTAGGCCTCGCACATTAGCTGCTGCATTAGGGCCTACCATTTTAGGTGCCGCCTTTAGTTATTACGCATTTGGTGCTGCTCAGGGTACAGGTCTTGCCATTTTACATACAGTGCTCATATTTTTAGCTGTTGTAACAGCCCAAATTGTAGCTAATTTATGGAATGAATATAAAGACTTTAAATCTGGACTTGATGCTGGTCAAAAGGTAGGTAATGCTGGTTCTATCACACGTGGCGTTATAACACCAGAGCTCATTATAACGATGATTAAAGTACTCATGTTTGTACCCATTATTATTGGTCTTTATTTATCTGCTACTATAACTTGGTACTACATTCCTGTAGGCTTCTTATGTATTCTAATTAGTTTTCTTTACTCTGGCGGTCCAAAACCAATTTCTCGAACACCATTTGGAGAAATTTCCTCTGGTATCGCCATGGGTTTTGCTATCGTACTCATTACAGGCTATGCCTGGATACGAGAATTATCCTTAGCCCTGTTAATTCCTGCAATTCCATCTACATTGCTAGTTGGTTCCATCATGTTGACGAATAATATCCGAGATATTCGTAATGATGAAAGCCATGGACGTCACACGTTGCCAATCGTGCTTGGTCGTGAAAGAGCACTCAGCTTAATGAGTATCTCATATATTTTCAATTTTATTTGGATCATTGCTTGGATTATAGTAGGCCATATGACATGGTTCACCTTATTAGCATTCCTTGCAGCACCACTAGCTTTCAAAACAATTCATACATTATCTACCAATACAGATGAGTTCCAACTAGATAAGGCTATGGGCACTACCGCTGGGGCCGCTATGATTTATCAACTAATGTGGGCGATTGGACTTATCATGGGCAAATTGTTTTAAAAATGAACATACTTATATTATAGGTTCTCCATAGTTTTTAGTTATGGAGAACCTATAATAATTCCTTCTTGATAGATAGGAAATTATTTAGTACTATAGATTTAATATTTTATATGTAATTATTGTATAAGGAGTGTGTCTAATGAGAAAATTTTTAGCATTGGCAGCTACTGTAATCCTTGGCGGCGCTTTATTAATCGCAGGCTGTGGTAACGACAACAAACAAGCTGCTAGCGATGGCAAACAAGTATTAAAAATTGGGGCAACAGCAGTACCTCACGCAGAAATTTTGGAACAAGTTAAACCAATCTTAGCAAAAGATGATATCGAATTAAAAATCACTGAATTTACTGATTACAACACACCTAACTTGGCTTTAGGGGACAAAGAGATTGATGCCAACTTCTTCCAACACGTACCTTACATGGAGGAATTCGCAAAAGCTCACAAACTTGACTTAGTATCTGCCGGTGGTGTTCATCTTGAGCCAATGGGTTTATACTCCCGTAAAATCAAAGATTTAAAAGATCTTCCAAAAGGCGCTAAAATCGCTATTCCTAATGACCCTACAAACGGTGGTCGTGCATTATTGTTGTTACAAAAACAAGGTCTAATTACATTAAAAGACTCTACAAACATCTTATCTACCGTACAAGATATTACTGCGAACCCTAACGAATATCAATTCGTAGAATTAGAAGCAGCACAAGTACCTCGTTCCCTTGACGATGTAGCCTTAGCTGCTATCAACACTAACTTTGCATTAAACGCAGGTCTTAACCCTGGCAAAGATGCATTGGCAATTGAAAATAACGATTCCCCTTATGTAAATATCGTAACTGTACTTAAAGGCAATGAAAATGACCCTCGCATCAAAAAATTGATGGCTGCACTTCATAGCCCTGAAATTATCAAATTCATCCAAGAAAAATACCAAGGTGCTATTGTTCCTGTATTCTAAGGTATACCAAAAAGAGACCACATCAACGTGGTCTCTTTTTATATGTTATCAGCCCCAAATCTAAAAGGTAATAAACCTTCTAATTCAACAACTGTATAGTCCCCTCTTAAATTCGCCATTATAATACGAGGTATTTCAAATTCAGAAATCACCTGACGACAAGCACCACATGGTGCACAAGGCCCTTCCGTATCAGCAACTACGGCAAGGGCTTTAAATTTTGTTTGCCCTTCCGACACGGCCTTAAATATAGCAGTTCTCTCCGCACAATTAGTTAATCCATAAGAAGCGTTTTCTATATTACACCCTTCATAGATGGTTCCATCTTCGCAAAGAAGGGCTGCGCCCACACCAAAATGTGAATACGGACTATAAGTTTTCTCACGAGCAACGATGGCGCAATCTATAAGGTTTTGAATTTCCTGTTCTGTCATATGAGTTTCCTTTTCTATCATATGGATCTCCTCATTCCACAATATCAAGAATCGTATCCGCCATGATTGGTGCAGTTTCGCCAAAGGTAATCGCCTCTAAATATGTCTTTGCAGCATTAGAAAGCAAGCTCTCATCAGAAGCATACAAGGTAGCTATACATTCACCTACTGTAACTGAGTCGCCTGTTTTCTTGTGCATCAAGATGCCCGCACTATAATCGATAGGACCATCCTTAACAGTGCGACCGGCTCCAAGCATAACGGATGCAATCCCACATTGTTCTGTATTCATATGGATAATATAACCGTCTTGAGGTGCTATCACATCATAGGTAAACTGGCCGATTGTCAATATACTTTCATCATCGATAACGCGGCTATCTCCTCCTTGAGCATCAACCATTAAACGTAATCGTTCTAGGGCTACGCCAGAATCTAATGCTTGTTGCACACGATTAAGAGCAGTTTCATAATCACACATATGACTCAATACGAGCATGTGGGCAGCCATGATAATACATTCATGCGTTAAATCCTCTGGACCATGACCTTTCAACGTATCAATAACCTCGCGAATCTCCAAAGCATTTCCAATAGCATGGCCTAGCGGTCGATCCATATCCGTCAAAATAGCCTTAATTGAACGGCCATTTCCCTTTCCAATATCTACCATTGCTTTAGCCAATTCACGAGCATCCTCTATGTTTTTCATAAAGGCACCACTGCCAACCTTTACATCTAACAAAATTGCTTGAGCACCAGAAGCCAATTTTTTGCTCATAACAGAGGATGCAATAAGAGGGATACTATCCACAGTTCCCGTCACATCGCGCAAAGCATATAGCTTTTTATCAGCAGGTGCAAGCCCTTCCGACTGACCAATAACAGCAAGACCAATTTTATTAACTTGATTGATAAAAGCATCTTGCTCTAAAGATACCTTTAAATTTGGAATAGATTCCATCTTATCAATAGTGCCACCTGTATGACCAAGTCCACGTCCAGACATCTTAGCCACCTTGCCGCCACAAGCGGCTACGAGAGGTGCAATAATAAGTGTTGTCTTATCTCCCACGCCGCCTGTACTATGTTTATCTACGGTAATCCCATCAATATTTGACAAGTCTACCATATTACCTGATTGAGCCATAGCCAAGGTCAAAGTTCCTAGTTCGCGAGCATTCATACCATTAAAAACTATGGTCATCAAGAGCGCACTCACTTGGTAATCAGGGATTTCCCCCTTTACATAACCATCTATGACAAAGCGGATTTCCTCATCTGTTAACGGCAAGTTCGCCCTTTTCTTCAGAATAATATCATACATACGCATAGTTACACCGCCATTCTAAGAAACCACCTAAGCATAGCCTAGGTGGTTTTCTATTATACTTCTTCGTTCAAGTGATTCTTTAGTAACTCTACAGCTGCACTGGCTCCAATTCGGCTACAACCTTCTGCAATATAGGCTTTCATATCCGTAATAGAGCGAATACCACCTGCGGCCTTAATCTGTACATTAGGACCAATATGCTTTTTAAAGAGTCTAATATCTTCAAGGCTTGCACCGCCGCTACCAAATCCAGTAGATGTTTTAATATAGTCTGCGCCACCATTTGTAATACATTTGCAAAGCGCTACCTTTTCAGAATCTGTAAGATAACAAGTTTCGATAATAACTTTTAAAATTTTATCACCACAAGCCTTCTTAAGCGCCTCAATTTCGCTAGTTACCGCTTCAAAATCACCTTGCTTTACAGCTCCAAGATTAATAACCATATCAATTTCAGAAGCGCCCTCTTCAATGGCCTGTTTCGTTTCTGCCACCTTTACCTCTGTTGTTTCATATCCTAAAGGGAAGCCGATAACGGTACATATGTTAAGTTCTGGATATGCTTCATGGGCGGATGCTACAAAATCTGGAGGAATACAAACAGATGCAGTTTTATACCTTAAACCATCCTCACAAACTTCTTTAATATCATCCCATGTAGCTGTAGGACGCAATAATGTATGATCTACATAAGCTAATAATTCTTTCCCCAACATAGTACCTCTCCTTACTAAAAGAACGACATTTGTTCTGGTTCTGGCTCTTTATGTAATGCATCTTGAGCAGAGCGATTTTTATCATCAATGAATGGTTCTAACGGTACGCCTGTAGTCTTTAATAAATCTGGTAAACTATTAACGCCTTTCAACTTAGCAGCTTCTAATACAACCTTTGCACAAGTCTCTGCATCATCCAGTGCATAGTGATGTTTAAACTCAACTCCAATATATGCGGCCATTGTATTCAACTTATGATTAACTAAATCAGGCCATACCGCACGTGAAAGTTTAACTGTACATGCATAATCTAGTTCTGGCCAAGGGATTTTATAATAATCTAAAGTAGCACGCAATACGTTCATATCAAATTTCGCATTGTGAGCCACCATAATATTCCCTTTTAAATGGTTTTCATAAATGGCATTCCACAACTGATCAAAGGTCTTTTCATGAAGAACATCCTTCGGTTGGATACCATGAATTTCAATACACTCATCATCAAAACTCATAAACGGAGGCTTGATGAGGCTATATGCCTTTTTGGTAATTTGTCCGTCCTTTACGGTAATAACCGCCAAGGAGCACGCACTATTTTTAAATTTATTTGCTGTTTCAAAGTCTAATGCAACAAAATCTAACATAGGACTCCTTTCAAAATCTATATATAAGAATTATATTCATTTACTCTACTTATTATAGCATGAAATAGACTATAATCTACTGTTCAAAGGTGACCAATAATCACCTCATTCACACCAATTTTAATTGACAGATAGGCCCTCAGTATGTGAAAATTATTTAGATATGTATGTAGTATGGAGGTTGCAACATGGCAGATGACAGATTAATCGTTGCCCTTGACGTATCCACGATGGATGCAGTGAAAGAAATCGTATTATCCCTCGGTGATTCGGTTAGCTTTTACAAGGTCGGCATGGAGCTATTCTACGCCGAAGGAGCAAAAACAATTCGTTTTTTACAGGAGCAAAACAAACAAGTATTTCTTGATTTGAAATTGCACGACATTCCAAATACCGTAGCCCATGGCGTAGCTTCCTTAACACGTCTCGGCGCTAGTTTAATTACTTTACATGGTCAAGGTGGTCCTGTCATGATGAAAGCTGCTGTTGAGGCGGCTCGTGAGAGTGGCAAAGAACTAGGCGTAGAACGCCCAAAATTATTAGCCATCACCGCATTAACTAGCTTTGACGATGAATCTTGGACTGCTATTGGTGGTCAGCTACCAATTTCCGACCAAGTCATTCGCCTTGCAAAACTCGCTAAAGACTGTGGTATGGATGGTGTTGTATGTTCCGCATTAGAAGCTAAAATGATTCGTGAAGCATGTGGCGATGACTTCCTCATCGTTACCCCTGGTATTCGCCCTTCCTTTGCAACAACAGACGACCAAAAACGGGTTGCTACACCAGCTAGTGCATTACAAGATGGAGCATCTCGCCTTGTTATCGGTCGACCTATTACACAAGCCGAAAGCCCTCGTGAAGCAGTTCGTTTAATTATTGAAGAAATGGAGAAAGTATCCAAATGATGACAGAACAAGAAGTAAAACAATTACTGATCGACACTCAAGCTATTTTAGAAGGTCACTTCCTTTTGACATCTGGTCTCCACAGTCCAATGTATGTTGAAAAATTTAATGTATTACAACATCCAAAATATACAGAAAAACTTTGTAAAGAATTAGCTGAACGCTTCCGCGATCAAAATGTAGAACTTGTTATTGGACCTATGACCGGCGGCATCTTACTTGCTCACGAAGTAGGTAAAGCGCTTGGAACCCGTGCTATCTTCACAGAACGCGAAAAAGGCGTTATGACATTACGTCGTGGCTTTAAAATCGAGCCAGGCACAAGAGTACTTATCGTTGAAGATATCGTAACTACTGGTGGTTCTGTACAAGAAGTAGTAAATGTTGTAAACCAATCCGGTGGTGAAATCGTAGGTGTAGGCCTTCTTGTTAACCGTTCTGGGGGTAAAGCAGAATTCGGTGTACCTCACGAAAAGGTACAAGCATTACTTAATCTTGAAGTTCCAACTTATAAACCTGAAGAATGCCCTCTTTGCAAAGACGGCATAGCTATGACAGAACGTGGCTCTAAACACATCAAATAATTTTTAAACGACCTATATACATGCATAGGTCGTTTTTCATTAAGAAGTTAATAAAATATTCCCAGCCCATCAAGTACTATCTATATTTATAAATAGATACAAAAAGAGCTCCTTTGCTGAGGAGCTCTTTTTGTTTGTGTGTAGTTATTGTGTGTAAGAGAGAGATTCTGATACGAATGTATCACATAGAGTGTGTGACTCTATGGTGGCCATGAATGCACTTTCATGACCACGTTCTCTATATCTTATGAGAGAAATGGACTCATAAAGTATCGTTAGTTTTGTGTAGTTTGTGGTGCACCTTGATCAGTTTGTTGTTGTGGTGCATTGCCATTAGGTTGTTGAGGTGGTTGGCCTTGCATAGGCATTTGACCATTTGAGTGCATATGCTGACCATTATTTGGTCCCATACCATCTTGAGGCATCATTTGATTTTGACCATTTTGGTGCATATGTTGGCCATTATTTGGCCCCATACCATCTTTAGGCATCATACGATTATTTCCATCCATCATATGTTTATCCATATACTGATTAGGACCATCATGTCTATGTGGTTTTCTAAACTGTTGTTCATTCGTTTTCATCCATTCACCAAAATTAGGTAAATCATTAACGGCAAAAGATGTACATGCCCCAACAGCACAAATTACGGTTAAAATCGCTGTTATTATAATTCGTCTCATAGATCCTCCTTAGTCCATATTGCGGAAGTAACGTTCACGCACACCACGAAGCTCTGTACCAACAAAGACGCATGTAAGTCCACCAAATAAACCTACACCACCAAGTGCCACTAAAGTTACAATGGACAATACTGGAAATGCAGTAACATTCTCAAATGGTTGCCATGAGCTACCTAGCAAGAACAAAATAGCCGGTGTAATAATGAATATAAGAGCACCTACAATATAGGATAAGCCACTTCCAATAGAGAGTAAAGTCTTGGATGCTTTTTTAGCCATCCCCGGTAATTGAGGTAAAAGACGTTCTTTATAATCATCAAATCGTGCATAAATTTCCTGCATATTAACGGATTTACTTTCGCTACCATCTAGATTCATTGTGTCTGTAATGATACCTGCATCTACGTAGGATGCATATATCTCCTCTGGAGTCCCTAAGGATTTAATGATCTCACTATCGGTAAGCCCTTTTTCATAACCTACCGCAAAATGCTCTTCATAAACCTCTATAATACTCTCCACATCTGCAACACGCGCTTTTTTAAATATATTACGCAATGCATCCAAAAAGCTATTTTTGTTCATTATTATCGACTCCTTTCAACAGCATATTGATAACACCAGAAAAATCATCCCATTCTTGACGCATCTTGTTATATGCTGCACGGCCTTCGTTCGTGATATGATAGTATTTCCGTGATGGGCCTGTAGAAGACTCCTTTAAATACGTTTCAACATACTTTTCTTTTTTCAGTCTGTTAAACAATGGATATATCGTTCCTTCAGATATTTCAATATATTCCGAAATGGTGCTTACGATTTCGTATCCGTAGCGATCATTTTGTGTTAATAATGCTAGCACCAGCATGTCCATAACACCTTTTTTTAATTGAACTTGCATAGTTCCTCCCTTTTAGGCTGTGCTTGCCTGCCAATGTGAAAGCTCTCTTACGGTCACTATCATGTACTGACAAATACATAATAACATAAGGTACCTCGGAACGCAAGGTACTTTGTAAAAAAAAATATTAGAACTTAATATATTTTTTTCTATTTCTAATCTATAAACACAGTTAATTTCTGCATTTATAGGAAAAATTTTTTCAAAAAATTTTCTTATTTATGGTATTTTTTATACAAAATCTATTAAAGCACCCTATTATAACTAAAAATCCTCATCTAAAAGATGAGGATTTTCTAACACTACAAAAGAAATTAGTGCATTATTGGAATACTTAATTAAGTTTTATTTACTAGATTCTAATTTGAAGACGCTTCCCCTAATTTAAGCTGTGCGCTCTTCATTTTTCCGTTATGAGTGTAGGATACCAAAATTGTATCTCCAGGGCTCTTAGCATCAATTTGTTCTTTTAATTCAAGTAATGTAGTAATATCTTTACCATCAATTTGTGCAATCGTATCCCCTTCTACGAGACCAGCTTGTGCAGCAGGACCATTAGAATCAAGTTGAACAACAAGAAGTCCATCACCTTCATAGGTTACATTATTGCGCGCTGCAGTTTGACGGTCTACAGCCCACACCCCAATATAAGGGCGAATGACCTTACCATTTTTAATAATAGAATCAACAATTGTCATTGCGGAATTAATTGGAATGGCAAAGCCCATACCTTCAATTCCCTCTTTAGAGATTTTAGAGCTGTTGATACCAATTAACTCGCCATCTGCATTAATAAGTGCACCACCTGAGTTACCTGGATTAATGGCTGCATCAGTTTGAATCAATGGGAATCGTTGGCCTTGATCATCAATTGTACGTGCTAAGGCACTAATAACACCAGAGGTAACTGAACCTTTAAACTCAAGACCTAAAGGATTGCCAATAGCAATAGCTGGCTCCCCTACTTGCAAGGAGTCAGAGTCACCAATTTTGATAGGTTTAATATTTTTTGGAGGTTTAATTTTTACAACTGCTAAGTCCGTCTGTGAATCTGAACCTATAACAGTCCCCGTCACCGTACTGCCATCAGACAATGATACTGTAACCTCCCCATTTCTAGCCCCCGCTACCACATGTTTATTTGTTATAATATGTCCGTCATTATCGATAAGCACACCAGATCCGACACCTTCTCCAGCATAGATAGTACGGTTAAAAATATCCTTTTGAAATACTTGTGTTGTAATCCCTACTACAGCTGGCCCAGATTCTTTAGCTGCTTGTACTACATAGGTATTACGCGTTTCAGTAATAGGCTTAGTCTGTTTAGTTTGTTCTCTCACGTTTGTTGGTTGCGTATTAACAGGGCTGCCAAAGAAATAGTATCCTCCGCCTACCCCAATACCCAAAGCAAGAATACACGCAATTACTGTTTTCTTATATTTTGAAAATGTCATGTAGATCTCCTTATATTCTTCTTAATATTCTTCTACATCACCCATAACGTCTTAATGATGATTATAAAAGGTAAAATAAGAACCAAATCATAAATCATATAATTATGATACTTTATAAATACGCCACGTCTCACAATAATTCAAATCATCTCAAAATCAATTTTATAAAATTGATTTTGATGAACCTATTATAGTACGCCTGCTTTTACAATGCAAGATATCAATTTATAACTTTTCTTATGAAAGTATAATTATTATAACCGTATATCCTCCACTAGATAAATACCTAGAATCCTGAAAGAAGCTGTATAGAATGTATTCAAATATCTAAAATCTAAAAAACATAAAGGGCATTTACTAGCCGTCGCTAGCAAATGCCCTTTATGCATATAGTTTGAGAGTGTAAGGACTGTTGAGAGAGAGTATATGTGATCTAGATAAGCTTTAGAGAGAACTTATTAAGAGAGAGAAGTTAAAATATTACTTATCTAGAGTCATAGTCAGCCTTACTTAAATAAGTATACATGGAATATCTAAACTATCAAAGTAACTATATAAACAATTCTTAAACCTTTGATTATATCTCTATAATAAAATCTCTATAAAGTCATATCTAATCAACAGCCACGAACAACGTGAGTATAATGTGAATGCATATTCTCGATACTAAACGAATTTATACCCTACACCCCACACTGTAATAATATGCTTACTATCGGATGGATTATCCTCAATTTCTTCACGTAAACGATTAATATGAACCGCTACAGTTGCATAATCACCATAGGAGTCAAGTCCCCATACACGAGAATACAATTCTTCTTTGCTAAATACAATATCACGGTTACGCATCAAGAACTCTAACAACTGGAATTCTTTCTTTTTGAGATGAACCTCTTTTTCATTCACCCATACTTTCATCATCTTAGGGTCGAGACGGATTTCACCGGATTGAATAGCGTTTGTTTCCATTGCATCGCGCTCTGTTAAACGTTTATATTGCGCCAACATAGCTTTGATCTTCGCAATCAATACAGATGGAGAGAATGGCTTTTCAATATAATCATCAGCACCTACGCCTAAGCCACGGATTTTATCGATATCGTCAAGACGCGCAGTTACCATAACGATTGGTACACGAACTTTGTCACGAATTTGACGACAAACTTCAAAGCCATCCATTTCTGGCAACATAACATCAAGGATAATAAGGTCTACAGGAGTATTTAATGCTGCTTCAATGCCATCTGTACCATTAGTCATAATCGTTACATCATAGCCCGCCACCATTAAATAATCACGCTCAATATTGGCAATATCCAAATCGTCTTCAATAATTAAGATATGTTCACTCATGATTCTTCTCCTTGCTTAGGAAACTCTAATATAATACGTAGACCATGTGGCCTTACATTTTCAATCATAACTCGGCCTTCAAAGATTTCCATAATTCGACGGATAATCGACAATCCTAGGCCACTACCTTCTTGAGGATTCGTACGAGACGAATCTACACGATAGAATGGGCGCATCAGACGCTCTAGAGATTCTGGCGGCACACCTGGTCCATCATCACTGATGACACAGTATACAAAATCATCATCACTCGTTACATCTATGACGCAGTGACCAATATCGGTCATTTTATACTTAGCACTATTGTTCAACACATTCTGCAAAACACGTTGTAACAATTGTGGGTTAGCATTGATAAAAGGTGTTTCCGTAGCTATACGGGCCTTAATCTCAAGCCCCTTCGATTGATACGGAGCTAAATGATCTTCTACAAAGTCACGTACAAACTGACCTAATTCAATTCGCTCAGATGGACGAGATTCTTTTTTATAGTTCAAAGTTGTTATGAGGAATAGTTCCTCTAACATAGAATCTAAATCATTGGCCCGTTTCAAAATAATTCCCATGTATCTTTTTTGTTGCTCTTCCGTTGGTGCAATACCATCACGAACACCTTCAGCATACGCTTTAATAGCCGTCAACGGAGTTCGTATATCATGGGATATACCAGCGAGTAACTCTTTTTGTTGCTCCTGTTCCATTTCAATCTGACGATTTGCCATTTCTAACGACTTTGTCATGTTCTTAACGTGAATCATGATAAATCGTGTAACAAATCGGTTAATAGCAAAAAATGTAACAATAAAGAGCAATATGGAAACTACGATAATATAGAAAGATACGGATTCCATTAAGCTATCACTACCATGAGTAGCACGCCTAATCGCAATATGGTATACATAGGAATGACGTCCATCGTACTTTCTCATTTCATAAACGAAAGTATTATTGGATTGATATACAATGCCCTGTAATTCAGGGTTAACATCAATAAGACCAACAATGGCAGAAGCACTATAGATTTGTGGATTACCGTAGTTATACACCATACTTCCTTGATCAAGTACTTCAACATATACTTCCTTTGGATCAAGTAAGCTATAGCTAGGCTTAACCAAGCTATTAATTAGATCATTTTCTAACCCATAAAAGGTAATGGTTTCAGTTATTCGACTGACACTTTTAAACTGTTGTTCCTGCTCAATACGCAAATAGTAACCGGCATTGGCCAATATGCGCAAACCTGTAAAATATAGCAAAAATAAGATGATTGCTATTAAAATAGGTACAACAAACAGCACAACATTGGATATCCAAATTCGTATTTGTAAATTCACAGGATTACCTCAATATCATAAATAGTAGATACTCTCTATAGTTTACGCTATTTTTAATACTTAACGCAAGTGAAACACGCAAATATCCAACATATTTTTCACTATTCTTTCATACGTAGTTTATAATTGACCGATTATTCAAAGGTATCTCGACCCTTTTAATATCTAATACTTTTCGTAAAAATTATATTTTCACACGCCCCCATGTATCTTATGGCGATATGAAAATTGGTAATATCTGATATTTCATAGTTCCTTAGTCTCCCCTTTTAATAGGAACTTGTCTATACGGTTTATAAAAAAGCTAAAATATAAAAAATGAAACAACTATTGAATCTCTTCATTTAATAAAACAAACTATATACTGGATTATACTATTTCTCTATGAGGATAGTTTAAATATGGTCAAAAAAAAGAGGATTCCTAAGAATCCTCTTTTAAAATTTGGATTAACGACGATTTGCATCGAAGAAGTTAATAGCAACTTCTGGGAACATAGCGTAAGTCAATACGTCTTCGTCAGTGATGCCATTGTAGCCTTTAGAAGCTAAATCTTGACGGTAACCTTCCAATTCAGGTTCGATAAGATCTGCTGGACGGCAAGTAATAGGTTGTTCATCACCAATGATAGTTTGACGAATTTCATCAGAAATTGTACCAGGTAATTGACCATATTTACCACGAACAAGATCTTTAACTTCGTTAGGAACCATTTTGTAACGGTCGCCCATCATAACGTTCATCATAGCCATTGTACCAACGATTTGGGATGTTGGAGTTACCAATGGAGGGTAACCCAAGTCTTCACGAACGCGTGGCATTTCATCCATAACGTCAAAGAAGCGATCACCCATACCCATTTCGTTCAATTGGTTTTGAGTATTGGACAACATACCGCCAGGAATTTGGTAACGACGAACAGCAGGGATTACATCACTAGCTGGTTTCAAGTTGAATTCTTCTGCGATTTGTTGTTTTACTTTACGGAAGTGGTCAACTAATGGAATGTATTTATCAAGGTCAAGACCAAGATCCCATTCAGTACCTTTGAACATTTCAATCATAGTTTCAGTAGCTGGTTGGCTAGTTGCATGAGCAAATGGAGAGATAGCAGTATCGATGATATCTACGCCAGCTTTAGCAGCTTCCCAGTATGTAGTACTAGCAAGACCGCAAGTGAAATGGCTATGCAAGTCGATTGGCAATTCGCCAAAACGTTTTTTGAAAGTAGAAACCAAATCATATGCATCAGCAGGTCCTAACAAACCGGACATATCTTTGATACAAAGGGAATCAGTACCCATTTCTACCAAAGTTTCAGCTACTTTCAAGAAGCTTTCAGTTGTGTGAACTGGAGAAATTGTGTATACCATAGCAGATTGAACATGTGCACCAGCTTTTTTGGAATACTTAATAGCAGCTTCCATATTGCGTGGGTCGTTCAATGCGTCGAAAATACGGATACGGTCGATACCATTTTTTACAGCCGCATTACAGAATGCTTCTACTACGTCGTCGGAGTAGTGTTTATAGCCCAACAAATTTTGACCGCGAAGCAACATTTGCAATGGGGTATTTTTCAAATTAGCTTTCAATTTGCGAAGGCGTTCCCATGGATCTTCATTCAAGAAACGAAGACAGCTGTCATAAGTAGCGCCGCCCCAACATTCAAGAGCTTCATAACCAATATCATCTAAAAGGCCGAGCACTGGTTCCATTTGTTCGTAGCGCATACGTGTTGCCAAAATAGATTGATGACCGTCACGAAGAACGGTTTCGCAAATTCTTAATTTTTTAGCCATGTTAATCCTCCAAATCGAAATAGTCTGTGTATGTAACTTTATACACTCATTAAACAACTATCTCATACCTATTTTTTTTACGATTTTTTCGATGTCTGCTCACACTAGCCAAACGCGCTAAAATCGTAATACATACTTATATTAGACTACTTATAAAATTCTTTGTCAACAACCACATTATGCTATTTACTCATAATCTCATGTATTCAAAGATGATTTTTTCGTGATGAATATCACAAAAAACTGCAGAGGAACTAGAGTTTAGCATGTATGTTTAATCAAATTAATTTTTTTGTAATTGCTCATTTTAATGAGAAACTAAAAATTATATCGTAATAATTTTTGGTTATTATTAAATACTTTTCAAAATATATCGGTATTTATAAATGTAGTAATTCGATAAACGTCGGTATGCTTATAAGCTCATCAATTTTATTAATAACTAAGCCGATATTTTTAAATGCATAAACATGCAAAAGAACCTGCCCATTTACGGACAGGTTCTGACCTAATCTTTAAAATTTGAGAGTCCCCATTATACGGCTTACTTCTCAGACTTAACCTTTTTAGGCGCAGTTTCAAGGACAATATTTTTACCGTCCCGTTTCACCTGAATAGAGAAAGCCCCTTCCCCTTCTTTAAAATACTCCATCTTAATATCAAGGAGCATTTTACCAATCATAGTCTCTACTTTTTCAGTTAAGAACTCACGGTAAAAAGCATCTTCTTTTTGCTTTGGACTTTGATGAACTACTGGTTTCTTAGCATCTCGCTCCATATTGAGCATAGTATCTTCGAAATTTTCTGTATCCTTAAAATTTTTCATCATATCCGCATCGGATAAACCTTTTTGAATTTTAAACTTTGCCATGTGTATCTCCTATCAGTTCAAAAATTGCTTTTTTTACGCGTACTGGATCAATACCAGACATACAATATTGATTAGGCTTAGGACAACGTCGTTTTCGGCAGCCCAAGCAATCTAATTCGTCATTTACGAGCACCTTAAAGGTCCCCGTCAGAGGGCCCCATAATTTAGGGTCCGTAGGGCCAAAGAGTGCTACTACAGGCTTATTTAAAGCTAATGCAATATGCAGAGCTCCCGTATCAGCAGTAACTACTACATCACAACTTTCAATTAAAGCCCCTAATTCTTGAAGTGTCGTTTTCCCTAACATATTCAGAACAATTTTATCAATACCCTCATCTGTCAAAGAGTCTAGCAAGGGTTTGTATTGAGCAGCCTCTTTAGGACCACCTAAACAAACAAAATTTCCTCTATATTGAAGGGATTTAATGAGGGAGTACCATTTTTCCTGAGGCCACTCTTTCGTTGCCCAAGAGGTACCTAATACCAGCCCCATGCGTAACGGAGTTTCTACCACGCCTCGATGTAAAGAAACGTCATTATCAATCGACTTCCATTGATTTTCTGCCCAACTATGTAAATTTGTTGGCACCTGAAAATCCATATGGTATAGCGTATTAGCATTAGATTCATTTAGTGGACAACTGCTCTCAATACCGTATTTATCAATGTTAAGCGATGTATCTAAATTTGCATGTTCAGAAATAGCCTTTGTTAACAACTGAGCTACCTCTACATAGCGTTTAATCACGTGTTCTGTACTAGACTTCGTTTTATAGTTAGTAAACAGCCAATTCAACTCTTTTGTACCACCAAGGCCAAGTCTAATGGGGGCTCCTGAAGCTAATAGTACTAGCCCTGTTATGAGTCGCCCTTGCACATCAACGGCTACATCAAATTTATAAGGCTCTAATTTGGCCTTAAGATCCCACCACATGCGCCACATTGTAGGAATATGTAGTTTTTTAGAATGTGCCTCGTATATATCCCGTTCCCAGGGAATAATTTTATCTACATAGGGATTGCCCTGTAAAAGCTCTGCCATACTAGGCGTTATAATCCAATGCAACTTAGCATCAGGATACTGTTTCTTAATCCACCGCGCAGCAGGTGTAGCATGCAAAACATCACCTATGTAACTAAGGCGTACAAATAATATATTCATAGATATCCTTAGGGTACATACTATTATAGGAATAAAGCCTTTATAATGAAAGAACATTATAAAGGCTTTTTCTTAAGATTTCTTTTTACTACCACTACTATTTGATGATTTAGAAGATGTAGTATCTTCTGTTACCTTAGTAGTTTCTTCACTACCATTCTTAATGATGTTTTTTACATCTGATAATGTCAACTCATTAAATGTAGTAGGGTGGTTGTATTTGTAAACTGGATTGAAGCCTACACCTAATTTACCAGTGTAAACAGTCAATGCATTATTGTCCTCATCAACACGAGCAATGTAGATGGTTTTGTCCATATCAACACCGATAAAGCGGAAACGCCCTTCAGGGTTGATAACACGCCATCCCCCTTCAATGCCGTTGAACATGAATACATCCCCAGTTCTCACATTATCGTAGAAGAAGTTATCTTCATCGTAGAATACACCGATATGACCGATATCAGTAGCTTGCATGTAAACGCGACGTGTATCGTAGTTAGCATCGGTACGATAAATGCGATATGTGTGTTCTTGAACTTTTACCTTCATATACACCACATTTGTCGCTTCAGAGTACGCAGCATCTACAATTTTACTGCCCCGAGGCAAGTCTTCAAGTTTCGTATCAACTTCGTGTTCTGGATCATCCGCATTAAGACGAGCCATGACAACATCTCTGGAGTCATATAAACCCATGACAGCATAGTTACGGTCTGGCATCCAGTTGAAGTAACTAATCGAGCGGCCCTTCAAATCGATATTTGTGGGCTTGCTTTCATTAGCCTTGTAAATTTTCAAAGAGTTCTCTGTAACAACGGCCATAAATTGACGGTCATAAGATACATACTTAGTACCTTCCTTCACATCAGGGAAGTTTTTAGTATCATCTTTTGATGCGCCTGCTACGTTAAACTCTGTAGTCGGTGCAAATATATATTGATCAAGGTATAGGTATACCCCACCTTGCAGAAGAATACCTACCGCAAAGGCGCTCAGTACACGCGTAAAAGGTTTCATCTGTCCTCCTATTTCACGATAAACGCCGTTGGGATCATGCGTTCCCCTAACAAATCGGCAGGTTTATTTACGACTTTACCATTTAGGTACAAAGTAGAACTAGAACCGCCATCTAAATTTGCTGCAATGTAGCAACCCTTTTCAAAAAGAATATCTTGTACGTCACGCAAGGTAGCACCAATGGAATACCCTGGTTGACGACCATCGATTACGAGAAATAGCACTGTACCATCTTTCTTTTGACCGATAGCAGTACGAGGACCTACGCCCCAGCCACCATCACCTTCGGTAATCATCTTCTTACCATCAACGATAAGAGGTGGACCAAAGGTAATACCTTCCATGGCCTTCATATCACTAAGCTGAGTTTTATCATAGTTACCAGCGATAAGATTACCAGATTTAGAGAAACCTACAAAGTCTACGTCTTCATCAGGGCCTACATCCTTACCGATAACGTACTCACCATCATGCAAGATGAAACCATATGGCAAACGGCCTGTACCAGTACCATTAGGGTCGTGGAAACCACCGCCATTAATCGCTGCTACAGCATTATTCATTTTTGCAATATTACTTGTAGTATCGCCTTTTTCTTGAATATTAGCCGCTGTACCTACTTGAATACGACGAGGATCAGGAATTTCTAAAATATAGCCTACATAACGAGCAGACTGGATTTTTTCAAGATTTAAAGTCTTATCTTCACGAGCATTAAACTTGAACAAATCTTGGCTTTTAACAACCCCTACAGTCCCCAAAATAGATTGTAACTCGTCTTCATTAAACAACCATGTAATGTAATGAGGATGGCGAGATTGTAAGATAGCACCAATTACAGCGCGCTTTACATTATTAAATGGTCCAAAGAGCACCACGAAGGGTGATGTGACAACGGTAAATAAGAACACCATAATGATGAACTTTACCCAATTCTTTTTGAACAATGTATTTCTCCTTATAAATCAGTGAAATGTTCAGTGCTAATGCGTTCTTCAAAATGCTTGATATCCACCGCATTACCTACCCAAACACGCAAAATATTATATGGATTATCACCAGTATGAGCCCAGCCAGATTTCATAGCCATCCCCATTTTAATACCAGCTTTCTTAGATGCTGAGTCGGTGAATTCATTTTTATCTCCATATGGATAGCAGAACCAAGGATTATCCTTAATGCCTACTTCTTTAGCAAGTGCCTCTTGGGCCTTTGTAATATTTTCAATTTGTTTTGCTTCTGACAATTGGCCCATTTCTATATGTTGGAAACCATGGTTTGAAATAGTAATACCATTTTTGTGCATTTCACGCACCTGATCCCAAGTTAGACGCGTCCCAACATCGCCAGGATTGATAAATACAGTCGCCGGGAATCCATATTCTTTCATAATTGGATATACGATAGAATATGTATCTGCATAACCGTCATCAAAGGTTAAAACAACAGGTTTTTCAGGCACCGCAGCACCATTTACAACATAATCATACAATTGATCCATCGTCAATGGATTATAGCCATTATCCTTGAGGAACTTCATTTGTTCTCTAAACAAATCCTCCCGAATAACTGCATCATTATCTTTGTCGTCGCCGACTTTATGATACATAAGAACAGGAATACCCGTTGGATGTACCATCTTAACTTCTTTTGCAGGCGGTACTGAACTAGTAGGTTCTGTTTTTTGTGAAAGCAATCCACAACCTGCCACAACCATTGCCAATACCAAAACTAACAGTGTTACCAACGGAATCCGTTTCATAGGTCCTCCTCTATTAGAACACAATTATATACAGAATATTATAACATTTCCATGAAGAATAGTAAAAATTAACGCTTTATTAGTACTTCATCAATCGATTTTCGAGGTCTAGGATACATAGTTTCATCTGGAATACCTATAGCAATGATTGCCTGTACATCGTGAGGAATATTTAAAAAGGTTTTGCTTTCACACTGCATAAAATACACATCATTCATCCATAGTGTACCTAACCCAATTGCTTTTGCCCCCAATAAAATATGTTCTATAAAAGCGCCAATAGCTTGTAAGTCACTTTTCTCCCACACGCGAGTATAGTCAGGCAAGTGATCATAAGGATTAAACACAAATAGCAAGTCACTAGCAGTTTGCATAGCCTTAAGACTAATCTCTAAACTACCAAAATGTTCCTTATGTTCTTTATATTGCTCTAACACCTGAAAGCCTAAATTCACAAAATGTTCTTTCTCCACTGTCGTCACATGAATAACCTGCCAGGGCTGACGATTTTTAGGCGATGGAGCTCGCATACCAAGAGATACTAACTCCTGAATTATGTTGACCCCTACTGATTGAGTTTCTTTATATTTACGTACGCTAGTACGAGAGTTTATAACTTCTGTTAATTCCATAATATTTCACCAAAACATCTAAATTCATATAAATCTTCGGTATCTAAAATCATTCAAAACTTCTACGATTATTTAGAGCTATATTGTAATCCGTTCAATAATGCTTTAATATTCTAATTATAATACATATTTCTAAAATTATGCTTATCCAATAGACAAAGGATTTCTTATGAAAAAACGCTTAAGCCTTATACAAATGGACGTCTATGTAAACGAAGTGGAATACAATTATGCGCGCGTCCAAGAATTACTTTCACAAGCCCTATCAGAAAAGCCTGACATTATCGTCTTGCCCGAAACATGGAATACAGGATTTCATCCATCTAAGGATTTAATCAATATTTCTGACAGAAATGGAGAAAGAACAAAAGCTTTATTAAGTACATTCGCAAAAGAACACAATGTAAACATTGTGGGCGGTTCTGTAGCCGTAGCAAAAGAGGATTTAGTATTTAATACATCCTATGCTTACAACCGTGAAGGCAAGCTCGTAGGAGAGTATTCCAAAATGCACGGATTTAGTCCTGCTAAAGAGGACCAATACTTCGCTAGCGGTACGCATACCACTCATTTTGAATTGGATGGCATTCCTTGTAGTACGGTTATCTGTTACGACATTCGCTTCCCTGAGCTCGTAAGAATGGCTGCATTATCAAATACAGAGCTATTATTTGTACCTGCTCAATGGCCTACTATGCGTTTACGCCACTGGCAAGTATTAAACGAAGTGCGAGCTATTGAAAACCAACTCTTCTTATGTGCTGTCAACGGCTGTGGTACAGTAGGTCGAGTTCAAAGCACTGGTCACTCCGCTGTATACGATCCATGGGGTACAAACCTCCTCGAAATGGACACTAGGGAGGGCATCTCATCTGTAGATATCGACCTCACCGTAGTAGAGGATATTCGCAATAAAATTAACATTTTTAGAGATCGCAAACCTGAACTCTACAAACTATAAAACAAAGGCACATTGTATTGAACACCCATCTAAAATTATTTCATTGTTAGATAGCCTGTTCATATGACAATGTGCCTTTTTTATTTTATTGTACTGTAGTAAGGAAATAAATGACTCTAGTTTGCTCTGGATTAACGGCCATGCCTGCAACAGTAAACATATTATATGAATAATCAAATTTAAAGATGTAGAATGTGTACTCTGCGTTAAATGGTCGCTTTACTTCTTTATACGAATAGTAACCTAAATATTTTTTCTGTAAAGTCTTATTTTCATCATTAGGCAACACTTTATCAGAACTTAATTTACTAGTATCTTGCTCTAAGTCCAAAACCATTTGATTATTCATTTGGTTAGAGAGCTCACGATCAACCTTTCGCTTAATATTCTCATTGCTTAGCGCCATTTTATATTGATACATATTATTGAATATATTAGTTACTTCAATCCATTCTTTTGGCAATATAGTAGACAAGTATTTTCTATAATTCGTCTTAACATCTTCGTACGGTTTAATAGAAACACGTTCAGCCTCACCCTTAGTAATAATAACCTTAGCATGACTTTCTGCATCTTGAATATAAGGTTTTAGTTCTGATGGTTTGCCTGTAAAAGAAACTTGAATATACCGACCATCTTCAATCGCCTTAGGCGGCTTTAAATGAATATCAACCTGTTTAGCAAAAGAAGGTATTTTCTTTGGAAAACCAGATAAATCATTTACTTTATTTATATCTATATGATTGTAATATTCCTTGTCATTAACTGGATACTTACTGCTTTCTCTAAAATTAATGGCCTTTACAATTTGTTTTTCAATTTCTTCTCGTGTATAAGGATTTTTAATAAGGTCTCGTTGTGGCACACTTCTTATTGTTCTATTATGTTCCTCAATATGAGCGTGCATACGTGATTCTACCTCTCGATGTAGCAACATTTGTTCATTAAATGTTTTTTTAGCAACGGACATAACAGCATAAGATAATTCTGTTTCGCCCGTAACTTTACTTTCCAAATAAGGCATAACTTCTTGAGATTGTACTCTATCAAGTTGAGTAGTTTTTGCGCCTAATGGCGTTGATACAGATGGAATGGGTATCTGCTCAGCATTTATTATTCCTATATTAGAAACCAATGCTGTCGCAACTAGTACAATTCCTTTTAAATTCATTCAAGTCTCCATCAAATAATTATATTAAAAAACTGGCTATACATCTCATATAGTTAGTCATATACATTAAAACTCAATAAGCTTCCACATATCCTCTGGAACCTGTTCTAGAGGTTTATTTTTTGCAATTGCTTCTTTTAGAATATCAATAGTATCTTGCACCTCTTGTTTATCCTTTGTATCAGGATCATGAAGGATGACACGATTTAAAGAATCTTCACCAAATTGTTTTACATATTCTTTTTCCACTTGATTAAGTTCACGGCGTAAATATTTCATAGATAATAACCTCCCAATATATTTAATCTAATATATTAAGAAGTACTTGTCTATAATTCAAATATTTTCTATACACATTTTCAGCTAATAATAAGCAATTTAAAGTTACAAATTAATATTTTTATCTCATAAATCATTTACATGAATTCTATAGAAATGGTAGTATTAACAATGCAATAGGATTTAGTTATTAAGAAAGAAAGGTAATAACTATGTTTTCATTTCTACAACCTAAAGAGGCAAAATCATCAGTTCCACAAAGCATGATTATGAATCTATATTATAAATATAGATTGCAATCATTAATTGGTATTTTTATAGGTTATGCTGCGTACTATATTGTTCGTAATAACTTTGCCTTATCAACACACTTTTTATCAGATATCCTCCATATGAGCAAAACAGAAATTGGTTTGCTATCTAGTGGTATGCTTATCGCTTATGGTTTAAGTAAAGGCTTTATGAGTAGTCTTGCGGACAAAGCAAGTCCTGCCAAGTTTATGGCTTTCGGTCTCATTTGCTGTGCAATTATCAATATCTTTATGAGCTTTGCCGATAGTCTCGCCTTCTTCTTAGTTTTAGTAGTACTAAATGGCTTTTTCCAAGGATTTGGTGTAGGACCATCCTTTATCACCTTAGCTAAATGGTACCCAAAACAGGAACGTGGCCGTTATGGAGCTATCTGGAATATTTCACACAATCTCGGTGGTGGTATCGTAGCACCAATCGTAGCCGCCGCATTATATTTCACTACTACAGATCACTGGCAATTAGGGAGTTATGGTGTACCAGCGCTTATTGCAGTTATCATAGCAATTGCCATTTCTTTCTTAATCAAAGAAAGCCCTGAACGTGAAGGCTTACCACCAACAAGTGAAATCATCGCCGACACAGCTCATAAGGCGCACAGAAGTTCTGAAGCACCGCATATGAGCACAAGAGAAATCTTTGTAAAATACGTATTAAAAAATAAAAACGCTTGGTATGTATCATTAGTTGACACCTTTGTTTACATGATTCGCTTTGGTATGCTTACTTGGCTTCCAATTTATTTATTACAAGTAAAGGGTTTCTCCAAAGCAGAAATGTCTGTTGCCTTTTTATTCTTTGAATGGGCGGCTATCCCTTCAACTATTTTTGCAGGTTACATTTCCGATAAATTCTTTAAAGGTTATCGCATGCCACCTGCAATCATTGCTATAAGTATTATCTTCTTCTGTATATTTGGTTATTGGCAAAGCGAGTCTCTCTTATGGGTTACTTTCTTCGCTGCTATTGTAGGTTGTTTAATCTACATTCCTCAATTCTTAGCTTCAGTACAAACTATGGATATTGTACCACCATTTGCAGTAGGTTCTGCTGTTGGTCTTCGTGGATTCATGAGTTACATTGTTGGTGCAAACTTAGGTACAACACTATTTGGTGTTTTAGCAGATAAATTTGGTTGGAATGCAGGTTTCTATCTTTTATTAGTAGCATGTGTTCTTTGTATTACATTCTGTGTATTGGCTCATTTTGGCGCCAAAGAATTAGATGCTAAAGAAGCTGAACTTGAACAACTTCAACCAGCTGAAGCTAATAGCTAACCCCTAACAAATAAATCCTATAGTAAAAAGGTCGTAATATGTATTAAATACATGTTACGACCTTTTATTTACCCCACGAAAGGGACTCCTATATAACCGATGTGTTTTCATCAACGCATAGTTCTGGAAATAATGAAAGCACAAACCACAATGATACCAAGGACTATACTCCCAGCTACTATATAAGGCCAGGTAAGTACATCCCGTACATCATTCAATATTTTTATATCAAAGATTGGCATATAAAGTAGTAAGTTCCCCAAAATCCAACCGATTGGTCCTATGAACTTTAGCTTCTTAATCGTATCCATTTTATCTAGAATAGACTCGGTTACCTCTGAATCCTTTTCGACAGATACGTATTCTTTATTAATGTAAAAGCCTTTTGAATATTCCGTTTCAAAAGCCCACTCTTGAACAGAAAACGTAGCAGTACCATCAGCATTTTCATACTCTTTATATTTAGCAGTATCAGTAGTACCTACGTCTACCTCACCCCAAGTGCCCGTTACCATCTCATAACCACTATCTATGAGTTTCATATCGGCTGGTAGTGCTTTTCCACACAACTTGGAAAACTGGTACGCATCTCGCTTCTTATCCCAACTGAGCCAAAACTCTGCATTATTCTTATGTCTAACTAACTTATACTCATACCCAATTTTTCCATGAGTATCAATATAGCGTATCTTGCCTAAAATCGTATATAGATCCCTTCGGATACGTAACGTCTCACCATAATTAAAAACCATAATCTTCTCTCATATTGAAAACTATATATATAAATGTATATTACTAATTACTATGATTGTACACGGATTGTGAAAACCTGCCAACACTTCTCAGGTTTAAAAGGAGAAGATAAACTCATTAAATATATTTTAATATCAAAATAACGAAAAAAAGACCTACAGTAAACTGTAGGTCCTTATATTTGGTGCGGTTGGCGGGACTTGAACCCGCACGAGCGTTAGCTCACCACCCCCTCAAGATGGCGTGTCTGCCATTCCACCACAACCGCATGGAATACAAATGGTGCCTCAGGACAGAATCGAACTGTCGACACACGGATTTTCAGTCCGTTGCTCTACCAACTGAGCTACCGAGGCATGATTTTTTGTAAAAAAAAATGGCGACCCCGATCAGATTTGAACTGACGATCTTCGCCGTGACAGGGCGACATGTTAACCGCTACACCACGGGGCCGCGTATCAACTCGCGTTGACTACTTGTACATAATATCATGGATTTTAGAGCAATGCAACTATTTTTTTAAAAAATATTATTACAAATCTATGAAAATAATTGATTATATTTGATAATCGTTATTTTATAGCTTTTATAAAAGTATCTCTATATTATATTACAGGAATCCACCCTTTATCGTCATAATTCGTCAGTTTTCGTAATAGTACAATTTTCTCTCTAAGCTATAATAGGTATACCCTTTACTAGAAATCATCCTATTCTTTACTCAATATGCTACAATATGTATATATTCAGTATGAAAATGCCTCTATAGAAACATGAAAGGATTCGCTGTGAATAAGTTCAATTCAAAAGGTGTTATTATCGCTCTTATCATAGCTATTGTAGGAGCGATGGCCGCAGCATGGTATTTCTTATGGTATGTACCACATACACCAGCCTACACATTAAAAATCATTCACCAAGCAGTACAAGATAAAGATGCAGACGAAGCATTACGCCACATAGATATAAAATCCATTGTAAAAAACATTGTAGAACGAGAAGGCAATAAATATGTCGATACATCTACCCCACTTGGTAAAGCTACAATAGCAGCTACCAAAACATTTGGACCAGCTCTTATCGAAGACGTAATACGAACATATATCGAAGATCCTGACAGCTTTAAATCTGAATCACCTACCAATAATACCACTACAGCAAATGATGATAATAAGTCTATGGTAGATCGTCTTGTAGAAGGTCGCCTATTTAAGGAACATGATGTAGAGGTTAAAAACCTAAAGTCAGAAGATAATGGTGATAAGGCTACTGTGACTGTAACGATACAAAATAATAAAAAGAATATGACAAAAGATATAAAAGTTTTGATGCGTCATTTAGGAGATGGAACATGGGTAATTTACGATATTCCTGATATTGAAGACCTATATACTATCACTAGAAAATAAATATCTTTGTCTTTCCTAACATTTTAAATTGCAGATCTTAAAAAACGTAAAAAAGAGCTATGTCGTTTTTCTAGACGAGCCATTTACATTGTAAATCCAACAAAGGACAGTATCTACTGAAAAGTAGATACTGTCCTTTTATTATCCTATAATCTTAACAATCGTAAGTTCTCATGTAAGATGAAATTATACATAACTTAATTAGCAAATATAACTAAATCCTTTAAAAATGGGATTTTATCTATCAAAATCTACAATAGCCAAGGTTACAGTCACTTGTGAAATAAGGCGTTGTGCATCATCTATCATATCAAAGCGCCATACATGGGATGTTTTGCCTTTCACTAGTAATGTTCCTAAGGCTGTTAATGTTCCTTCGCATTTCACAGGACGCAAGTGATTCGCAGTTATAGACTGACCTACTCCAAATTTATGAGAGCCTACCAGCTCATTGCTCATCATACCTGCAATAATTTCTGCAAAAGCTAATGTAGCACCACCATTTAAATAGCCTTGCGGTTGTTTATGAAATTCATTTAAATTCATTTTTGCAATACATGTAGTATCGCTCGTCATACGAGGTACATCGATTTGTAAGGATTCAATTAGATTCATAGTGTTCGTTTCTCCATACAATAAGTTTCTAGCCGGTCATCAAAAACTGTTACACCTAGTCCATCACCATCAGGGACCTGCATAACACCCTCATTAAAGGTTAAATCTGGGAAAATAAGATCTTGTTCAAAATATCGATTTGAATCGGACAAATCCCCTGCCATATAGGAATCTCCTAATGCGGCTAACTGAACATGAAGCATTTTAGAAACCCCTGATTCTACCATGCTACCAATCCAATATGGAATATGACGTTCTCTACATAGATTAATAGCTGCTTTTGTTGGAATAAGCCCCCCCATGCGCCCTACTTTTATATTAAGCACATCAATCAAACCATATTCGATAGCATAGGACAAATCATCATATCCTAAAATGGACTCATCCAAACAAATTGGCGTATAGATTTTCCAATCACCATGATTAAGACGCTCCCACTTCCAATCTTTATAAGATTGAAGGTTTGCCATCGCAAAGGGCTCTTCAATACAAGCTAGACCTAAATCATCATACTGACGGACCTTATCTATTTCTTGATATGAATAGCTTCGATTTGCATCAGCCGCTAAGACCAAATCCGGATAATGTTTGCGAACTAAAGCTACGCGTTCATAACCATCTATAGGATTTACCTTTAATTTAATCCGCTTACAACCATTTACTACATGATGCGCTACAACATCAAGTAATTGGTCTATTGGCACATCACCGACGACGATACCACTTTCAATTGTCTCTTGTAAAGGTTGATCCATAATGTAGGAAACAGAATTTACACCTATCCGTTCACAATGAAGATGAATAAGCGCATTTTCTAGAGCCGCAATAGCCATAGGCATATTGTCTCGATTGCGCCAAAATTGTAATTGTCGTACATAGGTCATCAGTGATTTAGGCCGCATCAAGCGCAAATTAAAGATATAATCGTCTACCATAGCTTTCCAACAGGTTTCTACGGTCTCAAATGTATAGAATGGCTCTGTGAAAGCTACGCATTCCCCATATCCTACATACCCTTGTTGGTCTTCAATGCGAACAACGATAGTCTCTCTTTCTTTCACCTCGCCCTTGGCAGTCTTAAAATTGAACTTCAGTGGCAATTTAAGGCGATATGTAGTTATACTTTTAAAGTTTAAAATATTATTCATAGGCGCCTCAATTTTATAATTTCAATTCATTACGCAATATTTTGCCAGTTCCATTTCGAGGCAATGCGGTTAATACTTTTACATATTTCGGAATCTTATATTTTGCTAAAGAGTCTTTCATAAAGACTATAATATCCTCTGGTGGCAAACTTTTACCATCATGAAAGGCCACAAAGAGGGCTGGCACTTGTCCCCATTTAACATCGGACACAGGCACAACGGCACATTCCTTTACCAATGGCAACGTATAGACCAAATCCTCTAGTTCCTTAGGATAAATATTTTCACCCCCAGAAATGATGAGATCCTTACGACGATTCAAAATATAAACGAACCCCTCCTCATCGATGTAACCAATATCATCTGTATTAAAGTCTCCATCGATAGGTTTCTTGTTGATGTAACCAGTCATAACCATAGGGCCCGTCAAATGAATTTCGCCTACCCCATCTGTATCAGGATTATCGATACGAACCTGCATGCCAGGCAATGGCTTACCTACAGATTCTCGTTTATGAGGATACTCCAATACAGAGAAGGTCACGCTTTGACTAAAGGTTTCCGTCATGCCGTAGGTCTTATAGATAGGCAAAGATTTCTTTTCACAAGCTTCGATGAGAGCCATAGGAATGAATTCTCCACCGAGCAATATAACACGTAATACATGGTGCGTAATATGTGGCTCTAATTGAGTCAAAATAGTGGGCACTAAGGACATCATATTGATTTGCTCAGATTCTATAAGTTTGAGAACTTGAGCTTCATCATATTTAGGCAAAATAGTGACAGCCGTCCCGTTATAAAGAGACCTCATCAAGATAGATAAACCACTCACATGAAACAGAGGCAGTACCATTAGCCAATTATCCTGATCCGTTTTTCCTAGTACCTCTTGGGAAGCTTGTACATGAGCTTTAATCTGCCCCCATCGAAGCGGTACAGACTTAAATTGCCCCGTAGTAGCGCTCGTATTCATGATAGCAGCTATGTCTGTGTCTACAAAGACCCAATCAAAGGAGTCCTCGACCGCTAAATCCGATAGAATATCTTCTAGAGCTTCAAACTCATTTGTAACAATTGAATTAGAGGCCTTCGAATCAACGAAATGAGATAATTGATTACGTCGTTCTTTACTATGTAATACGGTGGTAACACCTAGTTGATCCAATTGGTTTTCTATTTCCTTTGGCTTAAGATGTACATTAAGTAAAAGTACCTCTTTATGAACTAGCATAGCAGCCAACACATACATTGCCATGGTCACAGAGTTATCAGACAAGATAGCCACACGAGATGCGTCTAAAGGCACTAAATTACGAGCTACATGGAGTACGCCACGGTATATATCGTTATAGGTATATTCATTTATACATTTACGATTAGGGTAGTGCTGTGCACCATAACGTAACCACTCCATCATCTCACCTCGTATCTAAACCTAATCACTAATAAGTAATCACTAATTACCAATAAATAGTAAATAATAAGTAAAAACTAAAAAATAATAATTGAAATATGATAAATAAAGAGATATTACAAGAAAGGCGCCTCCTATAGAGGCGCACTTGTCGTTTTAACCGTTAATATAGTCCGTCATATAGGACTGTATCGACTCCCGATTAAGGGAATTTAGGGAATTGTTTGAAGTTAGGTTTCCGTTTTTCTTTGAACGCGTCGCGACCTTCTTTCGCTTCATCAATTGTATAGTACATCAATGTAGCGTCCCCTGCGAATTGTTGTAAACCTGCAAGGCCATCTGTGTCGGCATTGAAAGCGCCTTTCAACATGCGCAATGCCATTGGAGATAATTCAAGGATTTCGCTACACCATTGAACTGTTTCTTCTTCCAATTTGTCAAATGGTACCACAGTATTAACCATGCCCATTTCATACGCTTGAGCTGCTGTGTATTGACGGCACAAGAACCATACTTCGCGAGCGCGTTTGTGACCGATCATACGAGCCAAGTAACCTGCGCCATAACCAGCGTCGAAGGAGCCTACACGAGGACCAGTTTGACCGAATTTAGCATTTTCAGAAGCGATTGTAAGGTCACATACGATGTGCAATACATGACCGCCACCGATAGCATAACCATTAACCATTGCAATAACAGGTTTAGGGATGACGCGAATTAAGCGTTGTAAATCGAGAACGTTCAAGCGAGGCACATTATCTTCACCTACATAACCACCGTGACCACGTACGCTTTGGTCACCGCCGGAGCAGAATGCCTCTTTATCTTCGCCCTTACCGTGGTTAGCACCAGTCAATACGATTACGCCTACTTCGTTATCTTCACGAGCTACTGTGAAAGCATCAATTAACTCCATTACCGTTTTAGGACGGAATGCGTTGCGCACTTCTGGACGGTTAATAGTAATCTTTGCAATGCCATTATATGTTTCGTAAATTACATCTTCATAATTACGATCCAATATTTTCCAATCAAATTTGCTCATGGACTTAACCTTTCTTCTGTAAAAAATCCAATACCGCTTGTTCAAAAATCTGCGGTTTCTCTATATGTACATTATGCCCCGCCCCGTCGACGATGACATGATTAAAACTTGGCAACTTGCCAAATACATCTCTTCCTATTGTAGTATATTTTGTATCTAATGCGCCACTCACATATAAACCTTTAACAGAGAATTTTTCTAATTTATCCCCTACATAAGGCATCACGCCCTGCCCTGACCCACGCAATGTACAAGCTAATGCATATGGGCTATTATTGGAACGACGTAGATAGATTAATTCTTCTACCCCCTCTGAAAGCTGTTTTTGACTCTCAAAAATAGGTACTTCCGCCCATCGTGCAGCAAACCAAGCACCATCATGCTCTTCGATATGAACTGCTAAGTCTTCATCCGCCTTGCGGCGTGCTGCTCGCTCAGCGTCAGAAGCGATGCCTACCGAGCCACTTTCAAGAATAAGACCTTTGATTTCACGTTCATACTCCAACGCATAGGAAAGTGCAATACGAGCCCCCATAGAATAGCCCATGAGGTAATAGCTTTCACCAACCATGTAATAGATAACTGTGTGTAAGTCCTTTATCATTTGAGGAATGGTGTAAGCCTGATTCTCATCAGGAATATCTGAATCGCCATGTCCGATTAAATCAATACGAACCACTCGATACCCCGGCAGATTAATAGCATCCCAAGTATAGCTTGATTCAGAGAAGCCGTGGAAACATACAATAGGTTCCCCTTCACCTACCACAGTCAAACCGTAGCGATACTCTCCCAAGTCAAAATACATGCGCTGAGCTGGATTACACAAAGCATTATCTACAATACTGCAAAAATACTGACTCATAGTAATGCCTCCATATCAACTGAAACTTTTGTATATTTCCTATGTAACTGACGACTATATTCCCGGTCTGTTGGTATTTCAATAATATGAACGCCAGATTCCTCGCTAACTTTAGCTAATACAGGGACCAATTCATCAGGACTAGAGATTTTAGTGTACCCACAGCCATAGAGTTTAGCAACCCCACTATAATCTAAACCTTGTGACGTAGAGAACAAATAATCAAAATATTTCGTTCCCTTTTGCGGTAAATATTCAAAAATACCGCCTCCATCGTTATTATGCAAAATAATCGTCAAATTGAGATTGTGCGTTTTAGCAACCGCTAAACCGTTTAGATCATGGAATAAAGACAAATCACCCGTTACGAGATATGTAGGCTGATGATTCGTTGCAAGTCCAAGCGCAGTGGAAACTGTACCATCGATACCATTAACACCACGATTACCGTAAAGAACGGCATCGGACTCCCCAGAAAGCCAAAAGTAATCAAAGTCGCGAACGGTCATGCTATTCGCCACAAGTACTTGGCTATTGTCAGGAATATGCTGTTGCAACTCGCGTATCGTGCGTCCTTCAAAGCAACTTGGTTCTTCTATAGCTGTACTTAGTTGAGCTTTACCAGCTACTTCTAAACGTTGCCATCTATTAAGATATGCATTAGATTCGTTCTTTACAGCGAACAAATGCGTAAACATATCGATGCTTGCTTGCATGTGTATGGTGGTTTTCCCCATAGGGTTCATGGAGTCCATCGTGGGATTTACCTCAATATACTCCACATTATCCCAACTTGCCACCATTTGCTGTACCCGTTTCGATACAACGATTTGTCCAAACTGAATTACGCAATCTGGCTTTAGTACAGGCCATAGGTCTTTATCCGCTAAAAACGCATCATACGTAGAAATGACAACATCAGAGAAATGTTTTTTCTGAATCATATCTGTATCATTGTTACGATTGCTAGCAACTTCATGATTGTCATCAATAGTACCAGTCTTATGACAACGTCTTACATTGGACAATGGATCCGCCAAGATAGGAGCTTGTAAATTCTCCGCAAAGGAATGAATAGACTCAACTTCATCTATATCAATTTGTGGGCCAGCTAAAATAAGGACTCTCTTATACTGTGTAAGCAATAGATTAGAGTTATTAAAGTTATTAGTATTATTAGCACTATTATCAGTAGTATTTTTAGTATAACTTACATCACTTACGTCACTTACATTACTTGCATTACTTGCATTACTTGTATTATTACTTCTATTCTGATAGCTAAACACATCACCGTAATTAGGTTTAAATACTTTGTAAGGGCTACGTCCCGCTTCAAAGTGCTTACGGTCCAGTTCAGGTACCAACGGCTCAAAGAGAGGTATATTGATATGCACGGGTCCTTTTTTAGTATCCATAGCTTTCATATATGCCTTGCGCGCTACTTGTCGTGGATATGTATAATAATGTTCCTTTTGAGGCACCGCTAATTCTTCATAATAGTTTACAGCTGTACCAAAGATTTTTTGTTGATCTACTGTTTGTGGAGCCCCTGTATGTAGCAAGGTATAAGGTCTATCGGCAGACAATACAATAAGAGGTACCCCACTATATTGAGCCTCTAAAATAGCGGGCAAATAATGAGCCACTGCGGAACCGGATGTACAAACTAACACAGTTGGTTCTTTATGAGCCTTTGCAATGCCAAGCGCCATAAAGCTAGCAGAGCGCTCATCTATATTCATATATGTTTCAAAGCCTTCATACTCCGTGAAAAGCATAGCCATCGTCGTAGAACGAGAACCAGGGCTAAACACAGCATGCCGGACGCCGAGTTGGTAAAACTCATCTACCAAGGCAGCAATATATTCGTTCATTATATTCCCTTTCAACAACTCCTAAGGGTTTGGAAATTTATTATAACGCATCCAAAATGGTGCGCATTTTATTATTAGTTTCTGCATATTCTTCATCCGCATCAGAATCGGCTACGACGCCACATCCTGCATAGGCATAAAGAACATTATCCATAATGAGGGCAGATCGAATAGCAACGATGACAATGCCGTCCCCCATATCTTTCATAAAGCCAAAAGGTGCTGCATACATGCCGCGCTCATGAGCTTCGTACTTTTGTAGCAATGCCAACGCCTTTTCTCGTGGTTCACCACCGAGAGCCGGTGTAGGATGGAGCAACTTTGCCCATTCCACGAGGGATTTTGTGCTATCCTTTGCAGTAATAATGGTGCGCAAATGATAGAGATGCGCCAGCTCCATGATACCCGTTTCACCTATTATAACCTCCGGAGTAATAGATTTCATGATCTCCACAATACGGTCACGGACGATATTATGTTCAAAGAGATTTTTCTTATCCGTTAACAGTTGTTCCTTAGTCCACGCATTTGGTCCATGTTTAGGCGCTGTCCCCGCCAAGGCATAGCTGAGAATTTCACTACCTCGATGGCGAACTAGAATCTCTGGCGATGCACCCACAAAGGTGCGTCCATCCTTTTCGTAACCAAAGATAAAGCAATTTGGATTATTATCTACTAAATTTGCTAAAATACTTGCCACATTGTATGGTGTTTCGCTAGTGAACTGTACCTCTCGAGAAGAAACGACCTTCGTCATTTCACCGCTACTAATACCATCAGCGATAGCGTTCATCAAACTATCCCAAACCGCCTTATCATCACTGGTTTCCTTGTAGTTATGGCGAACTCGAGACACCTCGAAATCCGTAATAGGGACGCTTTCACCAACGTGCAAGTAGAAAGACTCCCCATTTTCTACGATGTAGTAATGGGTGAAAGCAATCATTTCATGACCCATGCCAGCCCATTTAGGGTCCTTAGAGTTCTCAAAAAAAGTATCTCCATAAAACACGTAAGCGTAATTATGGCGATCTTCATCATCTTTGACCGTCGCCAAACGTTTAGCGCCTACAACGATGCGGTCACTTTGACGATCCACCCAAAATACGCGTTCTTCGTTTGGAAAATTCAGCCAAAAGGCTACCGGACTATTCAGTTCTAACGGTTCTTTATTATATATCATAGTTGTATATCGCTATTAAGAAATAAAATAGACTATAGTAAAAACACCTAACGTGTAGAAGATTTACTTCTACACGTCAGGCGTCATCAATAAGTTTCCAAATTTTTGAGATGAGCCTAACGCCATCACACGTCGATGGGCCCTCTTTATATCTAATTTATTATATCATAGGTAACAGTTAAAAGGTAGAAAATAAAACCTCTACACCGCATGCGTCGTGCATGAATGTAGAGGTTTTCATTATATTCAAAATGTTGTTACTTTATTTAAAAGCCTTAGCCCCAATATCTGTACGATATTGCATGCCTTCAAAGTCGATATGCTCTATACGTCCATAGGCTCTATCAAGTGCCGTTCTAAGGTCTTTGCCAAGTCCGACAACACCGAGCACACGACCGCCATTAGTAACATAATTTTCACCAACAAGCTTTGTACCAGAATGGAATACAATGGTTGTGTCATATTGTTTAATATCCCCACTGATGACATCGCCCTTTGATGAAGTTTCAGGATAGCCCTTAGAAGCAAGGATAACGCAGGCCGCTGAGGAATCTTTCCATTTCACCATATTAGAGGTTAATGTGCCCTTAGCACAGGCCATCATAATCTCACCTAAATCACCATCGAGTAGCGGCAATACAACTTGTGTTTCAGGATCACCAAAGCGCGCATTGAATTCTACCACCTTAGGACCTTCGTCAGTAATCATAAGCCCAGCGTAGAGGCAGCCCACATACGGCATACCTTCCTTTTCCATGGCCGCTACTATAGGCTCCAAGATAGTTTTCATCGCTTCGTCCCGCAATGCATCCGTAAGAACTGGTGCCGGTGCATAAGTCCCCATGCCACCAGTATTAGCCCCTTTATCCCCATCAAAGATGCGTTTATGATCTTGAGAGGCAATCATGGGAACAACGGTCTTACCATCTACAAAGGCTAATAAACTAGCCTCTTCACCTTCCATAAACTCTTCAATAACAACGGTGCTGCCTGCATCTCCGAATCGATTACCGCTGAGCATATCTTCCACAGCCGCATTCGCTTCGTCGACGGTCATAGCTACTACAACACCCTTCCCTGCCGCCAAGCCGTCAGCTTTAACAACAATAGGAGCTCCTGTTTGAGCAATAAAAGCTTTCGCTTCATCTATCTTATGAAATACACCATACGCAGCAGTTGGAATGTTGTATTTTTTCATGAGATCCTTGGCAAACACCTTTGAGCCCTCTAGTTGAGCGGCGGCTTTGGATGGACCAAAAACTGGAATTCCCGCCTTATTGAGTACATCTGCTAAGCCTGCTACCAAAGGAGCCTCAGGCCCAACAACAACTAAATCAACTTGATTCTCTTTCAAAAAGCTAATCAAATGATCACTTTGTTGCCAATCGATGCCAACTAGCTCTGCACAATCTGACATGGCTGCGCTACCAGGAATAGCATAAACCTTTGTTACGCTAGGGCTGATGGACAATCGCCACGCCAATGCATGTTCGCGGCCGCCGCTACCGATTACACATACTTTCATAAGTCCTCCATCGGCGCCTAAACGCCATTAAGTTTATAATAATATAAACACATAACGAGACTACTCCAAACATCAATAATTATTGACCATACAATAGATATTTTGCCCTGATAGTGTTTAACAATCCGCTAAAAGCTCTTAACCAATTAATGTTTAAAGTGACGAATATTTGTAAATACCATGGCAATGCCCGCTTCGTCAGCCGCTTTGATGGACTCTTCATCGCGAATAGAGCCACCTGGTTGAATAATAGCTGCGATGCCATGCTTTGCCGCTGTTTCTACGGTATCGCCAAACGGGAAGAATGCATCGGATGCCAATACAGCGCCTTTTGCGGCTTCCCCGGCTTGTTCAAGGGCAATTTTTGCAGAGCCTACGCGATTCATCTGACCGGCCCCAACTCCAAGGGTACGTTTTTCATTAGAAATCAAAATAGCATTGGACTTTACATGTTTTACAAGTTTCCATGCAAATTCAAGGGCTTTCCATTGTTCCTCTGTCGGTTGTACCTTCGTAACAACTTTATAATTGGCGCGGTCTTCTACGAGATCGTCTTCTGTTTGCACTAATAAACCACCAGACACCTTTTTCACTGTCACTTGGCCAGATTCCGGCTTAGATAGCTCGATGAGGCGAATATTTTTCTTTGCTTCAAGGATTTCTAATGCTTCTTTTGTGAAAGCTGGCGCCATAATAACTTCTAAGAAAATTTTGCTCATTTCCTCCGCTGTACTTGCATCTACTTCACGATTTAAGGCTACGATGCCACCAAAGGCAGATACGGAATCAGCTTCGTACGCATTTACATAGGCATCATGTAATGTAGATGCAGTAGCGGCACCACATGGGTTCGTATGCTTAATTATACATGCAGCTGGATTAGTAAACTCCCATACCATATTCCATGCCGCTTCCATGTCTACAATATTGTTATAGGAAAGCTCTTTGCCATGTAGTTGTTTCAAAGCCCCCATGCCATGAGCTGTACCAATTTCTTTGTAGAACGCTGCTTGTTGATGCGGATTTTCGCCATATCTAAGATTTGTTACCTTTTCATAAGCGCTCAAATACTCAGGAGGTGTAGGACCTTCATGCAAGATTCCACTCATATAATTAGCGATAGCCACATCGTAAGCCGCTGTATGAGCAAAGGCTTCTTTGGCAAGACCAAAGCGATATTCCTTAGTCAATTTTCCTTTGTCTTTGAGCATCTCCAAGATTTCATCGTAATGATTTGGATTTACTACGATGCCTACGTACGCATGATTTTTTGCGGCAGAACGAACCATCGTAGGGCCACCAATATCGATATTTTCAATGGCCTCTTCTAGGGACACATTAGGTTTTGCAATGGTTTCACGGAACGGGTAAAGATTAACCACAACAAGGTCGATTGGTTCGATACCATGTTCTGCCATAGCTTGTTTATGCTCCGCATTATCACGGATCGCCAAAATACCACCATGCACGTTAGGATGTAAAGTTTTTACTCGGCCATCCATCATTTCTGGAAAACCTGTCAAAGACTCTACAGCTTTTGCAGAAATACCTGCATCGGTAATCACCTTAAGCGTACCACCTGTCGAATAAATGGTTACACCTAAGTCAACTAAACCTTTTGCAAAATCTACAATACCCGTTTTATCAGAAACACTAAGCAGTGCATTTTTAATCATGTAACCTCTCCATTTGCTTACACATATCAATCTTCAATATAAACCGTACGACCTTTTATAGTGAGCTTATCCTCACAAAATAGTCGTAACGCCTCTTTATATGTTTTATGTTCTATAGGTAATAATCTATCACTCAAAACATCCTCTGTATCATCAGGTAATACAGGAACTGTATTCTGCATGATAATAGGACCTGTATCCATTCCGGCATCAACAAAATGTACCGTACAACCAGTTACCTTTACGCCCGCATCGATAGCTTGTTGATGTCCATGTAGTCCCGGAAAGGATGGCAACAAGGCAGGATGGATATTTAAAATTCTATGCTCATAGTGCTCAATCAGTGGAGCCCCTACAATGCGCATATATCCAGCCAAAACGATACCATCTACCTTGTAGGGCTCTAACGCATCTAACTGGGCTTGTTCAAAGCTAGTTTTAGAATCATAGTCGCTACGTTCGATGACAATGAGTGGAATATTCCAAGGTTTAGAACGTTCAACAATCCCTGCATCACCGTGATCTGTAATGATAACTACAAACTCACCATTAATATATCCTTCTTGCATGGCTTTATAGAGGGCTTCCCCATTGGAGCCTCTACCGCTTGCGAATAGAGCTAGACGTTTTTTAACTAAGGAACTAGTCATTAAATACCGCCCCTTTTACAACAACTGGACCTTCGCCTTTAACGATATGACCAATTTCATAAACCGCTTCATTACGACTTTCAAGATTTGCCTTTACTCGATCCACATCCGTAGCGTCCACTATGAGGATCATGCCAATGCCCATGTTAAAAGTACGGTACATTTCATGCCAATCTACATTGCCCCATTCTTGTAGCTTTTCAAAAACTGGAACGCGAGGCCATGTATCACAATCGATCTCTGCTGTTACTCCCGTAGGTAAGACGCGAGGAATATTTTCATAGAAACCGCCGCCCGTAATATGAACCATACCTTTAAGTAGGCTTTCTTTAATCAACGGCAATACAGCTTTAGGGTATAAGCGCGTTGGCGTTAATAATTCTTCTCCCAGTGTTTTGCCAAATTCAGGAATATCTTGACCAATGGAGAAACCCTTGTGATCAAATACAATTTTACGAACTAACGAGAAACCATTAGAATGAACCCCAGAAGATGGTAACCCAAGAATAACGTCTCCTGCCTTGATACTTTCACCAGTAATCAATTTAGGACGATCTACGATACCAACGGCAAAACCAGCTACATCATAATCCTCATCATCGTAGAAACCTGCCATCTCAGCAGTTTCACCGCCTAGTAAAGCGCAGCCTGATTCTTCGCACGCCTCAGCTACACCACGTACGATATCCGCCACTTTTACAGGCTCTAGTTTGCCAACCGCAATATAATCAAGGAAGAATAAAGGTGTAGCACCTTGTACGAGGATATCATTAACACTCATAGCTACGCAGTCTTGACCGATAGTATCATGTTTATCCATCATAATAGCGAGACGTAATTTGGTACCCACCCCATCTGTACCAGATACGAGCATAGGATCAGACATAGCATGACCAGCTAAGGAATAGATTCCCCCAAAACCACCTAGATCACCAACAACACCCGGTGTATACGTCCGTTTAACAGATTCTTTCATCAATTCTACGGCGCGATTACCTGCATCGATATCAACACCTGCATCGCAATAGGTTAAACTAGTTTTATTCGAGCACATATTTGACCCCTTCCTCTTGGTCCGCAGGAACCGCTACACTATAATCACCATTGAAACATGCAAAACATAAATCATCTGGCTTTACATCAGATACAGCACGACATAGGCCTTCACGAGACAAGTAATGTAATTTATCAGCCTTGATAAAATCTCTAATTTCATCCACAGTATGAGTAGCTGCTATAAGTTCTTTACGCACTGATGTATCAATGCCATAGTGACAGGAGTACTCAATAGTTGGAGAACTAATACACATATAAATCTCTTTAGCACCAGCCTCTTTTAGCATTTTTACAATGATACCACTCGTAGTACCGCGCACAATAGAATCATCAATAAGGACGATACGCTTACCTCCAACAATATGTGGCAATGCATTTAGCTTCATACGAACAGCTAATTCTCGTTCCTCTTGATTTGGTTTAATAAAGGTACGGCCGCTATAACGGTTCTTAACTAAACCTTCCGCAAAAGGGATACCCGATGCACGAGCATAACCTAATGCAGCTGTTGTACCGGAATCCGGAATGGACATTACGATGTCTGCATCATACTTAGTTTCGTTATATAGTTCGCGGCCCATATTTAGCCGAGATTGATATACGGATTGACCATCGATATGACTATCGCCACGTGCAAAATAGATGTATTCAAAGACGCAAAGTTTTTTGTCGATTTTTTCTGGTTCCGCATACATAGTACTACGCACACCAGAGTCATCGATGATAACCATTTCACCAGGATCTATATGGCGAATAAACTCTGCCTTAATCGCATCAAAAGCACAGCTTTCACTAGAGAGCACATAACCATTTTCTGTTTTACCTAAGCAAAGTGGTCTAAATCCTTGAGGATCTCGTACACCTACTAAGGAGTCGTTCGTAGTAATGACTAGAGAGAACGCCCCTTCAATTTGACGAGCTGCATCGGCAATCCGTTCCGCTTGTGTTTCTGCTTTAGAGCGGGCTATCAAGTTTACGATAACCTCAGAATCCATCGTCGTTTGAAAGATGGAACCATCGGCTTCGAGACATTTTCGAATAGATAAGGCATTCGTTAAGTTTCCATTGTGAGCCACCGCAATTTGACCGCCTTGGTAGTGAATAACCAAAGGCTGGATATTACGCGGATTATTGGACCCAGTCGTAGAGTACCGCACATGACCAGTCCCCATATAACTTGGCAATGCTGGTAATTCTTTGATAGCCTCGGTCAACAAGCCCATGCCTTTTTTCAGTTCTACATCATGACCATCGGTAACAGCAATGCCCGCACTTTCTTGACCACGATGTTGGAGAGCAAATAGCCCCCAATATACATAGCGTGCTACATCAACGGTCCTATCATAGATGCCGAATACACCACACTCTTCGTGCCATTTGTCAAAAACAGAATCGTAGTTCATCTTCCCCCCTATTAGGCACGCTCACCTGTAAGACGGAATAACATTTCCTTATATGCTTCTTCAATATTACCAAGATCTCGACGGAAACGGTCTTTGTCGAGTTTTTCACCAGTTGTAGCATCCCAGAAACGGCATGTATCGGGAGAAATTTCATCACCCAATAAAATTTCACCATTATGGGTACCAAATTCTAATTTAAAATCTACAAGGGTTACATTTTTAGTAGCCAAGAATTTTTTCAAAATATCGTTTACCTTTAAAGTAATTGTAGAAATTACATCAAGTTGCTCTTGAGTGGCCCAACCAAGTGCAGTGATTTGGGATTCGTTGGCAAATGGATCGCCTAGTTCATCATTTTTATAGCAGAATTCAAGAATTGGATGTTTAAGTGGAGTTCCTTCTTCAATGCCAAAGCGTTTAGCCATAGAGCCAGCCGCAATATTACGAACGATAACTTCAAGAGGAACTATTTTCAATGTAAGTACTGTTTGGTTGCGATCATCTTCACGACGAACGAAATGAGTTGGTACGCCTTCTTTTTTCAACAATTCAAAGAAGAAAGAGGAAATTTTGTTATTCAACACGCCTTTACCAAGGATGGTGTCATGTTTTTCACCATTAAATGCAGTGGCATCATCTTTGTAATGAACGATGTACTCATCTTTGTTATCTGTTGCATATACTTGTTTTGCTTTCCCTTCATACAATAATGTTAATTTTTCCAAATCGATGTTAGCCATGATCTTTCTCCTTTATCATAATTAATGATACAAACTATATAATAGATATCTAAATAAACTGTTTTTCTTAACCAACATTTAATCACCGATGATTTAGATGATTAAATATGAATAGCACCTTGTAATTCTGCATTGTCTGCCAAGACTTTTTCAGCCATATCTTTACGATATTGTTGATATTGTTCTTTCAGGTCTTTATTGAAAGCTGCTCCAATTTGTACTGCAAAGAGCGCTGCATTTTTAGCACCATCTACAGCCATGGTTGCTACAGGCATGCCAGATGGCATTTGTACAATAGCAAGTAGAGAATCAATACCTTTTAATGCGGTTGCATTAAGTGGGATGCCGATAACTGGTAGTGTAGTGAAGCTCGCCACCACACCAGGTAAATGAGCCGCTGCGCCTGCACCAGCAATAAAAGCAATAGCTCCTTCACCTTCAAGTCGTATAACAAAATTTTTTACAGCCTCTGGGGTACGATGAGCTGAGGCAATAACCATTTCATAGGGAATATTAAATTCATCAAGTACGGCAGATGCTTTTTTCATTGTGTCCAGGTCAGACTTGCTGCCCATGATAATACCGACCTTCATAGATCCTCCTAATAAAAAAGCCCAGCCAAAACAGACTGGGACAAATACGCGCAAATAGCCTCCGTAGACTTGCTTTGAGTTTGTTGATTTGCATAGTTCACGGTGCTACCTCCTTCTTGTACTCAAATTGTAACACCTAACATTTACAAAATCAATACTATTTTCGAATATTTTTTTATTAAATATTTTTATCATTCGTTATATTCCGAACTATTGAAAAAATATAGATTGCATCATATAAAATAATTTTAAATAAATCTGTAAAATAAAATACTGCCTTTTCAATCTTATAATAACACAAACTTACTCTATCGATTAAAATATTTATATGTTTTTTCTTATCCATACAAAAAGAGGATAACCCATTTATAAACAGGTTATCCTCTTTTCATAATTCCGAACATTAGATCACTTAACTTGTATCTATTATTGATTAGTGAGTACCACTTTCAAAGGCAGCTTTCAATTCACCTACAGATTCTGGAATATAATCTACAATAGAAGACATCAACGCATACATCAATGCAGGCTCGAACGCATCATCACCACACATATATACACAATCCAAGTATAGGCTAGAGTCTTGTTCATCAATATAAAGTTTGTAATTTTTATATGTCGCATTGTCACGATTAATTAATGCATTCAAGGCATTCATATTTTGTGCTGTTACCTTTTCAGGGCCTAACACTAAACGAACTACACTATAAATGCTGTTATCGAGAATGACGAACAAAGGCATATCCCATAAAGGAGACTTGATATAAGAACGATATACTACTGTACCGTCTTCATCATCAAAATCCTTCCGTTCAAAAGATATGATTTCTTCTTCTTTCAAAAACTTATCAAATAATAAGGATTTAGGATTCATAACAACCTCTATTAAGCTAAGCCAGCTACTTTAAGAATATCTTTATGTACAGTATCTAAATGCGGTTGAATAACTTCAAGCATAAGATTCACTACTACAGTAGGATCAAATTGTTCATTCAAACATGGTATAGACACATCCATATAAATGTTATTATCTTCATTGCTCACGTAATATTTAGATATCTTGTAATCTTGATTTAACGTGTTAAGTTCTTTCAATACCGCAGGAATCACTTTTTTATCAATAGATGTTGTTGTGATAGCGATGCGTACATAGGTGAACGCAGAATCGTCTACAACGATGAACACAGGCAAGCTATGCTCATGAACATCCAAACGACCATGATATACAACTGTATTAAGATCGTCTGTCATTTCTTCCTTTGTAAACCAAGTGTTACCGCCTTTGTTAAGGTCAGCAACGAGTAAGTCGAATTTTTCTGCTTTTTTATTCATAATTCCCTCTAACAATAATCAGACAAATTAGTCTTCGATAAACACACAACCATTATCTTTGAATTCTTTAATGCGAACTAAAGACTCTACACGGTAGCCCGCATTTTCCAAGCGTTCACGACCAGGTTGGAAGGACTTTTCGATAGCAATCGCCATGCCTACTACTTCATCACCTGCGTCTTGAACCAACTTAGCAAGGCCCATAGCCGCCTCACCAGACGCCAAGAAATCGTCGATAATCAACACTTTTTCACCAGCTGGCAAGAATTTTTTAGAAATAGTGATATCATAATTCTCTTCTTTTGTATAAGAGTACACAACACTATGATATACATCATCTACCATAAGGATGGATTTTTTCTTACGCGCAAATACCAATGGCACGTCTAGTTCAAGCGCGGCCATCAACGCCAACGCAATACCAGATGCTTCGATGGTAACAATACGTTGTACACCTGCATCACGGTAACGATCCGCGATTTCTTTACCAATCGCCTTAAACAATTGTGGATCGATTTGATGGTTTAAGAACCCATCTACTTTCAGCACTCGATTATTGAGGACAATCCCCTCTTCACGAATGCGTTCTTTTAATAATTCCATGTGCTCATACCTCCGCATAACTATCTTTAAATTTTAACGTAAACAACCCCTTAGGGTCAACCTATATCTAGTAAAAGTCTTATAATATACCCCATAAATATCATTGCAAATAAGACTTAAATATTTCATATATGAATTATATAACTCAACTGCTTTATAGGAATATAATATAGCACGGTAAAACTCACACTAATATATAAAAAGACACACTTTAAGAAAGTTTCCTAAAGTATGTCTTTAAACATGTCTTTTTCTTATAAAACTTTATCTCGAGTACTTTCACGATTAACTAGTAAGGACGTAAATCTTGCAGCCCCTTCAGATTGAGGAACCAAGCGAGAACGCACAAGCACAATGTCGCGTGTTGGTACCGGAATATCTGTATCGATGCGCACAATAGTCCCTTCTTGCATTTTTTGTTGTACCACATGATTAGGTAACATGGAAATACCCATGTTGATTTCTACAAGATCTAGTAATACATCGACGCTACCCAATTCAAAGCGAGGCTTACGACAAGCACCATGTGTTACATCGTCAAAGAATGTACGACTAGCAGAGCCTTTATGCAAAAGTAAAATAGGCTCGTTAAGAAGGCGCCCTTGATCAAAGAATCCTGCCCCTTTATAGTCAGGACCGCCAACAAAGACATCTTGAATGGTAGCTAGCGTAGTTACCTCTAGCTGAGGATTATCTCTCAAGCCCTCATAATCATTAACCACGGCTAATTGCGCCTCTTTATTGAGTACTAATTCTACACAATCAGGAGACGGACGATTAATGATATGTAAGCCAATTTCACTTTCTTGTAATTGCCATTTGTGGAAATAAGGCAATAGGAAATGGCGACACAAAGTATCTGTGGCAGCCAAATTTAAACTTTCATAAGCTTGACTAACCCGTTCTTGTAATTGGGTAACACCATTATCAAGAATGGAGAAAGCTTTAGCTACCGTATCAAACAATTCTTTACCTTCTGGCGTGAACCCTACAGATTTTGTAGTACGCACGAAGAGAGGCATATTAAGTTCTCCTTCTAATTGTTTAATACTTTGACTGATGGCGGATTGGGACACGCCTAATTCTTTTGCGGCACGGGAAAAAGATAAATATAAGCCTACCCCTAGAAAGGTTCTATATAAATCTGCAGATACTGCCATTTTATTCACCTCTGTTATATACTAATAGTAACTTCTTACTTTTAAATACACATATCATTACCCTATTATAACTATAGACTCTCAATATATAATGAATATGTAGAAATCTTCATGAAAGTTAGGTCTTATGACCTTCATGAACTCTTCATATTTATTAGTATTTCTAATCTTTTCATTAGTAAGATTATCTTTACTTATAAGTCTAGACCGACTATACTTAATTTGTCAATATCCCATAGGGAATTATATACATTACAGGAGGCTACAATGGCTATACAACGATTATTCGTAACAAAACGAGAATCTTTCAACCTAGAAGCGCAACGCATGTTACAAACCTTACAACAGGAATTATCTATGCCTGCTACAGATGTGACTATCTATGAGCGATACGACATCGAAAATTTAGATGCAAAAGATCTAGAGTCTGCTAAAAATTTAATTTTTTCTGAACCTCCTGTAGATACTGTATTAGAAAAAATTCCAAGTGTACAAGACTTTGTATTTGCTGTTGAATATGTGCCAGGTCAATACGATCAACGTGCTGATAGCGCAGAGCAATGTATTTCTATGCTCACACTTACATCCGGCCACATCGTGCGTTGTGCTCGCGTATATGCTATCGAAGGCACCTTTACAAAAGAACAAGAAAATGTCATTAAGGCCTACTACATTAACCCTGTTGATTCCCGCAAAGCGAGCCTTGACGTACCAAATACCTTAGCTCTCGATTTAGAAGATCCAAAACCGGTGGCAACAATCAATGGCTTTACTACGATGAGCAATGATGATTTAGAAGCTCTCATCAAAAACTACGGTCTTGCTATGACATTAGCAGACCTTCAAATGATTAGACAACAATACGCAGAGGTGGAACACCGCAATCCTACGATTACAGAAATTCGCCTCTTCGATACATATTGGTCTGACCATTGCCGTCACACTACCTTTATGACCGAGTTAACAGATATTACCATTGAAGACAGCCGCTTCACCGGTTCTATAAAGGAAGCCTTCGAAGAATATATGGAAGGCCGTGCTGAGCTCTACACGACTAAGAAAAAAGCTCGCTCCCTCATGGACATGGCTACATTGGCTGTAAAAGAATTGCGCCACGCTGGAGGACTTACAAATCTCGATGAATCTGATGAAATCAATGCATGTACAATCATCATCCCTGTCGATGTAAATGGCAAGACTGAAGAATGGTTGTTACTATTCAAAAACGAAACCCATAACCACCCTACTGAAATCGAACCATTTGGGGGCGCAGCTACCTGCTTAGGTGGTTGTATTCGCGACCCATTGAGCGGTCGCGCCTACGTATACCAAGCTATGCGCATCACAGGCTCTGGCGATCCACATACAAGACTTGAAGATACATTGGAAGGCAAATTACCACAAAGAAAGATCACCCAAGAAGCAGCTCGTGGTTACTCCTCTTACGGCAACCAAATCGGCCTTGCTACAGGTGAAGTAAAAGAATATTACCATCCTGGCTACGTAGCAAAGCGCATGGAAATCGGCGCAGTTATCGGTGCTGCACCTCGCAACCAAGTTCGTCGTGAGGTACCAGTTGCAGGCGATGTGGTAGTATTGCTAGGTGGTAAAACTGGCCGTGATGGCTGTGGTGGTGCTACAGGGTCCTCTAAAGAACATACCGTTGACTCTCTATCCACATGCGGTGCAGAAGTACAAAAAGGCAATGCTCTTACAGAGCGCAAAATCCAACGCTTATTCCGTCGTGGCGAAGTAACGACACTTATCAAACGTTGTAATGACTTCGGTGCAGGTGGTGTATCTGTTGCTATCGGTGAACTAACTGATGGTGTATCAATCAATCTCGACTTAGTCCCTAAAAAATATGCTGGCCTCGATGGTACAGAGTTAGCCATCTCTGAATCCCAAGAACGCATGGCCTGTGTCATCGCTGCTTCTGATGTAGAGGCGTTCAAAGCATACTGCGACGAAGAAAACCTGGAGTGTACAGTTGTGGCAGAGGTAACTGATACAAATCGCCTCATCATGAACTGGAATGGCGAAACAATTGTAGATATTAGCCGCGACTTTTTAAATACAAATGGTGCTAGTCAACAACAAGAAGCTATCGTAAAAGCTCCAGTAGATCGATCCTACTTCTTACGTGGTTCTGCTAGTGCAGATAACTTCAAGGAAAAATGGCTCGCAGCCGTATCCGATTTAAATGCAGCATCCCAACAAGGCTTAGCAGAACGCTTTGACAGCACTGTGGGTGCCAATACAGTCCTCATGCCATTCGGTGGCAAATTCCAAAAAACGCCTACCCAAGGCATGGTTGCTAAATTACCGGTTCTAAACGGTGAAACTACAACGGCGAGTATTATGACTCACGCTTTTGTGCCTGAGTTATCTGCATGGAGCCCTTATCATGGTGCGCAATATGCAGTGCTTTTATCTGTAGCAAAATTAGTAGCTCTTGGCGGTCGTCGTGAAGATGCATACTTAACATTACAAGAATATTTCGAACGCCTCAATTCTAAAGAATCTTGGGGTAAGCCAGTAGCAGCTTTACTTGGTGCTTATAAAGCACAAAAAGAACTTGAAATCGGCGCTATTGGTGGTAAAGATTCTATGAGCGGTACTTTTATGGACCTTACAGTTCCTCCTACCCTCGTATCCTTTGCGGTTGGTACAGCTCATGTAGATAATATTGTGAGCCAAGACCTTAAAGGTGTAGATCACCGCCTCGTATTCTTCGATGTACCTCGTACATACGATGACACCCCTGATTGGGATCGATTCAAAGAAAACTGCGATACACTACAAGAACAAATTGAAAAAGGTCGCGTTTACTCTGCCTATGTAGTTGATCAAGGCGGCATTCCTGAAGCAGTCACTAAAATGGCCCTTGGCAATAATATTGGTGTTAAATTCGATAAATACGCTGAACGTGGTATCTTCCAACCAGCCCTTGGTTCCTTCATCGTTGAAGTAGATATTACAGCTGTTAATTATCTTTTAGAGTTACCTGATGTGAAAGTTATCGGTGTAACCCAAGCCACACCTGTTATCGAATGGGAAGGACAATCTGTTTCTCTCAAAGAAATACAAGCTGCTTATGAAGCACCTCTAAACGATATTTTCCCAATGCATGCACCAAACGGCTTTGGTGAAGCAGTCGCTTACATTCATGATCAACACGCTAAACCTCGCAGCACCTCCCTAGGTGCCAAACCAAAAGTTCTTATTCCAGTATTCCCTGGTACAAACTGCGAATTTGACTCTGCTCGCGCCTTTGAACGGGCTGGTGCAGAAACAGATATCGTGCTTATCCGCAACCAAACTCCAGAACAATTAAAAGAATCTATCGACGTAATCAAAGCTAAATTAGCAGAGTCTCAAATTCTTATGTTTCCAGGAGGTTTCAGTGCCGGTGATGAGCCAGATGGTTCTGGTAAATTCATAGCCACCCTCTTCCGCAACCCATACCTTGCAGAAGGTTTAGAAAACCTCTTGTACAAACAAGATGGCCTTGTATTAGGTATTTGTAACGGCTTCCAAGCGCTCATCAAGTTAGGCTTATTACCTGGTGGACATATTGAAACGTTAACTGCAGATCATCCTACATTGACATACAATACCATTGGTCGTCACTTATCTCGCATGGTTAATACGAAAGTTATTTCCACAAAATCCCCTTGGATGAGTGATGCTAAAGCTGGAGAAATTTACACAGTACCAATTTCTCACGGCGAAGGTCGCTTTATAGCGTCTCCTCAACAAGTGTTGGAGTTCAATAAAACTGGCCAAATTGCTACACAATATGTAGACTTTGATGGTATCGCCTCCATGGATAGTCGCTTCAATCCTAACCAATCTGTAGCTGCTATCGAAGGTATTTATAGCCCTGATGGTCGCGTATTCGGCAAAATGGCACACTCCGAACGCTGTGGCGCCGGTATTAGCAAAAATATTCCTGGCCAATTAGAAATGCCAATCTTTACATCTGGTGTAAAATACTTCAAATAATTGGTCACTATGAACTTTCATGTGAAAGCCTACTTCTTCAAGTAGGCTTTTTCAATATTGATTTTTTTCGAAAATATTAGTATTATAAATTGATACTATATTTACAGACATGAGTTCTCATGTAAAGCTATACATACCTAGTGTGGGTTAAGAAAGGATTTTATTATGCATTGTGCTCAGAAAATGACTCATAATATCTACTGGATTGGTAGTAATGACTGGACAACAGAACGTTTCGAAAACTTATTTCCTATTCCAAATGGTGTTAGCTATAACAGCTATTTCATCGACGATGAAAAAACTTGTGTGGTAGACTCTGTAGATGCTGAAATTCGTGAAGAGTACTTCGACAACTTGACTCACCTCTTAAATGGTCGTGAACTTGATTACATCGTCGTAAACCATATGGAGCCTGATCATTGCCAAACATTATTGGAAACATTGGAACGGTATCCAAATTGTAAAATGGTAGGTAATGCTACAACATTCCGCATGTTTGAGCAATTCTATAACACTCCAAAACCAGAACAATACCATCAAATTAAAGAAGGCGATGAAATCTGTTTAGGTAAACATACTTTGGTTTCTTACACTATGCCTATGGTTCACTGGCCTGAAGTAACTTGTACATACGAAAAATCTACAGGCACATTGTTCTCTGCAGATGCTTTTGGTACATTCGGTACAGTTAATGGTAATATCTTTGCTGATCAAACCGATTTCGTAGCTACATACGAAGAAGAAGCTCGCCGTTACTATACAAATATCGTTGGTAAATACGGACCACAAGTACAAAATGCGCTTCGCAAAATTTCTAGCCTTGATATCAAACGCATTGCTCCACTTCATGGTCCAATCTGGCGCACCCCTGAATCTATCCAATATATCACGCACAAATACTTACATTGGTCCAGCTATACAGCTGAGAAAAAAGGTGTTGTTATCGCTTTTGGTTCCATGTACGGCAATACTCGTGCTATTGCTCAACAATTGGCTAAACAACTATCCAAACGTGGCGTTACAGATATCAGAATTTACGATGTTTCCAAAACTAATGCTTCCTACATCATCTCCGATGCTTGGAAATATACTAACTTGGTAACTATCGCACCTACATATAACTTGAATCTATACCTTACTATGGAAAACTTTATCCATGAATTAAAAGCCCTTAACTTCCAAAACCATAAAGTATCCATCATTGGTAACCACTCTTGGGCTTCCGCTGCGATGAAAACAATGGTTTCCCATTTCGAAAATGACTTCAAAGACATTGAAATCGTTTCCGAACCACTAGATATCAAATCCTCTTTGAAAGAAGAAGATCTTCCATTAATTGAAAAAATGGCAGACGATATTAAAGCATCCATTGAAGCTGCTGAAATTAAAGACGTATTCTAATTCCTAATACAAGAGCCGCCTATTTAGGCGGCTTTTTCTGTTTATATGTCAAATTTACACAATCGAAATTAGGTTTTAACCTTCGATCATTCCCCATCATTGCAATCAAATATTGTATTTTAAAAGCCTTGTAAATATGCAATAATTCTACCATTTTTTTGCTTGACATAAATCTAACTTTTTCATATACTATACAAGTACCTGTTACACAACAGAATACATGGAGAGGTGTCCGAGCGGCTGAAGGAGCATGATTGGAAATCATGTGTGCGGTTATCCCGTACCCAGGGTTCAAATCCCTGTCTCTCCGCCATAGTAAAAGCAGTGCTTTCGCACTGCTTTTTTATTTGCATATAAAGAAAAAGCTATTCGAATTATACTCGAATAGCTTTTTATATGTCACACTATATTAGTTGTGAATTTTCTTTGCAATATCACCGATAATTTCAGGTGTCGTTCTACAACAGCCACCAATGATTTCAGCTCCAGCTTTTCGCCATACCTCAACGTAGTCTACAAATGATGCAGCATCGCCATACCAAGTTTTAGTTTTACTATCATAGCTTTCACCAAGGTTCGGATATACAGCAATCGGTTTCTCTGTAACAGTACGAATATCTTTTATCAATGATTCTACATATTCCGGTTTAGTACAATTAATGCCAATCCCCGTAATAGGATGTACCTTGTCGATCATTTGTGCACATTTAATAATGGTTTCGCCACTAGAAACATGATGCCCATCCTTACAAGAAAAAGAAATCCATCCGGGAATACCTTTGGATGTAAACGGATCAGACATAGCTCTCGCAATAGCGATTGCTTCAGCATAAGACGGTATAGTTTCAAAGGATAATATGTCTGGATGTTCTTCGCAGAATAATGCTAGCCGTGGAATATGGAATATCTCTAGATATTCTGTTTGCACATCAGGATAACCACGGTATTCAGAGCCATCAGCCAAGAAAGCGCCATAAGGTCCTACAGAGGCTGCCACCAACGGTTTAGGTAAAGCACCTTCAGAAAAATATCTAACCCCCTCAGGAGTCTCTTCACCGAGCGTAATACCACGCAATGTAAGCGCCCCACTCGCCTTTGCTTCTAAAAACTCATTACGAGCTTGCATGGCTAAACGAACAGATAGTTTAACAAGCTCTATCGCTTCTTCCGTTCCATAACCTAAACCTTTAAAGCCTGCTACTGTCGCTTGATAGCCAGAGCTTTGAATGATATCGGCACCCGCAGCTAAATAAGAAATATGTATTTTCTTAATGATATCTGGCTGATCCATGAGAACCTTAGCAGACCACAACTTATGTTGAATATCACAGCCATAACGCTCTAATTCGGTCCCTAAAGCTCCATCCAAGACGAGGGCGCCCTTTTCCTTAATAATATCTAAAAATGCACTTCGTTTAGCCATCATATCACCCATTCTATACATACCTCATATAACACGAGGCTTACCTAGCATATTATATCAAATAATACGTTCTGGTACTATCTACAAACTATTTTAATACCTCTGCTGGAGGTTCCTTACCAAACCATTTCTTATAAATTTCTGCGTATTTACCATTTGCTTTGATCTTAGCCAAGCCATCATTGATTTTGTTAAGCAACTCTGTATTACCTTTTTTCACAGCAATACCTAGTGGTGCCGCATCATAGTCCTCTCCAGTAACCTTTGCGATACCTTTGCCCTTACCATTAACATAATATTCGTTTACTGGTGTATCATTGATAACTACATCGACGCCTTTATTTTGCAATTCTAAGAACGCATCGACAATAATATTAAACTGACGTACATCGGCATTGGGAATCTTGCTAGCAATCTCTGCACCAGTAGAGCCGATGGATACACCAATGCGTTTACCTTCTAGATCCTTAAAGCTATTAATATTGGTGTTATCAATGTTTACAACGAGACCATTACCTGCAATATAGTACGGTTTACTAAAATCAACGGATTTTGCACGTTCTTCAGAAATAGTCATATCCGAAATAGCGATGTCGATGGTGTTACTTTGTAATGCTGGTAAAAGCGCATCAAAGTTTAGATTTTGAATATCTGCTTCTATGCCCTCTTCGTTTGCAATCGCATTGATAATATCAATATCAAATCCAGCTAATTTACCACTATCTTTGTCTTTAAAACCAAATGGTGCATAGGTCGCATCAGTACCTACGCGCCATGTCTTCTGACTATTACCCGCATTACCACAGCCAGCGATTAATAAACTACTAGCAATAGTGAAAGCCCCTAATAGAGCTGCTATTTTCTTAAATTTCATATTATTACCCTTACTTCTCTCCGTTCTATCTAGAAACAGATTTTTCCTTAATTAACTAATATATTTATACTTACACTTATGAGCATAATAAAAATAATACCTCTAAAGGTATTATAGTTTTATGATAACATTCGATATAGTAAGGGTCAACAAATCCAACTATACCAATAGGTATTGAATTGATATAGTTTTTAGCTATATCGAAAATAACATTCCTAAGTATATAAAAAGACCGCCTTTACCAAGCATAGATGAAACTTGATAAAGGCGGTCATCTCCAAAATGGAGGATTCCTGGTTATTTATAGAATAAATAAGCTATTCAATTCATTTAGGATATATAGTATGTAATTTATTTAGCATGTTTAGCTTTTATATACATAGCTACCTTGTACAAGAACGTACAGAGTAATAAATACATTACGATACTGAGATATGTCGCTTCAGGTGTTTCTACCCAAGCTTGAGCAAATACATCAACACCTGCAATACGAAGCACTGCACTAAACAAGGAGCCAATAGCACCACCAGCTACGAGACCAGAGGCAATTGTACTACCTTTGGAGAAGCGAAGATCTGCCAATTCTTTGTCTTTTGTACTATTTTGTACAAGATACGCAATCAAACCTCCGATAAGTAATGGTGTATTAATTTCCATTGGCAAGTATGTGCCCAAGGCAAATGCCAACGGTGGAACTCTTACCATCCACAAGATGATTGCAAATAATGCGCCAGCCATGTATAGAGGCCATTGAGCACTACCACCAGTCATCATTGGCTCAATGATGGCAGCCATAGCGTTCGCTTGAGGTGCATTTAATGCATGATCTCCTACAAATCCATAAGCATCATTCAAAAGAATCATAACACCTACAGAAAGTACGGCACAAAGAATAGTACCAACGATTTGCCATTGTTCCATTTTCTTAGGTGTAGCACCTGTCATATGTGCCACCTTAAGCTCAGACATGAAGTTACTAGCCATCCCAATAGTAGTACCGATAAAAGATGCCATCATGAGGACCGCAATCATGCCGACCTTACCAGTCATACCTGCTGCGGTTAAGCATACAGCGGAGATGATAATCATAAAGATTGTCATACCT
>NZ_JBBNNS010000005.1:0-136104 GCF_040097785.1 Veillonella parvula | reverse complement strand
GTTCGCCACTAAGATTGATAGAAGCAAGCTTCCATCGCTCTTCGTTCGACTTGCATGTGTTAAGCACGCCGCCAGCGTTCGTCCTGAGCCAGGATCAAACTCTCCAAGATATCTTGAAGCTATTTGATATTTGAATAGCTCATTATTTGTTGTCGCTACCATTAAGTAGCTTTGAATTATGGTTGGTTTTGACTTTGTCAAAACCCGCACTCTGGCATATGTTCAATCATTTTGATTGATTACCTATCATTGTTCAGTTTTCAAAGATCTGTACCAGTCTACACACTCTTTCTTCGAAGTGTTTCATCAACTGGCGACTTGATTATTCTATCAAGTCCAGCTCATTCCGTCAAGTGCTTTTTTTAACTTCTAAGAAGTTTTTCATACTTATCATTTGAGCTGTGTCCTAATGACTTGTATAAGTATAGCATAAATATAATAAACGTCAATATATAAAATTGTTATCCCCAAATTTTCATCTTGCCTTCATTATTTTTATTGCATCCTATACATAATATCTCATTAGAAGCCATTTTAACTTGTTAAATATTTATTTACCCAATTTTACCTTAAACAACTATAGTTCTAAAGGAGTATATCTTTTTACCCATATATGATACAAAGCAAGCGCTATCACCATAACCAATGCAGTGAACATATATAAATATTGATAGCCCCACGCACTAGCTAATACTGCAAGTATAACTGATCCAGCGCCAACACTTATATCTAATGCTAAAAAATATGTTGCTGTTGATACACCCGCACGCTCAATAGGAGCTGATTGTATAGCCAGCGCTTGAAATGCAGGTTGTGCTGCACCATAGCCTAACCCCAACAACGGAGCGGTGAATAGAATAGCTAATGGGGTTATAGCTAATCCCAATACAAATAAGCCTAGTATAAATAATCCTAATCCTGTATAGATAATAATTTTTGAACCATATCGAGCATATACTTTTCCTACTATAGGTCGACTAATAATAATCATCAACGCAAAAATAGCAAAGAAAGCACTTCCCCATATTCCTGCCCCCATGCTATTAAGTTCTATGGGTATAAAAACTAAAACACCAGAATAAGTAAAACCAATAAATAAGCCCATTAAAGCCCAAGGTAAACTTTTATTTTCTATAAACTGGGAAATATGCCAACCTTTATATTTTGATTGTTTAGGTAATGCTAACTCCTTAGATAGGGGAATAATATTACTTAAGACCATGGCCAATCCAGTCATAACCGTTAAAAATATATACAATGCCATACTACCGTATGACGATAAAGCATATAGACCGATAGCAGGTCCTAAAACCATTGCTATATTTGAAAAGATAGCAAACATATTAACCCCCTCACCTTTTCGATTAGGAGGTAATACTAATACTGCTAAAGTAGCCATCACAGTTGTTCCAAGGGCAAACACAACACCATGTAACCCACGTAGTACAAAAACAGCCTCTAAGGAGGTAGTAAAATTAAATAATCCCATAATAATGAAAAACAAGGCTGTTGATATTAATAGAACAATACGCTTATTAAAACCATCTATTAATCGTCCTGCAAAAATCCTACATAAAATTGTACCAATTTGAAAATATGTCATCGCTAAGCCCGCATCAAGATCGCTGCCACTCAGTTCAGACGTGATTACAATTGGCAATGCCGCTACGAGAACATATTGAGTCATATATAAAATACCACTACTAATACCATAATTAGTAAAAGCAGGGCTCCATAATCTATTTGAATCCATATTTGTATCTCCTTTTATATCGTGTCGCCTAGCCATTTTACGCCTCTATCTTATGGAATTCAAGAACAAGCCTCTTTAAATTTTGTATAGTTAAAAATGAATATTATCTGTAATATACCTATACCGTTTTACATAATAAAAGATGGCAAAATAAAAGAACCTCTCTAAAAATAAATCAAGAGAGGTTCTTATACTTTAATCATTAACACAATAATAATTTATAACTTATTATTGATTACGTACGTCATTTTTATTGCGGCTCTTCCACATAACCCACAAGGATGTAGCTACACAGATAGAGGAGTACGCACCGCTAGCAAAGCCGATGATCATACAAAGAGCAAAGTTCTTTGTAGTATCTCCACCAAATAAATAAAGGGATACACAGGCAAACATAACTGTTGCCAATGTATAGAAACTACGATGAATACTTTGTGTAATAGATGCATTCGCAAGATCTGCAAATGTATCAGAACGCTTGTGAGTATGCGTATTTTCTCGAACACGGTCAAAGATAACTACAGATTCATTCATGGAATAACCTACAACCGTAAGAATGGCAGCTAAGAAGGATGCATCAATCTCTAATTGGAAATAAGAGAAAACACCAAGAACCATAATCAAGTCATGAAAAATGGCAACTAAAGCAGAAATGGCAACCTTATATTCAAAACGATAAGAAATATATAGAGCTAATGCTGCGAATGCTATAACAAGATTTAATAACGCATGTTCTGTAACTTCAGAGCCAATTACAGCACCTACAGTTTCAATACGTTTAACTGTATTGTTACCAATAGATTTAGTCAAAGAATCAACAACAGCTGCACTTTCACTAGACTCAAGATTACGTGTACGAATCATTACGTCTTCGCCAGCTGTATCACCAGTAGTATCACCGGAAAGCTGAATTTGTGCATTTTCAAGATTATATTCTTTTAGAACGTCACGAACTTGACTAACCTCTACAGGTTGATCAAATACAACTTCAACAATAGTACCACCAGTATAATCAATACCAAAGTTAAACCCTTTAGTAAATATGGAAATTAAGCTGATAATAACGAGTGTGGAGGAAATAGCAAACCACCAACGATGATGTTTAATTACGTCTAATGTCATTTGCGTTTACCTCCTTTCAAAGATTTAGGTGCAAATGCGTCAGCACTTGTGCTTGGAGAGATATTCGCACCAAACCAGAATGGATGGTTCGTAAAGTTACAGTCAATAAGTAAGCGCAACAAGAAATGACTCACCGTAATCGCTGTAAACATACTTACAACAACGCCTACGCCTAAGCTGATAGCGAAGCCTTTTACAGGGCCAGAGCCTAAAATAGTTAAGATACCAGCTGTAATAATAACGGATACGTTCGCATCTGTAATTGTGGCTAACGCACGGCTAAAGCCTGCTTCCATAGCAACACGCATAGATTTGCCGGAAAATACCTCTTCCTTAAAACGTTCAAAGATAAGAATATTCGCATCTACCGCAACACCCATGGATAAGATAATACCAGCAATACCTGGCAATGTCATAGTCGCATTAAAGCCCTTGCCCAACACGAGTAATAAGAGCATAACATATACAAGTAATGCTATATTAGCTACGATGCCAGAAAAACGATATAAGATAACCAAGAAAATCATGATCATTGCAATACCAGCACTGAAGGCTACAACAGATTTATCCTTGGAGTCTTGCCCCAAAGAAGGACCTACTGTACGCACTTCCAATACATTAATTTTAACAGGCAATGCACCGGAACGTAATAAAATAGCTAAGTCTTTAGCTTCTTCTAAACTTTGACTACCAGAAATAGTGGCTTTACCACCTGTAATTGCTTGTTGTACTACAGGATTAGTCAATTCTTTACCATCCAATGTAATGGCAATACGACGACCAATATTTTTAGATGTTAAATCAGCAAACTTCTTAGCACCTTCATCACTTAATTCAATAGCAACGAGTGGTTGTTTATTTTGACCTAACTCTTCTTTAGCATCTTTTAAGTCATCACCAGTCATAACGGTTTGACCTTGGTCGTTTTTAAATTCCAAGACCGCTGTTTTACCGATACGTTTAATTGCTTCGTCAGGGTCTTTTACACCTGGCAATTCAATGATAATACGACGAGCACCTTCACGTTGTACCAATGGTTCAGATAAACCCATTTCATTAATACGACGTTCTAAGATTTGCTTCGCCCGTTCCACTGCATCATTGTCAGCTTTACCAGTCGCAGAGTCCTCTGCTTCCAATACGATATGCGTACCACCTTGCAAGTCTAGGCCTTGTTTCAAAGAGCCTGCTAATGGTTGAATAAAATACGCAAATAATCCAATGATGGCAGCAATGACTACTAAAAACTTGATAATAGCTTTACCGTTCAAAATAGTTGCTCCCTTCTGCTATACACAATGTATAATGCCTTGCTCTGTCACAATTTTACTCATTCGTTGGTCTAATGCTTCCATTGGGATTGGTGTCTCCCATAATTGTATAGTCCAACATACGCCCATAAATGTACTTGGTGAAAGTTCCTTGAGAAATCGATCATAATACCCATTCCCCATTCCCATGCGACCACCTTGACGGTCAAAGCCAGCACCAGGCACTAAAATCAAATCCAAGTCACACGGATCAATAATATCGTATGGCTCAGCGGGAATACGTATATTTAACACACCCCGAGTGATAGATTCTAGAGACTTAAGACGAACTGCAATCATAGTCGTCTTGTCAGTACATACTGGAACATATACAGATTTATCATGTTCTAAAGCATGACGAATCACATCGTCTAAATCAGCCTCTTTAGGCATCGCCAAATAGGCCATAATGTTTTTTGCCGATATATACTCAGGACTATTAACGATTTGATTCGTCAACATCGGCGTCCACGACCTACAATCAGCAACGGATAAAGCAGCACGCTGAGACTTACACGCCTGGCGCACTGCTTCCTTTGTATTCATTATTTTTCTTCCTTGTTTTTCTTAGACAGTACATTAGCAACTGCTGTACGAGCAAATGTTAATTCAACTTTTTCAGATACCTGTACCTTGACTTTTTCATCATCAAGTTCAACAATTTCGCCATAAATACCACCAATAGTAACAATTTTTTGGCCTTTTTTTAAGCTACCTAACAAGCTAGCACGCTCTTTTTGTTGTTTCTTTTGTGGACGCCACAATAAAAAATAAAAAATCACTACCATTAACAAAATAGGCCAGCTAGTTTGCAAGATTTGTTGAATATCTCCCATGTTATCCTCCTAGGTTAATAAATATGTATTTCTTTTCTAGTATAGCCACCTAATATAAATTTGACTAGACTTAATTACTATTTTTTAAAACTATCCCAAAATTGCATTCTAAATTGCGGGAACCGATCTTCTAAGATAGCTTGTCTCATTTGACGCATAAACTCTAATAAGAAATAGAGATTATGATATGTTACAAGGCGTAATGCCAAAATCTCTTCTGCCTTATATAAGTGACGAATATATGCACGGGAATAATTTTTACATGTATAACATTGGCAACCTTCTTCTAAAGGACCCCAATCATGAGCAAATTGAGCATTTCGAATATTAAGACGACCATTCCAGGTCATGGCCATCCCATTTCGAGCTACACGAGTTGGATATACACAATCAAACATATCAACTCCACGTGCTACACCTTCTACCAGACAATCTGCGGTGCCAACGCCCATCAAATAACGAGCCTTGTTAGTTGGCAATAATGGCGTAGTATATTCTAAGATTTCATTCATTAAATCATGAGGTTCCCCAACGGATAAACCGCCGATGCTATAACCTTCAAAATCCATAGCTACAAGTTCTTCCGCACTTTGCTTGCGCAAGTCTTTGTACATGCCACCTTGAACGATACCAAACATGCCTTGGCGGTCATGAGCTTTACGAGCCTCTTGGCAACGATGCGCCCAACGTGTTGTACGCGCCGTAGAGCGTTTCGCATAATCATGATCCGCAGGATACGGAATACATTCGTCAAAAGCCATCGCAATATCAGAACCTAATTGCTCTTGTACCTTTGTAGCCACTTCAGGAGATAGAAACTGTTTTGATCCATCAATGTGGGATCTAAATGTAACACCATCCTCAGTAATTTTGCGCATATCGCCTAAACTAAATACTTGGAATCCACCACTATCAGTAAGAATCGCTTGATCCCAATTCATAAATTTATGTAAGCCCCCAGCCTCTTCTACAAGCTCCGGCCCTGGGCGAAGAAATAAATGATAGGTATTACTCAAAATAACTTGAGAACCCATAGCCTTTAGTTCTTCTGGTGTCATAGTTTTAACTGTCGCTTGCGTGCCTACAGGCATAAACATCGGTGTTTGGAAGGTACCATGTGGCGTATGCAATAAACCTGCTCGTGCCCCCGTATGAGGACATGTCTTTTGTAATTCATAAGTAATACTCGGCATAGTCCCTCCTAACGTATAAACATAGCATCGCCGAAGCTAAAGAAACGATAACGTTCACGTACAGCTTCTTCGTAGGCCACCAAACAGTGTTCACGACCAGCTAGTGCACTAATCAGCATTAACAATGTAGATTGAGGCAAGTGAAAATTCGTTACCAACGCATCAATCATCTTAAATTTATAGCCAGGATAGATAAAAATTTGAGTCCAACCACTCATACCTTGTAATACCCCATCATCATTCGTAGCAGACTCAAGAGTACGCACCGATGTAGTACCTACGGCAATGATACGAGACCCTTTTTGTTTGGCTGCATTGATTCGATCCGCCGTATCTTGAGGTACAACAAAGAACTCACTATGCATTTCGTGGTCTTCAATAGTCTCTGCCGATACAGGTCTAAAAGTGCCAAGTCCAACATGTAAGGTTACAAACTCAAGCTCTACACCTTTAGCTTTAATCTTTTCTAAGAGGTCAGGTGTAAAGTGAAGTCCTGCAGTTGGTGCCGCAGCAGAGCCTTTCTCCTTAGCATATACCGTTTGATAACGATCTTTATCTTCTAACTTTTCATGAATGTATGGAGGTAATGGCATTTCACCAATTTCTTGAATCACATCATCAAACACACCGTTGCATGTGAACTGAATGATACGGCCTCCAAAATCTGTTTTATCTATAATAACTCCACTTAGGCGGTCATCAAACTCTATAACTTGCCCGATAGGACATTTTTTCCCCGGTTTAACAAGGCATTCCCATCGATTTTCACCACATGGTGTAAGTAGAAGTACCTCCACCTTGCCACCAGAACCTTGACGATGTCCATATAATCTCGCAGGGATAACCTTTGTATTATTAAATACAAGCACATCTCCTTCATGAAGCTCTTCTAATAAATCATAAAAATGTCCTTTATGTTTAACTTCACCACTTACCTTATCTAAGGTTAAAAGCCGTGCTGTATCACGAGGTTCTACAGGATGCTGAGCAATCAGTTCCTCTGGCAATTCATAATCAAAATCTGTAACTTTCATCGTAATCCTTATTAGTACATTTTCTTCAATGTAATGCCACTATAGTAGTGACGCAAAATAGTTTGGTAATAATTTGTATCTCCAGGATTAGCGCGCTTTGCCATTTCCGCAGCGCCCCATTGAGACATACCAAGGCCATGACCCCAACCGTGGCCTTTAATATAAACAGTATCATTCTTGCCAGTAAAGCTATGATAAGCCTTACCCGTGCCTTTAGCAGGATTGTGATTTACATAGAAATCAAACAATGTAGATTTTAAACCTAAAATGCTACGTAGTGCATCACCATCTACAGTAGTTTTTCCAGAGGTACCTATGAAAGTAGCACTCTTTATACGACCTGATACACCGCGGTCGTATGTTTGTTGCCCAGGCTTACCAAGCGGGGTCAACTGAATGCTCTTCAATTTACCTACCCCTTTACTTGCCGCATTAAGTTTACTTTCAAGAGCTTGACGAGAGGTAGTGACAGTCCAATTCGATGTAGATGTACCAGTACTAAAGTCTTTTACCCCTTTTAAGTATGGCACATCACTGCCCCAAACATTTACACTATCCTCTGTATAGCCACCTCCATCGGAATGGAACAAGGCATTAATAGGACGTTGATCATAAAGCATAACTATGCCTTTAGTTTTATTTACAGCATTTGTGGTAGCTTGAGATTCACCACTCACACCACTGTATACTTGATGATCCGTGGAATTGCTCACATCATAAAATTTACCTTTATTTTGTTCCATCGTATGAAGAGCATAGGTGCGAGCTGCTACGGCTTGCGCTTCTAATGCAGCAGCCGGCCAAGACGGTACTACCTCTTGTGGAACAACACCATACAGGTAATCCTCAAGAGGCACAGAGTTGATGATCATCATGGTTCCATTGTTGGCACGTAATGTGAGCCCACCACGATAACCTTTACCTTCGAACAAAAATGGTGCATCACTATTCGCAGGCTTCAATGTAACCACACTATCAATAGTCTTTCCATTTACAGCAATCTTGCCGCCGCGAACGCCAATAGATGTACCACGATTAGCACTGATTGTGCTAACTTGACCATTACCGCTGTTCAACACAACCATATTAGCTGTAGATGTAACAGTAGCATCAGAGCTACGACTACCTAGTAGAACACGTACATTTGGCATGTTTTCTTTGCGTTCTGTAGCAGGCGTCACTACGGAGCCCACTTTGTTGCGAGTAATAACTGCTGTATTGGCTTGAATGCTATTCGCATCCGTTGTTTTTACTACCTTTTTAGTAGCAGTTTTTTCAGTAGCTCTCTTTTTTACTACAGGCTTTTCATCAGTAACTGCAGGTTTAGCAATTGGCTTCGAAGTACCAGAAGCCGCAGGTTTTATAGTCGTTGTAGCTTTACCTGTAGTGGCTGATTTCGTAGCTGTTGCATTAGTACTAGATTTCGCAGTACTAGTTGATTTTGTTGCACTAACTGGTTTAGCCGGCGTTACCGGCTTTGTAGATGTAGCAGGCTTTGCTACACTAACCGGTTTTGCACTAGGTTTAGCCATCGTAGATGCAGCAGTTGACTTAGAAACCGTTTTAGTTATTGTAACCGGCTTTGCAGCTGGTTTAGTAGCAAGTGGACGAAAACTAGATTTCTTCGTCGTATTTACTTTCGATACAGTTGTATTAGATACTGTTAATTTTGGCGTTGGCTTTTTCGTTACCACTGCACCTTTATTTTGCAGCGTCGCTCCATGTGCTATAGAAGCACCGCCAATGTTTACACCTAAAAACAAAGTGGCCATTATCATCAATTGTAATCGTTTTGTTTTCATTATTATTTCCCTGTCTGTGAAATACCTAAATGCTCATAGGCTAATTTAGTAGCAACCCTCCCACGCGGTGTGCGTCCTAAAAATCCTAATTGCATCAAATATGGTTCATACACATCTTCGATGGTATCTCTCTCTTCGCTGATGGCCGCCGCAATGGTATCAATTCCTACAGGACCGCCATCATATTTTTCAATAATACATTCCAACACACGTCGATCAATTCGATCAAGTCCCATTTTATCTACATATAAACGTTGTAATGCTTCATCTGCAATTTCTTGAGTGATAACCCCATCACCAATGACTTGTGCAAAGTCGCGTACCCGTTTAAGCAGACGATTTGCGATACGCGGTGTTCCTCGTGAACGACGCGCAATTTCGCTTGCCCCAGTTGGCACAATACCAATATTAAGTATCTCTGCGGCGCGAGACACAATAAACTCTAACTCTGGTTGTTTATAATATTCCAACCGATTAATAATACCAAATCGGTCCCGTAACGGTGCCGCCAAAGCACCCGCTCGAGTCGTGGCACCTACCAAAGTAAATTTTGGCAAGTCAATGCGCACAGTTCGAGCACTTGGACCCTTACCGATGATAATATCAATAGCATAGTCTTCCATAGCAGAGTACAACACTTCCTCTACACTACGAGACAAGCGATGAATTTCATCGATAAATAATACATCATGGTCGTCCAAATTTGTTAATATTGCAGCTAAGTCACCAGACTTTTCAATAGCCGGACCAGAAGTTATACGAAAATTAACACCCAATTCATTTGCAATAATCCCTGCTAATGTTGTCTTGCCAAGACCTGGAGGCCCATAGAGCAGCACGTGATCCAATGCTTCACCACGCTGTTTTGCCGCTTGAATATACACATTTAGATTACCTTTAGCCTCTTCTTGACCTACATACTCATTAAAAAGCTTAGGTCGAAGGCTATATTGCCATATATCCTCTTCGTGCTCGCCATTGCCGACAAGGCGTACTTCCTCATTCATCCTTATCGTCCTTTCCCAAGCTCAATTAAGCTGACTTTTATCAACTCAGATACATCACGCTTACCATCATCTAAAGACTCTACAATATCTGCTACATCCCGTTCCAAGTATCCTAAGGATACGAGGGCTTCAATGGCTTCTCCTACAGCACCGTTTGCAGCAACGCCAACAGGCTGAATAGTCGCAGACGATTCCGTAGAAATATGTGTCATCTTAGCGATTTTATCCTTTAACTCTAAAACAAGTCGCTCCGCAGACTTCTTACCAATGCCAGGTAACTTAGTTAATTGCTGTACCTGCCCATTGATAATCGCTAATTTGAAAGCCTCAGGTGTCATGCCTGACAAGATGCCAAGCCCCACCTTGGGCCCGATACCAGAAACAGAAATGAGGAGTATAAACAACTCATATTCTTCTTCCGTCCAAAAGCCATAAAGTTGCATCGCATCCTCTCGTACATTAAGATACGTGAATAGCGTCGCCTCATGGCCCTCTATCAGCTGTTGACGCGTAGTGGTCGGCACATATACGCGATACCCTACGCCATGTACATCAACATAGCACGATTCTTTAAAAAGATGTGTTACGATACCTCGCACATACCCTATCATTATACCAACCTCTTTAATCTATCATTGTGAGAACTATGAGCCGTACAGATAGCAACAGCTAATGCATCTGCCGTATCATCAGGCTTAATTTTCTCACGAATCCCCAAAATATTCATCGTCATATAAATGACCTGATTCTTATCAGCTTTACCATAACCTGTGACAGCTTGTTTAATTTGTAATGGTGTATATTCATAAATAGGAATCCGTTGTTGTTCAGCAGCCAATAAAATAACACCACGTGCTTGCCCTACCTTAATGGCTGTTGTTACATTGCGGTTAAAAAATAATTCCTCCACACCGAACTTATCAGGCCTATATTCCTCCAATAAATCACTAAGATCATTAAATAGAATTTCCAGTCGCTGTGAATCAGTTAATTCCTTAGGAGTTGTAATAGCCCCATAGGCTACTGGTGTTAGTTTGCTACCCTTCACGTCAATAATGCCGTATCCGCATATAGCCGTACCTGGGTCAATTCCTATAATGCGCACCCCAACCCCCTTAGTTTAAAAATGAGATAAGCTACCGCCTACCTCCATTACATAATCTATTTTATTATAGCATAATTTCACATCGAAGTTCATGAATTCCCCTATGAATTATATATTAGACATATTAATTTTCTTAACTTTAATAAATATCCGAGTTTAATTTCAATAGAAAAGGAGCACCCCATAGAGTGCCCCGTTTATTATTATTCTTCTTCATCGTCCGGCAAAATACCATTATGATATACGTTTTGTACATCATCAAGATCATCCAATACGTCAAGCATTTTCTGCATTTTCACAGCATCATCACCAGTCAACTCAATCGTTGTATCTGGAATCATCGTGATTTTAGCTACTACAGTTTCGATACCCGCATCAGCAAGCGCTGCTTCTACCGCATCAAAATCCTCTGGTGTTGTATAAATTTCAAATACATCATCTTCAGACTTAAGGTCTTCTGCTCCAGCTTCAAGAGCTAGCATAGTTACATCATCTTCATCATGACCGTCTTTATCGATAACAAATACGCCTTTAGATTTGAACATCCAGCCTACACAGCCGCTTTCACCAAGGTTACCACCTTGTTTAGAAAAAGCATGGCGCACATCTGCAGCAGCACGGTTACGGTTATCTGTCATAACTTCAACGGTAACTGCAACACCTGCAGGGCCATAACCTTCGTATACGATTTCTTCGTATGCGTTCATGTCCGTAGCCCCGATACCTTTATCGATAGCACGTTGAATGTTATCCTTAGGGATATTATTTTCACGAGCTTTTTGCAAAGCCAATTTCAAACGCATATTACCAGTTGGATCTGCACCACCCATGCGTGCTGCAACGGTAATTTCACGACCGATTTTTGTAGCCAATTTAGCTTTTAATGCATCGGTTTTACCTTTTTTATGTTTAATATTTGCCCATTTAGAATGTCCTGACATAGACGCCTCCTATTTATTCCACCATGCTTCGCCCCGCAGCCGATCTAAGATGATTGATACGGCACTACGCACGGATAAATGATTGTATTCACCATGGCCATATATAGGTTCTAAAATATAGTCAAAGCTTTCCATCGTTTCTTTTGTCATACCATAACCGGTACCAAATAATACTAACACAGGGCGCCCCTCATTTTCAAGATGTTCACGCATCCGTGCATAGGAAATCGTATTATCGTAGGTACGAGCATCTGTTGTAGCTACAATAGGTTTTATACCTTCTATGTCTTCAATTGTTCGCACCGCTACCGCAATTGAGTTTACCAATTCTACACCTGTAAAAGCATCCTTACGATCTGGATTGTAAGTAGAGCCAAATCCAGATTTCCAATGTTCCATGATAGTACGCACCAACTCACGCTGCGCAGGTATATTGTGAATCACAAAATATTTAGACACATCATAAGTAATAGATGCTCGTGCAATATCATGAATATCATAATTTGTAATGGCCGTCGTAATGACCTCTTTATGCTTGTTCATAATCGGATAATGAACAAGTCCGATATATAAATTAGCCAATACTATATCTCCTAAATTCTAAACTAACCTTCATTGACATACATTGCCATCATATCCATTACGAAGCACTAGACCGTGCGCCAGCACTACCAAATCCAGACTTCTGTCCTATGGAAGACGCCTTTTTACTTCTATTGCGTTCATAAGTTCTATAAAAGCTCCGCCCCATAGCGCTATGTACATTCGACCCTGATGCGGTATATACATAGGGCTCCTCATACGTTTGTAATGGTGCTGCTATGCGATATGTCATGGTTCGTCCATCCATGCGTGCAGTAGGTGGATTAAAACCGTGAAATATATAATATCCTGCAGCAATACTTGGTAAGAGCCCTGCTAGCCCCGCATCCCACACCAAATTGCCACTATTATCTCGGTGAAAGGTAACGGATCGATTATCGTCGTATAAGGCTGTTTCTTTACCATCACCATGATTTAATAAAGAATATCGGTTTCCTTGGTTATCCTTTAATCGAACCTCCCCTTCATTTGCTTCTGGGTAAACCTTGTCGCACACAGCATAGGAGATATCATTCCAGTAGGAATATACACCTACAAGACCAGCAACGGCAGCGAAAGCACCTGTAAGGTATATGGTTTTCTTACTTGGCTTATACATAGAACACTCCCTTAGTGCACAGCACCGCTAATAACAAGGGCAAGACCTACGAAGATGCCAAACACAAGAATGCCTGCCGCTGTATTACCACGTATAATTTCTTCGGACAATTTATATTTACGATGCCAAATATTGATAAACATATAGCCTGTCACAAATAATATAATACCAAGCACAGCATATATAACACTGGCTACGATACCATGTAACAAGGAAGTATCAGCTGTAGTCACGGCTGGTGACATGATAACAGCGCGCAAAATTTCACCGATACCGATAAATGATCCCGCTGAAAGCCACGCCACAGCACAATTACCACGCTTAATTTCTTCACTAAATTTACCAGGTACGAAGAAATCGATAACCGTATTCGCCGTTAACATCAGTATAATGCCAAAGCAAGCATAAAAAATTGTCAATAATACATCTGGTATATAAATCATAATAAGCCTCCTAATAATATAATTTTGTATTGGATGTGTTTCCAGAATTAGTAGTAGGATACAATCGTTCGCGTCCCGCATTATCCCCTAGGCGAACCATGGTCGCATAGTTATCGAGTATATGAGAGCTGATTAATGTACGATCAATAATTTTCCAATCCTCTTGTGTCAATTTTGATTGTTCACATACCTTAACCCTAGTTTGTCCATCCGTATTAGTGATGATATACACCAAGTCCCCAGAATAAAATACAATAACTTCATGTCCCTCTTCTAAGTTGTCCCGCTCATTCTTAATATCACCATTCACAGAATCAATCAAGTCTAATGCGGTGCTAACAGGATCTAGTGTAGACGTGTATACATAGTCGCTATCCGAATCTGTTTTTGTATAATATGCAGATGTGTCATGCATATATTCTTTTGCCGTATAAGGCACTCCAAACATAGCGCGTATACTATGCCAAGACAAATCATTGTCCGACCAAAACAGAAATAGTAAAAAAAGTACAGTATACCCCACACCAACAGCAATAGATCCAAACCTTTTTTTCATAAATTTGTTACGCATCTTTTGCTTAATGGCTTGAGCGGCTGCATCATTACAAAGGCGAATATTCACTAAAGGCACTCTTGACCCTTCGGCAAATATTTTTTCACCTTCAAACCACTGTTCTTCAAAGAATACACTAGCACCACCCTCACATGGTAGCTGATATTCTCTATATCCAGCGCGATCACCTATTGAGGCACCACTTTCACCATCAACGTTGACAACCTTTTCTAATCCGATTTGATGTAATGTAAAATCTTTCCCCGGCCGTGTATGAAAAGATGTTCTAGATACGGTACACCATTCATTATCATTATACTCAATGGTTAACCATATCTTATCAATTCCCTCAACAGCCTCCAGTCCATATTCATGCCAATAATCACCTGGCGATTTTGTCATAGACGGCTGGCCCCTATAGGATTGTTCCTTATCTGCTTTTGGAATAATCTCTATGTATTTAATTTTCTCAGTGATTACATAGCGGCTGCCATGAACCTCTAAGACATCATAACAATTAAACTCCATACGCACCCTCGCTAAAATAGACATAATCACGACTGCTGCTAAATACACCTATTATCATTCGTTTGCCCATACTATATGGTCACAAATTTCATAATATTTCGCTTACTCTATTAATAATGGTACAAAGTATGCTTCTGTACCAGCTATCTCTTCCGGAGAAAAACGGCATCCTACCGCGGAAGCTTGATCACCAAGCATAAAACAGGATAAGGTTAAAAATCCATCTTTCTCTCCACAATCCACTGTATGAGTAAAACGTTTCTGCTGTATAAAGTCTTGATACATAACCTTTTTACTGTCGCGACAGATGATATCGTCATAGTTATCAACTAGCTTTTCCATGTAAAGCTCAGATGTATCACCACGCTTTTGAACAACTTGTACATGTCGTCCTTCACGGCCCCAAATCTCCTTTTGAATATAAAGGTCATCATCAAGAGCAGAAAAATCATTTTCAAAATAGGATGGTGCCAAATAACGCTCGATGATATCTCGATCTGGTTTCGTAAAAAATTGATCTGTTAAATACAATGCATATACTAAGGACATAAAGGATTTATTTTGTAAAATAATTGACTCTGGAGGATTAAAAAGAGCAAATGTATTATCCTCGTAAAGATCTAAGAACATCTCACCCAAAGGTTCATCATCAGGTGTCCGCTCATCAATCAAAAGCTCCATGGGATGTAATCGATACAATAGAGTCGCATGACTACCATCTGCTAAAGGAATGCCATCATCATCAATCTTCATATCATAAAAAGATATAAAGCGCGTGTCAGCCTCAGGACAGGCCGTTTTTAGCTCATTCATAAGAAACTGTGTTGTTCCGTAATCTTCAAAATAATCATGAAAGCAGGAGAATACAAAGGGATCCTTAGGTAGTCTTTCTCTATTTGCCAGCATAGACTTATATTGATTTCTACCATACTTAGTAGATAAAACAGCATCATACATGCGCTTTAAAAAAGTATGTAATTCTTTTCGGCATTCTGTATTAGGATGTTTTCGTCCTACATAATTAGCTGCAACTTCATTGGCATAATAGCTCTCAATAAGAAAACATGGCGTATCCGCATTAAGTTCTACCATGCGCAAATTGCCATTTACATCGAGAACAAAATCAAAACGAGATAACCACGTTGGTAAACCTAAGGCATTAGACTTATGTAAGTAAGGAATTAAATTGTCTGGCATATCCATATTTCGAGCAAAGTCATCTGGTGCCATTTGAAATACTTTTGCAGCTTTACAAAATATTTGAAATAATCTACGTGAAGCATGACGAATTTCATCGTAAAAGTCGGATGAAAAGGCCTGCATAGACAATGACGGATACCGATCATCATAGCCTTCATATTCCACGAAATTAAATATATTTCTATCAAGCTCATCAATATAGGATTTCATTGTTCATCCTTTCATTAAGAGGCACCGCTCGAAGTTCGAGCCCCTACACTACCAAAGCCATACTTTTCACCAATTCTATGTGCCCGACTACTCGTTTTAGTATTGTAACGATTTCTAGTCATCTCATTAATAGTCTTAGCCACTCTTGCACTATTAGATTTGCTAGCGCCTGTATTTGCATCAAAAGATGTAAGTGGCGATGTAGCACGATAGGTCATACTGGGTGCATCCATATATGCCGTTGGAGCTGAAAAGCCATGGAACGCATAGTAACCTACCGCCAAAGTTGGAATCAAACTGGCTAAGCCTGCATCCCATATAATATTGCCTTTCTCATCACGATGAAAGGTAACAGATTTTTCTGCATCATCATAGAGCGCAGTTTCTTTTCCATCACCGTGATTAATCAAGGTATAGCTTTTACCTTCATCATCAACGAGCCGTACTTCACCATTATTTAATTCTGGTTTGACCACATCACATAGAGCATAGCTAACATCGTCCCAATACAAATAAGCGCCTACTAGAGCTGCTATAGATGTAAAGGCTATGGCTATGTAAACAGTATTCTTACTTGGTTCATACATATAATATTCCTTCGTTTGATTTCGTAACTGAAATCAATACTATATCAATCTTTTATTATATTTGATAACGTCTTACGACCCTGCTTATTCTTTAACTCCACCATATACGCATATCGTAACAATATTTCACTGTCATTTCTAATAGTCGCTATACGCCTATCCTCCGAATCTGACAAGTTTTTTAATTGCCCCACTTCAACATACGTAGTGCCATTAACCACACTAATAACAGATACATCTTTAGTCGTATAAATGACAATCCACTGCTCAGGGGACTTAGTATCTTGTTTAATGGTATAAACCTTGCCATACACAGCATCGATAAGATCGATAGCCGTTGCATTTGGATCTTGCTTTGACGTATATACCATCAAACCGTCTTTTGTACCTTGCAGTTCATAATAATAGGAATCTTTAATGCGCTCTTCCATGGTATATGGGAATCCTACTTCATCACGCAATTCATGCCAAGACATATCTCCTATAAACAAGTATCCAAAAAAGAATAAAATGATTCCCCAACTCAGACCCAATCGTGTCCATTCTTTTCTCCTCGCTGCATTACGAATCTTTTTACTCACTGCTTGAGCAGCCTGATCTCGCCGTCGATGTACATCAGACAAACGAATCCGCTCACCTTGAGCCTGATCCGTCAAACCACCATGCCAGTCCTCAATAAAGAATACATAGGTTTTATCCTTTTTAATTGATCTATATTCTTTATAATCTGCTTCGTCGCCACTTCTAGCCTTTGATTGCCCCTCCACAGCTACGACACGTTCTATACCTTTATCATGTAGTCTATATCCTGCAGGAGGGGTTGAACGTAAAACTGTTTCAGAAAAAGTGCAATATTCTTTTTCACCGTTTACAATGGTAAGCCATTTTTTATCCGTCCCATTAACGGGCATAAGACCATATTCGGTCCAAGACTGAGCTCCTTTGGAAACACCTAGTTCTTTTTTATAATTTTCATCATTAAGATCATAACGTATTTTTTTATCAACGATAAACTCTTGATAAGAAATGACCTCCCCGACTACATATCGTTTTCCCTGAATCTCTACAACATCATAACACTTAAATTTCATATCCTAGACTCTTCTGCAACAATTTCTTTTAACAGTTTAACTTCCTCTTTTGTTAATGATCGTTCTAATAAGTCAGGCCGTAATAATCGTGTTCTTTTTAGTGCTTCCTTTTGACGCCATGCAGCAATATTTTTATGATGACCACTACGCAATACATCTGGAACAGTCCAACCTCTAAATTCTGGTGGTTTTGTATATTGTGGGCATTCTAAAAGTGACTCATAAAAAGAATCCTCTTGTGCCCCACTAGCCGCACCTAATACACCAGGTATCATGCGAGCCACTGCATCAGTAACTACCATAGCTGGCAACTCACCACCGGTCAATACATAATCACCAATAGAAATCGTTTCATCTACAAGATGTTTCTCTACGCGATAATCTACACCTTCATAATGACCACAAATAAGGATCACTTGATCATAGCTAGCCAATTCACGAGCCTTCTCCTGTGTGAAAGGCTGTCCTGTAGGTCCCATAAAGATAATACGACGTCGTATACTTTCATTAGGATTACCAATAAGACTCATTTCATCACACATCTCATCTGTGGTATAAATATCATTAATATCACTATCATATTGAGCAATAACGGATTCTACGGCTTCAAAAATAGGAGGTGCCATCATAAGCATACCAGCCCCACCACCATATGGTGTATCATCTACTTGGCCATGCTTATTATGGCTAAAATCTCGAGGATTCGTTACACCCACAGATAGACGTTCTGTCTCAATAGCTCGTTTTATGATGGAATGATTAAAAAACGCATCAAAAAAATCTGGAAATAAAGATACAATATCAATACGCATAAACCGTCCCCTGTACTTATTAACTCACATTAACCCATTAGTATTATCTATATATAGCTATATTATATAACTTTTACGCTAATATACCTATATGTAGATAAAACAAAACCGCCCAAAGGATTATATCCATTCAGGCGGATCTACGATCATCAATTTATTTTCCACATCGATGTCTTTAACGACCTCTTCAATGGCTGCAAATAATTGATCTGGTTCCCCATCTTTGGAGACCACATATACATCATTAGCACCAGGTTGTAATACATCAGTAACTGTGCCAAGCACGTTACCCATAGTATCTTGTACCTCAAGACCAATGATATCAAAAATATAGTAACGACCTTCTGGCAATTCCACTAAATCTTCACGACGAACTTGAATTGCTTTCTTACTGAATAGTTCAGCCGTATTGCGATCAGGAATTTCCTTAAAAGATGCTAAAACAAATTGCTTGTGAAATCGTGCGGATGCAACGTGGTATTCTTTACCATCGATGTAACAGGCATCCATATGCATAAACCGTTCTGGAAAATCGGTTTGAGGCATAATACGAAGATCACCCCGCACACCGTGCGGGGCGATGATAACACCTATTGTGATGAAATCGTTATGCTTCATTATTGACGAAACGCAACGATCTTACCGTCTTCTAATAGGATTTCAGCGCCCATCAAGGCATCCAAATTATCCCCGATTTTAACGGTAACTGTTTGCTCTAATGTACCTTGAGGAATTTCAGTTCCTAAAGACAACTCCTTAGCATCCTTCAATTTAGCTGTTACTTCTTCTTTGAAAGCCAAGCGTTTATTTTTTTCTTCGTCGATTTGTTGACGAATAGCAGTAAGACTTGTAGCATCAACTTTAGCTGCATCAGCCAAAATACGTTGGGCTTGAAACTCAATTGCTTCCAAATCTTTATTTACCATATCAAGGCGAGTTTCAAGATCGGATACAATTTTCGCTTTCAAGTCGTCTGTTACTTTTGCTTTTACTGCTACAGGGACACGTAATGTCATTTCTTCCATTGGAATACTCCCTTTTAGACAATATCAACAGATATCTTTTTGTTCTCTTTAATAGCCGCCGCTTTCACCACAGAGCGAATCGCTTTAGCAATTCTACCTTGCTTTCCGATGACTTTACCCATATCCTCTGGGGCTACATGAAGTTCGTAAACTTCCACATTCCCCTTTTGGACCATGGTAACAGAAACGGCATCAGGCTGCTTCACTAATGATTTCGCAATTAATGAAATTAATTCTATCATCACAGTATGCCTCTCTATTAATTACTTTTTAGCGTCTGCAAATTTTTGCATAACGCCTTGTTTTTTGAACAAGGAGCGAACAGTGTCAGTAGGCTGAGCACCTTTAGCTAACCAAGCCAAAGCTTTTTCTTCGTCTACATTAACGATAGCTGGTTGTTTAGTAGCATCATATTGACCAATTGTGTCAACAGGACGACCTTCACGTGGAGCACGTGCGTCAGCAACTACGATACGGTAGAAAGGAGCTTTTTTAGCACCTAAACGAGTCAAACGAATTTTTAACATTGTGAAATTCACCTCCTTATACTGATGTGGATGGACAAGTTCAGCGCCCCTGCCCATGTATTACATAAACGGCAATTTAGGCATTCCAGGGAAACCGCCCTTACCGCCACGTAAACCTTGCATGCGCTTCATCATCTTCCGCGCTTCTTCAAATTGTTTCAACAAGCGATTTACATCTTGAACCTGTGTACCAGAACCTAATGCAATACGCTTGCGGCGAGAACCATTAAGAATACTTGGATTTTCTCGCTCTGCCGCCGTCATGGATGTAATGATAGCCTCAATACGACGCACCTCTTTACTATTCAAATCAAGGTCCTTTAATTGGTCCTTAATTTGCCCCATACCTGGCAACATGCCAATAATATTTTGTAATGGCCCTAACTTTCTCACCTGGTTCATCTGTTTTAAGAAGTCATCCAAAGTGAAATTGTTTTTAGCCATTTTCTTTGCCATTTCACGAGCTTCTTCTTCATCGATGGCACCTTGAACATTTTCAATCAACGTTTTAAAGTCGCCCAAATCTAGGATACGAGAAGCCATGCGATCTGGATAGAATACATCGAAACCATCCATTTTTTCGCTCACACCAGTGAACTTGATTGGCAAGCCTGTTACAGCTTTGATAGATAATGCAGCACCACCGCGCGCATCACCATCAAGTTTAGTAAGGATAACACCATCAACACCTAATTTTTCATTAAATGTTTGCGCTGTTGTTACCGCATCTTGACCGATCATAGAATCTACAACGAGTAGAATTTCATGAGGTCGAACAGCAGCTTTGATATTGGACAACTCATCCATGAGGACTTCATCAATTGCCAAACGACCTGCTGTATCGATAATAACAACATCTTTCAACATATGCGTGCTTTGCTCTACGGCACGACGCGCAATATCTACTGGATTTGCACCAGGTGTTTCATCCGAAAATACTGGAATATCAATTTGCTTACCTACAACTTGCAACTGAGTAATCGCAGCTGGACGATATACGTCGGCAGCGACAAGCATCGGACGTTTACCTTGTTTGCGTAAGTATACAGCTAGTTTACCAGCTGTTGTGGTTTTACCAGCACCTTGCAAACCAACGAGCATAATAATTGTTGGTGGCTTGCTAGAAATCATGATACGACTTTGTGTACCACCTAAGAGAGCCGTTAACTCATCATTTACGATTTTAATAACCGTTTGAGCTGGATTCAAGGAACCGAACACCTCTTCACCGAGGGCCTTTTCCTTAATGGACTTAACAAAGTCCTTCGCTACCATAAAATTAACGTCCGCTTCTAATAGAGCCGTACGTACCTGACGCAACGCAAGATTGACATCATCTTCTGTAATTTTGCCCTTCCCCTTTAAGGATTGAAAGGCTTCTTGCAGTTTTTCTGACAAGCTATCAAATGCCATAATATCCCTCCATTTGCGCCAATACTTGTTGCACCTTAGTTTCGGACAACACCTCTTTAGGCAATGTTGCTTTCAACTGTGAAAGCAAGCCTTCCCGTTGTTCATATTGTGCCACCAAGTGCAATTTTGATTCGTAATCATTTAAAATGTGTCGAGCACGCTGTAAATTATCGTGTACAGCCTGTCGTGATACGCCTAATTCCTCAGCAATCTCGCCAAGGGACATATCATCTTCGTGGTGAAGTTGTAAGGACATGCGTTGCTTGTCCGTCAACAATGGCCCATAGAAATCTAAGAGCAAACTTATGAGCACTCGTTCTTCCATTTCGCCACCTCCATCACTGTCAAGTCATATTACTTTACATATACTACCGTACATAAAGAAATGTGTCAAGTAGAAATACTTAACACACTTAATTTATTGATATAATCACAGATATACAAGCTATCTCATCCCCTTTAACAAAAAACCAATAAACTAATTGACTACCTTAACATAATCATTCTAGACAAATTTAATTCATAATCAATGCTAATTAATTCTAATTTCTACTTTTATATTTATAATAATATGCTATAATATCAATATCTAATATTTTCAATATAAAAGATAGGAGGTATTGTATGAATACCAAACAATATGACATTATCGTCTTAGGTTTCGGCAAAGCTGGTAAAACCTTAGCCGCAAAATTTGGCTCTATGGGCAAATCTGTAGCCATGATTGAAGAAAATCCTCTAATGTACGGTGGTACATGTATTAATATCGCATGTATCCCTACTAAGACGATGATCATTGCCGCATCAAAAGGCTTATCATACGATCAAGTATTAAACCAACGTGAAGTTGTCACATCTCGCTTACGCAATAAAAACTTCGGTATGTTAGATACAAATGAACATGTCGATGTCTATACTGGGCATGGTGCATTTATTAGCAATAAAGAAATCGCCGTTACCGCTGGCGAGGATAAGATTATATTATCTGCTGACACTATCGTTATAAACACTGGTGCTGTAGCGATTAAACCTAATATTTCTGGCATTGATACGGCTATAGGTTTCTATAATAGTACAGAAATTCAACAATTACCTACTCAACCTAGTACATTAGGTGTTATCGGCGCTGGTCCTATCGGTCTTGAATTTGCCAGCCTATATGCAAAACTTGGTGCTAAGGTAACTGTATTCAACATCGAATCTAGCATCTTAAAACGCGAAGAACCTATCGTTCAAGAACTAGCTAACGAGTACTTAACTGAACAAGGCATTACCATTCTTAATAATGTAACATTAGAATCTGTATCCAATGATGGAGACAAACCAGTTATCACCGCTAATAATCAAAACTACACTTTTGATGCTGTTCTATACGCTACAGGTCGCAAAGCCAATACGGCTAATATTGGTTTAGAACATACGGACATCGCTACTAACGAACGCGGTGCTATTGTAGTTAATGATACTTGTGAAAGCTCCGTCCCTGGTGTATACGCAGTCGGTGATGTAAACGGTGGTCCTCAATTCACATATATATCTCTTGATGACTTCCGTATCGTATTTGGCGCACTTACTGGTAACAGCCAGTATACCTTAAAAGATCGTAAAAATATTCCTTATACTACCTTCTTAACACCTCCACTTTCTCGTGTAGGTCTTACAGAAGAAGATGCAATCAACCAAGGATATACGGTTAAAACGAAAGAAATGCTCGTAGCTACCATGCCTAGAGCACATGTAAACGACTATTTAAAAGGCGCCTTTAAAATTGTTGTGGATGCGGATAACGACTTAATCCTGGGCGCTACACTCTATTCCCAAGGCGCAGAAGAATTGATTAACTTAATTAAAATGGCTATGGATAATAACATTCCATATACATATTTCAAAAATCAAATCTTCACACACCCTACAATGGCAGAAAACTTAAACGACCTTTGTAATTTCTAATAATTTAATAGCTAATACAATCACTAATTATAAAATAATAACCTAACCAAAAAGCCTTTAGACGCTAAACTAATTTAGCAACTAAAGGCTTTTGTATTTATCGATATGATAGTTTATTTATCAATGTATCAGATTATTATAGCTTTTTTAGAAGTGCCTAACTAAAACATGCTAAGACATTGTAGCAATTAATTTTTAGTAAACAATCTGCGCACTATCGTTTGTAATTTAGGGGTTAATACAATAGCAACCACAATTCCTGCGGCACTTGTAATCAAAGAGTATTGAATTTTACTAGCCGCCACGACCGCACTTTCAAGAACGAACCACCACGCAAGGAAGTAGCCAAAAGCGGTCCAAACAGCACCAATAATAAGGGCTACTAAAATACGACCAAAGGATGCAGTTGGTTTTGTAATAGAGGGTGGCAAATAGCCTGCAGTCATACCACCTACGATAAGTCCTGCAATTCCTTTAATAAAGAAAGAGAATACGATGTACTGTGTATGACCACCAAAGAGATCAAATAGTGCAGATCCAATTGCCGCACCCAAGCCTCCATATAATCCACCAAAAAGTATAGATGTTGTAAAGAGTGCAGCCGATCCTAAATGAACCATAGCGCCACCTGGTATTTCAATGCGAATTGTAGTAGCCACTGCACATAACGCGGCAATAAAACCAATATAGACAATGTCTCGAGTACTTAATTTCATAATCATGAACCTCTCTTTTAAATCAATTACTATATTCAGTATAACAAATCATAAGCCGTCTAAAAACACCATTATCGTAGGAATTAAATATTCATTTCACGTCTCAATATAAGATATAAATATATACTTAACTATATGTCTGTAGATATAATAAAGCACCTATACCTCTGTATAGGTGCTTTATAGTATTCAATTATATGTATAATCTTAAATTTTAGCTCGTTTCAAACGAAGTGAATTACTTACAACTGTAACAGAGCTAAATGCCATGGCTGTACCAGCAATCATAGGATTTAACGCACCAATAGCGGCCAAAGGAATGCCAATACAGTTAAAGATCAATGCCCAAAATAGGTTTTGTTTAATATTGGTCATTGTCTTACGGCTGAGTCGTACTGCTTGTACCAAGGTATGTAAATCATTTCGTACAAGGACGATGTCGGCTGCTTCTACCGCAATATCTGTACCACTACCGATGGCAAAACCAATATCTGCTGTAACAAGAGCCGGAGCATCATTGATACCGTCACCAACCATCCCCACTACAAGACCTTTATCTTGCAATTCTTTTACCTTGCTAGCCTTATCTTGAGGCAATACTTCAGCTATAACATGAGAGATACCCGCTTGTTTAGCAATATATTGAGCAGTTCGACGATTATCACCAGTAAGCATCCATACATCAATACCTTGAGCATGTAACTCTTTTACAACCTCGATAGTTTCTGGACGTAATTCGTCTTCTACAGCCCACAAAGCACTAACAACGCCATCTACAGCTAGAACAGATACGGAAGCACCTTGTTCTTCAAAGCGTAAAATATCTTCTTGAACCGCCGTTAAATCATAACCTAGTTCATTCATCCAACGACTGTGCCCAAGTTGTACGGATACGCCTTGGTATGCACCTTGTAACCCTTTACCTGGTACATCAGCAAAACTTTCAAGTTCAACAGCTTTACCTTTATAGCCATGATCTTCACCATAGTAAACCATGGCCTTTGCAATCGGATGAGATGTACCACTTTCAAGAGCCATCATAATAGACATATTAGTACTTTCATCACCATTATAATTTTTAAAAGCCGTCACATCCAATACACCCTGTGTAAGGGTACCGGTTTTATCCATAACAATGGCATCGAGTTTACCCGCTTTTTCAAGATATTCTGCACTCTTGATGAGCACACCGTGTTCCGCACCAAGGCCAGACCCAACCATGATAGATGTTGGTGTAGCAAGGCCAAGCGCACAAGGACATGCGATAACCAGTACCGCTGTTGCATTAATGAGAGCAACGTTAATAGAATCTCCCATAATGAAGTACCACACAAGACCTGTCAAAACAGCAAGGCCAATAACGGTCGGTACAAAATATTGAGCCACGATATCTGCAATACGTTGAATACTAGCCTTGGAGGTTTGTGCCTCTTCGACAACCTTGATAATTTGAGACAACATCGTATCGGAACCGATACGCTTGGCTTCCATGGTAAAAGCACCACTTAGGTTTATAGTAGCACCAATAACTTCAGAACCAACTTGTTTTTCTACCGGTAAGCTTTCACCGGTCAGCATAGCCTCATCTACTGTGGAATATCCCTCAGTAATCGTGCCATCAACAGGGATCTTTTCACCTGCACGAACTTGTAAAATATCACCGGCTACCACCTTAGATGTAGGGATATCAATAAATCCTCCATCACGCAACACATGAGCCGTTGCAGGTTGTAAGGCAATCAATTTTTGAAGTGCTTCGGAGGTACGCCCTTTTGCAATCTCTTCTAAGAGTTTACCAAGAAGGATAAAAGTAATGAGCCACGCAGAGGTTTCAAAATATATTCCATGAGGGCCTAATTCAGGGTGAAATTGCCAGTTATAGATACTGAATAGATAAGCTACCGTCGTGCCCATTACAACGAGCACATCCATCGTAAGCGCCCCATTTTTCACTGCACTCCAGGCGCTCTTATAGAACATGAGACCAGGACCGAACTGAGCAATAGTAGCAAGAACAAACTCTACCCATACAGGCAATGCCTGAATACCAAATCGATGTAAGGTCATATTAATCATCATCGGTACCGCCATACAGGCGGCAATAATAAGGCGTGTAATATGAGGTTTTAAGTTAACCTTTTCTATTTCTTGCTTTGTTTCGTCTGCTTCTGCAGCACCAAAACCAATATTTGTAATGGCATCAATAATCTGTTGTGAATCTATAGTAGCGCCATCTTTATATTCAACGCTCCCCTTTCTAGTTAAGAGGTTGACCTTAACAGATTCTACGCCATCAACTTTAGAAACGACATTTTCAACGCGTTTTACACAGGCTGCACAGTGCATACCTGTAATATCAAATTCTTGTTTTTTTACGCTCATATTCACAGGCCTTTCTACTCTGTAGATATATCTTATCTTACAACTTACTATATTATTACAAATTCGTACTATATTTTGTATTTATGTACTTAAATATACGTCTAAACATCTATCTATAAAAAGCTATATATCCTATTGTAAATAAAATAGCCATAAACAGGTTCACTAAGAATGTTTCAATATATTCTAAAACTTCAATATATGAACATATTACATGACTAACTACTCATATATCTATATTTAATGATAACATAAATTCTCATTACGTCAATATCCTACCAAATATAGAGGGTTATTTCTTTTTTATAAGGGAATTAACCTCTTTTACCTATACATAGCATTCATAAATAGATTATAATAAAGTGATGATGAATAAACATAAACTTTGATTCCAAAGGAGGTGAATATATGTCTGAATCAATAAGCCCTACGGTAGAATTTACTTCGGTAGCGAAAGAATTTCGCCATGAATATGTTGTTGAAAAATCACGGTTTATAACAACTGTATATCCTTGCAAGACTGAAGAGGAAGCCCAAACCTTTATAAGCCGCATCAATAAAGAATTCTGGGATGCACGTCATAACTGCACAGCCTATACATTAGGACCACAGCAAGAACAACAACGATTTTCCGATAATGGAGAACCATCAGGTACAGCAGGTAAACCAATGCTAGAAGTACTCAAAAAGACTGGCATTACCAATGTAGCCGTCGTCGTAACGCGTTATTTTGGAGGTATTAAATTGGGCGCTGGTGGCTTGATTCGGGCCTATTCACACTCTGTTGCGGAAACCTTACGTCTTGCGCCTAAAGAACTACATACAACACGAACCCGACTACAAGCAAAGATTGACTATTCGCTGTATGGAGCAGTAGAAAGATATTTACAGGACGAAAATTTACATTATGAAGCAAGCTTTGGTGAATATGTAGACATAACAATCCTAATACCACCTACGGATGTAGAGCGCATACAAAAAGAGCTCCAAGACATAAGTCATGGAGCTGCTACTTGTAATGTATTAGATTCTATTGAGGTGGTACTACCACTAGATAAATAATCTAGTTAGTAGATTCCAAACTTTTAATTGCCGTTATTAACTAAACCGGCTATACCTTGACCGAGTTCACGACGTTTTTCCTTAGTCATAGGATAAGGCCATACTCGTTCTAATTGTTTTTTCCGGCTAATTTTATTACGAGCCGTCATTAATCTACGTGCTTCCCAATTACGAATTGCTCGACTTAATGTTCTTTTTACCACGCCCATAGTAGTACCTACTTTCTTAACTATTGTTATATATCAAAATTTGTGATAAGTATAGAAAGATAATTTAAAACTTAATTTACTTTCTATTACTTTGTTGAATTTAGTATATATAGCATTTTATTAAATGTGAAATGACCGTTACTTAGTTCGTTATAATTTTTATTTATCATATTATGTGTATAATAGGGAGATTCTATGGATACATCTTACTACCACAATTTTATTACCCTTGTTCAAACGGGCAATATGACACAGGCCGCAGAGATTCTTCATATTACACAACCAGCGTTAAGTAAGCAGTTGAAATATTTAGAGGCTGAATTTGGGGCTCAATTAATCAACATTAAACGCGGCCAACGAGGATCAAACTTGCAATTAACAGATGCTGGTAAAATCTTCTATGAAAAAGCACAACAACTCTGCTCTATTGAAGAATCTACATATAATGCTGTACAACAATTGAATTCACGCATTGAAGGTACTTTACGCATTGCGACATCTGCATCTCGTTCAACGCCAATCGTACAGCAATATTTACCAGCTTTTTCCATGAAATATCCATCTGTCCATTTTGAAATTTATGAAGGACTTATGACAAATGTAGTGACCCAACTCATCAACGGTAGCGCCGAATTAGGTATCGCCAATATTCAAATGGTAGATATCGATAAATTCGATATCCTGCTTACCCAAGAAGAGCATTTATACGCTATTTTCCGCCGTGATGTATTCTGGACAGATCGTGAGCATGATACCATCACGTGGGAAGACATAAAAAAATGTCCCCTTTCCCTTTCTGGTGGCTCTGTCCGAATGATTATGCAATCTAGCTTAACAGATATGGATCAACTTAATGCGGTAGCTATCACCACCACAAAAAGCTCAGCTATTGAATGAGCCTCTTCTGGACGTACAGTTTCTTTAGTCCCAATGGACGCTAAGGAGCTCATCAATCATCGCAAAATGGCCCGCATCAAATTGCCTGAATTCTCGGGGGATTTCAAAAAAGCTTTTATCACACTTAAAGGCCATGCACTTTCCCCAGTAGCACAGCAATTTATTGACTTCTACAAAGCATATGTATAATCATAATTATACATATTATTACCATACTATGACATTAACAGTCTATATAATTGGCATCTATGTAATTATAGACCCCAATTCAATACATAAGAAAAGACCTAGTACTAAATGTACTAGGTCTTTTTGTATCATATCCTATATAACGACAATTCTTATGGTTGTTTAAGCTCGCCGTATATATGATTCTGTTATACTTGATGAACAGCACCTACAATATCAGTGATGCTGTTAAGATTATATTGTTCTACATATTCGCTCATTTCACGGGCAATACGTGAAATTGCTGTTGGATCTACCATCGTAGCTGTACCAACTTGAACGGCTTGCGCCCCTGCCATCATAAATTCGATAGCATCTGTGCCAGTCATGATACCACCAAGACCAATAATAGGAATAGTTACCCCTTTATAAACTTGGTGCACCATGCGAAGAGCCACGGGTTTTACGGCTGGGCCGGATAATCCACCATAAGTGTTCCCCAATACAGGCTTGCGACGGTGAATATCTATAGCCATGCCCAACAAGGTATTAATTAGACTTACTCCATTACCACCGCCTGCTTCAACAGCCTTTGCGATTTCTACAATGTCTGTTACATTTGGTGAAAGCTTAACGATAACAGGTTTATCCGTTACCTTACGAACCGCTTTAGTTACCGATTCAACAACCTTTGGATCTACACCAAAAGCCATGCCTTCACATTCTACATTTGGGCAAGATACGTTGACTTCTAACCCTGCAATGCCATCTACAGATAATGTCTCTGCCATCCAAGCAAACTCATCAATTGTGCCCGCAGACATATTCGCTAGCAATGGTACATCATATTTCTTAAGCTCTGGTAGAATTTCTCTAACAAAATGTTCAGCTCCAGGATTTTCAAGGCCAATGCAGTTCAATACGCCAGATGGTGTTTCTGCAATACGAGTTCCAGGGTTTCCGTGACGCCCCTTAGGTGTTAAACCTTTTACGGAGATAGCTCCTATCTCATTGCTAAGATCTAAATACCCAGCATACTCAGGGCCATTGCCAAAGGTGCCAGATGCGGCGATAATAGGATTTTTCATCTTAATCCCGCAATAATCAATGGCAAGCTTTGGATTTGGCGTAACGGTGTTATTTAAATCGCGTTCATGCATTAAAAGAACACCTCCTCAGCGGAGAATACAGGACCATCCTTACAAACTTTATAACGTTTGCCACCGGCACCATCACAAGCGCAACCTAAGCAACCGCCCGTACCACATCCCATGCGCTCTTCTAAAGATACTTGGCATGGCACATTGAGTTCTTTAGCCACTTGTGCTACGCCTTTCATCATAGGCATAGGACCACAAGTCATAACAGAGGTAAACGAATTAGCATTAATTAGGTCAGGCATGATTGCTGTAGGGAAGCCTTTTGTACCTACGCTACCATCATCAGTAGTGATGTGGACTTGAACAGGCGTATCTTTAAATAAATCAGCCCAGAAGGTTTCGCTTTCATTTCTAAAACCAAGAATAACTTGTGCTTCTTCATCTTTTTGCAAATGGGATGCGATACATAGCATCGGTGCAATACCAACGCCACCGCCAACGAGAAGCATATTATTAGATGTTACAAACGGTTCGCCCAAAGGACCTAAACAATCTAATGTATCACCAGGCACGAGACGTGTCATAATTTCAGTCCCCTTGCCTACGACGCGATACAAAAGGGTAATCGTACCCTTTCGGGCATCAAATCCAGCATAGCTAATAGGGCGGCGCAACAATGGTGCCGTAGAATCCGCTACGCGAACATTACAAAACTGTCCTACCTTTGCTTCTGCTGCTTGTTTTGGTGCGTGAACATCCATAATCCACACATCAGAGCCTATTTGCTCATTGCGAACGACTTCGCCCTGTTCTACATAGCCACTCATGATTTTACTCCAATTCAAAATCTTGTAATGCTTCTACAGTGTAGTTCGCATCATCTTTACGATTCGCCACAACACGCAATACTTCCCGTGCTGTATCGAGACTTGTTAAGCATGGTGTACCCATTTCTACAGCAAGACGACGCAATTGGAAGCCTTCGCGTTCAGGTCGTTTACCTGCAGTCAATGTATTAAGTACAAGATCGACTTTGTCTTGACGAATGTGGTCAGCACAGTTATCATCGCCTTCAGAGATTTTGTTAACTACCTTGCAGTCAACGCCATGTTCCTTGAAGTATTTACCAGTACCACCAGTTGCTTCAATGTGATAACCCAAATCAATAAAGCCTTTTGCTAATTGACTAGCTTCCTCTTTATCGCGGTCTGCAACAGTCATAAGGATTGTACCATCCTCTGGGATACGCATGTTGGCACCATTGATAGCTTTGAATAAAGCTTCAGAATATGTGCGACCAATCCCCATAACCTCACCAGTAGACTTCATTTCAGGTCCAAGAGCGATTTCTACAAGGCCCATTTTAGAGAAGGAGAATACAGGTGCTTTTACAGCTACATATGGTTTATTAGGTACAAGACCAAGTGGTAAGCTTAAGTCTTTTAAGCTTTCACCAAGGGCAATGCGTGTTGCACATTCTACCATATTGATACCTGTAACCTTAGAAATGAATGGTACAGTACGGCTAGAACGAGGGTTAACTTCGATAACGTTAAGTTCACCATCAGCCACGATATATTGAATATTAAGTACACCTTTAACATTAAGGCCTACTGCAATACGACGTGTATAATCAACGATTTGATCAATCAATTCTTGGCTCAAATGTTGAGCTGGATAAACAGCCATGGAGTCACCAGAGTGAACACCGGCGCGTTCGATTTGTTCCATAATACCAGGGATACATACATCGGTACCGTCAGAAATAGCGTCAACCTCTACCTCCATACCAACCATGTAACGGTCGATAAGAACAGGATGCTCCTTAGATGCTACTACGGCTTCCTTCATGTATACATCAAGCTCTTTATCGTTGTATACGATTTCCATCGCACGACCGCCCAATACATAAGAAGGGCGAACGATTAACGGGTATTTCAACTTTTTAGCTGCTTCTTGTGCTTCTTCATCAGAGGTTACCAAAGCACCTACTGGGCGAGGGATACCAAGCTTCGCCAACAATTCATCAAAGCGTTCACGGTCTTCCGCCATATCGATGCTATCTACGGATGTACCGAGGATTTTGACGCCACGTTCTGCCAATGGGCCTGCCAAATTGATAGCCGTTTGACCACCAAATTGAGCAATGACGCCAGCTGGCTGTTCTTTATTGATAATTTCCATTACATCGTCCACAGTCAATGGCTCAAAGTATAAAGAGTCAGAAATATCAAAGTCAGTAGACACTGTTTCTGGGTTGTTATTAATCATAATAGATTGATAACCCGCTTTACGAAGGGCCCATGAGGAATGTACGGAGCAGTAATCGAACTCTACGCCTTGACCAATACGAATCGGGCCAGAACCAAGTACCACTACGGATTTTTCGCCTAGTGGTTTAACTTCGTCTTCTTGTGCATAAGCACTGTAATAGTACGGTGTTTTAGATTCAAATTCAGCCGCACATGTATCTACGTATTTATATGTTGGAAGAATGTTCCATTCTTTACGTTTTGCGCGAACTTCTTCTACAGTTGTATTAGCATAGCGAGCAATAACAGAATCGGTGAAGGAATAGCGTTTTGCTTTGCGCAATACATCTTCTGTTAAGCCCTGTTCAGCCAATGCTTTTTCTACATTAACAATGTTTTTGATTTTTTCAATAAAGAATGTATCAATTTTTGTAATATAGTGGATTTTTTCTACACTAATCCCCTTGCGAAGAGCTTCTGCCACAACATAGATACGTTCATCATCTACTAAGTGTAAACGTTCGATAAGCTGTTCCATGGATTCATGGGCGATTTTCTTAAGCTCAATATGGTCTAAACCGATCTCCAAGGAACGAATTGCTTTTAACAAAGACCCTTCTAAAGAGCGGTCGATAGCCATAACTTCGCCAGTAGCCTTCATTTGAGTGCCCAATGTGCGGTCCGCCAAATTGAATTTTTCAAATGGCCAACGTGGGAACTTCGTTACTACATAGTCGAGTGTAGGCTCGAAGCATGCTTTTGTTTCGCCTGTTACAGCATTTGTAATTTGATCCAATGTCATGCCTACTGCAATTTTTGCTGCTACCTTCGCAATTGGGTACCCAGTTGCTTTAGATGCCAATGCAGAGGAACGAGATACGCGAGGGTTTACTTCGATAACAATATATTCGTTGCTATTTGGATTCAAAGCGTATTGTACGTTACAACCGCCTTCGATTTTTAAATAACGGATAATCTCTACAGATGCGGTACGCAGCATTTGGTATTGAATATCGTTCAAGGTTTGGCTTGGTGCCACAACGATAGAATCCCCAGTATGCACACCAACAGGGTCAATATTTTCCATATTACATACGATGATGCAGTTATCTGCACTATCGCGCATTACTTCGTATTCAATCTCTTTCCAGCCTGCAACGGAACGTTCTGCTAGAATTTGGTGAATTGGTGAAAGTTTCAAACCACGACGTGTGATTTCATACATTTCATCTTCATTATGGGCAATACCTCCACCAGTACCGCCTAATGTGTATGCAGGACGGATGATAATAGGATACCCAATACGATTAGCAAAGGCTACTGCTTCTTCAAGATCGTTAAAGATATCGGATTCAGGGACCGGTTGGTTGATTTCCTTCATCGCTTCTTTGAAGAGTTCACGGTCTTCGGCTTGTTTAATGGCTTCAAGAGTTGTACCAAGAAGTTTTACACCATATTCTTCTAATACGCCAGCTTCAGACAATTGTACCGCCATATTAAGACCTACTTGACCACCTAATGTAGCCAACAAACCCCAAGGGCGTTCTTTTTTTATAACTTCTGTTACGAATTCAAGACTAATTGGTTCTACATATACGCGGTCTGCAATATCTGTATCAGTCATAATAGTAGCAGGGTTGGAGTTAACTAATACTACTTTATAACCCTCTTCTCGAAGGGAACGGCATGCTTGTGTACCAGCATAATCAAACTCTGCAGCTTGACCGATAATAATTGGACCAGAACCAATTACAAGTACTTTTTTTGCTTCTGAGGTCATATTATTTTCCCTTTCTCATTAAGTCTTCAAATTCGTCAAATAAATATAGGTTATCAGTAGGTCCTGGGGATGCTTCTGGATGGTATTGTACGGAGAAGATTGGCAATTCTTTATGACGCATACCTTCTACGGTACCATCATTTACGCTACGATGTGTAATTTCTACGAAATCTGGCAAAGAAGTATCATCTACCGCATAACCATGGTTTTGAGATGTAATATATACCCGACCAGTACGTAAATCTTGTACAGGATGGTTAGAACCACGGTGACCAAATTTCAATTTGAATGTGGTGCCACCATAAGCTTGTGCCAATACTTGATGCCCCATACAGATGCCAAAGATTGGTTTCTTACCAAACATTTTCTTTACTTCTTCTACTGCATAGCCAAGATCTTGAGGGTCTCCAGGGCCATTAGATAAAAAAATACCATCTGGATTTGCTGCCAACACATCTTCAGCCTTAGCATCTGCAGGAAATACAGTAAGACGACAGCCTGCAGCTTCTAGAGAGCGAAGGATATTTTCCTTTACACCATAATCCATTACCGCTACGTGGAATTCAGCATTTTTATCGCCACGCATACCTTGCCATTTTGTAGTTACACGCATAACTTGATCTGTTGGCAAGTCTTGTTTAAACAATTTTTGAATATCTTCCATAGGGTAATCAGAGCGTACGAGTACGCCCTTCATTACACCATGGTTACGAAGAACACGTGTAATCGCACGTGTATCTACATCATAAAGGCAAGGGATGCCGTGCAAACGAAGATACTCACTAAATAACCCCTCATTTTGCCAGTTAGATGGGAAGTCACACAGTTCACCTACAATAAAACCTTTACAATATGGTTTAGGACCTTGAGTGATAGAATTTAAAGTACCATAATTACCAATTAAAGGATAGGTTAATGTAATAATTTGATCCGCATAGGATGGGTCAGTCAAGATTTCTTGATACCCGGTCATACCTGTGTTAAATACAACTTCCCCTACCGTTGGGGCGCCACCTAATAAGGAACCTTCAAACACGGAACCATCTTCAAGAACTAACTTGCCTTTCATTATAAGACTACGCCCTCCTTCATAACAATTTTGCCATCAACTACTGTGAGTTTAGCTTTACCTGTAACAGTCATACCATCAAATGGGCTAACTTTACCTTTTGTATAAAATTTATTTCTATCTACTGTCCACTTTTCAGTTGTAGAGAATACAGTAATATCCGCTGGCTTACCAACTTCAAGAACACCTGCATCAAGGTGCATCAACTCAGCTGGTCGAGTACTCATATAGTACACAACTTGATCAATGCTAAGTTTATCAGGACCATATGCATTTGTAATAACCGCTGCCAAAGATGTTTCGAGGCCGCTGAAACCATTTGGTGCACAGCAGAATTCATGGTCTTTTTCTTCGTATGCATGTGGTGCATGGTCTGTAATAATCGCATCGATTGTGCCATCTTTCAAGCCTTCTAATAATGCTTGGCGATGATCTTCTGAGCGAATTGGAGGAGCCATTTTAAATGCTGGATTATATTCGCGTAAGTATTCATCTGTGAAAGACAAATGTTGGCTTGTAACTTCACAGGTTACATTAAGACCTTTAGCCTTCGCACGGCGCACCATATCTACAGTATTTTTACTACTTACGTGAGCAATATGGATATGACCACCTGTCATTTCAGATAACAAGATATCACGAGCAACAGCCAAATCTTCAGCTACTGCAGGACGACCAATAACACCTAATTCATAAGAAACAATACCTTCATGCATATGACCATTTTTAGTCAATGTAATATCTTCTGCATGGTCGATAACCATCTTATTAAACATGGACGAGTATTCTAAAGCACGACGCATAAATGCAGCATTTTCTACATAGTGGCCATCATCGGAGAAAGCTACTACACCAGCTTCTGCCATATCCCCCATTTCAGCAAGTTCCTTACCTTCAAGACCTTTTGATACAGCACCAATAAATTCTACCTTAACAACACCAGTAAGTTCGGCTTGCTTTTGCAACCCTCTTACGAGCGCAGCATTATCTACTACAGGATTTGTATTAGCCATAGTTACAACACGTGTGAAACCACCTGCAGCAGCGGCTTGTGTACCGGAGTGGAAATCTTCTTTCGCTTCTTGACCTGGCTCACGCAAATGTGTGTGAATATCGATAAGGCCTGGTGCTACAATAAGACCTGTTGCATCATATATCTCAGCACCTTCAGCATTTAAGTTTTGACCGATGGCTGCAATTTTACCATCTTTTACGAGAATGTCTGCTACTTCGTTTTGTTTTTTCGCCGGATTTACTACCGTACCATTTTTAATAAGCAAGCTCACTACCGTCACCTCCGATAATAGTTAAGTACAATACAGCCATACGTATAGCTACGCCATTACGCACTTGCTCTTGAATTACTGATTGATCAGAATACGCAACATCTGGTGCGATTTCTAGGCCACGGTTCATTGGACCTGGATGCATGACCATTACATCGTCTTTAGCTAATTTCAATACATCGCTATTGATACCAAAGATACGTGCATATTCTCTGTTTGTAGGATATAGTGCAGAGTGAATGCGTTCTAATTGAATGCGAAGTACGTTTACCACATCTGCATCAGCAACAGCTTCACGAATATCATGGTGTACGGTAACACCTAATTTTTCAAATTCTGGATATACCATTGTACGAGGACCAGCTAGATGTACATCAGCCCCCATTTTTGTAAGGCCATAAATGTTGGAGCGTGCTACGCGACTATGCATTATATCCCCAAGGATAACCACCTTTAGGCCTTCAATAGATTTCTTTTTCTCTAAGATAGAATACATATCTAGTAATGCTTGTGTTGGATGCTCATGAGCGCCATCGCCTGCGTTAATGATAATAGGATCTACGGCTTTCGTAGCATATAAAGGTGCACCTTCTGCGCTGTGTCGCATTACGATAGCATCTGTGCCCATGTAGGACATAGTTAACAATGTATCGCGGAAGCTTTCACCTTTACCCATGGAAGATCCACTAGGAGAAAGATTGATCACGTCAGCCCCTAAGTATTTGCCGGCTAACTCAAAGGAACTACGGGTACGAGTACTTGGCTCCATAAAAAGGTTAATAATGGATTTCCCCTTTAAAAGTGGAACCTTCTTGTCATCAGAAAGAACAATCTTCTTCATTTTCTTTGCCACATCTAAAATCAATTTGATTTCTTCAGGTGACACATTTTGCAAACCCAATAAATCTTTGCCTTTTAGGCTAACTTGTCCCATGATTTCCTCCTAACTCACGTAACAAAAAAGACCTTTTGCCCAGGGCAAAAGGTCAAATAGTTTGCACAAAGAAGCCCCTATGGGCACTTCAACTATATTCCTTTCTCAGCCTCTCTGGACTAAATTAAAAGGTATTGTATTATGCAATGGTCTCTCGTACCATATATGCATTTTCTTTATTTATTGTACTGAATCCACCTTTGAAAGTCAATGTAAAACACAAAATTCATATGGATTTTAAAAAGAGGACAAGCATATAAAATTGCTTATCCTCTCTATATTTAAACAGCTATTAAGCCACTACCATATCTTAAACTTTAATCTAACATTTCTTTTTTAGAAATTAAGAACCTTAACCTAGTGGATATAGTCTTGGTGGATTTTCTTCATCATTTTGCTGTTCATTTTGTGTAGTATACGGCATTTGATCTTGTTGCGACTCATTCGCTACAGGATTTATCTGCACATTTTGCTGATTTGGCAACAATTGAGGCTGACGTTGCTCACGACGACGTGTATTTTGGGATGCCGTCGGTCTAGGTTTTGTTAACTCATCAATGGATACAGCATTTGGAATAGTTACATTTGATGTATCCCCATGAATATCATCAAGTTCACTGAAGGAAGGAGTCCTCTTAGATGCTTGAGCAGCCTTACGTTCGGCTTCAAGTTGTTGACGGGCAAGTTCTGCACGACGACGAGCACTTTCTTGTTGATCTCGAACACGTTGAATCGCTTCAGCACGCTCTTTTGCTTTACGCTCTATTTCAGCTTGAGCCAACGCTTGTTGACGAGCAGCTTCAGCTTTACGTTCGGCCTCTAGTTGCGCTTTATATCGTTCCTCAGCAAGGCGTCGTGCCTCGGCTGCTTGACGTTCTGCTTCAGCTCGTTCTGCAGCAAGTCGCTCTTGCTCTGCCTTACGAGCTTCCGCCGCTATGCGAGCCGCCTCTGCTTTACGAGCCTCTTCGGCACGTCTTGCTTCTTCTATGCGACGAGCTTCTTCGGCTCTACGCACTTCTTCGGCACGTTTAGCCTCTGCAGCAATACGAGCTTCTTCAGCACGGCGCGCTGCTTCGAGTCGTTCCTGTTCAGCTCTACGTTGTGCCTCAAGTCTAGCTGCTTCTGCTTTACGAGCTTCTTCTGCTCTACGTGCTTCTGCTTCTAAACGAGCTTGTTCAGCTTTACGCGCCGCTTCAATTCTCGCAGCTTCAGCTTTGCGTGCTTCCTCTGCTCGTTTTCCTTCTGCTGCTACACGAGCGGCCTCAGCTTTACGTTCCGCTTCAATTCGAGCTTCTTCTGCTCTACGCGCTTCCTCCGCACGACGAGCCTCTTCTGCTTTTCTTGCTGCTTCCATTTGTTGTGCTTCCAAAGCAGCCTTAGCCTCTGCCGCTCTACGAGCATCTTCTTGACGCTTCGCTTCAAGAGCGGCTTGCTCAGCAGCACGTTGTGCTTCTAAAGCAGCTTTCGCTTCTGCTGCTTTACGAGCTTCTTCGGCACGTCTTGCTTCCAATGCTTCCTGCTCAGCTTTACGTTGTGCTTCTAAACGAGCTCTAGCCTCAGCAGCCAAGCGTTCCTCTTCGGCCTTTTTGGCCTCTAAAGCAGCTTTTTCTGCTGCTCTTTGCGCTTCAAAGCGTGCCTTAGCTTCGGCCGCTTTTCTTTCTTCCTCCGCTTTGCGTGCAGCCTCAATACGAGCAGCTTCAATTCTACTTTCTTCTTCAAGACGTTTTGCTTCCGCTGCTAGTCGAGCTTCTTCTGCTTTACGAGCCGCCTCTAGCCGATCTGCTTCCGCTTTTCTCGCTGCCTCGATACGTGCCATTTCAGCTTTACGAGCCGCTTCCGCCTTGCGAGCTTCCTCTGCTTTACGCTCTGCTTCGGCTTTTTCAGCCATCTTACGCTCAATTTCAGCATGCTTGGCCTCTGCAGCCTTTCGCAACATTTCGGCTTTTTCTGCAGCTAGTCGAGCCTCTTCAGCTTTTTTACGAGCTAATGCTTCTTTCTCATCTTTTGCCTTTTTAAGTTGCGCTTCTTTTTTTACATCTGCTACAGCTTTATCGCTCAACTTTTTAGTTTCTTCATGAGCAATTGTTTCTGCCCGCTTAGCTGGACTTTCAATAGTAGATTTTTTAGTATCTACTGCTCCTTTATCTCCATCTTTACCACCTACAGGGCCTACAGGTATTTGTGTGCCTCCTTGAGTTGGATGCCCTAAAATGTCTTTAACATCTTTCGGCACATTAACAGCAATAGTTTGATGTTTTTGTGGATTTGCAAGAGATTCAGGAATTAACAAGAAACGAATTGGCAAATTCGATGCACCGGCTGGCATAAAGTTTAATGTTAATAAATCGCCCGCATTATAATTCCCTAATAGACGACTATCTAATATAGTACCTTCCCCTAATGCGGAAATACCATCTTCACCACCAATGTGATAAGTTCGTGTATCGGTCTGTCCCCGTCTAGCACCTTGTTGATGCAATGCTTTTACCATAAAGGAACCAGAATAAGGTCCCCCAAGAGGGTTAAAATACAGTCTAAACGGTTCATTCCCCTTTGTAGGAATTTTTAACGTATACGATACGCCATAGTTACCACGGTCACGAACAAATGCTTTATTTTGCATTTCGTCTACACCATTGATAAACGTATCCTCTCGGTCATTACCAATTTCTACAAAGGCACCGCCTAAAGCGGTGTCGAATGGTGTAGTAACCTCCATATTACGTTTAGCACCAGTATAAGTACCGCGTAATTGTATTTCATCAATAGGAAGATTTTTCACCCAATGTGACGCATCAACAGGGTCCATACCCATAGGCAACATCATGACACGCGCAAATATAGGCCCTTCTGTTTTAATATCTACAATACCCGTAAATAATGCATCTCGATTTACCGGTGTATTTTCTAAGTCACTAAAGATTAATTGACGCCCTTGTGGTGGGATGCTAAGAGAGTATAACGGTCTTGCATCTGGGCTTTCATTAAGAGGTTGCTCCAAATCCTTTCGCGACAAATCACGACCTGCTGCAAAATAGTTAGGTGTAGCTACAGATTTTAATTGTCTCATGACATGTACTGAAGTTGGATAAGCCGTTTGGTTTTCTAAGACGATAGCAATCTTGTGAGGTAAATCCATTTCATTTACATGATAGAAATAGATACGACCATTGCCATTAATTGTACCTGCACTTAACGTACCTCCTACAGGTCCTACATATTCAGGACTATCCGATAGGAGCAATGTATCCGTTTGAGACACCAACGATGGTGGTAACGGAGAAAACTGAAAATATCCAATTGATTGTAAATCTATATCACGAGCTTCTACATGGCCTGTAAGGGCAGCCATGGCAGCCATAGCCGCAGCTACACAATATCTTGATTTATAGGAAAACATATATTATTACCTCTATATTTCTTCGAGCCCCAACGGGTCATACGTAAGTGCTAATGCTTCAATCTTCTTTAGTCGATGGCCAATTCCAGATTTAGATAGTTCCCCCTCCATCAACTCTTCAAGCTCTTTTAAACTCGCTTCAGGATTCTCCCACCGAAGTCTTGCAACGACGCGCAACTTTTCAGGTAATTCTTCAATGCCGATTTCTCTATCAATAATACGAATTGCTTTTACCTGACGAACTGCTGCATCCACAACCTTCTGTAAATTTGCCGTCTCACAGTTGACTTGACGATTTATTTGATTCCGTACGGTTTTCATAATCCGCACGTTTTCAAATTCCATAAGCGCCGATTGAGCCCCCATGATTTGCAAACAATTTGTTACTGCATCCCCTTCTTTAAGATATACTACATACTCTTCCTTCCGCTCTGTTAAGCCTGCATGAATGTGAAAAAGCCGTAATACATGGATAATTTCCCTCGCAAAAATCTCGTTTCCCGTCATAAACTCAAGATGGTAATCACTTTGTGGTTTATTGACAGAGCCTCCCCCTAAAAAAGCTCCCCTTAAAAAGGCTCGTCGTGCTTCCATTGATTTGAGCCAACTGCGAGGAATTTGTTCGGTTACAGGCCATAAAGCAAGATCCTCTAAAGCCTGTCTCCCCTCTATAGAAGGTTCCACAGAGAGCGTATACATATTTTTTTTACGCAGGTTTAAACCTTGTCGTACTAATACATTTGTAGGTAATTCGTATTGCTTTTTCAAAATACCAAGCAACCGACGAGCTACTGCATTATTAGCCGTAGCTAAACGAATGCCAACGGCACCTTTCATCCCCAAAATGATAGATCCGCTCATACGCAATAAGCAAGACGCTTCAATTTTCATGGCCACATCCGCATCACTAGAGACTTCATATTGGCATAATTCATTTTTTACATCTTCTGCAAATGACATGGACATCCCTTCTCATTAATGATCATCTCGTTGAAGATAATATTCTAAGATATGCGGTTCAGTATTAGATTGCATAGCATGAATGATATCCATAATAACTTTACCTAACCGTTCAGGATCGTGAACAGCTGGTTTTTGAGGGTTAATTAAGGTAGCTCGTATAGTGCGGATTCCTTTGTCTTGTAACTTTTTAGTATCTAATACCAATGGTTCAGATCCTACAGCACTATATTGTTCAACCATTTGAATTGGCAACGGCCCATCATTGGCAAGAACAGTATCTATAATTCCTTCTCCGCCATGAGCAATTAAAGCCTCTACATGGTCATTTAATGTGTAGCCTGTGGTTTCACCCGGTTGTGTCATAACATTAGCAATATAGATTTTATTAGCCTTACTGGCACGTACATGAGAGGCCAACTTATCAGTTAGTAAATTTGGGATAATGCTTGTATATAAGCTACCAGGACCTAAAATAATTACATCCGCTTCATCAATGGCACGTAATGCAGCCCCCTCTGGCTTAGGCAATGCTGGATCACTATAGATATGGCGAATTCGTTTACCCGAGTGTGGTATATTACTTTCACCTTCTACAATAGTGCCATCTGTCATCTCTGCACGCAATTTAATGAACTCTGTAGAGGAAGGAATTACACGACCACGGACACGCAACAATTTACTAGCCGCTTCAAGAGCTTCTTCAATATCTCCATCATAAACTTGAGCAAGCGCAGTGATAAAGAGATTACCAAAACTGTGCCCAGAAAGCTCATTTTCACCATCGAAACGATAACGGAATAAGTTCTCCATTACTCCTTCTTGTTCAGCTAGTGATACTAAACAGTTTCGCAAATCACCAGGAGCTATCATTTGAAAGTCTTCTCTCAAGCGACCAGAAGAACCTCCATCATCAGCAACTGTTACAATCGCAGATAGGTTTGATGTATGTGATTTCAAACCACGCAATAAATTTGATAAGCCCGTACCACCACCGATTACTACAATTTTTGGGCCCTTATCGAGTCGGATATTTTGAAAAATAATATCCGATACTTTGCTGTCAGGATTAGGTAGTACCGCACGAATAATCGTTTTAATAACTTTACTCGTACCGATGAGCATTAATACAGCACCAATCGATAATAGTACAGCCCCTACAGCAATGAGTACATTATAATTGTAAAAGCCCGTCATATTATAGGAAAAGGCAAGTACAATATCTTCAAGAACCGCAAGCCATTGATAGTTAAAAATCAAAGAAATACCAATAATTAAAAGACCTACACCACAACTAAATAGGGCAAGCCAACGTTTTATATTTAGACCCGGAATTAGCCACCGGAACCATCCTTTTCGCAACATAATCCCCCCTATCTAGTTATCAAGTGTTATAATTTCATGAGGATTATAATCTTCTTCTACATTATTTTTCATCATATCTCTATGTTCAACAGTTACACGATATCCTTTTTCTAACAAGTGCGAGTATAGAGCCTCTGCCATAGCTACAGATCTATGCATACCACCTGTGCAACCTACTGCCACAATAAACTGAGATTTCCCTTCTTGTTCATAATTTGGTACAAGGAAGTCCATGGTATCAAAGTAACGTTTTTTAAATTCCTCTGTTACTTCAAAGGAATGAATATATTCATTCACTGCTTTTACACGACCTGTTTTATGACGAAACTCAGGAATATAAAATGGATTAGGTAGAAAACGAACATCCCATACCATATCTGCATCGAGAGGAATACCATACTTAAAACCAAAGCTCACTACAGTAATAGCCATACCATGAGCTTCATCAACTTGAGCAAAGCGCGTTTTTAAATACTCTTTCAAGCTGGCTGTTTTCATATTAGTGGTATCAATAATAAAATCTGCTTTATGGCGCACAGAGTTAAGAATTTGGCGTTCCTTTTTTAGCCCTGTTGTAATTAGCCCATTAGGAGCCAATGGATGACTCCGTCGACTTTCCTTATATCGACGAATCAAAGTCTCATCTGTAGCATCCATAAATACAATTTCAAAATCTACCTTCATATCTTTTAATGTATCTAAAGATGAAGAAAGAGCTTCAAAAAATTCGCCCCCCCGAATATCTACAACAAGAGCAACGCGATTAGTCCGTTCTCCACCTTGTCGGCAAATTTCACTTAATTTAGGAATCAGCACAGGGGGAATATTATCAATACATAAATACCCCATATCTTCTAAAGCTTGCAATACTTGAGTTTTGCCGGCACCTGACATACCTGTAACTATTAACAAACGAAATGCTTCCATAGTTTTACTCCATTATAAAAGATTATCTTCAATCCAATGGGCTACTCCATCGTCATTATGATGGCCACAAATTGTATAAGCCACAGATTTTACATGATCTGTAGCGTTTTCAACAGCTACAGAGTAACCTGTTTTACGTAGCATAGAAATATCATTTTCTGCATTACCAAAAGAAACGATATGTTCTAAACTAATATGATTATCTAAAGCTAGTTGTGTCAAAGCACGCCCCTTTGACACATTAAGGGCAACGATTTCTAAAAAGTCTTTTTGGCTACGAACTAGATTAACCAAATCGCCCACTTCAGGAGTCAAAGTATCAATAATTTGATCAATCCCCTCTACTGTATCAATAGCGATTAGCTTATTTGGTTCAGACTCTAAAGTATATAACCCATCACCTAAAAACTCTGCTTTCGCTCCCGTTTGAACTTCATAGAGATCGGACTGCCATGTTTTATGATGACATAGCAAATGATCATCTATATAGGATTGTATATGCCAATCATATTGTTTTGCTAATTCATAAATACGCTGTACAGCCTCAACAGAAACGGTCTGCTCAAATAGTTTACACCCTGTTTCTAATTCTTGAATGAGTCCTCCAGAGAACAAAATCATGGGTACATTACCAAGCTTTAAAGCAGAACCAATAGGCTTTGCCGTTTGATACATCCGTCCCGTAGCAATGGTAACAACGATGCCCCTTTGCTGTAAACGATGTAACACATCTACTGTATAGTCAGATACAGTATTATCACTGCGTACCAAGGTTTCATCACAATCAATGGCAACCATTTTAATATGAGAAAAAGAAGGATTCATGTTTGCCTCCTTTATAAAAATTTTAAATACTCTTTATTATACCATTAATAGTGGCTATATAGATAGAAATTAGCGGTAAGAACTCTAATAATGATTAGAAAGTATAGTCATAAAACTTTCATTAAATGCAAAATCCTCTATTATCAATTAATTATTATTTCTTAATCAATTGTATAATATTAATAAAACACTATAATAAACACTTCATATAATTTTCATTTAACTTTATATTAAACACAAAAAAGAGACTCCCGAAGAAGTCTCTTTCATATAATTAACTATCAAATTAGAATTTGTAGTTAAGGTCTGCACGGTAAAAGTCACCTTTGTCAGTACCATCTTGAGTTTTCCAGTCGAAACCATAGTTAGCAGATAAACCAACGTTATTTTGCAATGCATAGTCAACGGAAGCCATCCAACCTTTAGCATCTGTAGTGTAGAATTGATTATAAGTAGTATCTACAATTGGTGCATTTTTCTTTTGGTTGAAGTATTGACCTTTTACGCCCCAAGTACCTGCTTTTTTGATGTCGTAGTTACCAAAGCCAAGACCTGCAGTCCAAGCTTGAGAGTCGTCTACATGGGAATCTTTCAACCATTCGCCACCAACCCAAACTTTGTCGAAGTTAGCATCAGCATTGAAGCCATAGATGTTTTTGTAACCATTATCAGTATCTTGATTTACACGGTCGTAGAAACCGCCTACCATAGTGTGTTTACCTACTTTACCAGTTAAACCAATATATGTGTTAGTTACATTTTGATCTTTTGTTAATTCGTTACCATTGGTATTATTGGCAACAATTCTACCATTATCACCGGATACCATGTAACCGTATGCAGCTTGTACATTAATTTTATCGTTGCCAACATTCAATTGAGCACCGTCGAATGTGCCGTCGAACATCAAGCCGCCACCGAAGGATTGACCGAAACGACCAGCTTTAGCGGATACGCGTTCGCCGAATTTATGGTTTACATAAGCGCGGTCAATTGTAGCATCTGCTTTATCTTCATTTTCAGAATTGCCTAATTCGAAGTTACCAGAAGTCAAACGAACTACAGCGTCTGTACGATCGTTTACTTTTGCGTTGAATTGTACACGTGCACGAGCGTCAAATTTGGATTTAGCATGTTCAGCATCTTTGTAACGAAGACGAGCATCACCAGTAACTTTTACATTACCAACGCGGTCTTCCAAGCGAGCTACACGAACGCCCAAGTTGTTCAATTCGTTGGAGAATTCATCAGCCAAACGGTTGATCATAGCTTGTTGTTCAGCGTTAGCGCGGTCTTGATTAGCCATAGCTTTAGCTACCATTTGAGCCATTTCGTAACGAGTGATGTTATTTTGGCCTTTGAAAGTACCATCTGGGTAACCATTGATAACACCAGCGTTAGCCAATTGAGAAACTGCTTGGTATGCCCAAGAATCTGGAGTTACGTCGGAGAATGGGTTAGCTGCGAATGCAGTAGTTACACCCAATACTGCTGTTGCTGCAAAGATTGCTGCGAATTGTTTTTTCATAGTTAAATTCCTTCTTTCTGAAAAAAATAGAAAATAAAATGTTACAAGTCATAACATTCACATTCTACTCAGTTCTTCAGATTAAGAATCTTTGGGAGTGTCCACGTTTCCTCGCCACATTCTACATCGAAGTTCTTCATTTCATGTGTTTGCTACTTCTCGTACGGTGATATTAGCACAACCACTTTTTCGTGTAAACCCTTTTTTCTCAATTGTGTTCTCATTATCTTGTTTTTATAACTTAAAATGCTTGCTAAGTTAGATTTTATCTAGTTTTATAGGATATAATTTTTTTCATAAAAAAATTTAATTTTATATCCTTTTCTATTAATTGAGAATTTTTATTATATTTTTCATTAAGTTAAACTTATTAATATATATATAATTAATAAGAAATTTATCTTTCTATACAGAAAGATTTTATAAATATATCCTACAATATAAGGGATATAATTCTTGATAACCACTAAATTATTCGATTACTTTTAATATTATGTATTTATAAAACATTTTACTATATATATATACTATTATATATAAAATAATTCATAATACTTTTATGCAACAAAAAAAGACTTCCGAAGAAGTCTTTTTTTGTTTGTGAGGGAATTAGAATTTGTAATTTAATTCTGCACGATAGAAATCGGAAAGATCATTACCGCTTTGGTCTTTAGAGTTGAAGCCATAACCTGCGGATAAACCTACGTTATCTTGTACTGCGTAGTCTACGCTAGCCATGTAACCTTTGTAACCATTAGATGTATTTGTTAAATCATATGCTTGATCCCAAGTGGAACTTACGATTGGTGCATTAGCTTTTTGGTTGAAGTATTGACCTTTCACATCCCATGTACCTTTTTTAGCGATGTCGTAGTTACCATAGCCAAGACCTGCTGTCCAAGCTTGAGAATTATCTACGTTGGAAGCTTTCAACCATTCACCGCCAGCCCACAATTTATTTTTACGGAAGTCCGCATTGAAACCGTAAACATCTTGTTTATCGGAATTAACTGTTACACCATTATGGTTCAAGTTGCCGCTAGATAATCTGGAGTAGAAACCACCAACGGAGGATTCTTTACCAACTTTACCTTTTAAGCCTACATAGGATACAGATGGGTTATCAGATTTGGAGTTGCCATCAGCAGCACCATCAATCATATAACCATACGCACCTTGTACTTGAACTTTATCATTACCTACGTTCAATTGTGCACCATCAAATGTATCATCGTACATCAAACCGCCACCAATTGTTTGTTGGAAACGACCAGCTTTAGCAGATACGTTGCTACCAAATTTGTGATCTACGTAAGCACGATCGATTGTTGCTTGAGAACCTTTAGTAGAGTCACCAAATTCGTAATTACCTTTTACACGAACAACTGCTTGTGTTTTATCATTTACATTAGCATTGAATTGTACACGTGCACGGCCGTCAGTTAAAGATTTACTATTAGCTTTGTAAACACCTTTGTCTTCAGAACCTTGATAACGGATACGAGCATCACCAGTTACCTTTACATTACCTACACGGTCTTCTAAGCGAGATACTCGAACTCCGAGGTTGTTCAACTCGTTAGAGAACTCATCTGCCAAGCGGTTAATCATAGCTTGTTGTTCAGCGTTAGCACGATCTTGGTTAGCCATAGCTTTAGCTACCATTTGAGCCATTTCATAACGAGTGATATTGTTTTGGCCTTTGAAAGTGCCATCTGGATAACCATTAACGATACCAGCTTGTGCTAATTGGGATACTGCTTGGTATGCCCAACTATCTGGAGTTACATCGGAGAATGGATTTGCAGCAAATGCTGTTGTTACACCTAACACTGCTGTTGCTGCTAACATTGTTGCGAATTGTTTTTTCATAATGAATTCCTTCTTTCTTATAAATAAGAATTTATATTTGCAGAAGACATTCACTACATAAGTAGTATCACTATGAAAGATGTATTAGGAGTGTCCATGTTTCCTCAACTAAATTATCTATCTTAGCTCCACTTCTTTGTAGCGTAGCCTTTCTGTTGATGTGAATATACCACCACCCCAAAACTTTGTAAAGCATTTTACACAACTAAATTTTATGAAATTTCTTTCATGAATAAAAATTATATCAAAAACATAGATTATTACTGCATTTTTAAAAATTTAATTTTACAAAATTTCATTTTATAGTCTAAAAAAATAGATAATTTTATTATCTACAGCCACAATTTTAATAATTATTACTTATTAAATTTAGCTACACTTATAATTTATATTAATTCATTTGTTTGAATTGTTTATTTTCTATAAGCTTGATAAGTGATATATTTAGATTCGACCTAGCCGTCTTGCTAAATTTTATTTAGTATACATTTCACAAGATACAACATAACTTAATCCTTCTTAACTTATAAAAAACCTATCTACGATGAAATTTATCGTAGATAGGCTTTCACGATTATTAAATTGCGTAAGAAACAAATCCTAGAATATGATCAACAGGAACTGGGCCGATAAAACGACTATCACTAGAATGATTGCGATTATCCCCCATCACAAATACATGACCTTCAGGAACTGTTACAGGTGTAGACCGAGTATAATTCATTTTTGTATCTTTTGTATATGGTTCTTGTAATTTTTCTCCATTACGCCATACATAACCATCTTTAAACTCTAGTACATCACCAGGTCTACCTATTACACGTTTTACCCATACATCATTTGTTTGAGCGGATTTATTAAAAACAGATGCATAGTTCATCAGTGGTTCTTTTACATCATCCACCCATGTACGAACACGATTAACACGACTATCAATAATAACGATTTGTCCATATTCGGGCATATCATTCATAATATGATGCCATTTGGTAACAATCAAATATTGTCCATTGTGTAATGTATCATCCATTGATTCCCCAGACACTCTAGTAGGTTGAATCAAGAAAATATGAATTACCATAGCAATGATTAATGCCAATGCAATAGCATAAATCCAATCTAATATTTCTTTTACTATTGTATTACCTAACTTATTACTCATAGTTTCCTCTTAATGACCACCTTTCGTAAATCTCCCACCAAAGACATCATGTACGTCTTGGATCGTAATAAATGCTGTAGGATCTACTTCATAAACGGTATCCTTTAATCTTGTAATTTCTAGCCGCGTTACTACAGAATATAATACATGTTTCGGTTGTTTTAAATACCCGCCTTCTCCGTACATAATAGTAACACCACGATTAAGATTAGCATTTAATGCATCAGCAATAATCTTGGAATTATCTGCATCGGTAATAATCATAACCCCTTTAGATTCTTCAAGTCCAGTAATGGTCACATCAATCATCTTATAAGCAATAAAATAAGCAATTAAGGAATACATGGCACTATTCCAACTATATACAAAGCCCGCTGCTCCAAGAATAACTAAATTCATGGCCATTACAATTTCGCCTACAGAAAAGGTGGACCGTTTATCAAAGATAATAGCTACGATTTCAGATCCATCTAATGAGCCACCATTACGAATAATAAGCCCTACTCCAATACCTAAGATTATACCACCAAAGATTGCCCCTAAAAATGGGTCAGTTGTAATAGGTGTAAAGCGGTGTGCAATGGTAGAAAATATTGCCATCCATATAATAGAGAACAAAGTAGACAAGGTAAATCCTTTACCAATTACTTTATAGCCTAAATATAAAAAGGGTAAGTTGAAAAGTACTACGAAAATACTAAAGGAAATACCTGATAGTTCCGCAGCCATCAAAGAGATACCAACTATACCGCCGTCGATGATGCTATTTGGTACTAAAAACAAATCTAAGCCCACCGTATATATTAGGGCGCCTAGAATCATCATTACACAGCGCATAATAAGATTTGACCAGTTACGCGTTGAAGTTTCACTTGTCATGATTATCTCCTTTTCCGTATAACTGCTCCATAGCATGTAATCTTTTCTCTTCTAACTCACTTGAACTCATAGTTTCTTCTTTGATTGCCGCTTCGTTCTGAGCTAACTGCTTCGTATAGCGCAATCCAATAACGAGAGCCGTCAAATCATCTACAGGTTCTGGTGGAAATTGCATAGATGTAGGAATAATCTTGCGCCACCCTGTAGGAGGATTATATTGCCAATATAATTTACGGGCCTCCTCTGTACTATGAGATTCGTCGATTAAACTAGTTGTAATTTTATGATTACGTCCAATTTGTTGAAGCGAAGGATACAAATGTTTATGATTTGTACCATTTCCACAAACAATATGAACAATACCATAATATTCAGTTAAAATACGCTCAATATCTTTATTGAAAGTATTTGAAGAAATAATTTTACGGCATATCATCTCACCGGAAGGTGAGAGTATAGCTACGCCAGTTTTCTCATTTCCTGGATCCACTGCTAAAATATATGTATTTTCAGTCATTTGATTATCCCCTTTGTAAGTACAGTAGTTATATTTTAACATAAAAAGAAGGTCTTATGTTGAAAATTACATAAGACCTTCTTTTATAATGTATGAAAACAGCATACCTTCATTATATTAATTAGTTTGCATTTTTGCCTTATCATTGAAATCTGGCATTTGAGTAATACGCAACTTGAGGTGAACAGGACCAGATGAATATGTATCTCCATCAGTATAAGCTTCCACATGAACCTTGCCACGCATAGTACTTATTCTTTTAATAGCTGTAAACAAATCATCACCAGGTATCGTTCCAATATCACCTGATAAGGAATCAGGAATAATCCCCTTTGCCTTAGCACGCTCATTTACTTGTTTCAAGAATTGAAGCATAGACGATTGAGCATTAGTACCCCCATCAATTACCGTAGAGTGAATTACCTCTCCATTTTTATAGATAAACTGTTGTGGATATACTTGAATAACTGCAACTGCAGGTTCACCTGAAATAATATTTCCGGCTGCCACAACTTGAACCACCATAGGAGTCTTGGAATTGATTAGCTTTTGAGTAGCTACCTCAACATTTTGTCGATCTACATACACAACGGATTGACCATTATCTTCTATACCTAAGCGACGTAAAACAAGTTTATTTGTATCATCGATAATATGTTTAATAGCATTATTACTATCTTCTTCACTTAAACCAGGTCGTACAACAGCTTGTGCTAATAGCTGATCTACTTGGAAGAGAATGGTTCCTTCCCGTAAATGAATGATGCCATTCTGCAATTGTTCTTGTGTATTTTGTAGATTCTTAATATGCGCTTCCATCTTAGCACGTGTTGCTTCAAGCTCAGCTACCTTTTGAGACACCTCTGCATAAGAGGCTTGTAAAGATGCCAATTCGGCTTCTGTTGCGTCTTTAGCAGCTTGTGCACTCGCCAATTCAGCTTTTGTAGCCTCTACTTCACGGCGAATTTGTTCGATCTCAGCCATCCGTTCTTCAAGCTCTTGTTTATTTTGTTCTAACAAAGCCTGCCCACGAATCAGTTCTTGCGTCTTTGCAGCAACCTCATTATTCAGCTGCTTTATATCAGCTCGCAACTGATCCATACCGAACAATGCGGTTCGCACACTTTGAGACGTAAAGGTTAATACCCCAACTGTAGCTGCTGCAACCAAAAGGCCTGTCACAATAGTAACTATAATAGATGTGTGCTTAGGTCGTAATCCAAAGAGGGACATACGACGTTTACCAATTTTAGTGCCTAGCTTATCCCCCATGTAAGCAATGAGACCACCCATAAGAGCGATAATTATTAAGATTTTGACACCTACTAACATCATGTCCCTCCTTTCTCCTAAGAATACAATCTGTTATTTCGATACGCGCCAATTCAAATACAACCCTGCAATAATACCTAATGTATCCGGTATTAATGCAGCTAATACGGTTGGCAATGCTCCACCTTTCCCTAAGGCACCAGCAAAGGTCATCACCCCATAATAAATAAAGATGATAAGAATACTAATACCAAAGCCGATAGATGAACTAGAACGTTGTTTTTGAAGGCCTAAAGGTGCACCTACAAGAGCAAATACAAAACTTGCCAACGGAATTGTAAAACGTTGGTACATTTCCATTTCAAGTTTATTAGCATTAGTATAAGCAGCCTTATAAGCTCTGATTTGATGACGTAACTCCTTAATCGTTAATTCCTCAGGTTTACGTTGATCTTGTTGAATATCTTTTGGGGCAGACTTAATCGGCAAGGATTGCTCCTTAAATTTCATGGTACGTTCAACACCATTACCAGCTGATAGATCATAGATGATACCATTCTGCATCACCCAATATTGACCATTCCAGATAGCTGTATCAGCATTTTCAACTTGTTGTAACTTGCCGCCCTCCCCAAATTGTTGAACCGTAATCATGGACAACTGTTTGGTTTCAGCATCATAGCTCTTAGCATACAGCAATGTGCCTAGCTCGTCACCATTCATCGTTTTTAACACAATATGATTTTGTGTTTGAGGTGATGCATTTTTCATAATTTGTTCGCGCACAATCGTTTGATACATATGATTTGTACGAGGCACAACAAATTCATTAAATGCTACAGCCCCAATGGAAATGATGAGTGCAATGATATATACGGGCATGGCCAAGCGTAAAAAGCTTAGTCCACCAGCACGCATAACAACGATTTCACTAGTGCTACTCAAACGACTAAAGGTCATAAGAGAAGCCAATAAAACCGACATTGGGAATGTTAAGATAACAATACTTGGTAAAGCCAAGACAAATGCTTGCATGACAAGCAACAATGGCGCTCCATATTCAGTAATATATTGAGCAATCCTAAACAATGTGCCTGTACCAATAAAAATACTAGTAAAAGCAAAAACCCCAAATAGGAATGGGCCTACAAAAGCTTTTAAAATATATTTATCTAATAATCGCATAGCCCCTCCTATAATTTAAAGTTATCCCCTAAATAATGTTCACGAGCGATTGGATCATTCGCAATTTCATCAGGGGTACCCTCTAGGAGGATTTTACCATTACTCAAAATATAAGCCTTATCTACAATCCCCAATGTTTCGCGAACATTATGGTCTGTAATCAAGATACCAATACCGCGGTTCTTAACGTGTAAGATAATTTGCTGAATATCAGCAACCGCAATTGGATCGACACCTGCAAAAGGTTCATCAAGAAGGATGAAATTAGGTTCTAAGGCGAGGCAACGCGCAATTTCTACACGGCGTCGTTCACCACCAGATAATTGCATCCCCATACGGTCACGGACATGTCCAATATGAAATTCTTCAATCAATGATTCCACGATAGCTTCAATCTCATCAGGCTTTTTTGCCGTAGTCTGTAGCATGGCACGAATATTGTCCTCTACAGACATGGAACGAAAGATTGATGCCTCTTGCGGTAAGTATCCAATACCTTCAGCCGCCCGCTTATACATAGGAATATTTGTTATATCCTTGCCATCAACGGTAATGATACCAGAACTTGGTCTTTCAATGCCTACAATCATATAAAATGACGTAGTTTTACCGGCCCCATTAGGCCCTAATAGACCTACAACTTGGCCTTTATCAACGCGTAGACTTACACCATCTACCACATTGCGTCCGCTAAAGGTTTTAACTAAGTTTTTGGTTTCTATATACATATATTATCCTTATTTATTCGGAACAATGACGAGTGTACTACGTCCACCTAATGTTTCAGCAGAATCATCAGCTAAACGAATTTTCAGTTCCGGTGCATTCAGTACATTACCATTTTGAACGGCATGCGCAGAACCAGATAAGAGTACCACTCCATCATTTTGGTTTGGCGTTTGTGTATATGTAGCTCGGTCAGCAGAACCAGACACGTTTCGTTCGGGATTAGAGAAAGTAACATTACCTTGCGCTACAGCACGAACTTCCTTCATCCATCCTTCTACCTTATCACCGGTTAAGGTTGTCCCTTCAGCAATCAAACGGGCATTGCCTGTAACAAGACCGTATTCAGAGTCAGTATTATACTCAACACTGTCACCAAAGATTTGGCGATCAGCACGTTGTAAATGAACGCTACCATTAGCAGTGAATTTATTATTATTGTAACTGTGAACCGCTTGAGCAGACATGGCCATATCAGAACCAATCATAGATACACCACCATCAAGATTTGCTTCTTGAGTTTTTGTATTGTACCAACCCTTGGCACCAGTCATAGTTTTATCCGCTTGGGTAATAACAACATTACCTGTTGCATCTGCACGACCTGAATTGCCATCATAAGACAATGTATCAGCGCTGATAGTCAACGGATCATTTGCAGCCCAAACTGTAACAGATGCAGTCATGAGTACAGCTAATATAGCCATACCAATCTGTTTTTTCTTATTCATCATATTTCCTCTCAATTACTTCTTTGTTAATTTCGCATGTCCAATGGCTTTAATAATTTTTAAAGACATATTGCCCTCAAGCTTGTCCCCTGTGAGGGTTACATCCTTACTGTTATAAGTGAAAGCCGTTTTAGATGTCAATGTTTTCGTTTTGTTATCAAAATGAAGGGCCTCAGTTTTAAATTCTGCACCTTCCGTATTAGTAGCAGTAACGCCTTGATCAATATCAAGAGAATTTCGATCGCCCGTCAGGACAGCATGAGGCGCTGTAATCGTAGTAGTCACATCATCTTGATAGAACAGACCTTTCAAATTGGTCAGAACGATAGCTTTTGTACGCGGGTCATATTCAATCTTCTCAGCCGATAATGCCCATACTAGCTTGCCATCTTTTTCCTCTTGCAAGTCCGCACCTTGGAAATTAACGAGTTGTCCACTTTGATTTTGAGTGGAATTAGCCTCATTAGAGTCTTTCATAATAAATACAATAAGACCGATTAGAGCTAATACTATAGCGACCACAATGGCAATTAACTTTTTATTGTTTTTCATGCGCTCTCTCCCGTATAGCTATCTTCTTATCGTAATCAATAATTTGATCCATCTTAGTCATCCAACGGTGTTGGAACCAAAGCCACTCATCTGGATGTTCACGAATAAATTCTTCCGTAACACGTACACAGGCTTCAGTTAGACGATACATATCAACATCTTCATCGCCAGTTTCCTCATAATGTAATGCTGGCAAGATATGAACGATATGTCCTCCTTCAGGCTTACGAGATGCAAAAATAGGTACTACAGGAGAGCCAAATTTCTTTGCAAATGTTGCTGGTCCCATAACAGCTGATGAATCTTGTCCCAAAAACGGAACTGGTAAACCATTTATATATCCATCTTGGTCAGCTAAGAATCCAAGTAGTTTTTTCTTTTTTAAAGCCTTAGCAGCAGAAACGATTTCGTTGCCACCACTAGCAAATACGTCAAGCCCCACCATCTCACGATATTCATTCATAAGGCGTGTGAATTGAGCATTAGGTTGTTTCTTAACAATTGTAGTGGAAGGATATCCATGAGCTGCCATAGCAGCCCCCATCCATTCCCAGTTGCCTACATGGCCAGTAAGAACGATAACTCCCTTATCTTCAGCAATGGCCTTTTCTAAATGTTCAACACCACGCATCTCTATGTGTTTATTGATAAAGGATTTCGTCAGGTTTGGCATGTATAATACTTCCATAACACTTCGACCAAGATTCTTGAACAACTTATTAATTAATTGTTCCGCCTCTTGATCGTTCATATTCATACCAATTTTAATATTATTTATGCCTCTAAGCTTTTGCTTCTTCGCTATTAGCCCATATACAGGACCTAAACAAGCGCCTATGAGCAAAATGAGCTTGTATGGTAGTCGACAAACAAGCCAACTAATGCCTTTAACTAAATGGTATTGCCATTCGTTATTCATTCTGCCCACCTCCTTTATTGTCCATGAGCATGGGCCTCTTGCGCATAATCTGCAACAACAGAATCCCATAAACCTTGATTCTTCAAGATATATTCTACAGCCTCTCTAACAGCACCATGTCCACCATTGACGGTAGAAATAAATTTAGCTATTGATTTAACCTCTAATACCGCATTATTTGGTGCCATCGGCAAACCTACGAGTTGAAGAGCTCCTAAATCATTAAGATCATCCCCCATGTAAGCAATCGAGTCTAAGTCGATTTGATGTTTTTTACAAAGAGTTCTTAATGCTTCAGTTTTATTAGCATGCCCCATAAGAAGTTCATCAAAATGCAACTCCTTCGCACGGCGCTCTACCATCGGAGATACACGAGCCGTAATAATTGCTAGCTTTATCCCTGATTTACGAGCTGCAGTCAGGCCTAAACCATCTTTTACAGAAAAGGCTTTGAGCTCTTCTCCAGTCGATGTATAAATTAGAGTGCCATCTGATAAAACTCCATCAACATCGAGAACAATCCATTGAATATTCATTATACAATGCCTCTACGCAATAAATCGGTAATGTGAACAATGCCAAGACATACATTATTAGTATCAACCACTGGTAATACGGTGATAGGGCGAGGTTGATTTTTCTCCATTAAATGAAGCGCTTCTGCGGCCAATTTATCCTTGGTAATCGTACGCGGCATAGACGTCATCATATCCTCTACGGGCCATTCTAAAAAATTGCTACCAGAATCAAGTCCACGTCGAACATCACCATCAGTCACTAGACCTAACAAATGTCCTTCTTCATCAATTACATTTGTTGCACCTAACCCTTTTTCTGTCATTACAAAGAGTGCATCACGAACGGTAGCCCCTTTAAATACTGTTGGATTATCCTCGCCACCATGCATGATATTTTCTACAGTCAACAATAATTTGCGACCTAAGGAACCACCTGGATGGAATACAGCAAAGTTTTCTGGAGTAAAATGATGGCGTTCCAATAAACATACTGCTAACGCATCACCTAGTGCTAGGGCAACAGTAGTACTTGTAGTAGGTGCTAAACCTAATGGGCAAGCTTCTCGTTCTACCTCTGCCAACAATACAATATCAGAATTTTTTGCTAATGTAGACTCTGGTTTCCCTACAACACAGATTAATTTAGCCCCTATGCGGCGCAGAGACGGCAAAATACTTATAATTTCTCCTGTTTCACCACTATTAGAAAAGGCTAACACTACATCATCTTCAGTAATCATACCAAGATCACCATGCACGCCTTCACCAGGATGCATAAAAAGTGCCGGTGTCCCTGTACTAGCCAAGGTAGCCGCAATTTTACGACCAATATGACCAGATTTTCCCATTCCTGTACATACTACACGGCCCTTACAAGCCAAAATCATATTTACAGCATTTACAAAATTGTGATCCAAACGAGAACTTAATTCTTCAATAGCACGAGCTTCCTCATGAAGCACCTGTGCCGCTTGTTCTAAAATAGTCACAAATACCGCCCCTAACCTTTTACGATTTTATCAATAGCTACTAAATCACGAAGCACATCTTCGAATTGGTCTAAATACAACATATTAGGACCATCAGACAATGCTTCCTCAGGATTATCATGCACTTCAAAGAATAGTCCATCTACACCACTAGCCACAGCCGCACGTGCCAAATTTGGTACAAATTCACGGTTACCACTAGATTTAGTCCCTGCACCACCTGGTAATTGAACGCTATGAGTAGCATCAAAGATTACTGGATAGTCGAAAGAACGCATAATTGGGAACGATCTCATGTCAACTACGAGGTTGTTATAACCAAAACTAAAACCACGTTCGGTAAGCATAAGATTTTCATTACCTGTTTCTTTCATTTTATTAAGAACATTTTCCATGTCCTTAGGAGCCATGAATTGACCTTTTTTAACATTTACGCATTTACCAGTTTTAGCAGCGCCGTAAACAAGATCAGTTTGACGGCATAAAAAAGCTGGAATTTGTAGAATATCTAATACTTCAGCTGCAGGTTCAATTTGCTCGATAGAGTGAATGTCACTGACAACAGGTACATTGAGTTCCTTCTTAATAGAAGCAAGCATTTTTAACCCTTCCTCAAGACCTGGTCCACGGAAGGAGTTAAAGCTAGAGCGATTAGCTTTATCAAAGGAAGCTTTAAAGATATAAGGAACACCTAAACGTTCGCATATCTCTTTTGCTCGTTTACCGATAGCTAATGTGCGGTCATAGTCCTCAATAACACATGGACCTGCAAGGACAAATAAACCCTTGCCGCCACCCACAGTAATATCTTTAATTTGAACTGTTTTCATTTATTTCTCCTCTTGCTCGTAAATTGCATTAACACGAGCTAAGTCTTCAGGTGTATCAACACCGATAAATCGTTTATTTGTTAGAATAACACGAATTGTATAACCGTTTTCTAGAGCACGTAATTGTTCTAGAGATTCTGTTTGCTCCGCCGGAGTTGGCTCCATCTTAGCGTAGTTTAATAAGAACTCTCTACGATATGCATAGATGCCAATATGTTTTAGTGGCGGACGCACAAAGTCATGACGAGGATATGGGATTAAAGATCTAGAAAAATACATCGCATCATTACGATTATTTAAAATGACCTTTACCGCTGATGGCTCCTCGTACTCTTCCTCTAATAAAGGAGTAGCTACTGTGGCCATCTGCAAGTTTGGATCTTCCTCAAATAGACGTGCCAAGTCATCAATAAGATTTGGATCAATCATCGGTTCATCACCTTGGACATTGATAACAACATCTAAGTCTGTATAATGACTAGCAACCTCTGCTAATCGATCCGTCCCTGTAGGGTGATTAGGATCTGTCATCATAACAGTTCCCCCAAACTGTTGTACTGCAGAATATACGCGGTTATCATCAGTGGCTACAATTGTACATACTGTCTTTGTAGCTTGTGATACCCTTGCATAAACCCGTTCAATCATAGGTTTACCTGCAATATCAGCTAATGGTTTGCCCGGTAATCTTGTAGAACCATAACGCGCAGGAATAACACATCCAAACTTCACGATAAAACCCCATTTCTGTTATTCGTGTATCTTATTATTATACACTAAATCTCTAAATTTTCTATGAATTCTTGTTTTCCAGAAACAAATTCAATCCCTATAGATAGCACCAGAATCGGTATTTTCAAGTCTTCAATTGCATGCAACTGACTTAACTTAACTGCATCCTTTTCTGTAATGCAAATAGCATCAGCTTGATGAGCAAATGCTTGTTTCCAAATCTCAACTACATCATCATTTGAAAAGTCATGATGATCTCCAAATGACAAGGTATGAACAACGTTATACCCTACATCAGTTAACGTTTGTGTAAAGGATTGAGGGTTTCCAATTCCACTTACAGCCATAATACGTTGTTCCTTGTAAGCATCTACAGAAGCCCCAACAGAACCATTAGCCCACTCATCTAAGGTGTACATAAATTGCGGTTTATGTGTTGTTTCATAGACAGGTATATTGGGAATCATCTGAGTTAATCGCTTTCGAATGCCGGATACAATACCTGGTGCTACTTGATCAACCTTAGTAAGAACGATAATATCCGCGCGCTGTAAACCACTAAGGGGTTCACGTAATAGTCCCCGTGGCAACACATGTTCATAGCCAAACGGATTGGATGCATCAATTAGTACAATATCAATATCTCTTGCTAGTGCACGATGTTGAAATCCATCATCCATAATAAGACAATCGGCACCTAGCTCATTAATAGCGATTTCTGCAGATTTAGAACGTTCACGTCCAATAATTACATTGGATTTTTGTAAAACTTTAGCCAGTAACCAAGCCTCATCACCACTGATAGATGGCTCTACAAGCATTGTTCCGTCTTTAGAAATAATAATATTTTTGTTATTATCTTCTGCACGGTACCCACGACTAAGAACAGTAGGATGAAGGCCCTTCTGAGTAAGCACATCACAAATAAATCGCACCATCGGTGTTTTTCCAGTACCACCAGCCGTAATGTTGCCAACGCTGATTACAGGCACTGTAACTTTCGTAACGCCTTTACCCTCATCAAATCGAGCATTGCGTATTGATACAGCTTTCTCATAACCTTTACTCAAAAGGCCTAAACTGGAGCGAGCTATATCACCTAATACGGATTGATCTTCACCACTAACGATGGATTTGAATAATGCTTCCCCACTCATAGGTGACGCCTCCTATTATGTAATACAGTAAACTAATCTACAAATTTAGTCTTACTACGGAATAATTTGATGTTTCTCAAATAGCAAACGCAACTCTTGTGTATTACGTCGCGTAGCACCACGATTTTCTTTAATGATATCCATGCAATTTTGCCCCATCTTTTTAGCCAAGTCTCTATCATTACATAACCGCAAGACCATAGCGGTTAACTCTTTTCCATTCTTCACTTGCTCACAAGCATTTCGAGAGTTTAATAAGGCGAAAATTTCTTTAAAGTTAAACATATGAGGCCCAACCAAAATTGGCTTACCATGTGCAGCTGGTTCCAAAATATTATGGCCTCCAGTTTTAACAAGGGAACCACCAACAAAGATAATATCGCCTAAGCTATACAGTCGTCCAAGTTCACCAATGGTATCTAAAACAACAACGGGAATGCCTTCGTGAACAGGCTCCTTCATATCGCTACGACAAATAGCACTCAATTCATAACGCTTTGCAATATTTTGCACATCATGACCGCGATAAATCTCACGAGGTGCAATCAATAAACGAGCTTGTGGATACTCTTTCAATACTTGCTTGAAGGTTTCAAAAATAGCCTCTTCTTCACCTTTGTGAGTACTACCTGCAATAATGATAGGATGATTATTCCCAAAGCCAAATTCATCGAGAAGAGCTTGTTTTTCTTCATATGATACGGTGGCATATGTTTGATCGTATTTCATATTACCTGTTACGGTAATATCAGGTGTATGAGCACCTAAACTTTCAATATACGCCGCATCAAATTTGGACTGCATGCAAAAACGCTCAATAGAACGTAACATTTCACGTGTAAAAGCACTGATATACTTATAACGTTTCATACTGCGATCTGAAATGCGTCCATTAACCATCATAACTGGAATATTTTCCGATTCGGCGATACGTAAGAAGTTTGGCCAGATTTCAGTTTCTACAAGTAAAATAGTAATCGGCTTAATAATATGTAAAATTTTACGAGTTAAATATGGTAAATCAAGGGGAAAGAATATAATTCCTTCTGCTTCAGGAATGATACGATGAGCCATAGCATGACCAGTAGCAGTAACTACAGACACAACTACAACAGCTTCTGGAAACTCCTTTTTGACTTCTTTTACCAATGGACTGGTAGCCACAATTTCCCCTACAGAAGCGGCGTGAATCCAAATAGCACGACGCCCTTCAATTTTCTTTAATAGTGAAGCTGGCATATAGCCTGCACTCTGTTTGATACGCTCATAAAATCCATCTTCAAAGGCAAGTCGGTATAAAATAACCGGAATCAAGCCAATCCAATAGAATATGAGCAATACGTTATATATCCAGTACATGGTTATCCTTTATTGGAGAATTGAACGGAATAAAGATGGTTGTACAATCCGCCGTCAATAGCTAATAGCTCTTGGTGAGTCCCCTGCTCTACCAAGCGGCCTTGATTGAGTACAACAATTTGATGAGCATTTTGAACAGTGCTCAATCGATGGGCAATAACAAATGCCGTACGCCCTTTCATAAGGCGATCTAACGCCTCTTGTACAAGTTTTTCACTCTCTGTATCTAAAGCAGATGTAGCTTCATCTAGAATTAAAATACGAGGGTCTTTTAAAATAGCGCGTGCGATGGCAACGCGTTGACGTTGTCCACCAGATAATGAACTGCCTCGTTCGCCTACAATTGTATCGAGACCATCAGGCATCTTCTCAACGAACTCAAGTACGTTAGCCGCTTTAGCCGCTTCATACACGTCTTCATCAGTAGCATCTAAACGGCCATACAAGATATTCTCTTTAATTGTAGCATTGAATAATACGGTTTCCTGTGGTACAAGACCAATTTGTTCACGCAAGGATTTAAAAGTAACATCTTTTATATCGTAACCATCAATTGTAATAGAACCACCTGTTACATCATAGAAACGAGGTAGTAAGTTCGCGAGAGTTGTCTTACCTGCACCAGATGGACCAACGAGGGCCACACTTTCACCAGCCTTAACAGACAAGGTAAAATGTTCTAAGGCAGCCTTTTCTCCATCATAGGAGAAAGAAACATCATTAAACTCCACATTGCCGGTAATAGCAGGCAATGTAATAGCATCAGGTTTCTCCACAACATCTGTTTTAGTATCTAAAATTTCAAATACACGATCAGCAGCAGCCAACGCCTTTTGAATATTACCATATACTTGACTCAAACGTTTTACGGGATTCGACAAGTTAATAGCATAAATCAAGAAGGCAATCAAAGAACCTGCAGTAATAGCACCTGTTACTACGGAGTAACCACCGTACCAAAGGATGACCGCTACAGCGATTGCCGCAGAAAACTCAACCATTGGGCTTAACAAGCTAGTCAATTTAGTAGCTTTGATAACTGCTTTAAAATTGCGATCATTTTCATCTTCAAAGCGCTTACGCTCAAAATCTTCACGAGCAAAGGATTTTACAACGCGAACTGCACTAATTACCTCTTGTAAAAGTGCCGTAATATCAGCTACACGCCCTTGGACATCATGCCCCGCCACGCGAAGCTTCTTACCAAAAACATTGATAATCACTAAAACTACGGGAACCGTAATAAAAGTAACTAACGTCAATTTCCAGTCAATGAGAAGCATGGACACCAAGGAACCGATAAGTGTTACAGATTCAGTGATAAAAGAAATCAAGTTATCTACCACGGCCGTTTGCAATGCAGCTACGTCATTTGTAAGATTACTCATGATAACGCCCGTCTTACGACGATCGAAATAGGATAAGCTTAATTTTTGTAGATGATTAAAAATAGCCTCGCGTACATCGATAATCACGCGCTGTCCGATGTAGGACATGTTATAAGTTTGACCATAGGTAGCAAAGCCACGAATTAGGAAAATGAGTATAATAGCACCTACAATGAGGTTCAACATAAACATATTCTTTTCATCTAATACTTGGTCTACTACATTCTTAATTAGCCAAGGTACTACCAAATAGGCAGCAGCAGCGACAATCATGCAGAACACTGCAAAAAGCATTCGCTTATAATAAGGCTTTACAAAGTATAAGAGCCTAGAATAACTATTCATTACATTTCTCCTTACCGAGATTATATACAAGATGTGCTACCCGTTTTACTGCACCCGGCTCACCTAATTTATGACGTACTTCGCGCAATTCACTGCGCATAGCTTCATTTTTGTCTACATCTCTGAGCAATGGTTCTACCAAAGACACAATTGCGTCTGGAGTGACAGCATCTTGTAATAATTCGGGAATGACTTCTTTACCCGCTACAATATTAGGCAAGCCCACATGTGTTACATTCACAACCATCTTACCAATACCATACGTAATTGGAGATACACGATACAATAATACCGTTGGCAATTCCATCATCGCCGTTTCTAATGTAGCCGTTCCTGATGCAGCAAGGCACACATCACAAATCTGCATCAAGTCATATGTATGGTCTTCCGTAATCGTAACAGGCACCTTATGAGAATCGATAAACGCTTCTAGCTCACTTCGATCAATTGTATGTGCTCGAGGCAAGAAGAATTGAATATCGTCATGCTTCGCCATCAATTGCTCACCACTTTTTAACATCGTATCAAGTAAGGATAAAACCTCTTGTTTACGACTGCCAGGCATGAGCAATACCTTTTTAGCCTCTTTGCGAGCCCCAAAGTATGCTTCGGCCGCATCCTTAGTCATCGTAGGATGTACGATGTCGAGTAAAGGATGCCCTACAAAATCTACATTACATTTATACTTGCGATATGCTTCAGCTTCAAATGGAAAGATAGATGCTACCTTAGTTACATACTTACGGATTGTATTACCTCGACTACTATGCCATGCCCAAATCGTTGGAGCAATATAATACAAAACAGGAATCCCCAGTTCATGAGCCACCGCAGCTAATTTCATATTAAAACCTGGGTAATCTACACAAACGAGAATATCCGGTTTCTCCTTCATCATGACGCGTTTCAAATACGTGCGCAACTTAAAGAATTTTGGCAATGATTTCACAATCTCTACAATACCAATGACACCAAGATTCTTAATATCATACACGATACGAACACCAGCACGCTCCATCAAGGTGCCACCCATACCAAACATTTCTACAGAAGGATCTATTTCTCTCAATGCATTGGCTACACTTGCCGCATGAGTATCGCCGGAAGCTTCACCGGCGGAAAACATGACTTTCATTATGCATCCTTTCTGGAATTTACAAATTCTTGGTCAACAGCACAGATAACAATACCATGACGATCTGCCATATCAAGCACGTCTTGTTGTTGTACGAAAATAGTCTTTTCCGCTTCTACAGCTAGTACCTTACAACCACTATCAATCATAGACATGAGCGTTTTTATGCCTACTGCCGGCACATCAAAGCGTACATCTTGATTTGGTTTTTCGGTTTTAACGACAACCGCATCCCCACGGCCGAGCTCGCCACCTCGTAAAATACACTTATCAGTACCTTCAATAGCTTCAATAGCCATGGTCGCCTTATGCTTAACAACAACAGTTTGACCTATATCAAGGGCACCCATTTGTTTAGCTAGTTCAAAACCAAAACAAATATCAGCCCATTGCTCATCTGTAGGTTGTGCTTTTGAAAGCACTCCAACCTTTGGCATAAATGGTTTTAAGTATACGGTTTGATCTAATACTTTAAATCCTTCTCGTTCTATTTCATCAACGATAGCAAGCATAATCGTATCATCTTTACGATTTTTAAGACGCTTTAAAACACCTAATGTTTTTAAATCAGGAAACGTAAGACCTTTAAAAAGAATCTCTTTAGTAACTTTCCCAAGCATGGTTAACTCTTCAACCTCTTCTTTTTTCAAGGTTTTGAAGATTTTACCTAGTTTAGCAACACCAATATCGTAGAAAGCATCAGCCTCAGCCTTTAGAGCCGGGTCTATATCAGGTACCACACCGATAACAACCACCTCGTGGCCCAATACATGAGCGGCACGCATGAATTCTACAGGCAAAACACCTATGCCCGCAATTAATCCTACCTTTGCCAAGACTATACCTCCTAGATGGCCTCACGGCCTATATATCAATTAGTAATTTCAAGTTCCCTATGAAAAGGCCTAAAAATAGACATAATCATATACAATATATTGTACTATAAATAGCTACTTTTTACCATTAAAAAGCCATGGTTTATGCCCTTTTCTTCATCATTTTATTATAATTCCCTTATTCCTTTTAAGCACTAAAAAATCTACGATTATATCTATCAAAACTTTTCTATAAATATAAAAATATAATGTAAATTATCATTGATATAAAACTCAACTAGTAATAATGCACACAAAAAGACCTCGTACATTGTACGAGGTCCTCATAATTAGTCGCGACGAGTACGCATAATTCCCCTATCAGCATTGCGTAGGAAGCGTAATAAATTTTCAATTTCTACGGAAGAATCCAATTGTAATTCCATTTCTTCAATCGCCTTAGATAAGCTGAATCCAGAACGATAAATAATACAGAATGCCTGTTTCAAATCACGTCGTACATCTTCGGAAATCCCTGCACGAGATAGGCCTACAGAGTTTAGACCGATAACACGTGCCGGTTGACCATCAGCAATTACGTAAGGTGGGATATCTTGTACCACCTTAGCCATCCCGCCAACCATTGCATTACGACCAATTTTAACAAATTGATGAATACCTGCAAGGCCACCAATAACAACGCGATCTTCAACGATAGCGTGCCCTGCAAGACCAGCACAATTACTCATTATTACATTATTACCAACGATACAGTTATGAGCCACATGTGTACAGGCTTGAAGTAAACAATTATTGCCTACACGTGTTTCTTCACCTTCACCAGTAGCGCGGCTAATAGTTACGAATTCACGAATAACCGTTTCATCGCCAATATTACAATAGCTTTTTTCGCCTTTAAATTTTAAATCTTGCGGTTCCAACCCAATAGATGCGTTAGGATAAATTTCACAACGCTTACCAATGGTTGTCCAACCACCAATTACAACATGTGCACCGATTTGTGTGCCATCGCCAATCTCGACATGTTCGCCGATAACAGCGCCAGGACCTACGATTACATCTTTGCCCAATTTAGCATTTGGATGGACTATGGCTGTACTATGGATGTTGGATTTCGCATTTTCCATGCCTACAACTATCACTACAATCACTCCTCATTCTATTATACAAGGGCAAACATGTATTCACCGCTAGCGCACAATTTGTCGCCAACATAGGCACGGCCTTCAACCTTGCCCATTTTACCTTTAATTTTAACAATATCTACCTCCATGCGAACTTGATCGCCAGGTTTTACAGGATGGCGGAAACGCACTTTATCAATACCTGTAAACATAGGAGTAAGACCACGATTTTCCTCAGGGTATAATAATGCAATACCACCGACTTGAGCAATAGCTTCAGTCAATAATACACCTGGCATAACTGGGTTCCCTGGAAAGTGACCTTGGAAGAACAATTCGTTGAATGTAGCATTTTTAATACCCACAGCACGTTTCATAGGTTCTAACTCAACAATGCGATCAACCAAAAGCATTGGGTAACGATGAGGTAAAATTTCTAAAATATCTTCGTGATTAAGAATCATGGCTGTGTCTCCCTTATTTCTTCCATTATACTGCGAGCCAATCTTGAATTTAATTCATGACTCGATTTCAAAGCAATTACATGGCCTTCAATCGGTCCTAACAAGAATAAATCCCCTATAACATCTAATGCTTTATGGCGAACTAATTCATCCTCAAAGCGTGGTATAGATAGACATTTCTCATCATCATAGACTAATGCATTATCTAGGCTACCGCCTTTTGCAAGCCCCATGGCCTGTAATTGTTCCAATTCCTTCATAAATCCGATAGTCCTAGCCGATCCAATGTGTGCTTTGAAATACTCAGGCGATACTTCAAAATCACATTGTTGCGTACCAAGCAACGGATGGCTGTTAATTGATGTAAAAGTCATGCGATAGCCATCATATGGCAAAATCACAATAAAACGATCCCCATCATAAACAGCATGAGATCGAGTCACTTTGTATAGATGACGCGATGCTATTTGTTCTTCAATGCCAGCCTCTTCAATAAGATTGACAAAAATAGCACTACTACCATCACCTACAGGAGGTTCTGGAGAATCCATTTCAATATAACAGTTATCAATATTCATAGCACTGAACGCTGCCATCACATGTTCAACAGTAAATACCTTTGCTTCACCATTTTCCAGCGTGGTAGCGCGCATAGTGTTCGTCACATTATCAATGTGTGCTCGCACAGAAGGATGCCCTTCAATGTCCGTGCGGACAAACACAATTCCTGTATCTTCAGGTGCAGGCTTAAAAACCATATGTACTGGTTCACCGCTATGAAGGCCAATCCCTTGATATGAAACAGCCTTTTTTATTGTTTGTTGTGGCTTACTCATAAGAATGTCCTTTCATAATCCGAATTCACGTTTACTATACACCAATATGTATTATACCCTATTTGCATAGGCGTTACAAGAAATTTACCATATATTACGCTAATTGGAAAGACTATTCTTAGTCTTTAAAATTTTAATAGACTATTTTTAAACACTAAGTTATAAGTTATAAAATAAAAAGAGATTTCATCCATGCTAGTAGGAATCAGTTTCATCTTGAAGATTCCACAATCGCATAAACAAAATCTCTTTAAAATTATTAACTATTGAAAAACATCAGGTGGTGTATCTATTTGTTCACCATAAAAACGACGAGTCCATTTCCAACGGTTATGAAGCCAGAACCACTCTTCAGGATATCGTCGAATATAATCTTCAATAAACTCATTTAGACGAGTTGTTGTTACCGCTATATCACGCTTTTTATCATCTGTACGTTCCACATAAATTGGTGGATGTGCTTCAATCTCATATTTCTCAGAAAACGGGCTATAATGTATGGTTACAAAAATAATAGGCACATCTTGCATACGAGCCAGTACAGCTGGCCCAGCAGCCGTCAATGTTTCATAGCCAAAGAATGGTACAAGAACGCCATCATCACCAGGGTCCTGATCCATAATAAGGCCTAAAAATGCACCTTTTTTTAGTTCATTAATCATTTCACGAACACCTGTTTTATAGGTCACATGTTGATGCATAATCCGACGATATTCATTGATAAACTTATCGGCATCACCATTCTGTTTCATAGCCACAGAAATCAATGGATATCCTTCAGAAGCAAGAACGCCACCTAAAAGTTCCCAGTTACCACTATGAACAGCAGCTAAAATTGCACCTCGACCATTTTCTAAGGCATCATCTAAGTACTCTCGATTAATAAACTCCACCATATCTTTGTATGCGCCATCTTTAATTTCAGGATAGCGCAATACATCAATAATCATACGGCCAAAGCGTGTAGTACTAGCTTTCGCAATACGTCGAGCTTCTTTAGGATCATCTGTAATATTACAGAATAAAATTTGGCCTATCGCCAGGCGCTTGCGTTTAGGTGGCACCACTAACCACGCAATTTCACCAAGCAATGTACCAATAGCATATTGCAAACCTTTAGGTAATAAGCAAATAAAGGCACTAAAGATTTTCATAAACCTATACATGGATTATTAGCTCTCCTTAAGCTGTGCTTTCAAAGCGTCAATTTCTTTTTGTAATTGTTTTACAGTTTTCACCATTTCTGGCAAACGATTCTCGTAAGCAGCCAATTTTAGCCACTCTTTATGAGGTCTCATTGGATACCCAGCCATAACAGAATTAGAAGGCACATTGCCAGTAATTCCTGTTTTACCTGCAAATTGTACATTATCTCCAATTGTAATATGACCTGTACAGCCTGTTTGTCCTGCAAAGATTACATGGTTACCACATTTTGTACTACCTGCAATCCCAACCTGTGCGATTAAGAAACAATCTTCTCCAATCTCAACATTGTGGCCAAGGTGAACAAGATTGTCAATTTTGGTACCGCGGCGTACCAAGGTAGATCCCATTGTAGCATTGTCGATAGTAGTGCAAGAGCCAATTTCTACATCATCTTCAAGAATAACATTGCCTACTTGAGGAATATGCGTATGAATACCATTTTCTGTGGCAAAACCAAAACCTTCACCACCGATAACTGCTTTAGCACGCAATACAACGCGTTTACCCAAAATACAGTTCTCATGTACGATAGCACCCGCATAGATGTCAGAATCTTCCCCAATTCGTACATTATGACCAATATATACATAAGGTCGAATCGTTACATTATCACCGATAACAGCATTATCATTAATAACACAATAGGCACCAATAGCTACATTTTTACCAAGTGTAACATTCTTGCCAATAATAGCAGTACTATGCACTTCACGGGGAACTACAACAGGTGGATGGAATACTTCTAGCACTTGGGCAAATGCAGATTTTGCATTATCAACTACGATTTGCGCCATCGGTGCATTTTTTACTTCTGATTCAACGATAACAGCACCCGCTTGGCATAACGCAATATGTTCAACATATTCACCAATTGCAAAAGTTATGGATTGTTTTACCGCTTGTTCAAAGCTACGTGTCTCAGTAATGACAATAGACTCATCCCCTATAAGTTGACCGCCTACTAAATTTGCGAGTTCCTGTAAAGTTTTTTCCAAGGCAAACTCCTCCCCCTGTGGTAATCCTCAATTATTGTGCAGCTTCAGTTGTACTTGTTGTAGCTTGATCTGCTTGCTGTGCATTTTGCTGAGCATCTTGTTGCTCTTGAGCTTTAGCTGCGTTTTCAACTTCTTTGATTTGATCGTCAGAAGCCTTACCCATTTTTGTGATCAAATCATCGGTTACATCAGAGCCACCACCAACAACAGCGCCTTTTTCAATAATAACATCAAGTTTTTTTTCTTTCACAAGTTCATTGATTTTTTGTTCTTGATATTGACGGTATTCTTGTGCTTTTGCATTTGCAAAGGCATTTAATTCTTGATTCGCTTGGTTAAATACATTTTGTTTAGATGCTTCATCAGCAGCAGCAATTTTAGCATCTAATTCCGCTTTTTTAGCGTTAATCTCTTTAGTAATTTCAATACCTTTTTCAGTACTATTTGCTACTTTCACGCTATCCACATAGCCAACATTGTTAGAACCACAACCACCTAAGATAGCCATAGAAGCTACTAAAGCTGCACTTAATACTAAAGATTTAATACGTTTATTCATAATATAACTCCTTATTGAACTCGATAGGACGCCTTCACTGCATCAGTAATATCAAGCCCTTTAATATTACCACCATCATCGATGATGACTAAATCTAAATGTTGTTCCTCAGCAATAATTGTTACACGCATACGAACATCTTCTAAAATAGCCTCATGAAGTGCACTCACTTCAGCTTCTTTATCTGAAAGTTTTTTTGCCCATGTATCATTCCAATCTTGCGCCACAGGCAGATTATTATTAGCAATGATGGCTTGTGCTTGTTGTTGCACCATGGAGTCTCGTTTCTCAGCTAATTCCTTCTGTAGGGATGCAGCGTATTGATTGAGCTCTTCCTGCCCTTTTTGTTGCATTGGAGCAAGCTCAGCCTGTACCTTTGCTTTAATTGAATCCACATCGAAATCCGACGGCTTTCTCTTAGCTAATAATTCTTTTAACCTTTCTTCTTTTTTAGCCTTTTCAGCCATAGCCGCTGCTCTTTGTGCATCATCTATATATACACGTGCATCATAGGCATATAAGTCTAATTGAAGGTTTACGATTTCCAGATCATATTCATTAGTACTAACCTTTAACTCAGCTAAATACTTTTGAGTCAATTCATTGCGCTTCGAATTTAATTGCTGATTTAGTTCATTTTCTTTTGTTGCAATACGAGTTTGCAATTCTACCGTAAGAGCATCTGACAAGGTTGAATCCAATGCAAGTGTTTTCAACTGTTCATCTTGTGTCTCTGACTTGGCATTTAAGGCTTGTTGTTCAAGTTCATATTGACGTTGTAAAAGTTCCAGTTCATTCTTGGCTTGTTTATAATCCGCATAGGATGGATTAAACGCTAGTACATCATCAATGCGTACAACACCTATTGACATGCCATCAGGACCCTGTTGGCGATTTGTTACAAAACCATAGGCCCAAACCATAGCACTTATTGCAGCAACGAGAAATATGACTAGTCCTATATATCGTTGTTTCCCGTTCATTGTCGTTCTCCCTTACATAGAACTACAGTTTATTTTTTTGCATCAGTAGCTAGTTTTTTCAATACTTGATCTGTAATGTCAACACCGCCATATAGTACAGTATCTTTAGTCATAACAACGCTAAGACCCTTAGCATCACCAACTGCTTTTGCAGCCTCCATAGCTTTATCTTGAACGGATTTAGCAATTTCTTGATCTTTTTTTGCTAGGTTTTGACGCGCTTCTTCAGCGATTTTTTGTTTAGTAGCATCATCTTGTGCTGCATCAATTTTAGCTTGCGTTTCTTGTTGTAATTGGCTTTGATAGCTCATATATTCTTGAGCTGCAGAGATATAAATTGGATTATCTTGAGACAACATACGAGATGTATCAATAACCCCAATAGTACTAGTCCCACTATTACTACTAGGCGAAGCCATTTGCGTATAAGCTAACGCACCAATACCAACAATAAAAATTGCAGCAATGACGATGGAAAAAATCTTTACATTCGCCTTGTTGTTCATCATTCGCATCATAATAGAGTGCCCTCATTTCTTTAAATCACTGCATCAAAGGATGCCATATAGAGATATTGGTGAAAGCCTCTTTAAAAAGAGGCCTTCACCATATACATTTACTATATTAGAATTGTGTACCGAAGCTGAAGTGGAATTTATTTTTGTGTTTACCCACGCCATAGTCAAGTTTAACTGGACCAATTGGAGTCGTAATACGAACACCAGCACCAACGCCATAGTTAAAGGTTTTCTTGCTATTATACCATGTAACATTTGGTGCATCCCATGCATCACCGATATCAGTAAACAATACGCCACTAACCTTTTTAACGATTGGGAAACGGAATTCCAATGTAGCATTGTACATATACTTGCCACGGAATTGATCATCTTCATAACCACGTAAGGAATCAGCACCACCCAATGTGAACAATTGGCTATAAGGAGCATCACCTTGAATAAAGCCACCACGTGCACGGAATGCCAATACATTCTTAGCACCAAGTTTTTTATACATGCGTGCTTCAGCTGTGAATTTATAGAAGTCGAAGTCACCGCCTAAACCATGACCAGCCCATTGTGTAGTATAGGAAATACGACGACCACGAGTTGGTTCATAGATATTATCACGAGAATCGTATACTTTTTGCCATGTTACGGAGTTAATGCGACCGAAGTTATTTTTTACATAGTTGTCAGATGCAAAGTTATAGGAACCATTATCCCAGTTTGTACCTTTACCCGCATTTTTATCATAACGGAAACCAGAGCTATCATCATCATCCCATTTATAAGTATCTTTACGAGATTCTAATGTCAAGTAATCACGAGTATATTCCCCAGTTTGACGACCGAAGGAAATATTGAAACCACGAGATTTCTTATTGTATTCTGCTACTTCACTACCATCTTCATTGTAATCTGTGTATTCATCTTCGCGGTTGAAGAAGGAGAAGCCAAGGGATGTACCTTTGCTATCAATCCAAGGTTTCAAATAGGAGATTTGGTAGTTCTTATATTTTTTCTTACCACCGATTTCCCAGTGAACTTTAAATTTATCGCCAGTACCACGTAAATTATCTTCACCAAATTCAACAATACCCATCAATCCATCAGATTTAGAGTAACCAGCGCCTAATGTGATGGTACCAGTCTTATGTTCCAATACATCGATTTCAATAATTACATTATTTGGATCTTGTTCACCTGGCAACATACGAACGTTTACGTCATCAAAGAAACCTAAGTTATATACGCGTTCTACAGAACGACGTACCAAGAATTTATTAAAAGGTTTTCCTTTCTTTTGAACAAATTCACGAGTAATAACTTTATTGCGGGTTTTCTTGTTACCTGCTGGAATGATATCTTCTACGACACCTTCAACAATGTGTATATGAAGTATGCCTTGGTCATCTACACGGATACCATCAACGTGTGCTAACATATAGCCATCGCGAGCATATGCAGCATTAATGCCTTGAACTTTTTGCCCTACGGATACAGAGTTAAGAACTTGACCTGGTTGAATGTCCATGAACTTAGTCAATACTTCGGAGGAATATACAGTATTACCTTCAAAGGAAACGCCAGTGGTAACTGGATTTACGGTTACAGCAAAGTCCAATTTTACGCCTTCAGGCACGGAAGTGAATACAGGATTTACTTCAGAGAAGTACCCAGTATTACCAAGATTAGTTACATCTTTAAATACACCATCAACAGATACGGCATCGCCAACTTTTTCAGTTAAAATTGGCAATAAATTTGCTTGTTGTTCAGCTGTAACCCCAGATATAGACAAACCGGTAATCAATTTACCTACGTAAGGATTAACAGATTCTGCACTAGCAGATGTAACATATTGTGCTTCTACTGTTGTAACAGCTTGAGTTTGGCCATTTTCAGCAGCCTTATCAAGATCAGTACCACCAGTAGTTTTAGATACCATTTTTACTTGTTTATCATCAGTTTTTAAAGCAGCATTATTGACTGTAACAGTTCCATCAGAACCTTTTACTACAGTGCCGTCACTAGATATAGTCGTATCACCACGAGCAGCTAAGATAGCTGCATCAGTTTCATCTTGTATAGTTGTAGTAGTTGCATCAGCATTATAAACAGCTTGTGTAGTAGCTGCATCATTTGTTGTAGCAGCATTAGTCGTCGTTGTGCTATTTAAATCTGGAGTATAGCCAGCTTGTACCTCAGCAGCAAATACACTGCCTGTCCCCATGACAGCGGTCAACACGGACGCTGCAAGCATACTTTTATAAGCTTTTGGTTTAAACATAAATTCCTCCTAGAACTCATCCCCATAAAGAGTTTACATCTTATTTATAAAGACTAATAAATCTTTATCATTATAGCATAAATTGCTTGGAATGAGTACTATATTAAACAAATTTTATGAAATTAATATGACTAGAATGTGCATACCTAAGGGGTTTACACATTCTAGTCATACTCTTAAAAGCTACGTGTCCAACGACCACCTATATAATTGTTCCCTTTTGATGTATGCCATCCCGTGAACTTAAGGTTTCGTTTAACAGAATATTCTATACCATATTTATTTTGTTTATTATTAATACCTTGAGAATAAGTCAACATGACTCTCGGTAATACATATTTACCGATTTCAATATTATAATTACTTGCCGTATCCCTATTGGTTGGCTCATCGGGATCAATTGACCCTGTTGTAATATTGATGCGGTCTAACCCAAGTGTATTTTGTAATGCATCTTGTACATAGCCAAAAGCAAACATTTGAAGCCCTGCTGTAGCCACAGCATTCACATCTTCATTTGTCAAAGTACTACTATTTGAATCTGCACCGCGGCCGAAGGTCAACATGGAAATGATTTGCTTTCTAGACAATGTAGGATTAGAGGACAATGATAAGTCCATATGATCCACTGTCCCTTTTACGCCAAGCATAATAGTGTAATTACTTACATTTGTTTCAGCCTCTAATTGTAAGTTTGGTAAATAAGAGCCACCTACGAAATGGGCATTCCCTTTTGTAATATTAAATACATGGCTCAAATACTTAAACGTGCCATTTCTAACATCGAATTGACCACTAGCAGTTGGATTTTGTAAGGATCCACCAAAATGAACATCGCCACTGATAAACATGTTGTATAAGGTGCGATCATATAAACGTACACCTTTACCCGCATGAACAGTAACATCCACCCCCATATCTTTGGTACTTTCACTAGATTGTAAGGAAAGAGGAATTTTGAATTGAATCTTTTCAAGATTTAAAGTACCAATAAGGGTCGGCAATCCATCTCGGTCAGCAATATAAAGTTCACCATTCAACGGTCCTCTTACATATTCACTGCGAACCTCTAAATCTTCTAGCTGAACTGCCGCCTTGTAATTAGTAAGAGTATGTCCGGACCAATTTACTTTAGCAGCCAAACCAGCTGAGCCTTTGCCCATATTAATACGGGATTGGAAATCACCTTGTTGACCAGAGAAAATTAAGTCACCATCAATACCAGTAATTTGATTTTCTACACTTGCCAATTTCATCGTACCATTACGTACCGATACAGTTCCATATGCTTCAGGCTGATCAATAGTGCCTGTAATGTGAACCGTGCCTTTTAACGGACCTGTTGCCTCCTTAACACTAGTTGTAAGAAGAGGAATAACAGCCATATCTGCTTCGTTAAAATCAATAGTTACATCCATAGATTTGCTATCATTTGCTGGAATATACCCAGACGTAAAGATTGCCGCTAATGGAATCTTACCATAGACACTTAGCTTATACCCACTTTTGGCACCTTGAATTCGTTGAATCTGAATAACTTGATCTTGCATTGTAGCCAATACAAAACCTTCATCAATACCAACACCATTAAAGGACCCCGACTCTACAGCACCGGATAATTCTACTTTAGGATTCTTAGTTTCCCCAGTGATATTTACAACGCCAGTCACCCAACCAGTAGCTTGAATATCCTTACCCATAAGTGGCAAGAACGGTACTATATCAACATCCTTTAATGCAACCTGTAAGTCCGCTTGACCATCAAGATCCATCGTACCGCCTATTGCAATGAGACCTTCATCAACAGGCAGTTTCAAAGTTGTAACTTTGAATTTACGATTAGCAAGACTTGCATCGATAGTTGCATCACCAACAATCTTTTCATCAATACTTACATCATTAATCTTGCCTGTTACATTAACGCTTGGATTGTCGCGTGTACCTCCGATTTCAACAGAACCATTTAATTTGCCATCAATGTGTTCATTGGACCGGTCTAGCAAGGTTAGCAAATTCTTTACGCTACCATTAGTAACATCTAATACACCAAATAGTTGTCTACTATCATCAAACTTCATACCACCTTTAGCAGTGTAGCGACCACCATCGGCTTCAGCAAAGGTGAAATCTTGCACATTTACAACCGATTTATCTGCATAAACACGACCATGAATATCGTTCAATAATTCCCCATTAACTGATAAGGCATCGGATGAAATATAGCCATTGAATTGAGGGTTATCCACAGATCCAGTAATTTGTCCTCGACCAGATAGCAAACCATCAACTTTGTAATCCGTATTAATGAGCAATCTGCCCATATCAATTTTTTTGCCTTCAAAATCAATATTAATTGCTTCTTTAGATACTGTACCGCCACCTGTGATAGTTGCACCATAACCTTCAATATCAAATCTATAAAGCTCTAATGTATCATTCTGATAGTTATATTTTGCAAACGCATTGGTCACGAGTTTGCCATAAGCAGAACCATCCCACAAATGAGCACGACCTTCTATAATCGGATTTGCAGCCGTCCCTGTAATATGATTGTCTGTTTCAAACCAACCTGTAATAGGAACATCTGTAACAGTACGAATCACATTTTCAATACGAGCAGCCCGAGCCTTGGCATTTAGATCTAACACATCTGTATTAAGATTATACCAACCATTAACATCATAGCCCCCATCGCCATCACCAATATGTCCATTGGTGATAGTGAGAATATGGTTATCTAGCTTAATATCTCCATGGATATTATTGAATCGAGCCCCTTTATAATGTACCTCTTGCCCCCATACAGTGCCCATTACATTTGGATTATCCAATGTACCTTGTATCGCAAAAGAGGTATTCAAGGTGCCATCAACATCTTGACCAATAATAGGACTTAGTGCGGTCAATGGCAATGCATTACCGGAAATAGTGGCATCTATATTACCATTTTGGATATAGCCATATCCGCTTAGCGCCCCATCTCCTATAGTGCCTACAACGGTCATATTTGTACTATTATCAGCATGCGTAAAGTTAGCTTTTGCAGTATCAACTACAACACCGCGAATGCCTATTTGGCGACCTTCAACAGAGCCTACAACATCTGTAACTTGATTATTTTTTCCTAAGATACGCATCTCACCATCGATATTACCTGTAACCGGTGAGATCATATCTTTTGTGAAAGTGCCTAAAGGTAAATTTTGAATCTTTATAGTAGCATCAAAATCCCCTGTATCAACCACATATTGGCCCTTAACCTTTGCACTACCTTCGCCTACTGATAGGCGCACATCATCCGTACGAACTAAACCGTTATCATATACAATATCACCTTGTAAACGATCAATATAGTAACCATTATAAGAAATACCATCACTAGCAATCGTTGCATCTACACGAGGAGCTACTGTCGTACCACCAATATGTGCACGCCCACCTACAATACCAGAAACACCGACGTCTGTTATCGCCTCTAAATCTACTTTATCGGCCACAACATTAAGATTTAAATACTCTTCATCTTTGCCTAGTGTAACTAAGCCATTGATCTTTGTTACTTGATCATTTACCCTCCAAGAACTACGACTAATAACGATTTGATCATTATTAAGCATAATGCGACCCGTGCCATCGGTAATATTATAAATTGTATTACCCCGTTTATAAGTGCCTGTTAAACCTTTAAAGCCTACATTACCACTCATAATGTATTTGCCATCTTCACTTTTAAGATTTAAATGTAAATCTTGTAACTTACCACTCGTTACAGATAGATCCTTACGAAGTGGAACAAAACTCATAATACCAGCAGTATCAATTTCATCAGCTTGTACAAAGAGATCAAAATTAGATACATTGTTCATATCAATTTTGCCATTCAAGGTAATTGCGGAACCATCTACATCAGCAGTAAAGGCACCTTTAGACATGCCACTCATATCAAGCGCCATAGTCCCATCAAGATTTTCTACATTCCTCTTTATTCCATCTTTAGTACGTAGCGCTACGCGACCATCATTAACAGTCACAGCGCCATCAAAAGTACCCGACTTATTTGGATCGGATGGTTTTACTAATTTAGTTATACTCCACGACCCATCAGCTAGTTGCCATATATGAAAATCTGGCGCCTCGACGATTACACTAGAAATAGCCGTAGCCCCTGATGTGTTGCCACCAATAATCTTCGGTAAAGAAGATAATTTAACTCCTACAGCTACCTCTTGAGCAGTTCCAACTAAATGTCCATCTCTATCTTTGATAATCACATCTGTTAGAACAACATCACCATTCCAATTAATTCGGAGAGAATCATAGTCTATAGAACCGTTTATGACATTATTTACTTGTTCTTTAACCATAGGTGCAATGTAAGTTTGAGCCATAGGATTAATGCTGGCACCAACAATACCAGACAAACCTAAAATCGCTGCACCGATAAGGAGCCACTTTTTACGGGTCATAATGATACTCCCATACACATTATGAATAATATAAATATATATACTAATCTTACCACAGACACAGTAATAACTATAGTATTTTCAGAGTGAATTTTATAAAACCTATCAAGAACACTCATTGTCTATAATGTCCATTACAAGAAAAAAGACGACCGAAGTCGTCTTTTTAAAGATCATATTATTGATTGCCGCCTAGTTTTGACAATTGTTCAACAGCACCACTATTAGCGATAACTTCAGCACCTTGACCTACAGGTGTAGACAATGGAACGCCTGTTAATTGTTCAAGAGCCGCAATGCTAATATTGTAATTGTAAAGAGCTTCTACATAGTTATTACGAGCTGTTGTCAACTTAGTTTCTGCATCAAGTACATCAAGGTTCGTACCAACACCTGCACGGTAACGAAGCGTAGCAATACGGAAACTTTCTTGACCTTGTGCGACTGCAGTTTGTGTACTTTGGATTGTTTGTTCAGCAGCTCGTAAATTCAAGTATGCTTTTTGTACAGCTAACAATACAGCATCAACAGTGGCCAAGTTAGCTTCTTTTGCTTGTTCAAGTTGTGCATTTGCTTTTTTAATAGCATTTTGTGTTGCACCACCATCCCATAAGTTCCAAGTAGCACTAGCACCAACACTCCAGGACTTTGTACTTGTACCAAAGTAACCATCTGGATCACCATAGCCACGACCAGCTTTTACAGCAACCGTAGGCAAATAACCCGCCTTAGCAGATTTTACAGCTTCTTCCGCAGATTTTACATCAAGAGCTGATTTAACAAGAGCGGAACGATGAAGCATAGCATATGCTTTCGCTTGCTCCAAGGTTACATTATATGGTTTATATTGTAAATCATGCTCTGCTGTAGTAATAGCTGTTTGTGCAGGGTATGCAATAACTTGATTTAAGTTCGCCTCTGCTAAATTTGCAGCATTTTGCGCTTTTACAAGAGATGTTTGAGAATCATCAAGATTTGTTTTAGCTGCCAATACATCGGAGCTCGCCACTAAACCAACATTATACTGTGCCTCTACATTAGTTACATGACCTTGATAATCTTTAACAGCTTGTTGTGCTACATCTACCATATTACGGCTCATAATCAATGTATAATAACCGTTAAGAGCATCATATTTTGCTTGTTGTAAAGCCTCTTCATAGCTAGCACCAGTACCTTCACGAGTATAACGTGCAGAATCAATGCTTGCATCGAGTTGTGGATTGAATACAGGCGCACTAATGGAGAAGTTATGACTACCAGATTTGCCACTACCTGTGTCACCGCCCGTTTTTTGAGCACTCCAACCATAACTAACACTTGGATTCTTACCAGCTGCTACTTGGCTTACTGCAGATTTAGCAGCTTCATAACCCCATTTAGTTTGCTTAGCTGTACGATTATTAGCTAATGCTAAATCAACCGTACGGGCTTCGTTTAAAGCTAATGTACGTTCATAGGTTTTACTGTCTAAAACAGATTTTTCTGCTAATTGCTTTTGTGTTAATTGAATAGCTTCTTTTTGATATTTGCTTAATTGGTCTCCGTTGTTAACGGATGTAGTTACTACATCAGCCGCGAATGCACCAGTAGTAACTAAAGAAAGCATTACACCTAAGGAAAGAACCTTTTTATTCATAATATGTACCTCCATACTCATATAGAGTAAATGTGTTAGTCATTAGAATACTTGTTTAATACCGAAATAGGTACCTCCATTCGTAGAACTGAACGGTCTGGTCATTTGAATAACGCCATAGGTATCTTTATGCAAACGTATATCACTACGAATACGATATTTACGATGATTAAGGTCATATAGCGCGGCTGATAAGGACACAGGACCACGGAAGTTATAATCCACCCCAAGACCCAATTCACTTTCAAAAATACCACCACGCACTAACCATTTAGAACTAATAAATCGACCTGCATTCAGATCAAAAGTAGTATCATCACCCATATTAGAAAGGCCAATTTCAGCCATTCCTTTATTGTTAAAGGCACGTACTCTACCATTGACACGGAATTCATTATCCGTTGTGTTATACAACAAATCTACAGATGGTTCAATCTTGGTAGATGACTTTTTTTCAGTCATACCAACCTCTACACTATTTCCATTTACATCCGTTTGGTACGCCTTTCCGCCCATCAGTTTATTGATGCGAGCTGAAATCTGTGCCGTATTATGTAAAGTCTCCTTAATATTTTCTTGTGCTTTAGGATCTGTTACAGTTGATTCCATGGTACGAGCCATATTATCTACACGATCAGTAGTTTGTTTTAAATTAGTTAAAATAGCACGCATATCATTGCCTGCATTACCATCAGCATTAAACTGTTGTGCTGCTTGATTTAGCTGAGCCGTTACATCCGCCATATTTTGTGTAATAGCTACCGCATTATCAGCCATCACAGCTGTAGATTGCAAAGAATATTTAAGTGCACTTTGAGTTGCAGGATCACCAATAATACTATTAATAGACTGTAGCATCTTCTCAGTACCATCCATTAATTTTTGTGCACTCTGCATGGCCTTATCCACAGCATCAACGCCTTCACCTTTAACGGAGTCACCATCTTGTAAATATACTTTAGACTGTCCTGGTGAAATTTGAATAAATTTATCACCTAAAAAACCATCTGACCCCAAGGAAAAGATTGAGTCACTTGGAATCTGCGTTTTTTCATCAAGTTTCATCTTAACCACAACGCCACGCGGTGTAATTTCAATATCAGAAACAGTCCCGATGGCCACGCCGGAAAATTTAACCTGATTCCCATTTTTTAGGCCATTTACTTGAGTGAAATCACCTGTAATTGTCATTTGCGGTTTAGCCCAAATATCGATACGGCCTACAAATAGTATGCCTGCAATAAATAGAACTATACCTATTATTGTAAAAGCCCCTACCTTGGCCTCCGTCGTCCACTTCATTATATATCTCCCATCGCAGATTCGTTAATCGGCTCTGCTTCACCATGAATAAATTGTTGTACCTTCTTATTTGTAGAATTCTTAAATTCTATTGTATCAGAAATTTCTACAAAATGCCCCTGATCGAGTAAAGCTATGCGGTCAGCAACATAAAATGCTGACTGCATATCATGTGTTACCACGATAGAAGTACAACCAAGCCGATTCTGCATCCCCTTAATTAGCATACTAATCGTACCTGATGTAATAGGATCTAACCCTGATGAAGGTTCATCATAAAGAATTAAACTCGGATCTAGTGCTATAGCACGAGCTAAGCTAACCCGCTTTTTCATACCACCAGATAACTCATTAGGCATATAGGACTCATATCCCTTTAAACCAACCCAATCAAGTCTTTCTGCCACAATGCGTTTGATTTCGTCATCCTTTAACTTCGTATGTTGACGCAAACCAAAAGCTACGTTCTCACCTACCGACATAGAATCAAACAAAGCTGAATATTGGAATACCATCCCCATTTTTCTTCGTACCGTATTAAATTCATCTTCAGATAATGTAGTTATATCTGTGCCATCTACGATAATCTGCCCTGATGTAGGACGTTGTAAACCTATTAATAAGCGAAGTAATGTACTTTTACCACTACCACTGCCGCCTAATATAACTAACGTCTCCCCATCATTAATAGTGAGATTAACAGAGTCTAAAATCACACGTGACTCGTAGGCAACTACAACATTACGTAGTTCAATCATAAATCCCTCTAAAAATATCCACTAAAATAACAATGTAGATAAAAAGTAATTTAATACAAATACTAGAATAATACTAGTTACTACAGAACTAGTAGTGGAAAAACCAACAGCTTCTGCGCCCATTTTAGTTTCCATGCCCTTATAAGCACCTACCAATGCAATGACAGCACCAAACACACTAGACTTTATAAGTCCTAAGGTGAAATCTGAAATGGTAGAAAACATTTGAATAGAGTCTAAATATGTACTAGGCGCCAAACCCTTGATAACAGTGGCTACAAAGTAACCACCGGCAATACCGATAACAACACCATAAAATGCCAAAATTGGCACCATAATCATACACGCTACTACACGTGGTACCACGAGGTAACCAACAGGATCAACAGCCATAACACGTAGGGCATCAATTTGTTCTGTTACCTTCATTGTACCAATTTCAGCCGTGATAGCTGCGCCAACACGGCCGGCTAATACTACACCAACTAAGATAGGACCCAATTCACGGCCCATAGCTACAGCCATAAGGCCACCTACTGTACTTTGAGCACCATAGGTAATTAGTACATCTGTAATCTGTAAGGTCATAACGGCACCAGCAAAGAGTAGAGTTAAGCTAATAATAGGCAAGGAGTCTACCCCTAAGTGAGCCATCTGTTGAAATACATGCCACAGATTAATCATTTTTAATTGTTTTATTGTTTGCCACACTAATAATGTAGCACTACCCATCTGCGATAAGCCGTTTATGACGACTCGACCTATCGATTCTAGCCAACTCAACAGTCTATCCCTTTCCCTTACAGTTTCAACTTATTCAGCTATATTTGTTCCACCAGCATTAGCCTCATCTTTTTTATTGGTTTCTTTCGACTCTTTTTTTGAATCCTTTTTAGACTCAGCTTTATCCGTTTTATCTTTTTTAGATTGATCTTCCAATTCTAACTTGCGTTCCATCTTAATCTGATGTTTCGCTTCTTTGACACGTTTTGCTAATTCTTTATCCCGATCAGCAGGCTTCATTACATGAATCGTAAATTGACCATCACCTTGCACAATGTACTCAGTATCAACAGCAGTCTTTTCAGGTTTCTTTTCATCATCCTTACTAGAACTCAAATCTTCTTGACCAGTTTTTTTCTTTACATCCCCTGGCATAGGTTTTGATTCCACATCTTTAAGCTTAGCCTTTTTAACAGATTGAGAGCCATCTTCATCAACTAAGCTGATACCATCTTCCAAAAATTCTACAACGATTTGATTATTTGTATCTGTCTTTTGAATTTCATCATAAAGCTCATCAAAATCTTTATGAACTTTCAAACGGCGTAAAATTTCATCTGTTAAATTATATTTCTGTTTTTCCAATACGTATGGCAATGGAATCTCGCCACCGCCACGCACCTCTAAGGTATACTTACCAATAGCTTGATCTTCAGGTACCTTAAAGAAAATTTGTTTAATAACCTTTTCACCGCGGAACGGCTCTAATGTTACATCTACTACGATAGTATCCCCAGGAGAAACTACAGTAGACGAAGCAGAAGCATCGATAAGCTTTGCTGTTTTCTTATCTTGCGTTACGTTTGTTTCAACCGAAATATCCGAAATTTCATAGTTGATGAATCGATTGTTCATAAGAACATCAATGACATTATAAAATTCATCAACTGCTTTTTCACTAATGGAATCAGAGCTGTAGAACATATTTGTCCGCGTTAATGGCTTATGTTCTTTCCCTTTTGGCGTAATAGTATAAGAAATTGTAGCCGTACCAGAGCCACTGCGATCCAATGTTTTATTCAACATATTGTATAAGGCTGTAGCTGCTAAAGTTGGTGTCATTTCACCATCTTCAATAACCTTGACGGAACTAGTTCTATCACGGCCCATATCAATATCCTTTAAATGGAATCGCAATGGAATACCTGGCGAAATCACGCCTGATACACCTGCAATACCGGCACCTCTATCTTCGGTAACAGAACCAATCTCTTTACCCATAGAGCCAAGCTTAAAGGCAGCATTATAGCTTTTTACAACGGTAAAGATACTTGCATTGTGCATAAAATAGTTAGAAGAACCATGTTTTAAGAATGGATGACCAAAGGCAACAACCTTTTCACCATCTACATGAGTAACAGTACCAATAGCGCCCAATTTAAGGTCACCATCAACTAGCAAAGCCGCTACCGAGCCACCAGCTTCTAAAGGTTTTGCAATTTCATCACCACTAGCACTTGCGGTGTCATATGTTTCATATTTATATTGTGGTAACTTCGATTTAAAGTATTCCATTGATGCCGCATCGAAGCCATACGCCATAAGTGGAGTACCTAAAGGAATCAATTGTGTATCATCCCAAGGTTTAGATAAGTTTTTCTCATATGGTATATTCCATAGTTTGACCATATCCTCAATAGGAGTAATCATACCTATCGTACCATCCGCAAACCCCCAGCCATAAGCAACAGCCCCAACGAGTTTACCATTTATATATACAGGGCTACCACTCATACCATGCGCAATGCCACCAGTTTGATCCATAACGGGTCCGGAAAACTTGGCTAAAATAAGATGGCCAGATGGTCCCTTATCCTTCATGACACCCAGTACCTTTACATCAAAAGTGGAAATAGTATCCCCTACGATTACAGTTTTTGCAATACCTTCCATACCTGTTGTTACATCATTGACAGGCATAAAATCAATAGCCTGTGCAGTTGTAAGTGAAGTACAGAAGAAAAGCGCCAGTATCGCTTTTCTATACCGACGCCAAGAATGAGAAAACTTCATTCCTTCTCTCCTTTATTTACTTTCTACAGTGACAACGATTTGATCACGAGAAACGTCTGAACCCACTGTAACATTAACCGCCGTTACAGTACCAGTTACAGTAGATTTAGCAGCAGCCATAGGACCAGCCAATGTCTCTACAGTCACCAATGTTTGGCCTTCTGTTACAGAAGTACCAACAGAAACTGTAGAAGCAACTTTACCTGTTAATACACTTTGGTATGATACAGGGGCCGCCATTACAGAGCTAACACTTAAAATGCCTAATGCAGCTAAAGCTAACACTACTCTTTTCATAACGATCCCTCCTTTTACAAAATTAGTTATGTATTTATAGTATACTAAATTATTAGTAATATTTCAAACAAATTTGTATGCAACGAATCTATTTTATGATTACTATATCCTCATAACTCATAGGTGCAGAAGATTTGTGTACATAATCATCATTGATAACTATATCAATGCTACCTTGATTTGATAATTCAGCGCCATCAACAACACCTAATTTAGACAATAACTGAGCTCCTTCTTTTTGAGTCACACCTACAGATTGAAGTTCGGATTTATCAACTGTTAGCACAACTAAATCATGTTCCTTTGTGGTTCCAATGAAACTACGACCTTTGTTATTAGATTCATCAGCTCCTACATAGCGACCGCCTTTCATCACCATAGTGCCCACTTCTAAACTAGCTCCACCGGTAGTACTAACTTGAGCAAGTTCTTCTCTATTTTGAATCGTAATAGGTGTTCCAACTTTTAATTTACGTAAAGCACTTCCAGATTCGCCATGACCAGACAATACGTATTGGTTTTCCCCAATTTTAGAATTTCCCTTTTGTTTACTAATAACCTTGCCATTAGCTACAGTCACTTCATAACCATATTCATTGGTCTTTGTAGAAGGACCATAAGTTGACGTATAAAGGGTCAAGGCATTCTCTTTACGAACCGTATCAACGGAGGTGATTACAAAACTCTCATTCTTTGTTTTAGCTTGAAGTAAAGGTTTTTTCTCTTCTATAAAATATCCTCTATTAGGCGTATATCGTAACGTACCACGATTAGAAATACGCTCTAAATCAATGGCTCCATCACTCGCCACTGAGTAAGGTCGTTCAAAACTGCCCCCTTTTACCTTTGCTCCAATGATAGCTGTATGAGCTTGAGTAACAGAAGATAATGGTTTACCTTCTGGAACATGCGCCACCACCATAGGTGAATCATTATCTACGGTCAATGCAAAGGCTTGAATTTTCCCTTCAGCTACGGTGTTATTAATTTTGCTATACGTTACAGATTTATTTACATCTTTTGTAGTCTGTTGCGCATAGCCAGAAAATAAATCCACTACTATACGCGAAGGCTTTTCTAATGCAAACTCATGATGTTGTACATCCTTATTCGCTGTTAATGTTACTCGTAAGGCCCCATTAACCTGTTGTAAGCCAATGCCTTTAAGAACTCCCGTTTTTTTATCATTTTGTGATATGGGGCCAGTTAAACCATTTGTAGTACCCCCTAAGTTCAATGTAAGAGCATGTGTTTCTTCATTATAGGATTGAGTCCAAGATACAGGCATTTCAGATACATCTAAAACAATTCGGCTTGTACCTTCATGATTAGATACGCGCACCCCTGTTAAATTACCGGCCTCAGCATGAGGAACGGTACTACCCAGTAGACCTAAAACAGCAAAAGTCATATACAGATATCGTTTCATCTTTAATTCCTCTATAGCTACAAACCATAATAATGGCCTTATATCATTACATCAATTTTACGCAATATACTTTTACTATAGTATACAGCATAAAGATGAAAAATTCAAAAAATAAACGAAAAACGAGGTTACAGTCTAAAGATACTCCATACATAAAATAGAATAACTGTAGACCATAACCTCGTCAATTTAAGCTTACTTCATCATGGTATATTATTATAACTATATTATTGTAACTCATCTAATGTATCACGAAGCTGTGACATTTCATCTAAAGCCTTTGCAACACCTTTAATTACTGCATATCTTGGAGATTCTACAAGGTATGCCGCGATTCCAATAGACCGTGTAATAACACGGTCTAATCCATCGATGAGCGCGCCACCACCAGTAAGAATGATACCATGATCATTGATAGCGGCCACAAGTTCTGGTGGAGTTTTCTCTAGAATGGACTTAACGCCTTCCAAAACATTCATCACTTGTGCTTCTAGAGCACGTTGAATCTCTAAAGAATTCACCGCAACCATCTTTGGTAATCCAGAACTTGCATCTCGTCCTCGTACCTCAATCGTACGCTCCTTTGCACGACGATCCACAGTCCCTACAGAAATTTTAATTTTCTCTGCCGTTAGCGGACCAATAACGAGGCGCTTCTTACGGCGGATATAACGGATAATAGATTCGTTAAAAGAATCTCCACCGATGCGAAGTGATTCACTTACAACCACACCCGTATCACAAAGAACGGCAATATCCGTAGTGCCACCGCCAACATCGACAACCATCGCCCCTACGTGCTTAGCATCATTGAGACCAGTCCCCATAGCAGCAGCCAATGGCTCTTCAATAAGGACCGTCTTTTTTGCACCGGTTCTGAGTAAGGCCTCTAAAATGGCGCGTTTCTCTACAGGTGTAATGCCTGATGGCACACATACGATAATACGCGTCTTCATCAATCTAGAGGCAGGTACAACGGAGCGAATAAAGTACTTCAACATGAACTCTGTCATATCATAATCTGCAATAACGCCCGCTTGAACTGGACGGATGACGGAAATCCCTTTTGGAGTACGACCTACCATAGAACGTGCAGCCTCACCTAAAGCAAGAATATCACCGGTTTTATCATCCCGTGCAATATACGCAGGTTCATCTAATACCAAGCCTTTACCCTTTGCAAAAATGAGGATATTTGCAGTCCCTAAATCAATTCCCAAATCGAAGTTTAAAGATCGATTTAAACGACTCATAAAATCTCCGACTTGCTCAGGTCGAACTAAACGTTTTAATGTCATGGCTGGCGTTGTTTTAGCAATCGCTACAGTCTCACGACTACGTCGTTCAGCACGGCGCATTTTTGTAACTTTAATCATGGTCTCGCGCATATTGGAGGCTAAATGATTAGCTTGCTTTGCCACGCCATTTGAAAGCTTAGTGGACTTACGTTTTGTCCTTCTCAATGGTTTGCGTGTAGTACTCGCTTTCGAATTCTCAACCTTTGCAGCACCTAAGTTCTGTTGCTCGTTGTATAAAGCCGGCCCTTTAGAGCGCCGGCTTCTTTTCTTTTTATTTTGTTTTGGCTGTGTACTCTTATTCGTCAACCCGAACAATATCAGCACCTAACCTTTGCAATTTACCTACAAAATCATCATAACCTCGGTCAATATGATGTAAACGACCGACTTCTGTTCTACCTTCCGCAGTCAATGCAGCGCATACCAGCGCCGCTCCAGCACGCAGGTCAGTAGCATTCACTATAGCCCCGTGTAAGCTTGGCATACCTTCGACAATAGCTTGACGATTATCGATGTCAATATGCGCCCCCATTTTACGAAGTTCAGCAACATGCATAAAACGATTTTCAAATACAGTTTCTGTTACTGTACTAGTGCCTTCCGCAATCGTAGTAAGAGCCATGAATTGAGCTTGCATATCTGTTGGGAATCCAGGGTATGGCAAGGTTTTAATATCGACAGCTTTAATGCCTTTACCACTACTGATAACGCGGATGCCGTCGATTTCTTCCTCTACTGTTACACCAGCTTCCTTTAATTTAGCCACTACTGGTTTTAGATGTTCTGGCAATGCATTTTCTACGAATACATCACCACCTGCCATAGCAGCAGCAATTAAATATGTACCAGCTTCAATGCGGTCAGGAATAGCTGTATGAATAGCACCGTGTAATTGAGGTACACCTTCAATACGGATCACATTTGTACCAGCTCCGCGAATATTAGCACCCATAGCATTTAAGAATGTAGCTAAATCAACAATTTCAGGCTCTTCTGCAGCATTTTCGATAATGGTTTTACCTTCCGCCATAGAAGCAGCCATAATTACATTCTCTGTAGCCCCCACACTTGGGAAATCCAAATAAATTTGAGTCCCTTTAAGTCCTTCCGGAGCATGAGCATATACATAATCTTCAGTAATTTCAATTTTTGCACCTAATGCTTCAAATGCTTTTAAATGAAGATCAATGGGACGTGCACCGATAGCACATCCACCAGGCATTGAGATTTTAGCCTCCCCTTTACGAGCCAAAAGTGGACCCATGACAAGGAAGGATGCACGCATTTTACGCACAAGTTCATAAGGAGCTTCCGTAGCAGTCAATGTAGAAGCATCGAAAACAATTTCACCATCTGCATTATTACGAGTGATTTTAACCCCCAAAGACTCGATAACTTGGCAAATCGTGCCTACATCTTCTAAATTTGGAATTTCAAGCAATTTACTAGGCGTTGATGCTAGCAAAGTACCGGCAATAATAGGGAGTACTGCATTTTTGGCACTACTAACACGTACACGTCCTTCCAATCGATTGCCACCTTGAATGATTAACTTTTCCAACAGAATTCCTCCTACACTTTATATCGTTCATCTTGTATAAGCTACAAGACCTTGTATTTATAACGTCATATACTAAATGTTATTATACTATTTTTCGATATATCTCATCAAGAGAATGAGAGAAAATACAAAGAAAAAAAAGCCCTGAATATATCTCAAAAATTTGTGCCCAATTTTTGAGTATATTTCAGGGCTTTATTCTTATTTAGCTTTTAATGTTTTAAGTTTATGATCCATATGCACTGTATCAAGGAAACGAACCGTACCAGTTTTAGACCGCATCACAATAGTATGAGTACGCGCACCACCTGGGAAATATTGAATTGGATTTAATAAGTTACCACGTGTAATAGCAGTAGCCGCAAAGATAACATCATCAGTACGAACTAAATCATTTAATGTGAGCACTTGGTTTACATCGGCAATGCCCATTTCATGGCAACGACGAATTTCTTCTTCCGTTTCTGGTTTTAAGCGAGCTTGCATATCGCCGCCTACACATTTTAAGGCTGCAGCCGCTAATACACCTTCAGGTGCACCACCAGTACCTACAACCATGTGCACCCCAGAACCTTCGATACAACATTCCATAGCTGGATTAACATCACCATCAGAAATGAGCATAATACGAGCCCCTACTTCACGAGCCTCTTTCATCAAGCCTTGATGACGCTCACGATCAAGCATAACTAACGTGATTTCATCTACATTACGTTCCATTTTAGCCGCTACATTTTTGATATTTTCGGTCAAAGATTTCGTAATATCGATAGCACCTGCACCTCGAGGACCAACACAAAGTTTCTCCATGTACATATCCGGTGCATGTAACAAGCCACCTTTTTCTGCAATCGCCATAACTGCAATAGCACCATTTTGACCTTTAGCAATCAAGTTTGTCCCTTCAATAGGATCAACGGCGATATCTACTTCTGGTCCGCCAGCACCTACGTGTTCTCCGATATAAAGCATAGGAGCTTCATCAATTTCGCCTTCTCCGATAACCACAGTACCAGAAATGCGAACAGAATCAAACGCTTGACGCATAGCATCTACAGCAAGACCATCGGCTGCATCCTTTTGCCCACGGCCAAGCAAACGACCGCTACGCAAAGCTGCGGCTTCAACGACACGAGCAAATTCCAAAGATAATGTACGATCCATAATGGGCCTCCTTATAAGTCCTCTATGTATTGATATGACTCTTACCTAGAGTCTCTAACTTATTGATTAGCTTGTTTCCAATCTTCCATAAATTTTGCAAGTCCTGCATCAGTCAACGGATGTTTCATAGCTTGCATGAGTACTTTAAATGGAACAGTTGCAATATGAGCACCTGCTTTAGCACATTGAATAATATGCAGCGGAGTTCTCACACTTGCAGCAATAATTTCAGTTTCAATTTCATGAATAGCGAAAATATCTGCAATATCTTGAATTAATGTAAGACCATCCATGCTGATATCATCAATACGACCCACAAATGGACTCACATAACTTGCACCTGCACGAGCAGCTAATAAGGCTTGGTTTGCGGAAAAAATCAAAGTCACATTCGTTTTAATGCCTTCTTTGCTCAAAATAGCAACGGCTTTAAGGCCTTCTGGAGTCATAGGAACTTTAATAACCACATTAGAGCCTAATTTCACAAGGTCATGTGCTTCCGCCACCATGCCTTCAGCATCAGAGGAAATAACCTCTGCGCTAACAGGTCCATCAACAAGGTTTGCAATTTCAGAAATAACTTGTTTCAAATCGCGTTTAGCTTTCACGATAAGCGATGGATTTGTAGTTACGCCATCAATAAAACCAAAGTCATAGGCCTCTTTAATCTCATCAAATTCTGCTGTATCAATAAAGAATCTCATAAAATGCCCCCTCTTATTTAGCCGGTGAAATCACTTCAACGCCACCCATGTATGGCACGAGAACTTTTGGAATTACAACGGACCCATCGGCTTGTTGATAGTTTTCCAAGATAGCAGCTACTGTACGCCCTACTGCAAGGCCAGATCCATTTAATGTATGAACAAATTCCGGTTTACCCTTAGGTCCACGACGGAATTTAATATTAGCACGACGAGCTTGGAAATCAGTCATATTAGAGCAAGAGGAAATTTCTCTATACTTGCCTTGTGCAGGCATCCACACCTCTACATCATAGGTTTTAGCAGAACCAAAGCCCATATCACCTGTGCACAGAGTGATAACACGGAACGATAATTCTAATAAGCGCAATACTTCTTCTGCATTATCTGTTAATGTTTCTAATTCTTTGAAAGAATCTTCTGGTTTAGCTAATTTAACCATTTCAACTTTGTTAAATTGATGTTGTCGAATAAGGCCACGAGTATCACGCCCCGCGGAACCCGCTTCAGCACGGAAACATGCGGTGAATGCAGTATAGTATTTAGGCAATTCCTCTTCGCTCAAAATTTCACCACCGTGATAATTAGTCAATGTAACCTCAGCAGTTGGAATCAAGAAATATTCCGTTCCCTCTACATGGTACATATCTTCAGCAAATTTAGGCAATTGCCCAGTGCCCGTCAAAGTTTCACGTGTTACCATATATGGAGTCATCATTTCAGTATAGCCATGTTTATCTACATGAAGATCCACCATGAAGTTGATAAGAGCGCGTTCCAAACGAGCCCCTAACCCCTTATACACAGTAAAGCGAGCTCCACTCATTTTGCCTGCACGATTGAAATCAAGGATATCGAGGCTTTCACCTAAATCCCAATGAGCCTGTACATCAAAATTAAATTGACGTGGTTCGCCCCATTTGCGTTGCTCCACATTTTCATCTTCATCGGCCCCTACAGGAACAGATGCATCACACATATTTGGCAACATCAATGCCGCATCGCGCAATTTTGTTTCCACTTCGCGAATACGGTTATCAAACTCAGCAATCTCATCGCCTACTTTTTTCATTTCTGCGATTTTTTCATCAGCATTTTCTTTGTTGCGTTTTAATTTGCTAATTTCTTCTGTTACAGAATTGCGAAGCGCTTTTAATTCTTCTACTCGACCGATCAATTGACGACGTTCATCATAAGCGGATACAAAGGTTTTCAGATCGCCTTTTGTATGACGATTATCTAAATTTTGTTGCACTAAATCAATATTTTCACGGACAAATTTTAAATCTAACATACTATAAACCTCATTTTCCAACTATGTTACGCACAATATATTCAATACGTTTAAGTATACCATATATTGGTGTATTTATCATTAAATTATGTGCTATATACTAGACTTCTCACCAATATTTTATATTATTCATCCTCTTCTTCATCTAGCAAATAATCTTTTGCCATCCATTTACGCGTGCCTGTAAAAGAAATGGTCACCCATTTTTCCGTTGGGTTACCGCCGATTTCTTGGTCAATTTCATTGCGAATAGCATCAATTTCAGCAATGGTTTGATATGGAAAACTTTTAGGAACTAAAATATCAATTTCAATGATTCGAGTATTGCCATATACTTGCACGCTCGTCACATAATCTTTAAAATTATACTTTTCCATAAATCGATCCATAATTTCTTGCACTTCATTATGCAATGAAGTTGGTGCCCATCCTAATATTTGTTTCATGGATGGCACAATGATACGAAATGCAGAGGGTATCATCTGTACCGCTAAAATAATTAATACAATAGGGTCAATATAAGTAGCCCATCTAGCATATTCAGTACTTTCTAGCATAGTAGCTACAACGAAACTAATCAAGATAGCCGCTTCTAACAAAGCATCGACATACCAGCTTACATTATCAAATTTAATCAAGTTAGACTGCAAACTTTTATTAATACGACGTACATAAAGATAGTAAGCAGTATCCGCAACAGTAAAGAATATAGCATAGAAAATAGCTGGCCCGAAGTCTACGTGACGTCCACCAGACAAAAGATCTGTAATCCCACTAGATAAGGCATAAATTACTATGAGAAGAATAAAAAAGCCCTCCACGGCGAGCACCAGAGGTTCAAATTGCCAAAAACCGAATTGGAATCGCTTACTCGTTTCTCTAGCAACTAACTTAGCTGTCATAAGCATCATAATCTTAATAACAACATCAACGAAGGAGAATACCCCATCTAACAACACTGCACTAGATCCCGTTACAATCCCCATCACAGTGCCGCTCACCGCAACTAGCGCCATCAAAGCAACAGATTGCATTAATAGCTTTTGTTCAATAGAGCGCCTTGCTCCTAATATATCCATTAAGCCCCCACTTTCTTAATTTGTACATTTTTTTATTATACACCAAGTGAATTGATGAGCAAAATCGCCCTGTTCAGTAATATAAACAGAAAAGCTATAAAACCTACTATAAATCATAATCCAAAATTTATCTAACACCTCGGTCAGGTTCTAAAAGAAGCACCGAAAAGCAGCTAGTTTGAAGGGTATACAAACTAGCTGCTTTAAATATATCAGTATTTTTTTCTGTAAGATATAAACTTTACCCTTTTGGACTCGGAACTACGCGACCAGCTACATAGCGTTCAATAATATGACGATCATCCCCTACATATAGCCAGCGCTCTAAACGCTCTTCCAAAGAACGTTCATTTGGGTCAAATAAGGACGTATCATCGATAATAAGGGCATCTAACTCATAGCCTTTTTCAAAGCTTCCAACGTGGCCAAAAAATTGTCCACCACCCTTGGTAGCCATATAGAAGGCTTCACTCAAGGTAAGAGGTGCATAGTTTGGGTCTACTTCAGCCCATTTCATTTTCGATAGACCAATAGCTTCAGTAAGGACCTTTGCCATCGATACAATATGTCCACCAGAAATATCGGAGCCTAAACCAATTGGTATATTCCGCTCAATCAGCTTACGAATCGGTGCAATTCCGCTAGAAAGATTTACATTCGAATATGGACAATGAGATACCATGGTCTGCGTTTCAGCCATGCGATCCATTTCTACGTCACTCAAATGAATGCAATGGGCCATTACAGTTGGCACGGTACCCATCAAATGATGTTCATAGTACACATCTGTATAGTTTGACGACTCAGGATGTAATGATGCGACCCAATCAATTTCGCCGTGATTTTCCGACAAATGAGATTGAACAGGAACATCGTATTCTTTCGCTAATTTAGCAAGTCCTGTCATGAGTTCACTCGTACAAGATGGTACAAAGCGCGGTGTAATAATAGGTTTAACTAAAGGTCCAAATTGAGCTGATGTATCTAACCATACTTTAGTATCAGCTAATGATTGATTCGTTTCTTCAATCAAAAATTCCGGACTATTACGGTCCATGTTTACCTTACCCACATAAGCTGACAATCCTGCTTTTTGTAAAAGCTCCATCAACACCAATGTGCTGTCTTTATGGATTGTGCCAAACAAAATACTTCTCGTCGTACCATTGCGCCATAAATCGTGAACAAAGGCACCATATACTAGACGAGCATAGTCAGGATCAATAAATTTTGCCTCTTCAGGAAATGTATAAGTTTCAAGCCATGGTAACAGTTCCTTATCCATACCAAGTCCACGATTACAATATTGTGGTGCATGCGCATGGGTATCCACAAAACCAGGAATAATGAGATTATCACCGTAATCAACAACATCATACTCTGTATAAACTGTAGGAATACTTTCACCACAATGAACAACCACCCCATCTACAGCAATAACATAACCCTGTTGAATAGATACAAGTGCTGATGGATTCGGTGTATATAATATATTTCCTTTTAAAATAATCGTTGAATTCATATAACCTCCTCGCGTGATTAGAGCCCTAAAGTACTGCGCCCATATACTACGCTAGATTTTCGTTTAAAGACTATGCTATATGATTCATAGTATATGCTATTTAAATAGCAAAGTGAATGATGAACGCCACAGTCATGATGTACATAATAGGATGAATTTCATGATGACGACCTGTTGCCAATTTAATTAATGTATAAGAAATAAAACCAAAGGATAAACCTTGAGCAATACTAAATGTTAATGGCATAAGAAGAATTGTTAAGAACGCAGGCAATGCTTCCGTGAAATCAGTAAAATCAATATGCGTTACCTCACTCATCATAAATACGCCAATAGTAATCAGTACAGGTGCAGTCGCTTGTACCGGTACCAATAAGAACAATGGTGCAAAGAATAAAGATACCAAGTATAAAAGGCCAGTTACTACTGCCGTAAGACCTGTGCGACCACCATCAGCAACGGCTGCCGCACTTTCAATATAAGAAGTAACTGTAGAGGTACCTACAACGGCACCTGCTGCGGCACCAATAGACGTACATAGCAAGGCACGATTCAAACCTTCAAATTTCCCTTCTTCATTTACTAAGTTTGCTTTTCTCGTTACACCAATCAATGTACCGATATTATCGAACATATCCACAATAGTAATGGAGAAGATAATGGAGAAAAAGCCATACCCAATAGCACTCATTACATCAAGTTGACCAAATGTGTCTACTGGAAATGGTGGTACCAAGTTAAAGATATCCGAACTAGATATAGGAACCTTAGTCAAACCTAACACCATAGCCAAAATCGTAGTGAAGGCCATACCAATTAACAATCCACCCTTAACCTGCTTAGCTAATAAAATACTTGTAATAAACAAGCCTAACAATGTTAATAGTACTGCAGGATCTTTCATGTTCCCAAGGGTTACAAATGTAGCATTATCAGAAATAATTATATGAGCATTTTTAAAGCCAATGAAGGCAACGAATAAACCAATACCTACGCCAATAGAGGTTTTCAGCACTTGTGGAATACCATCTACTATTTTATTAAGAACTTTAGTAACTGTTAAAATAACAAAAACTGTACCGGAAATAAAAACGGCACCTAATGCAGTTTGCCAACTAAGGCCCATAGCACCACAAATGGTATACGAGAAAAATGCACTTAGGCCAAGTCCAGGTGCTACGATAACCGGAACATTAGCAACAAAACCTATTAGCATTGTCGCAAAGGCAGTTGTTAAAATTACAGCCGCTACAGCACTACCATGAGGCATTCCTGATACAGATAATAGATTGGGTATTACTGCCAGAATGTATACTGATGCAATAAACATTGTAATACCCGCAAAAATCTCAGTCTTTACTGATGTTCCATGTTTGGTTAACTTGAAAAACCGATCAAGACAACCATTGGCTTGATTACCTCTTTCATAATCCATTGAACTCATCGCACTTACCTCCTAAACTTTTAGAAATATAAATTTAGTTAAATAAAAAAACGGCTACAAGAGCATCATAAATAAGCTCTTGTAGCCGTAAATCTCGGTTCACGCTAGAGAGACTTGACCCATCCCGTCAAGGTTATACAAGGTATGTAGTAGTTCTATACAGTTAATCTATATCATCACATTCAGATTCGATAAAGCAAAGATAAATAAGAAAAACTTTATATGCATGAATTTATATCATATATATTATGTAAATACCACATCTCACACTTAGTATAAAATTATTTTTATACACTGTCAATAACAATTGATGAATAATCATAAACTATTTTTTTATCCTAGAAATTATTTTCTATAGACTTTATATCGTTAATTTTGTTATATACTTATAGACTGGTACAGGAGCTCAACATATTAACCACTCCATTAATCCATCGTATAAAATTACATATAGCATTCATGTTTCAATACATATTTAAAGGCAGTATCGTAGTAACAGGTTTAAAATGATTTTTATATGATACTAACTATTTCATAAATATATAAAAAGCTCCCTACTCAAAGAATAGGGAGCCTTAATAGTGTCGATTATTATTCTGCTTCTTCAGCTTCAAAATGCTTAGGAGCTTCTGGTTTCATCAACGGGAACAATAATACATCTCGAATAGATGCAGAGTCTGTTAAGAACATAACAAGACGGTCGATACCAACACCAAGACCGGCTGTTGGAGGCAAGCCGTACTCAAGAGCAGTAACGAAATCCTCATCCATACGATGAGCTTCATCGTCACCCGCTTCACGTTCTTTCAATTGATCCAAGAAACGTTGTTTTTGGTCGATTGGATCATTTAACTCGGAAAAGCCATTTGCCAATTCACGACCATAGATGAAAGCTTCAAAACGTTCTGTAGCCAATGGATTTTCACGACTTGCTTTAGCAAGTGGAGAAATCTCTTTAGGATGACCATATACGATAGTTGGCTGAATCAAGTTTTCTTCTACATAATCTTCGAAGCAAAGATTTAAGATTTTACCAATACCATCATTTTCTGTGTATTCTACATTTAAGCGATCAGCAATAGCACGAGCTTCTTCTATAGTTGTGACTGCATCAAAATCTTCACCAGTGTATTTTTTTACACCTTCAGCCATTGTGATACGATTCCAAGGAGGAGTCAAATTAATTTCTGTACCTTGGTATGTAACTTCTTGTGTACCAAGTACTTCTTGAGCACAGTAGGACACAAGATTTTCTGTTAAGCGAATCGCATCCTCTACATCGCCATAAGCTTGGTACGATTCGATAGTAGTAAATTCTGGATTATGACGATTATCGATACCTTCGTTACGGAAGCAACGGTTCATTTCGAACACGCGATCCATACCACCAACGATTAAACGTTTGAGATACAATTCTGGTGCAATACGCATGTAAATATCGATATCAAGCGCATTATGGTGAGTGATAAATGGACGTGCAGCAGCCCCACCAGGGATAGCATGCATCATCGGTGTTTCCACTTCCATGAAGCCATCACGCATCATGTATTCGCGAATCTTAGCAACGATTTGAGAGCGTTTTACAAATGTATCACGCACTTCAGGATTTACAATCAAATCAACATAACGTTGACGGTAACGAAGTTCTGTATCCTTTAATCCATGCCATTTTTCTGGTAGTGGACGTAAAGACTTAGATAACAATGTTAATTTGTTAACTTTAATGGTAACTTCACCGGTATGCGTTTTAAATACGTGACCTTCTACGCCGATGATATCACCGATATCAAGCATTTTAACGTATTTATAAGCTTCTTCGCCCAATACATCTTTACGGAAGTATACTTGAATATCACCAGATTTATCACGAATATTCGCAAATGCCGTTTTACCATGGGAACGGATTGTCATCAAACGACCTGCAATAACTACAGGCTGGCCATCATATTTCAAGAAGAAGTCTTCTTTAATATCTTTTGCGTAATCTTTTACGACAAAACGTTGTCCAAATGGGTAAATACCATCAGCTTCATATTCGGCTAATTTATCGCGGCGAATTTGCATTTGCTCATTCAGCTCTTCTTGTATATTTTTAATTTCTTCACTCATGTTATCGCCTCTTTGTCGGTAATTGTAAATTATTGGATTGCTAACACTTTGAATGTTACAGGACCATCTGGTGTGGAAACCTCTACTTCATCGCCCTTACGTTTACCCAAAATAGCTTTACCTACAGGAGATTCATTAGAGATACGATTGTTAAATGGATCCGCTTCAGAGGAACCAACGATAACATATTCCAATTCATCGTTGTACATAGTGTCAAGTACAGTAACTTTACTACCTACAGATACAACGTCACCTTTTACAGATTCATCGATGATCTTCGCAGTGTTAATCTTATTCTCTAACTCTACAATATGACCTTCAATAAAAGCTTGTTCATTTTTTGCATCATCATATTCAGAGTTTTCACTGATATCGCCATATTCAATAGCAGTTTTAATACGTTCTGATACTTCAATACGGCGTACAGATTTATAGTACGCTAATTCTTCTTCTAACTTCTTTAAACCTTCGGCGGTGAGTAATGTTTCTTTTACGTCTGCCATGGGTACCCCACTCTTTCTACATATAAATAATAAGAAAAAGTGTCATAATAAGATGACACCTTATCTCTTGTTTCTAAATTATCTCAATCATTATATAAAAATACTATTTATTTGTCAATCTGACTACCCTTCGGACAGTATTTTGCGATATGATTCTAGCTCATTGTGAAAGCTCGTTACAGTATGAATTGTATTCACTCGATTGCGCCAATATGCAGATTCCGGAAGTCCCTTCATATACCAGCCCGCATGAGTGCGTATCTCCTTAACGGCCATACTTTCACCCTTGTATTGGCATAACAAGTCAAAATGCTTTAATAACATATCTAGACGCTCTATATCGGTCGGTGCAGGTAACACTTCACCAGTAGCTAGATAGTGGTGAATGCGATCAAAGATCCAAGGGTTCCCTTGTGCCCCACGACCTATCATTACAGAGTCACAGCCTGTTTCATCAAGCATTTGCTTAGCATCTTCAGGCTCCACAATATCACCATTGCCAAGTACAGGTACAGATACCGCTTCTTTCACAGCCTTAATATAAGACCAGTCCGCATGTCCACTATACATTTGCTCCTTTGTACGACCATGTACAGCAATAGCAGCCACACCTGTAGACTCAATGCGCTTTGCAAAATCCACGACATTGATAGAGTCACTATCCCAACCAATACGCATTTTTACAGTAACCGGTACATCAACAGCCTCAACAGCGGCTTCTGCAACACGAGCCGCTAGATCAGGATTTTTCATAAGTGCCGAACCATCGCCAGAGGTAACTACCTTTTTTACAGGACAGCCCATGTTTATATCTACAATATCGGCGCCCGCATCGGCCACAACCTTAGCCCCCAAAGCGATTGCTTCTGGATTAGAGCCAAAAATTTGCATGGATACAGGACGTTCTGCCTCTTCAATGCGCAATAATTCATGAGTACGTTCATTCTTATATTTAATACCCATAGCACTGACCATTTCGGTACATACCAAGGCTGCACCATGTTTTTTAGCCAGTAGTCGATACGCAATATCGCTAACCCCTGCCATAGGCGCTAATATGGCTTGACCATCAATTTTGACAGCCCCAATTTGCCACTGTTTATTATTCATATAATTCTATTTCCCTTAATAAAAAAGGTACAGCATAAGCTGTACCCAAATGTACACTACTTCGTTACATATACGTAACTATATTATAGTAGCATTATTTATTTCTTTCGTAAATAAGGCGTAAGCCTTCTAATGTAAGCATAGGTTCTACATGGTCAATGCAGTCTGTAGCACTGCTAATAAGCTGTGCCAAACCACCTGTAGCAACTACAGTTACATGATTTCCCATTTCCGCTTTCATACGAGACACGAGGCCTTCTACTTGACCTACATAACCGTAGAACATACCAGATTGCATAGAGGACACCGTATTTCGACAAATGACTTGCCCCGGGTCTCTCACATCGATACGAGGTAATTTGGCCGCCCGTTGGAATAAAGCCTCTGCAGAAATTGTTACCCCTGGAGTAATAACCCCGCCCATATAATCGCCATTACCTTGTACCGCACAATAAGTTGTAGCCGTACCAAAATCGATGATAATTAAATCGCCCTTATAAAGCTCATGTGCTGCTACAGCATTTACAATACGGTCAGCCCCTACTTCACGAGGATTATCATACTTAATAGCGATGCCAGTTTTAGTACCTGGACCTACAATAAGAGGATTTACATTAAAGTAGCGCAAACACACGCGCTCTAATGTAGGCATTAATGGTGGTACAACCGAGGAAATAATGATAGCATTAATATCTTTTACATCAACCTTACGGTCGTGAAAGAATAAGTTCATCATCAGCATGCCATATTCATCGGTGGTACGGACCCGATCTGTGGAAATACGCCAGTGACCCACAAGTTCTGTCTTGTCGTATACACCGAGAACAATATTGGTGTTTCCCACATCAATTACTAATAACATTAATGCCTCCTATTTACGCGGACGAATTGATACGTCCCCTGCCACAATACGTTTAATTGTCCCATCTGAGATTCTTACTAATAAATTACCATCTTCATCAATATCTGTAGCCACCCCTTCATAGGTATTGCCAGGAGCACGCACTTCAATTTCTTCACCGAGAGTAACAGATAATTGCCGCCATTCATTAAGGGTTTCGTCAAAGTCACTATCGAGCACTTCATAATATTGATGTTCTAATTCTTCTAATATAAGTCTAAATGCTTCTGTGCGCTCAATATCAATATCTTCCATCGCAAGGGATGTAGCAATTAATTTTAACTCTTCTGGTAGTTCTTCTTGTTTTGTTTTTACGTTGACCCCAATGCCCATTACAATATGAGAAATTTCTTCCATAGAACCAGACATTTCTGTCAAAATACCTACTAGCTTACGACCATTCACAAGAATATCATTAGGCCACTTTATCCCCGCATCAGTGAGCCCCATCTTATGAAAGGCCTTTGTTAAAGCCACTGCAGCCATCAAAGTACACTTTGGAGCCTCTACAGGTGGAAAATCAGGGCGTAAAATCAAGCTAAACCACAAGCCTTTGCCAAATGGAGAATACCAACCGCGAGATAAACGCCCACGACCAGCAGCCTGTTCCTCAGTAACCACAACCGTACCTTCTTCTGCACCTTGTTGAGCTAAACGACGAGCTTCTAAGTTCGTAGACTCCGTGGTATCCATATAAACATATCGTTTACCAAATACATCTGTTTTTAAGATTTGTTTCATTGCCAAGGGGCTCAACAAATCAGGTTCTTCCAATAATCGATACCCTCTCTTGGTATAAGATTCAATTTTGTAGCCTTTTTGACGTAACGCCTTGATATGTTTCCAAATAGCTGTGCGCGAAACATGGCAGGCTTCGGACATATCTTGTCCCGATACGAAACTACCTTGGTTTTGTCTCAAGAATTCTAGCACTTCATCACGCATAGTTTAGAGCCCCTTTCTTTGTCAACCTAGGTTTACAATTCGATTGTACAAGTGTACCTTGTAAAATGCAAGGATTATTTAAAATAATTAATGTTATAATGTATATAGTATAAAGGTATACATAAAAAAATAGATAACAATAATGCTATCTATTATCCTTCGGAGAGATATATGAAACAGTTTACATTAGAAGAGAAAAATCAAGTTTTAGAGAACCCTTTTATCCATATTCATCGAAAACTGGATGTACTACTCAATATAGGGAAGTTACTAATGGAATGTGGGGCAAATACAAATCGAATCATTGAGGAAATGCTAAAAGCCGCAACATTTATGGGAATTCCTCATGATTACTTAAATATCCATATTTCATATACCACTATTATGGTCAATCTATTACACAAAGAACGATCCATAACAGTCTTCAGAAAAACACCGGTTCATATTCCGAATATGGCTATGATCAATGCCGTATCAAAGCTCACATGGCGCGCCTTTGAGCGACATTACTCACTAACGACCTATGAACGACTAATTGCCAAACTGGATACAACTATACCAACGTATCCAAACTGGATAAAAGGACTAGCTTGTGCACTAGGTTCGGCAGGTCTTGCATACCTTTACAGTGGCGATATTATCGCATTCATCGTTACCATCATATGTTCTAGTATTGGTTATTTTACGCGCACCCTATCAGGCAGATTAGGGCTTAATGAATATGTAGGAATCGCATTAGGCGGATTTGGTGCCATGATATCGGCTTACGCTTTTTATAGTCATGTAAATAATGAATCCTTACTATATGTACTCGTTTGCTGTACCTTGTTCATGATTCCTGGGGTACCATTGATCAATTGTGTCATCGATATCATTAATAATCATATTTTATCGGGTATGACACGCGCTATTAGAACATTACTCATCGTGGGTAGCATGACTTTAGGTATGGCCATGGCACTCTACTTTAGCCCTGCACCAGCATTTAATTTTGTTGATATTAAACCTCATGTTATTTCCATTGAGCAAGTTATCGGTTCTTTTACAGCTGCAGCTGCTTTTGCGGTACTTTTTAATGCTCCTGTCAGACTATTAGTATCCATTGGTATTGGTGGCGTACTATGTGTATGTATTCGCAATATACTATCCGTAGAATTAGGATTTTCTACACCAGGTGCTACCTTTATTGGTGCTGCCATTATGAGTATTATTTTTGTAAAAGTTTCTACTTGGTTAAAAACATCTAGCACTATCATTATCGTGCCGTCTGCCATCGCATTAATGCCCGGTATACTGTACTACCGATTTCTCTTCGACATGTTACACATCAATGCATTAAATGATGCTAGTCTAATCCTTATGATACAAAATGGTGTAACTGGCACATTTACAACTATAGCTATAGCAATCGGTGTAGCTATACCAAATGTTTTAGCACAAAAATATTTGCAAAAACTAAAAGAACAACGCATGACAGAACTTCTTGCCACACGTCATATAAACGATGGACAGTAAAAAAGAGCTAGCCTTCTAAAAAGGCTAGCTCTTTTTCATATGGACAAAATCCATTATTTAATTTCATTAGATGATGCTTCACTAGGATCTGCTACAGTACTAGTTATTTCTTTAGCATCAACACTCTCTGGTACTACGCTACCTTCTACTTCAGAAGCTACTTTAGGCTCCTCAGCTTCAGGTTCTTTTGTTGTACCATATTTGTAAAGATTATCTACCGCTTTCGCATCGATTGTTTCCTCTTCTAACAAAGCATTTGCCATGTCATGTAAGAATTTTTCATTATCGCTAAGAAGTTTTGTTACATCTTTATAAGCTTCTTCTACGATACGATGAATTTCAGAGTCGATTTTCGCAGCGATTTCTTCACTATAGTTGCGCTCATGGCCTAGGTTTTTTCCTAAGAAGATTTGTTCTTGTTGTTCACCAAACACGATAGGACCAAGCTCGTCGCTCATCCCCCAACGCGTTACCATAGCGCGAGCAGTATTAGTTACACTTTGAAGGTCCCCAGAAGCGCCTGTACTGATTTCATCTAAAATCAAGGCTTCTGCAATTCGACCACCAAGAGCAACTCGAATATCTGCTAATAATTGAGATTTTGTTTTGTAGTTTTGTTCCTCAGTAGGAAGCATCATAGTGTAGCCACCAGCTGCACCACGAGGAATAATCGTTACTTTATGAACAGGATCTGCATGAGGCAATAGATGTGCCACGATAGCATGACCAGATTCATGGTATGCTGTCAATTTACGATCCTTATCGCTCACAATATGACTGCGGCGTTCAGGTCCCATGCTAACTTTTTCACTGGCTTCTTCAACTTCAGCCATAGTAATTACTTTTTTGTTAAGACGAGCCGCCAAAAGAGCTGCTTCGTTTAACAAGTTATTCAAGTCAGCACCAGTAAAGCCTGGAGTTTTCTTAGCAATCGTTTTCAAATCTACGTCATCAGCTAAAGGCTTATTACGAGCATGAACTTTCAAGATTGCTTCACGACCGCGTAGGTCTGGACGACCTACAATAACTTGACGGTCAAAACGACCTGGACGTAAAAGTGCAGGATCTAGAATATCTGGGCGGTTTGTTGCAGCGATAGTAATAATACCTTCGTTGGCACCAAAACCATCCATTTCAACGAGCAATTGGTTCAATGTTTGTTCACGTTCATCGTGACCACCACCAAGGCCGGCACCACGTTGGCGACCAACCGCATCAATTTCGTCGATAAAGATGATACATGGGGCGTTCTTTTTCGCTTGTGTGAAAAGGTCACGCACACGAGAAGCACCAACACCAACGAACATCTCTACAAAGTCAGAACCAGAAATCGTAAAGAATGGTACCCCTGCTTCGCCAGCAACAGCTTTAGCAAGTAATGTTTTACCTGTGCCTGGAGGTCCTGCCAATAATACACCTTTCGGAATTTTAGCACCGATAGTTGTAAATTTGCCTGGATCCTTCAAGAACTCTACTACTTCTTCTAATTCTTGTTTTGCTTCTTCAGCGCCAGCTACATCTTTGAAGCTAACCTTTACATTGCCTTCACCCATCAATTTAGCACGGCTTTTACCAAAGTTCATCACTCGGCCACCGCCACCTTGCGTTTGTTGCATGATGAAGAAGAACAATACTACCAAAATAATAATTGGAATAGCAGAACCTAACAAGCTCATCCACCAAGCTGGTTGCTCAGGAGGAGCTGCAGTAATTTCTACACCATTATCTTGTAAAGTTTTGATTAACGTTTCATCAGTTGGCGCATAAGAATTGAATTCTGTTCCATTTTTTAGTTTACCTTTAATACCATGATCATTGGTAATCGTTACGGACTCAACCTTTTTCTGTTGTACTTGTTGAATAAATCCTGTATAACTGAGTTCAGATTTATTCGCACTTTGACCAGAGAAAGCGTCAATGGCGATAACGAAAGCGGCAATGATAAGTAAATAAAGGACGATATTTTTAGTAAATCGACCCAAAATATTACCCCTTTCAATAATAGTTTAGTGGCATAAACGAATTGAGTACATCTCGTTGAGAGATGCACTCATATATTATATCATATTTTTAATCTTGATACATTTCTTCCTTTAAAATACCTATATAAGGTAAGTGACGATATTTTTCTGCATAGTCTAAACCATAGCCGATAACAAAGTAATCGGGAATGACAAAGCCTACATAGTCTACTTCTACATCCATTTTACGGCGTTCAGGCTTATTTAATAACGCTGCAAGGCGTACACTTTTAGCTCCACGAGCATGTAAATTTTCTAGCAAGTAATGTAATGTTGTGCCCGTATCTACAATATCTTCTACAACGAGTACATGCTTTCCTTCTACAGATCGATCCAAATCTTTTAAAATTCGAACTACCCCTGTACTTGTTGTACCGCTGCCATAGCTAGAGCAAGAAATAAAATCGAAGCTTACATCCACATTCTCATCGATAGAGCGAGCTAAATCTGTAAAGAAAACGATAGCACCTTTCAATACACCTACGAGAACTACGGATTCCCCTTTATAGTCAGCACTGATTTGACGACCTAATTCAGCCACACGAGCCTTTAATTGTTCCTCTGTATATAAAATATCTTTTGCATCTTGATGCATCTATATGACCTCCGCGATTCATATTAATGTTTGCAATATACCTTTATTGTATCACATTGAGCACTTACTTTTATACTTTTTATATTGAAAGTTTTCTTTTCCCCAGTGTTAACAATGTCGAGTAATTGCTCTTGATGAGCAGTGGTAAGCTTGATTTCAGGATCAAAGATGCTCACCAGTCTTTGCCACAATCGACGTTGGATAGACAACGGCTTCTTACGTAACCCCCTACGAGATATAAACGCGCCCTCATCAGAGATAGTTACTAACTCATCAAACGCCATATCCGTTAAATTAGAAATAAGAGAAATGTCTTCGCGTACAGAAGCCCCTAGCCTTACTATGGCATCGCTAACGATAGGATTAATGGCTTTTAACTCAGGTATAATGCGATGACGAATTCTATTTCTTTGATATCGTACATCCTCATTTGTACTATCTATACAGTAAGAAATATCTTTCTCTTTTAAATATAGAAGTAATTCTTCTTTTGTGACATCTAACAGAGGTCTTACTACTGGAACAGTATAATCATTACTAACAACGGCCATGCCTGTCAAACCATTAAGTCCAGTCCCTCTAATAAGATGTGCTAAAATTGATTCTGCTTGGTCATCTTTATGATGAGCTACTGCAATATAGTCATACCCCTCAGACTGTGCTATACCGGTTAGCCATTGATACCGAACTTGGCGGCCTATAGTTTCCTCTGATAGCTTTTGAGCTTGACTCAATTTAGGCACGTCAAAGACAGCCGTATAAAATGGCAGTCCTAGTACGTCCGCTTGATTTCGTAACCATAGGACCTCATCCTTACTTTCAGGACGAATACAATGATCTACTATAGCAACTCCAAGCTCATATACTGTATGGCGATGTGTAGCAATATCTTGCAATAAATGCAATAAAGCCATCGAATCAGGACCACCAGAACAAGCTACCAAGATATGACAATTCTCAGGAAATATATCATGTAATTTTAAAGTGTGATTAACGGTTCGAATGAGTGCTTTCACATTCACGGGCCATCGCCTCCATACCATCTTGGTCGCTCACAAATACATGAGGGACCTCATAGGAATCCATAAAGGACGTTAAAATCTCTGCCCCAGCAACAATAATGTCGGCACGCCCAGCGGGTAAACCTTTTACTTGTAGTCTCTCATCACGACTCATATACCGCAAATTCATAATAATGCCTTCCACCGTTTCACGGCTCAATTTATGACCTTGTACCTTTGTGCCATCATAATGGTCTAAACCTAAATCAATAGCAGCCAAGGTTGTTAGGGTTCCTCCAATACCAATGAATTCACCAAATTCACCTTCAATCATCATCGGATCCCAAAGAAAACGGGTTTCCTCCCACACTCGTTGAGGCCCTTCGTCAGATATAGATTGAAGGCGTACCGCTCCCACAGGATAAGAACGGCTCCAGTACACTCCATCCTTGTTACCTAATGCAAGTTCTGTACTACCTCCACCAATATCAATGGTCGTATAATGACGTCCATCCTCTAATTGATTTCCTAAAGCGCCATAAAAGCCATACATGGCCTCTTCAGCACCAGATAAAATTCGCCACTCCATGGGACAGTATGTATTAATACGTTCCATAAATGCAAGTCCATTAGCCGCTTCACGAACAGCGCTCGTCGCAAAACCAAAGCAATAGTCAGCACCGTATTCATTTGCTATTTTTTGTATATCCGTAAAGGCTTGATAGGATGCTTCCATGGATTCATCTCGCAAGGTACCATCTGTATTTCGTTGACCTAAACGAGTAGTCCACAACTGCTTAGGCTCATAACGCCACTCGTTATTCTCATAGGTAGCCAATAATAAGCGCACCGAATTAGAGCCAATATCGATAATTGCTAACTTCATAATTGCTCCTTACATATAAATGATTTTCCCTAATACTATTATAGCGTTAATACTCTATACATAAGTAAAGAGATGGCTAGATGCCATCTCTCACTATTAATCTCGACGACCACCTCGGCCTCCGCGTTTTCCTTCGGTATTACGTTTTAAATCGTGTAATCGTTCATTGCTATCGCGCAAAAATGATTTCATCTTCGCTTCGAAAGACTCTATGCTTTGTTTCGATTGAACACGATGAGGACGTTTTTCTTCGTCCATCCCCTCTTTAGGTTGTGTTTGACGAATGGAAAGTCCTATTTTATTCCCATCAATAGATAAAACCTTAACCTTTACTGGATCCTCAACCTTTAAAAGGGTATTAATATCTTCGATATATCCATGAGCTACTTCAGAAATATGAACTAACCCTGTTTGCTTTTCTCCTAAATCAACAAATACGCCGAATTTTGTAATACCTGATACGGTACCATCAATAATGTTACCAACTTCGATTACCATGCAACCTCCTAATTAATGCGGAAACCTTAAACTACAAACTGATGCAAAGGAAAAAATAATAGAATACACTCTATTTTACATACGGTACTTCACCAGGCTTTACCAATCCTAACTCCTCACGAGCAACCCCTTCTATGGTCTTTGGATCCTGTAACCTAGCCTTTTCCTGTTCTAACTCTTCATTTCGCTGCTGTAACTCTTGCAATTGTTGCTCTATATGTTGTTTTTCTTGATATACAGCCACCAAGCGATAAGCCTGCCCTAACAGTAACAGCACCATAATCCCTATGCCAATCCGCTTGATCCACATGAGGATAATACGCTGATCCTGTGCTTTGCGATTAGGACGAACCCGTTTGCGTGGCCTTTTTGGGCGTTGTACATCCATAGTGTCCTGAGTCATAATGTCCCCCAAATATTCATCATCTGTATACTGTCATTTTTAGATTATACCACATAACAGAGCTTGGGACTAAAGAAAATTACAGATATTTCTCATTAAGAACGGTAACATAAATCCGTATAATTTTAAAACTCCATATGCGATGTAAACTTTCTATATACAAAAGTAAACATCCACTTACATAGCCTCAGCCTTTGCAACATGTTCACGAATGACAGCACAAGAAGCTTTAAATAAGGCTAGCTCTTCATTAGTTAGTTGCAGTTCAAAAACATCTTCGATGCCATCTTTACCAATAACAGCAGGAGTAGATGCAAATATTCCTTCTTCTCCATATTGTCCATTTAAATAACAGGAGCAAGGCAATACCTTCTTTTCATCATGGAATACGGCGCGAATCAATTCTGTGGTAGCACTCGCAATACCAAACTCCGTAGAGCCTTTACCAGCTAGTACATGATAGCCACCAATTTTAACATCATCTAGTACTTTTGTATGGTCAAGTTTAGGAAATCTATGAGGTAGCTCTCGATATAATTCTAAAAGTGGTTTACCTTGTACACAGACATGGGACCACGGCACCATGGCACTACCTCCATGTTCACCTAAACAGTAGGCCGTAATAGAGCGATTACTAATAGTAAAGATATGAGCTAATTCTTTTTGCAATCTAGCTGAATCTAGAGCGGTTCCCGTTGAAATAATACGCTTAGGATTCCACTCAAGATGTTTACATAAATAGGTAGCCACTACATCAGCAGGATTAGAAATGGAAATGATGAAACCTTGAAAAGAAGACTGCTTAATACGTGGAATAACGTCTTTTAGTACAACCACTGTTTCACCAAGGCTCTCAAGGCGATCCTGATACAAATTCGGCAAAGGCCCCGCACTAAAAACGAGGATATCACAATCTCCACATTCTTCAATAGGACCTGATGTAGCAGTTACTTGATGTGGAATATAGCTAACGGCATCATTAATATCCATAGCTTGCGCCTGAGCTTTTTTCTCGTCAATATCCATCAAATATAATTCATCAACCTCACCTTGCAAGGCTAAAGAAAATGCCACATGAGAGCCTACATGGCCAGTGCCAATAATACCTACCTTACGTAACTTCATAAGAGCCTCCATACCTTAGCATAAAACGATAGCATATCCTCAAATGCCAATTATTTAAATCACGTATATCTGTATATGATTTATCTTAATAGAATCATAACTCATTTAAATTCATCTCATCCAAATTGAGTGGGAACAAATCTTTTCCTTCCATCGCTTGAGGAGATTTTTCTAAATATTGTTTACGCATGGACCATAAAATATCCAAATCTGTAGGATCCAATTTTGATAATGCATATATCATAGTAAAGTCAGAACCATAGTGCCCACGTAAGCTATCAGGTACACCCTTAGAGCCTTCACCACTAATGCGGTTATTAAAGAACCCTTGGATACGACGATCACCTAAATCTATAATAATAAAACCTGATCCATCATACACATATAATGTATGATTAACACGTTTTAATGCACGTACTGTATTCGTAATAAAATACTGGTCCTTCAAATCAATGAGGGACGACTCATAACCAGAATGGTAAAAGTCACCATAATAATGGGCCCCTCCATCAGTAGACTCCAACAAGCCTTTAAATTCTTTTTGCTCTTCAGCACTGAAATCGGATAAAGATTTTAGCTTTGTTATATTCCGTAAACCTCGTTGGTAATCATCCGATTTAGTTGGCTCTATATGTTGCCCCCTAAAGGTTATTGGCATTAAACGAAGTGCATTATCAGATAAATTATAAATCCCTAGTCCTTCATAACCTAAGAAATACACTTGTGATCCACTAGTCTTCATAGCTAATATTCGTTTTGAAATAATGGCATCACTAGAATTAACCAGTGTATGCGCTTCTGGATCAATACGTACTGTTTTACTATCATAATTTGCTCCTACAGCAAGCCAGTAAGATATCCCCATTATAATAAGTGCCAGTACAAATAATCCAATACGTTTTATATTCATCTACGCTCTCCACGACTTTCCAATCATAAAACGTAAAAGCATGCGTACAATATGTATCGTGTTTACAGTGTATCTAACATTAGATTATATACGATTCTAGCTTATGCACCCAATTGAGCTAATCGGTCAGCAATCTTAGTCCCTTTATATGTGAATGTTGGTAATAGCTGAGATAGCGGTTCTAGTACAAAATTACGATTCCAAAAATGAGGATGCGGTATCACAAGACTCTCATCACACAAAGAAATCATCTTTCCCTCTATATCGTACACTAAAATAATATCCAAATCTAATGTGCGAGGTCCCCAATGAATCAATCGTTTTCGTCCAGCCTCCTGCTCTAATTGCTGAATAAGGCTGAGCATTTGATGTGGATCTAGAGTGCTTTCACAAGACCATACGCCATTGACAAAGGTATCTTGTTCCGTATATCCCCACGGCTTAGTTTCAATCAGAGGAGAAGTGACTAGCCTGGAAATTGCCTCATGATGTAGTAAGGATTGAAAAGCAGAACTGATGTAGCCTCTCTTATCCCCCATATTCGAGCCTACACCGATGTAATAGGTATACATCAAATTTGTCCTCTTGTGGTGATAACCTCAACATAATCTAAAATACCTGAAATCGGTACAGATGGTTTACGCACCGTTACAGATAGACCTACGATGCCTTGATAATATTGGTACAAGGAATCGGCAATAAGCGCCCCTAATCGTTCTAACAGATTATGCTTTTCACCAGTCATAATTGATTCTACAGTTTCATATACCTCTACATAATTGATGGAATCCTCTAATTGATCACTTTGACCAGCCTTTGTAAGATCAGTTATTATTTCTACATCTACAAAAAATCGTTGTCCTTGTTCTTGCTCAGATGCCAAATTTCCGTGATATCCGTAGAATGCCATATTTTTTAAAACGATTCTATCCATTATTCACCTCGTAACAAGCCGTCTGCTACAGCTAAGGCGCGTTTGTGCATTTTCACATTGTGAACACGCACCATATCGACGCCTTGGAATACGCCTGTAATACAAGCAGCTACCGTACCTTCATCGCGATCTTCTGGAGGCAATCCGCCTAACATAGATCCGATGAAACGCTTGCGGCTTGGAGCAAGCAAAACAGGGTATTCATAAGCAGTTAACTCACCCAAGCGTTGCATAACTTCAATATTTTGTTCTTCAGTTTTACCAAAGCCAATACCTGGGTCAAGCCAGATTTGTTGTGGCGTTACACCCTCTTTCAACGCTTTATCAATAGCGCAGAAGAAGAAAGCTTTCATATCTTCAATGATATCACCATAGTTTGTATCATTACTATTATGCATGATGATAACAGGTACCTTATATTTAGCCACCACCGCGGCCATGTCAGGGTCATAATGTAAGCCCCATACATCATTTAGAATATGTGCCCCTTTTGAGAAAGCATATTCTGCGGTTTTTGCATGATATGTATCGATAGATACAGGAACGGTAGAGGCCTTTAACACAGGTTCTATCAATAAAGAAAGACGTTCTATTTCTTCGTCCGTAGTCAAAGGTGTAGAACCTGGTCGTGTAGACTCAACGCCTAAATCGATAATATCTGCACCATCTTCAATCATTTGTTTCACATGAGCAGTAGCTGTTTCTGGTATATTAAATTGCCCCCCATCAGAGAAGGAGTCAGGTGTACCATTCAGTATACCCATGATAAGAGTACGATCACACAAAGATAAGCTTTTGCCATCATTCCATGTATAATTTCTACGTTTAAACATTTACCTGTCCTCCGCCTAACATTGCCAACGCTTCATCCCTTACTGTACCTGTTTCAGCTAATACGCCTCGGCTTTCTAATGTAATTACCTTTGAATCTTGCTGCATAGTTCCTTTAATAAGCATACATAATTGAGTCGATGTAATACGAACAAAAACACCATGAGCAGATAAATCATTCATTATCGCATCTGCTAATTCAGATGCTAACCGCTCTTGTAATTGCGGTCTGCGACTGAGTATATTAACAACATCTTGAAACTTACTGAGCCCTGCCACACATCCATCCTTGGGTTGATACACAATGTCTACAGTCCCAAAGAATGGCAATAAGTGGTGCTCACACATAGAATAAAAGGAAATACCTGTAACGGCTATAAGTCCCTTGTAATCAGTGCTAAACGTTTCACCCCATACCGATTTTGTTTCGACTCCTACGCCACTAAATAACTCACTATATAATTCTGTTACACGACTTGGTGTCTTTTCTAACTCTGGTGCCTCTGTATCAACAGATAAAGCCTCTAAGAATTGCTTTATCCCGTCATTTGCACGTTGATTCATCGGTCCTCCTAAACAATCTTTGTCGTCCAATCTTCAATATTCCAAATATCCGTAACCCAATCTTGATAGAATTCAGGCTCGTGACTTACCAATATAATTGTACCTTTAAAATCACGTAGTGCACGGCTCAGTTCTTCTTTTGCATATATGTCTAAATGGTTAGTCGGTTCGTCTAGGACCAACACATTGTACTTATTCTGCATGAGCTTACATAGGCGAACCTTCGCATTCTCACCACCTGAAAGTACGCGCATTTGAGACGTAATATGTTCATTTGTAAGGCCACAACGAGCTAATGCTGCACGCACCTCTGCATTTGTCATCGCCGGATATTCATTCCAAATATAATCTAACGCTGTTTCGGAATTAGATGGCGTATCCTCTTGGGCAAAATAGCCAACTTGTAAGAATTCACCTTTTACCAACTCACCACTAACAGGCTTTAATAGACCTAAAATAGTCTTCAACAACGTTGTTTTACCTAAACCATTGACACCGCGAATAGCAATTTTTTTGTTTCTTTCAATTTGAAAGTCTACTGGTCTTGTTAATGGTTCATCATAACCTAATTGCAATCCAAAAGCCTCTACGATAAAGCGACTTGGCGTACGGCCTTCTTTAAAGCCAAAAGTGGGCTTGATATACTCTTTTGGCTTTTCTAGAATTTCCATCTTTTCTAAGCGCTTTGCTCGAGAATTTGCCATACCACGTGTTGCAACGCGCGCTTTATTGCGCTGAATAAAGTCTTCCATACGCTCAATCTCTTGCTGTTGACGTTCATACGCCTTAGCTGCTTGCGCTTTTTTCACCTCGTAAGCAGCTTGGAACTGATGATAATCACCAGTATAACGCGTAAGCACCGCTTGTTCGATATGGTAAATAACATTGACTACGGAGTTTAAAAACTCCATATCATGAGAAATCAAGATAAAGGCATTTTCATAATTTTGCAAATAGTTTTTCAACCACTGAATATGCTCCACATCAAGATAGTTTGTCGGTTCGTCTAAGAGCAAAATAGTCGGTTTCTCTAGTAATAGTTTTGTGAGCAAAACCTTGGTACGTTGACCACCGCTGAGCTCTGTTACATCTCGATCTAAGCCGATATCCATAAGTCCCAATCCGGCAGCGGTACGCTCAATAACCGCATCAATTTCATAGAACCCACGTTGCTCAAGAATTTCTTGCCATTCCCCTACCTGTTCAAGTAGCTTATTCATTTCATCTTCGGACACATCACCCATGCGATTATACGCATCGTTAATGTTTTGCTCCATGACGAATAAATCATCAAAAGCACGTTGTAATACATCACGGATGGTCATACCTTTTTCAAGAACAGCATGTTGATCCAAATACCCAACAGTTACCTGATTGGACCATTCAATTTTCCCCTCATCAGGTGGCAATTTACCTGTAATGATATTAAGAAACGTAGATTTACCTTCACCATTTGCACCAATGAGGCCTACATGTTCACCTTTTAGCAAACGGAATGATGCATCATCTAAAATTTGTCGCGCTCCAAAACCATGAGTTACATTTGAAACGGTTAAAACACTCATATCTATCTCCACCGGAATAAAAGCCGTCTTGTTGAAGACGGCTTATTTCATACTTACTTAAATATTATATCTATTGTACCTTTTTGACCTCTATATGTCAAAAATTGAACTTACTTACACATCGCATAACGCAAGGCTACAACAGCCATAATCTTAGCACCCTTAATCGCTTGGTCTAACCCATAGTCAGATCCAGCAGCACAAGTAAATTCTGGCGTATGCGCTTCTAAACCTAATCCAATCTGCAAGGTAGGCTGTGCTGTTGGTACTTCGTAAGACACATTACCTACATCAGTGCTACCATCCGCCTCATCATCAGGCAATATACGTGGGCTTTCACCAAATTCAGTCATCACATCTTTAAAGAGATTTAATAACTGTTTATCTTGACGCATATCCTTAAAGAGTGGCTCATAGTGATGCATCTCAACTTGAGCTCCATAGGATGAACCGATTTCTTGGGCTGCCTCTTTAATAGCCGGCAAAATAATACCTTCTAAATCATCCACTGTACTACCACGAACAGTCATACGAATCGTAGCCTTTGGTGTAACCACATTTGGTGCCGTACCTGCCTCTGTAAAGATGGCACCTACAATAGCACCTTTAGGAAAGGTCTTTTTTAAATCTTTTACCCTTTGATATAAGTCTACCGCACAATCTAAGGCATTGATTCCTGAATCTGTTAAGGATGCAATATGACAAGAACGTCCATGGAACGTAACCTCTAGAGGATGTGTCGCCAATGATGTACCTCCCACCTCATTTTCTCCACCTGGATGAATGATAAGTGCTGCCTCATAGCCTTTAAAAAGACCGGCTTCTGCCATATATACCTTACCACCGATAGTTTCCTCTGCAGGGCACCCAAAGAATGTTGTACCCCAATCCTGTGGTGCACTTTGACTAAAAGCAACAGCAGCACCTAAGCTCATCATAGCAATAAGGTTATGACCACAGCCGTGGCCTAGTTCCGGTAACGCATCATATTCACCTAAGAAGGCTATTTTATGCCGTGCAGTACCGTTATAGTCGCCCCGTAACGCTGTTTGTAACTCTGGCCGATTAGTTAGACTTACATGAGATATAAAATTATGTGTTTCTAAGAATTGGTGAATTACCTTTACTGCTTTATGCTCATTCAAGCCCAATTCAGGATTATCGTGTAAATATATGGAAACTGCACGCAATTCCCGTGCCATACTATCTATGATGGCACAGGCGCGAGCCTCTCGTTCTTGTAGTGTCATAACTCCCCTTGTTATTATCTAATATCTTATTACCTATTATTTTATTACCTAATATCACGGTAACTACTATTTTTATCTAATATCTATTTGCCTATTAAGTAAAATCGTTCATCCAAAAGCTCTTAACTATTTCGTATAAGGATGAACGATGATGGTATTAGAAATATATCTAAAGCTAATCGTCGCTCCTAGCGGTAATGTTTGATGTGGCGCCCCATGTCCCGTTGGCACATAGCATACAAAAGGATCTGGTAATTTTGGATTTCTATTTTCCTCCATATAGCGCAATGCTTCATAACCTAAATCGTAATCACGCTCATCTTCATCTCCTTCACAATCTGTAAAGATACCAATGACTAAGCCTTTAATACGGCTCAACAAACCGCTGAGTCGAAATTGTTGTAACATGCGATCCAGCTTATAAGGAGCCTCCCCTACATCTTCAATAAATAGTAAGGTATCTTCCCATGATTCATTCTCTAAAAAATAAGGCGTTCCCGATAACATGGATACCATCGTCATATTACCACCTCGTAAAATACCCTCACCGAGTTCTGTGCCAATCGCACCTCGGGGAGGCTCTGGCAAGGGTTCTATAACTTTTAATTTGCCTTCTAAAGCATTAAATAGCGTATCAATATCTGACTTACGGTCTAATTTAAAATCTACCCCCATAGGTCCATGATAAGTAATGAGGCGGCTATATCGATTAATAGCCATATGAAGTGCTGTACAATCACTATATCCAACAAAAGCCTTCCGATACTTACGAATCGCTTTATAATCTAATAAATCTAAATAGCGCATCGTGCCATAACCACCGCGCAAGGCAAGAACCGTATCACAAGGAGCCACAGTCATCATGTATTGAAATTCTACGGCTTGCTCCTCAGGTGTGCCTCCATATAGCCCCTTTCTCCTTGCACTTTCACCTACAAGCACCTTATAGCCTTTAGCCTTACAAATTTCTTCTATTCTATGTAAATCTTCATCGCTAGCACTAGCAGGTGCCATAATACCTATGGTCATCCCCGGTGCCAAACGTTTTGGTTCAATCCAGTCCATATATCCTCAGAAAATACCTGTTAACTTATAATATATTAATATTCCCATACAACAAAAGACGTACACAAGGTGTACGTCTTAAGTGTATCTTATTTGTATGCTTTTTTAAAGTCAACAAGTCCCAATGTGGTCCAGAAATAATTTTGAATTGTTCCGTTTGTCACATATGGTTGTGTTGTAAAGTACAACGGCATAACAAGAGATTCATCAAAAATCATCTTTTCTGCTTCATGCATCATCGCATCACGAGCCGCCCCATTTGGAGTTGTACGAATACGTGCAATCAACTCATTATACTCATCACTATGATACTGACCATCGTTATCTTCAGCAGAGAATACCTCTAAAAAGTTTTGTGGATCGCTATAATCGGCAACCCAAGAAGCGCGAGCTACTTGGTACTTGCCAGCTTCACGGTCTGCCAAGAATACCTTTGTCTCTTGATTTTGTAAGCGTACATCTGCGCCAAATGCATTTATCCATGCATCTTGAATCGCTTCTGCAATAGCTTTATGTAATTCACTTGTATTATACAAAATCGTAATTTGCGGCAATGGACGATTCTTGCCATAGCCAGCCTTTTTCAGGATTTCCTTGGCTTGCTCTACATCTTCGTATACGAGATAGCTACCAGCTTCACGGAAGTCTTCACGACCATTGCTTTCAAGCATACCATATGGTACGAATGCATAAGCTGGCTCTTTACCGCCTCTAACAATATTATTAACAATATTAGCACGGTTGATAACCATAGAAAAGGCTTTACGCACATCTGGATCTGTGAAAGGTTCTGCTTTCACATTGAATACGTAATAGTAGTTACCAAGCATAGGGCCAATATGTAATAGGCCGGCTTCTTCTAGACGTTTTTGATCCGCTACAGGAGGCTCAACCGTCATATCAGCTTCGCCACCTTCAACTAAGGTAAGGCGTGTACTTTGAGACTCACTAATAGGCCAATTCATTTTCTCTGTCTTCACAGATTCTGCATCCCAATAGTTTGGATTCTTAATGAAATCCATTTCCCCATTATTCTTCCAAGAAAGTAAACGATATGGACCATTAGATACTATTGTTTCCGCATTAGCCGCCCAGTTTTCGTGAGCTTCTACTGCTTTTTTACTCACTGGGTAATAGCTATGAGACGCTAATAATTTCAAGAAATAAGCCGTTGGATTTTCTAAGGTAACTACCAATGTATCCTCATCAATAGCTTTAACCCCAACATCTTCAGCTGCAGCTTTACCCGTATTAAAAGCTTCACCATTTTCCAATACATATAACATATATGCATTATCCGCATGGACTTCAGGGTCTAATACGCGCTTCCAAGCGTATTCAAAGTCATAAGCCGTCAAAGGCTCTCCATTGGACCATTTTAAATTAGGTCGTAAATGGAAGGTATACTCACGACCATCATCGGAGATGTCCCAATTTTTAGCAAGTGCTGCTTCAGGTTCACTTTCATCATTCAAACGAACTAGACCATCGAATAATTGAAGTTGAACCGTAGCCTCCGGAGAGGTAGTAGACTTTGCGGGATCCAATGTGGATGGTTCCTGCTCAATAACATAGCGGATTGTGTGTTCATCGATTGGTTGAACACCACGAGGGTACCCAAATACGAATAAGAGTACGCTCACCCCTAGAGCGAGGACCATGAGTTTTAACAAGTTTCGTTTATCCATCATGGCAATGCTTCCTCTACAAATTCTTTCATGATGCGCCCAACTTGAGCGCCTAACTCTTTACCTCGGTCATTATCGATATCGCTCATTAAAAGGATAAAACAAAAATGACCCCTAAATGTTTCTATTACACCCCCATCATGTTCTACACGATCAAGGGATCCTGTTTTATGGTGAAAGCGTATGCCTTCTCCCCAGTAAAATGGTAAGATATCACGGAATTGTTGGCGACCTAAGATATTCCACATTTCTCGGCCATAAGCATCTCTATCACGACATTCAAAAATGTGTTTATACAAACGAGCTAACGACATAGCTGTAATGTGATTATCACGACCTTCAGCTAGGGCGTTAAAGTCCATCATCATGCGATTAAGCTCCATCTCATCCATACCAAGCTTTTCTGCACGAGCATTGATATTTTCCATGCCGAGCACTGTGATGAGTAGATTTGTTGCGATATTATCACTAAGAACCATCATGAGACGGCATAACTCAAGATATGTAAAACTATGTTTACCAACTAACTCTTGTAGTGCGCCGCCACCTTCAACGCGTGGAGTTCTAGATAAAGGAACTGTATCATTAATGTCCAATTGCTCCGTACGAGCTAAATGAAAGACATATTCCATGATAAGTACCTTAATTAAACTCGCACTAGAATGTACAGTATTTTCACCTCTAGCTGCGATGAGTGTTGGTTCCTCTTCATCATCGAATTGTAGCACCGCATAAGATATATTCCCTGCTGGTGCCAATTCTTTAATGACTGTATCTAGTTGATGTTCCAAGGACTTGCCAACAATTAGTTTTTCCATACTATTCTCCCATTATATGTGCCAGCATGCGATGCGGCGATCTGCCCAATCTCGAAGTGGCGGACGTTCTGTAAAACAACGACCTTCCGCTTCTGGACATCGACCACTAAACAGACACCCTTTTGGTGGGTCTAATGGATTTGGTGGATCCCCTTTAAGCGGTGCCCCAATTGGTGCATGTGGCATAACTGGACCATTTAAGGCCGTCAATGCACGGGTATACGGATGCTGAGGGAATTCATATAAGTCCAATGCAGGACCTTCTTCCATGACGGCACCTAAATACATAACAACCATGCGATGACTAATGTAGCGCACCATATTTAAATCATGAGAAATAAAGAGGTACGAAATACCATGTTGTTCTTGTAACCGTTCTAGTAATGTCATAATTTGCACTTGGATAGATACATCTAACGCAGAAATCGGCTCATCACAGATGATACATTGAGGCTCCATAATAAGAGCCCGTGCAATGCCGATACGTTGACGTTGCCCACCAGATAGTTCATGAGCATAACGCTCACCAAATGACATATTTAAGCCAACTTGGTCAAGCACCTCTTTTACACGAATCACGCGATCTCGAGGTGTATACTTTGGATCCAGTTCTAAAGGCTCCTCTAAAATCGCATTAACCGTAAGCCGCGGATTAAGGGATGCATAAGGATTTTGAAATACCATTTGCATCACCGGGTGAACAGACTCTCTATCCACATAAGGGTTGATATGTCGACCATTCATATAAATAGAACCAGATGTAGCTTGATATAAACCCATCAAAGTGTAACCAAATGTAGATTTACCACATCCAGATTCACCTACGATACCTAGGGTTTCCCCTGGTGATTGATATAGACTCACGCCTTGTACGGCATGTACCGTTTGTTTTGGCTTAAATAAGCCGCCTGACAGGGTGAACTCTTTAACGAGATTGTCAGTCTCCCATACGTAACTCATTAAAGTCCCTCCAACTTAGCTAACCAACATGTAAACTGGTGACTTTCACCAACATTTGTAACCATCGGAACCCGACTACCACAGATTCGCATAGCCCATTTACAACGAGGATTAAATGCGCATCCACGAGGTAAATCAAATAGATCAGGTGGTTGACCTTCAACAGCCTTCAATTCGCCGTGCCATTTACCTTGAGGCAATGCAAGCAACAGCCCCAAAGTATATGGATGACGAGGCTCGCTAAAAATACCATCTACTGTAGCAGACTCAACACATTTACCTGCGTACATAACCATAACCCGATCACAAATTTGAGCAATAACACGTAGGTTATGAGAGATAAAGATAATCCCTATGCCAGCCTCTACGGCTAATGTTTGCATAAGGCGCAAAATTTGTGCCTCTGTAGTAATATCAAGAGCTGTTGTGGGCTCATCACAAATTAAAATCTTGGGACGACCGGCCACTGCCATAGCAATACATACGCGTTGGCGCATTCCACCGCTCAACTCATGAGGATATTGAGATAACCGGCGTTCCGGTGTAGACAGCCCCATCTTCTTCAATAAATCGATGGCAATGGCCCTTTCATCGTAATCTTCACCATACGCATTTGTACGACGGATAACCTCATACATTTGCTCTCCAATGGTCATGATAGGATTCAAGGAGGTCATAGGATCTTGGAACACCATGGCAACCGTCGTACCACGAAGTTCATTCCAATCATCTTCAGTAAATCCTAAACAATCATGACCATCAATCATGAATGTATCCGCTTTAATTTTAGTTTTACCATATGGCAATAAGCCCATTAAAGAGTTAACTAAAACGGATTTACCACACCCAGATTCCCCGACTATACCTAAAATCTCACCAGGGTATAAAGAAATATCTTGATTGCGAATAACTCGCAACGGACCTTGGAAGGTATTGATGGTAATAGATACATTACGTACATCAACAATAGCATTATTCATTATCTATCTCCTTCCTTAGGGTCTAATACATTACGTAAACCGTCGCCAAAAAATGCGAAACCAAGCATGGTAATACTAATAGCAACAGCTGGGAAAATCAATTGGAACGGATAAGAGCGCATGCTACTAATACCTTCAGAAGCTAGTACGCCCCAGCTCGCCATAGGTGCATTTACACCTAAGCCGATAAAACTAAGAAATGCTTCTGTAAAAATAGCCTCAGGAATGGCCAATGTTAAAGTAATAATGATCGGTCCTACACAGTTTGGTAAAATATGACGTAATAAAATTCGACGCTTAGGAATACCCATAGCTTCTGCTGCAATGATGTATTCTTCGTTTTTAACTTTCAAAATTTGGCTGCGTACGATACGGGCCATATTAAGCCAATACGCAATCCCCAACGCTACAAAAATAGAGATTAGCCCAGGTCCAAGTACAACCATCAATAAGATTACGTATAATAAAAGTGGAATACCATACAAAACATCTACGATCCCCATCATGATACGGTCTACCTTGCCACCTATATAACCCGCAATGCCGCCATAGGCAACGCCAATCACAAGATTAATAAAAGCTGCTACAAAACCAATGGTTAAGGAAATACGAGCGCCGTACATAACACGTGTATAGATATCACGGCCCAATGTATCCGTACCAAACCAATGGCTAAAGCTTGGACTTTGGTTCGCATCAATTAAGGATTGGTCCGCATAGGTATAAGGTGAAATAAGTGGACCTAGAATAGCAAGCACCATCATCACAATAATGATGGTTGCACCAACTACAGCTAAACGATTTACCTTAAATCGTTCCCATTTACTAGGACGTTTTATAAAGCTAGTAATCTCTTCTTGAGGGGCTCGTTCAATAGGTAAAAAGTCTTCCTTATTCATCTGTCCCCTCCTCCGTTGTAACTCGTGGATCGATTAATGGATAAATCATGTCCACCAAAATATTAAGAAATACTACAAGCGCACTATAGAAAATCGTAATACCAAGAATAACCGTATAGTCTCGGTTATAAATAGATGTTACAAAATACTGACCTAGACCAGGAATCGCAAAAATTGTTTCTACGATAAAGCTGCCTGTTAACAAACTAGCTGCCAATGGACCTAAGTACGTAATAACTGGCAAAATTGCATTGCCAAGGGCATGACGTGTCAAAATGGTCCAAGAACCTAGACCTTTTGCGCGAGCTGTACGAATGTATTCTTGTTGATACACGTCAAGTAAACCACTGCGCGTTAAACGAGCAATAAATGCCATCGGTTGCGCTGCTAATGTCAACACAGGTAACACCATGTAAGAGGGGCCACGCCATAAGGCTACCGGGAACCATCCCAATTCAAAGCCTACTATGTACACAAGAACAGCACCGATAATAAATGTTGGTACCGAAATCCCTATTGTAGATAATACAGTTACCGCATAATCTACAATGCTATTAGGTCTCATGGCACTAATCGCACCAGCTGTAATACCACCAACTATAGCTACCATTAAAGATAATAAACCAAGCTGTGCGGAAATTGGGAATGCATCACCAATTATATCGTTTACACTACGGCCTTCATATTTAAATGATGGGCCCAAGTCACCTGTAATGACGCCACCTAAATAATCTCCATACTGTTTCCATACAGGATCATCGAGATGATATTTAGCCTCGATACTTGCTTTCACCTGAGGCGGTAATTTCTTTTCTGTTGTAAAAGGCCCACCAGGTATCGCATGCATTAATGCAAATGTTACGGTAATGATGACCCATAAGATTATGATTGCGCCACCTAGGCGTCGAAATACATACCTCGTCATTGTCACTTTCCTCCATAAAAAGTCTATTCGTTTTATTATACTACATTATGAAGTTAATTTCATGATTAACATCATTACATTTACAGAAAGGCTCACATAACGTACAATAAAATATATGATTATTTGGAGGTGTCTATGATAGCAGTACCTAGAGTTTTAACAATTCAAGACATGAGCTCTATCGGACGGTGTGCCCTTACCGTTATGATTCCTATCATCAGTGCCATGCGCTGTCAGGCGGTTCCTTTGGCGACAGCGGTACTAAGCAATCACTTAGAGTATCCACACTATGAATTCGTTGATTTATCTGCTCATATGAGAGATTTTATGGACTGCTGGGATAAAAACGAAATTGACTTTCACGCTATCGTAAGTGGATTCTTGGCATCACCAGAACAAATTCACCTCGTTGAAGAAGCAATCGATCGATTTGCCTCTAATGGTCAGATGGTTATCGTCGATCCCGCAATGGCCGATGATGGTCGCCTCTATTCCATTTATACTCCTGATATGGTTGTAGCTATGCGCCAACTTGTATCTAAGGCCCACATCGTAAAGCCAAACTATACTGAGGCATGCTTCTTATTAGATATTCCATTCTCAACAAATCCTATTAGCGAAGATGAATTACGTGAGCGATGTAAACAATTACATCACATGGGCCCTGAAATGGTTATCATGACCAGCGTCCCATCGAAAACACATGCTGTTATTGCGGTCTATGATGGACCTACAGACTTTTTAAAAACATACTCTATACCTCTGGTTCCTGTAAAAGCTACAGGGACAGGAGATATTTTTACTGCTGTATTATCTGGTGCTGTAATGAGGGGATATTCTCCTTATGATGCGGCAGAACTGGCAATGAATTTTACTACCAACGCGATTCAAGCAACATTAGATACAGTACAATCGCTAAAACATGGAGTCGCATTTGAGTTAGTTTTGCCAGAATTAACTCAACTATAAGCTATAAATAAAGGGGAACTTATGGATTTACTTTATGTTGTATTAAGAACACTGCTCATATGTACCATCGGTTTACTCATTGCATTCCAAGGACGTCGCATGGGTTTATCGATTTTTAACTTAACGGGACGGTTAAATCGACTACAATTTATCATATGCTTCATCGCTTTAATGATTTTATTTCATATTGTCCACTACATCGATAACATATTCTTGGACTTTGTTGTATCACTACCAGCATATTGGTTGACTAGGGTCATTATTTGGCTCTTATTGGCAACCCTCTTTCCTTTATCTTGTGTCTTATTTGGCCGTCGTATTCACGACATCGGCTTCAATGCATGGGCAGGAATCCTCTGGTCGGTAATCATGATTTTCATCAATACCTACTCTGCCGTATCTCCATTCAATTACATGCTAGAGCTTTTTATATGGCTCATCGGCTTCCTATTCTGGGTATTGCCAGGACAACCTGAGCCTAATCAATATGGCAACCCTCCATTTATGACTGTAAATCGGACAGTTTATGAACCAATACAGACTCCTATATCTAACAAAAAACAAGAAGGTCGAAAAACAGTTCGTAAGCGACGCAAAAAGCGATAATTAAAAATTAACACCCTACAATAAAAAACGTATCTCTATAAGTAATATATACCTTCTTTACTGGACAACCAGTAAAGAGAGTACATATCAAAGAGATACGTTTTTATTATGTCTTCTGTTTTTACAATATTAGTTCATTAACAACATCAACTCAATCAAAGTACAACCTATATATGCAATAATAAACTTAACCTTTTGTTTACGCGCTCTATCATCATCTGCAATTTTAAGTCGATTTGCAAGGAATCGTTTATCTCGAATTTGCAACAAAAGGTGTTTAATTCGCTCTTGGCTTTCATTAGCAGTATACTCATCACAATCAGCTGTCAATGTAGCTTGTTGCATGAAGATGCGTCGGTGTAGTTTACGCATTTGAATTTTAATATTGTTATGTACAAATGCACTTTGCCACTGTTTGCGAGAATCAAAATACATGTACAAATACCGAGGAATATTCATAACCAAGAAGGAAATGATAAAAATCCCTAAGGAAATTAAAAAGTATGTAGAGAATGAAAATTCCAATGTTTCTGTTGGTAAGTAGTGATGCAAGATAATAAATGTAATCCATACACCTATTGGCAATAAAAGAACCGCTGCAATATCGATAGAACGAAGCCAGCTAGTACGAGTTGGCACATCAGGTACTGTAAAAGTATCTACAGGATCATGGAATGCATAGTAATCCAACTGTAACACAGATTGACTGGTACGCGGGTTACCCAAGAGAACGGGTCCATTACTACCAATATGGCGCTCAGGCATGGGTATAAATTTCTTCACTTGTGTATTAGGTAATAAGTCAAACTGAATTATACCCTTCTTCTCAAAGCGTACAGTAGATCCTTTTTCACCTAATGCAATAGGGTTAAAGAAAATACCGAAGAGACTTAGACACCAGTTACCCAACAAGTGTAAAATAGAGTTCAAAATAAACCCACCTGTATCTATATTATTTGTATCTAAACGAATGGCAAAGGATGATGAATAATCATCGAACCATAAATCCTCTAAGGTGAATTCCACATTAATCACATTCCCCCATTTTGTAATAATGGATAGGAATATTTGATTGTTTGGTTCAAATTCAAATGTTACAGCATAAAAGAACCAATGATTACGAAGAGCGGCACGCAACATGCGATTAACCATATCTTCTTCTATATATAATAAGCGATGGTCAAACAAATCTTGTTCTAAAGGTGCTTTTTCTAATACGGGCGCCTTATCCACCACCGCATCTCGATCAGATAATGCTTCATCCACCAAAGCTCGTAATTTGGTGAAGATTTTAGTCATAACCCCTCCAAGGGTGAAATAATAGCTCTTAACACAAAAATTATACCATATATTGCATGATTTATCGATAAAAGTATACTACATATACTATTAAATATAAATATAATTAAAGCCCCTTTTTGCATAGTAAAAGGGGCCTTATTAATGTAGTTAAACATTAGTCATATTATAATTTAATATTCATAATAGATCTTAAATTGCAACGTAATATTAAACATTGTTCAAATCTATAATTAAGCATTAATAATAGATACTTTAAATGATATTTAGTTTTATTGAATACTTGCCATGGATAAATAACAGTATTCATAGAAACGACCTTTAAGCGCCATTAGCTCTTCATACGTTCCATCTTCAACAATTTGCCCTTTATCCATAAATAAAATCCGGTCCATTTGTTCTAAACCTTCCAATTGATGCGTAATATATAGACATGTCCTACCCTCTACATAATGCATCAAGTCACGATGTAAAGCTTTTCTTGTTACTTGATCCAAGCCTTCTAAAGGTTCATCTAATAAAACGATTTTAGGATTCCGCAAGAACAATCTAGCTAATGCAACTCTTTGACGTTCACCACCACTCAAACCTTGCCCTCCACTCCCTACAATCGTATTCATACCTTCTGGTAATTTTTCAACTACCGATCGCAATGATGCACGGTTAATGGCTTGATCTAAATCCGCCATAGAAGCTTCAGGTCTTGCAAGGCGTATATTATCCTTAAAGGAAGCATTAAAAATATACGTATCTTGAGTTATAGTCCCCAATGCATTACGCCAAGTATCAATTGAAATATCCTTCAACTCCACCGAGCCTATACGAATGGATCCACCATAATCATATAACCTCTCAAGCATATTAAATAATGTCGTCTTGCCAGACCCACTAGCACCAACGATAGCAATGGATTGCCCTTGCTGAATATGTAGTCTAAGATTCTCATAAATATGGCGATATTCATCATAACCAAAGGATACATCTGTAAAAATAATATCATCATTAGGGTTAAATGATTTTGGTGATATAGGTTCTACAATAGATATAGGTTCATTACTGAGAGCCATGAGACGACTTGTGGCAACTTTACTTTCTGCACCATGATGAACAGCAGCAATCATAGGTTGTAACGCTTCAAACCAAGCTTGTGTACCAATGGCAACCACCGCCACCATAACACTAGCCCAAGCACCTGTTAACGCATTAGAAGCCATAATAGCTACAATAACTACAGTTAACTGAACGCCGCCTATGAATAGTGTATTACCCATATTCATGCCCCGCTCAATAGTACCTTTTTGAGCATCTACATTGCGCATCATATGCTGAATACGCTTATATACCATGTCTTCATTGCCATAACTAATCACATCTTCCAGACTATCCATAGTATCACTTAAAAGCGCTTTATAATCGCCTTGTTGGGGCCCAATCGTACGTAAAGATTCTTTATTATACGAATAAACAACCAAAGGTACTATTACACCTAATACGAAAGCTGACAAAAGAATAGGTATAATCAAACTATTGTCGATTGTAGAAACTCCATATGCAATCAATATAGTCAAGGCAACGGCTGCTACTGGTGGAATCAAAGTGCGCAAGTAGAAGAATTGTAATACCTCTATATCCCCCATGATGCGTCCCAACATATCACCCACCCCAAACCGTTTGAGTATAGCAGGTGCCAATGGTTCCAAATGAGCATAAAACCACAAGCGCAAGCCATAGAGTCCTTGGAATGCCATGCGATGAGATGTATAGCGCTCAAAATAACGACATACAGCACGACTAACACCGAAGAATCGAACTCCTACGATTGCAAGACTTAAATAAGTGAGCCCTGGTTGCAATGCGGCAGATGCCAATAGCCAAGAGGATACTGTCAAAAGCCCAACATTCATAAACACTGTTAAGAATGTAAATAGCAAAGCTAATACTAATGACCACTTAGCGGGACTCAATACAGAAAACAACAACTTCCAACCTTGTAAGCCCATATTAGAACCTTTTGCATTATCTTTAAAGGTCTCAGTATATTTAACAAATTTAACAAAATGCTCTGTGCTATTGATAGGTGTATCTATGCCCAATGTATTCTCTGAACCAAATTGTTTTCCAATATGCAACGGTTCTTCAAGAGTTGCTGAAAATTGACCTAAGCCAGATGTAACAAGGTCTTTAAAATACCCCTCTTCTTCAAGTAGGTCATGATAAGAACCTTCTTGAAGAATTGATCCATTTTTCAAGACATATAGCTTAGATGCCCAATGCATAGTTTGTAATCGATGCCCAATAATGATGACAACCTTATTTTCCATCAAACGCTGGATAGCCGTACTTATAATGGCTTCTGTTTTTACGTCTAGATGTGCTGTCACTTCATCAAGAATCAATACTTGACCCTTCCGGAGGAATGCACGAGCTAAAGCAATACGTTGCCGCTCGCCGCCACTAAGACCTAAACCGCCTTCACCGATAACCGTATCAAGTCCATCTTGTTCTCGATTAATAACATCTAATAGCTGAACTTCTTTGCAAGCATCAAGAATCTCTGCATCACTTACATCCATACCAAAGGATAAGACCTCTCGCAAGGACCCTTTCATAATATGTGGATGTTGAGATACATAGATAATTTGCTGACGCCACCAGTTGATATCTAAATCACATATATCAATGCCATCGATAGTAACTGTTCCTTTCGGAGCCTGTAAAAACCCTCCAACAATATGGGCCATAGTAGATTTACCAGCTCCGCTTTCACCAACGAGCATAATAGGTGCATTACGTTCAGCCTGCAGCGTAATGTGGTGTACCCCATTCTCACTATTTTTATAGGTGAAAGTTAAATCTTTAATTGCAATTTCCTGTATAGGCTTATCAAGTTTAGACTCACCACCTACTGGTAAATAAGGTGGACGCTGCATGAATTCTTCATACTTCAGAATAGATGTTTTCCCTGCCATCCCTGTGTGGAAAGCTGCCCCCAATTGTCTAAATGGAGTATAGAACTCCGGCGCTAACAACAAAATAAAGAAGGCTGAAAAGAATGTGACTTCACCATCTAATAAGGTTAGACCTAAATATACCGCAATCAGAGCAGTACTAATTGTACTCACTAATTCAAGTACTAATGCAGATAAAAAGGCTACGCGCAACACGCGTAAAGTGGAATCTTTAAACTCTTGAGATAATCGACCAATAACCTTAATTTGATCCTTTGCACGGCCAAAGAGCTTTAGCGTAGTAATCCCTTGTAGTACATCTAAAAAATGCCCCGATAGGAAGCTCATACGTTCCCATTGTTCCTTATTTAATCGATCAGCTTGCTTCCCAATCAAGATCATAAAAAATGGAATTAAAGGCACCGTAACAATCAAAATAATACCAATTATTGGCAATGTATTTACAATGGCAATCCCCATAATAAGAGGAATCATAATAGCATATAAAATCTGCGGAATGTAACGTGCTATGTAAGCATCTACTTGTTCTAAACCATCGGTAAGCATATGGATGACATCGCCATGACGTTCCTTATGCTGTATACCGAGCTTAAACATATGCGCCAAAGAGCGTTCTCTAAAGGATGCTTTTACAGCACTTCCCAAATGATTTGCTACCGCCTCTTGAACATAATGAGCCACCAATCTCACAATAATAGCAATAAACAAATAAATAATGGTGTTCGTTTCGTCAGCTAGTGTATGCTCCAAAAATATAAGATTATTTATTAAGGTTCCAAAGAACCAGGCTTGCCCAACAATGGACAGACTTTCTACTAAACAGGTTAAGCCGAGTAGCACAAGCGGTCCTTTATGTTCTAGCAGCGCTTTAAATGCGGTACGCTGTATCATACTATCCTCTACGGTAAATCTATTTAAATATATAAACTCAAACAAATTTAAATCCCTATTACTAAGCCTACAAGAGTCCAAGTGAATCTAAATTTATCAATATTATATTCATCTTACCATAAAAAAGAGGCGTGCCGCTACGGCACGCCTCACATTAAGACCTAATTTTTACAACTTACATAAGTTGTAAAGCTATACTATTAATAGTGTAAATCTTTTTCTGTTACACGATGACGGAATGTCCAATATACCCAAGATTGGTAAACCAAAATAATTGGCACAAATACGAAGGCTACACAAGTCATCAAAGTCAACGTATAAGTAGAGTTAGCTGCATTAGTAATAGTCAAGCTCCACTCAGGATTCAAAGAAGAAACCATGATGCGAGGGAACAAACCTGCAAAGTATGCAGCTGTTACAGAAATAACAGATAAACAACTGAATAAGAAACCCCATTTTGTATTTCGAGTGCGTGCTGCACCCCAAGAAATGAGGAAGGACATGATAGCTAATGCAAAGCAAACTATAGCTAATACAGAATTAAACAAATCTGTATACACGTAAGTTGCACCTACCAATGCCAATGCACCGATAGCTGTAGGAACACCTACTACCAAGGATGCCGCACGAGCGCGCTCAGAAACAGCACCAGCTGTTTTAATAGAAGTAAATAAACCACCATGGTATGTAAATACCAAAATGAACGCAATACCACAAAGTATGGTGTATGGACTTAATAAATCAGAAAAAGTACCAACATATGTCATACTTGCATCAATTGGAGTACCTTGAATCAAGTTACCTACTGTAACACCCCACAATAGTGCAGGAATCAAGGAACCAAAGAAGATGCAGTAGTCGAATGTTTTACGCCATAACAAATTAGGGCTCTTAGAACGGAATTCAAAGGATACACCACGAATAATAAGAGCTGCAAGCATCAAAAATAGAGCCAAGTAGAATCCACTAAACAATGTAGCATACACGTGAGGGAAGGATGCGAATAATGCCCCTCCGGCAGTAATCATCCAGACTTCATTACCATCCCACACTGGACCTAAGGCATTGATCATTTGTCGACGTTCAACGTCAGTTTTACCAATGAATGGCAACAAAATACCAGTACCATAGTCAAAACCTTCTAATAAGAAGAAGCCAGCGAATAGTACAGTAATTAAGATAAACCATACCACTTCAAGGTTATTAAAAATTAATTCCATAATCTTGCCTCCTCTTTTTCAACTACATCATGAGATGGATTTCCATCTGGACCTTTTTTAATGTGTTCTACAGCAAGGTAGATAGCCGCGATAGCAGCCACGATATACACAAGTGTAAAGCCGATGATTGTAGTCATAATTTCTGGAGCCGTTACGGATTTAGACGCACCATCTGCAGTCAATTGCAAACCATATACAAGCCATGGTTGACGACCTGCTTCCGCTACAAACCAACCAGTGGAGTGAGCGATGAATGGCAATGGCAACATCCAGAACATAATTTTTAAGAATGTACGATTTTCAACAAGCTTGTCTTTTGCATTTAGGATAAGACCTACAAAGGCAACAAGTAACATAAGAGAACCGGATGCTACCATGACACGGAATGTCCAGAAGATTGCTGGAACATCTGGAATATAGTTGCCAGGGCCATATTGAGCCTCCGCTTTTGCTTGAAGGTCTTTGATACCTTCTACCTTACCAGACGTAAAGGAGTTTTGAGTCAAGAAGGATAAACCACCAGGAATTTCAAGAGCACCTGTATTCTTTTGTGCTTTAGTATCAATATTAGCTACCAAAGAGAATGGCGCTGGATCTTGTGTTTCCCACAACGCTTCCATAGCAGCCATTTTCATAGGTTGTACTTTTGTGATGTATTGACCTTGATGATGACCAGCTAATGCACCTAAAGTACCAAATACAAGTGCGATAACCATGCCCCATTTAGCGGAGCGGCGGTAGAACTCTGTCGCATTATTACGCAATAAGTGCCATGCACTGATTGCCATAATAATTACACCAGCTGTTAATAAACCATTCAATACGATATGGAAAAATTGTCCAGGTACATAGCCATTTTGAACGATGGTCAGGAAATTTTCCATCTCTGCACGGCCATTGCGTAATACAAAGCCTACAGGATGTTGCATAAAGGAGTTGGCTACGAGAATCCAGAACGCAGATAAGTTAGTACCTAACGCTACAAATGTAGCTACAAGGGCGTGAACACATTTATGTAAGCGGTCCCAACCGAAAATCCAAACGCCCATGAATGTAGATTCCAAGAAAAATGCCATTAATGCTTCAAGGGCCAATGGGGCACCAAAAATGTCACCCATAAAACGAGAATATTCTGCCCAGTTCATACCGAAATGGAATTCCTGAACAATACCAGTCACCACACCCATGGCAAAGTTAATTAGGAACAATTTCCCCCAGAACTTAGCCATTTTTTTGTATACTTCTTTACCAGTCGACACATAGGTCCACTCTAAAGCAGCAACAGTCACTGTCATACCTAGTGTGAACGGCACAAATAACCAGTGATAGATAGATGTTAGCGCGAATTGCAATCGGGCTAAATCTACAGCTTCAAACATGTGTTTTCCTCCTTAGAATAAAATACTAACATCACTTGACGAGCTTTTACAAAAAACCTTGCATCATTGCGACTGTAAAAAAGCTCAAGCCTCAGCACCAATCAACTGTTCTCTTTGGGCAAGGGTCTTAAAATTAACCGCTTCCAACTGATTAATCAATTGATGCTGAATCACGCCCATTGCTTCATTTATAGCGCAATGTCCCTTACAAGACTTAGAGCAAGAACCTACATCATATAAACAACGTTGTAAATACGCATCCCCTTCTACTGCTCTAATTACATCAAGCAACGAAATCTCTTGAGGGCTTCGATTCAGGGCAAACCCGCCATCTACACCTCGGAAAGATTTCATAATTCCTGCTGCAATGAGACTACGCATAATCTTGAGCAAAAAGCGTTCTGGAATCAACTCTTGCTCAGCCAATACAGCACCAGTTATCTTCGAGCCCGAAGGTAGTAGCGCCATATGCAAGACCATGCGAAATGCATAATCCGTGGCCTGATTTAACTTCATAAAGTCTCCTTTCTCATGCACTCGGACAAACGTATTACTAAATCTAGTATAAATGAAATAAAACAATACTGCAATGGTATTGTTTTAAACAGAATAAATTAATTCACTTACTTCTCATGCTCATATTTTATGGATCAATTACCTACTTTTATATCCATCAAATATTGATTGTCATCATATATAAAAAGACTGCTCTCAAAAGAACAGTCTCCATATATATTATTTTGTAATTTCTCGCACCAAATGGCCCATTTCAGGAATGATGAGTTTGCTCATCGCTAAGGTGACGGCCCCAACAGAGCCAGGAATAGAAAACATCAAAGTGTTATTCTTAACACCAGCTTCTGCACGAGATGCCATTGCTTTTGTTCCAATATCCTCCGTATAGGATAAATATCTAAAGATTTCACCAAAACCTGGAATATGCTTTTCATATAAGCTATTTACCGCCTCGATGGTAACATCTCTCATAGCAATACCAGTTCCCCCAGTAGATATAATGACATCAATAGACTCATCATTACACCATGGAGTCATAGCATTTATTATAGCCTCACAATCATCAATTACAATTTTTCGATCTGCTACAATATGATTTGCTGCTTCCAAAAATTCTTGAACCTTGTTGCCTCCTTTATCAGTTTCTAATGTACGAGTATCAGATACAGTTAATACTGCAACACGTAATGGTCTTGCTACAACTTCGTAAGACATAGTTCCTCCTAAAATAAAGGCACAATAGACGCCAATATCGGCCATCCATTATCGCGTAATGTATCACGCAATGCCCATGTATACTTAATAAGCGGTGCACAATGTAGGCGCAACCAGAAAGATAAATACGGTGTATCTCCTTGGAATACAGCTAGTCGATTTAGAGCATATAAATTATCCCCTGGCTTTACTGTTCCTGGTTGAACTGTGAAAGCCATTTTATACCCAGACTGTTTAGTAACATATTGAACGAGCATATCATTAAAACCACCAGGATACGCCAAATAATTGATAGGTTCTCCTAAAATACCTTCCATAGATGTTTTACCACCGAGAATGGCATCAGGCAATTCTGTAGGATCCATATGAGTTAGTATCTTATGATGATTTGTATGCCCTTGAATATCAAATCCTGCCGTCTCCATTTGACGCATTTGTGCTGTATTTACAAAACCAGGCGTATTGGCTGCGTCACTAATCATGAACAAAGTAGCTTTCATATTATATGCTTTTAATATAGGCAATGCATGTTCATAATTATCTACATAACCATCGTCAAATGTTATTACTATAGGCTTCTCTGGTAACTCCGTACCATTTTGCAAATACTCATACAATTGATCCAATGTTATCGTATGATATCCATGATTATGGAGGTATTCCATCTGCTCCTTAAACTGATCCACATGCAATGTTAAAGCAGAGTGTTTCTCATCATTTATTTGATGATAATTAAGTACCGGTACACCATATAACTTATAATTTGAAGACAGACCCCACATAGCCCCAATAGAAACCGCTAAAATTGCAATACATATTGCAATACAATATAACAACTTTTTAATACAGCTCTTGCCATATTTATACATATAAAATAATCACTCCCATCGACTTACATACATACTGAGAATACCACATATAAGTGGTTATTATCAAGAAAATCCCTCATAAGATCAATATAAAAACAATTGATGCAGTGAATCTGTCGTCGCTTTATTCTTATTACCTTTAACTTGCCCTGCTCACCAGGTACCCTGGGAGGATAGGAAGCTATACAAAAAAAGACACACCCTTAGGTGTGCCTTTGCTTAATCAGCAGCTTCCTATCCTCCCAGGCCGTCTCCAGCCAAGTACTTTCGGCGTTTATGAGCTTAACTACTGTGTTCGAGATGGGAACAGGTGGATCCTCATAGCCATCGCCACTGAATCTGTCAGAG
>NZ_JBBNNS010000004.1:0-162598 GCF_040097785.1 Veillonella parvula | reverse complement strand
AAGATTGATAGAAGCAAGCTTCCATCGCTCTTCGTTCGACTTGCATGTGTTAAGCACGCCGCCAGCGTTCGTCCTGAGCCAGGATCAAACTCTCCAAGATATCTTGAAGCTATTTGAATAGCTCATTTGTTTTTGTTGTCGCTACATTGAAGTAGCTTTGAATTATGGTTGGTTTTGACTATGTCAAAACCCGCACTCTGGCATATGTTCAATCGTTTTGATTGATTACCTATCATTGTTCAGTTTTCAAAGATCTGTGCCCCTTCATATGGGGTACTTGAATATAATAACATTTCCATATACTCATGTCAACAAAATTTGGACAAATTTTACTACAAATTTCAGAAAATTTTTACCATTATTTTTGCACAATTTCACGGCCTAATTTTACAGATTCGAAACTTGAGTTATATCACTCTTTTAGACATATCATATAACGAGAATTTAAAGCAAAAAAAAGCCGCAACAAGAATGCATATATTGCATTCAGTTGCGGCTTCTTGCCTATATAACAGTGTGTTTATAGAATCCCTTATTTGCATTTCAACACTGTATATTAAAAACTTTTATATATAAGGTATTGCATCTGCATTTCCTATACAGCAAAAGTTATACATATAAAGATTTAATTATATGTGTATTTAGATGATTAGTTATCTGTCTGAATCGCTTCACGAAGGTTAATTTCGTGCATATCGCCAACAGAAGGTTCTTCTGTAGACATATTCTTCACAGTTTGTTTTGTAGCAAACCAAACTGCTTCGTTCATGTAATAACGCAATTCTTCATTAGATACATGTTCTTGATCTTGAGCCATGATATCAAGCATAGCATCTTCCAATGCTTGTGCTTCTTCATCAGTCAAAGGACCGCCAACGGCCTTTTGTTTTTGAAGCAATTCATTCATGCGATCAACCATGCTGCGCAATACATTGTAACCATAGCTATTTGTATAACCTTGGTCCTTATCATATTTAGGGAATGTGTAATAGCTATACTCGTTTTTATTACGGTTTTCACCATTCCAGTTCAATGCAGTTTCTTGGCCATGTACATAACCTAAAGAATGTTTACGGAAATAATCAGCATAGTTATGCTTATCTTTAGAATGTAACCATTTAGCTTCTTCTTTAGTTAACGCTTGATGATTATTCTTTTTGCTTTCAGCTAAAGCAATATGTTTTTCCGCATTTTCCCATGCTTTCACAAATTCATGGATACTTTGCACCGCCTGAGGGCTAGCCACAGGAACCAATACAACAGAACCTGTTGTAGGCGCTTTAGCCGGATTTGGTAAAAGCAATGGATCATCAAATGTAGCAGATGCCGCATTAACATGTAATACGCCACTGCCGAATAATACTGCCGCTGTGAAAGCAAGCAAAGTGGATTTTTTCATTATATATTCCTCTTTTCTATCAACGAATTAAATCGGGTGGGAGGATTCCCTAAAGGGGAATCCTCAACCCGTAATGTTCAGTATGAACGTATTATAAACCTAGTCTTGCCATCATTGCAGCAATATTAGCTTTCATTTGTTCATTTTCAGCTTTCAAATCAGCTACTTCACCTTTTAATCCTTGATTTTCAGCTTTCATTGCAGCAAGTTCACGTTGCATTGCATATGTAGAACTGATAGGTCCTTTACGATAACGATCTGCAGTTTCTGCTTCGCCGTCTCTGTTACCTACTTTCCAAGTTACACCAGCATTTGCCATCATATGGCTATTGCTGCCTGCCCAAGCAACACCAGCATGTAACATCATGGATTCATTTTTATAATGAGCCACACCTAATGCCAATGCGGAGTCGCCACGGTAGTTACCGTAACCTGCCATAATTTGAGTAGGTTCGTAAGGGTCATAAGCCATAGGTTTCAATGCGGACAACGCGGAGGACATCGCACCAACTTGACGAACTTCGTTTACAACATTATTCATGCTGTTAGCAACACGATTAAGTTGGGAACCATTAACAGCATCAGTAGAAGTGGAGCTAATTTCGCCTGGTGCTACGTTAGTAATCTTATTACCACCGTTGTTTAAACCAGAGCTTGTTAAGGATACGCTGCCACCACCATTATTTTTGATTGTGATACCGTTACCGTTTGTCACAGTTGTATGACCGGAGTTATCCATAGTTGTAATGGAATTGATACCAGTAATATCTTTTGCCAAACGAACATTCAAGCTGCCGTTGTTGTCAGAGATAACACCGATATTGTTTGCAGTGGAAAGTTTGCTTTCATCAGTAACGCCACCTTTAACAGTCACTTTTTGACCTAGGTCACGATGGAATTCACCTTTATCACCTGCAAAGTCTAAACCAGCTTTCTTAAGGCCGTCGATACCTTTCTTCAAGTCGCCGATGTTAGCACCATTTGTTAAGCTGCTGCTATTATCAGCGATATTGTTAATATCTTCGCCTTCGGCATAACCACTTGCCATGTTAACAACTTTATTACCGCCATTGTTCAAGCCGTCCTTAGTCAATGTTACTGCACCAGTACCATCTTTAGGGGAACCTTGACCTGCTGGAGGAGTAGTAATGGCAACACCGTTGCTGCTAACAGTAGTAGTTACTTTTTCACTACCCATGCCAGATGTAACAACCACACCATCTGCAGTTGTGCTTGTTCTCTTAGTCTTTTTGTCAGTAGTTACAACACCGTTAACAGTCAACTCAGTGGACTTAGTTGGATTATCTACAAGTACACCTTTAGCTGTTGTTTGAGTTGTATTATTTTGACCATCAGATACTTTCACATTATCTGCAGTAAGAGTAGTCTTATTACCAAATGTATCAGTGCTTGTAACACCTACACCGTTTGTTACAGTAGAGAATTTCTTATCGTCAGTAGTGGTAATCACACTGCGTAAGTTCAAGTCTTTTTTGATATCTACAGTGTATGTTTTAGACTTATCTGCATTAACTGTAGTTTCTACAGTTGTATTGCCGCTATCGCCAGCTTTCACTGTTGTAGTTGCTGCCGCCATGCTGCTCTTCAACTGTTGAACGTTAACTGCATCTGTATCATTTACACCAGCTGCCACGTTAGTAATCTTTTGATTATTTGCGTTTAAGCCTTCGTTAGAAATGTAAGTTTTACCGCCTACAGATACGCCCTTATCATCAAGAACAACTTGTTTGTTTGGATCGGAACCAACAGTTACGGAATCAAGACCTTTAAGGTTCTTAGCGAGTTTAACGTTCAAGTTGCCGTTTTCATTAACTACGCCAATGTTACCATTTGAAAGTTTAGAAGCATCAGATTCGCCACCTTTGAGTTCCAATGTTTGACCGAGGTCTTTATGGATAGCTTCACCGGAGTCGCCTTTGAAGTTCAAGCCTTTCTTAGTCAAGTCTTGAGTGTTCTTATCAATTTTATTATCTACAACTTTTAATTGATCTTCTGTTGCAGCTTGACCGTTAGTGATGTTATTAGGATCCCAAGTTCTGTTAGTCAAGTTGTTTACAGTACCGTTTGCACCGTTAACTAAAACTTTACCAGCATTGATTGAGCCCTCTGTACCATTGATAGTTACTGCATTAGTACCTTCACCAGCTTTCACGATACCTTTAGTACCATCAATGTGAACTGCTGTATTACCAGAACCTAATGTTACAGTATCTTTCAAGCCTACAGTGAAAGTCTTAGCTTTTGTAATAGCGTTGATTTCTTCCTCAACATCAATATTTTTACCAGCTTTTACCTTAGTATCGGACGCAGCTTTTACTTCGTTCAATTGATTCAAGTTAACTGCATCAGTACCATCAGTACCAGCTTTTACATTCTTGATTTGAGTATCGTTAGCGTCAAAGCCATTAGCTGTAACGAATTTCTTACCACCGATTGTCAAACCATCGTTGTTGATAGTTGTTTGACCAGTTGTTACGCTGTTCAAGCCTGTTAAATCTTTTGCAAGTTTAACATTCAACTTACCGTTTTCGGATACAACACCGATATTGTTGTCAGACAATTTAGCTTTATCAGAAACGCCACCTACAACATCCAATGTTTGACCAAGGTCTTTATGAATTAAATCACCAGAGTCAGCTTGGAAGTTCAAGCCTTTCTTAGTCAAGTTTTCAGTGTTCTTATCAATTTTGTTATCTACAACTTTCAATTGATCTTCTGTTGCAGCTTGACCACTTGTGATGTGTGCAGGATCCCAAGAAATGTTAGTCAAGTTGTTTACAGTACCGTTTGCACCGTTAACAAGAACTTTACCAGCATTGATGTTACCTGTTACACCATCGATTGCTACTTTACCAGCGTTGATTGTGCTGTTTACACCATTGATAGTTACTGCGTTCGCACCGTTACCAGCTTTCACGATACCAGTTGTACCGTCGATGTTAACAGCTGTGTTACCGGAACCCAATGTTACAGTGTCTTTCAATGCAACTGTGTAAGTTTTAGCTTTTGTAGTTGGATCTACAGCTTCATCAACGTCGATGTTTTTGCTACCTTTTACTTTTGTATTAGATGCAGCTTTTACATCGTTCAATTGTTTAACATTTACAGCATCGTTATCTTCTACGCCAGCTGTTACGTTTTTGATTTGCGTATTGTTAGCGTTGAAGCCATTAGCTGTAACGAATTGTTTGTTGTTGATTGTCAAACCATCGTTGTTGATAGTTGTTTGACCAGTTGTTACGCTGTTCAAGCCTGTTAAATCTTTTGCAAGTTTAACATTCAACTTACCGTTTTCGGATACAACACCGATATTGCCGTCAGACAATTTAGCTTTATCAGAAATACCACCTACAACATCCAATGTTTGACCAAGGTCTTTATGAATTAAATCACCAGAGTCAGCTTGGAAGTTCAAGCCTTTCTTACTGTTGTCTGTAACTTTTTGATCTACAGATTGCAATTGATCTTCTGTTGCAGCTTGACCGTTAGTGATGTTATTAGGATCCCAAGTTCTGTTAGTCAAGTTGTTTACAGTACCATTTGCACCGTTAACTAGAACTTTGCCAGCATTGATGTTACCTGTTACACCATCGATCGCTACTTTACCAGCATTGATTGTGCTGTTTACGCCATTGATAGTCACTGCGTTAGCGCCTTCACCAGCTTTTACGATACCTTTTGTACCGTCGATGTTGACTGCATTATTACCGGAACCTAATGTTACAGTGTCTTTCAATGCCACTGTATAGGTTTTAGCTTTTGTTACATTATCTACAGTTTCATCAACATTGATGTTTTTGCTACCTTCTACTTTTGTATTAGATGCAGCTTTTACATCGTTCAATTGCTTAACGTTAACAGCATCGTTGTCTTCTACACCAGCAGTTACGTTTTTGATTTGCGTATTGTTAGCATTAAAGCCATTAGCTGTAACGAATTGTTTGTTGTTAATTGTCAAGCCATCGTTGTTGATAGTTGTTTGACCAGTTGTTACGCTGTTCAAGCCTGTTAAGTCTTTTGCAAGTTTAACATTCAACTTACCGTTTTCGGATACCACACCGATGTTGTTGTCAGACAATTTAGATTTCTCAGTAATGCCACCTACAACATCCAATGTTTGACCAAGATCTTTATGGATTAATTCGCCAGAATCAGCTTGGAAGTTCAAGCCTTTCTTAGTCAAGTCAGTGCTATTGTCAGTGATTTTCTTATCAACAATTTTCAATTGGTCTTCTGTTGCAGCTTGACCACTTGTGAAGTTTTTGCCATCCCAAGTGATGTTTGTCAAGTTATTTACAGTACCAGCAGTACCGTTGACAGTCACTTTACCGGAGTTGATAGTGCCGTTTGTACCATTGATAGTTACAGCATTAGCACCGTCACCAGCTTTTATGATACCTGTAGTACCGTTGATGTTGATTGCATTATTGCCGGAACCTAAAGTTACATTGTCTTTCAATGCTACTTTGTAAGTTTTAGCTTGTGTATTAGGATCTACTGTGGAGTTAACATTGATGTTTTCGCTACCTTCAACTGTAGTGTTAGATGCATTTTTAACTTCATTCAATTGATTCAAGTTAACTGCATCATTGCCATCAGTACCAGCTTTTACGTTTTTGATTTGTGTGTTGTTAGCATCAAAACCGTTAGCTGTAACGAATTTCTTACCACCAATTGTTAAACCTTCGTTATTAATTGTTGTAGCACCAGTTGTTACGCTTGTTAAGCCAGTCAACTCTTTAGCGAGTTTAACATTCAACTTACCGTTTTCAGATACCACACCGATGTTATTGTCGGACAATTTAGCTTTATCGGAAGTACCACCTACAACGTCTAATGTTTCACCAAGGTCTTTATGAATGCTTGTAGCATCATCGCCTTTGAAGTTCAAGCCCTTCTTAGTCAAGTTGCTACCGTTGTCAGTGATTTTCTTATCAACAACTTTCAATTGGTCTTCTGTTGCAGCTTGGCCGCTTGTGATGTTATTAGCATCCCAAGTGATATTTGTTAAGTTGTTAACAGTACCTTTAGCACCGTTAACAAGAACTTTACCGGAATTGATATTGCCTGTTACACCGTCAATCGCTACGTTACCAGCAGTAATTGTGCTGTTTGTACCGTTGATAGTCACAGCATTGTTGCCTTCGCCGGCTTTTACAATACCTTTTGTACCATCGATGTTAACAGCTGTATTGCCGGAACCCAATGTTACTGTGTCTTGTAAACCAACTGTATAAGTCTTAGCTTTAGTAAGTGGATCTTCAGAATCAGTTACATTGATGTTTTTACCTGCTTTTACAACTGTTTTAGCTGCCGCTGCGTTGTTGGATACTTCTTTCAACTGTTTAAGGTTAACTGCATGGTTATCCTCTGTACCAGCTTTCACATTTGTGATTTGAGTATCGTTAGCATTGAAGCCATTACTTGTAACAAATGTGTTGCCACCGATTGTCAAACCATTGTTGTTAATAGTTGTAGCACCAGTTGTTACGCTGTTCAAGCCTGTCAAATCTTTAGCAAGTTTAACATTCAATACGCCGTTGTTATTAACTACGCCGATGTTATTTTCTGAAAGTTTAGATGCGTCAGCTTGACCGCCAGAGATTTTCAAAGTTTGACCAAGGTCTTTATGAATTGCAGTACCTGCATCACCTTGGAAGTTCAAGCCTTTTTCTACGATTTCAGTTTTTGTAGTATCAATTTTATTATCTACTACTTTCAATTGATCTTCTGTAGCAGCTTGACCATTAGTAATAGCTTTAGGGTTCCAAGTTCTGTTAGTCAATTCGTTAACAGTACCTGTAGTACCATTGATTGTTACTTTACCGGAGTTGATAATACCATTTGTGCCGTTGATAGTCACAGCATTATCGCCAGTACCAGCTTTCACGATACCTGTTGTACCGTTAATATTGATAGCTGTATTACCAGAGCCTAATGTTACTTCATCTTTCAAGCCTACAGTATATGTTTTAGCTTTAGTTACATTGTCGATACTTTCATCAACTTTAATGTTTTTACCTTCAGCTACCTTTGTATTTGCTGCAGATGCACTGTTGGATACTTCTTTTAATTGTGCCAAGTTTACTGCATCGCTGTCGATTGTACCACGAGCAACGTTAGTAATCTTGTTACCACCATTATCCAAGCCAGTTTTAGTAAGAGATACAGATGCATTGTTTGTAGCACCGTTGCTGATAGTTACACCGTTGGAAGTAACTTTTGTATCGCCTACAGTTACGCTGTTCAAACCTTTAAGGTCTTTTGCCAAACGAACTTTCAAATCGTTAGAACCATCGGATACAACACCGATATTGTCTTCTGCAGTCAATTTGGAAGCTTCAGTAATGCCACCTTTAACGTTAACTTGTTCACCAAGTTTTTTATTGATTACGTTACCGGAGTCAGCACCGAATTTCATGCCTTTATTGATCAATTCTTCTTTAGTCTTGAACAATTGGCTGCCATTGATAGCATCTTTAGATGTAGCTGTTACAGCACCATCTTTTACATTTGTAATTGTAGTGCCGTCAGCACCTTCCAATGTTACCTTAGTCTTATCAACAACACCGTTATTGATGTCATATTTAACAGCACGATCTGTCAATTTATCTACAGAAGTCTTGGATGCAATGTTATTGATTGTAACTTGCTCTTTAACGCCTGCATGGTTTTTATCCTCTACGGTCAAGGATACTTCACCATTGTCGTTTACCTTGTAGGAACCGTCAGCGCTAGAGTTTCTTACAAGACGATAGTCAGTTGCACTGCTACCTTGTTGAGTAATTTGTTCACTAACTTTTTTCAACTGATCTTCAGTCGCTGCACGACCAGATACGATAGATGTGGAATCCCAGTTCTTATTGCTCAAGTTAGTTACATAATTACCAGTTTCACTTGCATGTTTCGTATTTTGAACAGTTTGAGCGCCCATTACAACAGCACCAGCAGTTACTCTACCTGCTGTACCATCAAGAACTACTTGATTGTTACCGCTACCCAATGTCACTTTGTTGTTCAAACGAAGATCATATTTAGCGCCTTCAGTGCTTGTAGCAGGAGTTGTTGTCAATTTAAGGTTATCATCGGAAACAGTTACTTTTGAATGTTTGCCTGCTTCGATTTTCACATCATGTAATTGGCTGCCATTTACAGCATCTGTAGAAGTAGAGGATACTTCACCAGCTTTCAAGTTAGTAATTGTTGTACCGCCTTGGCCTTCCAAAGTAACCTTGTTTTTATTAACAGTAGTACCGTTAAGATCATATTTAACAGCACGTTCTGTCAATTTATCCAATTCAGTTTTGGATGCGATATTGTTGATTGTTACCGTATTAGCAGGGTTGTTAGGATGAGCTTCATCTTTAACTTTCAAATCAACTTTGTTGTTTTCTACAGAGTAAGAACCATCTGCAGAATTTGTATTATTGATCAAGCGGTAATCTGTTTTAGCCGCATTAGTAGTCTTGATTTCATCAGACACTTTTTTCAACTGATCTTCAGTTGCTGCACGACCAGATGTGATGGTAGGATTCTGAACATTCCATTCTTTATTGTCCAAACCAGTTACATAGTTTTTATTGTCGCTATGTTTACCTACACGAACAGAACCTGCAGTTACGCTGTTCAAACCTGTTAGGTCTTTTGCTAACTTAACATTAAGGTTTCCGTCTTTAGCTACAACACCGATGTTATTGTCAGATAAAGCACCTGTAGCGCCACCAGTAATACCTAAAGTATCACCAAGTTGTTTATTGATTTTAACATTGTTATCGCCTTGGAAGCTCAAGCCTTTAGCGATCTTGTTAGTGTTATTTGTGATATTAGTAGTATTGATATCTTGTTGCTCTTTAGAAGCAAGGTTCGTCAACTTAACTTGTTTAGGGTTGGAACCATCAGCATCAGCAACAGTCAATGTCATGCTACCATCAGCAGCTACTTTATATTCGCCATTGCTACCTGCTGCAGGGTTTGCAATCAAACGGTAGTCAGTTTTGGAAAGACCATTAGAGATTTTAGAGATATCAACATCGAATGTTTGATTGTCATTACGTGTCAATGTCAATCTCTTACCGTCATTGGATACTGTACCGGATGTAACATACGTATTTTTCAAACCTGTTACTTCAGCAGTCAAACCATTTGTACCGGTCATGTTAATCTTGCCGTTACCGTTTGCTTCATACGTTGCAGAACCACGTTGCAAGTATTTATCGTATTTTGCAGCAATACGAGAAATATCACCAATATTAGCCGCATTAGTTAATGTATCACCGCCAGATTGCACATTGGTAATTTGATAACCACCAGCATTGATACCGGTTTTGCTCATAGATACGCTACCAGTTGTAACGGAGTTGAAGTTTGCATTATCAACTGTTGCAACTGTAACATTGTCTCCGGCGCCTTCTAATTTAATATTTTTACCAGCGTTAAAGTTCACTGTACGGTTTGGAGCTTTTACGTCTTTAACCTTTTGGCCATTAACTTGAAGTTCCCAACCTTGGTTTACGGATTGAATTGCTTCATGAACAGTGTTTTTACCTGTATCACCAATATTAGTCATGGTGATAGTACCGTTTTGGTCAACCTTAGCATTACCGCCTAAGATATTTTTAGTGCTTTTAGCTACATTACCTACTGCATTAGCAACGCCATATAATTGGCTACCATTAATAGCATCTGTAGATTGTGCATTCACACGACCAGCTGCTACGTTAGTAATTGTACGTTTTGTAGAGTTATTACCTACGCTAACGGTAGAATCAGCAGTACCACCAGCATAGTTATATTGCAAACCGTTAATAGTTTCACTAGCAGTGCTTACAGGAGCAGCTGTTGCAGAATTAGCACCTAATGCAACGCCACGAACATTATTTACTGTTGCTTTGCTACCGAGAGCTAAGCCTTCGTTTTCTTGTACACTTGCTTCGCTACCGATTGCTACCGCATCAGTTACTTCTTTTTGAGCTTTAAGTTTAGTGATTAATTCAGGATTATCTTTGTAAACGCTACGATCACGTACACGTTCTAATGTACCAGCTTGAGCGCTTACGCCCAATGCGATGGAGCGGGAACCGGTTGCTTGTGCATCATCACCGATAGCCACAACATTTTTCTTGTCCCCATCTTGAGTACTTAACGCACTTGCTTCACGACCCATAGCAATAGAGCCGTAACCTTCGGAATGAGCATTGTTACCGATAGCTGTAGAACGTTCGCCTAATGCCCATGCCGCATTACCTGCAGCCACAGAGGAACCGCCCAATGCATAAGTATCATTACCCAATGCCACGCCGGAACCACCATGAGCACGCGCGGAGTTACCTACGGCAACGGAGTTATTTACTTTATATTGAGGGTCATTTTGAATACCGGATTCAGCATTGTTACCAATGGCAATGCCGTCCATTGCACGAGTTTTGGCATTGTTACCAAGAGCAACCCCGTTATCACGATAATGTGCTGCACCGTTACCGATAGCCACGCCTTGAATACCTTGAGATGTCGCATGATTACCGATGGCTACGCCTCTTACATAACCTTCACCTTTATAATTTGAACCTGATGCTACATACGCACTAGTACCCATAGCTACGCTATCTTCGGTATCTGATTTAGCACCTTGACCAATAGCAATGGAACGAGCTGCATTAGCTTGGGTATTAGTAGTTTCGTCATATGCTGTATACGGTGTGCCATTATCATCATATTTAGGAGTTGGATTTGCAGAACCGATAGCAATAGATTGATCACCTGTTGCCAATGCAGAGTGCCCCATAGCCAAGCTAGCTTTACCCTGTGCAGATGCAGCCGTACCGATAGCTGCCGCATATTGTTTGCCAGCATAGGCTTGTCTCATCATAGCCAAGGAGTTAAAACCTTTTGCTTTAGCAGCAGAACCGACAGCAATAGCGCCGATTTCTTCAGATTGAGCATAATGGCCTAAACCGATACCCAACGCACGAGATTGAGAATAGTCGCCGATAGAAATACCGGATACGGATCCATCTTTAGCACGTGCATTAGCTTTATTACCGATTTGGATGCCGAACACCTTATTATTGGTATATAAGTGTCCTTGTCCTGGATTCCCTGGTGTTTTGTAATCATACATATTAATAGTTGGTGCACCAGGGTTTGGTGTTAACCATGTCACACCGCCCGCAGTATATTCCTGACGATCCGCATTAGCCGGTGTTAAAGCAACCCCTCGATCAGATTCTGCCTGAACACCCGAAACCAACCCACTACCGCAGGTTAAAACCATAGCCGCCAAGCCAACTTTTACCGAAGCTTTAGCGGAATTACTAACAAAGCTTTTGGAGCCACGAGTATGGCTTTTTGCGATTTCAGATACAACGACATATGCGCCTCGTACCTGACTCCAAATTACCCTATAAATACGATTCATTTAGTAGTACCTACCTTTCACACAGTTTTATAAGGGATTCTAAAACCAACACTAAAACACTAAAAATAATAAAATTTTCATCAAAAATTTAATTACTATACATATAAAATATCAGATTAGTTTATGAATGTAAATATATTTTTTTCACATTTCGCTCATTTATTTTCAGAACTTTAAACTTCTTTTAAAAATTGATTTTCTTACTCATTTAAATATATTTTCAATCATAAAAACCCTTGCTACAATGGGCCAAACAACACTTATAATCTAAAACTAATGATTTTATAGTAAATTAATCATATTCATAATTTTCGATTAAAATTATATGTTCTGTATTATACACTATTATGAAAGGTTTGTGAAGTCAAATACAAAAAAAGAACGAAAGTCTTTTCACAGTAGACTTTCGTTCTTTCATTTTATATACCATATAGGGTTAAAATCATCTAATCTTCATGGGTATTTTCTGGTACATCAACAGATTTTACCGCATGAATATAAAATGAAATTTATATGATTTACATGCCTAAACGACTCATAATAAGAGCTAATTGTCGTTTAGTTTCTTCGTTATCTTTCTGTAGACGAAGGTTGTCTTCTTTCAATGCCGCATAGTCTGCAGTTAATTTTTCATCCTGCGCTTTCATGCGTGCATTTTCAGCTTTCAAAGCAGTCATTTCATCCTGCATTACGTACATAGAGCTGATAGGACCGCCCTTATACCGTTCAGGAATAGCCTTCTTCTCATCAGAAGAACCGAATTTACGAGTTACACCGGCATTCACCATATTATGACGGCTACCAACAGATACACCTGCATGGAACATAGTATCTTCCGATGTGTAATGCGCAACACCTAAAGCCGCTGCGGTTTCACCTCTGTAATTGCCGATACCAGCCATCACTTGAGTTGGTTCTAACGGATCGTATTGAATTGGTTTCAACGCAGACATCGCCGCCGCATGAGCACCTACACGTTGTGTTTCGCCCGCCACGGAATTAATTGCATTAGCCATTCCCTCCGTAACCCCCTTCAATTGATTTACGTTAACCGCATCCGTTCCGTTTACACCAGGACCTACATTGCTAATTGTTTTACCACCGTTATTCAATCCATCTTTAGTAAGGCTTACGGTGTTACCGCTAGCAGGAGTAATGGTTACGCCACTGCCGTTCACAACCGTAGAGTTACCTCCAGCATCCTTAGTCGTTACTGACGTAAGACCTTTCAAATCTTTCGCCATACGAACTTTAAGATTAGTGCCGTCAGATACGACGCCTAAATTATCTTCGGCCGTCAACTTGCTAGCATCAGTAATACCACCGACTACGTTTACCTGTTCGTTAAGCTTTTTGTTAATCACATTACCAGAATCGCCACCGTATTTCATACCATCGTCTTTGGTTGCCACTTGATGTGTCTTGCCCTGTTCATCTTGGTACTTAATACGAGTAATAGCATTGCCTCCGAGATCAGAATCGCCCTTATCAGCGGTAATATCCGCATTACGACCATCTTTGCCAGTTAAACCGATGTGACCAACGCCGTCTTTACCTGACATAGATACAGCATCTTTACCGTCTTTACCTGTAACAGCTACTTTTCCGTCTGTGCCATTCGCAGCGTCTGGACCTGTAATGGAAACGCCATCTTGACCATTTTTGCCGACTTTCACCTTATCAGTATTGACCGTATCAGCAGTAACTGTTTTGGTAGTAATACTATCGGTCTTAAGATTCTTAGCCATTTTAATAGTAACATTACCATTTTCGGCTACCGTTTTAATATTTTCGCCAGAATAGTCACTATCAGCCCCTTGACCTTCACCTTTGATGGTAACCTTTTGACCTAAATCACGGTGGAAATCACCTGTATTACCGGCAAAATCCATGCCTTTCTTCGTAATGTCATCACCTAAGTTATTAATCTTATTATCCAAGGCTTTATGGGACTTCTGCAATTGATCTTCTGTAGCAGCACGACCGCTTGTGATATTGTTAGGATCCCAATCTTTGTTTTCCAAACCTGTCACATGACCGTCCTTGCCATCAACAGAGACCTTACCTGCTCCAATCTTACCATCTTTACCATCAATAGTTACCTTGTCGCCAGCCTTAATTGTACCGTTTGTACCGTCAATCGCAATATTACCAGCCTTGATTGTGCCTTTATCGCCATCGATTTCAACTTTATCACCTGCTTTAATGGTGCCTTTGTTGCCGTCGATTGTAACCTTGTCACCGGCTTTGATCGTACCTGTTGTACCATCCATCGCAATTTGTTTCGTAGCATCAGATCCCATTGTTATTTGGTCTTTGAGGCCCACTTTGTAATTTGTAGAGCCATCACCATTAGTGGTCTTATCAACTTTGATATTATTACCTTCTGTTACGATTGCCTTAGCAGCGTTAGCCGCTGTATCCAATTGAGATTTATTAACCGCATCCTTAGGATTTGTACCGTCAGCTACGTTTGTAATCTTATTGCCGGCTGCATCAATACCATCTTTCGTCATAGATGGACCATTGGTAATCTTCACGCCGTCCTTTGTAATAGCAGTCAACGGGTTGCCATCCTTATCTTGAACGGTCATGCCTTCACCATTAACAACGGTTTTACCGTTTGCACCATTAGTGCCATTGTTGAAAGTTATGGAATCTAGGCCTTTCAGATTTTTTGCCAAACGAACATTAAGGATATTATTCTTGCTAATAACTCCAATATTGTTTTCGGTCAACTCAGATTCATTGGTGACACCGCCCTTAATGTCCAATTGTTCATTAAGTTTCTTCTTGATGGTAGTGCCGGAGTCGCCACCGTATGCCATGCCATCATCTTTGGTTGCCACTTGATGGGTTGTACCATTTTCATCTTGATATTTAATGCGCGTGATTTCATTTCCATTAATATCAGCAGCGCCTTTATCAGCGATAATATCCGCACTATGACCATCTTTACCAGTTAAACCGATGTGACCTACACCGTCTTTACCGGACATAGACACTACATCCTTGCCGTTCTTATCTGTAACAGCTACTTTACCGTCGGTGCCAGCCCCATCTGGACCTGTGAGAGATACGCCATCCTTACCGTCTTTGCCGACTTTCACGGATTCAGCCTTAAGATTTTTGTTCATTTTTACATCAATTGTTGTATTACCTGTTGCAGCATCTTGTTTGATGAACGTCTTAATATTGTCACCGCTATAGTCGGTATCAGCAGCATTGCCTTCACCTTGAACAGTGATAGTAGAGCCTAATTTATTAGTTTGTACACCGCCTACATTGGCATTGAATTTGAGACCTGTATCAGTTTGACCCGCCAAAGCTTGTTTCAATTGATCCTCTGTTGCAGCACGACCGGATACGACTTTACCTGCGTCCCAAGTCTTATTATCAAGCCCTGTCACGTAGTTACCTGTATTAGCAGGGGTTGCACCATCGGCTTGTTTACCCATGGTTACAGTACCGGCTTTTACAGTTTCTGTAGCCGTAACAGTGGTAACGTTAAGATCTTTCTTCAATTTTAGACCAATCTTAGTGTCGTCACCGGTTTGCGTGATTTCCGTCGTAATATTATCGTCGCCGTTTACCGTTACCTTGGAGCCTAATTTATTCGTTTTTGCATCATTATTATCTGCGTCAAAACGAAGACCTTTATTGGTCAGTTCAGTCTTAGCGTCATTAATATTATTGTTGAGTTCAGTTTTAGTGTCAGCGATATTTTTATTTAATTCGGTTTTAGTATCGCCAATGTTTTTATTTAATTCAATCTTTGTATCAGCGATATTCTTGTTTAACTCAGTTTTAGCTTCATGTAATTGACCGCCGTTAACCGCGTCTTTGGAATTAGCCGCAATATTACCATCAGCAACATTGGTAATCTTTTGATCATTCGCATTGATGCCATTTGGAGATACATAATTCTTACCGCCTACGGTCAAACCACCACCATTGATGGTTGTTCCACCAGCTGTTACGCTGTCCAAACCAGTTAATGTTTTAGCTAACTTCACGTTTAACGTACTGCCATCAGATACGACACCAATATTATTATCAGTTAAATCTGCAGCTGCAGCTCCGCCTTTAATGGCAACAGTACCACCTAGCTTCTTGTTAATAGTTGTGCCAGAATCACCGTCAAAATTCAAGCCTTTGTCCACTTCGGATTTAGATGCTACATCTTTAATCGTTACGGTTTTTGTTTTATCCGGATGGTTCTTATCCTGTACGGTCAATGCTACGTCACCATTGGCATCTACAGTGTAGTCACCATTAGAGCCTGCCGTAGGATTCGCAACGAGACTAAAGTCTGTTGCACTAGCACCTTGTTTCTTAACTTCATCACTAACCGTTTTCAATTGGTCTTCCGTTGCTGCACGGCCAGATGCAATCGTAGGATTATCAATACTCCATGTCTTATTATCAAGACCTGTTACGTAGTTACCCGTATTAGCAGGGGTTACACCATCGGATTGTTTACCCATAGTTACCGTACCAGCTTTCACAGTTTCCGCTGCCGTAACAGTGGTAACATTAAGATTTTTCTTTAATTTAAGACCAATCTTCGTATCGTCACCAGTTTGTGTAATTTCTGTGGTGATGTTATCGTCGCCGTTTACCGTTACCTTAGAGCCTAGTTTATTAGTTTTTTCAGCGTTATTATCCGCATCAAAACGAAGGCCTTTGTTGGTAAGTTCAGTTTTAGCGTCACCAATATTTTTGTTGAGTTCAGTTTTAGTATCACTGATATTTTTATTCAACTCGGTCTTAGTATCGCTAATGTTTTTATTTAACTCAGTTTTAGTGTCATGCAATTGACCGCCGTTCACCGCATCTTTGGAGTTAGCCGCCACATCGCCATTAGCAACATTGGTAATCTTTTGGTCGTTCGCATTGATGCCATTTGGAGATACATAATTCTTACCACCTACGGTCAAACCACCACTATTGATGATTGTGCCACCAGCTGTTACGCTTTCCAAACCAGTTAATGTTTTAGCTAACTTCACGTTTAACGTACTGCCATCAGATACAACACCAATATTATTGTCAGTTAAATCTGCAGCTGCAGCTCCGCCTTTAATGGCAACAGTACCACCTAGCTTCTTGTTGATAGTCGTACCAGAGTCACCGTCAAAGTTCAAGCCTTTGTCCACTTCGGATTTAGATGCTACATCTTTAATCGTTACGGTTTTTGTTTTATCCGGATGATTCTTATCCTGTACGGTCAATGCCACGTCACCGTTAGCAGCTACAGTATAGTCACCATTGGAACCCGCCGCAGGATTAGCAACAAGACTGAAGTCCGTTGCATTAGCACCTTGAGTTTTGATAGCTTCAGTAACTGTCTTCAATTGATCTTCTGTTGCAGCACGTCCGCTAACAGCAGTAGGATTAGTTACGCTCCATGTCTTATTATCAAGACCTGTTACGTAATTACCCGTATTAGCAGGGGTTGCACCATCGGCTTGTTTACCCATGGTTACAGTGCCGGCTTTCACAGTTTCCGTAGCCGTAACAGATGTAACATTAAGATCCTTCTTCAATTTAAGACCTATCTTCGTATCGTCACCGGTTTGCGTGATTTCCGTCGTAATATTGTCGTCGCCGTTTACCATTACCTTGGAGCCTAGTTTATTCGTTTTTTCAGCGTTATTATCTGCGTCAAAACGAAGGCCTTTGTTGGTAAGTTCAGTTTTAGCGTCATGCAATTGACCACCGTTAACCGCATCTTTGGAGTTTGCAGCAATATCACCATTAGCAACATTAGTAATCTTTTGGTCATTTGCATTGATACCGTTCGGAGATACATAGGTCTTACCACCTACAGTTAAACCTCCAGCATTAATAGTTGTGCCACCCGCTGTAACACTATCCAAACCGATTAATGTTTTAGCTAACTTCACGTTCAATGTTGTACCATCAGATACGACACCGATATTATTGTCCGTCAAGTTTGCAGCTGCGGCGCCACCTTTAATAGATAACTTATCACCCAACTGTTTATTAATTACAGCGCCGCTATCTCCATCAAAGTTAAGACCTTTAGCTATATCTTGCTTATTCTTACCGATGTCAGTTGTATTTTGAGCAATATCAGCCTTGTTCTTAGTTATATCTTGTTTATTCTTACCAATATCAGTCGTATTCTGAGCAATGTCAGTTGTGTTTTGAGCTATTTTATCCTTGTTCGTATTAACTTGCGTATTAACAGATTTCAACTGATCTTCCGTTGCAGCACGACCAGTTACGGCTTGTGGATTATCTACATCCCAAGCAGTATTGGTAAGACCAGTTACCGTGCCTGCAGTACCATCCACAGATACAGGATTAGCAGTTCCTAAGGTGATTTTATCCCCTAATCCGACAGTATATTCCTTACCGCCGGCTGCATTTGTACCTTCTTCTACAGTGATGTTGCTGTTTTTAGCTTTCACAGTACTTGCCTTAGCAGTTCCACCGATAGCATCCTGCAACTGACTGAAGTTAACCGCATCAGTAGGATCTGTGCCTTTTGCTAGACCGGTAATCTTTTGATTATTTGCATTGATACCGTTTGGCGTTACGTAGGTCTTGCCGCCTACGGTCAAACCACTACCATTAATAGTTGTTCCACCAGCCGTTACGCTATCCAAACCAGTTAATGTTTTAGCTAGTTTCACATTTAATGTGCTGCCATCAGACACGACACCGATATTATTATCCGTAAGATCCGCCATAGCACCACCTTTAATGGTAACAGTGTCGCCTAATTTTTTATTAATCGCAGCACCGCTATCGCCGTTAAAGTTTAATCCTTTATTGATATTGGTTACATTTGTATTGACCTTATCATTAACGGATTTCAACTGATCTTCCGTAGCAGCTCGACCACTTACAGCTTGAGGATTATCCGCGTTCCAAGACTTATTATCGAGCCCTGTTACAAAGTTACCGTTTGCACCGCCTGCACCACCTGATTGTTTGCCCATAGTCACAGTGCCGGCTTTCACAGTATCAGCAGCAGTAATAGTAGTAACATTGAGATCTTTCTTTAATTTAAGACCGATCTTAGTATCGTCACCAGTTTGGCTGATTTCTGTCGTGATATTATCATCGCCGTTTACCGTTACCTTGGAACCCAATTTATTGGTCTTAGCACCGCCTGTATCCGCATCAAATTTGAGACCTGTATTAATCACATCATTCTTCGCAGTCGATATATTATTGTTTAGCTCGGTTTTAGCATTATCTATATTGCCATTCAGTTCAGTTTTAGCGTCATTAATATTTTTATTGAGTTCAGTTTTGGCATCACCGATATTTTTGTTTAATTCAGTTTTAGCATCATTAATGTTGTTATTTAATTCGGTTTTAGCCGCATGAAGTTGACCGCCGTTAACTGCATCTTTGGAATTAGCCGCCACTTCACCATCAGCAACATTAGTTATTTTCTTGTCATTCGCATTAATACCGTTCGGAGTTACATAGGTCTTACCGCCTACGGTCAAACCACTACTATTGATAGTTGTACCCCCAGCCGTTACGCTATCCAAACCGGTTAATGTTTTAGCTAGTTTTACATTTAATGTGCTGCCATCAGATACGACACCGATATTATTATCCGTCAAATTCGCAGCCGCTGCACCGCCCTTGATGCTAAGCTTATCGCCCAACTGTTTGTTAATTACAGCACCGCTGTCTCCATCAAAATTTAGACCTTTAGCAATAGTTGTATTGATTGTAGAGATAGCATTTTTATTAGTCGCAATATCTTGTGTGTTCTGAGTAATATTTTGCTTGTTTTGTGCAATATCAGTCTTATTTTTACCGATATCAGTAGTATTTTGAGCTATATCAGTCTTGTTCTTAGTTATATCTTGTTTATTCTTACCGATATCAGTCGCATTTTGAGCAATGTCAGTTGTGTTCTGAGCTATTTTATCCTTATTTGTATTGACTTGCGTATTAACAGTTTTTAACTGATCTTCCGTTGCAGCACGACCAGTTACGGCTTGTGGATTATTTACATTCCAAGCAGCATTAGTAAGTCCTGTTACAGTTCCTGCGGTTCCGTCCACAGTTACAGGATGTGCCGTACCTACCGCAAGTTTATTGCCCAATCCAACAGTGTATTCCTTACCACCATTCACATTGGTACCTTCTGTTACGGTTACATTTGCATCCTTTGATTTTACTGTAGTCGCCTTTGCAGTACCACCGATAGCACTTTGTAATTGACTGAAATTAACCGCATCGTTAGGCGCTGTACCATTAGCAACACCAGTAATCTTTTGATTATTAGCATTGATGCCATCAGGTGTTACATAGGTTCTAGCACCTACACTCAAACCATTTTTACTAATAGTAGTATTTCCTGCATTAACGCTCTCTAATCCTGTTAAATATTTTGCCAACTTTACAGTCAATCTACCGGTACCATCGGATACAACACCAATATTATTATCGGATAATGCCCCTGTAGCACCGCCTTTAATGACTAGAGTATCACCTAATTTTCTCTTAATCGAAGCACCTGTATCGCTGCTAAAATAGAGCCCTTTTTCAAGAGTATTATTGATAGTGTTAATATCATTCTTATTAGTAGTAATATCACCTTGTATTTTTGTGATATTTCGTGCATTGGCACCAATACGGCTTGAGTTATCTGAGATATTCTGCGTATTTTGATTAATAAAATACTGATTGGAATTAACTCTCTCATTAACCCGCTTTAACTGATCTTCCGTAGCAGCACGTCCTGTAACAGGTGCTGGATTATTTACATTCCATGATGTATTGGTAAGACCTGTGACCGTTCCTGTACCACTATCTATGGTTACAGGATGCGAGGCCGCCCCTTTCCCTACAGTAATCTTATAATTTAAGCCAACAGTATACTCCTTACCACCTTTCGCCGTTGAGTTTTCCCTTACCGTAATATTACCATCATCATTTGCTTTTACAATGGCTTCTTTAGCTGTACCGTTAATTGCGCGTTGCAACTGACCGTAGTTAACTGCGTCCTGACTACCGCTACCGTCTGCAACACCTCTAAGCTGTTGATTATTGGCATTAAGACCACCTGTTGACACATAGAGTTTACCGCCTACAGACACCCCTTTATTATCAATCGTAGCAGTTCCCGCTGTTACGCTATCCAAACCAGTTATTTTTTTAGCCAATTTCACATTTAGTGTGCCATTTCCGTCTGCTTGAACCCCAATATTGTTGTCAGCCAAAGCACCGCTAGCGCCACCTTTTATTCTTACTGTGTCACCTAATTTTACTTGGTTCTGAACAAAGTTATCACCATAAAAGAACAATCCTTTATCGATATTGTCTTTATTATATCTAATAGCATCGTGGATTGTGCTTTTACCTGTAAAACCGATATCGCTCATCGTTAATTTACCGGTATCAGGATCGAGAGCTGCATTACCGCCAAGGATATTTTTAGTTGTAGTGGCTAAATTTCCCAAACTATTTGCGACACCAAACAATTGACTACCGTTAATAGCATCTGTAGACGAAGCATTCATACGACCTGCAGCCACATTTGTAATCGTACGTTTTACCGTATCATTACCGATACTTACGGTAGAATCTGCCGTTCCCCCCGCTAAATTCTTATACCACAAACCATTTACAAGTTGATTCGGTGTACTATGAGTATCCGCAGTTGCAGAATTTGCACCTAATGCAACAGAACGAATATGATTTTTCCCTACTGTTGTATTTCTACCAAGTGTAACGCTATCCTCTGCATAGCTAACTGCACGATTACCGATGGCAATACTATTTTTCTGAACTGAGTCAGAGTCTGTACCAATAGCTATAGAAGAATCCTCACGGGCATTACTTTCCCAGCCCATTGCAATGGAGTTGAGTCCTACTGCATAGGAGTTTACACCAAGAGCTCTGGACCCTTCGCCCTTAGCTTGTGCATTATTACCGATTGCAACGGCCCATTTACCTCTTGCCTGCGACCCGTTACCCATTGCAACGGCACCACCGGCAGCAGCTTTAGCATTATTACCAAATGCCATAGAGGATCCACCCCAAGCTCTGGCATTAGTACCAAATGCCTGATCGTTATCGGCGCCCACATAGTTACCGGCCTCATCATATCCAGCCCAAGATGTATTACCAAGGGCAAAGCCATTCAAAGAAGCTACTTTTGTCAAATTACCGATAGCAACGCCATTATTTACTTCAACGGTTGCATTTCTTCCGATTGCAATGCCTTGCACATTACCAACATTAGCCCTATTAGTTTTTGTAACAGTAGCCCCTGTCCCCAAAGCCACACTGTTATCTGCCATTGCTGTACTATTGTCACCTATCGCTACAGTGCCATTTTTAGCCTGAGCACCAGCCCCTTGCACAATAGTACTCCCATGCACGATCATTGGAGACATCATGGACATACATAAAGCCGTAGCAATTACAGACCCAGACATCTTGGCAAATACCGATGTCATTGTCGATCGTTTCGACATATTTTTCGCTGTTTCAGCCACAACGACATAACATCCCTTTGTACGACTCCAGATTACTTTAAAAATTCGGTTCATCTCGTCTTACTCCTTGCATAAAACTATCAGATTATATGAATATAATAAAATATTTTATAATTATTTTAAAAAGTAAAAATACAGTTAATATATGGCTATTTACCGATGCATATCATATTAAACATATCATATTCTATACTAAAAGTAAAAAAATTTTCACTCTACACTCACTTCCAAATCATAAATATTTATGAATATACAAAAACTCCGCCATATACCTTATGAATATGCTAAATGTACTAATTTTTTCGCATAAAATTAACTTCATAAAAAAAATGTATTTCACCTTAGTAAACTATTATGATCTGACTATTACTCACCTATTTTAATTACATTACAAAATACTATGACATATATATGCTCAAATAGCTATTGAATCTATTTCTTGCATGCAAAAAGGCGCCAAAAGCATTTCGCTTTTGGCGCCTTTTATAAGCACTGCCGTATCAATATGTTATTTCATATTATTTCAAGCCCGCTTGTTGCATCAATAATGCAATTTGTGCTCTCATTTCTTCGTTGTCGCGTTGTACTTTTTCATACTTAGCTTTCAAAGCAGTCATTTCATCTTGCATTACGTACATGGAGCTAATAGGTCCACCTTTGTAACGTTCAGGAACCGCTTTCTTCGCATCAGAAGTACCGAATTTACGAGTTACACCAGCATTTACCATGTTATGGTGACTACCAACAGATACGCCTACATGGAACATAGTATCTTCTGCTGTGTAATGTGCAACGCCAAGAGCCGCCGCAGTTTCACCTCTGTAATTACCGATACCAGCCATCACTTGAGTTGGTTCCAATGGATCATATTGAATAGGTTTCAATGCAGACATAGCCGCTGCATGTGCGCCTACACGTTGTGTTTCGCCCGCTACGGAGTTAATAGCATTAGCTAACCCATCTGTAGCACCTTTCAATTGATTTACGTTAACTGCATCAGTGCCGTTTACACCAGGGCCTACATTGGTAATTGTATTACCGCCGTTGTTGAGGCCATCTTTAGTAAGGCTTACTGCATTACCGCTAGCAGGTGTAATTGTTACACCGCCACCGTTCATAACAGTAGTATTACCTGCAGCATCCTTAGTGGTTACTGTTTCAAGACCTTTCAAGTCTTTCGCCATACGAACCTTAAGGTTGCCAGTACCATCGGATACAACACCTAAATTATCTTCTGTAGTCAACTTGCTAGCATCAGTAATGCCACCCACTACATTAACTTGTTCGTTAAGCTTTTTCTTGATTACGGAGCCGCTATCGCCACCGTATTTCATACCATCGTCTTTAGTTGCCACTTGGTGTGTCTTACCATTTTCGTCTTGGTACTTAATACGAGTGATGTTGTTACCGTCTAAGTCTGGATCACCTTTATCAACGGTAATATCCGCATTACGGCCGTCTTTACCAGTTAAACCAATATGACCAACACCGTCTTTACCGGACATGGATACAGCATCTTTACCGTCTTTGCCTGTGATACCTACTTTGCCGTCTGTACCGTCAGCACCGTTAGGACCTGTAATGGATACGCCGTCTTGACCGTTTTTGCCAACTTTCACTTTATCAGTAGTTAAACTGTCAGTCTTAAGGTTTTTCGCCATCTTGATATTAACATTACCATCTTGGTCGGCTACTGTTTTAATATTTTCGCCGGAGTATTTATCGTCAGACTCTGTACCTTCACCTTTGATAGTAACCTTTTGGCCTAAATCACGGTGGAATTCACCTGTATTACCGGCGAAATTCATACCTTTTTTCGTGATTTCATCACCTAAGTTATTAATCTTATTATCCAAGGATTTGTGAGATTTTTGCAATTGATCTTCTGTAGCAGCACGACCGCTTGTGATGTTGTCAGGATCCCAATCTTTGTTTTCCAAACCTGTCACGTAGCCGTCTTTACCATCAACAGATACCTTGCCTGCTGCAATCTTACCATCTTTACCATCGATAGTTACCTTGTCGCCAGCTTTAATGGTACCGTTTTCACCGTCAATTGTTACATTGCCAGCTTTAATAGTACCTTTGTTGCCGTCGATTGTAACTTTATCACCAGCCTTGATAGTACCTGTAGTACCATCCATTGCGATTTGTTTCGTAGCATCAGAGCCCAATGTCACTTGATCTTTAAGACTTACTTCGTAGTTCTTGGAACCATTCGCATTGGTGCTAGGTGTCACAGTAATATTATTACCTGCCGATACCGTTGTAGATGCAGCTGCTGTAGCTTTATCCAATTGAGATTTATTAACTGCATCGTTAGGGTCCGTGCCGTCAGCTACATTCGTAATCTTGTTACCGCCGTTATTTAAGCCGTCTTTTGTAAGACTTACTGCATCACCACCAGCACGATTGATGGTCATACCATCACCATTGATAACAGTATTATTGCCGCCGTTTGTAAAAGTAGCAGATGTCAAGCCTTTCAATTCTTTCGCCAAGCGCAATTTCAATGTATCGGAACCGTCGGAAACTACACCAATGTTATCTTCAGCAGCTAATTTGCTTTCATCGGAGATACCACCCTTAACATTCACTTGATTGTTAAGTTTCTTTTTAATTACATTACCTGTATCGCCGCCATACATCATACCATCATCAAGGGTTGCAAGCGTATGTGTATTGCCGTCTTTATCTTCGGTCACTAAACGATTAATGCTTGTGCCATCTACACCGTTTTTAGCGTCGCCACCTTTAAGTGTAACGCCGTCTTGACCGTTTTTACCGGCAATTGCCACACTATTAGCTTTGAGGTTTTTGTTCATCTTCACATCGATAGTTGTGTTACCATCTTGATCTTGTGTGATGAAAGTTTTAAGGTTTTCACCGCTGTAGTTAGCATCAGCATCAGCACCTTCACCCTTAACAGTAACCGTAGAGCCAAGTTTATTAGTTTTTATGCCGCCACTGTTAGCGTCGAATTTCAAACCTTTATTAGTTAATGCATCTTCACTATCTTTGATTTTATCTTTCAAGTAATCCACATTAACCGCTTCGCTACCATCGTTACCTGTAGCATACGCCACGTTTGTTACATGAGTGCCACCGATTTTATTAGCATAGGTAGGACCTTCATAAGTTACTTTTGTCTTATCAACGGCACCATTATTATCCAAATTATACTTAACAGCACGATCGTTTAATTTATCGAGGCTAGATTTAGATGCAACATCCTTAATCTTAACAGTTTCTTTTGTACCTGCATGGTTTTTATCCTCTACAGTCAAGTCAACATCACCGTTAGAATCAACTGTATAAGCACCATCTGCAGCAGCCGCATTTTTCACCAAACGGTAATCTGTAGCAGCAGCACCTTGATTCTTAACTACATCACTGATTTTTTTCAATTGATCTTCTGTAGCAGCGCGACCGCTTACAGGATTAGTTGTATTCACATCCCAATCTTTATTATCAAGACCAGTTACATAGTTGTTAGAATCAGCGTGTTTACCCATTGTTACACCGCCGGCTTTCACAGTATCTGTAGCTGTCAATGTTTGAACATTAAGATTTTTGTTCAATTTAACGCCGATTGTAGTATCATCGCCAGTTTGCGTAATTTCAGTAGTGATATTACCATCACCATTTACTGTTACTTTAGAACCAAGTTTGTTCGTTTTTTCATCGTTATTATCAGCATTAAAACGAAGGCCCTTGTTGATAAGTTCAGTTTTTGCATTACTAATATTAGTATTTAATTCGTTTTTGGCATCGTGCAATTGACCGCCGTTTACAGCGTCCTTACTGCCTGCGCCTACAGTACCATCAGCAACATTTGTTACCTTTTGGTCATTCGCATTAAGACCTGTTGGAGATACATATGTTTTACCGCCTACAGTCAAACCGCTGTTATCAATCTTAGTATTACCAGCTGTAACACTATCCAATCCAGTCAATGTTTTAGCTAATTTCACATTCAATGTGCCATTGCCGTCGGATTCAACTCCGATATTACCGTCGGATAATGTGCCTGTAGCACCACCTTTAACAGTTACAGTATCGCCTAATTGTCTGTTACTTACAGTACCTGTATCACCGGCAAAGTTCAAGCCTTTATTAATCTTTGTATTAATGTTGGAAATATCTTGTTTGTTTTGAGCAATATTGCCGGCATTGTTTGTGATATTTTGCTTATTATCAGCGATATCTTGTTTATTCTTGTCGATTTGAGTCTTATTAGTGTTAACTTTATCGTTAACTTTTTTCAACTGATCTTCAGTAGCACCACGACCAGATACAGCCGCAGGATGATCTACATCCCAATCTGTATTTGTAAGTCCTGTTACATGACCAGCATCACCGTCTACAGTTACAGGATATGCTGTACCTACGGTAATTTTATTACCTAAACCAACAGTATATTCCTTACCACCTGCTGCGTTTGTACTTTCTGTTACAGTTACATTCGCATCCTTTGCTTTTACAGTGGATGCTTTGGCTGTACCGCCGATAGCAGCCTGTAATTGACTATAGTTAACTGCATCATTAGGGTCGCTACCATTAGCAACATTAGTAATCTTTTGATTATTCGCATTGAGACCTGTTGTAGATACATAGTTCTTACCACCTACAGTCAAGCCACCATTATCAATCTTAGTATTACCAGCTGTAACGCTATCTAAACCTGTCAATGTTTTAGCTAATTTCACATTTAATGTGCCATTGCCATCGGATACAACACCGATATTACCGTCAGATAATGTGCCTGTTGCACCGCCTTTAACAGTTACAGTATCACCTAATTGTCTGTTGCTTACAGCACCCGTATCGCCAGCAAAGTTCAAGCCTTTATTAATTTTTGTATTAATATTAGAGATATCTTGCTTATTTTGAGCGATATTGTTGGCATTGTTTGTGATATTTTGCTTATTATCAGCGATATCTTGTTTATTCTTGTCAATTTGAGCCTTATTAGTGTTAACTTTATCATTAACCTTTTTCAACTGATCTTCTGTAGCAGCGCGGCCAGATACAGCCACAGGGTTATCTACATTCCAGTCTTTATTTTGAAGGCCTGTTACATGACCTGTAGTACCGTCAATCGTTACAGGGTTTGCTGTACCTACTTTAATAGTATTACCCAAAGTCATGTTGATAGTTGTATCACCATTAGCTTGTGTAATTGCGGCATTAATATTGTTGCCGTCACCTTTGATGGTAACTTTAGAACCTAATAGATTATTTTTCGTGCCACCTGTATTAGCATCAAAGTTAAGGCCTTTATCTATTGTGTCTTTATTGAATTTAATAGCATCGTGAATCGTGCCTTTACCTGTGTTACCGATATTGCTCATCGACAAGTTACCCGTATCAGGGTCAAGCGCTGCATTGCCACCTAAAATGCCTTTTGTAGTACTTGCCAAATTACCTAAAGTATTAGCAACACCATATAATTGGCTACCGTTGATTGCATCTGTAGATTGTGCATTCACACGACCGGCAGCTACATTTGTAATGGTACGTTTTACCGTATCACTACCTACACTGATTGTGGAATCAGCAGAACCGCCGGCATAGTTTTTATACCATAAACCATTTACCAATTGATTTGGTGTGCTTACTGTAGCATCAGTCTTGGAGTTAGCACCTAGTGCAACGGAACGTTCATGTGCAGCATTAGCAGATACACCTAATGCCATAGAGTTTGTTTGCTCAGCTTTACTGCTTAAACCTAATGCTACAGCACCTACCGCACCAGTAGATGTAGAAGATTGCACACCTATTGCTAGGGAATTACCACCAGATGCAACAGAACCATCACCAGCCGCGATATCAGCGTAGCCATTTGTAGTACTACCCCAACCGAGTGCAGTAGAGTGAGAGCTATTAGTTGTAGCATTCGTCCCCAATGCAGAAGAGCCCTGTTTCAAAGCTTTAGAGCCATTACCGATAGCTACCGCCCAATCACCTCTAGATTGAGAACCGTTACCTATAGAAACCGCACCACCACCACTGGATTTCGCATCATTACCGAACGCCATGGAAGAACCACCATAAGCACGTGCATTGGAACCGAAGGCTTGGTCATTAGGAAGACCTATCAATTTATTGGTTTCATCATAGCCGGCACGGGCATTATTACCAAGAGCAAAACCATTAAGAGATGCCACGCGTGTTTCATTACCTAATGCTACACTGTTATTGGTAATCGAACGAGAGTTATGACCGATAGTTACAGCTTGTGCACCATCAGCACTAGTACCGGAACCAACAGCAATTGCATTAACAACCTTGGTCGTTGCACCTTGACCGATGGCGATACCACCTGTTCTTTGATCTGCTGGAACATCTGCCCCTTTGGCAACATCAACAGTTACAGTTGCACCTTGTCCGATAGCAATACCGCTCTGTGTTTTACCTTCATCAGTATCACCTCTACCTACAGATGCATTAGTACCGATTGAAATACTATAGTCACCCTTAGATGCCGTATTATCACCGATAGCAATACCACCGTCATTTTCAGCTTGTGCACCGTTACCTCTTGTAATAGGTGCCCCTAAGGCATCGGTAGGCATCATAACGCCTGTCAGCATAACGGCAACTGCTGTAGCACCTACCATTTTAGAGAATACAACCGACAAAGAAGAACGTTTCGTCATGTTCTTTGCTGTTTCTGCCACAACGACATAGCAGCCCTTTGTGCGATTCCAAATCACTTTAAATACTCGATTCATTAATCTTTCTCCTATAAAACTTATAAAACTTACTAACTATCCTATATATTTAATGAAATAACAATGATGGATCGATGATGTATTGAGAATTCATCGACATTCTTGAATGTGTATATCTAAAATACCACATATTACAGGAATTGTAAACTTTTTTTCATTTTATTTTCATAAAACTTTTGTGTTTAAGATATTAATAATTTCGATAAAATTAAATATACTGAATATTCTACATAAATGCTGTATTTTTTTACTATTATTCACCAACTTTCATAAATAATACTAATATGCTCCATAATTATGTACCAATATCACTTCATATATAATCAATTTATTTTCTCTTCATCATTCTGATTTATGATGAACCATATAATAGAATGATATCTTTGCATAAACAGATATCGTACAGTGTTTCTGCCATTTTGACTCAATGTACGTACACAATTACTACATACCTACTTAAGCCAATTAACTATTGCACAATCAATAAAGGTAGCATTTTATTATATAGTAAAAGGAATGACAGGTGAAATTCAAATCGCCGTCATTCCTTTTTTATTCTAAGGCACTCTAAAGGCGTATTGGCGGGCTTTATAGGCTTTATAGAAATAGAGCATATGTGTATAAAAACAATTTATACGATTACTCCATGTGTTTTTTAATTTTTATTGTTATACTGAAAGCAGAAAGGAGGAAGAAATCTATGTCAGAACTCAATATCTTACAACAAAATATAGATAAACCAAATACGGTTACAGAAGAAGATATCGTAGTTACACGAGATAATCAAACTTTCACAATCAAAGGTCGCTTTAATGGGGAAGAAGGCGTATTCACATATGATGCGGACGTTCAACCTAACGATCAGTTACAATTTCTGCATCACAACTTTACGGCCATCGTAAAAAAAATTACATATAAGGTGATTCAAGGTCAGCGAATCACATTGATTGCAAAATTATATGCATAAAAATATCGGGGTATTGTTAATACAAACAACACCCCGATATTTTTTATCGGTCATACAATTATAAGAAATACAACACAACAACACTTAATTCTTATAATTGAATCATCTAAAATTATTGAATTGTGGGCGCATTAATCGCTTTGCGAAGGTCCACTGTGTGAAGTTCGTCCATTGCAGGAGCTGCTTTTTCATCCACAGGTTTCACGCGATTATTGCCGTCTTTCATAGCTTCATTCAAACTGAAGATGACCATTTCGTTCATGTAGAAACGCAATTCATCATCATGTACATTGGCTGTATTGCGATCCAAGATATCGATGATTTGTTGCGCATAGTCCAATTTAGCATCTTCAGATACAGTCGCATGTTCTGTAAAGAACTGTTTATAATCGTTATACAAACGATCTAACGCCATGCGCGCATAGCTGTCGTTTTTGTAACGATGACTCACAATGTACCAGCTGCGACGAACGTTCATGTAGTACAACACATTGTTACGGTACCGTTCTTGACCGGTCATAATGCGGGAATCATCCATGATACGTTTGCCCTTTTGGTCCAATTGGAATTGTGTGAAAGCATTCACTACATCGCGAACTTCTTCGCTAGGTACAGGAACTGCAACTTCCGCTTCAATCACATTCAATGGTTCAGCCGGTTGTTCTGGCATCATCAATCGATCTTGAGCCGCATCCGCTTGACCTACTGCACACACACAAGCAAGTGCCAATACAGGCATAAATGTTTTGAATTTCATAAATCCTCCTAATGACGAGCCGCCCCTCAAAGGGCGGCTTTCATATTCCTTACATGATTCTTACATGACTAGAGTATACTAAATAACCCATTTAATCAAGTCAAATTTACTTTGTAAGCCCTGCTTGTTGCATCAACAATGCAATTTGAGCCTTCATTTGTTCATTATCTTCCTTCACAGAGGATAATTCATCAATACGTTGTTGCATACGTGCATTATCAGCCTTCACAGAAGACAATTCGTTAAGGCTTTCTTGCATGCGTGCATTTTCAGCTTTCAATGCTGTTACCTCATCTTGCAACACATAAACAGAGCTGATAGGGCCACCTTTATAACGTTCTGGAATCGCTTTCTTCGCATCGGAGTTACCGAATTTGTGAGTTACACCAGCATTCACCATATTGTGATGACCACCAACAGATACACCCAAATGGAACATAGTATCTTCTGCAGAGTAATGTGCAACACCTAATGCCGCCGCAGTTTCACCTCTGTAATTACCAACACCAGCCATTACTTGAGTTGGCTCCAATGGATCGTATTGAATTGGTTTCAACGCAGCCATAGCCGCTGCATGAGCGCCTACACGTTGTGTTTCGCCCGCTACAGCATCGATTGCATTCGCCATCTTATCTGTTGCACCTTTTAATTGATTTACGTTAACCGCATCAGTGCCGTTTACACCAGCCGCAACATTGGTAATTGTATTACCACCGTTGTTAAGGCCATCTTTAGTAAGGCTTACTGCATTACCGCTAGCAGGTGTAATGGTTACACCGCCACCGTTCACAACTGTGGTGTTGCCCGCAGCGTCCTTAGTGGTTACGGATTCAAGACCTTTCAAGTCTTTAGCCATACGAACCTTGAGGTTACCAGTACCGTCGGATACGACACCTAAATTATCTTCTGTAGTCAACTTGCTAGCATCAGTAATACCGCCGATAACGTTTACTTGTTCATTAAGCTTTTTGTTAATCACGGCACCGCTATCGCCACCGTATTTCATACCATCGTCTTTAGTTGCCACTTGATGGGTTTTACCATTTTCGTCTTGGTACTTAATACGCGTGATTTCGTTGCCTTCGATATCAGGGTCGCCTTTTTCAACAGAAATATCAGCACTACGACCGTCCTTACCATTAAGACCGATGTGACCTACACCGTCTTTACCAGACATGGATACAGCATCTTTACCGTCTTTACCAGTAACGCCTACCTTGCCGTCTGTGCCGTTCGCCGTATCTGGGCCTGTGATGGATACGCCATCTTGACCATCTTTACCAACTTTAATAGTCCCTTTATCGCCGTCGATTTCAACCTTGTCGCCAGCTTTGATTGTGCCTGCATTGCCATCGATAGCGATTTGTTTCTTCGGATCGGAGCCCAATGTTACTTGGTCTTTAAGACTTACTTCATAGTTTTTGGAACCATTCGGATTGTCGCTTGGCGTAACCTTAATATTATCGCCCGCTGTTACCGTTGTAGTCGCAGCAGCTGCAGCTTGATCCAATTGGGATTTATTGACTGCATCAGTTGGAGCTGTACCAGCAGCTACATTCGTAATCTTATTGCCACCATTATCCAAACCATCTTTAGTTAAGCTCACAGGGTTACCGCTAGCAGGTGTAATCTTCATGCCGCCGCCATTTACAACTGTAGTGTTACCTGCAGTATCTTTAGTTGTTACTGTTTCAAGACCTTTTAAGTCTTTTGCCATACGAACCTTGAGGTTATTGCTACCATCGGATACGACACCTAAATTATCTTCAGTAGTCAACTTGCTAACATCAGTAATACCACCGATTACGTTTACTTGCTCATTAAGCTTTTTGTTGATTACGGCACCGCTATCGCCACCGTATTTCATACCATCGTCTTTGGTTGCCACTTGGTGTGTTTTACCATTTTCGTCTTGGTATTTAATACGCGTGATTTCGTTGCCTTCAATATCAGGGTCGCCTTTTTCAGCAGTAATATCCGCACTACGGCCGTCTTTACCACTTAAACCGATGTGACCTACACCGTCTTTGCCGGACATGGATACAGCATCTTTACCGTCTTTACCAGTAATGCCTACCTTGCCATCTGTTCCGTTCGCACCATCTGGACCTGTGATAGATACACCATCCTTATTATCACCTTTGCCAACTTTTACAGATTCAGCTTTAAGATTTTTGCTCATCTTCACGTCAATGGTCGTGTTGCCTGTTGCTGCATCTTGTTTGATGAAAGTCTTGATATTTTCACCGCTATAGTCACTATCAGCAGCTTTACCTTCGCCTTGTACGATTACTGTAGAACCTAATTTACTAGTTTGTACACCGCCTACATTGGCATCAAATTTAAGGCCTGTTGCAGTTTGATTTGCCAAAGCTTGTTTCAATTGGTCTTCTGTTGCGGCACGACCAGATACAACATTACCTGGATCCCAAGTCTTATTATCAAGACCTGTAATATAGTTGCCTGTATTACCAGGATTCGCACCATCAGCTTGTTTACCCATTGTTACGTCGCCTGCTTTCACAGTGTCCGTAGCCGTAACAGTTCTAACATTAAGATCTTTCTTTAATTTAAGAGCAATCTTAGTATCATCACCAGTTTCAGTAATTTCTGTAGTGATGTTATCATCGCCGTTTACCGTTACTTTAGAGCCTAATTTATTCGTTTTTTCATCGTCATTATCCGCGTTAAAACGAAGGCCTTTATTGATAAGGTCAGTTTTAGTAGTATCAATTTTATCATTTAAATCATTCTTGGTATTCGTAATTTGGTCACCAAGATCTTGCTTAACTTGATGTAATTGACTGCCGTTTACTGCATCTTTAGAGTTTGGAGCCACATCACCATTAGCAACATTTGTTACCTTTTGGTCATTTGCATTGATACCGTTTGGAGATACATAATTCTTACCACCTACGGTCAAACCGCCGTTATTGATGGTAGTATCACCAGCAGTAACGCTATCCAAACCAGTCAATGTTTTAGCCAATTTCACATTCAATGTGCCAGTACCATCGGATACAACACCGATATTGTTATCAGACAATGTGCCTGTAGCACCGCCTTTAACGGCAACAGTATCACCCAATTTCTTATTGATTGTTGCACCGGAGTCACCGTCAAAGTTCAACCCTTTTTCAATAGTTTTATTGATTGTAACGATATCGCCAGCGTTCTTTGCGATATTTTGCGTATTATTAGCAATATTACCGGCATTTGTTGTGATATTTTGTTTGTTATCTGCGATAGCTTGTTTATTTTTATCGATTTGATCCTTATTGGCATTAACTGTATCGTTAACCTTTTTCAACTGATCTTCTGTAGCCGCGCGACCAGGAACAGCAACAGGATTGTCTACACTCCAATCTGTATTTTGAAGGCCTGTTACATGTCCTGCATTACCATCTACAGTTACAGGATGTGCAGCACCAACATTGATTGTATTGCCTAATCCAACAATATATTCCTTACCACCTGCTGCATTTGTACCTTCTGTTACAGTTACATTTGCATCTTTTGCTTTCACAGTAGGCGCTTTATCGATAGAGTTAATCACATTTTGTAATTGACCATAGTTAACCGCATCATTAGAGTTAGTACCATCAGCTACATTGGTGATCTTTTGGTTATTCGCATTGATACCGTTTGGAGATACATAGTTTTTACCATCTACGGTCAAACCGCCGTTATTGATAGTAGTACCGCCAGCTGTAACACTGTCCAAACCAGTCAATGTTTTAGCCAATTTAATATTTAATGTATCAGTGCCATTGGAAACAACACCGATATTGTTATCTGTCAATTTAGTTACATCAGTCACGCCGCCCACAACATTAGTTTGTTCGCCTAATTTATGAGTGAATTTATTATCTGCAGCTGCTGCAGCTTTTACATCGCCTGCATAAGATACGCCTTTTTCTACTTCCGTTTTAACTGCAAACAATTGGCTACCATTGATAACATCAGTGGAGGTAGCAGAAATACGACCAGCCGCTACATTAGTAACAGTCCGTTCCATACCTGCTTTGCCTACGCTTACTGTGGAAGCAGGGTTTGTGCCTGCAAAGTTATGAGTTACCCCATTGATTGTAGCAGAAGGAGTAGCCACAGCTGCTGCTGTTTCAGAGCCATTACCGATAGCTACGGCATTGTCATTAGCTACTTTCGTATTATTACCAAGAGCTAAACCGTTAGCCCCTGTCACAGTAGCACTGTTACCTAAAACCATGCCATTATCTGCGGAAATAGTAGAGTTACTACCTACTACATAGGAATTATCCGTTGTAATAGTATTCTTGTAACCGAATGCACCAGCTTTATTACCTTTAACTGTACCAGCAGTAACCTTTTTAATTTTATCGCCATTAGACTCTGTAGTTTCTGTAACAGTAGCCGACCCTACAGTATTTTCGCTGCCGATAGCATATGCATTATTACCATATACCTTATTGCCTCTACCAAGAGCGCCTGCAGCTGAACCAGATAGAGTAGCATTTGTCATATCAAAGCCTACTGTATTCGCATCGCCGAGGGATGTGGATTTCTCACCATATGCACCGGCTTGGCTACCGATAGCAAGAGAGTTATTCCCCCAGCTACGAGCCATAGCACCAATAGCGGAGCTAGCCACACCTTTTGACAAGGAGTTAGCACCGATAGCATTAGAGCCTGTGCCTAAAGACTGTGTCATCATACCAATAGCAAGGCTTGCATTTCCGATAGAAGCAGTATTTACATAGTTCTTACTATCATTAAGCCCTGCTGTACCCAATCCACTTGGATATAATGCAGCCACTTCACGGTTAAAGTTTTTTTGCGTACCTGGCACCGATAAATCAGGAATGGCCTTATATAAATCAGGCTTTGCCTGATCGATATCATCACCGCCGATAGCGATAGAAGACTGACCAATAGATCTTACATCACCACCGATAGCCACAGATTGTGTGCCATATACCTTCGCTACGCTACCGATAGCTACAGATTGTGAAAACAGCTGTCCGTCACCATCAACAGTAGCATTCTTTCTAATTATATTAGCTTCCGCTGCAGCACCGATGACTACGTCACCTCGAGAACCGTAAGAAGCGGCTTCTGCACCCATTACAACTGCACCGGATCCAGGTTGTTGATGATACTTGGAAATCGTGCTCTTCGCTTGACGACCTATTACAATATCGCCATTTTCCTTAGCTACTGACCCTTGACCGATAGCAATAGTACCCGCAGGATATGGAACCTTCACTCGTTGTTGACCTTCAGCCTTCGCACCATTACCGATGGCAATACCATTTTCACTTGTTGCTAATGTAGCCGCGTCATTACCTATCGCCACAGACTTAGCACCTGCGGATTTTGCATTATCGCCGACTGCCACGCTATTGCTACCAGTAGCAGCAGCGCCAGGGCCTTGTATTACATTTGCTTCTGCAATTCCCGATACTAAACAACCCGTAATAGCAAACGCGCATAAAGCCGCACGAAAAGTAATGCTCGTTCTTGCAGAATTCACACTAGCTTTACCGCCACCGCTCTTAACTAACTCAGATACTACAACGTAGCAATTTTTAGCTTTACTCCAAATTACATTATAAATTCGATTCATGTTATTCCTTTCTCACCGAATTACCGGACTTGCCGGTTACGCATTATGTTTATAGCCTCATATAAAAAAGTAAAATAAAAGAAGAAGTAATAGATATAAAAAATCATCTACACTTCTAACATAAAACAATAGTACTCAATACTATAGTTTAAGTACTATTACGTATATCTTTTCCTATAAGATACTCACTCTAGCGACTACTATATCAAAAATATTCAATATTGTAAACAACTTTTTCATGTTTCATTCATTTTTATAGTTTATTTAATAGATTTAAAAAATAAGATAAAAATTCTTCATCTTTTCTATATATTTATGGAATTAAATTTACATATTTATATATAAAAGATTTACTCTATGTATGACAAAAGCCGAGGCAATTTGTGCCTCGGCTTTCATCATATGATATAGTCTAAATTTTATTGAATTGTAGGTGCATTAATCGCTTTGCGAAGGTCCACTGTGTGAAGTTCGTCCATCGCAGGAGCTACTTTTTCATCTACAGGTTTTACACGATTATTGCCGTCTTTCATGGCTTCGTTCAAGCTGAAGATCACCATTTCATTCATATAGAAACGCAATTCATCATCATGTACATTGGCCGTATTGCGATCCAAGATATCGATGATTTGTTGCGCATAGTCCAATTTAGCGTCTTCAGATACAGTCGCATGTTCTGTGAAGAACTGTTTGTAATCGTTGTACAAACGATCTAATGCCAAACGCCCATAGCTATCGTTTTTATAACGATGGCTCACGATGTACCAGCTGCGACGAACGTTCATGTAGTACAATACATTGTTACGGTAACGCTCTTGACCGGTCATAACGCGGGAATCATCCATGATACGTTTGCCCTTTTGGTCCAATTGGAATTGTGTGAAAGCGTTAACAACGTCACGAACTTCTTCGCTAGGTACGGAAAGTGCCACTTCTGTTTCAAGCACATTCAATGGTTCAGCTGGTTGTTCTGGCATCATCAATCGATCTTGAGCCGCATCCGCTTGGCCTACCGCGCATACACAAGCCAGTGCCAATACAGGTATAAATGTTTTGAATTTCATACTTCCTCCTTATGATGAGCCGCCCTAGAAGGGCGGCTTTCATATTCCTTACATAACAAGACTAAGAATTCTTTTTATTTGGAAAGTCCTACTTGTTGCATCAACAATGCGATTTGAGCTTTCATTTCTTCATTATCGCGTTGTACTTGATCGTATTTAGCAGTTAACTCTAAGTCATGTTGTTTCATGCGTTCATTTTCAGCTTTTAACGCAGTCACTTCATCTTGCAATACATACGCAGAGCTGATAGGGCCTGCTTTATAGCGTGCTGGAATAGCTTTCTTAGCATCGGATGTACCAAATTTGTAGGATACGCCCGCATTAATCATGTTGTCATGACCGCCAAGAGATACGCCCATATGGAACATTGTAGATTCATTAGTATAGTGCGCTACGCCTACAGCAGCAGCTGTGCTGCCTTTGTAGTGGCCTACAGCAGCCAATACTTGAGTTGGTTCCAATGGATCATATTGTAAAGGTTTGAGGCCGGAAATAGCTGCACTAGTAGCACCTACATCAGCGATTTTACCATCCACACTACGCATAGCACTACTCAATTGATTTACATTAACCGCATCAGTGCCATCTACACCAGGGCCTACATTAGTAATTCTATTACCACCGTTATTGAGGCCGTCTTTAGTAAGGCTTACAGCATTACCTTGAGCAGGTGTAATTGTCATGCCGCCACCGTTCATAACAGTCGTATTACCAGCAGCATCTGTAGTAGTTACGGACTCAAGACCTTTCAAGTCTTTCGCCAACTTGATGTTATAACCATCACCAGCAGCGTTTTTCACAACACCGATATTGTTGTCTGCCAAACGGTTCACATCAGCACCACCAGTAAGGTTCATAGTATCTCCCAAACCACGAACCACTTTACCGCTATCGCCAGGTTGGTCACCTTGGAATACACGGCCTGTTCTTGCTTTATTATTGAAGTCGTCATTAACAGCTTTCAATTGGTCTTCTGTTGCGGCACGACCAGGAACTGCTACAGGGTTTTCAGGATTCCAAGTTTTGTTATCCAAACCTGTTACGAAGTTGCCTTCTTTACCGTCAGAAGTTTGCTTGCCTACAACTACATCGCCAGCTTTCACAGTATTTGCCGTTACGGAACCGTCATTGCCGTCAATCTTAACTTGATTACCGCCATTGCCAGCTGTAATTGTACCTGCAGAACCGTCAATGTTAACTTGTTTTGCTGGATCTTGACCAAGAGTAATCTTATCATTTAATGCCATTTTGATAGCGCCGTTGTCCACGGAAGTTTTGATATTGCCGTCACCTTTCAAGTCGATTGTTTCGCCAAGAGGTTTCTTCACGGATCGACCGTCTTCCGCTTTAAGGCCAAAGCCTGTGGATTTGATGTCTTCGATAGCTGTATGCAATTGACCGCCGTTTACAGCGTCCTTGCTACCAGCGCCAATAGTGCCATCAGCCACATTAGTGATCTTCTTATCAGCCGCATCGATACCGTCTTTTGTTACCTTAGGACCGTTTTCGATTGTTAAGCCATCTTTGTTGATAGTAACAGCTTTGTTGCCACCATCATTGATTTGCAAGCCGTCTTTAGTCAACTTAGTCGCTTCATTAGCGCCGTCCTTGATAGTTACGCCGTTTGTATCCATCTTAGTATCGCCTGTTGTTACAGTGTCTACAGTGATGTCTTTTTTCAATTCTACCTTAACAGCACCGCCGTCTACGGATGTTTTGATATTCGTGCCATCACCTTTAACTTTAACAGTTTCACCAAGAGGTTTCTTCACGGATTGACCGTCTTCCGCTTCAAGACCAAAGCCTTTAGTTTTAAGGCTTTCAACAGCGTCATGCAATTGACCACCGTTTACAGCGTCTTTGCTATCTTTGGCAACCGTACCGTTTTGAACATTAGTAACCTTCTTGCCTGCTGCATCGATGCCGTCCTTCGTCATAGATGGACCATCGGTAATCTTCACGCCGTCTTTTGTAACAGCTGTCAACGGATTACCAGCTGCATCATTGATAGTCATGCCTGCGCCGTTTACAACAGTTTTACCATTTGCACCATTAGCTCCATTGTTGAAAGTAATGGAGTTCAAGTCTTTAAGGTCTTTTGCCAAACGAACATTGAGGATATTATTTTTGCTGATAACGCCAATATTGTTTTCAGTCAAATCATCTTCGTTTGTTACGCCACCCTTAATGTCCAATTGTTCATTAAGTTTTTTCTTAATCACATTACCGGAGTCACCACCGTATGCCATACCATCATCCTTGGTTGCCACTTGATGTGTCTTACCATTTTCATCAGTGTATTTAATACGAGTGATTTCGTTACCGTTGAGGTCCGGATCACCTTTTTCAACAGAAATATCAGCGCTACGGCCGTCTTTACCGTTAAGTCCGATGTGACCTACGCCGTCTTTACCAGAAATAGATACAGCTTCTTTTCCGTCCTTACCAGTCACAGCTACCTTGCCGTCTGTACCGTTGTCAGGACCTGTAATGGACACGCCGTCCTTACCGTCTTTGCCAACCTTCACGGATTCAGCCTTAAGGTTTTTATTCATCTTCACGTCGATAGTCGTGTTACCTTTATTGTCTTGGTTGATGAAAGTTTTAATATTTTCACCGCTGTAGTCAGCATCATCAGCTTTACCTTCACCTTGAACAGTGATAGTAGAACCAAGTTTATTAGTTTGTTCGCCGCCTACATTAGCATTGAATTTCAAACCTTTATTAGTCAATGCGTCCGCACTATCCTTGATTTTGTCATTCAAGTAGTCCACATTAACCGCTTCGCTGCCATCGTTGCCTGTAGCATATGCTACATTCGTTACGTGAGTCCCACCTTGTTTGTTATTGTATGTAGGGCCTTCGTAAGTTACCTTGGATTTATCAGGTGTTCCGTTAGGATCCAAATCATATTTAACAGCACGATCATTCAATTTATCAAGTTTGGATTTAGAAGCAACGTCTTTGATTGTAACGGTTTCTGTTTGATCTGGATGATTCTTATCTTGTACAGTCAACGCTACATCACCGTTTGCATCTACAGTGTAGTCTCCATTAGAGCCTGCCGCTTGATTTCTAATCAAACGATAATCAGTGGAGTTAGCACTTTGAGCATCCAATGCTTTTTTCAATTGATCTTCTGTTGCAGCACGACCGGATACAATCTTATTTGCATCCCAATCTTTATTATCAAGGCCTGTTACATAATTGCCTGTTTCGCTATCGCCAGCTGCGTTGTTAACAGTTTGCCTACCCATAGTAGCGTCGCCTGCTTTCACAGTCTTAGCGGCTGTTACGGAATCAAGATTTTTAAGGTCTTTCGCCAATTGAAGTTCCAATTTGTCAGTGCCATCAGCTTTTACGTTGATGTTGCCGGATGCGCTCTTGAATGCAGCGGATTCAGCTTCAGTTACGCCTTCACCTTGTACTTTCACCAAGGAGTTCAATTTTTGTTTATTCACGGTACCAATGTTGTTACCAGTGAATTGTAAACCGTCCTCCATAGTCGCAACTTGGTGTTCGCCATTGCCGTCTTTGTAAACGATACGTGTAAGACCATTTGTACCATCAACGCCTTTTTCGCCTTTAACGCCTGTCATAGGATCGTCGTAACCAGGTTTCACGGACAAGTCGATACCATTAGTACCATTCACGCCGTTCGTTCCAGCAGGACCTGTCAAGCCGATGTGGCCTACGCCGTCCTTACCGGAAATAGAAACTGCTTCTTTACCGTTTTTATCAGTCACAGCTACCTTGCCATCTGTACCGTTCGCTGTGTCAGGACCTGTAATAGCTACGCCGTCCTTACCATTTTTGCCAACCTTCACAGATTCAGCTTTAAGGTTTTTGTTCATCTTCACGTCAATCGTCGTGTTACCTGTTGCCGCATCTTGATTGATGAAAGTTTTAAGGTTTTCACCGCTATAATCAGCGTCAGCTGCAGTACCTTCACCTTGAATTGTAACCGTGGAGCCTAATTTGTTAGTTTTTACGCCACCTACATTGGCATCAAATTTAAGACCTGTATTGATAAGTTCATTTTTAGCATCATGTAATTGACCGCCGTTTACAGCATCTTTAGAACCAGCCGCTACATTACCGTCTTTCAAGTTGGTAATCTTTGTGCCGTCCGGGCCTTCCAATGTTACTGTGTCATGGCCTGTGTTACCGTCATATTTTACGGAACGATCTTTTACATTATCTAGTTCAGTTTTAGACGCAATATCCTTAATCGTTACAGTTTTAACGTCACTGGATTTTTCGTCTTTTACTTTCAAGTCTACTTGATTGTTTTCAACCTTATAGGAACCATCTGCCACGTTGTTCGGATTAGCAATTAAGCGGTAATCTGTAGCACTTGCATTAGACGCTTTCAATGCATCGCTAACCTTCTTAAGTTGGTCTTCTGTCGCTGCGCGTCCTTCTACATACGTAGGATCTGAAATGTCCCAAGCTCTATTATCTAAGCCTGTTACAAAATTACCAGTTTGGTTGCCACCTTTTTTATCCGCTACCGTATGATTACCTACAGTGGCAGTGCCTGCTTTCACAGTGTCGGATGCCGTTACGGATTGCAAGCCAGTCAAGTTTTTCGCCAATTGCAATTGTAATTTTGCATTGCCATCAGCGCCAACAGCCGCAGAAGTAACACCGATATTATTGCCTGTCGCAAGATCAGAAGCGCTTGTTACACCACCGTTGATGTCCACTTGTTTGTTAAGTTTAACATTAGATGTAGCACCCATGTCGCCTTTGAATTTAAGACCGTCGTTCAAAGTTGCCACTTCTTCGTTCGTGCCGTCAGGTTTTTGGTACATAATACGAGTTGTAGTCGCGCCAGGAGCACCATCTACACCGGGTTGACCGTCACGAGTAACGGAAATGTTAGTTGTTACACCGTCTTTACCGTTGATGCCGATTTTACCGTCTTTACCATTTGCACCAGTTGCAGTAATTGTTTCTACATTGAGGTCTTTTCCGAGTTTCACATTAATTGTGCTGTCACCGTTAGCGTCTTGAGAGATTTCCGTAATGATATTGGAGTTATCACCTTTAACTGCTACTTTGGAGCCCAATTTATTTGTTTTTTCACCGCCATTATTAGCGTCGAATTTAAGACCCTTATCAATAAGATCTTGTTTAGTTGTATCAATCTTATTGTTTAAATCATTTTTAGTATTTGTGATTTGGTCACCAAGATCCTGCTTAACTTGATGTAATTGACCGCCGTTTACAGCATCTTTAGAGCCAGCCGCTACGTTACCATCTTTCAAGTTGGTAATTTTTGTACCATTAGCACCTTCTAATGTTACTGTGTCATGACCTGTATTACCATCGTATTTCACAGAACGATCTTTTACTTTATCAAGTTCAGTTTTAGACGCGATATCCTTAATTGTCACAGTATTAACTGTACCGGATTTATCGTCCTTCACTTGTAGATCAACTTTATTATTATCAACTTTATAAGAGCCATCTGCCGCATTGTTCGGATTAGCGATTAAACGATAGTCCGTAGCACTTGAGTTAGCCGCTTTCACAGCATCGCTGACAATTTTAAGTTGATCTTCTGTTGCCGCACGTCCGGACACGAAGGCAGGATCAGTTAATGTCCAATTTTTATTGTCCAAACCGGATACAAAGTTACCATTTTGAGTAGCTGACTTATTGTCTGTTACAGCTTGGTTACCCATAGTAGCAGTACCAGCTTTTACAGTTTTTGTAGCAGTTACTGTATTAACATTGATGTCTTGACCCAATGCAACCTTAATTGTTGTATCGTCGCCAGTTTGTGTAATTGTAGTGTCGATGTTAGTACCATCACCAGCTACTGTTACCTTGGAGCCTAATTTATTTGTTTTTTCGCCGCCATTATCAGCATCGAATTTCAAGCCTTTATTGATAAGCTCCGTTTTTGTATCATCAAGTTCTGTTTTAGATGCAATATCCTTGATAGTTACAGTTTTCTTATTCGCAGGGTTTTTAGCATCTTGTACAGTTAAGTCAACTTTATTGCCAGATACAGTGTATGCTTTATCAGCAGCACTGCTATTTTCAACTAATTGATAGTCAGGAGCATCTACGTCAACTTTATATGTTTTATATGTACCGTCAGTACCTTCTGTAATCGTTGTATTTTTACCAGCTACAACTTTTACGGCTTTTTGTGCTTCATCACGAATAACGGATTTACCGCCGTCTGTAATATTGGACAAGTCTTTATTTGCCGCATTGTCGATTTTATTCTTAGTAGCATCAGTCAACGCTACATCGATTGTTTGGTTGTTAACAGATGTCGTAACATAAGAACCATCGCCTTTTACAGTCAATGTTTGGTTATCCAATAAAACGTCATTTTTGCCAGTGTTACCAGCTACTTTCAAATTAACATTGCGCAATTGTGCCACGTTAACAGCGTCAGTATCAGCTGTACCTGCAGCCACATTAGTGATTTGACGAGTTTTTGTACCGCCGTCACCTACGGACACCGCACCCATAGTGGAAGTCAACGCAGCGCCTGTCAATCCGCTATAGCCGTTTGTACGGCTGTCTGCAGTTTTCACATTATAGCCTGCTGTACCTGCTGCAACGGAAGCAACGGAGTTTGCACCCAATGCAACGCCATCATCTACACTGGATTTAGCTTTATAACCGATAGCCGTACTGTTCGTATTAGCTGCAGTCGCATCAGCACCGACAGCTGTCGCGAAATTACCTGCTGCGGAAGTACGTACACCAGCTGCTGTCGCATTATTGCCTGTAGCACCTGTGTTATCGTAGTTCGCATCGGCAGATGTGCCTTTAGCACTGAAGAAATTCGTTTGCGCCGCTTCAACAGCTTCTTTTACCGTATGATACGTGCTGTTCTTGATATTGAAATCAGGCGCTTTATATGTAGAACCATTCGCTTCATAGCCCGTATATGTAGGACCTGCGATGGATTTTGCCAAGTTACTGTTTACAAATTTTAATTGTTTTACATTTGTTGCGTCAGTATCGTTTTCACCACCTGCTACGTTGATGATACGGCGTTCAGAACCTACGTTACCTACCGCAACAACACCGTTTGCAACATTGTTGTTTTGTTGATTAGTGAAAGCAGAGTATCCATTAACCAAGGCACCTCTTACTTCCGTACCAGTACCCAATGCCAAGGAATTATTGGATTCTGCAACAGCATTTGTACCGATAGCCATGGAGTTAGTACCTGTAACAGTAGCACCAAGACCGATAGCTGTCGTATTAGTATTGTTTGCTTTCGCTTCTTTACCGATTGCAATGGCACCATCTTTAGATGCATTAGCCGCACCGCCAAGTGCAAGCGCATCAGCACCCAAGGATTTTGCATTACCACCTAATGCGATAGAGTTGGATAATTTGGCTTGGGAAGAACTACCCATAGCGATAGCATCAGCACCAGCAGCATTAGAGCTACTACCCATGGCAAAGCTGCTTACACCACTTGCATTTGCACTTTTACCCATCGCTACCGCATTTTGTGCGGATGATTGCGCCGTATTACCGATAGCAAAGGCATTCTCTGCACTAGCATTAGCACTATAACCCATAGCTACCGCATTAGCGCCACCAGTACTGGATGAAGAACCGAATGCCATAGAATCATCTGCACCAACTGCAGTACGAGCTTTTGTACCGAAAGCAAGAGAACGAGCCCCTTCTGTTACGGTATTACCATCGCCATTATATTTAGCACTTGGAGTACCATGTTGTTGACCAGGTAATTTTATAGTTTCTGCCGCACCGATTGCAATGGATTGATCCGCTTTTGCTGTAGCGGAGTAACCCATGGCAAAACTACCATTACCCTTTGCCCAGGATGCAGTACCCAATGCTGTGGAGAACTCACCTTCTGCAGCGGATTGACGCATCATAGCCAAAGAGTTAAATCCGCTCGCCTTTGTAGCTGTACCAAGAGCCATAGCAGATGGTGATAAAGCCTGAGCATAATGACCTAAAGCAAAAGCAATACCACCTGTGGCCTGAGCATAGTTACCGATAGCTAAACCGGAATAATAAGTTGGATTACCAGTTTCCTGAATATTTGTATTTTTACCGATAGCAATGCCGGCAAAACTATTTTCTGTATAGTTACCTCTATCTGTACCATTGTACAAATGACTATTATCAAATGGTGTCAGGTTCCCAGGGTTTTGATAATTATATAAATAACTACCTTCACTATAAACTACATTACCAGTAGCATAACCAGCGCCATTTACATCATTAATCGTCATAGCAGTATATGTAGCAGCATTAACTGTAGTAATATTACCACCCATTAATAATGCAGCCACCGCCATAATCGCACTCATACGAGCCCAGGTTGTACCGCTTTGTACGGATTTCACCTTACCGCCACCTGTTTTTACAATTTCAGATACTACAACGTAGCATTTTTTTGTTTTACTCCAAATAACATTATAAATTCGATTCATAATTATCCTTTCTTACCGAAAACTCAGTAAAACACACCACTTGTGTTGCATAATATTGCAAAGATAATAAAAAGAAGAAGTATAACGATTAATTATCATCTACACTTCTTACACCAAATATTAGTATTCCAAATTACGATCTGAATACTATAATTATTCATGATTCTTCATCATATACTCACCCACGGCAATACAATATCAAAAAATTTCTATCTTGTAAACAACTTTTTCATCTTTTCTTCACTTTTATCGTTTATTTATTTCTAATTTAATACTTTTTAATTTTAGGAAATAGAATCTTCATCTTTCCTATCATTTATTACGATAAATCCACATATCGGAATATAACGATTATTGTAAATACTTAATCAATTTCATATTTTTAGACTCTTCAGTTTAGTACTTTCATAGATAAGATAATTTTATATACAGAAAAATTATCATCTACACGTACACGACAAAAGCCGAGGCCCTAAAGAGCCTCGGCATTCACAATATAAACCATATATAAAAGTATTCTATTTTTTATTGACCCTTACACGTTCAATAGTTGGTTGCCCTTCATGATTCTTGGCAATGGTATCCACACGGAATAACGCCATTTCAGGACCAAATTCAGATACGAGTCGATCATCGACGACAACACCATTTTGAATAGCACGGTACACAATTTGAGCAAATTCATAACGGGTCATCATACGATCCCCTCCGAATGTACCATCAGGATATCCTTCTACAAGACCACGTCGAGATAGATCACTAACTGCCGCATATGCCCAGTGATTATTCGGCACATCAGGGAATAATGTGCTGCGGTCTGCTTTCATATTAGTCCCGGCCAATCCATTCAAAAGAGCCGTCAACTTTTGAATCTGTGCATTTTGTACCGCTACAGTTTTCTTAAGTTCCAAAACTTCCTTACTGATGGCTACACGAGAACGAGATACATTACTGTGAGCACCTACTTTCACAGACATACCAGCATTCACAACAGTTTCGCCATTACCAACAGTAGATCCTACACTAAATTGCAAGTCCTCATTCGGTCTGTAGAAAGCCCCCAATGCAGCGGCGTTGCCATCATGGTAGTGTCCATAACCAGCAGCAAAGTCCCATTTTGCATCAGGATCGAAATCCAATGGATGCAAAGCGGCAAGTGCGGCCGCTCCGGCCACAGATTTGTTAACCTTTTTATCGAGACGAGCTACATTCCGCCCCATATTGGTTACATCCTGCTTGATATTAGTAATATCTCCCTGAATATTGGTTACATTCTGTTTAATGTTGGTCACATCACCTTGTATATTGTTAATATTTGTTGTGTTATTTGTAATCTGGTTTGTTATATCGTCAGATAGGCTTACCTTATAATCTTTGGTCGTTCCGTTCGTCGTAGTTGTCACATTAATATGCTTACCTGCACTGACGGTAGTAGAACCGGTTGCATTCACTTGATTTTGCAACTTTTTGAGCTGTGCCACATTCACCGCATCCGTATCCTTTGTGCCGGCTGCTACGGATGTAATCTGACGCGTAATGATGTAATCTGACGCGTAATATTGTTATTTACATCACCGACAGATACGGCCGATTTAGTCGCCTTCCACGTAGAATCTGTATTCGTAGACTGTGCTTTTGTGCTCGGATCATACCCAACGGACCCAGCCGCTACAGTAGACTTCGATTCACTACCCAATGCAACGCCACCCTCTACGGTTACATTCGTATTATGTCCGACAGCAACCGCATTATTAACAGATGTCGTAGTCTTGCTATCCGTGGAACCGATGAGAACCGCATGATTCGCATCTTTCACCTCACGATTATCCCCCATTACAAGACTGTTCTTAGAATTAGTCACCGTATTTTCAGACCCTATTACGGTCGTATTGGACACCTTATCCGCTGTATTGTGAAAGCCCGTCAACATGGTATTCGTACTTTCTTTGCCTTGAGAGCCAGTCAATGTGTTATTTACACCCATAAGTGCAGAGCGAAGTGTATAATCCGCCTTATTACCGCTACCAAATGCCATAGTAGAACCGCCACCATTAGAATTTTTGACAGCGGAACGTAATTTCTCAGATAATTCCTTAGCGGAATTACCGCCCGAACTTGGCGCTGAAATACTGGTTACAGAATTCGTTATTTCATTCCCAGCACCAAATACGAGAGACCCATTGGAGTTAAAGGTTCGATTGGCAGTACCTACGATACTATTAGCAACACCCGAATAATAGCTACCCGTTTTCGATTCAATACTATTCAATGTACCATTAATGGTGGCACCAAAATTCTTTGTATAATTTGCAAATCGTCCACCATTATAATCACTGGAGATAATATTATATACGCCTGTACTTGTAGTGAAAGCCCCATTGCTAAAGCTATTAGCACCAATTGTTGTAGCATATACATTTAATGCATCTTTTCTTGTGGACGCACTATCTACCGTAGTATCACCAAGTTCCCCTTTATAATTATGAGATCCAATCATAGTACTGCCAGTACGAGCAAATGTATTATCACCGATAGCGACACTACCTACCACTTTTGTAGGATCCTTAGGGATTCTGGCAGGAGAAAGCAACCCCCCGCTATAGGTCGTTTGCCCCAACGCAAAACTAGCCTCTCCACCACCGGCCATATTTTCGACCTTTGCATTTTTACCGATAGCTATACTACCGCCCTGGCTAGCATAGTTATTAATACCTGCTCCATTGCCGATAGCTACATCACCTGTAGCCTCACTAGCACCGTTCGAGTAAGAAATGCCGGCACCTTTGCCAACGGCTACGTTTTCCGCCTTCGGTGCACTACTGCCCGTGCCAATAGCTACACCGTTACCGCTGCCCGGTGCCACATCCACCGCTCCAGCCACATATAGGCTCGATAACAACACACCATTAATCAACACAGATAATATAAGTTTACGCTTGCTCATTTTATCCTCTCCAATCCCTAATGAATTCCACGTTTAACTTATTCTTCATTATATATTCATGAATATTGTGCCACTCTTTTTCTATTTTGTAAACAAAATAAATTTTTATGAATTAGTGTATAAAAAAAGGAACTGTCTTTTCATATCAAATGATAATCATCTGATACGATAAAACAGTTCCCTATGTTGCTTTTATCTAAAAAATAAATATAGATTCTTATGCTACTTTTATCAAAATAATAAATATATATATATATAAATCTATCAATCAACGTGCACCGTATGTTGGCGACGCACATTTTCCAGCATATTCGCACGAACCGATACTTTCGCATCCGATCGATGGTTACCACCAAACCATGCCGTATCGACACCGACTAGACGGAACATAATTTTTCCGTACGGACTGCCGTGCTTATGCTCCGGCTTGTTATAGCCCATGTCCACGGAAATCCTCGGCGTGAGCTGCAACTCCGTACCGATGCGCAAGCCATGCTTATCCTCACTATGCCGCAACTGCCAACGATAGGCTTCCATGTACACGCGCGCCCAACGAGCATTCTTAAAGCTAGTCCCATATTCCGCAGTATATCCGTTAGACACATTTTCCAAGCGTGACGCACCATCAAAGGAACGCTCGCTAGACACACCGCGATACCAGTTCATGCGAAACGCACCGATCCCCGACACGTACTCCAACCCGACACTCATGCGACCGTGATTGCCTCTGAACCGATGGTCATAAAACAGATTGCCACCGTAATAGTGTTCATCGTTTGCTGCGATTCGGCGATAGCCGATACCTATATTCGCCGTCGTTCCTGTATCCGCTGCATTCGCCAAACGCTCCTGTGTAAACCACACATGGCGAGATGTCTCATCATAATGACCTAGTGGTTGCAAGGTTTCCACGCCATACAAGGGCTTCCAATTTTTCTGAAAGCGCAATGATACGACGGTTCTCTGCATCCACGGTTTCGCCTTTGATCCGTGCATTGCAGAATGAAGACCCGTCATGACCACCGCCTGCAACGCAGAGTTGACTGCATCCGTATCGGAATAACGAGTCGTCTTTTTATCTGTGGAGTCCGGCATCTCCAATCCGCCCTGACCGATAACATGATCTGGAGTATGAGACGAATTAACATGGAATGTATCTAAATCGTCAGATAATACGGTCTTACTTTCACTATGAACTTGTTTTACCGTAGTCCCCTGTATAGGCTGCGCTGTTCTGTCCACCTGTTTTCCCAACACGGGCATAACGGACATACACAGGGCCACTACTAACACAACTATATATTTCATTACACACTCTTACGTACAAACACACTTTTCATTACGCACATAATTATTTATTTAATTATGTACTTAATACGTCATTACACACGATTACACTCGCCCCGATGACTCATGATTTTATCATGAACAAAACATGAAATTATTTCTATTTTATATAAATATATAGAGGCTTGTCAATGCATATAGAATGCAATGTATACATATAAAATGCTAGAATACAATTTATAGAATAAATAAATATTTAAATTTTATAAATATGTGTCAAAGGTTTCTTATTAACTATAAATACCTATAGAATATATTGTATATTTATTGGAATTATGTGAATATTCTATTTACAATATACCTTTTTGGTATTATAGTAGCCATGTAAGTCTTTTTATGAAAGTTTTGTGAAAGTTTGTTTGTACACAAAGGAGTGTATACGATGAGTAAGAAACGTTTTGTATTAGCAAGTGTTGTAATGGTAGCTTTGTCCGCCTCAGTTTATGCGGCGCCGGTCAATATCGTTGATAACAACGGTAACATCGGCAAGGAAGGTCAAACTTTCACCGCAGGAACAGGCGGCAACATCACCCTCGGTGAGAATGCCGGTGCGGCGAACGGCAAGGGTAAGAATGTTAATGCGCAAGGTAATAACATAGCCTTAGGTGCAGCTGCTGGGGCCGGCTCATCAGGCGGCGGCAATATCAACCTTGGGGCGAAGTCCTTCCGAGGCAGTACTGGCGATTTTAACGTAACCGTCGGTTTCGCCGCAGGTAATGCAAGCCAGTTGACGAACTCCATTGTCATGGGGACTCAATCAGGGGAAAACTCCGCAGGTGATAAAAACGTGTGGATTGGTAATTTTCAAGGTGCTAACAGTAAGGCCAGCAATTCTGTAGCCATCGGCTCGAATTCAACAGTAAACGGTCAGTTCGACCTTGCCGTAGGGCATTATGTGAATGTAAAAGCCGCAAAAGGTTTGGCTGTAGGCTCTTATAATACACTATCAGAGAAAGCGACCGCATCCGGTGTATTCGGCCAGGGCGAATACGGTAAAACAGCTATTGATGCAGCCAATTCTTACAGTATAGGTAATTACAACCACATTTCTGGAGAGAACACCTTTGTTCTCGGCAATAATGTGACTACCTCTCTAAAAAATGGCGTTGTCCTTGGCAATGATTCCGCTGACGGCGATGTAGTCGGTACAGCAAGTCATACCTTTGAAAATGGTACTACCGTCAACTATGCCGGCACCGCCCCTGTATCAACAGTATCCGTAGGGGCTAAGGGCAAGGAACGGACGATTACCAATCTCGCAGCAGGTCGCGTGAGTGCTACCTCTACAGATGCGGTCAACGGATCCCAACTCTACGGCGTTCATCAAATGATTGATACCCTTGGTAAAAGTACAAGTCAACAGCTTAATAATTCTATTAGCACTATTGAAAAATCTGTACAACATGTATCTCAAGAGGTACAACGTGTTGAATCGGAATCCAATAAAGGTGATGCTCGTGCCGCTGCATTAGCTGCATTACATCCATTACCATATGATCCGGATAATCGCGTTCAATACATGGCGGGCTACGGTCATTATAAAAATGCAAATGCAGTAGCTCTAGGTGTAGGCTATTATCACAAAGATAATCTTTTACTCACCACAGGGTTTACGATGAACAATCACGTTATGGCCAATGTAGGCATCACCTATAGACCAGGAAAATCTTTATCTACTGCTATGTCCCCTGCCTCTTATAACGCACTAGAACAACGCGTACAAGCATTAGAAGCTCAAAATAAAGATCTACAAGAAACAGTAAAACGCTTAGTAGACAAACTTGAAAAATAATAAGATCCCTTTATGGTAGTCCTATGACTACTTTCACAAAAACACACTAAAACCAAAACACAAAAAGCTGTACACACATAGTCGATTTTTGAACTACCTTTGATGTTACATTGGTTTTGACATCAAATCCGTTCAATCTAATCTATGTATATACAGCTTTTATGATTATTTATATGTAGTTATTATAATAATGTATTTCATCTCAATTTGACGATATATATTTTTATCCCTATAATATAGGTAGATAGCCAAGCGAGTGGTTCCGTTAGGCTCATCTCAGAACTATAAATAATTGATGAAATGGCCTTTCAGTTATCCAGTTACTGGTAACGAAGGGCTATTTGTCTTTTCCAAGACAAATAAGAGCCACAAGTGCTCCAAAGGCAATAACTACAGTTATTACCTCTAGAATTAGCATGATTAACTCATAATCACTCATAGACACCCCTCCCTTCATTAACGAAGAGAGGCCCAACCTCGTTGGCTATCCTAATCCTATTATAAGTCGAACTAATGCTCGATACAATAAGAAACGTTTTAAAGAAATATATGAATGAATCAATAGACGACTTTACCTGTCATGCAATTATCGATGTACTAAAATCGCTCCTATCTATTAATAATTCGCTTAAAATTTATGTGTAAATCCTGCATTTACAGACCAACCGGCCTTATAATCACCAGATAGACCTGTACTAATATCAGCAAAGATGCTGTTATTTGCATTAAAACCGTAGCGACCTCCAAAGGCTAAATCTGTCCAAGTGCCTTTAATGTCCTCGGAAGTGTATTTAGTAGTAGCACCACTAGTATATGTAGTTTTTACTGTACCAGAGAATGCATGGTTAACACCAAGACGAGTATATAGATTACCTGCGCCGAAATGTTTACCGATTTCAAGGCCAAGACCGCCTACTGTACTGCTCACACCAGACTGATCTACTTTCATACTGCCAGCATTGAAGCTATCACCACCAAAGTGAGTATAGCTCAATTGTGCTTGTGGCTCGATATATGTACCATTAGAAAGTTTCACGGTTTTACCATAGCGTGCACCAATTGTATACGCATTAGCTTTAGTCTCACCAGAAAATTTTTCACCAATCTCATTACGAACAGTGAAATCGTTAGATGCACGACCTACTTGGGACTCAATATGGATATATTGGTTGTTACCAAGATTTTTCAAACCATACGCACCAACAGCAAAGGCTTTTTCCTTACCAGAGCCGTTGAAAACGTAATCATCGTTACCACGAAGATAAGAAACTTGACCACCTACGGTCCAACCGCTACCAGTTTTAGCATCGTAACCACCTTGGATACGCGTGTATGTTGTATCTGTATCGATTCCGCTTCCATTAAAGTTGTATTTACCTCCACCAACGCGAGCCCAAATACCTGTTGGTTCACCTTGTTGTAATACGCGTGAACGATACATATTATCTGTCAACGTTCTCCAACCATTAATATTACTCATGATGGCGGAACGAGTACCACGCATATGTGGCGTATCAAAGGCACCCATATTGACATTCATCTGAGGATTCTGCTCAAGAGCTGGTACTTGTTTTTCCTCAGTTTTTGGAGTCGGTTGCGGTGTTGGTTTCACTTCCGGCTTAGGTGTTGGAACCGGAGCCGGTTTTACCTCAGGCTTCGGAGTCGGTTGCGGTGCTGGTTTCACTTCCGGCTTAGGTGTTGGAACCGGAGCCGGTTTTACCTCAGGCTTCGGAGTTGGTTGCGGTGTTGGTTTCACTTCCGGCTTAGGCGTTGGAACTGGAGCCGGTTTTACCTCAGGCTTCGGAGTCGGTTGCGGTGCTGGCTTTACCTCAGGCTTAGGCGTTGGTACCGGAGCCGGTTTCACCTCAGGCTTCGGAGTCGGTTGCACCTTACCATACTCATATTTACCCTGACCATTTTTATCGGCCTGCCACGTAACAGCACCTTCCTTAGCATAACCTTCGGTTAATACTTTAAAACGCGCAGATTCAGCACCTTCAGAAGCAATAGCAACCGTGCCTTGAAGATTTCTTTCACCATTTACATAATTATGGTAGTACACCTTATGCGCCAAATTATCCAAAACTTTATTTACATTGTCCTCAGTAGACAAGTCTAAGCCCTTACGACTCGTGTACATATGAGCACCGGAATTAGGTGCCGCACTTGTAATATGAACATCACCACCCCAGAATGATTCTGGAGTCAATCCATTTACAATATTTTCACGCTCTTTATAACTTGGATCCTCTTTATCATCATACTCACCATTTGAATCATACACAAAATTTACATGGCCTTCTAATTTATCAATGTGAATTTCATTATGCTCACTTTGAGTTACTATGGATTCAAAATTACGATTTTTTGAACCGACCAAACGATGTACACGGCTTGGAGTTGTCATTGCGCTATAACTAGTACCATTCAAACCGCCTTGATACATATGGTCCCAATAACCACGATCACCAAGAAATACATTGATATGGTTTGGCTGTTTTGCATTCTTATCTGCTAAGTTGAGAGCAAAGCCAGTCCATAGTACTTCATCACTATCTACACCGATATTAATTTCAGATGGATGTGTATTGCTACCATCGATACGTACATCGCCTTCAATGGACATATCATGGCCAGTAAAATTACCCTTATTACCATCTACGCCGAGATTTACAGTACCGCCTTTAGTAATAACAAGTGGATTACTGTCACGACCAACTTGAAGATCGCCATTTTTAATATTCACAGTACTTCCATTTTGACTAGTAATGATAGTCTTTCGTCCATCCATTAGTCTACCAGATACATAATCTGCATTAATAGTACTCTTATTATCTGCATCAATTCCAAACAGTGTCCCTTGTACCTTTCCCAAGTTTAAAGTTTCACCTTTAACAGCACTAACAACAGGATATTCTGCCATTACATACGGCACTACAGAGCTAGCAATCGTCAGGGCAATCGCTAAGGATAAATTCGCTTTACACATGCGTTTCATAATAACCCTCTCTTATTCACACTATAAATTATAATTAAACATTTTTAATTATAATTTATAAGGCTATTATTGTAAACATAAGAAAACTGTTTCATCATCAAAAAATAATAAATAACAAAAAAAGGCGGCACCTAAGTGCTGCTCATAATTATAAAAAAATCTATTGAAAGCTATATTATCATTTATTCGAATTTGACGATATATATCTTTATCCCTTTAATATAGGTAGATAGCCAGACGAGTAGTTCTGTCGGGCTCATCCCAAAAGAATAAAGAATATGATGGAATGGCCTTTCAGTTCTCCAGTCACTGGTAACGAAGGGCTATTTTCTTTTTCCAAAGCAAAAGAAAAGGCAGAGATTATGTAACATGTCCTCCATTACTAGATGTTCAGTAATGGAGGACATATCAATAATTCCTGCCTTTTTTGTTTATCTACGGGCCACGCGCATGGCTGCCATCATGCCTGGCGACTTCCATACAGATTGGCCATTATCCGATACGAGTTTATTATTATCGTAAAATACGTCTGCATTGTAATAGTTATCATCGCTAGATGTCACTTTATAGCTAAGACCTGCTGTTGTGTACACCGTAAAGTTGAGTATATCCCCCACTCGCTTTACAGAGTCTTGATCTACATACCAGTTATTACCGAGATATGTCGTAGCATACACATCTTGACGAGCTTCTACATCGTTTGTGCTAATGCCAATTAATACAAGCAATACCGCTAACATATACAAGAATTTACGCATTATAATTACCTCCCGTTTTATGGTAAGAATACTTATATATTATACCAAAAAACACTGATAATCGCATTATAATGGCAGTACTTTCTCAACCCTTGACTGAATTCGCTCGAGGCTCGGCGTGATTGCTTTCATCACAGGTTTTTCTATGAAATCTAACCGCACATAGTCTACAATCATACCGATGACAAAAATAAGCACCACTACAAGAACTGCATACAGAGGTAATAGTATTGAATCATAGTACTGATACGTTGCTAATACATTGTCCCACATGTAATGAAGGGATAGCTTATTATCATGCAATAGGTATATACCAAAGGTAGTAGATGCTACCGCATTAATCCAAGGGTGATAAGTGATCTTTGCTTTCAAAAAAATAATAAATACGCCAATGCCTAATAGCAATTGAAAGAAGCCATAATCATTTTGCGTAAAGTAGAAAATCTGTTTCATATACACTGGATTCGTCATAGCTAGTACATCGACGAGGATATCCCCTAGAAAGGCCCCTACAAAGCCTATGGCGGTAAAAATAATACCTATTTTCTTTGTTATATGTGAGCCGTACAGTTTGATGTACGCCCCTAGCGAATAGAATACGACAAATGAAAAGATATGTTTAAATCCAAAGGTGGTATGCGGTACATTAGGCCACAAATTCAGCACCGTCGGCATTAAGAACCAAATTACCGTGAACCCCACTAGGAGCATAACGTAGTATTTATGCTGTAGCCAATGAAGTACTCGATTAATAATAGGCGTTAATAAATAGAGCACTAAAAAGTTCTGACCAAACCAACTCATGGCACCAATGGGCAATAGCGCAAGCATCATATTCCTTGACGTCACCGTATCGAGTCCTAAACCCATAGCCACGCCCAACATGGCAATGCTGTAAAACCATATTTGCCCTACTAACTTAGCAAACTTGTGCAGCTTAAAACTACTAGAAACCATGAAATAACCCGTTATCATAACAAAGGCAACTACACCAGCCTTGCCTCCAAGTCCAAACACTTGGAGAAACACCTTATTAAACGTTAAATCTGGCGTAAAAGGGAAACAACCGTGCACGCTAAAATGGTGCATAATAATTAGTATCATCGAAATGATACGCAACAATTCAATATTGCTCGCTCTCATTCTCTATACCTCATATTCTTCCTCTCAAACTATATGAATACTACGCCAACTAGTAACTACCTAGATGACTTGTATACATCATAAAATACATGAAATATATGAGAATGTTGTGACAAATTTTACACATAAAAAAGACAGCTGATATAATCAACTGTCCTTATAAATTATATATTATCAAGTTATCTAATATACTTGTTTTTAACATATACGATTCGGTACGACTATTTTTTACCCTTATGAGATGTTCTTCTCATATTTTATATAATCAATTAAATTTCTATATCCTGTTACCATGTTAATCTTGGGTTTCCACCCTAACGACTGGATTTTTTCACTATTTAGAATAAATTTTACATCATGTGCATATCCATATTGATTGGCATTATCTGGTATATCAAATACCACGTCTATTTTACCCTTAGCGACTTCTTTCGCTACTAAATTTGCAATATCTTTAATGCTTCTTGTTTCATTACTATTACATATATTATATGCTTCTCCACATTCTCCTTTAAACAGTAATAGTACCAAAGCGGAAAGTACATCAGTTATATAACAAAAGTTTGATACAGATTGTCCTTTGGTATGTAAAATAATATTTTCATTATGCATAACACTTTTAGCAAATTGCATAGATACACGATTATCTAAAAGTGAAAGACCTGGACCAAAACATTGTGCAACGCGAGCAATACAAATTGGTACATTATATTCATGAAAATAAGCACTACAGTAACATTCACAAATACGTTTACCTTCAGAATACGAACTTCTAACATCTAAATGATTAATATAACCTAAATCATCTTCAGTCATATTTTGATAATCTACTTGCTGAATACCATATTGTTCCATAGAGGATAAATATACGATTTTTTTAACTCTATTCTTTGTTGCATATTGCAAGACGTCTAATGTTGTACTAATGCTACCATTTAACGTTTCAACTGGCTGTGTAACAAAAAACTTAGATGTAGTAGGTGCTGCAGTGTGAAATATATAATCAACAGAATCATTACATGCAACAAGGCCATTAGTAATATAGACTAACTGTTCTGAATTCTTAAGGTTAGAGAACAAAGCCTCTGCCTTTTCTATATTTCTCACGGAACAAATAATATTAATATCTGTTCCATATTTCATATTACTAACTAAAAACAATCGGGTGAGCATAGATCCTATGAATCCGGTTGCCCCCGTTATCAAAATAGTTTTCCCTGAAAGTTTAGATAAGAAAATATGAATATCTCTAACAGTACGTTCCAACTCATAAGATAAAACATCATTCATAAATATTAACCCTCTACGGTTTTAAAATACTCATATGTTTTTATTAACCCATCGTGTAAATTATATTTTGCTGTAAACAAAAGCTCTTTTTCTAATTTATCAGTTGCCAAAACAGAATCTCTAATATCGCCTAATCTAGGCTTATCATAAACTACCTCTATATCTTTACCGCTAATATTTCTAAACTCATCAACTAATAAATTGACGGAACTTGAGATGCCAGTACTTACATTATAAATACCTGTAACCTGGTGTTGTATACCTAAAATATTAGCTTCAACTACATCATCCACATATATAAAGTCCCTTGTTTGTTTTCCATCACCATAAATAATAATAGGAGAGCCTTGTACAATCGCTTTAGCAAAAATACTAATAACGCCCCCCTCTCCACCATTACCTTGTCGTGGACCAAACACATTAGAATATCGATAACATATATATGGTAATCCAAAAGCTTCATGATAAATACGAAGATAATGTTCTGTAGTTAGCTTTGTTAACCCATAAAATGAAGATGGATTTCCAATCATTTCCTCATTTAATGGTAATGTATCTAAATTACCATAAACCGCTGCAGAAGATGGCATCAAAAACTTTTTAACATCTAGTTTTACTGCTGCGTTAAGTAAATTGATTAACCCCATCAAATTAATATCACAATCTAACATTGGATCACTCATAGATGTGGAGACTTCAGTTTGTGCAGCCTCATGAAATATATAGTCTGGACGAAATTCTTCTAAGACAGAGTATAACTTTGGATCTCTAATATCCAATTCTACGAATTGTGCTTTAGAATGAACAAATTCTTTATTTCCTGTATATAAGTTATCAATAACCTGTACAATATGACCATCCTCTATTAAACGATCAACTAAATGAGAGCCAATAAACCCGGCCCCACCAGTTACAGTTATTCTCATTATTATCCCCTTCTTATAGTCTACTTTTTATTAAATCAAGATAAAACCTTAATTCTTTACTTCTAATAAATAATATTCCCCATGCCACAATTATAAAGATACTATTACATACAACCCCCAGCAAAAGTCCAAACCAACCACTATCCAAAGCAATAAAATGTGATAAGAATTTACTGAAATATACTAATACAAATGTAACTAGAGTATAACGGAAATAAAGTTTAAAATAACTAACCAAAGACCAACGTAATCCGTAATTAAACAAAACATACGGTTCAACTATAAAAGGCATACAAATCGTACTAATAAACATAGCCAATAAAACGCCCCAAACATCAAAATATTGAACCAAAACAATGGAAGACCCTAAATTTATTAAGGCCTCTATTAAGGACATATATCGATTTTGCCAAAAAAGCCCCATAGCATCTTTAAATACTAAGACGCCTTTACGCATAAACATTAGATAGAAGTTGATGACCATCCAAAGCACTATACTTTCATCAAAACGATAGCTATTTCCTAGCCAGATGGTAATAAACGGATTTAATAAAAGGTACAAGTTACTACAGATAAAACAAGCCAAATAGGCGGTCATAAATTCTAATCTCTTGAAAATAACTAATTTATGAGCATCATCATGAGACTCATTCAAATTTCCTACAGATGCCTTTAGTGCATTAAATACTTGATCAGACAACTTATCGATGCCATTAATAATCAAATAATAATTCGTATATAACGCAACAGCACTTAAACCTACAAATTTTGATAAAATAATATTTGATGTTCCAAAAACGGTAACACCACCAATTTTATGAAGTATTAAGGCCTTTATATTTCTAATAATACTTTGGTATATATCTTTATTTAAAGGCCGAATATTCTTTTCATTTAAAAACGAATATAAGTGATCGGCTTTTCTAGCTATTAAAAAATTCTCAGAAAAGGTCATGCATATACGTAGAATAATATATACCCAAAAACTATGAGTTAAAATGACTAAGGCAATTTGGAATAAACTCCCTATCAGTTGAGTAATCCCTCTGTAATAGTTAGCTATATATTGTTTTTGGTCAGCTATAAGCAAGCATTTTTTATAAGAGTAAAAATAACTAATACCCGTATCAACAACAAAGAGTAAAAAGAAAATATTTAAATATGCAATATTAGGAGGTACCTTTATAAGATATTGAACAAAAGGCGATATACATAATCCTAAAAATAGAATAAGTGTACCAATATAAATATATGCTTTTTTAAATATTCTCATGATTGATTTTGCTGTTTCTAAATCATGATTAGCTAAAGGAGCATATAAACTAAATATAATAGCCGGGCCAATGCCCAATTCAGTAAGAGATAATACAGTTAAAATATTATCAAATAAACCATTTAAGCCTAAATATTCAATAGATAAATAATATAGTAATACAAAACGGATAATGAACTGTAATACCATATTAAATCCATATACAATTAACGTGGAATTTATGTTCTTAATTGCACTAACTGTCCGCATAATATCAGCCTATAATCCCATGATATTGAGGCTATTTTTTACTTCTAAATAAGCCTTAAATGTATAAAAATCAATAGGTGTTGTAATTTTAATATTCTCAGCTGGTCCTATTACTGTAAACAGTTCAGCCCCATAAAACTGCATCATAGATGCCGAATCTATGAACTCCAAGTTTTCAGATCTTGCTTTTTCATGTGCCTTATAAATATCTTTTAAATAGAAGCATTGTGGCGCTTTAGCAAGTAAACATTCATCTCGAGAAAGTATTTTCCCTACATGAGAAAGCTCATTATCTTTTAAAACAATAGTTTCTATAGCTTGTGAAACAGTAATGGCATTACCATATGTTTTTGTGGACGATATACACGTATTAATTAGCTCATCAGAAATAATAGGTCTAACCCCATCATGTAATAAAACTATACTATCTTCATCATATAGTCTTGAAGACTCTTGAATTCCAAGATAAATCGACTCTTGTCCTGTTTTTCCACCTGGAATAATCGATTTGACTTTATCCAAACTATACTTTTGTACTAATTTACTAACCTCTTCAATAATAGACTCTAATACTACTAAAACAATTCCATCAATATTATTATTATTTTGAAAGTGTTCTAGCGTATACACTAATATTGGTTTCCCATTAACTTCTAGCAATTGTTTCGGTGTACCAGTAGAACTCATGCGTTGTCCAGTTCCTCCAGCAAAAATAATACCTATATTCATGCTATACCCCTATACATTAAATCTCATATGCTCTAATACTTGATATTTTACGTTTACCTTCTGGTGGTATTTCCATATAGTTACGACCATATAAATTACTTAAATATGTATCGTAACATGAAAAAACCTCTAATTTTAAATCTCTAAACTCTATAGGAACACGTTTTTCAAAAGCATCCTTTACCATACATTCAGCTTCACCATAAACGCCACCAGTAATAGCGCCTACATGATCAGAAGTATTATAATCATACTGTTTTGCTAATTGATCTAATTTATGAGCCCAATATTTATATCCCACACATTTAGCAAAAATAATTAATATAGACTTGATAAATGCTCTAGTAAATGATTTACCATGTCCTAATTTAGCATCACACAGTTCAAGCATCTTACTATAAATTTTACGTTTTTTATAGATACTAATAACTTCATTTTTATCATTTGGCAATCCATCAACAGGCATAATATCCATAAATAAAAACTGATTAGCATTACTGTACTCATCTTCAATCCTGATATCAAGCTTTTCTAATCGTGCAAAAGGGTATTTTGAGTTATTACGCTCAATGGATCTAAGCAGGTAATCGCTATTTAAAACCATTGGAAATATAGTAATTAATTTTTCATAATCTGGCCGACTTAAACAAATGTCTATATCATCATCCCAAGGAATAAAACCTTTATGCCTAATGGCTCCTAATAATGATCCTCCTGATAACGAATATTTAATATCATTCTCTTTACAAAAGGAATCAAACTCTTTAAGCATTATATATAAATGATCTTGAATTTCAGATATAGTCAACATTATAAAAATCCCCTAATTTTCAAACCATACTAACTTCATTTGTCGTATAAATTCATCTTCTGACCAGTCTTCAATGCCGAATCTAGGTATAGAAAATGGATTAGTATTAGAATGAAGCTGTGCTCTTTTAGTACTAACTGAATATGTGAATCCTAGATCTTGAACAATTTGTTCTGTCACTTGATCAAAACTTTCTTTATGACCAAAAGGATACGCAAAAATATCTATATCCGTGTGTAACAAATTTTCTAAAAAAAGCTTAGAAGATTGTATTTCATGTATTTGTTCTTCTCTACTAATTTGTTTCAACGCTGGATGGTGTATAGTATGCGCTCCTAATGTAATTAACTGACTTTGATATAACTCTATTAACTCCGATGAAGTCATAGTCCTATTGTTAGGATTAACCTTCAATCCATAAGATTCATACCATCTGTCTAATATTATATCTCTTTCATTAGGATGTAGAGAAAAAAGCATATGGTGTAACATATAAAAACTATGTAATCTCTTTTTATCATCAGATACATCAAATACATGTCTTTGATTTAATATATCTAATTCAATGGATTCTCTTAGATTTTTATTTTCAAATAAAACAGTTTCTAATCGATCCCACCAAAACTCTTTACCCGTATCTACACCGCCAGATGTTATAAAAATCGTCGCTGGAACTTGATATTTTTTTAAAATTGGAAAGGCATATTTGTAATTATCATAATATCCATCGTCAAAGGTAATAATAACAGATGGTTCCTTTATATCATTGCGTTTTAAATCATTAAAAGTTATTACATTGTAGTGATTTTTTAAGACGTGAATATGTCTTTCAAAATTATCAGGAGTTACATTAATATTAAATAAATCACGATTCAAATAATTAACTCTATGATAAAGTAAAACAACTACTGGCTTATTAAAAATATTATGGATTAAATTGATTGGAGCCAACCTTTTTCTATAGATAGATCGAATCCACGGTAGATTTTCTTTTATATAATCTTTAAAACTCATTGTTTTCCCTTGTATATATTTTCAATCTTCTTTATAGCAACACAGGAATCATAACCTAGTTCTTTAATTCTAGATCTATAATCAATATATTTATTCTTACCAAATTTAGACATAATCTCATAAGCCCATTGTTCAGGATTATCAATTGGTAAAGCCATACATAAATCAGTTAACACAATCTCTTGTGTAATCGTATCAGATACTAATATTGGTATGCCTAATGCTTGTGACTCAATAGCAATTAGGGGTAGCCCTTCAAATAATGATGGTAATATCATAATATCTATAGCTTGCATAACCTCAACAGTATTATTTACATACCCCATAAAAATAACCTTGTCAGATATAGCTGCTGATTTTACAAGACTTTCAATCTTATGACGTTCTACACCATCCCCCAAAAGAAATAAATAACTATTAGGATTTTGTTTTAATACCTCTTTAAATATATCGATAATAAAAGGATGATTTTTAACAGGTGTAAAACGACCAATATGTCCTACTATCAATGCATCCTTAGGAATATTGAATTTTTGTCTAACCTCTAACCCTAGATTTATATTTCTATCATATAAATCTAAATCAATCGCATTATGTAATAAGTAATATGAATCACTATCTATACACTTTCTAGGAAACATCCATTCTGATGCTTTAGTAGAGCAACCTATATAGATATCAACCAAATAAGGTAATAAAAATCTTCCAACCTTATGTAATTCTGTCTTTAGAAAGCGTACGATTTTTCGATTATCATCTATACTAGAGCTATGCGCATGTAAAATAATAGTTTTAAATCCAGCTAATTTAGCAATCAAAATAGGAATAATATTGACATAAGATTGATGAAAATGAATGATATCTTTTCCTTCAGAAAGTAGGCACTTCATTTTTTTATAAAACTGAATAATATGATACGGTCTACTAACCTTCTCTACCTTATAATTTACATCAAAATTTTGAGGATCATCATAACTCAGTAATGTTAATTCAAATTCTTTTTCATCAATCATTCTATACAATTGAAGAACATAAGATGTTAAACCTCCCATATCTTTATCTATAGGAAGTTCTATTACCTTTATCATAGTCAGTATATTATCTCCCAAATAATTTACGTTTTAAAAATAATCCACCTTTTTTAATCCAATTTTGAGGTTCCATAAAAGATACATTTTGTTCTTTATAGCTAATATTATTAGCTTCAATCCATACATCAAGCAAGATTTCACTAACAAAGCCATAGATACGCGCTTCATACGTATCATAATCAGAAATATCAACACGTTTTTCAATTTCTTCTAAGATGGAAAACATCCATTCACAGTATTGATCAAATAAATCTCTACGCATAACGAACATGTTGAACATATGAGCCCAAGTACGATTGCATACCTTTGTGAAAGCAGCGCTATATTCGGGATATTGTTCAGCGATGATTTGCTCTGCTGCATCTAATCCTGAGCTATGGTGGGCATTATTATAGTGAGAACGATTAGACTCAATATAATATTTACGCTTATCTGCTACTACTACAGGATATTGTGAAAGTAGTTTCTCCCATTCTGCACCCGTCAAGATTTGATTCTTTTTATCTTCTACGGAGCGCACCTCTTTGCGCGTAAAATAACGTCTGTAGTGAACGAGACCAATATAATCTGCATCAAGATTTTTCCACGCCCAATAAAGGCCCGTCAATTCACAGTAATTAACATTCTTTGAAGATATATTATCTCCTGTATGATCCCCTGTATAACCAATATCAACCTTACCTTCTCGCCCTACATGAATCGGCATATAAACAGAATCTTCAGGCATCCAATATTGTTTATGTGTTGCTACTAAAATCTTAATATTCACTAATTTCATCCACCTTATTGCGATATGTATTTCTCGTATATACTAATGCATAACCAAACCCTAATAATATCCAAAAATAATACAGCTCATTTAAAGTCGTTCCTATTCCTGTCAACAAAGACTCTATATAAGCAATTGTAAAAAATATAATACATATATCTTTTGGATTTTTAAATACATAAATAAGCAATCTAACTAGTAAGAATACAATAGGTCCCATAAACAATACAAAACTTATGAATCCTGTTTCCGATAAACGAGAGGTATATTCTCCTAACATTGGAATAGAAATATTAATAAGGCCCTTATTTTTAATATTTTCAATCCACATTTTTACTTCCGCACCATTTAACGTATCTTCATCTAAATGATTCAAAACATATGGGGTACGTAACCCTTGCCCAATTCCTAATAATGGATTTTCTTTGAAAATATCTAAGTCAGCTTTCATAACACCATATCTTTGATTATTACTTCTCCTGTCTTTTTTAGATAGTGAAGAAATATTATTTTCCCCATAAGATTTAATTTCATTTGCAACCTGCTGAGTTGATATATTTTTAACTATTGTACTAGTTGTACTTTTATTAGAAGTATCTTGTACATAAAGAACATTAGATGTATATACTATATTTCCTATAAAAGCTAAAAGACCTATTAAAGTTACAAGAACTGTATGTACTACAAATTTTTTGTTTCTAAACTGAATACAAAGTGCCACTACAAGCAATATATGATCTATTATCAATAAAACAGTTGCCGTTCTACTATTTGCCAATAAAGTAATCATTTCTAAAAGTAATAAAAGAATGGAGGAAAAGATTAGCAATTTCTTATTCTTAGATGAAAAAATAACATTCCATATAAAAGGAATTGTAATAACAGTATAAATACCTAGAAAGGATGGCTCTGGAAAAAGAGAGCGAATTTGAAATTCAGACCAAAATAATGGTGGCCACCATGTATTATTAATCTCAATAGCATGAACAATAGGTCTTATGTATGTTAATAATGAAAGTGCCCATTGTTGTTTACCAAAATAAAATAGTTCAATAACACCAAAAATAACAACTAGACTAGCAGAAATTAATGAACTCTTACTTACTATTTTTGTAATTGTTTCAGAGCGATTTTTATACCAATAGAAAATCAAATAAGAAAATCCAAATGTAAAAATAAGTTGAGTCAAGGAATTCTTTAGAACTCTAAAGCTAAAATGAATGACTGATAAAGTATATTCACTCGCAGTTTCATTAAATATCAATTGAATTATGGCTTCCAATTTATGATTTATATAATTAGTGCCAGGAACTAAATCATAGTAAGGGAAATTAATCAAACCATAAATTAAAGATCCAGTAATACTGAAACCTAAAAGAGCTATATATAATATTTCTTTCCGATATAAATGATAGTGACGTAGACTATGTCTTTTTAGCCATACACTATACACTAAACAAATAAATAATGTATAAAATGATGCTTTTGCTGAAAACTCGCCACCTAAAAAACCTATTCGTAAAGACATGGGGATTACAGGGAATATTACAAATATAAAACTTAATCCTATTAAACTATCAATATATTTATTACTAGACATATACTCTCATCCTACTACTCTCATCTTATGATTTCAATTATATTAACTTGGAATTACCAAAGAAAGAGGGGCTATAAAAATATGTATTAAATCAACTAAATTAAAATGATTACTCATTTAGATAATCTCATACAATGTTGCATAATATTTAGATAACTAAAATACAATTGCGATTAACATGACCAACAACATCTAAAAATATAGTAGCCTCCTTTAGTGAATCTATCCACTCAATCCTCATTCCTGAAACTCCTTATTACATAATGCTAAAGCACTAGCAATAACCTTATCCATATCGTAATATTTATATTCACCTAAACGACCACCAAATATTACATTGGAAATCGCTTCGGCCTTTTCAACATATTTAGCATAAAGATCCAAATTCTTTACGTCATTTACCGGATAATACGCTTCTTCACCGGTTTTCCAGTCCTTTGGATATTCTTTTGTTACATATGTAACGGGCTGTGTACCAAATTCAAAATGCTTATGTTCAATGATACGAGTATACGGAATTTCACCTTCCGTATAGTTCACCACCGCAACGCCTTGATGGTTTTCCTCTTCGAGGCGGTCAGTTTCAAAGCGAAGGCCGCGATATTCTAATACCCCTTCAGAATAACCAAAGTATTCATCTATAGGGCCTGTGTAGATAATCTTATATGCCAAAGTTTCATATTCATTTCGATGTTTGAGGAAGTCTACACCTAAACGGACTTCAATGCCTTCTAACATGCGTTCAATCATCTTAGTATAACCGCCAATAGGGATTCCTTGGAAACGGTCATTAAAGTAATTGTTATCGTATGTGTAACGCACTGGTAAGCGTTTAATGATAAAAGCTGGTAGCTCTGTACATTTACGACCCCATTGTTTTTCCGTATACCCTTTGATGAGCTTTTCGTAAATATCAGTACCTACGAGGCTGATAGCTTGCTCCTCCAAGTTCTTAGGTTCCCCTGCAATCGCAGCACGTTGCTTGGTAATGATATCTTGTGCCTCTTTTGGAGTTCGAATATTCCACATTTTAGAGAATGTGTTCATATTGAAGGGCAAATTGTACATCTCACCTTTATAATTTGCCACAGGACTATTTACATAGTGATTAAATTCTGCAAATTGATTGACATAATCCCACACATGTTTCAAGGATGTGTGGAAAATATGAGCGCCATAGACGTGAATATTGATATCATCTTTGCTTTCACAATATAGATTACCTGCTATATGATTACGACGATCAATGACGAGTACTGATTTATCACGCTTGTGCGCTTCATGGGCAAATACAGCACCAAATGGGCCCGCCCCAATTACTAAATAGTCAAATTTTTTATTCATATATATATCCTTATTTTTTCATTCCAAGACATAGTAATCGTGAATAATGATTTTTTCTTAAGATATAACCTATCAAAATAGATAAAGTTGTAGATGCTAAGAAGCAAACAATAAAGGCTTCATAATACATTCCTAGCTTAGACCAAAGTACAATTCTAAATGGAATTTTAACAATATCACTAAAGATATATATATCCATTGAAACGGTACCTAAAAAGACTAAAAGTGTTTTATATAGACCAACTTTAGATTGAATTTTATTAGCAATATAATGTGTAATATTAATCCCCGAAACTGCTGTTATAAGAGTAACTATTTTAAAAGCATTCATATCATGAAGTAATGCATAGTTACCTACAATAAAAATCACCATAGATATAAGTGCTATTACTGTAGATTTCATATGATCCAATAGCATATATTTCTTTATATATAAGCCTAGGATATAGAAAAACTGATAATACAATATCTTTGATATCATAGATACAGAAAAGATATTTAATACATCAGAAAAGATTCCAACTATAAAAGATATTAATAATAAACCAAAATTTACACGCTTAACAAAGAAGGCAATGAGGATTGAAATAAAGAACAGACAATATAAAAACCAAAGTTCTCCATCCGGATTAATACCAATAAATATTTTCCATATATCCTGCGCATTTATTTGTTGATTTGCAAATTTTGATAAAGCTAATTTGAAAGGAAAATATAGTATTCCAATTGTAAAATATGGAACCATCAAACGTATGCTTTTATCTTTTATAAAATTCTGAAAGCCTTCTTTCAAAGGTATATGCATAAAATAACCAGCCACAAAGAAAAAAACTGGCATATGGAAACTGTAAATTATCGTTCGCATCAAATATAAAGGATAACTAGCAATTCCACTAGCACTTGCTTGATCCGGTACAGAATGGCCCAAAACAACAAGTAAAATTGCAATTCCCTTCATAATATCAAAACTAGTATCCCTCATAATAACGATTAATAGGCCCCTTTCGATTTAGCAACAGCCAATACAGTTTTCAACAGATATACAATATCAATCCACACAGACCAGTTGTGAACATACCAAGAGTCCATTAACACTCGTTCTTCATAGGTGGTATCACTGCGACCACTTACCTGCCAAACACCAGTAATCCCTGGTGGTACAAGGTAAAAGTCATTTATATAATCGCCATATTTTACAATTTCATCTCGAACAATAGGTCTTGGCCCTACGAGGCTCATGTCTCCAATGAGAACATTCCATAACTGTGGCAATTCATCAAGACTTGTTTTTCGAAGGAATTTACCGATTCTTGTAACGCGAGGATCATCTTTCAATTTAAAATCTCGTTCCCATTCTTCACGGGCAGCAGGATTATTTTTTAGATATTCCTCCAAAGCCTCTTGTGCATTGGGCACCATGGATCGAAATTTGTAACAAGAAAATGATTTCCCTCCTTGACCAACACGTTTATGACCAAATACGATAGGCCCTGGAGAATCCAAGTAAATCAATATAGCAATGATAGCGAGAATTGGTAAGATCAAAATACCGCCACATACAGTAGCTACTATATCAAAAATACGTTTGAAAATACGGTTAGACTTGCGTGCTAGGTTATTTTGTACACGCAATATGACGGCTTGTTCTTCCATCATGCCACGAGCACTGATATTACTAGTAGGTAAACCAAATAATTCAGGTACAAATGCTACTCGTTTTACCAATAATTGTAATTGATTAATCAAGGATACTAATCTTTTAGACTCAAGTCCGGGAGCGCAAATAAGTACAGTTTGAACTCCTGTATCTTTAATAACGCTTTCTACATCTTTAAAGGCGCCAAGGCATGGGTATTCTTTAGCGATGGATGATGATTTAGGATTATCATCTACATAACCAATAATCTTATAGGTAGTAATCGGCATGCGATCTAAAGACCTCTTTACAAGTTCTGCAGTCTTCCCCGCTCCAACAAGAAGAATCGGAATTGTTAAATATCCTGTTTTTGAAAGTATTTTTCCTACGATAAAACGCTCGCTAAAGATAAATACGAGCATACATATATAAGCAAAGGCAACAAATAAACGAGACACATCATTAATGACATGTCCTGTGTACATGAGGACAATAGATACAACAACACCGATCGTAATGCTACGGAATAAATTTTTCATCGTATCCCAATAAGGTGTTACCACAGAATAGGCATTATTAAGCAACAATATAGTTAAAAATACGATAGGTACAACACCATATACGTAAATTTCTTCTACCTTAAAATTTGAACTTACCGGTAAAATTGATAAGTTTAAACGCAAATAATAAGCTGCTAATGTCCCCAAAACAATAGCTATATAATCTGCTATAAGCACTATGAGCTTACTAATAAATAACTTTTTATTATTGTTATTACAGATAGAACTATTCATACTAATACCCCAAATTATAAGAAAAGGTTGTTTTCTCAATCTCAAAATATTAAGAAAACAACCTCTCTATCATACGAATACAATGTACTAATATTTACATATATTGTATCATATTTAAATATGTAAAACTATAAAAAACATAGATTTCACCTATCTTTTATGTAGTTATTTATTCTTTAAGTCTATTTGAATCCTACTTAATTGTCTATTAAATGGTAGTTAAATACTTTCCAATACAGCTATACGATTCTCAATTATCCCGCAATTGAAGCATCGTAGCTAACATAAAATACATAATGCGCATTCCTGATGAATTATCTAAAGTATACTCCACTTGGCCAAATACAAATACATAACAAATAACAGCAATCATAGCACAGAGGCTATAAGGATCTCGGTTCTTAAACCAAACCACAAAATTATCAACAATAATAGATCCATAAAAGATGAGAACCCCTAATAAACCTAAAAGGCCTACTTCACCAAGAAGTTGAATAAAATTATTGTGTGCATGATATAAATGTTGATTTTCCGTTGGTAATCGATAGGATACTTCATATATAGTACGCCATTGACCTATACCTACACCTGTCACAGGATGGTCTTTAAACATATTAATAGACGATGTCCACACATCAAAGCGGCCTAGGTTGGAACCATCTGTAGTCGTATTCGTAATGGACTCAAACCTAGCTACATATTGTGGTTGTGTACTAAATCCCCATACAACTCCACCTAATGCAGCAAGAACAACGACTACATAAATGAATCGTTTTAGTATATATGGTAAGGATACGATAGGCACCATAATCATACTAAAAAGCCAAGATCCTCTACTTTGATTGCCATACATGCCAAAACCAACACAGCCCAGTGCCCATAAAGCGGATGCTTTCACATAGCTAGGAAAGGCCGAATCTAATAAAATGACGCAGAAAATAGGCACTAACATAACCATGAGGCCCGATATGGTTAACACACTACTACCAAATCCCCATCCTCTATCGGTCATTCCTGAAACATGTTGATAAAAGGCTACTAAATTATCAATACCAAAATCCACAAAAAATACAGCAAGCATCGTAAATAATGTTTTCTTATCACGAATACACAGGGCGATAACGAAAAATACAGGAATCCGCCACAGCCAAACATTGATAAATTCAGGTAATCCTACAGCTATATTGTTCGTTAATACTGCAGAAGGCAATAACAATAACAACATTAGAGCAAACGTTTTACTATATTTTTTAACATAGGACGGAACATATAGGCCATGCCTATGTTTCCAAATATAGAAAATACTTAACAAAATAGCAATAACATAAAATACTTGACCAGCTGCCATGGATAGCCTTGTAAAGCATGCCATCAACGTAATCATAATGGCAATCCACGACTCTAATCTTACACTGGATAATACCCACATGTTCATTCTCCCTTACATATAAACTACAAACATTACATGGTACCCCTTATACATGTATGATGGATTGAATTAATGCACGATGACTGTAGTCCTCATTTGCATTCATTAATCCTTGATTATATTGCTCTTTATGATACTGTAAATTCTCTACAAATGTTTGAATCCCCCGTCTGATAGAGTTTACATCATCTAAATTTAAAAATTCCCCAATGGAATACTGTTCTAATACCTCGGGATTAATTTCTGGAGATATAAGAACAGGCTTGTGAAAGCCAATAGCAGTAAACAGCATAGCTGCCCAGTGATACCGATATCGCTCAGCCCCATACGGCAATAATAGAGCATCTACACTCAATAAGGCTGTATCCCAGTCTTTCCCTATCAGACTGGCATGGATGAATTTAATATTACTATACTGGCTATATTTCTTGATGATAGACTCAAATAAAATCCCATCTTCAGGCTTTACCGTTGCCCCTTGAACGACGAGTTGTACAGAATCATCATAATTAAGCGATACAAAGGCATCTATAAAGCGCTCAATGTTTTTCTCTTTTCTAAACTGACCAAAGAAACCTAATTTTATCGGTTTATTTGCTGCTATAGAGGTTTCCAAATTAGCACCTATACAAGTTGCAGAATTCGGATTTTTTTGGTCTTGTATATTAACATTGCCTTGCGTATCTCTATTCTTTTGTTCTCCATTCAATTCACTCGATGGCAAGAACACAGGAGGCAAAATTTTACGGACTCTTGGTAGATTAGGGCGCAACATATCATCGCGCAAAGAAATAACATCGAGGTATACGTTTTTATATGCATTAGCTCGATGAGCTTGCTTAATAAAGCGATCCATTTCGCCCTTGCCAATGCCATGGAAGATAACGTGTACTGCTGCCTTACTGTCCTTTAATGGCGTGTCTAACAAAGCTTTAATATAACGGTATGTCCCTGTGGGAATGATTAAAGCATCTATATTATGTTCTTTAATTTTTTCTGCTGCTGATGTGAACCAACTGCGGCGACGGCGTTCTCGCAAAATGGATAAAAATGGCTTCTTCCATTTAAACGCCCCCGCATAGGTCACTACCTCTCCCCCTTCTAAGTACACTATATCTACTCCATAGTCTACTTTGAAAGCAAAGTTCTCCGGTACGAATAGTACTGGCTCATGACCTTGACGCTTTAATTCGTTGATGAGGATCCGATCAAACTCCACCTCATGACCAGCAGGCATGACAATACTTTCTAAAATTGCTACGCGCATAGCACACCTCTAGGCCCTTACGTACGGTTTTATGTTTTCTTGAATCATAGCTTCATACTCATCTAAAAGAGCATAGCGATTGCGATATTGGCTACGTTTTTGTGATTTAATCTCTTCCATAGGTTTGCGTTCTTCTTCAAGTGGAATAGTGAAATAATTTGGATTAGATTCCAATACGGTACCGCCGATATCCTCCCACAAGGTATCTAATATAGCAACCTTTGATTTATTACCGCGCACCATATGTGAATTTGCATAGAAGCCTTCATCAGATACGGCAAGTATGGATTCTACTTGCGCAGCACGACCGATTTCACGAATCAAGAAGGTAATGAAGTTCTTAGGACGGTAACCATACATCTTTTTCGTAATCTTCTTAGCTCTCTCAAGACCATCTTTATAACCTTGAATAGTACCGATAACAAGAGTTCTCTCTCCGTTATGGCCTTTAGCAAAGCGAATATTTGCATGGTATACGCCCTTATCTTCGAGCAAGAGCATAACCGTCAAGAAACCTTCCTTACGTTGTCCCGGCTCGTAATATAGATGAGCAGACATATCGAGCTCATCGGAACTCCAAAGGGTAATACCCCGTTTTTTATCGAAATAATCAAACTCCGCTTCGTCTACATACATGAGCTGAATCGCTTCATCCGTAAACACCTCTTGTAATATGGTGAAATGCTGGCGAAGTGCTTCCAAGCGCCACTGTGGTGTAGAGTTTTTTATTAAAAACATACGGCTCATCAATTCATAGAGACTTGGATGTTTTTCCAACAGCTTTGGATCTGCCGTATAGGACTTAAAGAAGTTTTCAAATTCCGTAACCGTTGAGTCATGACGACAAGAGCGCATTGTATGTAAGAAGGTGCGTCTCGTTTCACGCCATGTGCGTTTGCCATATATAGTACGGCCTATGTGCCAATGTTTTCCAAAATTGCCTAACATAATGCTCCCTCTATTACAATTTTCCCTTGGATTTTAGTAAATAGTAAAACTTCACGTATTTAGTCATTGTGTAAAAGTAGTGATTAACAGACAAAATAAAGCCCATCTTCCCATCGAGAATGCCACCTTGTAAGAAGTACACCTTGATGAAAGCCCAAGTAGGGCGCAAAATTATATCCTTGATAAAAGAACAGCTTTTACCATTATCACGATATTTTTCCGCAGATAATGTGGTATAGTTGTTGAATTTATTGAAATATTGATGCCAATTATCGTAGGTGTAATGGTACATCGGATGTTGTAATTTTTCTGTTGGATACGGCGTAATTATGGCCGGATGCACGTAGCCTTCTACATAGCTACCCTCTTTAGGCATGAGGCGAAGCACATAGTCTGGACGTAATACACCATGTGTAGCGTGGTTATGATGGAATTTATTGCGCCGTTGAATCCAATACGCTTTATTAGGTTCGTTTACAACGATAGCTTGAATTTCTTTCGCTAGAGGCTCAGAAATGCGCTCATCCGCATCAAGGAATAAGATCCAATCAGATTTCGCTTGTTCAATACCAAAGGTTTGTTGCGCACCCCAATCGCCATTCATGGCGTGTTGCACAACACGAGCACCCATTTCTTCAGCAATTTTTGCAGTATCATCGGTGCTAAAATCATCAACAACCAAAACTTCATCGGCAAACTGCACAGACTCAATGCAGTCATGAATATTGTGTTCTTCATTTCTCGCTAAGATTATTACAGATACAGTTGCCATAGTTTTACCTTTCACTTACGAACGTACTTGTTTTGCTAAGTACGATAAACGAGCCCCTATTTTATGAATCCAATCGGCACGGCCAAAGGACCATAAAAAGAGCTTATATTTAGAATTTAATAGCTTATAGGATGCGTCATTGCGATAAGTTTCAATCATTTTTTTACACTTATCGTAATACACTTGATTACCCGTTGGCTTTGCATAGTAAGCCGTTAAACAGGATAATACGGCTTTCATCAATAAACTATTACAATCATCAACATATGGTAATTGATGATCTATAGCATATTGCAAGCGTTCTTCATAGCCCAACACAAAATCCCATCGAGATTTAGCATCAAAAGAAGTTTGAGTTATGGAATTTGGATTGAGTCGATAGTAATAGTAACAACGATTGATATGACCCACCCGATTAGCATTAGCTACATATAGATAGGATGTAGCAGTATCCTCGAACTTTCGACCTACAGGAAAACGCACATCACCGATAGCACTGCGTTTATATAACTTACTCCAAGCTGCCACAAAACAATCATGCATGGCTAATCGCAAGGCATCCTCTTTCTCATAAATTTCTAATTGACCATCATTGCAACCTTCGATAATATCACCATTTTTATCTCTGAAAGCAGTAAATTCGATAATATCAAGATCATGCTCTTTTAAAAGCTTTAACATATCTTCATAGAGGGTAAGCCCAACGTAATCATCGGAGTCTACAAAAGCAATATAGTCACCATTAGCCGCTTTTATTCCCGTATTGCGAGCAGCACTAAGACCGCCATTTTCTTGATGAATGACCTTGATGCGCTCATCATAGGCTGCATACTGATCGCAAATATCACCACTAGCATCTGTAGAACCATCATTTACTAAAATGATTTCCAAATTCATATACGTTTGGTTTTGAATGGATTCAATACATTCTGCAACATAAGATTCCACATTATAAACGGGTACAATGACCGAAATTAACTCCATTCCATGCTCCTCTTACAACATGTACTAGCCAAACTAGTTTTACAAACTCTCAAACTTATATAGTTCGTTCTAGCTAAATATCATTAGCTAAAATGTTCCTCACTTAATGTTATTTCCATGTTTAATGCGCCATGCTGCGAGTTCGCGCATGTTTTTAATCATATCTCCATAGGATTGAGGCATGCTCGCACTTTGTTCTAACACTTTGCCACTTTTATCAAGATATAGTCTATGATTAAATACAAATTTCTCTTGTGTAAACAAACTTGGTACCATCGCTTCATAGGTTTGACCAGGTCGGCCTATTAATTCCGCCAAGGTTGGAATGATTTGAATGCTCATGCCGAACGCATTAGGCGCAAGCCAGTCTTTATGAATGCCGCGACCATAGAAAATAATAGGAATCGTAGACGCCACATTAGGACCTACTTCACGAGCAAAGTTAAAGCGTTCGCTATGGTCACCTGTAATGACGAAGAGGGCCGACGGATCTGCTATTTCTTCGCGAGCGATAAAATCACCCATTACGTGGTCTGCGTACCAAATATGGCCCATTTCGTTCAATTGCTTATCGTTTTCTTCGATAGAATCAGGCAAATGCCCTTTTACCTTATTCACATCGTAGCCTTCCTTACCCACATTGATGCTATATGGTGGATGATTAGAAGTGGTCATGATAACATTGAGAATTTTTTCCCCTCTATGTTGATCCATGTAGGCAGAAATAGCTTTAAATAAATATTTATCGCCTACACCCCAAGCGTTGCCGTCTTCGCTTGGCATTTCTGAAGCATCGTGGAATTCATCGAAGCCTTGAGATAAAGCAAAGTTCTTAACGTTTTGCCAAGTACTAAAGCCACCATACCAAAATACAGTCTTGTAGCCTAGCTTTTTCATAACAGGACCAATGCCTAAACCGTAAGGTTCTTTGAAACTTTCACCTTCATAGTTAGGATATAGCCCTGTATCAGGCATCCCTGTCAACAAACCATTGATGGCTGGCATCGTGCCTGTGCCTTGGGCAAGAGCTAGTTGCGTGCTCATCGCTTGAGGGCTGGCAGCGTATTTACGACCTTGCTCAACGAGGTACGCACCAGGCTCGTTATATTCAGCAAGGAACGGCCACAAGCCATAGGATTCTCCAAGAACGAGGTTTATAGACTGCGGTTGATCCGCTAATCGTTGTGTCGTAATGGTTCTCGTGAAAGAACCGTCAAAATTTGTACCGTTAAACTTACCACCAACGGAAGTGATTTTTTCGTTTAACTCTTGAGGTGTTAAGTTGATAACCTCCAGCTCAGCCGTCCGTTTCGCAATGCTTTTAACACGATAGAGCGCTTGTACATCATCGAGGATATTTTCGTTTAACAGATTTGAACTAAGACGGGCTGCACTTTCCCAGTTGATAGAATTTGTATAGCTGAAAGCACCGCCAAATCTAAAGAATAGACCTAATACGCCAATAGCGACAGTCAATCCAATGCCCGTCATCCATTGCGTTTTCTTCGTCTTAGGATACCAAGTAGTACAAAGTCGTTGATGATCTGCAGAATCACTATTTCTTACATTATCCGCATCATCACCATTCCTTAGGTCAACAGCGTAATCACTATATTTCTTGGCCCCCCACGCTAGGAAACGAACTAGAAAATAGCAAAGAGCTGCACTCAATACAACGGCCCCTATGATGTACATGAGGGCATTATATTCATTGATAGCGGTATTTACAATGGCGCCGATATCATCGTTTTTACCGTTGATGAGCATCGCATTGTAGGAGGAATTGAAAATTTTATAAAACGGAATGCGTCCCAAAAATAGGAAAGTCAACAATATAGTCGCAATGGAGTAGAGGACCTGTTTAATGCGCAAGGACGGCCATTTTGGCACAAAGGTATGTACCAACGTCCCCCCTAAAAAGCCCAATAAACACAAAGAACCGACGGTCTTGAGACTCAATCTAAATCCTAGCCATAAGGACGTGAGGATATTCTCCATCGTCACGGAAGCCAGTTGTGATTGAAATACTGCAAGAAACACGATTCTAAATGCAGTCAACAAAACAGAGAAAAAGATAAATACCTTAATCTCTGTTCGTATGCCTTCAAATAATCGCTGCCATCGGTTCATCATTAACCCCTAACTGTTGAATCGTATAACCAAATTGTTAATTCACTAATCCAACTATATTGTTACAAACGTAACAAAACTACATAACTATACTGCCTAAATAAATAATAAAATTCATAAACTACATATATATGCTATATATATATGCTACATAATATACTACATATATATTCTACGTAATTTGTTACATCATATTCTACTAATTACATAACTATCAATTATTTCGGATATTTCTTACATTTAGGACCTTTACATCGTTTGCATTTACCGCATCCACGGTCGATAGTCTCAGCACCTGCTGATTTTTTCGCACTAGTACTCTCCTTGACCATCTTTTCAGAGGCCTTACTATTCCATACGGAAACTATCGATTCTGCTTTTTTGCGGATTCATCCTTTTTGGATTTTTTATCCTTTTTCTTATCTTTCTTCTTATCTTTTTTCTTGAAAGTATCAGCCAAGAAGACTGTTTTTAACTTATCATTTAAGACTTTAAGCTTCTTTTCAGCTTTATCTTTCTTTTTCTTTAACTTTTCTTCGTCTTTAGAACGTTTTTCTTCCTTAGACTTCTTGTGTTTTTTCTCTTTTTTATCTTCTTTAGACGTTTTATCTTTCTTAGATTTTTTTTCGCCTTTGGACTTTTTGTCTTCTTTGGATTTCTTATCCTCTTTAGATGTTTTACTTTCCTTGGATTTTTTATCGTCCTTAGATTTCTTATCTTCAGAGCTGTTGATACGCGCCCATTCATCATCAACGCGTTTCAATTTCTTTTTAAGAAGCTTCTCCATCTTCTTATTTGTTTTATCGGACTCTAAACCAGCTTTACCAAATAATAAAGCATTCACCGCCGTGTATGGATCAATAGAGGACATATCCTCATCATCTACTTTAGCCGCCTCTGATTTCTTATCTTTTGAAAGTTCATCAAAACCATCTACATCTAACGCTTCATCTTCATCTAAATGATGAATTGCTAAGCTTTCAACGCCTTCTAATGGTTTAACATCAAGGTGCTCAATCGCAGTATCTTCAAAATCTGCCATTTCCTTACCGGAGCTTTCACCAAAACCAGTAAAGAGGCCGCCTATAGATTTTAATTCATTCAATTTAATATGATTCATGCCCACCGTAGAATCATGATGCACAGGAACGTCAGATAATTGTACCTGTTCCATAGCATATGCATCATAATTATGACTTGCACCCTTGCCAAGTCCAGATGTATTAGAAATGACGATATCTTCCTTATCGCCACCTAGCACATCGCCAAATAGATCTTCTTCTAAAGATTCGTAAGAATGCAATAAGGCCATACGTTTTTGAACATCTTCAATTTGATTCCACAAATCAACGAGAGAAGATGTATAATACACCCGTTCTTTTACCTCTAAATACGCTTGGTAAACGATAGATAATTCGGTCTCATTAAGGCCTTCCTCTGCACCAATTTCTTCAATCATTTGTTGAATCTGTTGATCTCGGTCATATCGTTTAATTAACGCTTTACGAATGCGTTCAATCAACATTGTATCGATGAGTTCCATATGCACCTCCTGTATTCAATACACTCAGCCCTACCCGCTACATTAGCGTATACGAATCAATGTATAGAATCATAAAAATGAATTAATTTTATAATCTCTAATATATTATTATAGCAGAATTTATCTGCTTTTTCCTTAATAATATGTGTAAAAGTTCCTTAAAAATAGAATAAAACCTCAATTTAAATACGTCCCTAATAGTATGCATTTCATACTACTAAAACACTATTCAAATCGAGGTTATTTAATTAACTGTTACATCAAAACATATCTAATTGTTACATAAAGGTCTTTAAAGGCCTTAAATTATTTCATTATAAAAGTCTTAAATTACTGCACTAAACTGCACTAAAACAAGTTAACTGAATAGACGAGAATTCGTTCCTTTGCATCGCTGGCCTCAAAGAGGTCACTACAATCAATAGGTTCCTCTTGTTCCAAGCGAACATGGTTATTTAAAAAGTTCTCCACCTCGTCATTAACATAGTAGAAAAATAACTTAATCTCCCGAGGATTATGATATAGCGAATCAAAAATATTTCCTAATACCCGCTTAATCGTATGGAGTGCAAAGGGATTAAAGAAAAAACATCGATCAACCTGATTTGGCAATTCATACAGCGCCGCATCACCTAGTACAAAGCTTACACGATTACGAGCAGCAGGGCTTTCACCATTAATTAAAGCCTTTTCATAGAGCCGTTCATCGTATTCGATGCCTATAGAATAGCAGCCCGTTTGGTAAGCCATGAAAATACTCACTCGGCCCTTGCCACTGCCATAATCGATGAGCGTATTTTTCTTGCGAATATGACCACTATTTGCTAAACGCTCCAGCACGCAATAATCCGTCGGCTCGTACGGATGATGCTCCGTATCGGAACGACTATCATCCCGACCAGAGGTTTTAATTTGTAATACACTTTCCCACTCTTGCTCTGTTGCCATCTATATAATCCTATTATGAGGCCCAAATTATATGACCTAATACTGATACTAATCTTAATTTCTATACATACTATACCCTTATTAGGGTACTATTTACTAGTCCAGTAACACCTATAGTATATAACAAAAGCATCCATATCGGGTGCTTTTATTATATGAATCACTTATTAATGTCGATATGGTATACTAGGAGTAATATTTCTATTATTCTCATGTGTAGAATTATATGTCATTAAAAAGGAGTATCTACTTACATGGACAGTGATCTGACCTTAGATTTTATCATTATCATCGTATTAATCATCGCAAATGGTTTATTCTCCATGACGGAGTTAGCCATTGTAAATGCAAAAAAACGTAAACTTGAAGAGTTAGCAGAATCAGGCAATGAACGCGCGAAAACAGCCTTTGAATTATCGGAGAACCCAAATGAAATGTTCTCTACCATTCAAATCGGCATCACCCTCGTAGGTATTTTAACTGGTTTGTATTCTGGTGCCACCTTCTCTGGACCTTTAGAAGATATATTAGTAGCAAATATTCCAAGCATCGAACCATACGCAGCTTCTATAAGCTCTTTCATTATCGTTGCCATCATTACCTATTTATCCCTCGTTATCGGCGAACTCGTGCCTAAACGCTTGGCCTTAAATAGCCCTGAAAGCATTGCCGTTGTAGTAGCAAAACCAATTTACTGGCTATCTGTGGCGTTAAAACCAATCGTTAGCTTCCTCGGCGTTTCCACAGAATTCCTCTTAAAAATGCTAGGCGTTACTGTAAAAGAAGAAGCGCCTATTACAGAATCTGAAATTAATAAAATGCTTACCGAAGGCGTTGCCATGGGTGCTTACGAAGAGGAAGAACCTATCCTCGTAGAAAATATCTTCCATCTTGCAGATATGAACGCAGGTGACATCATGACTCCTCGTACACAGCTCAAATGGATTGATCTTAATGGCACGGAAGACGAGATCATGGAGGTCCTCAAGAATGCCAACCATTACCGCATTCCTGTAGGTACCGATTCCTTAGATGAATTAAAGGGTCTCGTTACCGTATCCGATGTATTAGTTCAAATTATGCAACGTCCTAGTGAAAGTTCCATTCACGATATCATCAAAGCTTGTTTGAAAGAACCTGTTCTCGTTCCTGAATCCATTTCACTCATGAAATTATTGAACGTTCTACGTACAGAAGGCGTTCATGAAGCAATTATCCTCGACGAATATGGTGGTTTTACTGGACTTGTCACCTTGCATGACATCATGGAGGAAATCGTAGGCCTTATGCCTTCCGGTGAGGAAGAAATCAAGGAAGAAGAAAACAAGATCATCGAACGCGATGGAGCATGGCTCGTAGATGGCCTTCTCAATGTAGATGAATTTAAAGAATTCTTTCACATCGATCAAGAATTGCCAGGCGAAGAAGACGACTTGTACAAAACTATGGGCGGCCTCTTAAACGTCCTCTTCGGTCGTATTCCAAAAGAATTAGACAAGGCAAAATGGAACGGCTATACCTTTGAAGTCATCGATATGGATCATACTCGTATCGATAAAATCCTTGTAACCTATGAAGAACCTATTGTAGAACAAGAAGAAGAAAAATAAAGCTCAAATAATATAGACAAAATCTAAAGAAGTGAGTTCTCTTACTATGAACTGTACCCCAAAAATTGGACATATTTTTGGATACAGCTCAATCGATAGAGGACTCACTTTTTTACTACATTTTTGTATTCATAATATAAATAATACATATACTAGCAAATACTAGCAAAATATAGATTACTTTTAAAAATTATCATTAAAATATATCATCAATTATATAAATTAAGTATATAATTCTTTTATTTTCTGCATAAAGGCTAGAACTTTCAATATAAATATAGTATTATTAAATTGTATAAAATATATAATTATTTTTTTCTATAAAATATATAATTAGAAATTAGAGTTTTCTAATATACATATAGAGTCCTATGATTACTACCTATGTGTAGTTCTGTGTCATAGGGCTTATATGCGGTAGACAAAGGAGAGATTCTATGAATCAACGAATCATAGCAACTATAGGCGCCCTATTAATAGGGACCGCCATCATAAGTGGTTGTGGATCAGAAAAACCACCTGAAGATACAAGTCTCAAGGTGCGTACCATCACTATAGGTGAAGAGTCTGGAACTACTGATGCTGGCTATGCAGGCACCATTCATAATAAAACAGAAACAAACTTAGCCTTTCAAATTGGAGGGCGTGTCATCAACAAATTTGTAAATGTTGGTGATGTAGTGCAAGCAGGCCAAGTCATTGCTCAAATCAATGGTTCAGACACATCAGCTCAGGTGCAAAATGCTGAAGGTGCTGTAAAAGCTGCTCAATCGGCCTACGAATTGGCAGAAACCAATGCTAAACGATACCGCGAGCTCTATGCACAACAAGCAATTAGTAAATTGCAATTAGACCAAGCTGAAAACCAATTGAATGCCACATCTGCTCAATTACAACAAGCACAAGCAAGCCTTAATTTGAGTAGTAATCAAAATAGCTATACTAATTTGACGGCCCCTGATACAGGTATTATTACCGCTTTCAATATTGAAGCAGGACAAGTCGTAGCAGCCGGTCAAAGTGTTGGTACCTTAGCGGCCGGTCACGACCCAGAAGCAGTCATTGCCCTTCCTGAACAAGAATTAAGTAAAATTCATGTAGGTAGCCCTGCTACTATTACCTTCTGGGCATTACCAGATGTAACAGTACAAGGCGTAGTACGTGAAATTTCACCAGTTCCTGACCCTGTAGCGAGAACGTATACCGTAAAAATCACCTTGCAAAATGCGCCTAAAGAGGTACAACTAGGTATGACGGTCAATGCTAATCTATCTACCACAGATAGTACCAATATTTCTATTCCGTTAACGGCTCTTGTGAAAGACTCTAACGGCAATAATGCTGTCTATATCATCCGCGATAAGAAGGCTCATCTCGTGCCTATCAAAACTGGTGAGTTCGGTAAGAACTCCGTCATCGTCACATCTGGTTTAGCTAAAGGTGACATTGTCATCACCGCAGGTACCCAACAATTACAAGAAGGGACGGCGGTTAGTCAATGAAACAATTTAACTTAGCCGAATGGGCTCTTAAACACAAGTCCATTATCTACTACTTCATGGCTGTGCTCCTCACCTTCGGTATCTTCTCATTCACCCATATGGGACGCATGGAAGATCCTGATTTTACGATGCGCACCATGGTGGTCGGTGTTGCTTGGCCGGGGGCTTCTCCACAAGAAATGTCGGATCAGGTAACGGACAAACTCGAAGAAAAACTACGCGATCTTCCTGGTGTAGATTATACAAAATCTTTTACAGATGGCAGCAAATCCGTTATTTATATCAATTTAAGAGAGGATTTGCCATCCGATAAAATTCGTCCCGCTTGGGAAGAAGCGCGGAATATGATCAACGACGAATGGAAATCATTGCCTGCAGGCGTTCAAGGACCGACCATTAACGACAGGTTCGACGATGTATATGGCATTATCTATGCCATCAGTGGTGATGAGTATTCGTACGAAGAAAAACGACAACAAGCAGAAGACTTAAAACGTCAGCTTTTATCTGTTCCTAATGTTAAGAAAATCAGCCTCATTGGGGTTCAACAACAAACCCTCAATGTAACCATAAACAAGGATAAACTCGCATCCTATAAAGTCAGTACACAACAGCTGTTAACAGCGCTTAAACAGCAAAGTATGATGGTTCCAGCTGGTTTGATTACAACAGATACAAACAATGTATATCTCCGCGTCAATGGCCTATTCGATAGTCCTCAAGCGGTGCGAGATATGCCGATCCGCATCAATAACCAAACCTTGCGCCTCGGTGACATGGCTGATGTAACCATGACCTACCAAGACCCTAGCGATCCACAGTTCTATTACAAAGGCAAGCCAGCCATTGGCATCGCTATCTCCATGGATGCAGGAGCTAATAATATCGAATTCGGCGAAGCCATCGACAAAAAACTCGGAGAATTACAGAAAACGATTCCTGCCGGTCTCGAACTCAATCAAGTATCGAATCAACCGCATATCGTTAAAGAATCCATCGGCGATTTCTCTCAATCCTTATTTGAAGCCATCGCCATCGTATTGCTCGTAAGCTTTGCATCTCTCGGCTTACGAACCGGTATCGTTGTAGCCCTCACCATTCCAGTCGTTGTGTCTACGACGTTCATCTTGATGTATGAAAGTGGCATCTATCTACATAAGGTTAGCTTAGGTGCCTTAATCCTAGCTTTAGGCCTCCTCGTAGACGATGCCATCATCGTTGTAGAAATGATGAGCGTTAAGCTCGAAGAAGGATGGGGTCACTTTAAATCTGCTACCTTTGCTTACGAATCGACAGCATTCCCTATGCTATCTGGTACACTCATTACCTGTGCAGGTTTCTTGCCATTAGCATTGGCACAAGGTATGGTAGCAGAGTTTACAAAATCCCTATCCATCGTTGTATTTATGGCGCTTATTCTATCTTGGTTCGCCTCTGTTCTCGTCAGCCCTGTATTGGGTTATAAAATCATTGAAAACAAGGCTCCAAAACCAGAATCGGAATGGACTAAACGAGACCGTATCATGCACAAGCTCAATGTAACCTTCTATGATAAGTTTGAAAAACTATTACATTGGGCTCTAGGACATCACAAGGTAGTCCTACTGGCCACCCTAGGTGCCTTCGTTTTATCCTTGCTTTCACTACCATTGATCAAACAGGAATTTTTCCCATCATCAACGCGTAATGAAATCATTGTATCCATGCAATTTCCTCAAAGCTCGTCTATCGAGTATACTGCTAACCAAGCAAAACTCATCGATAAACATTTAAAAGACGACGAACGCATTGCAACCTTCACCTCCTACATCGGACAAGGTTCTCCACGTTTCGTCCTCACCTTGGAACCTGAATTGCAACGGAACAACTTCTTACAATATGTAATCGTTACAAAATCCTTAGAGGATCGCGATAAACTCTATGCTGAATTGACTCCGTATTTAAACGAGCAATTCCCATCGGCCCTTGTAAACACGCAATTCTTACAAATCGGTCCACCATCCAAATTTCCAGTCATGCTTCGCGTTGCTGGCCCTGATCAAAAGGTGGTAAAAGAAATTGCAAATCAAGTAAAAGCTAAAATGCAAGACGATAAAGACTTACAAAATATCGCCTTTGACTGGCCAGATACAGAACCTGTAGCCAATATTCACATCGATCCAAACAAGGCACGTTTACTCGGCATCGATAGCTATGCTGTATCCTTGCACTTGCAAAGTCTATTGTCTGGTACTAAATCTGGTGAATACTACGAAGGGAACCAAACCATTCCTGTTACCTTCCGTTTAGGTGACAACGAGCAACATAACTTAAGTGCTCTTTCATCCTTGCCAATTCAAACAGGAAATGGCTCCTATGTACCACTTAGCCAAATTGCAACCATTACCATGACACAAGAGGATGGTATTATCTGGCATCGCAATATGATGCCAACCATTAGTGTGCATGCGAATGTAAAAGCAGGTGTATTGGGTAATGCGAAAACAAAAGAGGTTTACAAATCCTTACAAGACATTCGCGATTCCTTGCCTACAGGCTATTCTATTGACCTAGACGGCGCCGCTGAAAAGAGTGAAACAGCCGTTCAAAAGCTATTAACGCCAATGCCAATTATGCTCTTTGTAATCATGACAATCCTCATGTTCCAATTAAAGCGTATCGCCCTCATGGTAATGGCTCTACTCACTGCTCCATTGGGACTAATCGGTGTTGTATTAGCACTCAATATTACGAGAACGCCGTTAGGCTTTATGGCTATTCTAGGGATCATCGCCCTCTCAGGTATGATCATCCGTAACTCCATTATCTTGTTAGACCAAATCGAAATCCACAAGGCAGAAGGACAAGAACCTCGTGAAGCGATTATCAACTCCGCTACACTTCGTTTCCGACCTATCATGCTTACCGCTATCGCAGCGATTTTAGGCATGATTCCTCTCATGGGATCTGTATTCTGGAGCCCATTGGCCATCGCCTTTAGCGGCGGCTTACTAGTGGCAACGGTTCTAACACTCATCGTATTACCAGTCATGTATGCAAGCTGGTATAAGGTAAAATAAAAAAGCAGTAACTATTTCTGCTTTTTTATTATCTATAAGATATATAGATAAACCACAATACAAAAAACCCCCTATAAAAGTTTCTAATACTTTTTATAGGGGGTTTTTTAATAAATATCATATAAAAAAACAGCAGGGCTTTCCCCTGCTGTTTTTTTAGTCACAATAATACATTACGACTTACTTATTTCCCTTAGGATTATATTAATAATTATATCTGACTTAGTCTATTATTTATTAAACTACAACGGCTGTACCATTGCATGTAATCATAAGCATGCCATTTTGTGCACCTACTGTGCTGTATTGGAAGGATACACCAATAATAGCATTAGCACCCAATTTAGAAGCTCGTTGAGACATTTCGTCGAGAGCTGCTTTGCGCGCATTCATCAAAGAATCTTCATAGCTGCCACTACGACCACCAACAATGTCTCGAATGCCAGACATGAAATCTTTCACAAAGTTACGGCCTTCTACGACTTCACCAAATACAATACCTTTGTACTCTTGTACAGGTTTATTTTCAATATGCATAGTTGTTGTAATAATCATAATTGTATCCTTTCTAATTGACTACAATATATTTTGATTTATTATAACAAGACTTTTAGAGAAAAACAAATATAAATATAGCTTTCACATAAAACAATTACATATTGTATCTCCAAAAATTACATACTATATATCAAAAATTTACATATTATACATCAAAAATTTACATATTATACATCAAAAAAAGACCTGTTCACTACTTTCATAATGAACAGGTCTAATTTTATATTTTTATCTATCAAAATCGCGGTCTAAGTTAACTTCTTTCAACGGCACAACTTTAGTTTTGTTGATGTATTTGTAACCAAGGTAAACTGCGAAGAAGATTGGTAAGCCAATGTAGGCAACGGATACGCCGTACCAGTCGATGGTATCACCTGTGAAAGCGGAGTAGTTTTGACCACAGATGATGATAACGCAAAGAATGAACGCCAAGATTGGGCCAACTGGGAATAACCACGCTTTGTATGGCAATTCACTAAGATCTCTGCCTTGTGCGATGAAAGCACGGCGGAAACGATAGTGAGATACTGCAATACCAACCCATGCGATGAAACCGCATAAACCAGAGATATTAACAATCCATGTATAAGCTGTACCTTCACCGATAAAGCTTGTTAGGAACGCAAATAAACCGATTGCTGTCGTTAAGATTAACGCAGGTACTGGAACGCCGCGTTTATTTAACTTAGCAAAAATTTGAGGTGCTTGACCTTCCTTAGCGAGTGCGTACAACATGCGCGTAGAAGAGTACAGACCAGAGTTACCAGCACTCAATACAGCCGTTAAGATAATGGCATTAATAAAGCTAGCAGCAAAGGCAAAACCAAAGCGGTCAAATACGAGTGTAAATGGAGAAATAGATACGTTCTCTACACTAGAATTCAACAAATTTGGATCTGTGTACGGAATCAAGAAACCGATAACCGTGAAAGCACCGATATAGAATAATAGAATACGCCAGAAGATTGTATTAATCGCTTTTGGCACATTCTTTTCAGGGTCTTCCGCTTCACCAGCGGCTACACCGATCAATTCAGTACCTTGGAAGGAGAATCCTGCCACCATAAAGATAGCAAGAATAGATTCCCAGCCACCTACAAATGGAGCTTCTCCTACGGTCCAGTTTGCAAATCCTGGAGATGTACCACCGATACCAAAGATGAGCATAAAGCCACAGAATAGAAATACGAATACTGTAATAACTTTGATGCTAGAGAACACATATTCACTTTCACCAAAGGAACGAGTAGATAAATAGTTCAAACCGAATAAAATGAGCAAAAACAGAGCAGACCATACGATGGCAGGCACATCAGGGAACCAATATTTCATGATGAGTGCCCCTGCTAATACTTCAGCAGCCAAGGTAATAGCCCAGTTAAACCAGTAGTTCCAACCTAAGGCAAACCCAAAGGCAGGATCTACATAACGTTTTGCATAAGTCCCGAAGGAACCTGGAATTGGTAAATATGTGGCCATTTCCCCAAGAGATGTCATAAGGAAATAAACCATGATACCAATGAGGCCGTAAGCTACAAGAGCACCACCAGGGCCAGCTGTACTTACGACTTCACCACCAGCAACGAATAAACCTGTACCGATAGCACCACCCAAAGCGATCATATTCATATGACGCGCCTTTAGGGAACGTTTTAGGTGTTGATCTTTGTTAGACGTAAACTCTACGTTATTATTATGATTATCAGACATGGGTCACCTCTTACAAATCTAGATTACGCACGTATTTTGCGTTATCTTCAATAAATTTACGACGAGGCTCTACCTTATCACCCATGAGGACCGTAAAGATTTTATCGGCTTCGATAGAATCTTCTAAGCTAACTTGTAGAATCGTACGATTTTCAGGGTTCATCGTAGTTTCCCATAATTGTTCAGGATTCATTTCACCTAAACCTTTGTAACGTTGGATTGTAGTACCATCGCGGCCTACTTCATCAAGTTTAGAAGTCAACTCTGCATCAGAGTATACATACCAATGAGATTTACCCTTCTTGATTTGATACAAAGGTGGTTGAGCAATATAGATATGACCTTCCTCTACCAATGGTTTCATATAGCGGTAGAAGAATGTTAACAACAATGTACGGATGTGAGCGCCGTCAACGTCCGCATCTGTCATGATGATAATCTTGTTATAACGGGATTTTGTAATATCGAATTCATCGCCAATACCTGTACCAAAAGCGGTAATCATGGAGCGAATTTCGTTATTAGCCAAAATCTTATCGAGGCGTGCTTTTTCTACGTTAAGGATTTTACCACGCAATGGTAAAATTGCTTGGTAACGACGATCGCGACCTTGTTTTGCAGAACCGCCCGCAGAATCACCTTCCACAAGATAAATTTCAGTCATAGATGTATCTTTTTCGGAGCAGTCCGCCAATTTACCAGGAAGGCTAGATACTTCCAACGCATTTTTACGGCGTGTTAAGTCACGGGCTTTACGAGCGGCCTCTCGAGCACGGCTTGCCATCGTTGCTTTTTCGATGATTTTCTTCGCATCTTGAGGATGTTCTTCAAAGAATGTTTTAAGACCTTCTGTAACGATAACATCTGTAATACCTTTAACTTCGCTATTGCCAAGTTTAGTTTTTGTTTGGCCTTCAAATTGAGGTTCCAACACTTTTACAGATACGACAGCTGTCAAACCTTCACGTACGTCTTCACCGGAAAGATTAGACTCACTTTCCTTGATCAAACCAGATTTACGGCCATAATCATTGAGGGTACGAGTCAAGGCAGCACGGAAACCAGATAGATGTGTACCACCGTCAATCGTATTGATGTTATTTACGAAGGACAACAAGTTTTCACTATAGCTATCGTTATATTGCAATGCTACATCTACCACAACATCGTCTTTTGTATTTTCAATGTTAATAACAGTTGGGTTAATTGCTTCTTTATTTTCGTTCAAGAAGGTAATGAAAGAAACCAAACCACCTTCATAGTGGAAGCTTTCAACACGAGGTTCCTCTAAACGCAAATCGCTCAATGTAATGCGAAGGCCTTTGTTAAGGAATGCCAATTCTTGTAAACGCATTTTCAATGTATCAAAGCTAAATACGGTAGTTTCAAAGATTTCTGCATCTGGCTTGAAAATAACTGTAGTACCAGTGCCTTCGGCCTTGCCAATTTCGTGCAACTCGGAAGTTTTATGACCACGAGCAAAGGAAATTTCTTGAACAATACCATTTTGAGATACTTGAACCTTAGTCCATTCACTCAATGCATTAACTACGGAAATACCTACGCCGTGAAGACCACCAGATACCTTGTAGCCGCCACCACCAAATTTACCACCAGCATGCAATTTCGTTAATACTAGCTCTACCGCAGACATACCAGATTCATGCATTCCTGTTGGAATACCACGACCATCATCGACAACGGTAACACTGTTATCTGGATTGATGGATACTTCGATATGTGTAGCGTAACCAGCAAGCGCTTCGTCTACAGAGTTATCTACAACTTCGTATACGAGGTGATGCAAACCACGAGCAGACGTACTACCAATATACATCCCTGGGCGTTTACGCACCGCGTCTAGACCCTCAAGAACCTGAATATTCTGAGCGCCATAATTTTGTTCAGGCATGAAACAAACTCCTCCTAACAATCTATCATACTGCACTTGATTGAAATAAAGTGACAAAACATGTACAGGATTAAACTTTATCTCTTTATTATACTATAAAACTCATCAATCCGTCTCATTAAAGTCTTAATACTGATACCAGATCCATACACACAAGCATCAGTAACCACATATGTCTTAATTTGCTCCTCTGGCACCATAGCGATATATTCTAGCGTTTCATAGTGATGAATAGGACTTTTATGGGACTTTCCGCCCTTGGCATGCACCATCGTAATAATGGATTCTATGGGCACGGAAATGGTATCTCCAATATGAACGTACATAAGAATCCCCCTCTACTTTTCTAATGTCCCATTAAGGGCATCAATTTTGCGCTGCTCCTCTTCAGCAAGGAACTTAGACCGATATTTATTACACAAATTAATAACGTGCTGATCCGTCAATTCATCAGGTTTTTTGTGGGTAATGAGCATGGCCACCATAAACATATGACGGCGATTGATAGATCCTTTATAAATCTTATCAAGGTAAAAGTATATGGATTCTCGCATCGCTTCTGCAAAGTCTGAAAAACTACACTGTATAAATTGCTGACAGTCGCTGTATTTAAAGTACGGATATTTTCTAATCACAGACTTAATGTCCTTAATATGTTTTCGATGCAATTCATATTCACAGGTTGGACAGATTTCCTTTTTAGATTTCATATGCATGCCACATCGCTTACAACGATGGTATCCATGCTGCTCTAAATAGATTTCTCTCTTACGAGCCGTAATCTGTACTTTCCGGAAAGCAGCTTTTAATGCTTCGTTATCCGTTTGTTTCAACGATGTATCAATGGCATCTACGTCTTCTTTTGAAAGCACGATATCTGCAAAGTTAATACGTTTTGTAATAATTTGTTCATCAGGAATCGTGAGAGACGTGTTATTTTCTACTTTCACATAGCTCTGACGTTTCATGATGAAGCGAATATCGGTGATTACATCTTGACGGTAATACTTATTGATAGCCTCGATAATACGTCGTTTTTGCATCTGTAATTCCTGCATCCACATGGAATTATCTGTACTAATAACCATATTTGGAGGCTTGATGGACACAATTTTTGTATGATCCGCGATAACATCACCTACTACATCACGCCACTTGTGAACAAGGGTATTTAATTTATATTGTTCCAGTAAATTCAGTTCTGCTAAGGCCTTTGGTAAACAAAGATCAAGGCTGTCCATACTGAACCTGTCCCCCTTCACAAGAAATAAATTGAACGGATTTTAAATCTTTAAAATCGTGAATATCTGTAGTGGTAATAAATGTTTGAATTCGTTTATGAATAAACTGCAATAAATTCGCTCGTCTCGACTCATCAAGTTCGCTCAATACATCATCCAAGAGAAGAACTGGATATTCTCCTACCTCTGACTTGATAAACTCAAGCTCACTCAACTTTAAGGACAATACAGCGGTTCGTTGCTGCCCTTGAGATCCAAATTTCTTTAAATCCATCGCATCGGAAAAGAATCGTAAATCATCGCGATGAGGACCCACACTAGTGCTTAAACGATGACGATCCTGCGGCAACGCTGCTTTTATACGTTCGTAAAAGCCTTCCTTTGTATATTCCAATGAACCATTGTCCATATACGGCTGTTCATAACCAATGGTTAAATTCTCAAGACCACCTGTCAATTTACGATTCATCAAATCAATGAGCAAATTAATTTTTTTTAAGCTTTCTAATCGTTTCTTTACGATAAAGCTCGCCATATCTGCTAGCTGCAAATCCCATTCTTCAAGAGGAATATTATTCTTTCCTCTATATTCTTTTAGAACTGCATTTCGTTGCTGTAACAACCGATTATACTGCATCAATTGATGATAGTAAATAGCGCTGGTCTGAGATATTTCCATATCGAGAAAACGCCTACGTCCAGACGGAGTTCCCTTGATGAGCTGTAAGTCTTCAGGACAGAAGATAACTGTATTTAATGTACCAATCAGTTCTTTTTGAGATATTTTTGTGTCGTTTAATCGAATATCCTTAGGACCTTGACGGAATAATTTAATATTTACCTTTTGAGGCGTATCCTTTTTCTCGAACTTTACCACAATGCCAGCTTCTTCAGCATTGAACATGAGCATATCTGACGTATCATTCGTACGATGGCTTTTACCAATCGTACCAACATAAATCGATTCGAGGATATTAGTCTTACCAGCCCCATTAGTGCCATATAGAACAATAATCTCAGGATTAAACTGTATCTGTACATCCTTATAATTACGAAACTGAAATAACTGCAGTGAGTCAATTCTCACCGATTATGCCTCCTCTTGTGTAATCACGAGGTCTACATCGAGACCTTCACAAGAAATCACATCACCAACGCGGCATTTCTTGCGTTTTTCCGTTACAACCTGACCATTCAAGGTAAGGATGCCTTCATCGATGAAAGATTTTATTTGACCACCTGTTTCAATGATGCCTTCTAACTTCAACAACTGATCAATTTGAATGTACTCCGTATGAATGGGTACCTGCTGTTGCTCTTTCATAACGTTCTCCTAAAGTGATAAAGGTCAAGCATTTGTGCGAACTGGTGTTACTACGTATGTATAGTTCGGATTATTGTCTTGGCGAATGACAACAGGACCATTTTGTTTTAAGAACAAGTGAATATTATCGCCTGTGCTGTGACGCAAGATGTCAGAGATGTAGCGACCATTGAAGGAGATTGTGAAAGGTGTACCTTTAAATTCAACAGCTACGTCTTCTTTTGCCATACCGATTTCAGTATTTTGAGTAGACAATGTGACATTGCTTTCAGACCAATCATAACGAATTACATTATAGCTGATGTCTTTAGCCAACAAGGATACGCGATCAACAGCACCAGCAAATTCGCGGCGATCAATTACAGCGCTAGAATCGAATTGGGAAGGAATTACCTTTTCATATTCAGGGTATGTACCTTCAATTAAGCGAGAAATAATATAAATAGATTCAAAATTGAATACGATTTGTGTGCGATTCCAAATGATATTGATCATAGCTGGATTATCTGTTGGTAATAAACGAGATACTTCAGCCAACGTTTTTGTTGGAATGATAGCGCGCATTGGAGTCGTTGCTGGTTCATCGATGGTAATTTTTTTAACAGCCATACGGTGTGTATCGGTAGCAACCATAGTCACTTCGTTTTCTTTGATTTCAAGAAGAGCACCGGTAAATACAGGACGATCTTCGTCAGTAGCAGCTGCATAATTTGTTAAATCGATGAGTTCTTTCATAGCAAAGCTATCAATGTTTACATGATCTTGGTCGTGAATTTGTTCCACCAAGGAGAAATCATCTGGGTGTAATGTAACAAGGTTAAATTCGGAAGATCCAGATGTGATGGTTAAAGAATTTCCGTCTTCTGGTTTGTAAATTTCGATAGTATCGCCAGGTAATTTGCGAATTAATTCTTGGAAATAGCGGGAACCTACTACTAAAGTACCAGGTTCTTTAATGTCTCCATCGATGGTTAAGCGAATGCCGAGTTCAAAGTCGTTACCTTGCAATTCTACTTGACCATTTTTTGTAGTCATGTAAATAGCGCCTGGTAAGTTGGAACTTGTTTTATTTTGAGATACCTTTTGCAATACGTTGATTGCTTTTTGGAGATTTGCTTTAGGGAATGTAATATGCATATGTTACTCCTTTATAATTTTTATATATTGTAAAAGCACTAATAATTACTTGCTTTGTTTGTAATATTCAATGTTTACTATCGTAGATGCTCTATAGATATTCTACGGTAGATCTATTTCTACTGGTTTTTTGATTGTTTGTTAGTTTTAGTAGTAGTAATAGTAGGGGTCTGTTTATATGTGTAAAAGTGATTTGGCGCCACTAACTGTGTGAATTATGGGTTGTGTATAACTATGTTGATAGTTTGTACTTACTTATCCACATATTAACATCAAAGTATGAGTTTTAGGATATCCACAAAGTTATTCACCGTATATCCACAGAGTTATCCACAGGTTGTTAATTTCTGTTTAATTTCTGCAACCATTCGTTTAGTTTCTTCGTTTTTTTCAATTTCCTTCGTTATTTTATCGTACGCATGGAGAATTGTCGTATGATCACGAGAAAAAGCTGCTGCGATTTGAGGATAGCTTTCATTGATCATATCGCGGCATAGATACATGGCGATTTGCCGTGGAAATGCGAATTGGGCTTTTCGTTTCTTGCCGAGTAGGTCTTGCTTTTTAATATTGAAATAAGAACTTACAAAATTCTGGATGCTTTCAATATTAACCATATTCACCTCTTCGGTATGAACGAGGCCCGCCAAGGCGTGTTTTGTGTATTCTAGGTCGATAGATTCGAGACGTTGATCGATGGATGCTGTACCGATGAGTTTGGTGAAAGCACCTTGTAATACGCGGACGTTTTCGCTAAATTGCAATGCTACGTAGTTAATTGAATCATTATCGATGCGAATAATGCGATTCTTTTTATATTCTCGTTCGAGCAGTGACCTGAAGATGGCAATGCGCGTTTCTAAATCTGGATTTTCCATTGTGGCAATGTAGCCAGCTTGGAAACGAGAGCGAAGACGATCTTCGAATTGCTCCATATCGTTTGGCATCGTATCAGAGGTAAGTACGATTTGCTTGTTGTTATTTAATAATTCATTGAACGTATTAAACAGCTCAGTTTTCGTACTTTCACGGCTTTCAAGGAACTGAATATCGTCAATCATGAGCACGTCTATATTGCGGAATGTGTTGCGGAATAATTTACCTTGATTGCGCTGTAATGTTTCAACGAAAATATTCATAAAATTTTCGCTTGTAATAGACATGACCTTCATATGTGGATGATTTTCTTTGATAGCATTGCCGATGGCGTGCATCAAGTGTGTTTTGCCGAGGCCAGATGGACCGTATATAAAGAGCGGATTATAGTCTCCACCAGGAAATTCAGCTACATTTTGAGCGGCTCCAAAAGGAATGCGATTGGCATTGCCCGTTACATAATTATCAAAACGGTACGCCGGATTGAGATTAGATAGTGATAAATCTACAGGTACATTATCAGACTGCAATGTTGGCATTGTTTCTGTAGATTTCTTTGGTATCGCTACCATTGGTTCGTCTGGAATCTCCACAGGCGCTGGCGCGCGGTCGATATAGACAGGATCTTGATAGACTGGAGTGTAAAACTCCTCTTGATGAGTCTTTTCCTCTACTATAGGTGGTAAAGGCAATGGCGGTGCCACAACTGGCGTATCGATGAGACTTTCATCAACAAAGGTAGTATCTACACTCTCTTGATTGAAATCGAATAACACCATATCTCGATGGGAACCGATGACCGTAGTAATAGCATCCTGCAAAGCCTTGCTAATCTGTGGCTGCTGGTCGATTAAGTTTTTTACAAATGTTTGCATGACCCCAATATGGATCGAATGACTTTCGAGAGACATGGGAATCAACGATGACGTGACGCGCAAATACAATGCGTCAGGTAAATGTTGCATATTCTTTTTCGCCTCTTGCAATATATGCTCCCATATATTATTTAAATCAAATGATTGCATGACGTGCCTCTTGTGAATAACTATTGCAATAAATGTGTATAACTTTAGGAATAATGTGCATAACTATTGTAAAAGCTGTGGAAAAAACTATTACTCCTGTGAATAACTTGTGTATAACCTGTGAATAAGTAAAAATAAAAGTCTATTTTATATAGATAATTACTGACTTTTTAGTTTTTATAAACTAAAAGAGAAAAAATGTGGATAACCTCGAAAGTTATCCATCAAAAACCTATAAAAATATATAATTTTTCCTAATTTCAAGTATGATTGTACCAAAAAATAAGTAATTTGTCATTCAATCTGTGGATAACTTTTATAAACTGTTTATAATGTATATTTTAATTTTCTCTTGGTATATCTATTACTTTTGGGATAGGAAGTGAAACTACTTTTATCGCTCCATCCTGACGCAAGTCGCTCAAAAAGTAGTTTCACTTCCCCTCCTCCAACCATATAATTTTATGATTTTTATACATATAACCAAAAAAGTAATAGATATACCTTCTATCAATCTACATTAGATCTGTTTATAAAACGTTATCAACACAACTTAAATGAAAATCGGGGAGAGAAGTCAGAGGAAATTAATAGTATCAATTGTCCCCCCTTTCTTATCAAGAGGTTAAAAGGTAAGATTTGTTAAATCTTAGATCCGTATTCTGAAAGACTTTTAGATTTCCTATAAAAACTGATACTACTTTTTATACTGGTGGTAGGTGTATGAGTAGTCATTAGAGTGTGTTAGGAGCAGGAATAGATATGGATTTTTGACCGACTTACGATGAGTATGGAGGGAGAAAACCACATCTATTCCTCCCCTCTCTTCAACTAGAGATTAAAATGTAAATTTGTCTAATATAAAAAAATTAAGGTTGTGAGTTCTTGTATGCTGATATTGATGTTACGTTTACATCGTGCAGTGGTGTTGAAGGTGAAATTAGGGTTGCCTTAGGAGGGAATATAGGGTCCTTTTGAGCGACTTTACGATGAGTATGGAGCGATGAAGGAGCCCTATATTCCTCCCCCTGGAAACGTAACATCAATTACAGGATAAAATGTGTAGTAGAATTATTTTCAGAAATACAAGAACTCACAGCAGAACCCCTTTATTATATTGACAAATTTACGTTTTACCTCTATAATTACCCTGTTATGGTATAAGTAAAACAATACAGAATGACGAGGAGGTGTTTTACTAATGAAACGTACTTACCAACCAAATACTCTTTGGAGAAAACGTACCCATGGTTTCCGTGAACGCATGAAAACTATTGGTGGCCGTCTCGTTTTGAAAAGAAGACGTGCAAAAGGCAGAAAACGCTTATCTGCATAATATAATAGCTGTTAGGCAGGAGAAAAAACTTGGCGCTGCTGCCAAGTTTTTCTATTCTTAGGACTTAAGGACAATGCATATGGATTATTGCCTTGATAAAGCAAGACGACTGACGCACAATAATGAATATCGCCTTGTGTATAAGCACGGAAAATACGAAGTAGGCCGTATGTGTGTACTGTATCGTATGCCCGTGGCAAAGCAACCTACGCGCATTGGTTTTGTAACAGGCAAAAAGGTTGGTTGTGCAGTGGAGCGCAACCGAGCTAGACGCCTGATGAAAGAGGTATATCGCCTCAATCAGCACGTCATTCGCGAAGGGTATCATATCGTAATTGTTGGACGTGGCCCTCTGAAAAACGCTACCTATGAAAAAGCGGAAAAGGAGATTTTGTATCTCTTGCGAAAAAGCAAATTATTGATACAAAATGATAAATAGGACCACAAGTTAGAGGCTTTGGTCCTTTTTGTGTATATGGAGGTTTCCATGAAACGCTGTATAACCATGCTTTTACGACTTTTAATTAGGTTTTATCAGCTCGCCATATCTCCCTTAAAACCTGGATGTTGCCGTTATTATCCGACATGTTCCACATATACTCTGCAGGCCATCGAAAAATATGGTCCTTTGAAAGGTAGCTGGATGGGTTTAAAACGCATTCTTCGCTGTCATCCTTTCCATAAGGGTGGCTACGATCCAGTTCCCTAATCCACGTGGGATTAGGCTGGATGCGTTCTGTGAAAGTTACTTTCATAAAAACCATCGAGCACAGTTTTGGAAATACCTGAGCATCTGTATGGATGAAATTTAGACCATACCATAACGATATATAGATGCGCAAAGGACGATTTCGGACTGTATGAAAAAGGAGAAACAATGGACTTTTTAAGTGGTATTTTCCAACCTATCGTTGATTTAATGAGCACATTGGTAACTTATGCGTTCCAATTGACTCAAATGATAGGTTATCCAAGCTACGGTGTGGCTATTATCCTTTTAACAATCGTTATTAAAGCGATTTTGGCACCACTTACTGTTAAGCAAATCAAATCCATGAAGGCTATGCAAGAATTGCAGCCTCGCATGAAACAATTGCAAGATAAATACAAAAACGATCCTGCAAAACTGCAAGCGGAAATGGGTGCATTGTACAAAGAAATGGGCGTTAACCCATTGGCTGGTTGCTTGCCATTGTTGGTACAAATGCCCTTCTTGATCGCAATTTATTGGGCTTTGAAAGATTACCCATACGATCCAAACTTTGTACAATTCTTGTGGTTGCCTAGCCTTGGCGATCCAGATCCAATGTATATCTTACCTATTTTGAGTGCATTATCCACATGGGTTATGTCTCGTCAAACTAGTAATGGTGCGACTGGTGCAGCTGCGCAACAACAAAAGATTATGACAATCTTTATGCCTTTATTCATTGGTTACATTTCTTTGAGCTTCCCATCTGGTCTCGTTATCTACTGGGTAGTTTCTAACGTATTCCAATTGATTCAACAGCATTTCATTTACAAAAATTTGAACGCTAAGTAGGAGGCAATTATGGAATTTATCGATGTATCTGCTAAAACCATTGAAGATGCCATTGCTAAAGGTGTAGCTCAATTAGCCGCTGAAGGTCAAGAATTGGTAGAAACTAAAGTCTTAGAACAACCTTCTAGTGGATTTTTAGGTATTGGTCGTAAACCAGCAGTTGTTCGCTTATTCTTCACCGCTTTGGCTCAATCTGCTACTGCAAAAGAAGTAGCTAACGCAGAAGAACAATCTGTAGCTATTGCTTCCGAACCAGTGGCAACAAGCGAAACAGAAGTACAAGATACAGCAGTTGAAACTTCTGAAAGTACTGTAACGGAAAAACCTTCTAAAAAAGAACTTTCAAAAGAAGATCAACAAGAAATTGCTGAAAAAGGTAAACAATTCCTTGATGATATGTTTACACAAATGGGCCTCACTGTGGTTATCGAAAAGATGATGACCAAAGACAAGATTACATTCCAAGTACACGGCGAAGATTTAGGTATTTTGATCGGCAAACATGGTCAAACATTGGATGCTATTCAATACTTAACAAATCTCGTGGCTCACAAGGATGTATCTGGCCACTGCCATATCGTTGTAGATGTGGAAAACTATCGTTCTCGCCGAGAAGAAACATTGGTAAATCTCGCGAAACGCTTGGCTTCTAAGGTGAAACGCAACCGTCAAAAGGTTTCCTTAGAACCGATGAATGCTTTTGAACGTAAAATCATTCATACTGCCCTTCAAGGGGATAAAAACGTTGTTACCAACAGTGAAGGGGATGAACCATTCCGTCACGTTGTGATTTCGTACAAAAAATAAAATATAGTAGTGCAGCTTTCAAGTAGCTAGGATTTTCCGTTACTTGAGGGCTGTTCCCTTTATTCTTTAGGTTATGGTGAAAGCTAACCTAAGTTAATCTTCGCATGCAAAGATTAGTTTAGTTTAACTTTCACAGGCGAAGAACATATACAAAAACAAATACTAGATAATCGAAATACGGAGATATGTATGTATATAGATGATACAATAGCGGCCATTGCGACACCGCCCGGCATCGGTGGGGTTGGTATTATTCGGGTCAGCGGCAAGGATAGTTTTCCTATTGTAAATAGCCTGTTCAAGAGCACTGGCACCGTTCCTTTGATGGACCGCCAAAATAGAACGATACAATATGGGACCATTGTGGACCCTGCAACTAACAAGACCATCGACGAGGTTCTTGTGTTATTGATGAAAGGTCCTCATTCCTACACGGCAGAGGATGTAGTGGAAATTCAGTGTCACGGCGGTATTGTGCCTGTTCGACAAATTCTGAAATTGCTCGTCAATCACGATGTGCGCATGGCTGAGGCCGGCGAATTTACGAAGCGCGCCTTTATGAACGGACGTATCGACCTCACCCAAGCGGAGGCGATCATTGATATTATTGAAGCGAAAACGGAGGACTCCCTCTCCCTCGCTGTATCTCAGCTAGATGGGACTGTTTCGTCCTTTGTGAAAGATGTGCGAGAACAGCTCATCGCCATGATTGCTCATTTAGAGGTAACCATCGACTATCCTGAGGAGGATATCGAAGACGTAACGAGCCAAGAGGTTCGTGATCAATTACAGCCTATTTTGAAAGCTATGGATGATCTCTTGTCCACAGCGAATACAGGCCGCCTCATTCGCGATGGTATTACGACAGTTATCGTAGGTCGTCCCAATGCAGGTAAATCGAGCCTTATGAACGCTCTATTGCGCGAAAACCGCGCTATCGTAACGGATATTCCTGGTACGACGAGGGACAGCATTGAAGAATATATGACCGTAGAAGGCATTTCTCTACGCCTCATCGATACGGCAGGTATTCGGGACACACAAGATACGGTAGAAGCTCTTGGTGTGGAGCGTGCTCGCGATTATATCAACAAAGCAGACATCGTGCTCTGCGTTATTGACGGATCTACTCCGTTAAACTCTGAAGAAATCGAAATTTTGATCTCTGTGAGCGGTTTAAATACCATAGTACTCCTCAATAAGTCCGACGTGGCACAAGTCGTTACAGATGAAAATATTAAAGAACATGGGAATTTTACAGCTATTGAACGCATTAGTGCTAAAGAAGGGGAAGGCTCTGCAGTTCTCTCTAAATGGGTACAAGAACTCGTCTATGGCGGTCGCGTAAAACAAGACAACAGCGCCATGATTAGTAACGTGCGCCACATTAGCCTTATGGAACAAGCAAAGGCACAAGTCGAACAAGCCCTCTCCTCCATCGACATGGGCATGCCTGTAGACTTTGTAGCTACCGACCTGCGTAGCGCTTGGGAACTACTAGGCGACATCACAGGTGATACCATCCGAGAATCCATGATAGATGAATTGTTTAGTCGTTTTTGCCTTGGTAAATGATTTAAACTTTCACAATAAGATAAGTAACAAATATAAGGAATTTAATTGATATGTACACAGTAGATAATTATGATGTCATCGTCATCGGTGGTGGTCATGCTGGTTGTGAGGCGGCTCTCGCTACTGCCCGCATGGGTCATCGCACGTTGATGGCGACCATCAGTCTAGATAATATTGCGCTTATGCCGTGCAACCCTGCCGTGGGTGGTCCTGGTAAAAGCCATCTTGTTTACGAAGTTGACGCATTAGGCGGTCAAATGGGTATCAATGCGGATGCTACGGCTATCCAAATGCGTATGCTCAATATGGGCAAAGGACCTGCCGTTCATTCTTTGCGCTGTCAATCCGACAAGATTAAATATCAACATTTGATGAAACAAACATTGGAGAATACAGATAATCTCAATGTTAAGCAAATCATGGTGACTGAGCTTAAGGTTGAGGATGGTAAGGTAACAGGTATCGTTACAGAGCTTGGTGAATTTTATGGTGCTAAAGCTGTTATTCTTTGTACAGGTACCTATTTGAAAGGTAAAATCCTCATCGGCGATATCGATTATGTGGGCGGTCCAAATGGTCAACGCGTAGCGGAACATTTCTCTCGATCCTTACTTGATAATGGTATTGAATTGATGCGCTTTAAGACGGGTACACCAGCACGTGTAGATAAACGTACTTTAAACCTCGAAAATATGGTAGTACAAGAAGGCGATGCACATCATCACGCATTTTCCTTCATGGATGAATGGATTAACCGTAATGAAGATGTATGTTGGTTGACCTATACTAACAAAGAAACGCACGAAATCATTCATAGCAATATTCACCGCGCTCCTATGTATAGTGGCAAAATCGAAGGCGTAGGCCCTCGTTACTGCCCTTCCATCGAAGATAAAGTAGTGCGCTTTGCCGATAAAGAACGCCATCAATTATTCGTAGAGCCAGAAGGTACAGGCACAAATGAAATGTACGTTCAAGGCATGAGTACATCCCTTCCAATGGATGTACAATATGCGTTCTTGCGTACCATCCCAGGACTTGAGAATGTTGAAATTATGCGCCCTGCCTATGCTATCGAATACGATTGCTTGAATCCAACGCAATTAACACCAGCCCTTCAAGTGAAACATATTGAAGGCCTCTACTCTGCAGGTCAAGCCAATGGTACATCTGGCTATGAAGAAGCGGCTGCTCAAGGCCTCATGGCTGGTATCAACGCAGCATTGTGGCTTGAAGGTAAAGAACCGTTCATCCTTGCTCGCTCTGAAGCGTACATCGGTGTTCTCATCGATGATCTTGTAACAAAAGGTACAAATGAACCGTACCGTATGATGACAAGCCGCAGTGAATACCGATTATTGCTTCGTCAAGATAATGCAGACATGCGTCTTACGGAAAAAGGCCGTGAAATCGGTCTTGTAAAAGATGATCGTTGGGCTAAATTTACAGCTAAAAAAGCTGCTATCGAAGAAGCAATGGACATGTTACGAAATACACCTGTCAATCCATCCAAGGAAACACAAGCTTTGCTTGAAAGTCTAGGTACAGCACCTATTAGAACAGGTATTCACGCTTATGATTTAGTAAAACGTAACGAACTCTCTTATGCCGTCGTAGCCGATGTATTTGGTTTGAAACGCTATACACCTGATGTAGAGGAAGCTGTCGATATTTCCATTACCTACGAAGGTTACATCAAAAAGCAAATGGAGCAAGTCGATAAGGTTCGTAAACTAGAAGAAAAAATTCTTCCAAAAGAATGGGACTATACACAAATCAAGGGTATTTCCCTTGAAGCTCAACAAAAGCTCAACAAAATTCGCCCTCACTCCATCGGCCAAGCAAGCCGTATCTCTGGCGTATCACCTGCGGACGTATCTGTTCTGTTAATCCAACTCGAACAATACAACAGAAGTAAATAAAATAGCATGTAATAACATGCATTTTATATGAACTTTTTAGAAGATATTTCTTACAGATTTTAAAAGATATTTCCTACAGATTTTATTGTCCTATACATATTAGACAATTCATTAGGAGTACTTATGAAAGAAAAATACGATGTGCCTATAGCACCTCAGTCTGAATTTGTTTCGTACATGATGGAGCAAATGAGCCATTTTGGCTTGCCTTGTACGGAAGAGCAAGCCAAAGACTTTTACATGTATTATGCGCATATGATTGAAACAAATAAATATCTCAATTTAACGGGTATTACGGATATGAAAGAAGTCGTGGTTAAGCACATGATTGACTCCCTCTCCTGTTATGATTCTGAAATTATCAAATCTGGCATGACGATTATCGATGTTGGTACCGGTGCAGGCTTTCCGGGTATTCCATTGGCTATCTATGACCATAGCCTCAAGGTTACCCTGTTTGATTCTTTGAAAAAGCGGCTTACCTTTTTGGAATCGGTTATAGATGAACTAAAACTGACGAACTGTACTATCTTACATGGACGTGCGGAGGATTTGAGTCACCAAGATTACCGTGAAAGCTTCGATATTGCTACGAGCCGTGCCGTGGCACGCTTGCCGATTCTTTTAGAATGGACTGTGCCATATGTAAAAGAAGGTGGCTACGTCGTTGCTTTAAAAGGCGCTATCTACGAAGAAGAAGTGAAAGAATCTAATAAAGCCCTTAGCACACTAAAAGCTACTATCGAAGAAGTAAGAACCGTTACTTTGCCAACCTTAGACGATAAACGTGCCATTCTGTACATCAAGAAAACAGGTAAAACACCGAAACAATATCCACGAAAACCAAAAGAAATCAAAGACAAACCGTTAGTATAGCAGCTAATGATTTAGGCGTAGAAACTAATATAAATAAACTCTATGCTATATTGCTACATAAAGAAAAAGAGGATGCAAATCTTAGATCAGCATCCTCTTTTTTTTCTTAGTAACGAATTAGTTTGGATTCCCTCCCCTACCCTATATCTATTAAATGATATCGTTTACAACAAAATTATATATTTTGTTCACTATATGAGGCGGAGATAAAGATACATATAACACCTTTCCCTAAGAACGACTTAGTTCACTATGGAGGTCGTGGGAAAGGTGTTATATGTTAATCTTAGAATGACTTTATACGTGGTCAATAATATATAATGTTGTATCGATATCATTTAAAGGCATAATATGTACGCCTGCTGCTATTTTCTTGATTTGTTCAAGTGTTTCGATTGCGATTTCTGTACCCGCTTCTTTACCACCTTTTTCCATGCGGTCCAAGATTTCTTGAGTAAGATTGATTCCAGGCACTTTTTCATGGAGGTATGTAGCCATTTTAAAGCTTTTAAGTGGAATCAAACCTAGCATGATAGGTACATCGAATTCAGACATCTTATCAATGTAGCGTTTTGCCTGTTCTAAATCGTAAATTGGTTGTGTTTGTACAAAGTGAGCGCCATTTTGAATTTTAGCAGCTAATTTTTGGCGTTCAATCTCTAAATCTGGAGCACCAGGATTACCAGTGGCACCGATGTAGAAGTTTGTAGGTGCGTCTAGGTCATTACCTGCAAGGTCTTTGCCTGCATTTAATGTCTTAGCGATGTTGAGTAGTCCCATACAGTCGACTTCAAATACGGATTGTGCAAATGGATGGTCCCCATTATCTGGTTTATCACCAGTGAGTGTTAAAATATTATGCACGCCCAAAGCTGCTGCACCGAGTAATTCAGATTGCAATCCGATAATATTACGGTCGCGGCATGTAAGGTGGAAAATAGTTTCAATTTCTTTGTTATGTTGTAATAAATAAGAAAGAGAAATTGGGCTCATGCGCATTTTGGACATAGGGCTATCAGCGATGTTGATAGCATCCACCTTCCCTTTCAAACGGGCTGCTTGTTCGAAGGTCTTTTCTGCAGAACTGCTTTTAGGAGGATCCAATTCAACAGTAATGGTGAACTGCCCTTGTTGATGTTTTTCTCTTAATGTCATCATGTACCTCGTTACTATACATTATTTTTCTAGTGTTTCAAAGAAATCGTTAGCATGGTTAACAGCAGCGATGCCGTCCTTAGCGTAGATATCTGCGCCTGCTTGGTCTGCGTAGTCTTGAGATACTACGGCGCCACCAACCATGACCTTAGTTTTAAGGCCTGCTGCACGGATAGCAGCGATAGTATTGTCGATTTGTGGCATGGTTGTCGTCATCAAGGAACAGATGCCAACGAGGGCAGCTTTGTTATCTTTAATGGCTTGTACGATAACTTCTGGGTCAACGTCCTTACCAAGGTCGACGATTTTGTAACCATTGTTTTCGAGCAATGCTGCTACGATGTTTTTACCTAAATCGTGAATGTCGCCTTTAACTGTAGCTACGACAACGGTACCTTTATCTAAGCTTTCACTAGCAGGAATAATTTCTTTAATGGTGTTGAAAGCAGCCTGCATTGTTTCAGCAGCAAGCATTACTTGTGGTAAGAATAACTTACCAGAACCAAACTTATCCCCCACTACGTTCATCGCTTCAGATAAGCCTTTCTTCGTAAGATCTAATGGATCGATACCATCTGCTAAGGCTTTTTTTACAAGCTCAATGATAGCTTCTTTTTCGCCTTGTTCTACACATGCGCGAATATTGGCTAAAGGATCATTACTATCGAAGGACTTTTTATCTGGCCCTTTAGGAGCAGAGTTACCAGGAGCGGTAGTTTCGTCTTCATAGCCGTATTCTTTAATAAATTCAGCAGAGCCTGGATCCCAGCCTAGTAAGGTAGTACTGGATACAAATGCTTTTTTTGCTGGATAATTGAGTGGATTCATAATTGGTGTTGTTAAGCCACATGCAAGGGCCATTGTTAGAAATTGGCCGTTCAAATAGGGACGCTGAGGCATACCGAAGGAAATATTGGACAAGCCCATTACTGTTGGGAAGCCAAATTTTTCTTTATATAATTGTAACGTACGCAATGTTTGGCGTGCACTATCTTCCCCACTAGCAAGTGTTAATACCAATGGATCGAGTAATAAGTCATGTGGTTGAAGACCATAACCATAAGCGCGATTTACGATGCTTTCAGCTAAAGCAACGCGATCTTCTGCTTTTTCAGGTAAGTCACCACTACAGATTGGCAAGCAAAGCAATGCTGCACCATACCGTTTAGCCAAAGGCATTACGTGCGTAATAGACTCCTCCTCCCCATTTACAGAGTTGATGAGGGCACGACCTGGATAGTTTTTAAGAGCTATTTCCATAGCTACTGGGTCTAATGTGTCAATGGATAATGGTGTTTCTACGAGCATGGATAACTCGAAAATGGCACGTTCCATTAAGGGTGATTGATCCATGCCAGCTACGCCCATGTTTACATCGAGGATATCTGCGCCAGCTTCTACTTGATCCAACGCATCACGTTTAACACGGATGAAAGAGCCATCGCGCAATTCTTGAGCAAGGACTTTACGACCAGTTGGGTTAATACGTTCGCCAATGATAAGTGGTTTTGTATGATGGCCTAATTCTAAAAGTTTAGTACGGCTTGTAATAATTGTTTTAGGTGCAATGTGGGCGCGTTCTTTTGGCGTATGAGCTTTCACAGCATCAGAAATAGATTGAATATGAGCTGGTGTTGTACCACAGCAGCCACCAACATAACTAGCCCCTGCATCAACGATAGCAAGCATTAATGGACCCATTTCTTCTGCTGTGAGTGGGAATACAGTTTGTTTATTAATCAGTTGAGGCATACCAGCATTTGGCTGACAGCTTATTGGTAAATTTGTAACGCTTGCAATTTCTTCGATAAGTGGTGTGATTTGCTCAGGTCCAAGGGAACAGTTGATACCAATGATATCTGCACCCATAGCTTCTACGATAGTAGTTGCTACTGCTGGTGGTGTACCTGTAATAGTACGACCGTCTTCACTAAAAGAAAATTGACAGATGATTTGTACATCATCTTTTGTCTTCCCTGCTGCTTCACGAGCATCTAAAGAGGCTAATAAAGCGGCACGCATTTCTTGTACGTCGATGATAGTTTCAATGATAATAAAATCAACGCCACCTTCGATTAATGCTTCGGCTTGTTCACGATATGTATCATAGATAGAGTCAAAGCTCATATTGCCTAATGGTTGCAAAAAACGGCCTGTAGGACCCATAGAACCTGCTACACGAGCAGTTGGTTTATTCTCTGCAATGGCTTCTTTTGCTACCTTCACAGCTGCAATATTGATTTCTCTTACGCGATCCTGCAAGTCATAATCTTCTAATTTAAGACCACAAGCACCGAATGTATTGGTAGTGATTACATCACTGCCATGTTGTAAGTATTGAGCATGAATATCCTTTACTACTTCTGGTCTTTCAATATTAAATAGCTCTGGACAATAGCCTTCTTCTAAGCCTGCCGCTTGAAGCATTGTGCCCATAGCACCGTCAAATATATACATAAACATCTTCCTTTAACATCCTAAATTACAATGTTTCACGTGAAACACTATTGTATTGGTTGCCCCTTCATGGCAATACCAGAAATGTCGGCAGTAGTTTTACTACCTTCCTCTTCTCCCCCATCTTGGGTGGTGACTGTTGCCTTCTCTGGTAATTTTCGAGATGCACAATTTTGTTGTGGACAAGATGTACAGCCTCGTTTAGTTTTAATATCTTCGTTTGCTGGCATTAAACCGATGATAGCCGTTACAGACTTACGTGGGAATAATAAATAGTTCTCTGTTACTTGTAAGCCAATCATCTCTGTTTTGATGATTTTAGCTAATTGTGGTTGAATTTCTAGTGGCCAGTTGCCATAACCAGGGCTAAAACGCCAAGTTGGCTTATAGCCTTGTTTTTTAGCAATTGTATTGATTACTTCGTTTACCTGATCAGCTACCTGTTCTACAGCAGTTGTGGCTGCTGCATCAAGTAATAAGCCTACCGTATAGTTACCTTGTTTAAATAACTGCTCACTACGAATTTCTACATCTTCTCCAACTGTTACACCTAATACGTATACTTTAGTAGATTTTTCTAGATGTTTTTCAATGATAGACCCTTCAATTTTAAGCGGTGGATTGCTTAAAATTGTTTTTGTTTCTGCATCGTAATCATATTCTTGATATACACCCCTAGGTGTAGCCAATAATTGGATTTCCTTACATGCTTCGTCAACATAGTTTTGTGGGAAATCCTCAGCATGACGAAGTCCTGCGTATCGTTTTACTTCTGCTTTGTCGATGGCAGGAAGCATTCCGTTATAGATGGGCATAGAAACGCCTCCTCTTCAAAATAAAAAGCTCTGCGTGTCCGTAGAGCGTGTGCTTACTGTTATTAATTGTATAATAAATCTTATAAAGTGATTTTTCTAGACTCTTAAGATTATCAATCTAATTACTATCTAACTAATAGTATATAGATATGAATAATACCTGTCAAAGTATATAGGGCCTGTATTCTCATATAATTTAGTAGTATATAGATATAGTTTAAAGTTATATCAAAATGATTTTTGTTCATAAAAGTTATTGGTGATGAAGGTTTTATATGTTTAATGTTAACCATAATGTTTCACGTGAAACAATTTATTAAATATAATCTAATAATTTGTTATGAGTATATAAGTATATTAATATTAGTTCATTACATTTCGTATATTATTGTTATATATAATGTTACCGATCAAAAGTTGATTACTTTATACCTTTTGCTAATGGTGTTGTTCTATAAATAAAAAAGATGATATAAAATAATTTTGTGTATATTTGTCTATAGGTATAGATTTATATTAATATGATAATTTTTTACTGTAAAATTTTTTATTAATTTTACAACTTAATTTTTGCGTTAGATTTAAATCCTTAAATGTTTCACGTGAAACATTTAATCGTAAAACTTATAAAACATTTGATGTAATTTTTCTTATTTTGTGTTGTACTATATAGTAAAGGAATAAATTGCTATGTTTCACGTGAAACAATAAAAAATAAGTGTTGTAATTATATTAATGAAGTTATTTACCTATAAGTTTATGTGCGTAATATAAATGTAAGTGGGAAAAATGTAGTAGATAAATAAAATAATATAGTAGATAAAAAATTAATGAGAATTTGATTTATAAATACCGTAATTAGCATTGTTTTATGTTATAATGGAAAAGAAATATTTTGAACGAAGATGTGAGGTGAATTAAGTGGGCAAAGTTATAGCTATTACTAATCAAAAAGGCGGTGTTGGTAAAACTACAACATCAGTAAATTTGAGTGCTTGTTTAGCTGATGCAGGTAAAAAAGTATTACTGGTTGATTTGGATCCACAAGGTAATGCTAGTTCTGGGTTAGGTATTGAAAAGGATGATTTAGAGCTCTGTGTGCATGATGTTCTAATTGATGGAGAACCAATTGCTGATATTGTACAACCTACAATGCTTGAAAACCTATTTGTGGCGCCTGCAACAATTCAACTAGCTGGTGCTGAAGTAGAACTAGTTTCCGTTGTTTCACGTGAAACAATGTTGAAAAAAGCATTAGCGTCAGTAAGAGATACATATGATTTTATCGTTATTGACTGTCCACCATCTCTCGGGTTATTAACATTAAATGCCTTCACTGCTGCTGATAGTGTATTGATTCCGATTCAAAGTGAATTTTACGCATTGGAAGGGGTTAGTCAATTAGTTAAAACGATAACAATTGTACAACAAACATCAAATAAGGATCTTGAAATTGAAGGCGTGCTATTGACTATGTTTGATGGCCGCACAAATTTATCGATTCAAGTAGCCGATGAAGTAAAAAAATTCTTTGGCAATAAAGTATATAAAACAATTATTCCTCGTAATGTACGTTTAAGTGAGGCACCTAGTTATGGGGAGCCAATCATTGTATATGATCCAAAATCCAAAGGTGCTGATGTATATACGAAATTAGCTAAAGAGGTAATTAAAGCATCTAAAACTAAATAAGCACTAGAGATAAATAAGTATTAAAGCTCAATAAACACAAAAGCGAAGTAAGTACCTAAAGGTAATAAGTATCTGTTATATGTATGTATCTAATGCTAAGAATATTAGTTTTTGGTGGTTTGCGTGATTTACATATTTTAAATTTGTAAATATTTGTAAGGCCGAGAGAGGTTAGTTGTATGCCAAGAGAAATTAAAAGCAAAAAAAGCAAAGCGTCTGGATTGGGGAAGGGCCTTGAGAATTTAATGAAGGTTGACTCTGTAGAGTCTGTATTGCCTGAAAAGGAGATACATGAACTGCCAATTTCTGAGTTAGTTCCAAATGTAGATCAACCGCGTAAAAGTTTTGATGAAGATAGTCTAGCTACATTGGCTGAATCAATCAAGAATCTTGGTATTTTCCAACCGATTGTAGTTCGTAAACAAAAGAATAAATATCAAATTGTAGCTGGTGAGCGCCGTTATCGTGCTGCTATGATTGCTGGATTGAAAACAGTACCAGTTATTGTTAAAAAATATAATACCGAAGAAATGACAGAGGTTGCTCTTGTAGAGAACCTACAACGTGAAGGATTAGATCCCATTGAAGAAGCATTGGCTTATCAAGGATTGATGGATACTTATAAGCAAACGCAAGAAATGATTTCTGCTCGTCTTGGCCGTAGCCGTTCATATATTGCTAATATGGTTCGTCTTTTAAAATTATGTGATTCTGTACAAAAGGATCTTATCGAAGGTGATTTAACGGTTGGTCAAGCTCGTCCATTATTAGCGTTAAGAAGTGCAGCTCAACAAATAGAAGTAGCTGAACGTATTAAAGAGGGTGAGCTAAGTGCTAGACAAGCAGAGGCCCTTGTTAAGTCTATGCAAAATAAATCGTCTAAAGCAAAGACTGGTAAACCTCAAAATACGGCAGAGGTTCGTGCCCTAATGGACCGTTTAAAACTAAGCTTAGGGTCCCCTGTGAATATTAAATTCCGTGCAGGCAAAAAAGTACAAGGAAAAATTGAAATTGCTTTCTCCTCTGAAGCTGAATTAGAAAGACTTATTGCATATATGGATGGGCAAGATCAAACAGAAGATGCGGAAACAATAGAGTTTAGAGTATAATTGGCTAGCAAAAGCAAAAGCAAAAGCAAAAGCAAAAGCAAAAGCAAAAGCAAAAGCAAAAGCAAAAGCAAAAGCAAAAGCAATAGCAATAGCCGTAACACCAACAATAATAGTAACGATAATAGTAACAACAATAACAATAATAACAGCTATAGCAATTGCAATAGTCGTAATAGTAATAATAACAATCTGCAGTAAAAGTGTAGTCTACGGGCTGCGCTTTTACTGTATTCTAAAGAGATTATAATAAATAATATGATAAGTTATTAGATAATTTATCAGAAGCTTTATAATATATTTTGTAATATATGTGAAGGTTAAGTAACAAGGATAGGTTATGGAACAAACACCTAAGGCAAACCGCATACATATTGCCTTTTTTGGCCGTTGTAATGCTGGTAAGTCTACATTGATCAATATGTTAACTGATCAGCCTGTATCGTTAGTATCCGATGTGGCAGGGACTACAACAGATCCTGTAAGCAAAGCTATGGAAATCTTACCACTTGGCCCTGTGGTGATTACTGATACTGCTGGTATAGATGATACAACTGAATTAGGTGCATTGCGCATGGAGAAAACCGAAGAGGTCGTGAAAAAGATTAACTTGGCTGTTTATGTGCTTCGCACCGATGAAGAGCCAACCTCCGACGATATGCACTGGTTAGGTCTTTTGAAACAAAATAATGTACCTGTTGCACTTTTCATTAATGAGATTAATGCGGTGCCAAACAATTTAACGGAGTCTAAAGCTAGTATAGGCAGAGATATACTGGGAGAGCGTTATATAGCAGATCATACGGGTTTATCTGAATTGGTTACTGTCATTGGCTCTGCTGACTTCACATCTGATGCGAAACGATTAGAGTTGCTTGATCTACTCGGTGGGCTAACACCACTTGATGTAGAAGGGGAGCAAACTCTTTTACAAGGTTTAGTTGAAGAGGGGGATACAATCATTCTTGTATGTCCTATCGACAGTGCCGCACCAAAGGGGCGACTCATCTTGCCACAGGTACAGACTATCCGAGAAATTCTCGATCATAAAGGCTTAGCTTTAGTCTGCCAAACAGAAGAATTACCGGCTATGATTCACTCGCTTAAGAATCCCCCTAAAATGGTAATCTGTGATTCCCAAGCATTTGATCGGGTTGATGAGTTGACACCCGATTCGATTCCATTGACATCCTTTTCTATTTTGATGGCGCGGTTCAAGGGAAAATTACAGGATTTAGTAACTGGTGTTAAGGCTATTAAGAATTTGAAAGCTGGTTCCAAGGTACTTATCAGTGAAGGTTGTACACATCGTCGTCAATGCGATGATATTGGGACTGTAAAAATACCTAATCTTTTAAAAAAGCAAGGCTATACAGATTTACAGTTAGAATTCACTAGTGGGGGAGCATTCCCTAAGGATGTATCACAGTATGATTTGATCATCCACTGTGGTGCTTGTATGTTAACACGCCGTGAGGTGTTACGTCGTATAGAATGCGCTGTTGTACAAGGTACGCCTATTGTAAATTACGGTGTACTCATAGCAGCTCTACATGGTATACTAGAACGAGCAATAAGCCCATTTGTTGACGAACTAGAGGGCTAATAAATAGGATTGTAATATGTATGTAACACATACATTTAGATATACATTACATACTTGTTATATATATTGTTATATATATTGTTATATAGCTATCGTTTATCTATATTAGATATATTAAATATATTAAATTAAATTGCATGCAGTCATTTAACTTTCACAATAGGAATGGTATAATTAACTGTTGGAGTTTTGATGATTGTATAGGAAGGAAAATACATGTTCGAATCGATTCAACCGTGGATAGGCATGGTTACCATCGTTCTTGTTATAGTGTCATTCGTATATTGTGTAATCTTACACATCCGTTTAGGTAGCTTGAAAAAGAAATACGATTTCTTTATGCAAGGGGAGCATGGTGCGAGCCTAGAACGTAAATTATCTGTAGAGGTTAGTGAAATTCGCGATGCTGCAAAGGGCCTTGAGTCCTTGTTATCCGAGCAAGTGGCAATCCGCAATATTCAGAGCAATACGATACAAAAAATTGGCTTTATTAAGTATAATGCCTTTGAAAATATCGGGAATGATTTGTCCTTTGCTCTTACCTTGCTAGATGGCAACAATAATGGCATCTGTATCTCCAGTATTTACGGTCGTAATGAATCTCGTATTTTTAGTAAACCTATTGTGAAAGGTAAAAGTTTAGTAAGTCTTTCACAAGAGGAATTAGAAAGTTTGAACGAAGCGTTGGGTGAGCGTACCAATGAGGAAGCGTTGACGAGCGCTATCGTCTCGAAATAAGGAAGTTTTATGTTGAAATTACCGGCATTCATTTCAAACAAAGTTGAAAGAAATGGTGACAACTGCATATTGACATTAACTACCAAACAAGTGAAACTCGTTGCTATTATTGGTTCTGTAGTATTGGTCTTGGCATTGGTACTCGGTATTTGGGGCATCGTGCGTCAGGCTGAGGTTGTGCAATTACGACAACAAACGCAATTGCAATCGGAACAGTTGAAATTGTTACAACAAAAAACAGAGGTTCTGGATAAGAAAATTCAAAACTTAAATCAAATTAGTGAAGAGAATAAGCAAATGTTAAAGGGTGCTGAATCTGGTACACCAGCTCAAGGTGGCGGGGATGGTAGCGACCCAAAGCAGGAAGCCGCTGATAATAGCGAAGTACAGACGTTAACAGCGGCACAATTATCGGCTCGACTATCCAAAATGGATAAGGAAGCACAAAAGTTGCTTGTTAGTTTCTATACGATGCGCAATATCCTTCGCGATGGTGGTGCACAAGATTTGATGGCATTACAATCCATCAACTTCTCCGCTGGTTCTGGTGGTGCTGTGAATAGTACGACACCTAGTATTTGGCCGAGTAAGGGTGTTATTACATCTCCATTTGGTAGCCGTGTTGATCCTGTTACGGGTGCTATTGGTGCATTCCATGAAGGTATCGATATTGCCGATGACTATGGTTCCCAAATCGTAGCTACTGCGGCAGGGGTGGTAACCTTTGCAGGGTATACAAGTGGCGGTTATGGTAACCTCGTTGAAATCGATCATGGCAATGGATTTGTTACCCGTTATGGCCATAATAGTGCCGTATTGGTAACAGTAGGGATGAGCGTGAAACAAGGTCAAACCATAGCTTTGATGGGTAGTACTGGTAAAAGTACGGGTGCCCACGTTCACTACGAGGTACGCCTCAACAATACGCCTGTAGATCCTATGATTTTCTTACCAATTAGCAATTAGATACGCAAAATCAATTGTGATACACGTAAATCAAATACTATATACTCAAAATTAAATACAATACATATGAAAAGAACTTGTTATGCGTGCACATGCGCTTATAGCAAGTTCTTTTTCTTTCCTTTTGTATATATATATTGTAAAATAAAAGTATATGAACGGAGGTATATCTATGAAGGCCTATGTACAAGTTTATACCGGCGAAGGCAAGGGCAAAACAACTGCCGCAATTGGCCTAGCCATTCGTGCCATCGGCGCTGGCAAGAAAGTCCTCTTCTTACAATTTATGAAATCTAAAGTATATAGTGAACATACTATTTTACCTACCTTAACAAATTTAACGTTAGAAACTGTGGGCAAGCCATTCTTTATCATCAAAGAAGGGATGAAGAGTAAGGATGAACTTGCTAAATGGGGCGATGAAGTCGTTGTCTTTGAGTCTGGTAACCCTCCGAAGGATTATGTAGCTCTCATTGAAAAAGGCTATGAACGTGCACTCGCTGCGATTAGCAGTGGTGAGTACGATCTCGTTGTACTTGATGAGTACAATATGGCTCTCTTCTTTGAACTCATTACATGGGATAAAACTAAAGCTTTACTCGATGCTCGTCATCCAGAAACGGAACTCGTATTTACGGGCCGTGGGGCCCCTCAAGAATTAATTGATGAGGCAGATCTCGTAACGGAGATGAAAGAGATTAAACATTACTACCTACAAGGTGTAATGGCTCGAAAAGGTATTGAAAACTAATCATAGGAACACCTAAGGAGGTGATGTGGTTGAGTACAGTGGCTATTGTGCTCCTCGTTATTGTGGCCATTATTGTAGCACTCATCTTGACTATCCTACTGGCACCAATCACATATAGCATCGAAATTGATGGACGGACGCCATATCGTGGTGAGCTGCGCATCAAATGGCTGTGGCGCGTATTTTCACTCCACTTAGCGTACATTCAAAATAAACCATTTTTTAAGGAATTATACGTTTTAGGTGTACTTAAGATCGGTCCTGTGAAAGATTATGAACAATGGCTTGAAAATCGTGTAGATGAAGAATATCAAAAGGTAATGGACGATGATGGCGACATGGCAGAAGCCTTTACAAAGGCTATGCAAGGAGGCGGACAAGGTCCAACTACAAGCTCCAGCGGCACAAGCTTTGATGACTTGAAGAGCTCTCAAGGTTCTAGTGCAACCTTTGGTGATGATGAATCACCAGGAGCGGGTAGCTCACCTAATCAAGAGGAACGTAAGGAACGTATTGAACGACCTGATGCGGAATCTAAGGATATGGATGCACAAGCTCGTGCTGATCGGTATGACTCGATTCAACAAGATCCAACGGCTCACATTCAAGATGATGATGAAGTAGTAAGTCGTGTTACTTTTAATAGTGACGGATCTATCAAGGAAAAGGTATTTACGAAGGTAAATGATATTAAAACGACTGTGAAACAACGTTTTGGAAAGCCTGATCCTAATGATCCGGTAGCATCATTCAAGTCTGAAATTCCTACATTCTGGTTTATGAAACACTTGAGAAATACAGAGCTGTGGCGTCAGATATTCCTTGTGTCGAAACGATGCTATAACCACTCTAAACCACGTGATATGGCTATAGAGGGCCGATTTGGTATTGGCGATCCGTATCGGATGGGGCTTATTGCATCTATGTTGTATAGCATTTGGCCTGAGCAAGCAGAGTCTATTGAGATAGATTATGTGAACTGGGTAGCTGAAGGCAGTGGTTATATCAAAGGTCGTATGATTCTTGCCGTATTGGCGTGGTATGGTACTAGATTTTTGGTATCTAAACCTATGCGTTCCCTATTGGGTGAAAGTGCTCGTGTTTTCTGGGTTAAACGGAAGGAAGCAAAGCAACTAGAAAAGCTAAAAGCCGCACAAGGCCAAACAGCGTAAGGATATATTATGTCAATTGAGTATATGAGCTGTATTATTATAGCTATGATACTTTCACAAAAAGCGGAGGTACTGTGATGGAGAACAGTAATGTAAAAGAGAATTTGGAAGTCCTATTCGAGAAGTTTAAAAATATGATTAAAGTGGAAACTGTAGTTGGTGAAGCTGTGCAAATCGGCGATACTACACTCGTTCCATTTGTTGATGTAACCTTTGGTTTTGGTACTGGTACAAACCATTGCACAGCCAATAAAAGCCAAGAATCTGGCGGCGGTGGCGGTGGTGCCAAGATGGAACCAAGTGCAATCCTTGTTATTAAAGGTGACCGCATCGAATTGTTCAATATTAAGGGCAACCCTTACAGCAGCAGCTTTGATCGTCTTATCGGATTGGTACCTGATCTTGTATCTAAATTGAAATCCGATAAATACATCTATTTAAATGATGAACAATAATTCGGTGAATAATAAACCATTATTTGATGACAAATTATAAATAATTGGTGAAAGCCGAAATGCCCACATGTGTGTTCTGAATATGTCTGTATCGATTGCTTTAAGGGTCTCAGAGTATGCTTGTGGGTATTATTTTAAGTTCTCATAACTTTCATAAGTAGTTCATAGGTCTTTATTATGCTATTTATCATAGTCTTGTGAAAGTTAGCAAGATTTGTTATAGTAAAAATAGTACACTATTGGATTGTATAGTGACACTTTTAATCGAGGAGGATTTCAGATGAAATTATCTAAAAAATTGACTACCTTAGCTATCGTTGGTGCTATGTCTGCTACTGCTGCAGTAGCAAGTGCTGCTAACATTGGCTTAGTAAATATGAGCCAAGTAGTAAATAGCTACCCTGGCTACGGTGCATTAGATATGAAAATGCAACAAGTAGACGCTCAATACCGTCCACAAATTGAAAAAAAAGTACAAGAAATTGAAAAGATTAAAGACTCTGCACAAGCAGAAGCAGAATTCAACAAAACTGTAGCTCCATTGCTTCAAAAAGAAAACGAAGAAATCAATAAAATTGCTCAACCTATGATGCAAGCAATTCATAACACTGTTGAAGCTATCCGTGTTGAAAAACAAATGGACGTAGTATTGGATGATCCATACACAATTCGTGCTGCTGACGCAAACAGCAAAATCGAAAACATTACTAACGAAGTAATTAGCCGTCTTAAAAAATAATAAGCACAAAACCCCCTAACTGAGTAATCAGATAGGGGGTAGTTTATTGTATGGGATACTTACTGTTTAAAATATATTTTGATAAATCCGATAAAGGAGTGAGATTTAATGAAAGAATTTAAAGCATTAGCCACAGAGCGGTATTCGGTTAGAAAATTCGATACTCGACCAGTGGAGCAAGAGAAGGTAGATATTTTGTTAGAAGTAGCTAGATTAGCACCTACGGCTCATAACTACCAGCCGCAAAGACTGCTTGTATTAAATACTGAAGAGAGCTTAAACAAACTAAAAGGCTGCACAAATGGTCACTTTAATGCACCGTTGGCAATCATTGTTTGTTACGATAATACGGTGAGCTGGAAGCGGGAATACGACGATGAAGATTTAGGCGTTGTAGATGCTAGCATTGTAGGCTCTCACATTATGTTTACCGTAGCCGATATCGGTTTAGGTACAACGTGGATTGCTCACTTTGATCCTGCTAAAGTACGCAAGGCATATAACTTGCCTGATAATATCATTCCTGTAGCCATCTTCCCAATTGGTTACCCTCATTCAGACTCTGTTCCTGCACCAGGTCATACGAAACGCTTTGATGTGGGGGAATTTACAACTTATAACTCCTTTTAAAAGAATACTCTTTAGATTGTGTATTATCCTGTGGGTATTTAATAACTATGGATATAACTGAACCACTAAATAGCTATATAAAACCTAATAACTATATTATTTCTTTTTAATACATACACCATATAAAAAGGACAGTTGCTTGTATCAACTGTCCTTTGGTATTTTATTCAGGTTTGTGAATGAGGTTTACAACGAACTCGCTGTCTTCTACGAGTGTTGCTTGGATGTAGTTATCGCCGTTGAATTCCAATACTTGGCCTGGTACAAGTACATGTTCTTCTGTTTCGTTAAGGAACACTTGTACTTTACCTTTTACAACTGTAAAAATGACATTAGCTTCAGGGTGGTTGTGTTTTTCCACCTTTTCACCAGCTTTGCCGCCTTTTTTTACGATTACATAGTTAGGGCCTTGGAATAATAAACCTAATTCTTGATTAACTGTGCCTGCCATAATGGACCTCCTAATTCTAGCTTTTTATGTTCTGAAAGCTTACGCTAACATTTAATTTTACATTGTGTAATTACCTTATAATTATATTATAAATGATATTGCTTATCAATGCTGTGCCTATAGCTACAGTTTTGAAAAAATATGTTACATTCAACATTGTATGCTTTTTTTACCTATATTGAGTAAAATAGGGTGGAGTAAATGTTGGTAGATTGGATATATAAAGATTAATTAAATATACAACGATACATTTACTATATAAAAAACGAACGTAACATGTTACGTTCGTTTTTTCGTCCATTTTCATCCGTTTATATTTTCTTAATCAAACGAACTGTTATGGATTTATTTTTTCTTAATTGTATATAAACGTGTACCGTTTTCTTCTGTCGTTACAAGTTCAAAGGCTGGATCGATAGCTTTCACAAAAGCTTCGAACCATGTTTGGTAGGCTAATGCCATGAATTTAGGGTCAACGCCCGCTGTACGCCAGTAGCCTGCTTGTAATCTGTGGTCGCCAACCCAGGTAAATTCTTCTGGGCTTTCAGAAACCACTTGGTCACCACCATCGCAAGGCATGCCATTTACGTAGAAGTTTTGTAACGCATTGTAAATCGCTGGTGCAGTGTGTTCCTCAAGGCTGTCTTGAGCCACAACGCCACATGCTTGGCCTTGTACTGCAAAGGCATCGAGGATAGCGGTTACTACGTGTACTGCTTCATCGCCAGAATTTGTGTCGAGCATGTCTTTGATGAAAGCTGCTTCACGAACGGAAGCAATGTTGATTTGGTTAGCTAACCAGCCGTGAATATTGCCGTGGTCGATGATGTTTTCCAAGGGAATGCTTGGATTGATTGGCTCGCCGTATGTATCTACGGAGATGGAGTGTAGTTCCTCCGCCAAATCATCAACAACTTTAGAAGTTTTTTCTAAAATTAAATTTTCACGCTCAACAAGCAATTGAATTTTGCGATATAACCAGTAATGGATGTGACCTAAGAATGCGGACATATTAAGCTCCTTTTCGTGCTGTTTCTAATTTTTCTACTAAATCGTATACATTAAAACCGTGGATTTCTGCGGCTTGCCATAATGGCTCAGCTGTTGCAGAAGGGCAACCTAGGCAACCCATACCAATACCTTGTAATACAGGTACAACATTTGGATAGGTTTCAACGATGTCGCGAATAATTGTATCTGGAGTGATAGGGGCACCTGCTTCGAGGCGTGGTGCTTCCACTTCAGGATCGTTACCTTGACCTGGTAAGAACACAGCTGGTTCTTCGGACTTGCTTTCAGCTGGAGCCCCTTCAAGGTCGCCCAATACAGCTGCTTTGAAAGCCTCTAAACCAATGCGGTCGATGAATTCGCCCATGCGTTCGATTTGTGCGTTTTCTTTATAGTATGCGATGATTCGATCAACTAATGCAAGAACTTCTTTTTCTGTTTTAACTTCTGCGATGAGGTCGCCGATGCGAGGATGCGCGCCGCCGCTACCGCCAGCGTATACATTCCAACCGTCTACAGTACCGATAACGCCCACATCTTTCATGCGGCTTTCAGTACAAGAATTTGGACAACCGGACACGCCGATTTTCATTTTGCTTGGCATTTCAAGGGACAAGTACTTGCGTTCGATTTGCATGCCAAGATGTACGCTGTCTTGTTTAGCGCGTTTACAGAAGGTAGTACCTGGGCAGATTTTTACGCTGCGTACGCGGTTGGATACAGTGTACGCTGGCTCCATGCCAAGCATCTCCCATGCTTTATCTACGTCTTCTGCTTTCAAATTTGTAATCATAATGCGTTGGCTGCCAGTTAATTTAAGAACGGCGCCGAACTCATTCGCTACGTCGATATATTTTTGTAATTGATCAGGTTGAATGAAACCTCCTGGAATGCGAGGTGTAATTGCATAACGGCGTTGGCCGTTTTTAATGCGTTGTAAATTTGCTGCAATTTGTGCCATGATAAATCCTTTCTCGAGCCCTCTCTGCGGAGAATAGTGGCTAAAACTACTTAGTTAATCTATAAAACTCTTTATATATTAATTATTTACGCCCTAGGGTTTTGTGAAAGCTTCGCACATATATACGGACAAGTGGGATGAGATCAACTAGGCGATGCCTCAACAAAACCCGACGTAATGATCAGTATGGGTATTTAGAATACTGACCCGACGCTCTTAGTATAAACCATTTTAACAAACAATAATGTAACCCAAGCTACAAAAATAGAACTTTTTAATATTAATTATTGATTGTTACTAACTATAATTATATACGATACTGTTTATAGATGAAACCCAAGGGTAACATATCGTATAATAGACACATAGAATGTTTTGATGTAGGAGAAACGATGAAAGTCCTTTACGATACTATTTTAAAAGCAACATATATAGGTCGCCCGAATCGTTTTGTGGTGACTTTAGATTTGAATGGTGAAAGCATACTTGCTCATTTGCCTAACCCAGGGCGTATGTGGGAGCTCTTGTTTACGGGGATAACGATGTACATTGTGCCTCACGACAAGCCGGATGCAAAGACGAAATACCGCGTGATAGGTATAGAACGTGATGGCGTTGTTATCATGCTCGATACAAACTACAGCAACGATGTGGCGCAACATTTAATCGAAAATAAACTGATCCCTGGTTGGGAGGAGTGGCGCGTAGTGAGACGGGAGTATACGGTTAAACTACACGGCACATCATCTCGCTTTGACTTGCTCCTCACCAATGATAAGGGCGATGAGTTCTTACTAGAGGTCAAGTCCTGTACTTTGTTCTCCAAAACGGGTGCCATGTTTCCTGATGCTATTACAGAACGGGGGCGCAAGCATTTATTGCATCTGAAAGAATTGCAAAATGAAGGCTACCACACAGGCGTTCTATTCCTCGTGCAATGGGACCAAGCACAGTGGTTCTTGCCAGATTATCATACGGATTTGAAATTTGCCCGTACTTTTAAAGAGGTAGCACCTTTTTTAGATTGGAAAGCCGTTGCTGTGGCTTGGGATGAGACTTTCACCATGCCTACGGTGACACATGAATGTTCCTATCCTAGTAGTATCCTCGACACAGAAGCTCATGATAGTGGCGTGTATGTGATGGTCATGCACCTCGATCACGATTTAGATCTCGAAATCGGTTCTAAAGGGATGATGCATTTCAAACCTAGTTACTATATGTACGTAGGCTCTGCGAAGACAAATTTAACAAAACGCATTGAACGTCATAAAAGAAAACGTAAGAAAATGCATTGGCATCTAGATTACTTCCGCGGTCACTGTGAAATGATAGCGGGCTTGCCGATTCGTACTAGTGGGCGGCCGCAGGCTATGACAATTTCTGCTCAGGAACGGCGTAAAGGTAAACTCTCTGATGATTCGGCTGCTCGTGAAAGCACAGATGTAGATTTAACCAAAATTGACGTAGAATGTGCTCTCGCTGATGCGGTGCGAGCTATTGCGGAATGGAATGTACCGAACTTTGGGTGCAGCGACTGTGACTGCAACAGCCATCTATTCGGAATGAGCGAAAATCCGATACATAATAAAAAATTTATGAACGTAATAGAAAATTACAGGATGAATATGCTAGATGAACTAGTTAATAGGTAATTATTATTGATGGGGCCCGAGAACTATATACGTAATTAATTAAAAAGTGCTATTACCTATCTCTTCGCTCCATAGTGACCTAAGTCGCTCATCAATAGGTAATAGCACTTTTTAAAACACTAGCTATAGAGGTGTCCCATCAATAATAATATAGTTCTATCCATAGTTATCCCAGCATATTCATTCTATAGTTTCTACATAGAGAGAGGGGAGGTTTTGTGTATGAGGTTGTTTGTTAAGTTTGTGTTGTTAGGTATCGTTAGTGTTTGTAGTGTAGTGTTGAGTGGTTGTTCTTTCATTTGGACGACGGAGAATGGTGATCCTGCGACACCAGAGGATATCAAGTCTAGCGTGGAGAAGGAGTTCTCGGTTGTGCATCCGAATCTTGTTCTTCAGTCATCTGTTGTGGAGAAGGAGAAGCCATTCCAGCGAAATGTGTATGTGTTTTATGATGAAAGCAATGGTATTTCCTTTACTACAAATTCTGTAGTCAAGTGGCCAACATTGCCGGCCCCTGGTGGCGAGCGAAAAAATGATGCGGATTTTGCGTATTCACAAGCGTATTTAGTTCATTTGAATGGTTCGTTAGTGGAACGTGCTAAGCAGTATGGCATGCGGATGGCGACGCACGAGGAAGCCTTGGAGTTAGCTAAGTCTAAAGCGACACGTGTAGCAGGTACTAATAAGATATCTCTATTCACATATGATGAGATTATCTTTGTAGACGAATCTGTAAAGGGTGGAGATATTCTAACCTTTATGAAATCTATATATAGCCTGTATAAACCGCAAGACAACCCAGCCTTATTGCACCCTCGTTCTGATAGAAGCGTAGGATTTTATTATCTACCAAAAGGAGAAGCGGACAAAACAAAAGCTAAGTATTTGATCGCCTTTCGATTTATGGCAAAAAATGATTGGAAAGAAACCATGCTAACAGGTATTGGCAGTACTGGTAACGACACTTCTGCTGTAGAACGAGACTTTGTTAGCATTTTAGATCATATGATACAACATGCGGCGCATTAACTTTGAGGGCTATAGTAATATACATTGAAAAATGATAGCTCGATATAACCGATATTTAGTATGTAAATAGACATAAAAGATAGCGTTAACACCTTAAAAATGCTATAATTATATGATGAATTAGTATCAGTGTTAGTAAAATGAGGTGAGATTGTGGCAGACCAACAATGGTCCCACGGGAATATTCATCCCGTTCAGATTGATAAAGAAATGAAGAATGCGTACATCGATTATGCAATGTCCGTAATCGTTATGCGTGCTCTTCCAGATGTGCGCGATGGCTTGAAACCAGTACATCGTCGTATTTTGTATGCAATGCACGAAACAGGCATGACGCCAAATAAACCGTACAAGAAATCCGCTCGTATCGTCGGTGACGTACTCGGTAAGTATCATCCACATGGTGATAGTTCCGTTTATGATGCGACGGTTCGCTTGGCGCAAGATTTCAATACGCGCTACCTCTTGGTGGACGGCCACGGTAACTTTGGCTCTATCGACGGCGATAGTGCCGCTGCGATGCGTTATACCGAAGTACGTATGGCGAAGATTACAACGGAAATGCTTGCCGATATCGACAAGGAAACTGTTGATTTCATGCCGAACTATGATGAAAGCTTGCAAGAACCAACTGTATTGCCAGCGAAGATTCCTAATCTTCTCATCAATGGTTCTAGCGGTATCGCCGTAGGGATGGCGACAAATATTCCACCACATAATCTCAATGAGGTATGTAATGGCCTAGCGATGCTCATTGACAATCCGGATGTGACTGTAGATGAATTGATGACCGCTATTAAAGGTCCAGACTTCCCGACTGGTGCACTCATTTTGGGTCGAGAAGGCATCAAAAAAGCGTACTCTACAGGTCGTGGTAGCGTTAAAATGCGTGCTCGTGCGACCATCGAAGAGATGTCCAAGGGCAAGCATAAAATCGTAGTGACTGAGATTCCGTACCAAGTGAATAAGGCTCGCGTCATTGAAACCATTGCGAACTTGAGCCGTGATAAGGTCATCGATGGCATTACAGCACTTCGCGATGAATCTGACCGCCAAGGTATGCGCATCGTTATCGAATTACGGGCTGACGTGCAACCAGACATCGTACTTAACAAATTATATAAACACACTCAACTTCAAGAAACATTCGGCGTGATTATGCTAGCTCTCGTAGATGGACATCCTCGCGTATTGAATTTGAAAGAAGTATTGGGTTACTACTTAGATCATCGTCTAGATGTTATCGTACGCCGCACTCAATTCGAACTTAACAAAGCCGAAGCGCGTGCTCACATCTTGGAAGGCTTGTTGATTGCCCTCGACCACATCGATGAAGTAATCGCTACCATCCGCAGTTCCCAAACTGACGAAATTGCACGTAATGCATTAATGCAAAAATTCGGGCTTTCAGAGAAACAAGCGGTAGCCATCCTCGACATGCGTTTACGCCGTTTAACAGGCTTGGAACGGGAGAAAATCGAAGACGAATACAAGGAATTGTTGGCATTGATCGAAGATTTGAAAGCTATCTTGGCTAGCGAAGCGCGTCAACGTCAAATCATCAAAGACGAACTCGATGATATGAAGAAAAAATACGGCGACCCTCGTCGTTCTGAAATCACCATCGATACATCCGATCTTGATGTAGAAGACCTCATTGCTGACGAAGAAATGGTTATTACCTTGACTAAACAAGGTTACATCAAACGCATGAACGCGAACGTATATCGCAACCAACATAAAGGCGGCGCTGGCGTTATCGGCATGAAGACGAAGGAAGATGATTATGTAACGCAAATTATGCATGTGCGGACCCATAATACATTGTTATTCTTCACATCTACAGGCCGTGCATATCGCCTCAAGGCATACGAAGTGCCGGAAGCAGGCTCTCGTAACTCTCGCGGTACCGCTATGGTTAACGTATTGCCACTCGCAGTAGGCGAATCCGTTACGACTATGATAGACCTTGAACGGGTCCATGAAGATGTAAATTTATTCATGGTCACTGAGTTCGGCGTTGTAAAACGTACAGCTATTGAAGAATACCGCAATATCCGTCGTTCTGGCCTCAATGCAATTAACCTCGATGAAGGCGATCGTTTGATCTCCGTTAACGTAACGACTGGCAACCAAGATATCTTGATTGGTACTAAATTGGGCATTGCTATTCGCTTCAGCGAACATGATGTGCGCCTCATGAAACGGGCGGCTCACGGCGTGCGCGGTATTAAATTAAATGCAGGCGACGTAGTTGTAGGTGCTGGTGTTCTTAATACTGATGAAAGTGAAGCACAAGTGTTTACTATCTCTGAAGAAGGTTTTGGTAAACGCAATGATGCGGAAGCTTACACATTGCAAAAACGCGGTGGTAAAGGCTCTAAGAACTTCAAGATTACAAATAAAACCGGCGATGTAGTAGCCGTAGAAGTTGTTCATAACGATGACGAAGTTATGCTTATCTCTGAGCAAGGCAAAATCATCCGCTTCAATATGAATGATATCGCTGTGAAGAAGGGCAAAGCTATCTCTGGTGTGAAAACACAAAACCTCGACGAAGGTGATAAGGTAGCTAGTATTGCTGTTATTCCAGGCGCTGAAATCGAAGAAGAAGTAGAATAATATAAAACACTATATAACTATTAAGTAACCATGGGCGACCATCTTAGATGGTCGCCTCTAGTGTTGAGGAGTTTAAAAATGAAAAAATGGTTAGCTGCTATGTTTGCAGCAGGAGTTTTCTTTGTAGGTGGCTTTGGTCAAGCTAGTGCTGCTGACTGGTACTATATCGATGCTGATGCTGACGATGCGGCATGGTTTATTGACAACTCTTCTGTATATAAAACAGATGATGCGGCTACAGTACTTGTTAAAATCAACAATGTTGAAGGCTTTACATATATCTACACAGTACGAATTGATCGTAAAGAAAAAACATGGACAGAACTTGATACAACAGTATATAGCAATGCTGGTATAGCATTGTTATCTAGTAAACAAGCACAAAAACCTACGAAAATTGAACCGGATACCATGGGGGCGGAAGTTATGCAGGCCCTATGGGGGAAATAATCCTTCTGTGAAGGGATGCCAATTCTAGACTGTGTGTTTAGATAGTAGACCCAACACTGCTATGAAAGCCTCCAAAGCGAGCTAAGTCGTTTTCATAGCAGTGTTGGGTCTTTTCTTTATTAAATTACTTTAGCATTAGTATTGGCATCCCTTAATTACTAATATTCTTTTATCCCATAGGGCTCTGCATACCACCCTCAAGAGAAAAGTGATCTAAGTCGTTTTCAGAATAGTTCGGGGCTTTCTATATTATTAGTGTTCTTACAGGGCGAATATCAGTTTTCAAATCCGTTGGATCACACACGGTAGAGAAGTAGAGAATTATTTATTCCCTTATTTTATGTTATAATTTAAGGGAATAGTTTTATTTATAAGGGATTAGAGCGGAATGGAGGTGTGTGTATGCGTCGTTTTGAGTATGGTCAGATTCAATCTTTGTCGTGGGATATGGATATTTTGAGTCTTATTGGGGGGATTTATCGGGTAAATGGCAAGGAGGAGGTTTTGCTTTCACAGAGTCCTGCCATATTAGACTCGCTTGTGGAGTTGGCAAAGGTACAGAGTACAGAGGCTTCAAATGCGATTGAAGGGATTGTGACGACGAGTACACGTCTCCGGCAGTTAGTGGCTGACAAGACGATACCGCGAAATCGGGATGAGCAGGAAATCATGGGATATCGTGATGCATTAAATGTTATCCATGAGAGTTATGATTCCATATCGTTGTCGTGGAACCATATTTTGCAGTTGCACAAGATTTTGTATAATTATCAGTTTAATACTCGTAGTGGGCAGTTAAAGAGCGTACAGAATTATATTAGTGCTACGTATCCAGATGGTCGAACAGAGATATTATTTACTCCGCTAGCACCTTATGAAACGGCGGAGGCTTTAGATCAGATTTGCGCGGAATATAATCGGGTTGTAGGTAATGGAGAGGTGGAACCACTCCTAGCGATTCCCATATTTATTCATGACTTTTTATGTATTCACCCTTTTAATGATGGGAACGGTCGTATGAGTCGATTGTTGACGACGTTATTGTTGTATCGCAGTGGCTTTATGGTTGGTAAATATGTGTCCTTAGAGGCTAAAATTGCAGCAAATAAGGACATGTATTATGCGGCTTTATGCGAGTCTAGTGATGCGTGGTATGGTGAAAGCTCCTGCCCTACGGCTTTCATTCGGTATTGGTTACAAATGTTATTGGCCGCTTATCATGACTTTGAGGACCGCAGTGCTTTGCTAGTAAATAGCGGTTCCGCGATGAATCAGGTGCAAGCTGCCATTGATAGGCATTTAGGGGCTTTCACAAAGCAAGATATTAGAGAATGGTGTCCAAATATCAGTGATAGTACTATTGAAGGTGCAGTGCGTACACTTGTAAAAAAAGGCAGTATCCAGCGTAAGGGTGGCGGCCGTTCGACCTATTATGTGAAACTTTAAGTCATGGGCTCAATAGTTAGATACGATAGCCTAATCATTACGTTAATTGTTACGCTAATAATTAATCTCTATACCTAATTATTGAGTATGTTTGTCTTTCATAAAATATTTAGTTTTTCCTTATATACTAGTTTGTATATTTTTGTATTTTCTTTGAGAGGTATTAATATGAAAAAAACATTGGCAGCTGTTTTGGCAGCAGGTGCATTATTAATCGGCGGTATTGGTAGTGTTGATGCGGCTAATTGGTATACAGTAGGCACTGATAGTAATGGTGTTACTTGGTCTATCGACAATGATTCTGTTAAAAAAGATGATAAAAAAGCGGTAATGGACATTAAAGCTATGGACTATGAAGGTTACCATTACATTGTGACTGAAGAGTTCAATCATAAAAAACGGGAAGTTAAGGATCTTAAGGTGACTCTTTATAACCCACAAGGTTATGTTGTGAAAGAGGAACAAGTTAATAAAAATAGCCGTAAAGTTGAGCCAGGTACGCCTGCGTACGCTGTATTTCAACTTATTTGGGGCGGTAAATAATTGAATCCTACAGACGAGTACACTGTTGATTAGTTTAGGATTGTCTAGATTGAATGATTTTGTGAAAGCTTCACTGGCGCACGTTCTTTAGAAGAACGTGCGTTTTTTATGTATAATATAATTTTGTTTTAGCTTTTATAGTATTAACAATTAAGCCATTAGTTTTTATAGCGCTATAAGTAAGTCACTTATTAAGGCACGTTAGTTAATGCTCTTAAGATAGATGAATTATTCATCTTTCTATGTTAAAATGTGATTTATAGTACACTTTTTTGGAGGTATTGTGCAAAAGTGTAACAATTCTACATAGTATAAACTTTCACCATATCGTATACTATAGGTAAGATGCAGAAGTATGGCTTGGGCGCAGTGCTCCGTAGTTTAGCATATTTCGCCCCAATAGGTTTGGTAGTTATAGTTTGTTAGAGGAGGTCCTCATGTCTCAATACGAATTTATCGATAAACGCGTGCCGATTGCACTGGACAATCCATCCATTTATCACGACATTTCCAAGTGTAAAAACTGTACGTTATGCCGTCGCGCTTGTGCGGATGTAATGAGCGTACTTGATTACTACGACCTTGATGCAAACGGCGATGTGCCTGTATGTATTCATTGTGGTCAATGTGCGGCAGCATGTCCATTCGACTCCATGCATGCTAAATCCGAGCTTGAAAAGGTAAAAGCAGCCCTTGCAGATCCTGAGAAAATCGTCGTTATCCAAACAGCTCCAGCAGTTCGTGTATCTATCGGTGAAGGCTTTGGTTATGAACCAGGTACATTCTTGGAAGGCAAAATGGTTGGTGCCTTGCGTAAACTTGGTGCAGACTATGTAGTAGATACTAACTTTGGTGCGGACTTAACCATTATGGAGGAAGCATCCGAGCTTGTGGAACGCCTTAAAAATGGCGGTCAAATTCCTCAGTTTACAAGCTGTTGCCCAGCGTGGGTGCGCTTTGCGGAAATCTATTTCCCTGAATTGATTCCTAACTTGTCTTCCACACGTTCTTGTATCGCTATGGAAGCGGCTATGATTAAAACGTACTTTGCAGAGAAAAAAGGCATCGATCCTCGTAAGATTGTATCCGTATCTGTAAACCCTTGTACGGCTAAAAAAGCAGAAACGAAACGGGAAGAAGAAAATGCAGCGGCTCGTTACCACAATGACGAATCCCTTGGCATGGACACAGATATTTCCATCACAACTCGTGAGTTTATTCGTTGGATTCAAGAGGAACATATCGACTTCAACACAGTGGAAGAATCTCAATTTGATGACTTAATCGGCATGGAAACTGGCGCATCCATCATCTTCGGTAACACAGGTGGTGTTATGGAAGCGGCGATGCGTACGGCTTACAAGCTCATCACTGATAAAGAGCCACCTCCATACGCGTTGACTCACCTTGAAGACGTTCGCGGTATGGAAGGCGTAAAAGAGGCAACTGTTCAATTGGGTGATGACGTAACATTATCCGTTGCCGTTGTTCACGGTGGTAAAAATACACGTGACTTCTTGAATGCATTGAAAGATAGCGGTAAACACTACGACTTCATCGAAGTTATGGCGTGTCCAGGCGGTTGCATTGGTGGCGGTGGTCAACCGCGCACTAAATTGCCGCAAGCCGTGAAAACTAAAGAAGCTCGTATCGGCGGTCTTTACGAAGCTGACGAAAACTACAAATGGGTTGCGTCCTATGAAAATGAAGAAATCCAAACATTGTACAAAGATTTCTTAGGTGAACCATTGGGCCATAAGGCACACGAACTTTTACACACACACTACACAGACCGCAGCGCGGTTCTTGGTACTCGTAAAGACGTAACACCTGAAACATGTCCAACATCCCCTAAATTTAAAGGCTAATGATAGCCGATTGCTTAAATATGGTGCAAGTAAACATATAGTAGCGTTAGCTATTTAGGGTACAACAATATAAAATAGAAAATCCTACGGGTCATGAGTGACTTGATACTCACGTAGCCTTTTGTTACAGTGCGGTCACTTTTTAAACGATTCGTAGGATTTTTTTATATAATTATTCAAAATTCACATATTTTTACTGTATAACTTTATTATAATAATTCAGTATAAAAAAAATTATTTTATTATGAGGAAAAGATGAATCATTTAGTGTATAATATAAAAATATACTGTACGGATCAAGAGGGGACTTATGGGTGTTGCATTGGGAGAGCAACATAGAAAGCCCATAATATTCATAATATTGCGTAAGCATTAAGGAGCTTTTAGGAGAGATGAACCAGTTTTTTCGGCGGGTCCTGAGTGGCCTTGCCTTACTAGTTGCTGTCGTTGGTACAACTGGATGCCAACATGAGAGTCAGGCAGAACAAGAAACGGTACGAACCGTATCGTACCGTGCCGTCCTGGAGTCCAACAAACCCGTGTCTGAAAAGGTGGACACTTGGATTGCGGCCATGTCCCAAGAGGATAAGGTGGGGCAGCTGATGATGATCAGCCTTCATGGTAGTACGATAGGACAATCCCAAAAGGATGTGATCCGAAAATACCGTGTCAGTGGCGTTATGCTAACGAATGAAAATCTTATTAATAAGAACCAAGTGAAAACTTTCACCAGCGATATTATGCAAACGGCGATAACCTCTAGCATGGTGACACCTTATATTGCGGTGCATCGTGATCGCATATTGCATGGGAATGAAAGTTTCTTGCGGTTGCCGAAGCTCAATCGATGGGGGCAATTGCCTATGGATCGTATCATTAACTTGGCCACGAGATCTGCTATTGAAATGCGGGATATGGGCTTTAACTTGGTTATTGGGCCTAATGCTAACCTTGGCGTACCGAATATGTCCTATACATCCGATCCCACGTGGGCAGGTCACATAAACCTTGCCATGGTGGAGCGTTACCAAATTAATCATATGTGGTCCGCTTATAACTACTTTCCGGCGGTGACCTTAGGGGATGCATCCTTTGGCTCAGCTAATGAGGCGAAAGCGTATCTCAGCAATAATGATGTAGCTGTCTTTAAACGGCTCATCGCGCAGACGACGGCGAATAGCTATATGCTTGTGATGAGCCATATCCAGATTCCTGCTATCGATAACGAACACTTGGCGAGTTCCTCTAAGCCGATTATAGACGGTTGGCTTCGCAAGGAGCTCGGTTATAAAGGTATCGTCATGACGGACCGTATCGATGTGGGTGCTTTGCAATCCAATCAAAAGATAGGCGATTACGCTGTGGCCTCCATTTTGGCGGGCAGTGACCTCATTCTTGTTGATGCGGATACGATTCATATCGATGAAGTCCATCGTGCGCTGACGCAAGCGGTGGCGGATGGAACGATTACGACCGAGCGCCTTAACGAATCGGTTAAGCGCATCTTATTGATGAAAATGCAAACACAAATTGATCCATAAGATATTTAAGAATATTAGATTTTGTAATCAGAAATTTACGAATTAGATATTTACAAGTTAGAAATTTACCATTAAGAAACTTAGTATAAGAAAATTCAGTAACAATTTAATATACTTAACATGCAAATGACGTGCTATACCTTTTGGGTAGCACGTCATTTTTAAACTATATAGATTAAACTATATAGATTAAAATCTATAGTTTAATATGTATAACTTATATAACCATGCCTTATAGGATATGTTGATATCAAAGGTATATGAAAATAAAGTAATCATAAGGCCTTTTATGATGGTAAGGCAACACGTATCGCATAAAAGCTCTGATTTGATGCGTAAAAAAATTAACATAATAAAAAGCTATGTTAACTATATGAAAAAAAGTTTAATAATGATTTAAAATTATGATATAATAATTTCCGTAAATAGTTGGAGGTGAGTATATGAATTTTGTGGGACGTGCTGAAATTATAGAGCGTATCCAGTCCCGAATTGCAATGGGCCAAATGAGTTTATGTGTTGTATATGGTCCTCATCGCAGTGGTAAATCCTATGTGGCTTCGCAACTTGTACGCCGTCATAAGGCGATATATTTGGCGGGGCGCATGGCCAATGAATCAGTCCATGTGGCTGATATAAATAGAGCTCTTGAGGCACGTTTTGTTCCTGCTAATGCTCAAGATACATTCGAGCCTGTAGAGAGTTTGCAGCAGGCTTTTGTGAGACTTTTTGAAAGCAGTGTGAAAACACCTCAGACTGTGGTGATTGACGATTATCCATCCTTGGTGGAAGCAGTTCCTCAGTTTCCCATTCACTTGCGCGATTTATTAGATACCTATAAAGATACGAGCCGTTTGAACATCATATTGATGGCTAATGGTCTGGAACAGCTCGATGGCCGCATCATTGGCGATCGCAGCCTCATTGGGCCTTTCGTGTCCGAATATCTTGAGGTGAAACCATTTTCCTTAGTTGATATGAAATCCTTGGGACTTCACTATGCAAAGGATGATTTGCGCACCGTCTTTGCCGTAACCGGTGGGTTACCTGCCTATGTGCAATACTTTGATAATGGTGAAAGCATCGATACGAATATTATTAACTTGTTCTTCTCAGTAACGGGAGCTCTCTTTGAAGAAACACAATATATTTTGCATCGAGATATGAAAAATATAACCGGAGCCAATGCCATTTTAACGGGCCTTGCTAGCTTGGAAAGACCGTATTACGTGGAGCTTTTACAAGAAAGCCAAATTAAAAGTGGCACGTTCACATCTCGTTTGAACGATCTCATGTCTATGGGACTCGTGGGCCGCATTCAGGCAAGTAACCGTGGGAACGCGAAGTACGCGGATTACCATTTCACGAATAGTATGTTCCATTTCTGGTACCGCTATGTATATAAATACTGGGGAGACATCGTGCGCGGTTATGGCGCTGATGTATATTATAATCATGTAAAACCGCAGCTCAATGACTTTGTCCAAGCCGCGTGTATTGCGATTTAATCAGACAATTTCAGATTGAATACTACTACCTAAAGATGGAATACTATTACCCAATGATAGTATATATTTCCTCTAAAAAATGACACCACATTACATATGTGGTGTCATTTTTAGTCATTATATATTTTCAGTAATTACCTTTTGAATCGCATACTTAAGTTGTACTTTGGATAGAAATTAAGGCTCAAATATAACAGAATATAGGAAAATTCCAAGGAATTGCCGATTTGTCAAAAAACTCTTTCCGCGGTATTGTGTACATAAGCGCTATGCCATGGCAGGAAAGGGGATTTATGTTATACACAAACGAAGAACCTTTAGTACAAAGAACATGTATTAAAACTGCAAACTTACAACATGACAACTATCAGTCAGAAAAATTAGAAACACAGACATTACCATCTCATTCTTTACTATCAAAAGCTAATGAGTCTAGCCGAAGTATTCCTGAGAAATTGAAATTACAGACCCTCGTCTGTGGTCATCAGGTCTTATCGTCCTTGTCGGATAAAAGTCTCGTGTCCATCTGTCAAAAGCCGAATATGCGGATTCAGACGGTGGGGTATCAGCCGTGGTCCGTTGACGAGCTTCGTCATGATGCGGCACAAATTGAGCTCTGTCGTAGGTATCGACCGCTCATCTTGCACTATACGAATCGCATGGGAAACCGCGAGTTCCGCGATGACGTAGAGAGCTATCTTTGGGCGATCCTCATAGAATCGATTTATAGCTTCGATTTGGATGGGCCTGTACCGTTCGCAGGCTTTGTGAAAGCTAGCATCATGTACGGTTACATGAGGTACTGGAAGCGTGAGCGATTGCGTTATCGCCGTGAAATTCACATCCCAGATCGCACCACCGATGATGGAGAAGTCGCCTTTGGTATGGATATTTTCGCATCTGGCGAGAATGTGGCGGATATGGTGATGAGTGCCGACGAAGAGCATAGGTTGCGAGCGCGTCTAGTGTGGGCTTTAGGTAGACTATCTCCTGATCAACGGGACCTACTGCGCCGTGTCTATGGTGAGTGTCAAAGCTTGGTATCGGTTAGTGAAGAATTGAACTGTAGTCGCCAAGCCATCCAACGGCGCCACGAACGAGCTATTCGAAAGCTACGTAGATATTTGAGCACGGACTTTGAAGACTTGCGTGTGCATTAGTTATTATAATTTAATTTCTTATTTATATTTTATATATTGCATATTTCTTTTAATCTCGATTAACAAATATACATAAAATATGCAATTCTCAATTTAAATGAGAAAATAATGACACATCAAGGTATATATAACTTTTACAAGATCATAAAGTCATTAAATATACATAAATTTCTATAGTTTTGTATATATATTTACAAATTATACAAGCTGATATACAATAAGGTCAGCAGCAGATTAAAGCATGCTAATCTGCTTTCACAGAACACGTGTTCATTGTATTGTTGAAAGGAATGTTCCTGATCAGATTGGAGAGAATTCCATGGCAACAGATGATAAACCAACAGATTTGATGGCTGCTCGGCTATCTAAGGGAGAAGATTTGGATTTGATCTACACGAATCCAAAGAATCACATTGTTTGTTTTATTCCTACCTATCAACCTAGTGGTGGGGACAGTACGAAGTGTTATTTTGTGGATGGACGCGAAGAAATGGTCCATCTGCCGATGCGAACGATTACGCGAGAGCTAGCGATGCAGGAAGGGCTGAGACCCAACTACATCATGACCAGCGATGGTCGACGCAGCAGTTATACCGCGCCTAAGACCTATGGTCCGCATCTAACCTTTGCTCATATTAAATGTCGCCGCCCTATCGGCAAGGACGTGGTGTATGGTCTTTTTAATGTGGCTATACCCTATGAATATATCGTTACGGAAGGTCCGGAACCGGATACGAGCTATATTCATGTGGCGGACTTTGCACCGATCTTGGTGTACCAATCTCCGCGTCATGTCAAACACAAACTGAATGAAGCGATGCTAGAACACTGCAACTATGTGCGAAAAATGCTAGCCCGCATCAAACTCAGCCAAAACCCTCAAGTCGTGGCCGAACTATTTATCGCCTGGAGAGACCTAACGAGATAAAATCGTTGGACGGTGAAAGTAGAAGTAGGAGGGTGGAGAGAAATCTGGAAAAGGAGGATAGGCGTATAAGAAAAAGAAGAAACTGCAGAAGTAGTAAATATGAATATTAGATACTAAAATTAGAACCACCCCTGGTTAGGGGTGGTTTTTTTGTATGTGTAAACAATGAAGAGATCTTCACATAATGCTTGAAATTACATGAGTAAAAAAATACGCGTCTTATATGATAATATATAAAGTAATATTTAGATTGCGCAAATTCATAAGCAATTATTCTGTTAAAATCAAATTTATTACATGAAAATAATGTGAACTTAATCATAAATTATGATAGAATGAGAGTAATTATAACCGGCATTATAAATTTCATATAAGGGGTATATGGTATGAATGTTCAAGTTGTTGAGCCTAGAGCAGATATTTTAGTTGAATCGACACGATCTATCGGGTATACATTTGAATCTGCATTGGCGGATATTATTGATAATAGTATTGGTAATGGTGCGACACATATAGATGTTAGATTTTCTAGTATCACTCCTAGATACATAGCTATCTTAGATAATGGTTGTGGTATGACACCAGATGAATTAATTATAGCTATGCGTTATGGTAGTAAGAATGTAAATGACCAACGTGCTGAATCAGATTTAGGGAGATTTGGTTTAGGTCTAAAAACAGCCTCGCTATCACAATGTAGAAAGCTAACTGTTATTAGTAAGAAAAATAATGTTATTTCCGCAGCATCATGGGATCTAGATTTTATCATTGAGCAACAGGGTTGGTCATTAAAGGTTTATGATTATGATGAAATGGTAACTCAATATAATAAAGCGATTCCTGGAATATTAGATGAACTTAATGCTTATGAAACGGGCACCATTGTTATTTGGGAAGATTTCGATAAGATGCTTGAAGGTACTAGTGAACCGGGTACTTTATTTGATGAAAAAATATCTATTGCTCGTTTGCATTTAGAACTTATTTATCATAATTTTTTAGATAAAACGAGTAAAAGTCCTATTGAAATAAGATTTAATTATCTTCCGTTAGTAGCTAAAGACCCATTCTTAACAAAACATCCAGGAACACAGCCTTTATCAGAAGAATCTATTGTTTTAGACGGACATAATATTAGAGTAAAACCATATATTCTACCTTATATAAATAAATTAAGTCCAGAAGATATTAACTTACTAGGCACACTTGATGATTTGCGTAATAAACAAGGGATATATGTTTATCGTAATAATCGTTTAATTATTTGGGGAACTTGGTTTAGACTTGATACTAAAAACGAGCTAAATAAGCTAGCTCGTATTCGAGTAGATATACCTAATTCGTTAGACCATATTTGGGATATTGATATAAAAAAATCAACGGCAAGTTTACCTAACTCTATTAAGCAGAACTTAAAATATATTGTAAAACGAGCTATAGGCTCTAGTGAACGTGTATATATTCATCAAGGGAATAAACTGATTAATGATGAGTATGATCATGTATGGAAATTAAAGGAAACAAAGGAAGAAACTTTCTTTGAAATAAATAAGGAACTTCTTATTTACAAAGCCTTTTTACAATCTTTATCTACAGATCAAGCAAAACAATTTAAAGCACTTATAAAGCTTATAGAAGCTACAGTTCCGTTTAAAGCTGCATATACGTTACTTGCAAAAAATGAAGAAACATTTGATAAAGATTACTCGGATGCGGCACCTAAGCTTTTTCAGGACTTATCTAGTTTCGATACTATGAGTAGAGAAGAGTTAATAGTGGCTTTAGAGAAAATAGACTTTTTTGCAAATAATAAGTAGTTATAATTTAAAGGATGAGAGTATTTTATGGATGAACAAAAAAAAATTAGGATACTTCGTATGATAGATATACTTTTATTTGATGATAATGATGCTGATAAATTTTCAGAAGAGTATTTAGATTCTAAAATTAAATTTATATCTGATCGGTTTGAATGTAATTTAAGTCCTGAAGAATTTGAAGAGATAAGAAGACACTTACATCATCAGTATTCTATTATTATGAATGATGGTTGGGTTATATCTGAAGATGCAGATTATGAAGATTGGTATAGCAATGGACCTCTAACAGACTCTTATTGGGGGCGATATAAACGATATTTGTTAGATGATGTTGGCTTTTCCGATAGTGTAGTTAATGCAATTGATAGTTCGACATCTTCTATAGTTAATTTACTTGGTAATCCTAAAAAAAATATAAGTTTTGCTAAGAAGGGGCTTGTTATTGGGGATGTTCAGTCCGGAAAGACCGCCAATTACATATCTGTAATTAATAAAGCTGCCGATGCAGGTTATAAAGTAATTGTTCTTTTGACTGGTACAATTGAAAAGCTGAGAAAACAAACACAGGCTCGTGTTGATGAAGGGTTTATTGGTGATAATACATCTGACTTAGAACGTAATGTTGGACGTAGAAGTTTAATTGGTGTGGGTCGAAAGGACCCAAGTCGTACTGCAGTTGCATTAACTTCTACTATTAAAGATTTTAATAAAACAACTCTTATTAATTCTAATATTCGATTAGATTCTATATCAAGTCCATTAATTTTAGTTGTAAAAAAGAATAAGACTGTGTTAGATAGAGTATATAAATACTTTAAAAGAGAGACCACTGATGCAATAGACAGTAAAATTAATCATTCATTATTGTTTATTGATGATGAAGCCGATAATGCGTCTATCAACACTAATAGTAGTGATAATAGTCCTACTGCAATTAACCAATATATAAGAAAAATTTTGTCATTATTTGCTAGGTCTAGTTATGTTGGCTATACAGCAACACCATATGCTAATGTTTTTATAGAACCTAGTAATGGAGCAGATATGTATAATGCGGATTTATTTCCTCGTGATTATATATATGTTTTAGATTCTCCAAGTAACTATATTGGTGCTAGGGAGATTTATTCAGCAAATGGTAAATATAAATCTATGTATAGGGAGATTGATGACTTTGAACAATATCTTCCCCTTAAACATAAAAAAGATGTGGAAGTTCCTTATGAGTTACCACTATCATTAAAAAAAGCGATACTTTCTTTCTTTATTATTAATGCAATAAGAGATTTAAGAGGTAATATAACATCACATCGCTCAATGTTGGTGAATGTAAGTCGGTTTATTGCTATTCAAAACGAACTTAGTGATCGAATTAATATATTTATTTCTAATGTGAAAAATGTTATTCAAAATTATATATTATTACCTTCTTATAATCAGTATCCTTTACTTCAGCTTCTATATGATGTATATAATAGTGAATTTATATTGCCAGGAAAATATAAAGAGAATAGTGAAATAAACTGGGAGACAATAAAGAAACAACTTATTCAGTCTATTGAAAATATTAAAGTAGAATCTATTAATGGTGGAAATGCATCAAGATTATTAGATTATAAAGTATATGAAAAGGGATTACGTATAATTGCTGTTGGTGGATTAAGTTTATCAAGAGGATTAACTTTAGAAGGACTTTGTGTAAGTTATTTTTATAGAAATTCTGTTATGTATGATACATTAATGCAAATGGGGCGTTGGTTTGGATATAGGCATAATTACGAAGACATATGTCAAGTTTGGATGTCTGGTGAATCATATAGTTGGTATCAACATATTTCAGATGCAACAGATGAGCTTAGAGATGAAATCCGTCGCTGTATAAATGATAAAAAATATAAGCCTATAGATGTTGGTATTAAAGTACGTTCAAGTGAGGGCGCCTTAATTGTGACAGCACGAAATAAAATGCGTAGTGCAGGTGATTATGAAGTAGATATTTCTCTTAATGGAAATTATATTGAAACACCGTATTTCTCTAGAAGCCAACAGTCAATAGATGGTAATGTTATACAAGTAAAAGAATTTCTTGAGTTTTTAAAAATCAAAGGATATGAATTAGCTAATCCAGAAGCGGAATCATTGCATAATAAATCTGCTAAACAAATTTTACGTGTTAAGAAGGATTATATTGTAGAGTTTTTGAAAAATATAGATACACATTCTAAGAATATTAAATTTGATGCACGCCAAATTGCAAAATTACTTGAAGAAAGTACAGATGAGCTTCTTGACAGTTGGGATATTGCAATTGCTCAAGGTAAATCTAAACGTAAATTTGATATATTTGATAAAGAAATTTCTGTTACAGAGCGTACTGCTGCTAATATATGTAGAGATACGATTGCTTTAAATTCCAGACGTTTGGGGTCGCCAGGAGTTGTATCTAGTGGGTTAACAGAGAAAGAGTATGAAGCCTTTTTTAAACTGTTAGCGGACAGTGATCCAAAAACTGATTATTCTGAAGTAACCATACCAGATAGTAGGTTCTTTGATTTAGGATTTAAGCGGAGACCATTATTGGTTATTTATTTAATAGATTTAAAATCTTCTGAAAATATTACTCAAGATCAACCTTTGGTAGGTCTTGCACTAGGTATACCTAAACTTCGTGAACCAAAAGCTCTTAGTTATAAATATAAGGTTAACGTAAAATGGCTTCAAAAATATTATGACATAGACGATGATATGTTATCTGAAGTTGATGATTTAGGAGAAGATGATGATTAATGGGGAAGAATTACAAGTTGAAGTCGGATTGATAAATCCAGAATGGCCTTTGAGAATTTATAAAGGGGATAATGTTAATGGCTATCGTGTATATAGTGTTATAAGTAAATATGAGCCTAAAACTCTATTATCGACTAAATTGATATCTGTACATAAAATGTATAATCCTAATAGAGATGAATGGCAAATTTTATTTAGTTTGACATCTTCAAGTGATAGCAGTAAAGATATGTTTAAATATATCTTTCGAGACATTATAAAAGCTATTGATTTTAGTCAATCTGAAAAGAAGGCCCTTGAAACCTTATGTCATAGATATGAGCATTGGCAACAATTGCTTTCTAAGGTGCCAGATTCGTTTGGGCCATTAAAACAACAAGGGCTGATGGCAGAGTTATTAGTATTAAAAGAAGATTTAATTCCAAAGTATGGAGTATCAGAAGCTTTAGAAATGTGGCAAGGTCCTAAAGGTGGTAAGCAAGACTTTATTCTTTTAGATAGTTGGCTTGAGGTTAAGTCTACTATTTTAGGAAAACGAGATATAAGAATTTCCTCTTTGGAACAATTAGATTCAGACATTAGTGAAGGAGAGCTCGTTGTTGTAACTGTACAAGAATCAAATGTTCATGATAGCAAAGCTATATCTTTAACAATGGTTATTGATGAAATTGATGCCAATATTAATGAAGATCTTTTATTAAATAAATTTAGAGAGAATTTATTATTAGTTGGATATGGTTCAAGTCAAGCTGATGAAGTTTATTTTAGAATTATCAGTAAGGATTACTTTAGTGTTACTGATGGGTTCCCCAAAATTAAACGTAATGATATATCTACGGCTATTACATCGGTTTCTTATAATCTAAATTTAGATTCTATTTCCGAGTTTAAAATTTCTTAGGGAGTAAATATTATGGGGTTAGTAGAATATAAACAAGATTTTGATGAAGAGATTAAGACGAGTGTATATGGAACTGGTGTTAGTACGAAAGCAGCTTTTTTAGAGGCTGCATCTGGATTATTAGGAGATAATGAACTTGAATCTGAATTTCAAATTGTTGAATATGAAGGTATAGGCTATCGTCAACATAGATTACAGTTAGATGGATATGTTTATGGTGAGTTATCCAATTGTATGTCATTAGCACTTGTAGATTACCGTCATGATGATAATGTAGTTACAGCTACAGAGATAGACACAATAGTAAAACGTGCTAGATATTTTCTTGAAGATATTGACTATATACTTAGTCATGCGGAGGAGAGTTCCCCAGGATATGGATTGGCATTAGATATAAAGAATAATGTTTTTGATATTCAAAAATATAAAATTTATCTTTTTACTAATAATCAGATGTCTACTCGTATTAAAACTCTTGAAGCAGATCAAATCGGAGATATTCCTATAGAATATCATGTATGGGATATAGCTAGATTATATGAACTATCCCAAAACTTAACTTTGAAGGAAGATTATGAGATAGAATTTAGTGAATTTAGCGATAAATCAATTCCTTGCTTATCGGTTACAAGTGGTGAAGCTTATCAAGGTTATATGGCCTGTATTCCAGGCATTGTGTTAGCAAAACTATATAATAAGTTTGGGGCTAAACTATTAGAGAGTAATGTGCGCTCTTTTTTACAAATTAGAGGGAAAGTCAATAAAGGTATTAGAAACACTATTATAAAAGAGCCTAATAAATTTTTTGCATATAATAATGGTATTACATGTACTGCTGACTCTATCGAAATTGACAGTGATAATGGTACTCCAGTATTAATATCTTGCCAAAATCTTCAAATTGTAAATGGTGGGCAAACTACAGCTTCATTAGCATCAGCTCTTTTAGATAAAAAAGAACATTTAGAAAAAAATATTAATAATATTTATGTACCGATGAAGATTTCTGTAGTTACAGATGAAAACTCGGCAGAACTCGTTGCCAATATTTCTAGATATGCTAATAGTCAGAATAAAGTAAATGAAGCCGATTTATCTGCTAACCACCCGTATCATGTTAGAATTGAGCAATTGTCGAAAACAACTAGTGCTCCTGCTCTACATGGTCAACAGTTTGGTACATATTGGTACTATGAGCGTGCGCGTGGATCATATGCTCAAGAAACGCATAAAGCTACGGTATCTACTAAAAAGAATTTTGAAGCAAAATATCCTAAAAAACAGAAGTTTGATAAAACTGAATTGGCAAAACTTGTTAATATATTTTCAAGTCGCCCACATATAGCTAGTGCCGGGGGGCAAAAAGCTTTTGTTCATTTTATGGAAGATATCTCTAAGGTATGGGACCGTAATCCTAAAGATTTTGGACCAAGTTATTTTAAAGAGCTAATTTGCTATAAAATTTTATTTAGAGAGACTGATAATGTTGTAAAGTCTTCAGAATGGTATGGTAGTTATAAGGCGAACATCGTAGCCTATACATTGAGTAAGCTTTTTGATATTATAGAAAAACGTTATAAAGGTAAGTCTATTAATTTTAACTATATTTGGAAAAATCAAAATATTAGTTTAGCGATGCGTAACCAGTTAAAAATTTTGACAAAATTCACACATGACTATTTGATTGATGATAGTAGAGATGTACAAAATGTTACAGAATGGGCTAAAAAAACTAATTGTTGGGACCGCTTTAAAATGATGCCTTTTTCTCTAGAAGGAGATTTCATTGATGAATTAGTCTTGACCTCTGAGCTAATAGCTGAAGGACCTAATACGACGGAGTGGACTGAAGATCTGGCTATGATTGAGGTTTTTAAGATAAAAGCATCTTTATGGTACAATTTAAAAAGTTGGAATAGTAACCATTACGTGTTAACTCAAAAAGAGATAGATTTTATAGATTGTGCTATAAAAATCAATACTAAAGGATGGTACCCAAGTGCTAAACAATGTATTAAAATTTTAGAAACTCTTGACCGTGCCCGTTCAGAAGGGTTCCCTGAATAAGTTATATAGTAGTAAGGAGTAGTATTAATGTTAAACGTAGTTGAAGCCTTTAGTGGCATTGGCAGTCAGGCTAAAGCATTAAAAAAATTAGGCATTGACTATAAAGTGGTTAATATATTGGAATGGGATATATCAGCTTTTGTTGCTTATGATTTTATACATAATGGTGCTCCAGATATAACTCCTTATAAGAATCTCACAAAACTAGAGCTATTAGAGCGATTAGTTCCACTCAATCTTAGTAGTGATGGTAAGAATCCTATCTCTAGAATTGCTTTAAAGGCGTGGTCAGTAGAATCATTGCGAATTATATGGGCTGCATATAATAGAACTCGTAATTTAGGTGATATTCAAAAGGTAGATCATCTTACTTTCCCGAGTGATGTTGATGTATTAACGTATTCTTTTCCTTGCCAAGATTTGTCTATTGGTGGTGCTTGGCATAATAATCATTCGGGCATTGATCGTGATGCGAATAATCGTTCAGGGTTACTTTGGGAAGTTGAAAGAATTTTGGAGTCAATTCAAATGAACGGAAAAGAATTGCCTCGGTTTTTATTGATGGAAAATGTTAGTAATATTCTTTCTAAGAGACATGCATCTAATTTTAATGATTGGAAAAATCAGCTAGAGCGATTAGGTTATTACAATAAAGTATATACATTAGATGCATCTAATTTTGGTAGCCCGCAGCGACGTGTAAGGACCTTTATGGTTAGTGTTTTATTACCGAATAATGATATTCAGACTTTCGTAGAGCAATATTTTAAAGATAATGATTTAGAAGAAATTGCTAAGAAAAAGCCGAAAAAGCTTGAACATTTTTTACGAATGGATTACTCAAATCCAATCTATAAAGAAGAGGCAAATATTTCTAATCCTAACGATACACCATCTCGTCGTAAAATATATGAGGGTAATGATATTCTTAATAAGCCCACAGGTTTTAATGAATATCTTGGTACTTTAACGACTAAACAAGATCGACATCCCAACGCTGGTATTCTTGAATTTCCTGAACATCGTACAGGAGGTAGCCCTTATCGAAATCTAACTCCTAGAGAATGCTTCCTATTAATGGGATTTGATGAGTCTGATTATAATAGAATACTGAAATACAACCCTCAACTACAAAAAAATAAGAAGCTTTATTCTCGTGAACGATTAGAACGTCTTGCAGGTAATAGTATAGTTGTTGATGTATTAATTAAAATCTTTGAACAAATTAATGAGTTAAAATTTTTAATTTATCGTTAATATTAAAGGGGCTGTAACAGAATGTGGTTTTAACACATTCTGTTACAGCCCCTTTAATGTTTTATACATTTATTAATTTAAGGCTGCCATTTCGAGTATCCAAATCCCATCATAATAATGCTCACCACGAGCATGCCGTTACCAAGGGTAATGGCGCTTTCACTTGTGGCTAGACAGGTAATAAAGGATCCGAGGCCCATAATGATTGTGCCTAGTATAGCAGATAGTTTATGAATTGCCATGATAATCACCCTTTGCTTTCACTAACAACATTAGGTTTAACAATATACGTAATGACTGCGTACAGTAGGGCACCGATTACAATCCCGTTCAGCGAAGCCAGTCCGAATGGTATGAATTTAACACAGACCAATGCGATAGCCCATGTGATCCATGGAACTAGATTCCATTTTTTGAAAGTCGCTTTGGTGTAATCGATATATTTTCCGCGATGAACCAGGTAAAAGTCCGCTAAGATAATACCGCATAGTGGCGGAACGATGATGCCTAGTGTACTTAAGAATACAAAGAGGGAGTCGATTTTATATGGTTGTGTCATTGTTGCTAATGCAGAGATAGCAATGAGCACGGCTAGCATAATATTTCTGTTTAGTTTAAAAGAATTTGCTAGGTTTAATGATGTGGAATAGAGGTTCGCACCATTTGTGGTAAAGATATTTGTAGTCAACAATAGTAAGCTTGGGAACACGAGGCCAAAGCTTAAAAGTACGTTGATTAAGTCACCATCATTCATAGCAACGCCTGCGATAGCACCGCAGCTAATCATCAACGTATTGCCCCCTAATAGACCAATGGTGCTCGCTGTAATAACATCTTTCTTGCTTTTACCATAACGCATAATATCAGCGATACATGTAGCAGTGGATAGAATCCATGTGCCGATAACGATGGTAATGCCTGACAGTAAATCGATAGGTTGTAATGGCACATAGTTAAATAATTCTTGCCAGCCACCGATTGTTTTAACCGAGCGAGCCGCCGTTCCTAGGGAGAGGAATACGATGGACGGAATGGCAATATAGCCGAATACGGCAAGTGATTTAATACCGAGAACTGCAAAGATACCCATAATAACGGCGCTGAGCATCATAGCAATGACTTCGCCTGTGTAGGAAAGGTTGAATACTTGAGCAATAAAATGTCCATATAAAGCCGCTTGAATAGTGTACCAACCTAGGTTGACGATAGGTACGAAGAGAGAGGCAATTCTAGATCCTTCCTGACCGAAACTGTATCGAGTCAAAAGAGCAAAGGTAAGGCCTGTTTTATAGGCAATTACACTCACTAGCCCTGCGATGATACATAAGAAAATATTTCCTAGGATCATTGCTAATAGTAATTCGTTAAAAGTCAGCCCCGCAGCTAACCCGCCACCAGCCATCATACTAGTAACAAGAAAAACGAATCCAGTCCAAACAATGGTGAGAGAAAAGCAGGATTTCCTTGCCTCTAACGGGACAGGCTCTCTAGAGTACTCATTATCTGTGTTTGTATCAACTGGTTCTACAAACTCTAATTTCTCCTTGCTCATACATCTATACTCCTTTACGTAATAAAAAAGCTACCATGATGTGTTTAAGATTTATATAAGCATGGTAGTAAAGACCTATTATGTAGTGTAAATATAGTGAATTTCTCTAATAAAGGATAGATATTTAATTTGTCATAAACGAATCGTATTTGTCTTCATTAAAACATACGGGGAATGAATATTCAATATGTATACTATGCATAATAAGCAATGTTGAGAATAATAGCTTCTATATTATAGTTCCTATATTACTAGCAAGTTTTAATGTTACAATAGGTATAGATTACGTATCGTTATTAGTGTTGCTGTGCTGATTCAAAATGTAGTTTCAAGGCGTAGTATCAAGGTGCAGTATTAATATAGTGGCGGTTATTAAATAAATGCAGAGCAGTATGCATGTTAGTGTGTATATAGTTTTATAGTAAAAGGATGTTGTATGTATAATGTAATAATTACTACGACCGGCATTTTTGATGAGCTTCGTCCGTCTTTGTTCCCTCTTGTAGAGGGAAAGGAAGAGCTTACGTTTATGAATGCCTTAGTGTATAGAGTGGATCCTAAGTCATCTTTTGAAGAGGGCGATATTATTACGGGTAATAATCCAGAATTCGCACTAGAGCGCGAGCGTATTCGCGCTTTTGTGGAGGCTCTTTGTGAGGAATATGGTAAACCGTATAACGAATTACGAGATGAGTTCGTAGAGGCTTTGCCTGAGTTTATATTATATGGTACCTATAAGGGACAAGCCTTGCTTTCAACAGGTAGAAATGGGTACTATCAAGTGTTTCCCATGTATAAAAGCAATAGGGGGCGTCGCTTATTATTTCAAGATGGATATGCACCCAACCAGATTACGAAGTATATTTGTGACCATATGTTACGCTATTTTGTCATAACTTTGTTTAGTAATATTGGTGCCTTTGGATCGGATGCAGGGGTACAGCATATTGCCACGCCATTGTCACTATATGGTCTTCATCAAGCCTTAGATGATGTGGATAGAGCGTATTTGTCTGAATTGATTACCGTTAATAGCTTAGATAATACATATTCTATGGATGCATCGAATCAATCGGAGTTCCTATTACTTGCCGATGCTTTGGGTGCTTATATGGTGCAGGCCATGGACGGTCATACGGAGTCCGAGCGGCTCGATAGCTTGTCTCAAGATCCATTTTTCCGTAAGATTTGTGAACCTGTTCATCGGTTCTATATGAGTCTAACCGGTGATGCGGTTCTTTCAGTATATGATGACAGCAATCATTGGTCAGATTGCTTGTTAGACCATTATATATATGACAGATATTATAGATTTGCTTATGATTTAGAGTTCTGGGAAGAGGGTGATGAAGGCGTACTCGCCTATGTGAGAGGGCGTATTCTTCTACCTTTGGCAAATGATCTGATTAATCAACTGTCTCAGGAGAAGCTACATGTTGATCTATACCCTACATTGGATAAGACTCTAGAGTATTTGAACTTCCTGATCCATTATACGAGTAAGGCACAGGAGATGCTTGACGCCATAGAGATTACAATGGGCAGTTCTAATAGTATGACTGAGCACAAGGATGAAAGTGCTACTACATATGAAGCTGAAGGTACTACGTTATTAGCTAATTCAACAGTAGGTCTATCTGTCTATGACCAGATATATTGTTTGCTTGAAGCTTGCTCTACTGCTATTCGAAAGTATGGGGCGTATGGTTCTCTACTGCCTATCGTTGATGCTTTGGATACGGCTATCGGTGAGGTAGATATCGAATCTCCTGACTCTTGGCAGGCAGAGTATGTGCAACGGGTATCTCGCCTATCCAAATGGTATCGCATGTTAGGACATGCTTTCACAGACAATAATACCTATGAGCGATTGCTGCAAGAGCTCATCACAGCTCAGGAAGAATGTCCATTAATTCATGAAACATATTTTAATAACTATATTCGTGATTTGGACGGTCAGGACAATGTGTTTAATCTCGAGTGTTTGCAATATTTACTGTTGCATCATGATATTGAAAAAGGTGACTGTGAAAGCTTCGAGCAGCATGTTCAGTCTATCGATCATCCGTATTTCAAGATGCCTTTCGAGAGATTTGGCGAGATACATGGGCTCGTAGACCTTAAGTCTCGTGAGGATAGCAATGATATTGTATATTTCTTGCTTCTTTTAAAAGCAATCTATCGTTTCTATTTAGAACAATTAGACCAAAACCTATGGCGGGAGCTGTTGCGGTTGTGGTCTATGTATGGTAAACGCCAGTTCCAAGATTATTACGCAGAGTGGTTATGTGCTAAGTATATGGTTGCGCTCGCTGTGCATATGGGGGATAGAGAACAGGCAGAGCTCATCAAGCAGAATTTAGCGATAACCTTTGATGAACCAATACATAGACGTAATTACTCAAGCGCCTATCAATGGTCTCCACTTGCTTTCTACACGATGGCTCAAATTGACGAAGCCCTTGGTAACCTTGACTTGGCTAAGGATAATTATGATAAAGCCTATGTTACACACGCCTATACACAAGCTTGTTGGGCTTACTATAAAAGCAAATGTGCTAGCCTTTGGAATGTAAATCAACTATCAACAGCTGAAACGAAATCTGCAGAAACTGTAACAAAACCTATAGAACTTGAACGTAAACCTACAACAACGGTAATGAAATCTACTACAAGTGAAATTAGAACTACAGTAACTGAAATAAGCCTTGTGGTAGCTGAAATAAAACCAGATTTTGAGGCTGTTATACAAGAGAATAAAGGAAAATTCTTCACTATGGATGAATATAAAGAGTACTTTAATGCACATATGATGTATCTATATAGATAAATCGTTGTATAGGATAACTAAAAAAGCCTTACAAAAAATAAATAGCCCTTCATTTCCACTAATCTGGAGATTAGTATAAAACGAAAAGGCCATTTCTTCATGTTTTTGTGTAACTAGAGATGAGCCTGATGGTACGACTCGTCTGACTATCTTCTTATATTATAATAAGGTTATGATATATCGTCAAATTATGATGAACACGTGTATGGCATACAGTTTGATGATGTCGTTGTAAAATAAGAAAAACTCCTATTGGCTTTCACCGATAGGAGTTTTAATTTTATAATTGTAATTTTATAGCACTTTTAGTCCTATTATTAAGTCACAGATTATAACAAGCTGTTTATATCTCTTTTACATCATCAGGTATAGCCGGAGGAGCCGGTGGTTTACCCATGGATCGTTCAATAAACACCACAGCCACAAAGACGATGAGGCTGACGATGGAACCAAAGATGATGGACATAATGCCATATGGGTTGCCAACGAATTCCCAGTACACGCCTGCGATGGAGCCGAGCACGATAGACCAAATGCCAGCGCCAGCTGTTGCATTTTTCCACGTGAGGCCAAGTAGGAATGCGGCGAATGGGCCAGCGGATCTCATGGTGAAAGCAAATACGAGCATCGGAATGATGGCTTTGCTTACGAGGGAGATGATAATGGCGATGATACCGAGGAATAGCACGCACAGACGGCTGTAATTAGTGAGCTGTGCGTCAGTGAGGCTTTTACCAAAATGATGTTCCACAATATCCTTGGTAAATACTGTTGCGGCACCTAAGAGGTCGCCTGCGCCTGATGAAAGTGTCGCCGATACGACCGCGGCCATAACGAAGCCTGCCATTACAGGAGGCATGAGGTTAAGCGCTACCGTTGCCACCGCATTGTTCGCTTCGATGTTTGGGAATTCAGCCAATGCTACGAGGCCTAAAACTGCAGGGACAAAGGCGAATAGAGCCATGATAATACCACAAATGATAGAACCGAGAACGGCCGTTCTTTCGTCCTTCGCTGCAAAGTACCGTTGTACGGATTCTTGGCCGGTGGAGAAGGTCATGAAGTACATAATGATGAGGCCGATGATGGTTTTCCACCCAACCTTCGTAAATCCTAATTGTTCAGGCGGCAATTTCGCCACTACCGATTCCCAGCCGCCCACATTGTGTAGTACGAATGGTACAGCGAGGGAGAAGCCCCCAACGAGGACGAAGAAATGGATAACGTCCGTCATCGTAACGCTCCACATACCGCCGGACATGGTGTAAATTACGAGTACCGCGCCACAGATGAGGATGGCGAGCTCTGTTGAAAGCCCTGTGAGAACGCTAATAATAGTTGCAGTTGCTGTAATCTGTACGCCTGCTAGTGTAATCGTTGCTAGCATGGACAGAATAGACGTAATGAGATGGCTAGACGCGCCGAAACGACGGCCGATGATCTCTGGCACTGTTGTTGCCATGGCACGCCGTAAGAGCGGTGCAATGAACGCAACGAGGATAACGCCAATCCCTGCAGATACAACGTACCAACCTGCAGATAAACCCCAAGAACCATATGCTTTTGCTGCTACACCTACAGTGCTCCCACCACCGATTTCCGTAGCTGCTAATGTGCCTGCCGTCATAAGAACCCCAATACGACGACCTGCGAGTAGATAGTCAGTACTATCTTTTACACGAATATGACAATATACGCCGACTAATAAATTCAGTAATAAATAGGCGCAAACAATAACCCAAATAATAGTTAAAGCCTCCATAAGTCACCTCCAAAACTTTAAACTTTAGAGTTACATACTAAATCACCCTTACTACTTGTGGTGCATATATCAAGTATAACTTTATTATCCCTAAAAATTGGGGAAATTACAAAGAGGAGTTTCTTTGAGTGATGGAGAATGTATATATATTAGGAACTAAAATATAAAATTATTAATCATAGGCACAGCCTTGTTTGCATAGTATACTTATGTTAATAAGACTGTGCTTATTTTATTGAGAGACAAGATTCATTTTTTGAGAGAGGTTTTTATGATTCAACGTATTTTGATGCTAGCTCTTGTGTTGCTGGCTTTCACCATGCCTACAGAGGCAATTACATTTCAGGAATTGAAAACGTCGCCACAGTTTAAGCTTGTTTATTCTCAGTCGATGAATGGGCCCATAGAGAGTGGTGGCTTGTATATCTATTTAAACACTTATTCGATTGAGGCCCTACGCTATGCACCGCCACAGTATTCCTTGCGCGGGACTTACTATATTGTGATGGATACGTCTTATCAATCTATCATCAATGAGAGACAGCTCACCGTGGATTATGATACTAACTATTCGTTAGCGACACTTATTCATTCGTCTCGTATCATGAATCCGAGCCCGTCTATGCTGGCTTTGATTGAGGCTAGTGAAAGTAAGTCTGGTTTAGCTATGACAGGGGTAGATGTAGCGAGATATACATTTGATGGGGCGACAAAGCCAATGCATTATGTAAACGATACGCGTAAGGTCCCACTTAACCGTAATAATACTATTATATATGATATAGCGGATGCTATGTTTGTATCTGTATATCAGCAGCATTTTGATGATATTGTGGCCCAATGAGGTGGATGATGAAACGCATATATTTACTTTCACTATGGTTACTAAGCTGCCTCGTGTTGCCAATGCAAATCCAAGCCGTATCACAAGCTGACTTATTAAACGCAGAACGATTTGAACACATCGATTCGAGTGCTGACTCTGGAAGAGGAGATGGAAAATATTTGGATCTTTCATCTGTTAAGTCTGTAACGGCGCCGAATGGCCATCGTCGTATTGAAGCCGTCATTTATGTTTCCATGCCTGCTGCGAATATGATTCAAGGACTTTCAGTACAATACGATTACCAAATGGATCGTTCTTTGCGCCATTTGATTAATGATCATGATAGAAGTTTAAAACAAGGTGATAAGACCCCATATATCTCTATTTGGCGTGCAAAGCAAGGAAGTTCAGGAATTACAGGGACCGTTAATGATGGCGGTACCTATTACAATAATGGACAAATTCGCCAACAACGTATATATGCAGAAAATCTAAAAGCTATGATTCTACCTGCTGAATTTGGTGATGAAAAATATAAATTGCCTAATTTGATCTATAAAAAGATCTTTGGACTATCTTATGATGATGAGTTGTAATATTTATGTATGGCACTAGAGTGGTTAAAACAGTGAATAAACATAGATTAAAGATAAAACTTGTTTTTGGACTCCTAATAAAGCTTGTACTTTTACTTATTTGGGGAATCTCTATTTGGGCTTTCTATACATTGCTCTATGATCGATATGTATTAGAAGCATATCCATTAAGGGATTATTTGCCAGTATTGATATTTACCTTTGGGAATATTTGGGTTTTACCGTGGCTTATTTTGTGGCATGAGAAACTATATCCAGCGTTTGATAAACCAAAAATTTATTATAGAGTGAAAGCTTGGTACTTTTCTTTGAAAGACCAATCTTTAGTGGGGACATTTATCTTTTATAGTATAGATTTTGTTATAAAGCTAGGGATATTAATGTATGGCACTATTATTGTTTTAGCTATTGTTATTTTTGTGTTTCTTACCTGGCTCCGATTCTGATTATTATTGGACTGATATTTCATTAGCTTTTGAAAGCTCCTAAATACGCATATTAGATTTCTGATATATTTTTAACTTATTTACATAATGTAAAAGCCAAGCTATTCATAGTTAGGAATAACTTGGCTTTTATTAGTTTATTCGTATATTTATATAATATAATGCTTATTGTATCGCATATTAGTTCGTTCTATAATAGACTTAGGATAGTTAGGCGAGGTTGGGCCTCTCTTCGTTTTTGAAGGGAGGGTTGCTTATGAGTGGTTATAAAATCATTATGATTATCCTTGGGATTTTATCAGTCATGATATCCTTTGGAGCACTTGTGGTGCTTATTTGTCTAGAAATAGCAAAATAGCCCTTCGTTTCTTCGGAAATTAGATAAAACGAAAAGGCCATTTCTACATGTTATTTGTTTGTGAGATGAGCCTGACGTCACTACTCGTCTGACTATCTACTTATATTATAGGGATAAAGGGATATATCGTCAAATGGAGATAAACCTTATATATACCAATTATAGATATATCATACATATACTAAATTATAAAATTATTAATAATAGGCACAGCCTTGTTTACATAGTATACTTATGCTAATAAGGTTGTGCTTATTTATGTTGTAATGTGAGAGAAAAAAGAGAGGGTTTTATGTTACGTAAAAGTTTGATTATCATGGCTGTACTAGCTGCTTTCACCATGAATGTAAGCGCTGTACAGATAGAAGTGCCAGCAGGACAGCCACCTATACCAGGGGCAGATGCGAATATCCCTGCCAATGCCTATGAAAACTATCGGGCCGGTAGCTTGAGCAATGTAGGAGCTAGTGATGTTATAAAATTACATTCTGAATCTAAAAAACGCATGGACATGTATGTAACTGACTGGGGACTAACACGAGATGAAGTCAATCAGATAGCAAGCGATTCGGAGAAGTTGATGGACTTACTTGTTAATGAGTCTGCAGTTGTGTTGTTGCATGATGAGCGTAATAACATTCGGGCATCTGTTCCTGGACTACTATTAGCAAGTAAGTATTACCCAAAACGCAGTGATGGTGAACGTTTATCTATTGTAAGAGAGAATTCCATATTTTTTGCGATTGGTACAAAACAGAATTATGATGATGCATTAGGCAAATTAAAATCAGAGCGAAAAGGGGAGTTTACATATCCGGGTATCACACATGGTAAATGGGCTATTGAAACTGAGTCTTTCGGTGAGAATACGCCTGCTATGGTTGCTGTAGTTGGTTTATTTAATCAACCGAATCAAGAATATATGGTAGGTCTTAGCTACAAAAATCAGCCTGTTACCGGCAAGCTCGAGCACGTTATGAGTAATTATGTAATTCCGTCGATTCGATCGTTAGATGACATGGATCATTATAGTGAAAGTATTCAATGGGATAATTTCACATATCGTATTCCTAAAGGGCTCAAACTAATAGCACAGAAATCGTTAAAGGACTCTGCCGAAATGAGAGACTATCGTGGATCAGGTATCCGACTTATTGTAGCTAAGAAACCTGTAAAAGTAGATGATAAATATATCTATTCATTTATTGACGAGATTTCGGAAATAAAGCCAGAAAGTCAAATCATAGGTGATGTACCTATTCAATCAGCATCTGTTTGGAATAATGGCGTTCCTAGTCTTTTAGTAGATAACTATCAACCAGGAAAAACGTCTTTAATGCATCGATTCTTACGTGATGACAAGAATGTATATATAATGAGTTTAGTTTATATTGATGGGGCTACGCCATATTCTCATATTCAGCTGCGTAATACGGTAGAATATTCTGATTTTGCAAATGTTGAGACACTGCGGAATAAAGTAATTCGTATGCAAAGTAAAGATAAAATGTAATTCAGTTGTTTATAAAATCGTTCAGGAGAGAGAACATGAAAAGAAAATACATGATTACGGGGCTTGTTATCGGCCTGCAATTGGTAAGTGGTTATAGTTATGTGACAGATGCAAGTTGGTTGAGCAAAACGTGGGATCGCCTTGAAACAAATGCAGCGAAACAGTCTTACGATTGGCCGAAAGCTGAGCAGTATACTCATTATGCGGGAGGACAACTTGTAGGTGCTAACTTACCAGACGAGGATATGATGGTTCTTGGTGTTTCATTAGGTAATACCTTTGATAGTGTGAAAGCAAGTTTGGGGCAGCCTACTAAAGAAACTAGTAGAGGACTCACCTATGGTGGTGTTACCTTTGGGAGTTTTAAAATGGATGGTGTAGAGTCAGTTGTTACCTATATGATGATCGAGAATCGTGATGCCACAACACATAGAGGCATTGCCGTAGGCGACTCCATGCGAAAAGTGCTTAATGTATACGGTAGACCTGATTTAGTAGACTCTAATAATCGATGGTTTTATGGGAAATATCGCTATCGTACGGATATGATGCATGGCATACAATTTGAACAAAAAGGCGATAAAGTAAGTAAAATTATGATTTATAGATAATTATATTAGAATAAAAGAGACGAAAAAGCCGAGCTACGTTAAATTTTGAGTAGCTCGGCTTTACTTATAAACATAACTATTTATTAACTTTTATGTACTCGATTATGAGTATAATTATAAGATTTATGAAAAACATATGAATTAATTTATTGTTTTATGCTAAAATGAAGTTAATTATACGGTGTTTGGCGACTTATAGATTATATATCACGTTTAAATAGTAAATTTTGGCAATAAAAAACTCAATTCCGAAGAATTGAGAGTAGGTGCCCTACGTCGGGCAGCCCGAAGGCATTGTAAATTAATTTGTATTTGAACTCGTAATGTAATTCTGTAAACCTCCAAAACTAGTTGGATTAATTATAGTATAGTTAAGCATTTGATGAATGTCAATTATTAATTTCCAAAGGAGAGGACTTATGGAAACGCAAGCATCGAACCAACTTATTTCAAGTCATTTGAAAGGATATCCAATTAAAGATTATTTTGTGGGGTTAGATATTGGTACAAGCTCAGTGGGCTGGGCAGTAACCAATAAGGCCTATGAGTTGCTGAAATTTCGATCTCATAAAATGTGGGGAAGTCGTTTGTTTGATGAGGGAGAATCCGCTGTAGCACGTCGTGGATTCCGGTCCATGCGTCGTCGCTTGGAACGTCGTAAATTACGCTTAAAACTATTAGAAGAATTGTTTGCTGATGCTATGGCACAGGTGGATCCTACATTCTTTATGCGCCTTCGTGAAAGTAAGTACCACTATGAGGATAAAACGACCGGTCATAGTTCAAAACATATTTTGTTTATCGATAAAAACTATAATGATCAAGATTATTTTAAAGAGTATCCTACTGTTTATCATTTGCGTTCAGAATTGATGAAATCTGGTACTGATGATATTCGCAAACTATTTTTAGCTGTACATCATATTTTAAAATATCGTGGTAACTTCCTTTATGAAGGGGCTACATTTGACTCTAATGCTTCAACGCTTGATGATGTTATTAAACAAGCTTTAGAAAATATTACATTTAATTGCTTTGATTGTAATTCTGCTATTAGCTCTATAGGGCAAATCCTTATGGAGGCTGGAAAAACAAAATCTGATAAAGCCAAAGCCATAGAACATTTGGTTGATACATATATAGCTACTGATACAGTAGATACTTCTAGTAAAACTCAAAAAGATCAAGTCAAAGAAGATAAAAAAAGACTTAAAGCATTTGCAAATTTAGTATTAGGTTTAAATGCTAGTCTTATAGACTTGTTCGGCTCTGTAGAAGAGTTAGAAGAAGACCTTAAAAAGCTTCAAATAACAGGAGACACATATGACGATAAACGAGATGAGCTAGCTAAAGCTTGGAGTGATGAGATTTATATTATTGATGATTGTAAATCTGTATATGATGCTATTATACTCCTGTCCATTAAAGAACCCGGTCTTACTATTTCTGAATCTAAGGTAAAAGCTTTCAACAAGCATAAAGATGATTTAGCTATATTGAAATCTTTATTAAAGGCTGATAGAAGCATTTATAATGAGATGTTTAAGGCTGATGAAAAAGGTTTACACAATTATGTACACTATATTAAACAAGGTCGTAAAGAGGAAACAAGTTGTAATCGCGAAGAGTTTTATAAGTACACTAAGAAGGTCGTAGAGGGACTACCAGACTCTAAGGATAAAGAATATATTCTTAGTGAAATTGAATTACAAACGTTATTGCCATTACAGCGGATTAAAGATAATGGTGTTATTCCATATCAATTACATTTGGAAGAGCTTAAAACTATTCTTGATACATGTAAATCTAAATTCCCATTCTTAAATGTAGTGGCAGATGGTTATTCTGTAGCAGATAAACTCATTAAAATGCTAGAGTTTCGCATTCCGTATTACGTAGGGCCTTTAAATACTCATCATAATGTAGATAACGGTGGTTTTGCTTGGGCGGTTCGGAAAGCATCTGGACGAGTAACTCCGTGGAATTTTGATGATAAAATTGATCGGGAAAAATCAGCAGCAGCTTTTATCAAAAACCTTACTAATAAATGCACTTACCTTTTGGGCGAGGATGTGCTGCCCAAATCATCACTTTTGTATAGTGAGTTTATGTTGCTTAACGAACTAAATAATGTACGTATTGATGGTAAGCCATTAGAGAAAGCAGTAAAAGAACATCTTATTGAGGCTGTATTTAAGCAAGACCATAAGAAGATGACTAAAAATCGTATAGAGCAATTCTTAAAGGATAATAATTATATCCCTGAGAAGCATAAACCTGAGATTACAGGTCTTGATGGAGAAATTAAAAATGATTTAGCCTCTTATCGTGATATGGTTCGTATTCTTGGTAATAATTTTGATTTGTCTATGGCCGAAGAGATTATTACGGATATTACTATCTTTGGTGAAAGTAAAAAAATGTTACGTGAAACGTTGCGTAAAAAATTCGCTTCGTGCCTTGATGATGAAGCTATCAAAAAATTGTCAAAATTAAGATATCGAGATTGGGGACGTCTTTCTAAGAAATTACTAAATGGTATCGATGGCTGTGATAAGGCTGGAGACGGTACTTCTGTAACCATTATTGAAGCAATGCGTGATTTTAGCTATAACTTGATGGAACTATTAGGCGATAGATTTTCATTTATGGAACGTATTCAAGAGATAAATGATAAATTAACAGAAGGTCAAATCGTGAACCCTCATGATATTATCGATGATTTAGCGCTTTCACCTGCTGTTAAACGTGCGGTATGGCAAGCATTGCGCATCGTTGATGAAATTGTACATATTAAAAAAACTTTACCGGCTCGTATCTTTGTAGAAGTAACACGGTCAAATAAAGCGGAGAAAAAGAAAAAAGATTCTCGCCAAAAACGATTATCAGATTTATATGCAGCGATAAAAAAAGATGATGCATTATTAAGTGGACTTACGAACGAAGAGTTTGGAGGGCTAAAATCAGGACTAGCTAAATATGATGATGCGGCGTTAAGAAGTAAAAAGTTGTATCTATATTATACTCAAATGGGGCGTTGTGCTTATACCGGTGAAGTTATAGATTTAAGTCAGTTAAATACAGATAACTATGATATTGATCATATTTATCCTCGTAGCCTTACCAAGGATGATAGTTTTGATAACTTAGTGTTATGTAAACGAACTGCAAATGCTCAGAAATCAGATACATATCCAATTAGTAAAGAAATTCAAAAGGCACAAAAGGCATTCTGGATATTCTTAAAGCAACAAGGTCTTATTAGTGAACGGAAATATGAGCGCCTTACTCGCATTACACCACTTACAGCTGATGATTTAAGTGGCTTTATTGCTCGTCAACTAGTAGAAACTAATCAATCTGTTAAGGCTGCCACAACATTACTGCGTCGTCTTTACCCAGGTGTTGATGTAGTCTTTGTAAAGGCTGAAAATGTAACAGACTTCCGTCATGATAATAACTTTATCAAAGTTCGCTCATTGAATCATCACCATCATGCTAAAGATGCTTATTTAAATATTGTTGTTGGTAATGTATATCATGAAAGATTTACTCGTAACTTCCGTGCATTCTTTAAAAAGAATGGAGCTAATCGTACATATAATTTAGCGAAGATGTTCAATTATGATGTAAATTGCACAAATGCTAAAGATGGAAAAGCTTGGGCTGTAAAAACAAGCATGGATACTGTTAAGAAAATGATGGACAGCAACGATGTTCGAGTGACGAAACGTTTATTAGAACAAACTGGTGCATTAGCTGATGTAACTATATATAAAGCTATTGTTGCAGGGAAAGCTAAAGATGGTGCTTATATAGGGATGAAAACCAAGTCTAGTGTGTTTGCAGATGTTTCTAAGTATGGTGGCATGACAAAAATTAAGAATGCCTATTCTATTATTGTTCAATATACAGGTAAAAAAGGCGAAGTGATTAAGGAAATCGTGCCATTGCCAATCTATTTAACAAATCGAAATACAACTGATCAAGATTTAATTAACTATGTAGCATCTATTACTCCACAAGCAAAAGACATTTCTATCATTTATGGAAAACTGTGCATTAATCAATTAGTTAAGGTTAATGGATTCTATTATTATTTGGGTGGGAAAACTAATAGTAACTTCTGTATTGATAATGCGATTCAAGTCATTGTTTCAGATGAATGGATTCCATACCTCAAAGTGCTTGAGAAGTTTAATAATATGAGAAAAGATAATAAGGATTTGAAGGCAAATGTTGTATCAACAAGAGTGCTTGATAATAAGCATACGATAGAGGTTAGAATCGTAGAAGAGAAAAATATAGAGTTCTTTGATTACTTGGTAAGTAAACTTAAAATGCCTATATATCAAAAGATGAAAGGGAATAAAGCAGCTGAATTATCAGAAAAGGGATATGGTTTATTTAAAAAAATGTCTTTAGAAGAACAGAGTATTCATTTGATAGAGCTTTTAAACTTATTAACAAATCAAAAAACTACTTTTGAAGTTAAGCCTTTAGGAATAACAGCATCTAGATCAACTGTGGGGAGTAAAATAAGTAATCAAGATGAATTTAAAGTTATCAATGAATCCATTACAGGATTATATTCTAATGAAGTAACTATAGTTTAAAACGAATGTGTTAGTATTAGGGGTTATTATGAGTTGGCGTACGGTAGTCATAAGTAGTCGTTCTAAGTTAGATTTTAAAATGAATTACATGATTATTCGCAAAGACTTTGAGACGACTAAGGTATATATTGATGAAATATATATGCTGATTGTTGAATCTACGGCGGTGAGTCTCACCGCCGTACTACTAAACGAGTTGATTAAGAAAAAAGTGGCTATTGTGTTTTGTGATGAGAAACGGAATCCAGCCAGTGAGGTTCTTCCGTTACATGGTAGTCACAATAGTAGTAAACGATGTCGTGAACAGGCTGAATGGTCTAAAGAGTTGCAAGCTTCTATATGGACAGAAATTGTACGACGTAAGATTATGAATCAAGCAGAGCTATTACAGCATCAGGAGTTAGTTGAAGCAGATTTACTATACCAATATCTTGATGAGTTGACTCTAAATGATGAAACTCAACGTGAGGGGCATGCTGCAAAAGTATATTTTAATGCTTTGTTTGGAAAATCATTTTCTCGCGAACAGGATAATGCTATTAATGCAGCACTGAATTATGGATATGCGATATTGCTTTCTGCGGTAAATCGAGAGATTTTATCGTTAGGTTATATTACTCAGCTAGGTCTTAATCACTGTAATCAATTTAATCCGTATAATTTAGGTTCTGATTTGATGGAACCGTTGAGAGGCCTTGTTGATGCGGTTGTTATCAAGTCGATACCTACAGAATTCAATCGAGATGTTAAATTGTCACTTATAGAATTACTATCTGAAGATGTAAAAATTAATGATACTATTCAGACATTTAGTGCTGCTATTCGCATTTACTGTAAAAGTGTATTTGATGCATTGCGAAATCAAGATGCTTCAGAGATTAGGTTTATAGAATATGAGCTATAGATTTATGAGAATATTAGTGATGTTTGATCTACCGACGTTGACTTCGGAAGATAGAAAAGAATATAGGAATTTTAGAAAGTATTTAATTGTATCAGGATTCCTCATGTTACAAGAATCTGTGTACTCAAAATTAGTTCTTAATACAACTAGTGCCAACATTATAATGGACCATGTACGTAAAAATAAGCCACCTAGTGGTAGCTTGTTTATGTTAACTGTTACAGAAAAACAGTTTTCAAGAATGGAGATTGTAGTAGGAGATAAGCAAAGTGAGGTTATAGACTCAACGGAGAGGGTGCTTATGATATGAAATTGATGTATCAAGATTCTACGTTAGACTTTGAAGTATCTAGTGATAAGGTAACGGTTATATCATTTGAGAATTGTAAAGTATTTCGACGTATGGTCACAGAGCTTGATATACAATGCGATGGAGGGGAAGGCCCCTGGATTTTAAATGATAATAATAAGGCGTTCAATTTAGATAAATATGGACATATAATACTTAATCCATTATATGTAGATATAAATAGTAAAGCCTTATTAACCAAATTACAAAATCAATTATCTAAAGAAGCCTTGTTGATGACAGAAGAGGTGGCAGATATTGTAAATCGTCTTCATGCTTTTTATTATTCTTTAGAATTTGGATATCCTTTATCAATCCAACATAAACTTGAAATTAGTACTGCTGAACTTATTAAGCTAGGTAGCTTTAACTTTAAGTTTAATCGTACAGGGGATATTATGGATTTCATGTCCTACATAGAAGTGGTTGATACATTATTATCTCCCATGGTATATATTATGGTAAATCTAGATTTAGTTTTAAATGATGATGAGATTAATGCATTTTATCTCAACATGTTGAGTAGACAATTGCGATTAGTTTGTTTAACGACAGGATCTTTTGATAAAGAAAATCTTGATAAAAGCCTTATTAATGGGTATATTTTAGATAATGATTTTTGTGTTATTTAAGGATTATACAGAATTACACCTGGTGGTAGCCCGAGTTACTCTTGAGCCTCAAATTTAATTTGGGGTTTGAGAGTAGTGTAATTCTATAAACCTCTAAAACAAGTTTGACTGGGATTTAATTAATGGGGTTGTTTGAGAGTAGTGTAATTCTATAAACCTCTAAAACTTTTTGTAACTGTGGTAAACCTTGACATATGTTTGAGAGTAGTGTAATTCTATAAACCTCTAAAACATAACTCTTCTTGAACTTTGCTACGTTCCTGTTTGAGAGTAGTGTAATTCTATAAACCTCTAAAACCTGGAATTGTTGAGGGACTAGCGTGGAATGGTTTGAGAGTAGTGTAATTCTATAAACCTCTAAAACCAAGGATAATATCACTGCAGATGTCTATACGGTTTGAGAGTAGTGTAATTCTATAAACCTCTAAAACATACACCGGTAAGGCTGCCGTAGCTTCTGTGTTTGAGAGTAGTGTAATTCTATAAACCTCTAAAACACATACGACTGCAGCTGACTGTAATGCTTCGTTTGAGAGTAGTGTAATTCTATAAACCTCTAAAACTCACGATATGCTTTCAGATGCACGATACATGTTTGAGAGTAGTGTAATTCTATAAACCTCTAAAACATAGCATTGTATCTTCAGTTCGATTATCCAGTTTGAGAGTAGTGTAATTCTATAAACCTCTAAAACTGGATAGATAAAGATGGAAACGGCATACCAGTTTGAGAGTAGTGTAATTCTATAAACCTCTAAAACAAGATGGTAATTTGCTACCTTCTTTAGGTTGTTTGAGAGTAGTGTAATTCTATAAACCTCTAAAACCTTCAAAACTTCCTGCAGGAAATAA
>NZ_JBBNNS010000003.1:0-335182 GCF_040097785.1 Veillonella parvula | reverse complement strand
AGCCATCCCAATAGTAGTACCGATAAAAGATGCCATCATGAGGACCGCAATCATGCCGACCTTACCAGTCATACCTGCTGCGGTTAAGCATACAGCGGAGATGATAATCATAAAGATTGTCATACCTGAAACTGGTTCCGTACCTGTATAAGCGATGGAGCTAATCCCCACTACAGACAATAGGAAAGACATAATAAGAACGATTAAGAACGCTACAATTGTTTGTCCGAAGCTTTCAGCATACATAAAATGGAAATATGCTGCAAATAAAACTGTACATAACAAGATGCCAGCACCAATCCAAGATGTAGGTACATCACGTTGTGTACGAAGCAAATTAACATCTACAGTTTTAGAACTAAAGATGTCAAGCACTGCATTTTTAACAACATTTGCTACGACTTTAGACATTGTAATTAGACCGATGATGCCTGCCATAGCGAGCATGCCGATACCAATATGACGAACATAATCAAGGAATACCTTGCGAATTGGGGCCTCCCCTAATGGAACTGCATGGCCGCCAATTTGCATGATATGTTCAGGCGCTAAATAGTACACAATCGGAATACATACAAACCAAGAGAAGAAGGAACCAGCTGCAATGATAGCCGCATAGCGAAGGCCCGTGAAATAACCAAGGCCAAGCAATGCTGCATCAGTATCTACCGCTGCGGTTAGCTTAGTTTGATCTGCAAGGGCTGCCCCCCACTTAAAGGTAGCAGTGCGAATAACCTCTTGCCACCACCCTAAACTATTAAGAATAAAGTCATACACGAGAGCAATTAAACCAGAGCCAAGCATAAGTTTTGCTTTGCTACCTTCATTACTCATCAATACTTCCGCTGCAGCACGACCACTTGGGAACGGATACACATAGTGCATTTCCTCAACGAAATAGCGACGGAACATAACGCATAATAAAACACCTAAAACGCCGCCAAGAATGATAGGAATCGCCATTTGTACGAATGATACATCTGTTACATTCCAGATGTAAAGAGCTGGCAAGAAGAACATAGCCCCTGCTAATGTGTTCGTACTAGAACTAGCGATAGCTTGAATGTGTACCGTTTCGGCAAAAGCATTTTGCCGCTTTAGAATAACTGCTGTACCCATAGCAAGTACAGATACTGGTGCAAAGGCATCTACTGTTTGACCGATTTTCAAACATAAATAGCCAACAGCCAGTGTGAAAACTGCCGCATAGAACAAGCCCCAGAATACTACATATGAATTAATCTCTACGTAATCTTTCTTAGGATCTAACACCGGTTCTATGGGTGGAATGGAACGAACCTCGTCCGACATAGTAAAACCTCCTCACAGAAAAAGTACAAACGTATAACTATTCACCTTTATACTAACACGGTACTACACATGGTTCAATGGTTTTCTATGCACTATGCGAATAAAACAATACACCCCCTATAAATAATTATTTTGCATTTTTGGCGTCCCTGTTCTACAATGAAAGTATATTAAGAATCTCTATTATTATGTAACGGTATCGTATACTGCCCTGTATAACACGTATGTTTACTTACGAGGAGGCTCATTATGGAATCAATGGTCGAACGTTTTGTACGCTATACGAGCATAAATACACGGTCTAATGAGGAAAGTACAACCATTCCTAGTACTCAAACTCAAGTAGACTTTGCTACGAATGTGCTCGTTCCCGATTTAAAGGCAATAGGTTTAGATGAGGTTATTTATAATCGTGAAAATGGTTTTATCATCGGCACATTACATGCTAACACTGATGAGAAAGCTCCTTCCATCGGCTTCATTGCCCATATGGATACAGCTGATTATAATGCAGAAAATATTAAACCTCGTATCGTAGAAAACTATGATGGTAGTGATATTTGCCTCAACGAAGAACACCAAATCTTCACCCGACGTGCCGACTTTCCAAATCTAAAAAATTACATTGGAAAGTCCTTAGTTGTAACTGACGGTTTAACACTCCTCGGTGGTGACGACAAGGCTGGAATCTGTGAAATCATGGAAGCTCTCGCCTATCTCGTAGCTCATCCAGAAATTAAACATGGTAGAATCATGTGTGCTTTCGGTCCAGACGAAGAAATCGGTACTGGCGCAGACCACTTCGATGTTAAACAATTCCCTGTAGACTATGCTTACACTATTGATGGTGAAAGCCTAGGTCAACTCGAATACGAAACCTTTAATGCCGCAGGCGGTACCGTTATCCTGAAAGGTGTTTCTGTTCACACAGGCACAGCCAAGGGCATTATGATCAACTGTGCTAAACTAGCTATGCAATTTGACGCTTTATTACCAGGAGCAGCTGTTCCTGAGTACACCTGTGGGCGCCAAGGTTTCTTTATGCTCATGAGCATGGAAACACAAGTAGATACCGGTAAAATGAACTACATTATCCGCGACCATGACAAAGAACTATTCGAAGCCAAAAAAGCATTCTTCTTACAAGCAGGTCAAACATTGAACGAAATATATGGTCGTGAAGTATGTGAAGTATCTGTAAAAGACCAATACTACAACATGTACGATATCATCAAAGATAATATGGAATGTGTAAATGTAGCCAAAGCAGCTATGGAAAAAGCTGGGATTACACCTATTTGTGATCCTATTCGCGGTGGCACAGATGGATCCAAAATCTCCTTCATGGGCATTCCTACACCCAATATTTTTACAGGTGTAGAAAACCTACATGGCCGTCATGAATTTGCATGTATCGATGATATGAAAAAAGCGGTTGAAGTTATCGTTAATATTGTAAATATTGAAAAATAATAGCATTAGCAAAGCAGTAGTAGATAACAAAAAGGACTATACGAGCCTAGGTTCGTATAGTCCTTTTAATTTACATATTACGCAAGCTTATTATTACGCTTACGATTTCTAATTTCTTCCTCTTCAGCGCGAGCTTTTAAAGAAAGATCTCTTTCAGTCCCCACATAACGACCATATAATAAATAATAAGCAACTAGTGCAAGGAGCGCCACAACAACGCTTACATGGAACATACTAGTATAACCTACAACCTCTTTAACAGCGCCTAAAATATAGGGGCCAAAGCCTAGCCCCATGTCCAAGGCAATGAAGTATGTGGATGTGGCAACACCAATACGATGAACAGGTACTATTTTAACAGTAACAGCTTGTCCGTTGGACATAAATGTACCATATCCAAGGCCAACAAACACAGCCGATAAAAGCACAAGCCATGTAGAGTGGGCGATGGATAATAAGAAAATACCAAGTGCTAAGGATACAAAACAAGGATAAAGAACGAAGTTTTCACCCTTCATATCAAACACAATACCAAGCAATGGTCTTGTTATAGTAATAACTACAGCATATACAACAAAGAAGAAGGTGCCCGCCATAATAAGATCTAGGTCTTTTGTGTAGGCTGCCATAAAGCCAATAACACCAGAGTAGGCAAAGCCGACTAGAATAGAAACAAGACTGATTGAATTCATCCGTGGTTCAATGTAGTCCGAGATTCTAATACCCTTATGTGCTTCTGATTCGATACCAAGTTTAGGTTCATTAAATTTCATGATGACAGAGCCAATACCGCAAAGGATGATAAGTGCAACACAGAATGCGATGATAAAATCATAACCAAGACTATGAAGCATCAAGATACCTAAGAATGGCCCTACTGCAGCGGCAAGAGAGGTAGATAAGCCATAATAGTTAATCCCTTCCCCACGGCGTGACGTAGGAATAATAGCAGCAATGATAGTACTTGTAGCAGTAGATGTAATACCATAAGCAAAACCATTTAAGAAACGAACACTATCAAGCATTAGTAAATTAGGTGTGTAGAAATACATAGCCGTTGAAATCAAGTAAATCAATAACCCTAAATAGAGCATCTTGCGACACCCTAGGATACTGATAAACCGCCCTGCCAACAAACGGGCTACAACGGTGCCAATAATATATATACCAACAGCAAGTCCCGCTTGACTAGCCGTAGCATGAAGATTATCTTTTGCTACAACCGCAATAATAACGATTAATAAATAATAAATTAAAAATACTAAGAAATTAATCAAAGTATCAAGGACAAAGGATTTTGTCCACAAGGCCTCCTTAGCCTTATCCATATTATCAACTCCATTTTTTAAATTATTGTCAACCAGTTTGCGACAACGGTTAATTATAAACCTCTCATTATAAAAAACAAGAATTAAAATATTATATATCTCATCAATTTTATTTATAATAAACTACATATTCACAATAAATATGCATTAATTTCCATTTTAATACCTCATATATTTTTACGATATAAAAACACCTTCAATAGCGACAGATGAGACCAAAAGACTCAAAGCCAACTATTAAAGGTGCTACTTTAAATATTTATTTTGTTTTTAGACCACAAGCTTTGAAGAAATTCTTGTACGCTTCAGCCTTTTTCGGTAGGCTCAACGGATAGGCACGTGATGTAGATGGCAAACGTGTCAATGTCAATTCCCGACCATTAAATACAAAAGGAATTGTTTCACCAGTTTTAGGTAATTTAACCTTTTCTGGTAAAAGGCTCAATAAAATCTCCGTAGCCTTGCCGCCTGTTGTACCAATATGCTTACAGTCAGGGATTTGCTCCAGTACGTCCGCAAGTGGAACTGGTTCAACGACCTTAAGAAATGCATCAGATGCATTCCCTTTTTCGCGAATAGCTTTCAAAACAGTAGGACAAGATGCAATTCCAGCTTCAGACAAAAAGGCTTTAATCTTCTCAGGATCCATCGCTTTTTCCTCACCATTTCTAAAATGATCCTTTTCATCAAAGAATACGAGGCCAAAAACACGCCACATATCATTTTGGAAATTTGGATAATGGAATTCCATAGCACGTTTTGATTGTTCTGGAGGAAATGTGCCCATCATCATGACTGTTGCCTTCTTTGGTAAGAATGGAGGGAATGGTCTTGTTTCAATTGTTTCTGCCATATAGCATCAACTCCTTTCACATTCTAATATGAACTTAATTTTCAATACAATATATGAGATATATCACACATTATAATCCAATTAGCTCCTAGGTGAAAGCAACTAAAGAACTTATTAAAATATATCAATAGACTTACATTATCTATTATTATTGGCCAATTGGTTGAGAAACTAAGGTATTAATATGATCAAAACCAACTGGTGTCGGAGATACGAGATACAAGCAAATTACAGCAGCCACGGCAAAACCGATTGCCAAATAAGAGAAACTGCCATTCCGAGGAAATTCATACATACCAAAGAGGCGTATCCCTATAGTAGCACCAATAGCTGTAATCAAAGACGGTATAGAAAAAATGTTATAAAAGCCGAATACTACCATAAGGCCTGCATAGCCACCTACTACAGTAACCATAGGCAACATGCGATCCATTGGATTTGGAATAGATCGCGTTAGTGCAGCTGGATAATATGAAGCCTCTACGCCAAACATGCCTAAGAATATATTAAAACCAGCCCAAATGCTATCCCATGCGCTTCTAAAAGCATCTCTATGCTTGCCGGCATACCATGCAAAGTCCGTAACGATTAAAATGGCTAAGCCTACACAGACAAAGTAGAATTCACTAGGAATTTTAGGACCTATATAGGCGCCTACAGCTGTTACAACGGCACTCAAAATCGATGCCACTATTACACGCTGTAAACGAGGCCGTTTATTTTCAGGAATGCGTTTATACACAGTAGCCAATAACTCTAAAACAAAGCAAGCCATAAAAACGGCAATGCCTGCAGCAGGAACAAAGAAGGCACTCACCAAACTCAAAATGAAGGGAATGCACAGGCGCCATTTAGGGAATAAGGCAAGATCTTTATAATCTAAACGAATATCTTGTGTTTCCATAGTGAAGTTGTTGTACACCACAAAAAGCAACATAAAAGCGATTACGTCAACCGCAGTGGCACCCCAAATCAATAAGGTTGGTACTACAACCATTGATAAGGCTACTCCAGAAAGGCGAGATAAGCCAGCAGCCACTAAGCCCAGTAATAAAAACGGTGTTAAAGCAGATATAATTTCGAGCATAATATTCCTCCCATCATTGTATAAATTTAAGTATATAGTATCTACCACACTACATCAAGGAGAGATATATTTTTTCATAGCTAGACGCTTTCGCACAGCAGAGGTAGAGCATCCCATCACCTGTGCAATCTTTGCAACTCCATAACCTTGTGCACGGAGTTTTTTAATCTTATTTTCGTCTAGATCAAGAGTATTTGCCCTTATTTCTATACCTTGCTCTCGCAAATACATTGCCACTGTAGAACCACGTATCCCATAAGCCAATCCAATGTCATCTGTACTCATGTGATGATGAATATATAAATAAGCCATCTCCTCTACGCGCATAGGCTTTCGCGCTTTAGGAAGTAAGCAATTTCCCATATGCCGCAATACATGGTGAACTTTCCATCGCGATATACCATACATACGAGCAATAGCATCTGTACTATTTCCACTTTTATAAGCCCTACATATACGTACTACATCTATAGAGACGTTTTTATTTGATTGCTGACAAACCAATCCATATTCCTTCAAGCGATTCGCCATCGTCGTAATAGACACATCATAACGCTTTGCTAATGAATGGAGCGACCACTTACCGGTCTCATACAAAGCTTGTACATGAACCATATTGATTTCTTTCTTCAGAGGCCTCCGTTCGATATCGTACGCTTTCATACGCCGCATGATGGTATCAACACTACATTGAAAATAATCCGCCACATCGCGAACGCTCCATTGTTTCTCTATATATAATTGGTGCAACAACTGTTTTGGTATAACACGCACATTTCGATACATAATTTTGCCCTTCCTTATAAACGAACTCCTTCCCCTATTATTGTGAAAGTTTCACTAGGAAAAAACAATAAAAAAGAGGTTCCTAATAGTCACATAGGTGACCAATAGGAACCTCTTTCAATATGTAATTATATGACCCACATTATGATATGTGACAGTATGGTTGCTATACCACATCAGTGCACAATCCGTTATTATTTATGTTCTAATAAAACCATAATTAGTTTATACGCTTATAAATAGATTGCTTCATTAACGGTATCTACGTTCAAGAGCTTTAGGTTTACTTAAAATGATGGACCATTTCATGCCCTCTTTTAAAGCATGATTAGATTTACGCCCACGAGTTGAAGTCGCAGCTAGAGCAGTAGGCGCAGTTGTAATGCCTACATTTTCAACAAGAACTTGTCCCTCTTTAGCTGCTTTATCTCGTTTAAACTCAGCTAGTCTTTCACTTAAGGTCGGTCCCGTAACAGCTTCTCTATCTAAGCGAGTCTTACTGGTAGTATAACTCGGAGTGCTACTGGAACTTTTCATTGATAAGGCTTCAATATCTCGTTGAGCTGCTGCAGCCTCTTCATTGAAATGTATGTCCTCCATAGTTTGCGATGGAGCTTCTCGTTGCTGATTTACAATCGGTTTATCTTCATAAGAGTCCCCATAAAAGTCATCAACCTTAGATAAATCATCCATAGATGGTTCATCTACCTTGCGTTCTATGGAGATGCCATATTCGCGCTCCATATCTTCCCAAGTTCCGCCACCAGAGCTTTCATACTCATCATACTCTTCAGACTCTTCAGTATTCTTATTTTTTATAATGGAAAAAGCAATGTACGCAATGATACCTAAAACAAAGATTGGATTATGCGAAAAGATGGATAGCACCGAAGACAAAATAGAGTCCATAGCTACTCCTATTCACCATCTGCTAAGTTTTCACGCATTTTAGTGTCTGCAATAATATTGTTCATATTATAGTAATCCATAACACCTAGATTACCGTTTCTGAAAGCCTCTGCCAATGCTTTAGGAACTTCAGCTTGTGCTTCCACAACCTTAGCTTGCATGTCTTGTGTTTTAGCACGCATTTCTTGTTCTGTCGCAACCGCCATTGCACGGCGTTCTTCGGCACGAGCTTGAGCAATTTTCTTATCTGCTTCCGCTTGGTCAGTTTGCAATTGAGCACCGATGTTACGTCCCACATCTACGTCAGCAATATCGATGGACAAGATCTCGAATGCAGTACCCGCATCAAGGCCTTTACCCAATACAGTACGGGAAATGTGATCTGGATTTTCCAATACATCTGTATGTTCTTCAGAGGAACCTACAGTCGTTACGATACCTTCACCTACACGGGCAATAATTGTGGCTTCACCAGCACCACCAACGAGGCGATCGATATTCGCACGTACAGTAACACGAGCACGAACTTTCAATTCGATACCATTTTTTGCTACCGCAGAAATAATTGGAGTTTCAATCACTTTAGGATTAACGGACATTTGAACTGCTTCCAATACATCACGACCGGCGAGGTCGATAGCTGCGGAACGTTCAAAAGTCAACGGAATAGATGCCCGTTCAGCGGCAATCAAAGCATCCACAACGCGGTCAACGTCACCACCTGCAAGGTAATGCGCTTCCAACTGATTTACATTCACATCAAGCCCCGCTTTATTAGCTTTAATCAACGGCATTACAATTTGAGACGGGTTTACGCGACGCAAGCGCATACCTACAAGTGTAAAGATACCAACATTAACGCCCGCTGCTAAAGCAGATACCCAAAGGCCTAATGGCACAACATATAAAAATACCATAATACCAATCAGCAGAATGGGAATCAAAATTAAAATACCTACATCCATAATAACCTCCATGATTTACGACGATGTTGTGAAAGCTTAATCTCGCTTTCTAACAATATTGCGACCACCTACGACTCGAAGGACCACAATAGGTGAACCGGCATCGATGAAGTCACCTTCGGTTACAACATCTACCAAATTACCATTAATCTTAGCAATACCTGCAGGGCGTAGTGTTGTATGAGCTACACCTTCCTTGCCAGCCAAATCTTCTAATACATCATTAGATACATAACCGGCTTTTGTCGTAGACCGTTGCCCTAAGGTAAACAATTTGCCTATCCACGTCTTTTCAAAGTGATTAAAGAACACGATGATAATGACAATTAACAAGGCTGTTAATCCTAGCACAGCATACAATGCTACCGTACCTTCCCCAAGAGCTACATAAACGCCCCATAGGAATGCGCAATAACCGATAAGACCTAAAATACCGCCTGGTACTACGAGTTCTACAGCCATCAAAGAAACACCGATAGCCATCCATATTAAAAACTCCATAGGCCCTCCTCTCTAAAATTAATTTTATACAACTTATATGTTTATTATACAATATTGAAGATAAATTATAAAGATACTAAACAAAAACGACTACTTTCACAGATACAATCTGATTCAGTAGTCATTTATTATATTGAATACAAGTCAATTCACTTTAATCTCAAGGTTCTACGCCAAGAGCTCGAAGTCGTATAAGGTTATACTTCTGTTTTTTTCAATTGGTCATTGCCAATGCCTGTTTTTTGAAGGATCAACAAACAAATGCTCATCGCCATACCTACTACCGTAGCAAGACCCATCCCTTTTAACACTACAGGTCCAACCGCAAGTTCTGCACCGCTAAGACCTACCACAAGGATAACAGATGTAAGAATCATATTAACAGGGTTTGTATAATCTACCTTACGTTCTACAAGCATACGCAACCCAGATGCTGCGATAATGCCGAACAAGAGGATGGAAACCCCACCCATAACAGGTACTGGGATAGCATGAATAAGTGCTGCCACTTTACCAACAAAGGATATGATCATCGCAAGAACTGCAGCACCGCCAATTACCCATACGCTAAAACAACGAGTAATGGCAAGTACGCCAATGTTTTCACCATATGTCGTATTTGGTGTCGCACCAAAGAAACCAGAGAGAATATTTGCAAGACCATCACCAAGCAAGGATCTTTGTAGACCTGGCTCTTTCATCAAGTCTTTAGCGACGATATTACTAGTAACAACTAAATGACCAACATGCTCTGCAAATACTACAAAGAGGGCTGGCATAATCATAATAATCGCATTGATATCAAATACAGGCATGCCGTAGAACTGAGGCAAGGAAAGCCAAGGAGCAGCTTCTACACCAGAGAAGTCAACAACTCCCATCACAGCAGACAATACATAACCGGAGACAACACCGATAAGAACAGGAATAACAGCTAAGAAACCACGGAACACAACAGTTCCAAGCAAGGTAACAACTAAGGAAAACATAGAGATAATAACAGCTTGGCTATGACTCATGCCTAAATCTTGATTACCGATAAGGCCAGACATACTCATCGCTACTGGCGCTAATTCTAAGCCGATAATCGCTACGATAGCACCCATTGCCGCTGGTGGGAATAATTTATCAATCCAACGCGTACCAATATAACGGACGAGAACAGATAAAATTACAAAAGATAGACCAAATACAACAAAGGCCCCTTTTGCCGCTTCATAACCAAGACCTGCAGATAACACACCTGCTACAGGCGCAATAAAAGCAAAGCTGGAACCAAGATATGCAGGAATCTTACCCTTACACACAAATAAGTACAATAATGTACCAATACCATTCATAAACAATGCTGTTGCAGGGTCTACTTTTAATAAATACGGTACCAATACAGTAGAGCCAAACATGGCAAATAAATGTTGAAAACTAAGTGGTAACATTCGGCCCCATGATGGGCGTTCTTGAATATCAATATAATCTTTCATCGTTTCTCCTCACACACAATATAACGATGCTAAGTTCATATAGTACAGTCCTTAAATATACTCTATGAATTTACACAAACAGATTCATCTTATGATACATACGTTAGATATTAACGTTCAAATTTAATCTATCTACGAGTCGACTTTTTAGAAGGCCGTGGTTTAAACGGTCCAGGCATATTTGTCTTATTAATACGCGTCGTAGCAGCAGGCTTGAAACGACTTTGTGTTTCTTCACGCAAAGATGGTAATGGTTCAGCTGTACCAACTTGTTTTACCCCTTCTACATTACGACGACCAATGCTTGCCAACAACCCAATAGCCATGAAATTCATCAATAATGAAGAGCCCCCATAACTAACAAACGGTAATGGTACCCCTGTTACAGGCATGATACCGCATACCATGGCGATGTTAAACAAGGCCTGACCACTGATAAGCAATGTTATGCCCATTGCTAACCATTTCCCGAATTCATCACGAGCCTTATTAGAAATGCGGAACCCAAAATAGGTAAAAGCTGCAATCAGAACGACAACAAACACTGCACCAATGAAACCCATTTCTTGGGCCCATACAGCAAAAGCAAAGTCTGTATGTGCTTCTGGTAAGTAAAAATACTTTGATGTACCTTGCATAAAGCCTTCGCCTAAAATACCGCCAGAACCTACGGCCAACAGCCCTTGAACTGTTTGATACCCCATATCCTGCGCATGAGGCCAAGGATCAAACCAAGATTGAATACGTTCCCAGCGATATGGCGACATACGAGCTGCAATAAAGCCAAGAAATCCAGCTATCACAAAAGCTCCGCCAAAGAATTTTCCATCAAAGCCCGCTAAGTAAATGAGCACAAAGGAAAAACCAAAAATCAATACGGTCGTACCCATATCTGGTTGCAAGATTGTTAAGCCTGCAAATATAATTGGCCATATTAACATTGGCAACATATAACTTATACGTTCACTAAAATAACCTTGTAAATTAATGAGAGGGTTAGTATGCTTTGGTTTTCCCCATTTCCGCATGGTACTCAATTTAGCGGACGTCCATATCAAGGCAGCCAATTTCGCAAATTCTGAAGGTTGAATCGATACAGGCCCAATAACAATCCAACGACGTGCACCATTAATGACTGCACCAATCACAAGAACCAAAATCATACCAATTAGTGTAGCAATCATAATTCTTTGCAACATGTGAGGCTTCTGTAACTGACGGTAATCGTAACGATACAATATAACACCTGCCGCCATAGACAAAAACAAGAATGTCATATGTTTTAAAAAGTATCCTAATAATCCCGTATTTTCATAGATAGAGCTGATATACGTAGCACTAAAGATATTTACACTGCCTATAATTGTAATGAGAAGAATAGGTAAGAGCATACCTTGTAAATCATTTTTAAAAAGTGAGCCCCACCGACTATCCCCCTTATTCGGTGTTTGCATGTTAAGCCTCCTTTTGAACTTTTGGCTTAATTGCTTCTAAGCGAAAAATAGGTTGTCCTTTTTTACTAAATTTCTCTTCATACTCAGTTTTTACATTTGGAAGGTCTGTGCTATGTAAATCATACGTTACATTTTTAAGCTCCCAACCACACGCTTTAAACTCTTCAAGAGAGAACATGAACAACCCTTCATTATCTGTCTTAAAGTGAACTTCTCCACCCTCTTTCAAAAGGCGGGCATAACGATCGAGGAATGTGTGATATGTAAGGCGGCGTTTTGCATGTTTAGCCTTAGGCCAAGGATCACAGAAGTTAATATAGAAACGATCAACTTCTCCAGGTGCCACTATCTCTTCGATACCTGCAATATCAAATAGAGAGACCTTTGCATTGTTTCGCTCTCCTTCAAAGATTTTTTGTGCTGCATAATAGATAACACCCATTTGTACTTCAAAACCTACGAAGTTAGCATTTGGATACGCTTCAGACATCCCCGCAATAAAGCGACCTTTCCCCGTCCCTAGTTCCATATATAATGGGTACTCAGGATGTTCAAATAATTCACGCCACTTGCCTTTAAACTCTTCTTGACCAGACAAAATGATGTGAGAGTCATATTCGTGGATAGCTTCATCAATCCATGGTTTTCTACGAAGGCGCATACTTTCTCCTTACATCTATTTTTAATAATATATTTATATTTGTTTATATTTATTATTACAGGTCATATACCTATCTTATTAATTATAGAAAAGGGAACCTTAAACGTCAATTACATTCTATGGATTTAACCCTAATCATTAAAACTGTGAAAGTAGAAGCCATAAAAAAAGACCTACTTCCGAAAGAAGTAGGTCTACATTTTATTGGAAAATCATAGCTTCTAAATTTTCAATTTGATATTGACTTAGGCCAAGTTCAGATAAACTCTTTTCAGCTGCAGTAAAAAGATTATTTTTACCAACTCGAGTACCTAGTGCTGCCGCAGCGACCAATTCACGGTCCAATTTACCTAAACGTGAACGATTACGATTTTGAGGTTTTGGTTTTTTCATACGGAACGTATTATATTGAACCCCCTCTTTTGTTTCCTCAGCTTTCGGCTTTGTTAAAGGTGCCCCATTAGTGCCATTCCCCAATAAAGCACTAAGTCCTGTTTGCTTTGGTACCAATTTTTCGTACTCATCGCCAAACTCAGGGCGTTCATCACGTAATTGATCAAATGTAGCTAAAGCAGCATTCATTTGTTTCAAGCCAGCAGCAGAGTAAAGCTGACGAATGGCAATACTCACCTCTTGTGGCGTCAACGTGCCTCGCTCAATAGCAGATGCAATTGCACTCTTTAATGCACCTTGATCACCAGACGCAGTATAGCGGCCGATTTCAACCAAGTCTTTTTGACGTGCATTAAGCTCTTTTGGCGTATATATATTTATCTCAGATATAGATGGTGCCTGTTTAGAAGGTTGTTCTCCCGCCCCATTAGCCTCAAACATATAGCCACCGGCAACGATGGCCACGGCTAATGTTAAGGTTAATACTCTTTTCAAAGTCTTACAATCTCCCTTATCATTAATACTAATTGTATAATACTGCAATAGTAGCGTATATTATCAATGGATTTATTTTACTGTTCTACTGTAATACATACTGTAGATATTATTATATAATACTTCATCTAATTTTTATAGTCCTATTCGAAAAAAATCTATAATCTTTTAATAAATTATATATATTTATCTATAAAAATTATATATTTATAAACCACACTTAATTATAGAATGAAATTGGACAAATAAAAAAATAACACAGTAGAAATCTGCCAATTCCAGAGTTCTACTGTATTTACAGAGAATTATTTATTTAATATTTTATCAAACTAAACAGATAACACTTGTTTTGCATCCGCCACAATCTGATCTAGAGAAACGCCATTTTCTCGTAACAATTCAGTTGCATCATAACGATCGTGGAATTCTTTAGCAATACCATAGTTCTTAACACGCATGTTAGATGGTCCATAAAAACTAGCTACACGCTGGCCCCAACCGCCTTCAACTACACCATCTTCTAACGTAAATACTACAGAATGATTTGCTTTCAATTCTTCTAGTAGTTCTTCATCAAGGCCAGATGCAAATTTAGGGTTTACTACAGTTACATGGATACCGTCTTTAGCCAATTCATCAGCCACTTGATTAGCCAAAGGATAAAAATTACCAAGACCTAATAAAGCAATCCCTTCACCACGGCGAGTCACTTCAGATTTATTCAAAATGCTATAATCCGTTGTATCCGCTACACCTGTAGTTGTGAATTCACATACAGGAACACGAATTGCTACAGGATGCTCATGTTGATGAACTGCATACTCGGTCATAGCTAACAATTCTTCATTATTAGTAGGTGCTAAGTATACTAAATTAGGAATGCTAGTAAGCATAGGAATATCAAAGAACCCTAAATGAGTGACATCGTTCATGCCGTATACAGAGGCATAGTGATTGATAATAACAGCACTATTATTATTGACGCAAAGATCTTGCACCAATTGGTCATAGGTACGTTGTAAGAACGTACTATATACATTAAACACTGGTTTACCGCCATTTTTCGCAATACCAGAGCTCATCGCAATAGCGTGTTCTTCTGTAATACCTACATCGATGTATTGTTTGCCTGCCGCCTTGCGCCATTCTGGAGTAAAACCAAAGCCACCTGGTGTGCCCGCATTAATAGCTACCACAGTTGGATCTACTTTGATTTGCTCCATCAAGTAATTAGCGATGGTACCAGCATACGTTGGACCATTCTCCTCTTCTTTTGGTTTGCCTGTTTCTAAATCAAAGGGCATTGTCCAATGGAAGGCTTCTTTATTTTGCTCTGCAATGGCATAGCCCTTACCTTTTTGAGTAACTATATGTAACACGATTGGATGATCAATGTCTTTTACATCCTTAAATACATCAATCAAGGTTTCCAAATCATTACCATCTGCTACAAAACGATAATCTAAACCAAGAGCCTTAAAAATATTATTAGGACTTTCACCATTAGTCTCGCGCAATTCTCGAAGACCACGATACAAACCGCCATGGTTTTCTGCAATGGATTGGTCATTATCGTTGGCGATGATAATCATATTACTGTTTAATGTTGCTGCATAATCGAGACCTTCAAAGGCTTCCCCACCAGATAAAGAACCATCACCGATAATAGCGATAATATTTTCAGTGTCCCCCTTTAAATTCCGAGCAGTAGCTAGGCCAGATGCTAAGGAGATAGATGTGGACGTATGACCAATATTGAAGAAATCATGCTCACTTTCAGTAGGATCTGTATAACCTGTTACATCATCATAATGGTCGTGATCTAAAAATGCTAAGGCACGTCCTGTAACCATCTTATGTACATACGATTGATGGGATACATCATATACGATTTTATCTACAGGAGAATTAAATACATAGTGTAAGGCCATAATTATTTCTGCTGCCCCCATAGGTGGACCAAAATGACCGCCGTGTTCAGAGACCTTTGTCATGAGTGCTTGACGAGCTTGTGCCGTTAAATCTGTTAATTCAGAAATAGATAAGCCTTTTAAATCGGCTGGAGATTTTACATCAATTAAGTTCATGGTAATCCTTTCAATACAAATTATAATTACTTCAACTACAATCACTATACATCAAATAGTATAAAGATTATAAAGATTGTCACTAAAAATAACTAGTGTTATACTTCAAGTATGTACCTAGTATAAAACTTAAAGTTAGGTTTAAGTCAATACATCTTACATTTACAATTTTTATATCCATCTATAAATGACATATATATTAGGAGGTTCAATGACATATACTGTTGGCGAAATCGCAAAAAAACTAAACATAGCCCCCCTCTGCTTTGCGTTATTACGACAAGGAGGGCTTATTGCCCTTCGTAGAACGTTCTAGCGGAGGTATCCGTATATTTCGCGAAGAAGATATGGATTGGCTAGAACTAATCGAATGCATGAAATGTACCGGCATGCCTATAAAAGAAATCAAACATTTTATCGACTGCTGCGTTGAAGGCGATAGCCGCATCAACGATCGATTATCTATTATCAGAAATCAACGAGATCGTGTGCTAGCAGAAATTGAGCACCTACAAGCTCGCTTATCTATGTTAGAGTTTAAAACATGGTTCTATGAAGAAGCACAACGTCGAGGTACTTGCAGCTTTTATGAAACAGCAACCCCTGATGATATCCCACTTGAGTATCATAAGTATTTCGAACGCAAATGGCGCGCCGATAAAGAAGCCGCCGAAAAAGGTGAACCACCTAAAAAATATAAAGCTGTATAACAAAGAGGAGCTATCCAACGAATAGCTCCTTTTTTTGTATAGCAAAAAGGCGGCACAACCAAATGGTTGTACCGCCTTGATTCATCAATTATTCAGCAGTGAATGGCAATAAAGCAATTGCACGTGCACGTTTGATAGATGTAGTCAATTTGCGTTGATGTTTTGCGCAAGTACCGGAAATACGACGAGGTAAGATTTTACCGCGTTCAGTCGTAAAACGACGAAGTTTAGCAACATCTTTATAGTCGATTTGATCGATATGGTCTGCACAGAAAACGCATACTTTTCTTCTTGGCTTTCTGCCTCTATCTCTTCTCATTGCGAATCCTCCTTTTCGAATTAGTAGGAGTCCCTGACACTAGAACGGGATGTTTTCGTCATCGCCGCCTGTACTGAAACTATCAAAATTGGACCCACCTTCGAAAGAATTAGTATTCATATCAAGGGATTGGCCCACAAAGTTCGCTACCACTTCAGTAACGTACCGTTTTTGACCGTCCTGAGTCTCGTAAGAACGAGTTTGCAAACGACCTTCTACAAAGCAACGACTGCCTTTACGAAGATTGCCTGCCGCTTCACCAAGTTTACCCCAAGCAACGCAGTTGATGAAAGCAGTTTGTTCTTTCGTCTCATTTGTTGTGGAATCAATATAGGTGTTTGTGGCAGCTACTGTGAAAGTTGCTACCGCACGACCAGTTTTGGTATAGCGTACTTCAGGATCACGAGCTAAATTACCTAGAATTTGTACAGAGTTCATGTTTTCCTCCAGGCTTTAATTATGCTTCGTGTTTAACAATTAGATGTCTTAGGACTTCATCGTTGATTTTCAATACACGATCGATTTCTTTGATTTCAGCAGGAGCTGCCTCAAAGTTAATCAATACATAGAAACCGTCAGTGAATTTCTTCACCGCGTAAGCAAGACGACGCTTGCCCCAACGATCTACCTTTTCTACTGTGCCGCCTACACGAGCAATTAAAGCTTCTACTTTTTCAATAACAGCGTTAGTTGCTTCCTCTTCAGCTGGTTTCACAATAAACATGACTTCGTATTTGTTCATACAAAATCACCTCCTCTTTCGGACTAATGCCCCTATCGACACATAGGGGTAGGAAGTGCTTACCATCAATAAGCCTTACTATTATAACCTAAAAAAATGATAAAAGCAAGGATTCAAATTAAAACCCTTGCTTTTACCAATATTATATACGATTATATTTTTCATCCTCAGGAAAGGCAATCATAGCACAGATAATTACAAATATGGCTATTACACCCATCATAGGATAGGCCGTATCATTTGGTAAGAAGGTAAGTATCAACGATGACACAATACCACTACCATATTGCATGGCACCTAATAGTGCCGCCCCAGATCCAGCCATTCTACCTGCTCTATCTAAAGCTAATGCATTAGTTACAGCGGCAATGATACCATTCATGGAGAAGAATAAAAAACAGCCAATAACGATTAACCACAATGAATGGTAACCTAAGAACATCAAGCCCATAACAACGGATACACAAACAGCAGCAAATAGTGTGGCATATTTCAATAGTCTATCAAGGCGTATAGCACTAACAATACGACGATTAATGGCACTTAACAACATAACACCAATAATATTAACAGAAAAGAGATAACCAAAATATTCTTTGGGCACTTCATACACATCTATATATACATAAGGCGATCCCGTTAAGAACGCATAAATGGCAATATAAAAGGAACTCACACATAGGGTATATTTCATAAAGCCCTTATTGCGCAATAAAATCCAATAGTTATTGTAGGTATGACCTATGGACTTTTTGCTCCTCTTCTCTACGGGATGTGTTTCCGGAAGCACTAATACGGCAACGAGCATTAAAAGCCCTATACCAACAAGCAACCAGAATATAGAATGCCATGTATACCATACAAGTAAATGTCCGGCTAACATTGGGCCTGCTATAGGCGCTATGGCCATAACAATGGCCAATGTAGACAACATTTTAGCCGCCTCAGTCCGACCATATAAATCCCGAATCATAGCCCGCGATAGCATCGGTCCTACACAGGCACCAAAGGCCTGAAACACACGCCAAGCCAATAACTCCATCATAGAGGAACTCAAGGCACAACCTACAGAACCAATAATAAATAAAACTATCCCTATAATCAGTGGCTTCTTACGACCAATTTTATCGCTAACGGCGCCCCAAAAAAGCTGGGCTAGCGCAAAGCCAATTAAGAACCCGGTCAACGTAAGCTCCGCATCACCATTAAGGTCACGCCCCATCTCAGGCATAGCAGGCAAATAAATATCCGTTGATAACGATGTAAACGCCATCAAAGCACTTAATATAGAAGTAAAAAGCCATCCCTTATTGCTAATCGTCAGCATAAAGACACCACTTTCATATAAAATCGCACTATAATATGTATTTATTTAGATTATATCAAAAACAAAGTTAATCCTATATAGTTTTGATATTTTTCAACAAAAAAGCGTAGTAAAATACTACGCAAAAATTGGTCTATAGCAATATCACTCTTTGCACTATTCAAATAGTGTAAAGACAAAAGCCTAACGCAACAGAGTATTCAAAATACTCGCACGCTAGGCAATCCTCTTAAAACTGTTTATAAGATGAGCCTAACGCTACCACACGTTGATGGCTCTCTTTTTACTTATTATACAACATAAATAGAATTTCTTAAAGGAATTATATGATAAATGGCTCTTTATCATTAACGACATAAACATTTCTATTAGGTAGTATTCTCTTTAGTTTTTCAGGGATATCAGTATGAACCGGAATAACAATATCAGGATCAACCATTTCTATGAACTGAACTAAATCGTCCTTTGAGACATGACCACTGGCATGACATATATAAGATGTATATATATCTAACAATTCTTTCAATGCTAAATTCTCCTCAATATATCCTGTCCACATGGAATATATAATACGTACATCATCTTTAGGGAACTCTTTAATTTTAGAAATAAAATTTTCTGTCCCTCTTACTAAAGATACAAATCCATGTTCCATATAGTATTTAGGATACCTTCCTTTATCAATAACTAATGGGCTATCATGTCTACGATACAAAGAACTTTCATAATATACATTATTAATCACAGTATCTAATATTCTTTTCTGATAAGCATCACAAATGAGTACTTTATCAGTTGGCATATTCTGCCAAATCCCCATAATACGGTCAATATTCGTAGAAGAACACATAACAAAAACATATTTTCCGTCTTGAATATAAGAAGAAATATCATCTAATACAGCTACTTCAGCTATAGGGTCATTGGCATCTCTAGATAATGAAGTTCCTTCTGTAATTAATACATCAACCTCACCTATATAGGTCTTAACTAACTTCTCTAATACATGTTGACGCAGCCCATGCATCCGGAAATCACCTGTATATAAAATGTGTTTACCTTCAGCCTCAATAACAAACATATAACTATCAGCGGCACTATGGTCAATAACCAAAGGCCTAATCCGTATATCACCAATAGTGAAAGCCTCTCCCCCACGAAATGTATTAGCACCTAATAAGCGCAAGTATAAACCTCTATCTTGATACTCAGCACCTATTAGCGCGATTTCCTTACTTAATTCACCCATATATAATGGAATTTCTGATAGTGCAGAGGTTAGTTGGCCTAAGTGATCCATATGATAATGAGAAATCACAATACCGTCACAATCCAACTTTCCTTTTGTAACGCCTTCTATATCAAGATTTATAGGTGTGTACTTTTCATCTAAACTTAATTCATTACCAAAATCTAACATAATGCGAGTAGATGCTGTACTAATTTCTATAGCACTACCACCAATCTGATGTGTGCCACGATGAACAACAATATTCATATTCAACCTTTACTTAGAAATGGTAAGCAATGTTTCTGCTCGATATAAACGATCCAAATTTTCTGACCAATTATCTACTTTATTTTTATAAGGCGATTTACTTACTTTTTGAGCTTGTAATACAACAAATCGAATTTGTTTCAATTTAGACTCTTGTTTTAATATAGCCTCACATAAAGCTCGTAATTCTTTTCTTTTACTTGGATTAATTAATTCCTGGCACTCTTTATACTGTTCTGACACAACAGTTTTAGATGGATAGTTAGGTTCATTTGGTTCATTTGAAACGATACGAAGCATCAAATTTGTTTTATCCCCACCATCTTCTTTTATACAAGACTTTTCGTCAAACAAAACAACTAACTCGGCTTCATTTGTATGTTTATATTCAGATAATTTCTTTAAGTTATTTATACCCTCGTGAGCAACATCAGCCTTAATCTGTTTTAAATCAAGCAACTTATAATATGTATAAGCTTCTAAAATACAGCGTAGTAAAGTTTCCTCACTACCAGATGGACGATATTTTAATTCAATTACAGAATAACATTCGTCATCAGTGTTATAGCCTAATAAATCTATTTTTCCATAAGAATCATTTTGTGTTTCCTTTAATGGTGTTTGATAATCAAAAATATAACCTAATCCATCAACCTTACGTTGATAAAACAACAATTTCGCTAAAATTTCTTCTTTACGATTTGTGCCTTGCAGCTTTTTCATATCTACTATTTCAGAAGGAGAATGCTTTGTATCAAAATGATTAGATCGTACAGGCGTTAAGTCTGTCCATGTCTTTAAAAGATTTTTTGATAAAAGAGTACTGGCAATAGCTTCACTATAGCGGTTTTTGTCCGTTTGCGACGCGCCTTGTACATAGCCTTTATAATTTACAATAGATGCCTTATAAAAATTTGCTGCAAATCTTTTTATATCCCCATCGTTATCTTTTGGCTTTACTTTTTTTATATTAACAGTATCTTCTATTGTATCGTTCTTAGGTTGCCCAAAAAGGGTTTCAAACTCATCAATTTTATCTTTTCGATTAATACCTTTGCAAATAAATTCATATACTTCTTTAGACTTTAACATTATAAATGCCTCCCTTAATAGCAATTTACCTCACTGCACATAACTACTAAAATTACCCCATATCATACACAATAGATCAATGTATTATTATAAATTCATTATATCAGTGGACTTTTTATGAGTAAATAATGAAGAAATAAAATTCTATGCGAATATTATCTTCCTATATTTTTACTTTAATACAATCAACGAGTAATAATTTCCTCATATTATAGTCTTTTATATTAAAAATATTTACACTATTTAGATTAAGCAAAAATTCTATAGAAAATCCTTGCGTCATTATTCTATATAATTTACTATATATAGAGAAATCTGATTATAAAAAGGAGTCATCATGGCTAATATTAATGAAAACTATTTAAACCTACAAGGTTCTTATTTATTTGCGAATATCGCTAAAAAGGTTGCAGATTATCAAGCAGCTCATCCAGATGCAGACATCATTCGTCTTGGTATCGGCGATGTTACATTACCTCTTGCTCCAGCAATTATCGACGCTATGAGTAAAGCTGTTCAAGAAATGGGAAAAGCAGAAACATTCCGAGGTTATGGCCCCGAACAAGGATATGATTTCTTGCGTCAGGCTATTATTGATGGCGATTACAAACCATTGGGTGTAGATATCGCTATTGACGAAGTGTTCGTTTCCGATGGTGCAAAATCTGACGTTGGTAATATCCAAGAGTTATTCAGCGAAGATAATATCATTGCCATCACTGATCCAGTGTACCCAGTATACCTTGACTCCAACGTTATGGGTGGTCGTACTGGTGAAGCTGTAGATGGCATTTTCCAAAAGGTTGTATACCTTCCTACTTACGCAGAAAATAACTTCTCTCCAGAATTCCCGTCTGAACGTGTAGACATCGTATATCTTTGCTCGCCTAACAATCCCACTGGTACTGTTTTAAGCCGTGCTCGTTTGGCAGAATGGATCAAATGGTGTAAAGATAATGATGCGATTTTGATGTTTGACTCCGCTTACGAAGCTTTCATCAGCACAGAAGATACTGTAAAATCCATCTACGAAATCGAAGGTGCTCGAGAAGTGGCTATCGAGTTCCGTTCCTTCTCTAAAACTGCAGGATTCACTGGTACACGTTGTGCTTATGCAATAGTACCTAAAGAGGTCACTGGCAAAACTAAATCTGGTGAACGCCAACCGCTAAATCCTATGTGGAACCGTCGTCAATGCACTAAATTCAATGGTGTTCCTTACATCATCCAACGCGGTGCTGAAGCAGTATACACAAAAGAAGGCCGCGAACAAACTCGTGCTAACATTGCATACTACAAAGAAAATGCCCGCATCATCAAAGAAGGTCTTGAATCTATCGGCCTTACTGTATATGGCGGTGTGGACGCTCCATATATTTGGCTAAAAACACCTGGCAACATGACTAGCTGGGAATTATTCGACATCTTGCTCGAACAAGTTCAAATCGTATCTACACCAGGCTCTGGCTTTGGCCCTCATGGTGAAGGTTACCTTCGTTTAACAGCATTCGGCAGTCGTGAAAATACAATTCGCGCCGTTGAAAGAATCAAAACATTACAATTCTAATATGATTATGTCTATATTTAGGTTTAGATTTATATCTTGATTTATATTTAGATTACATTAAATCTGGATTATGTGATTTAAAATAGTTTATATCTATAAAACCAAAAGACCGATTACAATCCTTCAATAGGAATGTAGTCGGTCTTTTTTTATATACCCTTACATATATGAATATTTAATTCAAGTATTCCTTAACTCCATAGTACTAACAAATAACATCCCCATATTATTTGTGTCCGCTATATTTACTATTAATTAGAAGTTATGACGAATCCCTGCGTCAATGCGATAGGAATTGTCTACGATAGCACCAAAGTTTTTAGTGAAAGTCCCATAAATATATGTATTAGGACGTACGCTCCATGAACCACCTAACTCAACATCTAGCCATGTATCCTTAAGATTCACTTCACTGCCTGTAGTTGGCTCACCGGTCATGCTATAAGTAGCTTTCATTTTACCAGAGAATTCATGCGCTAATGCTGCTTTGAGGAAAAGGTTGCTATTCTTACTTTCCTTGCCAATGCCTACACCAATACGACCAATAACGGAGTTTACCGCATCAGAGTTAATATGCACTGTGCTACCTGTATTTGTACGAGCATCAAAGTTTACACTAGACAATCGACTAAGCGTCAATTCTGCGTTAGGATCGATGTAGAAACCATTGTCTTTCTTGATTCGTTTACCATATTCAACGCTCAAAGAGGTACCTGTATTGCGGTAATCTCCGCTCAAGCTTGTACCCAAGCTATTGCGTACAGTGAAATCATTTTTCAAACGACTTACTTTACCAATCACATCTAAATAACGACCATCATTATATTGTTTTGCACCGTATAATGCTAAACCCGCAGTTTTACCAGAGCCAGAACCTAGTGCGTAATCACTACTGCTTGTACCGTATAGTAAGGCACCACCTATAGTCCAATCGCCACGCAATGTGTCATAGCCTACTTGCGCCATGTTATAGGTTTGGTTTACATAGGCGCTGTCTGTAATTTTAGATTTATCACCGATGTATTTCCCCCATACACCATGCTTATTGGAGTTGAGTCGCACATCACCAAGGCGACGTTGTAAATCATTCGTATCGGCTCTCATTTGCATCACAGAGGAGGCTAACGCACTCTTAGCACCAGAAACAACTTCGCTTTCACGAGCTGTCACAACCGCTTGGTCAGTAATACTAGGTTTCCCATCAACAGTAAAGCTATCTGTACCAAGCTTAGTAGCAAATGCAGGACTAATAAGGCCTGAATCGACTTGAACATTTACATCTAAATTACGCTCACCCTTAGTAAAGCCAGCATATGTTAATTTATTAGCCAACTGCTGCAAAGTGCCTCGTGGGTTGTCTATATTTGCATACCCTTTAAGTGCATCTGCCGAACTGCGCATAGTCACAGAAGAACCCTTATCAGCATGATTGATAACGACTTCACCCTTACCTTGTGCCACTGCAGGGGCTCCCTTTTCATAGTCGATAGCTGCATGACCAGCATAGTTGTTAATAGTAATAGGTCTTGAGTCTACGGCTTGAATAATACCTTGACTATTTATATCTTTACCACCAATAAAATGTTCTACACGACTACCAGTATATAAATAGTTTGCATTATTAGGACGACCTTGTGTAGGATATACGCGCTCAGCTCCTAGCCATTCATTGCGCCAAGTCGCACCATTTTGTAAGTACAATCGCAAACCACCATGGTACGGATTGTTGTTGCTTTCATCAAATTCATTCAGCACACCACCTACCAATTTAGAATTTGGTGTTGTTAAACCTAAAGAAATTTCAGATCCATGGTTATGTGGATTCTTGTCGATACCATAGTTTTTATCTAAAAATCCTATATTACCATACATCTTCACATCATTCGTTCCCGGATGTAAGCCATCCATACCCGTATTTACATAAACAAAACCTTCTTCAGATAATGCAGAATAGGTATCAGAGGTATCTAAAGGATATGTTTTTATATCAGCCCCACCTAGTATGCGAATATATCCATCTTTATTAGCTTGCAAACCAACGCCAACAGCATCGACTTTAGCATTACCCTTTACGGTAATTCGAGTATCATCGTTATTTCCATCATTAGTAAGTCCACCATAACCAGCATAGATACCGCTCATGTAATAATGTGCCAAATCAGGTCTACGTTTCGCGCCACTTTCTGCTGGTGCTGGATTTTTAACTGTTACAGTTACATTTTTATCGATAGCAACTTGTGTCCCATCAAGGGCATAAATACCTGTAACATTATTATGATATTTTGTTCCATTTACACCTAAACCTGATACATTAACAGTTAAGTCATCTGTATAATGTCTCTTTTCCCCCCACAAATTAAGGCCAATGGATTTTCCGTCTGTATGACTTTCCACAGTTGTGGCTGATACCATGGTAAAAGCATTAGCACCTGTTACGATTAATGCAGCAATAACAGCAGCTTTTACATTTCTTCTCATGTTATACCTCCTTAACACTTCAACTATGAACATAACTAACTAACATAACCAATTTAATTGTATCTAGATTCAGGGTATATGTGTCAATTTCTACTCATATGATTTTTTATTTGTCCCCTATAACAACACGCTATGTATCGATATAATTGTGCACAAATTACTTGTTTAAATTAGATATTAATTATTTTCTATACCATCTAATAAATTCTATAGAAAAATATTAAAAGCTATTAATTTTATGCTATAATAAATATGTTAATTATTAAATTTCAACTTATATAGGAGGCTAATATGAATATTCGTATTGGTATCGTTGGTTACGGCAACTTAGCTCGTGGCGTAGAAGCATCTGTTCAGTTACAACCTGATATGGAGCTCATCGGCGTATTTTCTCGCCGTCAAGGTATTGAAACTGTATCTGGTGTACCTACTTACACGATGGAAGATATTCCTAACTTTAAAGGCAAAATCGATGTAATGGTTCTTTGCGGTGGTTCTGCAACAGATCTTATCGAACAAACACCAATGGTAACAAAATACTTTAACTGTATCGATTCCTTCGATACACATGCACGTATCCCTGAACACTTCGCTAATGTAGACAAAGTAGCTAAAGAAGCCAAAACGGCTACATTAATTTCTTGTGGTTGGGATCCAGGCATGTTCTCTTTGCAACGCGTTTACGCGGAAGCAATCTTACCAAAAGGTAAATCCTACACATTCTGGGGTCGTGGTGTATCCCAAGGTCATTCCGATGCCATCCGTCGTATCGATGGTGTTCTTGACGCTCGTCAATACACTGTTCCTAAAGAACAATACCTAGAAGCTATCCGTAACGGCGAAACTCCAGATGTTGATGGCTATAAAGGCCACCTTCGTGAATGCTATGTAGTAGCTGCTCCTGATGCGGACAAAGCTAAAATCGAAAATGAAATCAAAACTATGGAAAACTACTTCGTAGGCTATGAAACTGTAGTCAACTTCATTTCCCAAGAAGAACTTGATCGCGACCACAAAGGCATTCCACATGGTGGCTTCGTTCTTCGCTCTGGTGAAAGTACAGAAGGCACACGTCACGTTATTGAGTACTCCTTGAAACTTGACTCTAACCCTGAATTCACAGGCTCTGCACTTGTTGCTTACGCTCGTGGTCTCTACCGACTTGCTAAACACGGCGGCACAGGTTGCTATACAGTATTCGACATTCCACCAGCTTGGATTTCCACACAATCTGCTGAAGAATTAAGAGCACATTCTCTATAATAGAGTGAGGCCCTCATCGACTTAATAGATGAGAGCCTTTTTCATACACATTAAAAGAGACCATCTTAAGATGGTCTCTTTTTTGTCCTATAAGTCTATTTTTACTCTTAATTAATACCAACGTGTTAACGGCAGCTCGTTCGTAACACCTTTTGTCATCAAAATTTGATGCAAGTCCATATTACCGATGTAGAAACCTGCCGCACATCCACAAAGATACAAATCCCACATGCGTACGAATTCACTGCCTCGTTTCACTTCTACTTGCTCACGGACACCTTGGAAATTGTTATACCAATGCATTAAAGTCTTATAATAGTGATACCGTAAACTTTCAACATCGATGACATTCATGTCATAGTCATAAGCGAGGCTGACCATTTCGCGAAGGGACGGCAAACATCCGCCCGGGAAGATATATTTACGAATCCAAGCACTTGTTTCCTTTTCAGATGGGTCACTGATATAGTGAAGCAGGAACAAACCACCGTCTTTAAGCATATCCGATGCGTCCTCCATATACAGAGGAAAATTAGGCCGCCCTACATGTTCAAGCATGCCGATGCTGACAATACGGTCAAAGGTACGCCCGGAAGCTGCTACGTCGCGATAATCTATAAGTTCAATCTCAACCTGTCCTTCAAGGCCATATTCTTTAATGCGTTCCTGTCCTTTTTTCCATTGTTCTTCGGAAAGAGTACACCCATAGCCCTTAACCCCATATTTACGAGCCGCTTCAATGAGAAGGAATCCCCATCCGCAACCGATATCAAGTAAAGTCATACCCTCTTTTAAGTACAATTTATCGAGAATATGATGAACCTTTTGATATTGCGCATCTTTGAGACTATCATTCTCATGCTTAAAATACGCACAGGAATAGCTCATGGTTTCATCGAGCCACAATTTATAAAATTCATTGCCTAAATCATAATGGGAAGATACTTGTTGTTTTTGATCTTTCTTTTTAAGACCTGCATTAAAGAGCGAGCTAAGTACCTTACGATTGATAGAGTCCTTACCTACATGACCAAGGACTACACAAAGGGCTTTAAACAAATCCCCTTCAATTTCGATATCTTTACGCATGTACGCTTCACCGAGGGCGAGTTCTGCGGATATTAACAAATCCTTTTTGGGAATATCGCGATTAACGATGACGGTAAACTCGGATTCTCCGTCACCGATTGTATATTCATTATCTCCAATTTTTACGGTAAAACAATGATCATTAAAGCGTTCTAAATAATGGACTAAGAAACTATCAAATAGCTTGGAAAACATACTGAACTTCCTTTCCTATTAGCTTTCACTATATAGGTTTAAAAATATATACATTAACATGATTGGATACATTCCATACCCTATTAATATATACACCTATAAATTATATCTATATAGTTACGGCGAATAAAAATCTATATTAATCCTATATTTTAATATGAACTTATCACATTATTTAAGTAATATATTTAACTCTATTTATATTATAGCACTTTGAAATAATCTATTTTATATTTATTGAGTAATACCATCCTATTAGTATGGTATAATATTTATTTGATAAGGTTTATAACAAACTATTGCTATAAACTTTCACAAAGAACGAAATCAATTTGTTAATAAAAGGTGGTACCATGAGCACAAATTTAGAAGTAGGCATCGTAGGCCTTCCAAATGTTGGTAAAAGTACATTATTCAACGCTATCACAAAAGCGGGCGCTGAAGCTGCCAATTATCCATTCTGTACAATTGAACCTAACGTAGGTGTCGTTGACGTTCCAGATAATCGTTTAGCTGTATTGGCTGAAATGTTCGGTTCCAAACGCATCCTCCCTGCTGCTATGCGCTTCGTAGATATTGCTGGCCTCGTAGAAGGTGCATCCAAGGGCGAAGGTTTGGGTAATAAATTCCTTAGCCATATCCGCCAAGTAGATGCGATAGCACAAGTTATTCGTTGTTTCGATGACCCTAACATCACTCACGTTTCTGGCTCTATTGATCCAATTCGCGACATCGAAATCATTAATACTGAGCTCTGCCTTGCAGACCTTGAGTCCGTAGAAAAACGCAAACAACGTATTGAAAAAATTGCTAAATCTGGCGACAAAGATGCGCGTGCTGAATTACAATTGTTAGAACGCATCATCGAAGGTCTTGGCGAAGCGAAACCTGTTCGTGCACAAGGTCTTGAAGAAGAAGAATTGGAAATGATTAAAGAGTTAACATTGCTTACAGCAAAACCATCTCTTTATGTAGCCAATATTTCTGAAGATGAAGTATCTGATTACTCTTCCAACGAATATGTAAAACGTGTAGAGGAATATGCGAAAAACGAAGGCGCTGGCATCGTTGTTGTGTCCGCTCGTATCGAATCTGAAATTGCAGAGTTATCCGATGAAGAGTCCACTGCATTCCTTGAAGATCTTGGTCTTGAAGAATCTGGCTTAACAAAACTTATCAAAGCAAGTTATGCCCTCTTAGGTCTTATCAATTACTTCACAGCTGGTGAAATGGAAGCTCGTGCTTGGACAATCGTAAATGGCACAAAAGCACCTCAAGCTGCTGGTAAAATTCACTCGGATATTGAAAAAGGCTTTATCCGCGCTGAAATCGTATCCTTTGACGACTTACAAGCTTGTGGTAGCCAAAATGCAGCTAAAGAAAAAGGCCTCGTACGCCTTGAAGGTAAAGACTACGTTATGAAAGACGGCGATGTAACCCATTTCCGCTTCAATGTATAAACAAACTTATATAACAAAAACCAGTAAATCTCAGGATTTACTGGTTTTTTTATTACTAATTATAACCTTTATATAATATTATTTATCGTCTTTATGAAGAACATTTTTGACGCCACTAATCGCACCATCTACAGCATCTTTAACATCTTCAGCTGCTTTTTTGAGATCTTCAGCAACATCATGTGCAGCCTCTTTAACTTTTGCAGCTGTATTTTCTACAGCGCCTTCTGCTTCCAATTCTTTGTCACCAGTTAATTTACCGGCATTTTCTTTTAATGCACCTTTAGCTTGATTTAATTTATCTTCTAATGCCATAATTATGAATCCTTTCATATAAAATCATTTTTAATTATGTTAGCTATATATGTTATCTATACTTTTAAAAATAGATTACTATCCCTTTTTCCCGAAGAAAAACGAAACAACAGCAACAACAATTACAGCGCCAAGAACAGAAGGAATTAATGCCATGCCAGCTAAACTAGGACCCCATGTGCCAAATATTGCTTGACCTACAGACGAACCAACTAAACCAGCAACAACATTGGCAATAATGCCCATTGCTCCACCTTTGTTAGTGATGGCTCCTGCAAGAAAACCGATAAAACCACCAACAATAATTGACCATAACATACGATCACTCCTTCCTATTTAATCAATATATTTATAATATCCTACCAAATTATATGGGCTTTATAAATATAATAAATAATTTGTATATTTATAATATACCATTCATTTCTAAAGATTAGATGAAGAAATTCGATGTAGTTATAAAAGTCACAATCGATTAAACTACGGTAACAATTTCATTCATTGTACGACGTGTTTTATTTCGATGTGGTTCTTCATCACGATAACCAAAGGCAGCCATCACAGCAATGCCAAAATGCTTTGTATCAAAAAGACCTAATTCATCACCTAAGAGCACTGTCATCTTATCTTGATTAAAGCCTTCCAATGCACAGGAATCAAGACCTTCATAAGCAGCCATAGTCATCATGTTAGCCATTACAATATACACTTGCTTTGAAGACCAATCAAAGGCAGCACGATCAGACTCAAATGTTTTATAGTCTTCAGTTGTGAACTGAGCATATTTTTCTTTATAAATAGCATCGACTTCAGCAGGTAATTGTTTCACCTCTTCTTGAATGTAGCGTACATAAGGAGAATCAAATTCCAAATCCACCTTTTTACGTGTTAAGAACACTACGAAATGACTCGCTTCAAGACCAGCTTGAATGCCCCAACCATAAGCCTTCATCTTTTCACGGATTTCAGGATTTTGAATAACTAATAATTGGTAAGCCTCAAAACCTAAAGAGGTTGGAGACAATCGCGCCGCTGTTAAGATACCTTGCCAATCATCATCAGAAATCTTTTTAGTACTATCAAATTTCTTACATGCGTAACGATATATCATAGCATATTCTAAATCTTTACGATTAAATTTAGGGGCTGTTAATTTTACATTTTCTATTTCAAATTTACTCATATATACCTCCATAATTAATATCTGTAATTGATAAAATATATCATGTTTCTATAGTACCACACTCATCGTTCAAGTTATATGAAGATGAACAGTAAAGTAAAAAAAAGCCTAGACAACGTCTAGACTTTATACGGTACAGCTAGCTCGCCCTTTTCATACCAAAATAAGCCAGATGTACTAATTTTATGTTCTTTTAAAATGGTCTTTACTTGATCCACTATACTTGAGTCTATTGCAATAGATAAACCGCACATATCGTAAAGCTCTGGGGGGGTGGCCATCAACTGATGAGGCACCTCTAACTCGGTTAATACTTTATCCGCTTTATCACCAAAATAATAGGATGTAAAAACGACAAGTAATTTTTTATTTTCCAATGCCTCACCTCCTACCAAAGTAGATACGATTAAATGTCTTTCATCTCAATGATTCATTCTAGAAATAAGAAATCTACTTTAAATCAGTAGCTCTAAATCGATATATCAAAATAAAATACTAATATTATAGCTTAACAATATTATCTCCAAGGATTGCATCTGTAATAGCGTACATATTTGTAATACTACCTACGCCAACATTTTCTTTTTCACCATAGAAATCTAGGCAAATGCCACAGGCTGCAATTTCAACACCTGCATCAGCTAGCTTTCTAATATTTTCCAAATGAACAGAATCGTTAGTTACCATCTTAACACTGCTATTAATGAAATAGATCTTAGATGGTTTCACATCGGCTTCTACCATGCACACCCAGAAGGTTTTCATCAAATTTCGGCCAAGCTCTTCACTACCTTCACCAAGATAATCCTTCGTCATCAAAATGACGCGATTTCCATAGTTCATAGGTTCACAACTTACTTCCGTTACCGAATTTGCATTTGGTGTCATAGTAAGATAAAAATCCTTGCCATCTTGGCGAATACCTACACCATAACCACGAGACTTACCAAACTTCTCTACATTATCGCGGCTCACTTCATTATCTACAATTGTAATAATAACAGCATTTGGATTCGCATCACTTACCTTCTTAGTTTCAATAACAGGTTTTGGACACAAGCTACCGCGCACATCTACCGTTAATTCCTTTGTATTGCTCATCATACACCTCTATATACATTATATAATTTGTGAAAGTATCAGCTATCAGCTATCAGCTATCAGCTATCAGCTAATAATAATTTAATTAAATATCTATCCTCAATAGTATAGACCTGATTTTTATAATTTTATTCTGTAACGCGTACCGCTAAACCACTGAAGCTTTCAACAGTACCCACAATAGCAGCACAGTCAATACCCGCCTTATGAAAGGCCTGAACAAGCGGCTCACCTTCGCTAGCAGGAACAGAGAATAGTAACCCACCAGAGGTTTGAGGATCAAATACAATATCCGACCATATAGGATCCAAGTCCTCATCAACTTGTACTTCAGTTATAGCCTTGCGATTACCATAAGATGCAGCCGGAATTAACCCCATTTGAGCCGCCTCGATGACATCATCAAAAAGAGGGATGTCGTAAACTTTAATATGAATCGTCACATTAGAAGCACTCGCCATTTCTACGGAGTGTCCCATGAGGCTAAAGCCTGTAACATCTGTACAAGCATGAACTGTAAAGTTATGCGCCACCTCAGCCGCTACACGATTTAAAGTACTCATACTAGTGACGGCCTGTTCCGTGCCTACAGGGAATAAATCTGCTTTCAACGCATTATTCATAATACCTGTACCAATGCGTTTTGTTAGCACCAACACGTCCCCTACTTGAGCACCTTTATTTTTCCAAATCTGATGGGGATTTACTTGACCAGTCACAGACATCCCAAAGATAGGTTCCTTATTTTCAATGCTGTGTCCACCTACGATGGCTGCACCAGCCTCGGCTACAATCGAACCAGCCCCATTTAACACATCCGTCAAAACACCTTGCTCGACGAGAGGAACCGGAAAGCCTACGATATTCATCGCTGTTAAAGGAGTTCCACCCATAGCATACACATCGCTTAGCGCATTAGCAGCTGCAATTTTACCGAATAAACCAGGATCATTAACCATAGGTGTAAAGAAATCTAAGGTTTGCACCAATGCAAAGGTATCCGAGATTTGATATACACCTGCATCATCGGCACCAGTCATATCTGCGAGAACATGTTCGTTAGTAACGGGTGTTACAGCTTTCAGCACACGGTTTAATATATGAGGCCCAATCTTACACGCGCAGCCTCCACTTGTCACATAATCAGTAAGTCGTACCATAATCCCTCCTTACTCATTTTCCGGCAATCGAGAGATGATTTTCTTAACAGCCTTTTCAAATTTAGGGCGCGGCATCAAGAGTTGATGACCACATCCATTACATACGATGAGAAAGTCTGTACCAATTCGCTTAACTTCCCACTCATCACTGCCGCAAGGATGTGATTTTTTCATCTTCACTACATCGCCTACGTAATATCTAACGAATGCCATAGCGCCTCCTTTAACTTCTGTCAGTATTTATATATTTATTATACATAAAATAGTTGATTCTATAAATATATCCTGATTCTATAGTTCAATCGTCTATTACATAACCATAAAATTTTCGCCCTAAATATATAATGTACAGATTTGATATGTCTGCTGTTCTTATAATTAAAACCATAACACAAGAAAAATAGTATTATATAATCACCAAAAGATCACAAAAATGTTTATCTTAATCATTATATTTTATAGGGAAATATTAGTGCATCTAAAGAAATCAACATTAATAACTAAACAATAATGATTTTTCATTTAGTTATCATTCTCAATATCAAAATAAAGATTTTTTATAAATCCCATACTATTCAATCTTTATAAACCCACATTTTTACTACATTGATAATATTTATCATTTAGAAAATTTTCGAAATAAATTTTACAAAAAGACTTGCATTTCTCATTTAGTATGTTACAATATAGTCAACAATGATTATTCGTTAAGTATACGGATAACACATTGTATATAAAACTGTTAAGACGGCAAGTGCCGAAACACACAAATAAGTAAGTACTATTTTAAGAGTTAAGCAAGTGTCTATTTAATCTAAGAATAAGTTTTCTTACTAAGGCGAAGTCGCCCTCGAAATTGATAGAATAAGTATTCTATTCCATTGCATTCACAACCAAGTGGTTATGAATATATACGTTAAGTAACAATTTTGAAAATTATCGTAAGTACAAAGGAGTATTAAAATGGCAGAATTAAAAGGTTCTAACACTGAAAAAAATCTTCAAGCAGCATTTGCTGGCGAATCCCAAGCATTCCAAAAATATACATTCTACGCTAGTGCAGCTCGTAAAGCTGGCATGAACGAAATCGCTGACTATTTCGAAGAAACAGCTCACAACGAATCTGCACATGCTAAATTGTGGTTCAAAGCTCTTCATGGTGGCGATATTTCCGCTGATATCGAAGCTAACCTTCGCGATGCAGCAGCTGGTGAAAACTACGAACATACTACAATGTACAAAGAATTCGCTGACGAAGCTGAAAAAGAAGGCTTTGCTAAAATCGCTTTCCAAATGCGCGAAGTTGGTAAAATCGAAGCTCGTCATGAAGCCCGTTACCTTGCATTAGCAGCTCAAGTATCCGGTAACAAAGTATTCCACAATGACGAACCAGTAGCTTGGATCTGTGCTAACTGCGGTTACGTACACGTTGGTGAAGAAGCTCCAAAAGTTTGCCCTGTATGTGCACACCCACAAGCTTTCTTCCACCGTTTCGTTGAATCCATCTAATCTATAAGTACGACACTAACTAGATTAATAACCTGTAAGTACAGATTTTAATAAAACTATACCTGTAAGTACAATCTAAACTTACAGTAAGTACTGACAACTTCCTTAACAAAAAGACGATGACATTTGTCATCGTCTTTTTTTGCATTCTTTTGCTAGATTTTTATTTTATCTACTAAATTTTTAAATTCTTCTGCTGCTTCATATGGATTATCTGCATGAGCAATAGCAGATATTACGGCTACTCCACTGGCACCAGCTTGCAAAACAGGCGTTGCGTTAGCTAACGTAATCCCACCTATACCAACACAAGGTAATGTTAAGCCTTCTGCTCGTAACTCAGTAATACAATCTGGTCCGCATGGCTCTTGTGCATCAGGTTTGCTACTTGTAGCATACATAGGACCTACACCGACACAATCTGCATACACTACATCAGTCTTATGAAGTTCCTCCACAGAATGAATGGATATACCAACAACCTTATTTCCTACAAGATTACGAACGTCTTCTAAACGCATATCCTCTTGTCCTACGTGAACACCATCAGCATTAACAGCCACTGCTAAGTCTACATCGTCATTAATAATATAAAGCACATTATACATAGCACAAATTTCTTTTAACTGCTGAGCTAATTCTAGTTTCTGTTGTCCTTCTAATGTTCCTATGCCCTTCTCTCTAAACTGAAAGCATGTAACGCCACCCCGACAAGCAGCTTCAACAGTGTCCAATAAATGTCTTTCATTAAATCCTACATCCTGTGTACCACTAATAAAATATACCTTTAATTGATCAGGTACAACTACGGGGCGTATTCGATTTTTAGATAAAAGCATCGCATCATCGAATTCATATAAGGCATCCATAAATGCCACACTAAAGATGCCAGGTTTTACACCGCTCACCTTAACCGCACTTTCACCAGCAAGTCCATAGTAAGCCAGTGCATACGCAAGAAACTCACCGATAGACAGGTTATCCATAAATGGATAATAGGAACTAAAGAATGCAGCTAAGACAGCTCCTAATAGACAGCCGGTCCCTGTTACCGCTGTCATGATTGAGTGACCATGAGGAACTGCAAATACGCGAGTTCCATCAGAAACGTAGTCCTCTTCCCCCGTTGCGACGACAGGACAGTTAATTTGGCGTGCAAGACGATACGTTATAATTGCGCTATCCTCAACTTGTTCTCCATCTACACCCTTACCCGAAAGAGAACTATCAATCTTATGATTTGTATTAAGAGCATCATAGATGGCTTTAATTTCACTTTGGTTCCCTCGTAGCAACGAAATAGCACCAGTTTTAATCAAGTCTAAAACAACAGATAATCGATAAGCCCCGGCGTGACAACCCACAGGGTCTAGTATAATGGGTACCTCATGAGCCTTCGCTAATTTAACAGCCTCTTTGTAATAAGTAACCTTATCTGGTGTAACGGTCCCAATATTGATGAGCAGTGCAGAAGCATGAACGATAAGGTCTTTTAAGTCTTCGCTACACTCACTCATCACGGGTGATGCACCGATGGCTAGCAAACCGTTAGCTGTAAAGGTCCGCACCACATCATTGGTAATACAAATAACAAGAGGATTTTTTTTGCGTAGAGACTCTAATATATTCAGTTCGGAACAATTTGAACCATTTATATTTGGATTGTTGTAGGTCATATAACTATCTCCTCTAGTCATTTTTCAAAAGTTCATCCATCGTTTGAGGGCCATTTACCAATAACCCATAAGCCATATGATTAACAGGTCCACAGCCATTTCCAAGTGCTGGATTATGCTTAATCGCAAGGGAAATATAGTTCTTTGCAATGCCAATTGCATCCATTACATCACGCCCTTTGGCGAGCTCTGCCGTAATAACCGCCGAGAAGGTGCAACCCGTACCGTGAGTATGAACAGTATCATATTTAGGACTTGTCCACGTACGCACATCTCCATCTTTGGTGAAAGCATAATCCGTAGCATCATCTCCAATATGGCCGCCTTTTATAATAACCACTCGAGGTCCTAATTCATGTAAAATACGCTTAGCTGCTGTTGTAATGTCACTTTCACAAGAGATAGACATATCCGCTAACACCTCTGCCTCGCTACGATTAGGTGTAATAACTGTAGCGACCGGAATGAGTTTAGATTTTAAGAAATCGACGGCCTCATCCGATACAAGTCGATCACCGCTGGTGGCAATCATAACTGGATCCATCACATAAGGGATGTTCTTACTCACATAAGGATAGATGAGATCCATCATCTCTGGTAAAGCAATCATACCTGTCTTAACGGCTTGAGGAAGAATATCTGAATATACATCGTGTAACTGTTTTTCTATGCTTTCTAGCGATAGGTGTTCTACGTGGTGAACCCCTGTTGTATTTTGGGCTACTACGGAGGTAACCACTGCCATACCATATACATGGCGGCTTTGGAATGATTTTAGATCGGCCATAATGCCAGCGCCACCACTAGGGTCGGTACCGGCAATTGTTAATGCTGTATGTAGTTTCATTATGCCTCCTTATGTAACAAATTACGTCGAGATAAGATTTGTAATACCACGAAGCCAATACAAGCTCCGCTAATAGAACTCATGGAGAAAGAGGTAATCAAGGTCAACAAGGCCAATGGTTTGCCTAGTAGAAAGTTAGCAATTGGATAGCTAATAAAAGCCCCGAGAATACCTGTACCTATGATTTCTCCTAGAGCCGCCGCCCATATGGAATTGTATTTCTTATATAAATAAGCAGATAACCAAGCCCCAATCATGCTACCAGGAAAGGCTAGCGGAGAGCCTAGTGCTAGTACATTACGTAAGCAAGAGGTACTAAAGGCTGCGCCTACGGAGAATCTCGCCCCAACTATAACGGCTAAGATCACATTTATCATATGTTGAAATGGAAAAATTCGGGCCGGGCCAATGGGAATCGACGTAGTCGATAAGACGACACCTAAGGCTACACATATACTAGCAATAATCAGTTTTTTCATAATACCTCCAACTAAATAAAAAATGAGACCACCTCAAATGGAATGGTCTCGTAATAGTTTGGTATTATGTTTCATTCCACTTCCCTACGCCAGTATTATCTGGATCAGGTCTAGGGTTTTGAATGATCAATCTCAGCAAAAGCACCCCTAGTGGCCATATATTTTTATACTCTAGTTATAACATCATTATACAATCTATGCAACAAAAGAATTGACGGTTCTCCCACCACCTCGTATAATGAAGCCATAATGGGGTGCTCACACGAGTGGGCTGAGAGTAAGCTAATGCTTTAACCCATAACCTGATTTGGATAATGCCAACGTAGGGAACATAGAGGATTAAAAGCCGAGTTCCCATGAGCTCGGCTTTTTCTATGACTTCCTGGCAAGGAGGACGTATGACAGATACACACATTACACAACCACAGTTCGCCATGATATGGTTTGGTGCCGCCCTATCTATAGCGGAGATTATGACCGGCACCTATCTGGCACCCTTAGGCCTCACTCAAGGACTATATGCCATCATCTTAGGCCATATCATCGGCGGTATTCTGCTCTTTGGAGCAGGACTCATCGGTGGCCGTTTGCGGCAAGGCAGTATGAACACGACAGCCTTTAGCTTTGGTCCCTTAGGGGCAAAGGGCTTTGCCTTTTTAAATATGGTCCAACTCATCGGTTGGACTAGTATCATGATTTACGATGCCATGCTTGCCTTACAAGAACTGGCGCCCCTATCTCCTATGATTTGGACTATTGCTATTGGGGCGCTCGTCATTTTATGGCTCTTCATCGGCCTCCATAATACGGGTTATGTGCAAGCCATCGTATCTCTTTTATTACTAAGTCTTACCTTTTATATGGGGATGCATATGATCGCTCAATGGCCTAGTGAAAGCAACCTTGTTTCAGATGGCTCAATGAGCTTTATAGCCGCCCTCGAATTATCGATTGCTATGCCATTATCTTGGCTGCCCCTCATCAGTGACTATACGCGTGAAAGTAAACATCCTTTCACCGCATCACTTACAAGTGCTACAATCTACACGGTAACGAGTATCGTCATGTATACCTTAGGTCTTAGTGCGGCCATCTTTGGTGGTGGAGACTCTATTATTACCATTATGATGAATGCAGGCCTTGGCCTAGCAGGGCTCCTCGTAATTATCTTCTCTACTGTCACTACAACCTTTATGGACGCTTACTCTGCAGGTGTTTCTAGCACCACAATCTATAATAGTGCATCTAGTAAGGGCATTGCAGTTATTGTTACCATCGTTGGCACTATTGCAGCTATCTTGTATCCGATGGACGATATTACAGACTTCTTATACCTCATCGGATCTGTCTTTACCCCAATGATTGCCATCTTGCTAGCGGACTACTTTATGAATCGTCAACAAGTGCAAACTCTATCGGCTTTTTTAGTACGCGGCACAATTTGGGCTGTATCGGTCGGTTTATATCACTATATGTTACACAGTGAAAGCACCGTAGGTGCTACATTACCAGCCTTTACAATGGCCTTTATCATAACTACTATCATTGGTTTCGTAAGTAAAGCAGTAAAGGTCTCTACAGAAGTTAAACAACCATAATAGGATATATACAACAAGCATCCAAGATAGGAGACTAACTAAATAGGAACTGCTATATAAACAATAAAACCCCTTTAGGAGCAATAACTCGTATGAAGGGGTTTTGTTATTTAGATTCTTTTATTTACATTATTGTTATTTAGATATTTGAATTTGGCCTTCTTCACAGGTCCAGTGCCGATCTCCAACCATTTCGGCTTCGCTTTCATCATGGGTAACCCATACACAAGGTACATCCCACTCGCGAATAATGGACACCAAATCTTCGCGCACATGCTTTCGCAAGTTCCAATCTAAAGCAGATAAAGGCTCATCAAGAAGCAAGATAGTCGGTTTAGAGTAGAGCGCACGTCCCAAAGCAACTCGTTGCTGTTCGCCACCAGACAGACTGCCAGCCTTCGTTTTGCGATATTTCTCAAGGCTTAAACGCTGCAATAGACTATTGCACATGTCAGGTGTGCCTCGTTTGCTATAGGTAATATTATGTTCCACAGACAAATGAGGGAATACGATGTTGCCTTGTGGCATATAGCCTACCTGACGTTTTTGAGCGGGAACCCAAATCTTATTATCTCGATCCACCCACGTTGTTTCATTACAGTGAATACTACCTGTAGTGGGTTTTACCAGTCCTGCAATGCATTTAATGAAAGTACTTTTACCACTGCCAGATTGACCTGTCAAAACGGTAATACCAGAAGGAAGTACCCCATCGGCTTTCACAGTCACAGAAGGTCTAGCTACGGTAAAGGAAAATGTAATCATCGGACCTCCTAATTATTATCAATGTGACGGAACAAGGACCCCTTTGTGATGAGGTGAATCCCACTCAACAATGCCAATGTGAGCACACAAATATAGATAACTAATTCAAAAGCATCCATGTACTGCCCTGCCTCTACGTAAGAGTAGATAGCAAGTGGCATGGTGCGCGTTACCTTTGGAATATTACCGGCAATCAAGATTGTGGCACCGAACTCGCCCATAGCACGACAGAAGGCTAAGATACTGCCCGTCAAAATGCCTTTCCAAGCGAGTGGTACGGAGATAGTAAAAAAGATACGTAACTCTGAAGCACCTAATGTACGCGCTACGTCCTCCATATTATGATCGACGGATTGCAATGCTGAACGCACCGTTTGATAAAACAGCGGAAATGCAATTACAGAGGAGGCTATCACGGCACCGGATGCAGCAAAAACAACACTCATATCATGAGCTTCAAGCCAAGCACCAAACGCATAACCTGGAGTAAATACCATAAGTAACGCAAAACCAACAACTACCGGAGGCAGTACAAGTGGCAAGGTAATAAGTGCATCAAGAATGGCAATACCACCCCACTTGCAACGGTTCATCCAGTAACAAGTCGCTAAGCCACTTAAAATAACTATAATAAGAGCTATACTTGCCACCCATAGCGACAGCCATAATGGACTCATGTCACGCCCCCTTTCTATACACAACAACTCTAAAGTATGTGCTATATCTATTAATTCAAAAATACTTTTCAAACAAATTATATGCACAAAATCATATCATATGCTAGATTATTAAGCACTCATCACTACAAATGAGTAAAAGAAAAAGCATACAGTGAGCAATCATAAGATTAGTAATATCAATAATATCTCTATTGTATCATAAGAAAACGCTAGCCCTGAAAGCTAGCGCTTTACTCTTATTTAGAAGTAGAGAAACCGTATTTTTCTAATACTTTTTGGCCTTCTGGGCTCATTACGTATTGGTAGAAGTCTTTTGCCAATGCGTTGTCATATTTTTTAATAATACCAATTGGATAGATAACTGGATCATGGGAATCAGCCGGTGTTACTGCAGAGATTTCAACTGCATCGCCCGCTGCGATAGCATCAGTTTTATAGATGAAACCAGCATCACCAGCACCTTGGCTAATGGAAGCTGTTACAGCTTTTACATCTTTAGCGTATACTACATTAGGTTCTACCTGTTCCCAAACGCCTAGTTTTGTTAATACTTGTTTACCATAGTTACCAGCTGGTACTGTTTCAGGATTGCCCAATACGATACGCTTTACTGTAGCGATTTGATTTAGCTCAACCTTAGGTTGACCTTTTGGAACTACGAGAACGAGTTCATTAGTTACGAATGGTTTTACATCAGTTACCAAATCTTTTTCTTGTAACATTTTCATATTTTTCTCGTCAGCAGAAATAAATAAACTAGCTGGTGCACCTTGTTCGATTTGTTGACGTAATGTACCAGAACCAGCGAAGTTAATAGCGATTTGATCATCCGCTAAGTTATGGCTTTTTTTGTAAGCATCAGCCAATTCTGTAAGAGCACCTTTGAGGCTTGCTGCAGCTTGTACAGTAATCTTTTCAGATGTGCTTGGTTTAGCTGACTCAGCTGGTTTACTTGCATCATTGCCACAACCGACTAAAAAGGCAAGCATGAAAACGCTCATTAACACTAATAAAATTCGTTTCATAATTCCTCCTGTGCATCCCTTAAAACGCCACACTGTAAAAGCTATGGTAACACCTAGAGACACCTCGTGTACTAACAAACTAAAATATACAATATATTCATATTATACTATAAATCGATGGTTAAAGTCGTATATCCAAAATCACATATTGCATAGATATTTCTGATGATTATGATAAGTAATTATAATCGATAAATTTTTAAGCCCCAAACAATAGATACTATGGTATGATAATACTACAAAGGATAAAAATATTTTAAAAAACTTATTCACTTACAGCTTATATAAAACAACTGTATATTTACTACATATAGTTATACGATTAATTAAAACTATGCCTTATATATTAACTAATATATTAAAGAAAAACTCTAGGTGAGATGATGAATCTATTCGAATTAGTAGGCCATATTTTTATGAATTCTATGGTCCCTATCTTAGTACTTATAGGCGTGGGATTTATATTAGATAGAAGATTTAAACTCGATCTATATACGCTGAGTAAACTAAACTTTTATATATTGTTACCTACCTTTATATTTCGAGCGATGTATGAAGCTAAACTTAACTCAGGTACTTTGGAGATTGTATTCTGTGCGCTCTGTGTACTCATATTAAACTCCATCCTTTCAGATGTGGTAGGTAAGATGCAAGGATATGATGTGGCTAAGATTGCAACCTTAAAAAACTGCGTTATGTTTAATAACGTTGGGAATATGGGTGTCGCCCTTGCTATCTTTGTATTTACTAACATTCCATACGTCATCGATGGTGCTACCCCCTATGCTAATCTAGGTTTAGTGAGTGTTGTATCTATCATGATCATACAAACTATTAGCAGTAATACCTACGGTTTCTACCAAGCGGGAGCAGGACGATTAACCCCTCGGGATGCACTAAAAGTCGTATTCCACATGCCCATGGTATATGCTATCCCACTGGCGCTACTTTGCCACCTATTCCCTTTCGATTTACACGGTCTCTTCTTCTTTGCACCGCTCAATATATTTGCCAATGCTTTCGTTGGCGTCGCTATGATTGCCTTGGGTGTTCAAATTAATAGAACACCGCTAAACTTCTTTAAGATGGATGTCATGCTTGCTACTACATTACGGCTCATTGTAAGTCCACTCATAGCCGCTGGTATTACCATACTATTCATTATGTTCTACGGTCCTATGCATCCAATAGCGGCACAAACCATCATCATAACCTACAGCGTACCTACGGCTATCAATATGTCTCTTATTGCTATTGAAATGAAGAATAATCCAGAATATGCTACACAAATCGTAATGGGCACAACTATTTTATCCGCTATAACTATGCCACTGTTTATTACTATAGCCTATTATCTATTCCCATTATATTAAAATAAAAAATCATAGTTATAAAAAATCACTCATAGCCATATGACTATGAGTGATTTTTTATGCCTTAGCATTTAGCCTTGTTAAACAAGTTACACAAGCTGTAACAATTATAGCACCAATAATTTCATTCAAGGCTAAATTATGATTAAGAATAACTACATCTAAAGCTAAAGTAACTATTGGTCCCATTGCACTAATAACGGCTGCAAGAGATGCATTAATTCTTTTAAGACCAAAAGACATCAAGTATGAAGGAATGATAGAACAAAAAATGGCCAAAAATACTAAATAAATCATAGTATGTGTTTGGAGTGTTGAAAATGTAGTAAAATTTTTGCTATCAATTATAAAGCCGAGAAGTAAAAGTACTGTAGTTATACACATATAAGTACTGGTAAAAATAGTAGAACTAATATTCGAAACAGCCCTCTTACTATAAATAATAAACAACGCCCAAAAGATGGCAGAAAGAAAGACTAGTGAAATGCCTATTAAAGTATCTGTAAGGTGGTTATCAACGGTAGGATTAAACATAATTGCTAATCCTAGCACAGTAGATACAATTAAAACTACTTTTGAAAATGTAATGCGTGATAAATCTGATGATAACAGAAAAACGTAAATTGGAAATGTAAATAGAACAGCACGTTCTAATGAGGCAGATATATATAATAATCCTATGAAGTCCGTTATAGATGAAGATACATAAAGAATAGCCCCCAAAAATGAGTATTTAAAAACCTTACTTTTATTCACGCTATTCCAATCAAAGCGAATCATTGGTATAAGAAAAAAAGGTAATGATAAAACAGCCCTACACACAAGAACATTTAAGGGGCTCAGTGAATCTAAATAAATTAGTTTTGCCCATATAGATTTTGTTGATAAGAATACAGTAGCTAAAAACACCACTAATATTCCTATATTTTTCATTAACAGATTCACTTTATATACTTCTCCATAATCAAATACAACTCAAATAAAATATATAAAATATAAAAACACATTTCATCCTAAGTAGGACGAAATGTGTTCATTATAAAAAATTTAAATTATTGATGAGCTACGTGTTCCATCCCCATGCGAACTAAACATTCAACATGATCATCGTTTAGAGAATAGTATGCTGTTTTCCCATCTTTACGATATGTAACAAGGCGTGCTTGGCGCAATACACGCAATTGATGAGAAATAGCAGATTGTCCCATCTCCATGGTTTCTGCAATGTGATTAACACACATTTCATTTTCTAGTAATAGCTCTACTATTTTAAGGCGTGTAGGATCACCCAAGATTTTAAACAGTTCTGCTAGCTTCAGCAATGATTCTTGTTTGTCGGTCATATAATCCCCCTTTTTTAATCCTATCCATTCTTTTTTGTAGCTCTTCTATGTCACTAATCGATACGTCTTAACGTATAACACCAATATGTATGGCATACATATAGACATTATATCATTTTTAACATAAAAAAGAGACTTTGAGAAACCAAAGTCTCTTTTTTTATCATATCTATATAAGATATAAGATATAAATTATTTAATGATTAATACAGGGCAAGTGGAGTGGCTAGTTACATAGCTACTTACGCTACCCATGAATAAGCCTTTCAAAGGGCCAAGACCACGGCTACCCATTACGATGAGATCAGCATTATATTTTTTTGCCACTGCAAGTAGTGCAGGTCCAGGGGAGCCAACTTCAAATACGCTTTTAACTTTTACGCCTGCAGGAATTTCTTTCACTACATCATTAAGAATTTCCTTACCAGTTTCTTCCATATCCTCAGCAATTTGCTCAGATACATATCCACCAGAAATTGGTGTTTGATCAAAATTGGAAATAGCAGACACAATATTTGCAACGTGAACAACAATCAATTCAGCTTGGTTGCGATCCGCTACAGCGAGAGCATGTTCCAACGCACGTTTAGCATTTTCAGAACCATCAGTAGGTACGACAATAGTTTTGTAGGTAACCATAATAACCCCTCCTATTCCTAATCCCTCAAAGGGGATATGATCAAATATCGTTTAGCCTATACTAATATATTCTAGACCATCAAGGAAAACTCCTCTTTTTTCTGAGGATTTATTACATTATAGCACAAATCGTACAGAATTATACAAATAAAAGAATATTATGCGTATATTAAAGAACCTGAGACGATTGATTTGTATTAAGTGTAGTAGTCAATTTAAAACCATCTAATATATCTATAAGTTCCTGAGTAGCAAGATTGCTAGTGGATGGACCAATCATTCGAGCTACTGCTACATTACCTTCATTGCCAAGAATAATTGTTGCGCCAAAGGATACTGGTTCCGCTACAGATGTATCAGATGTATTTGGATTTTTCATATGGCCCGCCAAATAGAACATCACATTACCGTCAATGATATGCGTTTCATAACGAGTAATCGTGGCCTTGTTCACATCAACCAATTGTTTAAGATAATAATCACCAAGCATCTGCTTAGCCATCATAGTTGGCATACCGGAGCTGACAGCTTGTACTGGAATTGTAAAGGACTCAATGTCAAGGCGTACATTATGTTTAGTAAAAGCAATCTTACCTTTTTCATTAAGACGGGTAAAACCTTTTGGATAGGTAAATTTGATACCTTCTGCAACACTGATATCGCTTGTGCCGGTTAATATTTTTTTTACCCCTTTAATAGCATTAGAACCGCGCTTATTGATCAATTCAAAGGATGGAATTGTATGCTCCATCAAACCTAGCTCCATAAACTCTGCACGAACAGGTGCATACGTACTAGACAAATTGTACCGATGAGTTGGATCTTTCTCCATGATAAATTCTGCTTCAAATACAGACTGAACCGGCTCTGTAGATGTCATATCTGCATAAGATTTTGGTGTACTCTTATCCCAGCGTGCGGAAACTGCACCTTTCTTAGCAAAGAACCCACCAACAATATCATTATGCTCAAAGTTATTGCTATGTTGGCGCCAAATATTCAAATACTCCTCATTAGACATGCCCTTAATAGGTACACCATACCAAGTTGTATTCCATTCTTTTTGAGATACTCCTTCTTGCGGTGTATTATTGCGCTTAGTAAAAGATACTGTATAGGAATCCTCTTGGGTAGGGCCCGCTAAATTAAAGGAATACCCTTGAATATGTTCGCTTTCACTACGTACATCCATATCTAGCATAACACCATCAGCTACACGCCAAGGAATCGAGAACATATAACCATTTTTGTAATCCTTCACCACCGTGTTCATCTTAGTAGCATAGGATTTGTATTGTTCTGGCAAAATAGATGCGGAATCCTTCTGAGATTCCACAATAGATAAAGGTGTATCAGGCGTCTTCTGTAAACCTTCCGCCATAATAGAAGTCGTTCCCAAAGCCATGACAGCTAAGGTTGCCGCAAATAAACGTAACTTCATAGAACCTCCTATAACATATTATCCAAGAACGCTTTCGTTCTTTCGTTCTGCGGATGACTAAAAATTTGTTCTGGTGTTCCTTCTTCTTGAATAACACCATCAGCCATAAAGATAACACGATCCGATACTTCACGAGCAAAGTTCATTTCATGAGTTACGATAATCATCGTCATGTGATCGTCCGCCAATTGTTTGATTGTCTTAAGAACCTCACCAGTAAGCTCAGGATCAAGAGCAGATGTGGGTTCATCAAAAAGCATGATTTCTGGATTCATCGCTAGCGCACGGGCAATAGCTACACGCTGTTGCTGACCGCCAGACAAGCGAGATGGATACATATCTCGTTTTTCCCATAATCCTACTTTATTGAGTAATTGCTCTGCAATCGGTGAGATTTCGTCATCTTTCATACCTTTTACCATACGTGGAGCAATCATAATATTATCTAATACCGTCATATGCGGGAACAAGTTGAAAGATTGGAATACCATACCCATGCGGAGCAATAATTCATGCTGAGTTTGAGGAGAAGCGTATTTTACAACCCCATTTTCAGTACTAGCAAGAATCGTACCATCAACGGTAATAGAGCCTCCATCAATCGTTTCTAACTGACCCAAGCAGCGTAAAAATGTAGATTTACCAGAACCAGAAGGTCCGATAATAGAAACAATTTCGCCTCTATTCATTTTGAGCGACACATCGCGCAATACGGTTTGATTATTAAAGCGTTTTTCAATACGCTCCATATTTACAAATGTCATAAGTACCTCTTACATCGTCAGATTAAGTATATAATTAGCGTCTCAAGTAAAGATATCTCATCTACGAAATCGCATCTATAGACATCAAATAAAAGTATTCCACCTATAAAACTAGCTACACCATTACATACGACAAACTACCATAGAATTAGATTAATCTTCGTATACAGCAAATCTTCGTTCTAAGTAGCTGAAGATATTCGTCAAAATAAAGGTAAAGATTAAGTAGAATAATGCTGCCACGAGGAATGCAGAAATATCAAAATCACGTTGTACGATAGATTTTGTAATACGCAAGATATCATTCATCGCCAATACATACACGAGAGATGTATCTTTCAATAAGTTAATCGTCTCATTCGCAAGAGGAGGCAATACACGTTTAAACATTTGTGGTAAGATGATTTTACGCATAGTTTGCGCATAGGTAAAACCAAGCACCTTCGCCCCTTCGTACTGACCTCGAGAGATAGATTGAATGCCCCCACGGAAAATCTCACATAAATAAGCTGCGTAGTTTAATACGAAGGTAAGAACTGCTGCCGTCGCATCATCCATCTGAATGGCACCGTCTGTAATGATTGGCAAGGCATAATAGACGAATAAAATTTGTAACATCAACGGTGTGCCACGCATTAAGTACACGAAAGCATCAACAAGCTTATCTACTAAAGGCAATTTAGATAGACGTAACATAGCCATTAAAATGCCACCAGGAATAGATAAAATCCATACAATACAGAATAGCGATACGGTTACCTTTAAACCATCAGCGATGGTTGGGATAATCTGCAATAAATAATCTAACATGAAAGACTCCTTCAAAACACGACTAGAGAAGGGCCATCTGGCCGCTTCTCTAGTGTACATTTCGTTCTTTAATTATCAGTTGTACCTACTGACCATAGTACTATTAGTATATCACGAATTGTACTATTTAGCATCGCTCTTATCTAAGTCTGCGCCTGAGCCTAACCATTTTTCAGCAATTTTATCAGCAGTACCGTCTTTTTTCATTTCAGCTAAGATACCATTAATTTTGTCACGCAAAGCAGTATCATCTTTACGGAAACCAACAGCGAAATTATCAACGCCGTAGTCAGTACCTTCTACAATCTTGTATTTACCAGGTTCTTTTGTCATAAGATAACGAGCGATTACACCGTCAGCAATAACCGCATCAACACGACCAATACCAAGATCCATAAATGCACTTACAAAATCCGCATAGGATTTTGTTTCTTTAACAGTCTTACCGCTTGGATCGTTTTGCAATGCTGCTTCACCAGTACTAGCTTGTTGCACGCCTACTACCTTACCAGCTAAATCGGCTTTACCTTTAATGGAGTCATCGTCATTACGAACAATGACGTATTGTTTATCCTTCATATATGTATTGGAGAATAAAATATTCTTCTCGCGCTCAGGAGAGACTGTTAAGCCATTCCACAAAGCATCAATTTTTTTAGATTTTAGTTCCGCTTCTTTACTGGACCAGTCAATAGCTTTGAACTCTACATCCATACCAGCACGTTTAGCTGCTTCTTTAGCCATGTCGATATCAAACCCGACGATTTCACCTTTTTCATCTTTAAAGCCCATTGGAGGGAAACTATCATCTAAACCGATAACAACTTTCTTAGGCAATTCTGTATTAGCCTTTTTAGTGTCACCACCACAACCTGTTACAAATGCCATCATAGATACAGCTGCAAGGCCAACGGCCATCATCTTTTTCCAATTCATAACTATCCTCCACAGCGATTATCGCCTATTTACCACTTAATAATATGTTCAATATAGATTTAGATTCCGTACTTAATGATTGTATTATACTTTAGTTCATTAAAGTTGTAAATAGTTAATTTGGTGAATTTTTGAGTTTCTTATCTTACAGATTCTCCACATATACATTTTATGATTCTAGATTCATTTGCTTTATCTTTCTGTATGCCTATATTATATGACGCTTAGTGCTTATGCTTTATGACTGCGTATGTTTATGGATGGCCTCAATCATCGCCATTTTATCCTTGTACGCCACCTGATGCAGATCAAGTGGTATCACATAGATTCCACCATGACCATTCATCGCTTGCAACTCGCGCCATTCCTCAGTGAATCCGATAATATGCTCATAATCAACAAAGACGAAATATTCATCCCCATAGAATAAACTGTGAAAGTATTCTTTCACAGAAAAAGGCCTACGTTTTAACACGAGGCCCTTTTCACAGATAAAAGCTTGACTTTCACCTAATCTATGAAGGGTCCATAATATCACGAGCAACAACAGATAATACCATACACGTTCCGCCCAGTCTGAGGGCATATATTTTACAATCAACGCACACGCAACTAGACCGATGATGCGACCGGTCCACTGTATACCGCGATGTATTTCTAAGCTCTGTTGTACGGCACCTGATGAAAAGCGTTCCATCGCCTCTTGTTTCGTCATGGTTTACCTCACAAATTGAAAGTCTACTATATGATTTTATTTACGGCACAAGCCCATAGCTTGTTCTACCTTACGATACATTACACTTGCTTTAGCATGCGCCTTAGCAGCCCCTTCATCAAGGATTACATCCAATTCAGGGCTTGTAATCAATTCATTGTAACGTTGTTGAATTGGTTCAAGGGTTGCTACTAATAGATCAGCAATATCGGATTTAAATACACCGTAACCTTTGCCGGCATACATTTCTTCGATAACTTCATAGCTGTCTTTTGTAATAGCACGGTATATTCCCATCAAGTTAGAAATGCCAGGTTTATTCTCTTTATCATAACGCACTGCATTATCAGAATCAGTTTGAGCTCGTTTCAACTTTTTCACGATTAAATCTGGTGCATCCAAAAGACGGATTGTAGCATTTTGGTTATCATCAGATTTACTCATTTTCTTAGTTGGTTCTTGTAAGCTCATAACGCGAGCACCACCTTCTCCGACCTTGATATCAGGTACTACAAAAGTTTCACCGAATCTACGGTTAAAACGCTCTGCTAAATTACGAGTCAACTCGAGATGTTGCTTTTGGTCTTCCCCTACAGGAACATAATTCGTACCATATAGCAAAATATCTGCCGCCATCAACGGTGGATACGTAAGCAATGCAGTTGGAATAGAATCCCCTTGCTTTTGAGACTTATCCTTGTACTGAGTCATACGCTCTAATTCGCCAACATAGCTAATAGATTGCATAACCCAACCGAGCTTAACATGCTCAGGTACTTCAGATTGAACAAACAATGTTACCTTTTTAGGATCAAGGCCAACCGCAAGGTACAATGCAGCCAAATTACGAGTGTTTTGAAATAATTCTTTTGGATCTTGCGGTACCGTAATCGCATGTTGGTTAACGATACAATAGTAACATTCATCAGTATCTTGATAGTCTAAGAAATTACGTAAAGCCCCCAAATAGTTACCAAGTGTTAACTCCCCACTTGGTTGGATGCCGGAAAATATAACTGCCATAATAGTCTCCCTATATTGAAATAAACCAACAGTGCCAAAGCACTGTTGGTTATATATTATTCTACGGTTACAGATTTAGCCAAATTACGTGGTTTATCTACGTCTGCACCGCGTGTAATTGCTGCATAATACGCCAATAGTTGCAATGGTACAACTGCTAAGATTGGAGCGATAAATTTATTCGCACGAGGCACATAAATTGTGTGGTCTACGTGTTTAGATAATTCTTCGTCACCTTTCATGCCAATACCGATTACAATAGCTTCACGAGCTTTTACTTCACGGATGTTGCTAATCATCTTATCGTACACATCCTCTTGTGTAGCCAATGCGATAACAGGTACGCCCTCTTCGATAAGAGCCAATGTACCATGTTTCAATTCGCCACCAGCATATGCTTCAGCGTGGATGTAAGAAATTTCTTTCAACTTCAAAGCACCTTCCATCGCTACTGCATAGTCGATAGCACGGCCCAAGAAGAATGCATCAGATTTGAAGCCATAATGTTTAGCAAAGGCTTTCATATCTTCGTCTACTTCAAAAATTTCATGAATCAAGGATGGTAAGTTTTTAACGCCGCTAAGAATTTCTTCGGCTAAGGCTGGATTTAATTTACCATTTAATTGACCTAGATATACGGCGAACAACAAGCCCGCTACTAATTGAGTAGTGTACGCTTTTGTGGACGCTACAGAAATTTCAGGGCCCGCCCATGTGTAAACTTTGTTATCTGCTTCACGAGAAATGCTGGAACCAACAACATTGGTGATAGCCAAGGATTTAGCACCAAGGCGTTTAGCTTCTTTCAAAGCCGCCAATGTATCGGATGTTTCACCAGATTGGCTGATAACGATACATAATGTTTTATCATCAGTCAACGGATTGCTGTAACGGTATTCAGATGCAATTTCTACATCAACTGGAATACGCGCCAAGTTTTCAATATATTGTTTTGTTACAAGACCTGCATGGTATGCAGTACCGCATGCAACGATGAGAATTTTATTGAAAGCGGCTACATCTTCAGCAGTCCAATTTAGCTCATCAAAGATTGCTGTTTTACCATCTTCAGCGATATGTGTACCGAATGTATCGCGAACAGCTTTAGGTTGATCATGAATCTCTTTCAACATGAAATGCTCATAACCACCTTTTTCTGCTGCTTCAGCGTTCCAATTTACATGGAATACCTCTTTATCAACAGGGTTACCTTCACGGTCGAATACGGATACATTATCACGAGTTACGATAGCTAATTCACCATCGCTCAAGATGTATGTATCACGTGTGTAGTTAATGATAGCTGGAATATCGGATGCTACAAAGTTTTCACCTTTGCCAAGGCCGATAACCAATGGGTTTTCTTTTTTAGTACAAATGATTTTATCTGGCTCATCGGAGCAGATGATTTCAAGAGCATACGCACCATCAACACGAGCTAGCATGCGGCGTACTGTGCCCACGAAATCGCCATCGTACATATCCTCTAACAAATGAGCTACAACTTCTGTATCAGTTTCAGATTTGAAATGGTACCCTTTTGCAAGGAGCTCTTCTTTCAAAGGCATGTAGTTTTCAATAATGCCGTTGTGTACAACAGCAAATTTACCATCTTCAGATGCATGAGGGTGGGCGTTCATATCGGATGGACGACCATGTGTAGCCCAACGTGTATGACCAATGCCTACAGTTCCTTCATTAGGATCTGCTTTCACAACTGCCTCAAGATTAGCAAGACGGCCAACCTTCTTTTGAATTTTAATTACATTTTCAGGACCGATAACAGCAATACCTGCAGAGTCATAACCACGGTATTCTAACTTTGCCATACCGTCCAACAAGAAATCAGATGCTTGATTAAAGCCAATGTATCCTACGATACCGCACATACGTATATCCTCCTATAACTGGGGGTATTTCTAGCCCCAGCAAAAACTAAGGCTAACTAATTAATGTTCTAGATTAATATTCTATTTAATGTATTAAATATTAGTTCAATACAATTCATTCAGATATACTTTGTCCCCATCGTTACCGATGGGCTTTTTAATACCTGTTACGACATGAATATGCCGGAAGAGCATCCGCTGATGACTCGATCACTCTTCACCTCGTCTACCCTAACGACTGCCTTCGCGGGTACTTGCGCTATTCGCCTTTACGAATTTGGAATTCCTTTCTATGATATACGGCAGAATCAGTACAAAATAAAATATGTACTGACGTATATTATACTAAAAATATCGATAAAAAGTAAACCACCACAGATAATTCAAAAAGAATAGAAAAGATTGATTCTATGCTTCACGTCCTTTTCATTGTAAGAAATTATACTTCTACCATTCTAAATTTTACACAATTAGATTTTGTTGTATTTTCAAAATGTATGTATATAATTTGGGAGATGATAATCATGAATAAAACAACTATAAAGAAGCAACATAAAATTAAAAAGAACAGTTTGTCATATAGAAAATTGCGTCGTTGGGTATTACCTGCAGTCCTTGGTGCAGCTCTGTCGACATTAGCGGTTATCCCAACCTTAGCCGCAGAGACTCAAACTAGTACTAACGTAGCAGTTGTAACCTCAACAGAACAAACTAAAACAGTACCATCCGCACAAGGAAGCACACCTCCAAACGGTGCACCTCACGGCAAACCACCTGCAGGTCAATCACCTACAGGCACGTCTAACCAAATACATCCAAATGGAAATCCTCCTTCTGGCACTCCTAACGGTATGCCTCCAATGGCTATGCAGAATGGAGCCCCTAATGGAATGGCACCACAAGTTGAAGTAGATCCTAGTACTTTTAAAGGCACAACTATCGTTACAGAAAACAAATCCATTGCTCACGAATCGATGACAAACACAACGGCTGATCAGAATGCTTTCATCGGTAAAAATAAAGCGGTAATTGATATTGAAAATAGCGTTTTCGATAAAACAGGCGACACTACAAGCGATGACAACAGCAATTTCCACGGTCAAAATGCAGTAGTCCTCGGTATCGACGGGAGCCAAATCAATATTAAAGGCAGTAATATTACATCTAATTCTAAAGGCTCTAACGCAGTCTTTGCCACTGGTGAAGGCTCGGTTATCAACGTAGAAAATACTAATATTCACACAAAAAGCGATTCCTCTCGTGGATTAGATGCTACTTACAAAGGTACTGTAAATGGCAAAAACCTAACTATCACCACTGAAGGGGCTCATTCTGCCACACTTGCTACAGATCGCGGAGAAGGCACTATCAACGCAGAAGCAGCCAAACTTACGACATCTGGCGAAGGCAGTCCTGTTATCTACTCCACGGGTAATATTATAGTGAACAATGTCAACGGCATAGCGAATAACAGTGAAATTGGCGTCGTAGAAGGTAAGAACTCCATTACCCTTACAAACTCCAATGTAACAGGCTACAAAGATAATGGTTTCATGCTATATCAAAGCTTCTCTGGTGATGCTGAAAGCGGTATTGCTCGTCTGAAAGCAGAGAATAATACACTTACAACTCACGCTACGGGTGCGTTCCTCTATGTAAACAACACTACTGCTGAAGTAGACCTTTCTAACAATACAATCTCTATGCCGAACACTTCTACCCTAGTGAAAGCAGCTGCCGACTCCCGTTGGGGAAAAACTGGTGAGAACGGCGGTCATCTTACACTCCGCACATCTAATCAAGAACTAAGCGGTAATATTATAGCTGATTCAATCAGTACCATCGCACTAGACATGACAAATGGATCTAGCCTTGTAGGCGCTGTAAACACAGACAATGCTGCTAAAGAAGTAACTGTGAAACTCAGCAAAGACTCCAATTGGATACTCACAGGCGACAGCTATGTAAAATCTTTGAATAACGAAGACACCACAGGTAGTAACATTCACTTGAATGGATATAAACTCGTTGTGGCTGATAAATAATAATAAAAGCACTACTTTGAATTATTCCAATCCAAAGTAGTGCTATTCTTTTTCAATCAAAATTATAAAAGACTTCAACTATATAAATATTCTTTTGACCTATTACTATGAAGTTAGCGTATTATAAGTTATGAATTAAACAGTCTATTAAATAGCAGCCATATATAGGCCACAGTTTTAATTCAACCATAGGCTTGTAGTTTCCATCTTTAATTTTATGTTCCAATAAATTTAGATTCTCTAAATCATCTTCCCAGCTTTTGATATAGTCCTGCTTTTCTTCTTCGCTATCAAAGTCTTCGTCCATTTTTGCATTTTCAATGCATGCCAATATTTCTGTTCGTTGCTTGTCCACTTCACGACGGAACATATCATGTTGATTCATAATCCAAAGACCAAAGTAATAAGGGCCATCACTTAAATCACAGTGCTCTTTAGCCTTTTCACATTCGTCTAAGAATAGGCTATACTCATCTAATATATAATAGACGTCAATGATATCAAACTCAAAAACTTCATCATTACTTAAATGATATGCTACATCGCCTCCAAGCTTAATTTGCTTCAAACGATCGAGGGCTTGCTTTTTATTACCTAAATACACATCACAATAAGCAATACAAACTAGTAACCTCATCCTATTGGGATAGCTTTTTAATAACTCTTCAAAAATGACCTTTGCTTTCTCGTATTCCTTAAGCTCAAACAAACACACTGCATAGCCAAAGTTCATTTCATAACCATCGGATACTGTTCTTCCCTTTTCAAAGGCACGTAAGCTTTCCTTCAATTCCTCTACAGAACCTTTATCTCTATAAGCTGAAAAATGATATAAAGCCAGCCCTCTGTAAGTTTCTATATATGGAGAATTTAGCTTCACAGCTGCAGATAGATAGTCATATTCTTTTATATTTCCCTCATCGTTATAATAAAAAGCTAAATTAGTATAAACTCTTGCTTTATCGGTATCACTCAGTTCTTCTATATATTTTCTGAGAAACTCTTCTAATAGTTGTATTGAATTTTCTTCATGCCGCAACACCTGTTCAACAGTTGCTAAAGCACATACTATATTTAAATCATGCGGATGCTCATGCAGCAAACCATTCAAGTATGTTTTAAAACACTCTACATATTCCTTTAATACATTATAATCACTAAATATAGATACCTTATAAGTAGTTTCATATTCTATTTTTAGATTTTGCCAATACTCTCTTATAGCAAGTTTCATATTACACCTTTACTATCACCGAACATGTTTTAGACCATATGTTTATAATAACATAATTTATTACTTATATACTGTTGTGCCTATAATAACGCCGCTCATATAAATTCAAACTATACAAAAAGATTTCCTTTAGCCTCTATCTAATTCTAATTGCATAAAAATAACCCTCTATTAAATATTCTAAAAATGAATAAAATATCTAATAGAGAGTTATGTTGCTTGAACAAAATAAAACCTAACTATATTATGCTCTATCAATAGAAATTAAAGCCGCATTTTTTGCATGTATCAATGTAGTATCAAATAAAGGTATATCCGTATCATCTTGTTTAATAAGTAGCCCAATTTCAGTACAGCCTAAGATAACACCTTGTACACCAGATTTTACCAAATCACCAATAATATCTAAGTATTGTTGTTTAGATTCATTAGAAATAACACCTAAACACAATTCATTATATATAATATCATTCACAAGTTCGACTTGATCTTCGTTAGGTATAACAACATGAATCCCCCGATTTTCCAAGATACATTTATAAAAATCTTGTTGCATCGTGTACTTGGTACCGAGCAGACCTACCTTTGTAATACCTGATTTTTCCAACTCTACTGCAGTCATTTCCGCAATATGAAGAAGTGGAATATGAATATGTCTTTTTATTTCATCCGCTACTTTATGCATTGTATTCGTGCATATAACAATATAATCAGCACCAGCCTTTTCTAAAGATTGAGCAGCATCGGATAAAATTTCAGCACTTCTGATCCAATCTCCATTTACTTGACACTTTTCTATCTCTTCAAAATCGACACTATATAAAATACATTTTGCTGAATGTAAGCCGCCCAAAACTTGCTTAATAGTTTCATTCAAGACTTGATAATACGTAATCGTACTTTCCCAGCTCATTCCCCCAATTAAACCTATTGTTTTCATAATTTCACCCTCTAAGCTTAGAATAAACCAAAATAAAAAGATTATTCATTATGATTATTCAATTTTAAATATCACTCATCTCTAAACCTCCTATATATGTTCCTGCAGCGACTTTACGTAGGACGGAGCAAAGGGACATATATAGGAGGGGATACCTTTAATGTCAAATTGTAGAATGGATTCACAATTATTAAAATCCATAGGATTAATCTCAGTAAAGATGGTTCCTCGCTGTGGATTTTGCTTCGCAAAATCTTACGCTCGGAACAAAGTGATATGTGGGCTTCATCGTCGCAAGCTCCTCTGCCGCCTCACACCCTACTTTTATTCAGCCAACCCTTGTTCTCTACCGATAATATCAGCAATTTCTTGGCACAGGGATTGTAGTTCTTCTTGGTTAGGCCCTTCAGCCATGACACGAATGAGTGGTTCTGTCCCGGATGCACGTACTAAGACGCGACCTTCGTCACCAAGTTCTCCTTCAGCTGTTACGATAGCAGCTTTGATGAGGTCATTGTCTTCCCAGCCAGTTTTTGTAGCTACACGAACATTTACAAGAACTTGTGGGTATTTTGTCATAATGCCGGCCAATTCAGAAAGAGGTTGCTTTTTCTCCTTCATAAGAGCCGCCACTTGAACAGCTGTTAACATGCCGTCACCAGTGGTATTGTGATCTAAAAAGATTACGTGACCAGATTGTTCACCACCAACGGAAAGATTATGTTCACGCATGTATTCTAATACATATCGATCACCAACAGCAGTGGAAACTGTTTTCATACCAAGTTCTTCTGCTGCTTTATGGAATCCAATATTACTCATAACGGTACCAACTATGGTATCCCCTTTAAGTTTGCCTTCTTCTTTCAACTTAAGGGCGCATAGCAACATGATTTGATCACCATCGAGGACTTGACCTTTTTCATCAACCAATAAACAGCGGTCAGCATCGCCATCATTAGCAATACCAAGGTCTGCATTATGTTGTTGTACGGCTACTTGTAAGCCTTCAATATGTGTGGAACCACAATGATGATTGATATTCAAACCATCTGGATTCACATTAATATTAATGACTTTAGCACCTAGTCCAGACAAAATTTCCGGACCTACACTGGAAGCTGCACCATTGGCACCATCATAAACGATAGTCAACCCTTCAAGGGACGTATCGATTGTGTGACGTACAAAATGAGCATATAAATGAGCCAAGTTACTATTGAACTCAATTTTACCAATACCATCACCTGTAGGACGTGCCAATTCATTATCTGCACTTTGACGAACATATTTTTCCAATTCATCTTCCACTTCATCAGGTAATTTATAGCCATTACCATCAAAGAATTTAATGCCATTATCTGGATATGGGTTGTGGGATGCAGAAATAACAGCACCCGCATCAAAACCTTGTTGCCGTACAAGATACGCTACTGCAGGTGTTGGGATAACACCTGCAATTACTACATTGCCACCAACAGAGCAAATGCCCGCCGCTAATGCACTTTCAAGCATAGAACCAGAAATTCGCGTATCGCGACCAATCAAGAACGTAGGGTGATCCTTTTTCTTACCAAAATGCGTTCCTGCCGCACGACCTAAATGATAGGCTAATTCCGGCGTTAAAAACTCATTAACAACACCACGTACACCATCTGTACCAAATAAACGAGCCATAATTATCCTCCTCTAAGGATTTGTGAAAGTTTCACAAGTCTATATATCTACCGTGTGTATCTTTTCAATAATTACTGTTGTGTATTATATCATAATATAGAAAGCATACCTACTATAAAGTCACATCTATATTACATAAATAGTATGAATCTATACTGTAATTCAATCCATCAGTATAATTTCCCACTAATTAGGTTTTGCGTATTTTGCCATACATAAAATGGCCGTTTCCGCACCATCAAGGGCAGCACTCATAATTCCCCCTGCATAGCCAGCCCCCTCACCCATAGGATAGAAACCTCCTACAGTAGGAGAAATGCGTTCTTCATTGCGTCCCATACGAAGCGGTGCAGAGGTGCGCATTTCAACGCCTGTCATACACACCGCAGGATTATCGAATCCACGGATACGACGACCCCAGTATGGCAAGGCCCGCTCTAATACGGATGTGACGAACGGTGGCAAGCAATCATGTAAATCGCAATTCACGACACCTGGCTCGTAGCTATATATACTATTTTGTACACTAGGTGCTTGTGAAAGCCCTAAAAACTGCCCTACTGTTTGTGCAGGTGCATGGAAATTAGATCCGCCCAACTCATAGGCCTTTTGTTCCCATTCTCGTTGGAATGCAACGCCATCTAATGGATGAGTACCAAAGTCATCTGGACCTACGTTAACCACGATAGCACTATTAGCAACACCGCTGTTCCGAGCGTATAAGCTCATGCCATTTACGACAACGCCACCTTCTTCAGAGGCAGATGCTACTACTTGACCTCCTGGGCACATACAGAAGCTATATGCAGTACGGCCTGATTCTTTATCGTGGTATACGAGAGAATATTCTGCTGCACCGAGGCCCAAACTAGATGGTTCTACACCATATTGGGACTCATCAATTACAGCCTGATCATGCTCAATACGAACACCAATAGCAAATGGTTTTGCCGTCATTTCCACATTGCGTTTATAAAGCATTTCATATGTGTCACGTGCACTATGGCCTACACCAGACAAAACAACAGTCGTATCAATACGCTCACTACCATTAACTTCAACGCCTACGATACGGTCATTTTCAATAAATAAATCTGTTACCTTAGAACCAAAGCGGACTTCACCGCCCCATTCGATGATGCGCTCACGCATGGCTTTTACCATGGTACGCAATTTATCAGTACCTACGTGAGGTTTATGTTTATATAAGATTTCTTCAGGCGCACCAAACTCTACAAAGTATTTAGATATTTCATGTAAACGCGGATGGGTAATGCGAGTTGTCAACTTACCATCGGAAAAAGTTCCTGCGCCGCCTTCCCCAAATTGTACGTTGGACTCAGGCTTAAATATGCCCTTTTTCCAAAATGTCTCTACATCATGACTACGTGTATCTACATCTTGACCGCGTTCAAGCACGATTGGGCGATAGCCTTCACGAGCTAAGTAAAAGGCTGCAAGCATCCCCGCAGGGCCAAAGCCCATAACTACAGGACGATGAGCTAATGGTACGGACCCAAAAACAATAGGTTCTGGATCTTCTGCAGCAAATACAGATATATCCTTTTCTTTACCAAGCTTTTTCATGACTTGAGCTTCATTATGAACCTCAATGAATAGGGTATATACAAAAACAATGTTTGGCTTCTTACGGGCATCTACGGCACGTCGAACAACATGAATCGTTTCGATAGCGCCACGTAACGGGGGATATTTCTTTTCTACAATACTTTTGATATCCGACTTAACCGTAACAGCCACGCGGAGATTTATTATTCTAATCATAGCTTTCCTATTAAAGCCTCCCTTTTAGGTGAGCCTACTTCTTTAATCTTTGACCAAAATTCTTTACCACTTGATCTGTAAGAAAATAGTCATACATCTTTATTATACAACACTACTATAAAAGCTAATATATAAATCATAAAAAGGCCCTAATAGAGAAATATTCACTCTATTAGGGTCTTTGTCGCAAGATTTCAAAGCCTCATAAAAACTTATCATCCATTAAGTACTTTCTTTTGTATTTCTACTTTCACCCGTACCGTTGTGGTATTGCTATTAACACCATTCGGTAATACTAAATTATAGTTACCCTGTACAGTTTCAGTAGCACCCGACACATCAATAGGTTCTGTTTGTATTTCTGTAACGGAATCAATCATTTCTTCACGACCAGTAACCGTTAGTTGCGTTGGTGTAGCAGACGTGGATTTAACTTCATAACCCTCTGCTACTGTACCAACAGTCGGAACAGTAATAGGAACCGCCTTTTCTTTACGTAATAAGTTAAGTTCATATTGTGCTTGACCTTGGTTTGGATTAATATGTACATCTAGTACATTACCTGCCGTATCCCAAGCTTCTAAGGTACTAACAGCGCTAAAGTTCTTCGTTTGACCAGCCACATTGACTTTCATGACAACCTTGCTCACTGCATTAACTTGTTGCTTACGACCAGAAACAGTTACCTCTTTCGGCACAATCGTTACCGATTTCAAAGCAATATCATCAGAGAACTTGCCGATTGGAACTATTTCAACAGGAATCGTTTTCTCTGCATATTCATCAACATTGATAGTGATGGTATCTGGTTTAACCTCCACAAGATTCATCCCTGCCGGAGGCGTAAAATTAATAGTTACATTATTTTGACCTGGTTTTACACCAGATGCATCAATATAAGCCCGTAAATTATCTGATTTCATAGACATAATGGTATCACGTGGACCAGCCAGAACAACACGGACCACATCTGGTGCATCTTCTATGATATAGCCAGAATTAAGATTTTGAACCTGTACAGGTATTGTATAGGTTACTTCCATCACAGGGTTCTGATCGCGCATGATAAAGAACCACATAACGATAGCTGCTAACAAGGATAATAATTTAGCAGGCCAATTGCGTTTCAAATGAATCATCATTTATTTGCCCTCCATTTCCACATACTAGTAATGGTTTGACGAGGGCGTTCCATAAAGGTGCGCAATGCCTCTTTAATTTGATCCTCTGGTAAATGGCGATAAATATGACCCCCATATGTATAAGAGATGGTCCCTGTTTCCTCACTGACAACGACTACCACAGCGTCTGTTTGCTCAGATAAGCCAATAGCTGCACGGTGACGTGTACCTAGTTCGGTACTCAATGTGCGGTCCTCAGTCAACGGCAACAAGCAGCCCGCTGCACGGATTCGCCCATCACGAATAATCAAGGCCCCATCATGAAGCGGTGTACTAGGAACAAAGATATTTTTAATCAACTCGCGACTCAATACAGCATCGATAAGAATACCAGTATCTACAAAGTCATTGAGACCTACTTCACGTTCAAAAACGATAAGTGCCCCCGTATGTTCGCGAGACATAACGCGAGCCGCAGCCATCACTTCATTAATGGCCATATCCATTTCTTCTTCGTTTACATTTTGTGCCTTGCTGAAAATTCGGCCACGCCCCAATTGTTCTAGAGCACGACGCAATTCAGGTTGGAATACAACGGGTAACGCAAAGAGAAGAACAGTCATACTTTGTTGCAAAATCCAGTTGATAACGTATAGATTTAACAGATGACTCAATAAATTAAAAATTGCCAATATAACGAGACCTTTTAAAAGAGAAACGGCCCGTGTATCTTTAAGCAATTTATATAAATAGTAAATACCAATAGCAACGATTATGATATCAACAATATCAAGAAGCCTAAAGGTATGTATAAGTGCGTCAATATGCATAAAAATAGCTCCTTATACAAAATAATAAGGTACAATCAATTCTTTGACTGTACCTTATATTTTAACTCATTTTGAGAGTACTGTAAATTTATAAACAAACGCTGAATGAGATTTTTATTAGATGTTTTGTGTTTCAATCCAAACATCCATTTGGCCCCCACAAACCATGCCTTCTTTAACAGCTACGTCATCATCGAGATGAACATCGATACGACGGTGAGCTTCTTTTTTATTCAAAGAGTCCACCGCACTTAGGCGGATTTCATTTTCCGCACGTCCGCCGCCGATAGTACCAAAAATAGATCCATCAGGAAATACAACCATAGATGTACCAGCTTTACGAGGTGTGGATCCACAAGTATATAAAATAGTGGCTACTGCTAAGGTTTCGTTTTTACGTTCACTAAGGTATTCAATAAACTCACGATTCATGGATCACTCTACCTTTCCGCAATGAGCCGCCTTTTTTTCCACGCACCACTGCCAAATATTCACTAACGATAGATAATGCAATTTCCTCAGGCGTTTGAGCTCCTAAATCTAGACCAATAGGCGCATATACCATATCTAACTCATCTTGAGTCCATCCCTGCTCACGCAACACTTCAAAAGCGTGATGGATGCGTTTTTGGCTGCCCATAACGCCCATATAGGTAGGCAAGTACCCTCGTAATTGCTCTAAGCATATATTATCGTACTCATGAGCACGTGTCACAATGATAAAACCAGTATATTCATCAAGAGGTAAATCGTTCTTGAAGTTTTCTAAAGGTAAGCATTTACGTATGACACGTTCATCAAAGAATTCAGGAACTACATATTCTGGACGGTCATCTACGACTGTAACACGACATCCAATAAACAGCAGCAAATCTGTAATCGCTCGGCTAACATGACCTGCGCCTAATACGAGAACTGACGGATCATTTTCTACAGGTTGTACGAAACACTCCATTTCGCCTACCATGCATAGAGAATTTAGCTTTGCTTTATCTACAGTAAACCCTTCAATAGGAGTTCCGTATAGAACCCTTCCATCTTCAGCATAAATAGTCTTATCCCCTTGACGAGGACCGGATAGAACAGTAACCATCACAGTAGTTTCAGTAACCTGTAGACGATCTTTCATCACATCATAAATTGTTTCCATCTAGATTCCTTTCATAATCCCAAGCGGTAACAGCCTCTAATACACCTCCACCGACAGCAAGGGATTTATCTGAAATACTATAGCAATGAGACTCTTCACAACGAGCATCCACATCAGCCAACTTAAAATGATCTGATACGATGAGCCCACTTTTTAAAATGCCTCGTAGAATACCTGTAATTTTCGCTCTTACTGGTTCTTCATCAACATAACCAATTACTTCATTAGCTTGTACAGAATCCCCAATATGACGTTTTGCTGTAAATAGTCCAGCCTTTGGAGAATGAATAACGCGCTCATGAGTGTAGCCACCTACATTTCCAGGGATACCTGTATTAGGTTGAGCTGGTCCATCATAGATACAGCGACCTAATGAATGACCACGCATCGTTTCAATGACTACATCTACATCTTCTCCAGCAATAAATCCAGGGCCCACACCGATAACGAGATCTGCATCATCCCGTTTTGTACCAAGATTCTTTTTACTCAAAATAGCATCGACTACAATCTCTGGTTTTAAAGTGTCCAATAATTCCTCATATGAGCTAGTAACAACGGGGATGATTTCCTGTGCCAATGTATCCTTCACTTCACTAAGAGACACATGACGAGCAACAAAACGTTCCAAAATCATCTCTCCACGATGAACCGCATTACCGTAACATACTTCGCGGCGAATCATGGTAGGAATCGCTATTTCACTAATTACAACGGGATAGCCCGCCCGTCTCAATCTATATACAGCGCCGGAAGCAATGTCTCCGCCTCCACGCATGAGTACCAATGGTTTCATAATGCCTCACTTTCACGATGTTTCAAACGCTCAAAATCATCGGGTGTATCGATATCGTCGCCAATATCATCACTAATCCATAATTTCACGACATGGGCTTTACCATCACCATGAATAATGGTCTTACCCCCTTGATCCCCTTGAATCTGTTGTAAATAATCAAACCAATGAGAACCAAAGAGAACGGGATTTCCCGAGTGATAATTTGCCCCATAATGTGGAACGACGATAGTTTTCGGATGAAAGTTTTCGTTAAACGCACGAATGACCTCGTGTACAACAGCACTCGTCAGAAGTGGTTGATCTCCTACTGAACAGAGAATACCGTCTAGCGGTATGGATGACGTATTCATCAAATGACGTACTCCCATCGCTATGGATACGCCTTGCCCTAGTTCAGGATGGTCATTTCGAATGGCTTCAAAACCATAGTTTGTGACAATTGGTTCTAATTTCTCATGATCATCACCAGTAACCGCCACAAAAGGTAGCCTACACGATACAGTAGAAGCCACCTGTCCACCCCATCCACCTTGAAGAGCCCCACAGACCGCATCTAGAACAGTCTTACCACGCCAGGGCAAGAGTTGCTTATTACATCCCATACGCTTGGATTGTCCTCCCACAAGGAGGACAATGCCAATATGCAAAGGATGACGGTCTATGGGGTCTCTCATGGGACTAAAAGCGGTGTTACAATTTGCCTTCATAATAGTCATGAGTACCTACCGACATTGAATAATGCGACGGATTTCACAACTTGCTTTATATCCATCAGCCAAAATGATAGCCGTAATATCACTATCAACAATATGATCAATAAAATCATCGATAATGCGATGTTGTACTGTTTCATAACCAGTACAGAATAGTATTTTCTTACCTTTACTGTATTGGAATAAACCTTGCCTATGCAAAACAAGATCAGCCAACATACGAGGAGTTACAATAGCCCCCATATCGCGTTTTACAATATCTTGAACAAGCTCGATATTATGTACGTGCTCATCATCTAACGGGGCCCCTAGCATTTGTAGATTCACGAGGCCAATCGTAGTCTTTGTAAGAGATGGAATGACAGGTTCGGTCGTCTTAGGTGCCTTGAGCCATTTTTCCTTCGCCCCATCTGCTTCTACAACAATTTGCCAATTGGGATGTAACTTGGATAAACCATCGATAAGATCACAATCTAAGGAGTCTACTTTTGTTCCTGTAATTCCAGCGAACCACGCACCACAATAGCCATGTAAAAGTCGGTCAGTACAATACTCATCAGCTTCATTAATATTATGAGTATAAATCGGTTCATAATGAGCCACCTGAGACTCATAAAGTCGAGTCGTAGTCGTAACTACGATGGGCTGACCTTTCAGCCGTCCATATTCTACTAGTTTTGAAAGCACAGTCGTTTTACCGCCTGCCCCAACAAGGGCAACGATTCCCGGCTGAATCAATCGATTCCAATAGGATGTTTGTGATGTCATAGAACCAGGCCTCCTTAGAAAGTAAAAAGAACTAGAAATCTCTATACTTTATATTTCTCGTCCATAGCCATAAATACCTTTTCAGGTGTCATAGGTAATGTACGAATATCCGCACCAACTGCATTTTTAATGGCATGTTGAATAGCAGGGCACCCCGTATTGATGACAACCTCACCAATAGATTTTGCTCCGAAACCACCTGTAGGCTCGTAAGATTCTACAAAGTCTGTATGTAATTCACCAATATCCTGACGGGTTGGGATTTTATAAGTCATAAGATTGTTTGTTTCCAAGCGACCATTGTTGGAATAGCGTACATCTTCATATAAAGCCATGCCGATAGCTTGTACCACACCACCCTCAACTTGAACGCGAGCCAATTTAGGGTTGATAACCGTACCACAATCAACACAAGAATAGAAATGAAGAGGAATAACCTTACCTGTTTGTTTATCTACCTTCACCTCAGCAATAGATGCCATAAATGGAGGTGGGGACGTATGACTGCCCCATGTAGCAAAACCAGACAATTGCTCCGCATTAACACCAACTAATAATTTTGGTGCCAATTGATGGATATCCATTGTTTTAGCACCATCTTTTGTGGTAGCTACAACGCCGTCAAAGTCAACGTTTTCAACGTCAGTTTCAAAGAATTGAGCGAATTTAGCAATAATCTTAGTGCGCAATTCTTCTGCTGCCATCTTAGCAGCAGTACCTGTTACATAGGTTGTACTAGATGCGTAGGACCCTGGATCGAATGGTACGATATCTGTATCTGATTCAATAACAGTCATATATTCCATAGGACAGCCGATTACTTCACAGGCCATTTGAGTCAATACGGTATTAGACCCCATGCCCATATCAGAAGACCCAGTATACAATGTATAATTACCATCGTCACCAAGGCGAATTTCAACAGACGCCACATCGATATTTGCGACACCAGAGCCTTGTAATGCTAAAGCCATGCCAAGTCCACCGCGATAGCGCTCATCGATATCCCAAGAATGAGGGCGTTCATCCCAACGAGCCATTTCTTTTACGCGATTTACGGTATCTTGGAAAAGACCAGAATCAAGATATTCATCTGGAGCATATACTAAGCTTTGTTCACCTTCCGCTATTAAGTTCTTCTGACGTAACTCAGCTGGATCAATCCCCATCTTATCAGCTAACTGGTTTACTGCACATTCTAATGGCCACAATGCTTCTGTTGCACCATACCCACGGAAAGCACCACCAGGAGTTTGGTTAGTATACACACCCTCTGTACCATAATGAACAGCAGTCGCTTTGTTGTACAAAGGTACAGATTTATGTTCGCCAGCCGTTGTAGTAGTGAAGCAATGAGTTGCATGTGCACCAGCGGCTGTGATGGAGTCCATATCAATAACTTTAATAATGCCATCTTTTGTAGCACCTACACGGATTTTCCATTCACGAGCATGACGTGTAGTAGAGCAAGTTTGTGCTTCTGTACGATCGTATAAGAGATAACAAGGTTTTTTCAATGTCCACGCTACAAAGGCCGTCATAATTTCTGTACAAGCCGTTTGTTTAGAGCCGAAACCGCCGCCGATACGAGGTTTAATAACACGGACTTTTGTGGCCGGAATACCGAGTGCACGAGCGATGTGACGGCGTACATGGAATACGATTTGTGTAGAGGATACAATAACTACACGACCTAGCGCATCTATATATCCAAAGCTTTGGAATGGTTCCATCGCTGTTTGGCGTGTGGCCTGGTCAAAGTATGTACCTTCTGCCACGTAATCACATTTAGCAAGTTCTGCCTCCACATCTCCTACCCGTTTGTGATAGGATACGCAAATATTGCGTTTGTAATCTTGTCCTACAGGGATATTATTGTGAATATCATCTTCAGGATGTACTATAGTTTCATGGTCGATAGCAGTATGCATATCAAGTACAGGTTTCTGTACTTCGTATTCAACCTTGATAAGCGGCATTGCTTTAAGCGCTGTAGCCTCATCTTTTGCTACGATAAGAGCTACTTCGTCTCCAACATAGCGAACTACAGGGTCCAAGATGAGCGCATCATAAGCGGATGGCTCTGGATATGTTTGACCTGCTAATGTGAATCGCGTATTAGGCACATCTTCATAAGTAAAAATAGCTTCTACGCCAGGGATCAATTTGGCTTTAGATGTATCAATAGATTTGATGCGCGCCTGAGCATGAGGGCTACGAAGAGCCTTAATAACGAGCGCATCTTTGGGAACAAAATCGCCAGTATAAGACGGTTTACCAGACAAAATACCTTTGGAGTCAACTTTGTCATAGGATTTTCCAATATGCTTATTCATCATTATAGGCCTCCTTCTAAGAATTTACGAACTCCTCGAAGTTGTGATTCATAACCAGTACAGCGACATAAGTTACCTATGAGGTATTCGCGAATCTCATCATCGCTAGCCTTTGGATTTTTGCGTTTCAAATTAATAGCACTCATCATCATGCCAGTTGTACAAAAGCCACACTGATCTGCGCCTTCACTTGCGATACAAGCCGCTAATAATTCAGCTTCCTCTTGTAAGCCTTCTAATGTAGTAATTTTATGTCCTGGCGCACGAAATGTAGGGTATGCACAGGACAAAATAATTTCGTCATCCACCCATACAGTGCAAAGGCCACAGTTTGTAGTATCACAGCCACAGCGGACACTGTAATAGCCAAGATTACGCAATGTGTCTAGCAACATCTCATCAGTTGGCACATTAACAGTTACATTTTTGTTATTAATATTAAGTACGAGTTCCATTATTGTGCCACCTCCTTAGCTAAGCGTTGAACCATTGCTTTTACCATTTCCATGCGATATTCTTTAGACGCATGAGAGTTAGATTGATACACCAGTTCTTCAGATGCCAATTGACCTGCCTCTTTTACGGCAGATAATCCTTTTTCTGAAAGCAAGGCACTTGCTTTAACAGCTAATTGAGGTACACCAGGTCTTGTACCGATATACAATTCAACCCCTTTTTCATCATGACGAAGAGCACCTGTCAATAACGGGAAATCACCACGAGAAATGCGAAGGGCTTCAACAGCTACAGCTACATCTACTTTAGGGATGCGAATTTCCACGAGAATATCACGTTCTCTATAAGTCATATAATCTTGCATGGACATACGACCGCCTTTGAAGGTAACGATGTCTGCATGCACTGCCAATAGCGCAGGGATGATATCAGAGAAGCCAAACTTACTTGCTACAGAACCGCCCATGGTAGCAGTATTCCTAAATTGAACGCCAAGAATCTCCTTAACGCCTTTAACTACGGCACCGCCGCAGAATTGTTGTAAAGGCTCAAAGCGTTCCACATCTCCTTGTGTCGCCATAGCGCCAATAACAAACGCCTTATCTTCTTCACGAACATAACGCAAATCAAGACTCGCCATATCAATCACTGATGGCCAAGTTCGTCGTCCTAGACGCAGCCAACAGCCGCCTGCTAGCATAGGAGCAGTTTTGTTCTTTGTGGCTAATTCATAAGCCTCTTCCACCGTCTTCGGTTGTAATACTTTCATAAATGCTAACATAATCTGTCCTCTCAATGGTATACTAATACTAACAGAATTACGGTGCTAACTATAAAAATACAGTTCTCACCAAACTACAAACTTAACAAAAAACTATAGAATCTCGTGCATTTCTTATACTTTTATTTTACCAATTATTTACCACTAAATCTACGATGAAAGATATAAATTTACAGGAAATTTGCAAAGAATTACATATTTATGAATTTGGAATTGCCTCATGGCCACTACCTGAACAGGCCAAAACTATTTTATTTGAAAGCAACCCATGCCCCTTTACTACGGCAGATGTGGAAGCAAGACTACTAGGAACGACTCAGTTTATGCCCAAAAGTGCCATCGTTTGTCTATTCCCGTACCATGTACAACACAAAGGCCATGCCAATCTATCGCGCTATACATGGTCAACAGATTATCACCTGGTCATTAATGAATATTTAGAACGTCTTATTGAAAGATTACAAATAATTGATGACTCGGCTCAGTTCTCCATTCATTGTGACACCTCGCCTTTAGCAGATCGGTACATGGCCTACTTAGCAGGTCTCGGCTTTTACGGAAAGAACAACTGTTTTATCAGCCCTAAATGGGGTTCTTATGTCGTTATTGGTACGATTTTAACAACACTAGAACTCAAACCAAATGCCCCTCTTGAGCAGTCCTGTATAGGATGTAATCGTTGTATTACAGCATGCTTAGGCCAATGTTTGGGCCATGACGAATTTAAATTCGCGACTTGTAAAAGCTACTTAACTCAGAAAAAAGGAGAACTCACCGATGAAGAGGAGCAGATTCTCGCTAAAACACCACTCGTATTTGGTTGTGATGTGTGCCAAGAGGTGTGTCCTCACAACAAAGATATTCCAACTACGCCCATCCCAGAATTCCAACAGATAGAACCGTATATTAATATAGACGAACTAGAAACACTAACGAACAAAGAATTCAAAGCAAAATACGGTCATCGAGCCTTCTCGTGGCGAGGTAAAAAAATACTAATGAGAAATCAAGAGATTATAGATAGAAAAAATAAACTATAATTATTACACGATATGCTGCTAATGGTCACACAAGTAGATTGTCATTAATACTCACATAAGCAAACTGTTACTAATAGGCACATAAGTAGAAGAATCTATAATTACATAAAACTAAAAAAGACGACCTCTGGTCGTCTCTTTTAGTAATTATTTAATTTCGTAATAGTTCAACTCATCCAAACTCTTACCAAGAGCAGGGATATATAATTCAATAAACATATCTACCTCAGGCATATTTAGAGTTTTCAACTTAGCTAAGATAGAGTCATGTGCCTCTTTAAACTCATCATTCCCTGCCTTGAGCTCTTTGACGCATTTCATATAGGCTGAAATTGTATCGGCAGCCTTAACGAGAGGCCATTCTGGACTAGTTTCTGCATCAACAAGTATAGGCTTATAAACAGATTGTAACCGGTCTGGCAAGGTTGATAGCATTTTTTCTTGCGCCAAAGTTTCAACCTCACCATACAGTTCCCGCAACTTTGGATCAAAATACTTGATTGGTGTCGGCATATCTCCTGTAAAGATTTCGCTCACCTCATGATACATAGCTATGACAGCTACCTTATTGATATCTACATTCCCACCGAAGTATTCATTTTTTATGGCCCCTAAGTTGTGCGCTACCATAGCCACTTCAAGGCTATGTTCTTGAATATTTTCTATTTCCGTATTTCGCATGAGGCTCCATCGATTGATAAAGCGCATGCGTTTTAAAAATGCAAAAAATGAACTCATATGTCCCCCATTACACAATAGGTCCTTAAATTACCCCACGGAGTTTAAATCCATAATCAAGGAATTGTACAGCTTCTTCCCAACGATTATCATCATTAAGCATAACTACAATCATAGTATGGTCCTTCCGTGTGGCAGACGCAATCAAACATTCTCCTGCTGCATTTGTAAAACCTGTTTTCAAGCCATTCGCACCTGGATATTTATTGCGAATAAAATGGTTTGTAGTACGAATTGTTTCTGGTGCACGGTTTTGATACGGCACCTTGTAATAATCATTAGCAACCTTGTCACGGAACATTTGGTATTTCATGCCGTACGCTGCAATCATCGCTAAATCACGAGCCGTAGAATGGTGACCCTTTTGTGTTAATCCATGAGGATTCAAGAACACACTATTCTTTGCACCCGCTTTTGCAGCAATACGAGTCATATCCTTAGCAAATTTATCTACAGAACCACTTACATTTTCGGCTACAACAACGGCCGCATCATTACCACTAGCAACCATCATACCTTCAAGAACACCTTCCAATGTAATCTGATCGCCTACGCGAACCCCAAGGTTTGATTCTTCCATGCTCGTTGCATAACTACTTATAGTAGCTAATTCATCAAGCTGTGTGCCCTTCAGTTCTAAAGCAGTTAACAAGGTAACCATTTTCGTAGTACTAGCTGGATGCATCCACTTATCTGGATTCTTTGCAAATAAAATTTCTTTTGTATCTGCATCAATAAGGACTACGGCCTCACCAACAGTAGAAGGAGGTGTAATATATGCAGCTTGAGCAACACCAGCACCTATAAATACGATTCCTATAAAAGTTATGGCCAATACCAATTTCTTATAAAATATATGAATATTCGTCGTTAAAAGTGTCATCACTCTCGTTCTACCTTCCAGTATCCTAACTTTCAAGACTATTATCTATTTCTACATTTGTAGTAGTTGCTTTTTTCTTTGTCCCTTTAATTTCACCTGTCGATGTATCTACATTTTGAATATATACTACATGTTGAGGATCATTTTGAATATATACTACACGCTGAGGATATGGAATGTCGATGCCATATTTATCAAAAGCATCTTTTACATCAGACATAATGCCGTATTGAACAGCGAGGAAATCCTTCGACTTAACACGAGCATAAGCGGCGATTCGTACAGAATTGTCTCCAAATTCAGAGATACCTATTTCCATATTCTTCGGATTAAGGACACGTTTATCTGCTGCAAAAATATTTTTTAAGATTTTTATTGCTTCATGATGATCATTATTATAACCAATGTCAAACGTAAATGGGATAACGCGTTCTGAAGTATAAACAATGTTAGTTACAGCTTGGGATGTAAGAAGAGAATTAGGTATGTATACATTCTTTTGATCTTTTGTAGTAATAACTGTATACATAAATTGGATTGATTTAACACTGCCGACTACATCACCTACCTGAATAACGTGACCCGCTCTAAAAGGCTTGAAGATAAGAATTAATAAACCAGATGCTAAATTAGAAAGGTTATTCTGTAAGGAGAGACCAATACCTAAACCAAAAGCACCAAAAGCAGCTATAAAAGATGTTGTAGGAACACCAATTTGGTTTAAGCAAATCAATACTAACCCTACTAGCAAGGCGTAATTAATAATTTGAGTGATAAAGCTCATTGCTGCTGAGTCATAGGAAGCTTTTGTCATAATGCGAACAGCAAAAGCTTTTACCCATTTAATAGCATATCGCCCTATCCAAAATAAAATTAACGCTAATAAGATATTTCCAGCTTGTGCAAAGAACCAGTCCCTCATTTGAATTAATATATTAGCGTCTTTAAAAAGAAATTCAGAAACAGCACTTAAGAAATTAGCCATAATAACCATCCATAATATAAATCTATACAATAACAAATATACGTCTCAACATAATGTCAATATAATAACAGTAAACATATATGCTATAATTTTACATATGCATTCGCAATACGATAATAAAGATATTATATCGTTATATTCCATATATAACAATCATAAAACTAGGGAGACTTACATGTTCAAAAATCTATACGAAGCACCCCAAGAACTCGCTACTGGAGGCTATGTAACTAGAGAGTTACACTCCGTCACGGTACACTTTGACGATATCCACTATTCTCTTTCGAGCGGACAATTAAATGGTGGCTATCACCATACTCTAGCCGTACGTAATCAACAGCTAACATATCAAATCGAAACAGAAAAAGATTTACCCGGTGGCTCTGTAGCCGATTATTTAGCTCAAGAATTTGAGCACATTGATACACCTGTTCATTTTAGTACAGCCCTCCTCACGTCTGCTACAATGCATCTACACGCCTATGCCAAAGTCGAAGAACATGATACTATCGTAGAAACTATCGTGACTGCAGGCTATGAAAAAACGGCACATCGCGCAGGTACAGGTTATTGTTATGAAGAGCGTGATGGAGACTTCATAGTACCAGGCACAATTAATATCCTCGTATTTACAAATAAAGCTTTAACAGATAGCGCTATGGTAAAAGCTATCATGACGATTACCGAGGCTAAAACCGCAGCCCTACAAGATTGGAATGTTGAAAGCGTACGCCTCCATCCGTTTATTAACGAAGACATTCTTGACGCAATTACGAAAGAACGCAAAACATCTGCCACAGGTACCTCTACAGATGGTATCGTTCTCACCATCGATACAAATGGAGATATCTTAACCGATGCTGGCTCCTTCTCACTATTTGGAGACACTTTAGCCAAGGCCGTCTATGTAGGCGTACAAAGAGCACTAGAAAATGCTATTGGAGCTGAATAATCCTATCTTGTGATATCCAAAAACATCTAGAATGCCCCCAAATTATCATTCAACACCCCACTCATATATGAAAAATATAATACAAATGAAAAACCGCACATCCTAGGCGATCGGAATGTGCGGTTTATTGCATATAAAACTGTTACATGTAGTATAATTCTTGAAAATGAATATCAAATTAAATTTTGAGATATTTTCTCAACTTTTATTAAATTAATTATTAGATCAAAGAATCATTATGTTCCATGAATATTATGTGCTTTTAATAATCATAGAAGAATTGTTGTAACTTTTTAAGATTTTTAGTTTTTGTAAGCCCTAGCATCAATAAAATACGCGCTTTTTGTGGACTTAAAGTATCACATACTAGATAGTTTGCCAGTGCATCTTGTGGCACTGCAGATACCATACCACTACCGGTACGAGAAGCACGTACCGTTGGAAACTTTGTATTCTGTGTGATTTGACGTACGTTTTGTGGGATTGTACCATGACCAAGACCTGTTAAAATTAAACCGTCAGGATTTGTAGCAACTACACTCATAGGCACCATATCATCCATACCACCATAGCAGGTCATTATAACTACACGAGGTAACTCAGACAATTTACTCACATCAAATACAGAGTCTTGAGTATGACGTCGAGTAGACACTTTATAATAGTGGGCAACACCATCTTGTACAATACCAAGATGCCCCACTAATGGACTATCAAAAGTCGCTACATTAGTAGTGTTGCATTTAGATACATCCCTTGCCCCATCAATGTAGCCATTTAATACGACTATCACACCTTTACCTACAGACGATGGTGTTCTCGCTACTTGGATAGCTTGCAATAAATTAATTGGCCCATCTGCACTAATAGCACCTGCGGGTCTCATAGATCCAGTAATAACAATTGGCTTGTCTGTATGAACTGTCAGATTCAGAAAATATGCTGTCTCCTCCATGCTATCTGTGCCATGAGTAATAACAACACCACCGATATCATCTCGATTAACCAATTTTTGCACTAACTTAGAAAGTTCTAACCAGTGATTTACGGTAATATCGGAGCTTTCAATATTACTAAACTGAGTATATGTATAAGGACCATACGGTTTTGTACCAGGTACGGAGGCTAAGATTTCGTCAAGTCCTAATACCCCTGCCGTATAGCCTGTTAAATCAGTATTTGAGGTACCTTTTCCTGCAATAGTTCCTCCAGTACCAATCAAAGCGATTTTTGTATCCATATTACCTCCACTATAAAACTATAAAATAATTATTGGTATTAAATTTAAACTAAGTACGATTCAATAAGGCTGGTCAATAATGGCCAGCCTTATTATATTCTAAAAAATTATTTTATCTTATTTTATGGCTTCGCCCCTATAGATTCATAGATTCATCTCTATAAATCGAGATTTCTGCCTTATCAATTAAAGCTTTGGATCAAATGACGGCATCAGCTCTAATTTATGTTTATTAATTCGATTCAGATAGTCGATTCGCTCTTTTGTTATCTGATCTTCAATTTCCCCAGTTCTGATATAACGATCCAATACAGCATAGGTAAATCCTAATTTATCCTCATCGGACTGACCGCTGAGACCATCACTTGGTACCTTATCAACTAGGTGCAATGGAATATCAAGAAGTTTTCCTATTTGACGAACTTCTTCTACTACGAGTTGTGCGAGAGGGCTAAAATCACCTGCACTATCTCCGTATTTTGTAGAATATCCTACGTAGTCTTCAGAACCATTACAAGTATTGGCTACACGAGCACCATTTGGCAAATTTTGCCCTACTGCATAGAGAGTTGCCATCCGGAGACGAGGCGGCGTATTAATGGCAGCATCTTTAGATAAATCGGTTCTCCCCGTTACAACATCATACCCCTTAGCCTGAACGATAGCATGAGTTAGCGCCTCATAGGCAGCACCAATATTGACCGTTATGTGCGGAATTCCTAAATGATTTACCACTGCCTGAGCATCATCAATATCCGATTGCACTCCATTTGGCATAAGAACACCAACTACGCGATCTGCACCGAGAGCTTCTTTACAAAGAGCCCCCACGATAGTAGAGTCCTTACCACCTGAAATGCCCACTACAGCACTACAGTTAGGACCATTTTCACCAAAATAATCTCGAATCCATTGAACGAGGGCATCCTTTGTAGCTTGTGGATTTTCTAACATAGGCCCTCCTACTTTTTCCGATAAATACGGTTCAATAAATCCATCTTCAATTGATAGTAGCTAGGACTCATATCAAGATAGTGACGATGTGGATTTTCAAAGCGTTGCTCTTCAGGCCAAATTTCATTAGCTAATTGATCTTGCACATATGCTCGAATTTCCTCTAGAGTTGGTAAGTCCACAACTAATTTACCATCCTTGATAATAAGCTGCTTCATCTCTTTAAAAGTGCAATTTTCAAAATATAATTCACGCCAAGGTTGCTCAGGATCGATATAACGATATGGTTCCTCTGTATCAGGTACCTCTCGCAACAATGTTAATAGATCTGCAATCGCACGACCTTTATCATTATAAACACGATATACCTTTTTTAAACCTGGATTAGTAATTTTTTCAACACTTTCAGAAATCTTGATACGCGGTTCCCACATACCATCTTTCTCGATGCTAGCAATCTTATATACCGCACCAAATACGGGGTCACTCTTAGAGGTAATGAGGCGTTCCCCTACACCAAAAATATCAATAGGCCCACCTTGTATTAGCAAAGATGTGATTGTATACTCATCTAGACTATTAGATGCCATGATTTTACAATCCTCTAAACCTGCATCATCTAGCATGCGCCGTGCTTTTTTTGCCAAATACGCAAGGTCACCAGAATCTAGGCGAATTCCTTTTAAGCGTTTACCCATTGGCTCCAATACATCCTTTGCTACCTTAATAGCATTAGGCACGCCAGAATTTAACACATCATAAGTATCAACGAGGAATACTGGATTATCTGGATACACTTCGGCATAGGCTTTGAAAGCATCATATTCAGAGCCATAGTACATAACCCAGCTATGTGCCATGGTCCCACTGACAGGAATACCAAATTGTTGCCCTGCTAAAACAGTTGCAGTGGACTGAACACCACCAATATAAGCAGCTCTTGCACCGTATACAGCAGCGTCTACATTATGTGCACGACGAGCACCAAAGTCAGCCACAATACGCCCATCCGCAGCGCGAACAATACGATTAGCTTTTGTGGCAATAAGAGATTGATGGTTCATCATAGTAAGCACTGCAGTTTCTATGATTTGTGCATCTATGAGAGGTGCCACAATTGTAATAACAGGTTCATTAGGATAGATGATAGAACCTTCTGGAAAGGCATATACATCACCGGTAAAAGAGAAATCTTTTAGATATGCTAAAAATTCTTCACTAAAAATACCCTGACTCCGTAAATAAGAGATATCACTTTCATCAAAGTGTAAATTTAAAATGTACTCAACGATTTGTTCGAGACCACCAAAAATAGCAAAACCGCCCTTGTCTGGATTACGTCTAAAGAAAACATCAAATGCGACGCGATCCACATTTTTTAATTTTGTAAAGTAGCCATGTGCCATAGTCATCTCATAAAAATCCATAAGCATGCTAATATTGCGGCTTTCATGTTGCATTAGTTCACCAACCTTCTAAGATCTATAGAAATTTAGTTAATTGTTATTCGTTATTCGTATACCCTCATTATACAATATTATTCCTATATAGCTAGCCTAGCATAAGCTATCCTAATAATCTTTATTGTGATATAACTATATATATACAATAATAATTTATATAGTTCGTATGTATGAAAGGACCTAGTCTAGGCTGTAAAACAAGCGACCATTACGCTATAATATTTTATATTGTTTTAAAAGCTTTCAATAATACATACATGTCTATTTTACATGAGAATGAAAGGTACCATTATGGAAACAATCGTTCAAGCAAAACGCGTATTAGAAATTTTTAAAGAAATGAGCCAAATCCCTCGTGAGTCCGGCAATGAAAAAGGCATCAGCGATTACATCGTGAACTTTGCTAAAAATTTAGGTCTTGAAGTTCATCAAGACGAAATCTTTAATGTAATTATCAAAAAAGCTGCATCTCCAGGTTATGAAAACCGTCCATCCATCATTTTACAAGGTCATATTGATATGGTTTGTGTTAAAGACCATGACTCTAACCACGACTTCTCTAAAGATCCAATCGCCAATATCATCGAAGGCGAATGGATGCACGCAGACCATACAACATTAGGTGCCGATAATGGCATGGGTGCTGCTATGATGCTTGCTCTCCTTGAAGATGAAAGCCAACAACATGGACCTATGCAATTATTATTCACTACCAACGAAGAAACTGGTATGGATGGTGCCTTTGCCATTAAAGAAGGTCAAGTAACTGGTGACTACTTACTCAACCTGGATACAGAGGTAGAACATGACTTCACCGTTAGTTGTGCTGGCGGTTGCCACGTACATGTAAAAATTCCATTGTTACGCGATAACAATCAACCAGGCTATGATGCGGGCCTATCCATTACAGTAACCGGCCTCAAGGGGGGGCACTCCGGCATCGAAATCAACGAGCAACGAGCCAATGCTAACCAAGTGCTAACCCGTGTGCTCTATGATATTCAACAGCAATATCCTATTAGTTTAGCGTTCTTCGAAGGTGGCGTAAAACATAATGCAATCCCGTCTAAGGCAGTAGCTGTATTATCTGTACGTTCTGAAGATGTGGCAGCCATTAAAACATTACTCGCATACCAAGAAAAACAATATCAACACGAATATAGCGTACAGGATCCAGGACTTACATTCGTAGTTGAAGATGTTCCTACTCCTGAAATAGTATATGCAGAAGACACAACAGAAGCACTTATTACATATATCTATCTTGCACAAGATGGGGTTCATTCTGTAAGTAAGTCTATTCCAAACCTTGTAGAAACATCTAATAATATTGCTATCGTACGTGAAAATCAACATACCATTGAAATACTCATTTCTATTCGTAGTTCCAATAGCAATAGTCTTGAATTCTTAACGAAAAAAATGATGCTTCTTGCAAAAGCACTTGGCGTAGCTGCAGAGCGTACAGGTGGATATCCAGCATGGGAATACGACAAAGGCTCAAAATTGGAAGAACAAGCGATTTCCTTGCATAACGAAATGTTCGATACACCAGCTAATGTAAATGCTATTCACGCAGGTCTCGAATGTGGTTTGTTAAAAGGCGTATTGCCAAATACACAAATGATTAGCTTTGGGCCTACTATCGTAAGTCCTCATACACCATCAGAACGCGTTCATTTACCTTCTGTTGAAAATGTATATGTGTACCTCAAAGCATTATTAGCAAAATTACAATAAAATAAATAATTACTATATTTTTGATGTATAATTTGTTATACTATAAGCAAATAACACATCAAGTTACGAGACCCATGTAATAGTGACTCTCCAACCCTCCTACAAGTAATTCAGCCATCTCTCCAACTGAATTATCTTGTAGGAGGGATTTTTTTCATAAAAATTTTTCAACTACATAAATAAATATTTATTCATACAGGAGTATTCTTTCATATATGAACAACATGGAATGCATCGTTTTATTTATAAATAATTATGAATATCAACTACATGTGCCAGTATACTCATATATAGTATATAATCTATAAATTTCAGAGAAGGCTGTTAAACTCTGATAAACTTGCTAGTTTCCATATACCCCATAGAGTATTTTCTGTGTTATCCTATAGGTGTATACTGTGTTTACATTACGCAGGAGGTATATATGATTCCAATAGTTATCATATCCGGATTTCTAGGTTCTGGAAAAACAACATTCTTACAACATATACTAAAAGAACATACATCGAAAGATAAAATTCTTATTATAGAAAACGATTTTGGTGAAACTAGCCTCGATGCTGCTAATCTTGCAAAAACAGGGGCCACAGTCCGTGAAGTAACATCTGGCTGTATTTGCTGTAGCTTACAAGGAAATTTCCAACAAGCACTACTTGATATTCTGCAAAATTACAAAATCGATATGATCTACATCGAGCCATCAGGTGTTAGCAAGCTCAGTGAAATCATCCATACTTGTAACGACGAGGACATTGCAAAATCTGCTTACATTCACGCATCAATAACGACTGTCGATGCTATGCAAGCACCAATGTTTATCAAAAATTTTGGTCTTTTCTTCAAGGATCAAATCACTCATAGTGATGCGATTTTTTTGAGCCATACAGAAGATATTCAACAGACAAGCATTACAAAACGTATGATTCGCGACCTCGCGCCACATACACCAATTCATGAAGAAGCATGGGATACCATTGGTTTGCGTGATTACATCAAGCGCCTGTATCATTGTCATGATGATCACTGCTTACACGATGAACATTTATTTATGAGTCATACCTTTAAGGATTTGCGCACCCTTAGTCTTGCACAATGGAAAACCATTTTAGAAGGCATGCCTGATACAGTGCTTCGTGCCAAAGGGATTGTACCAACCACGGAAGGTCCTCACGAACTCCAATACGGCACTCATTACTGTTCGCTTTCACCTAGTGAAACTAATGACTATAGTTTAGTCGTTATCGGCACAGATTTTAATGTACCAATGGTACATAACGAAGTGTGTCAATCATGATACCAGTTTATATCGTTACAGGGTTTATTGGATCCGGTAAAAGCACGTTCATAAACGAACAATTACAATACCGTAAAAAGCTAGGCGGTACCGCAATAATCAGCGCCGAAGAAGGCAGTGAACCTCTCATCAAAGAGCCCTTACAACTCAATGCGGATGAACTCAGTGCCATTGTTCCTAGCGATATCAAGTCTTACGAATTGATAGCCTGTAAAATCGGGGATTATTTAAAACGACTACAGCCAAAAGAGCTATGGATTGAGTGGAATGGCATGGTAAGCTTTCATCAACTAGAAGCCTTACTATATAGCGATATATTAAGCCACCTATTACAAGTAGAAAAGGTATTGTATATTTGTACCGATCAATTTGTTTCAACCATACTCCCTGGTTTAGGTAATGATGTAATGAGTCAATTGTATAGTGCAGATTGTATTATCACAGAATCCAATACACATCACGCTTTACTACGTACCTACAACGGAGAGGCTAAAATTATAACAGCTCCTACACCAGAAAAAGTAGAACAACTGTGCCGGAATTCCACATGGGGACTCATTCCTAATCTATTAGTTATTGGTATTACAACCTATATACTGTTGGTCACAGCTTTTCGCCATGACATCCCCTATTCCATTCACCAATGCTTCGCCATAATCACGGGCCTCATCATCGAGGCCATTCCATTCCTTTTATTAGGCACGGTAGGCTCAACGATTATTCGCTATTTCGTACCACAACGAGTATTACTAAAACTGTTAGGTGACCATTCTTTGAAAAGCTATGGGGCTGCTATGGTCAGTGGCTTTGCCTTGCCAATTTGTGACTGTGCCATCATCCCCTTATTCAAGGCGCTAATAGATCGAGGCATCCCTTTATCAGTAGCTCTTTTATTTATGCTCGCTAGCCCGATTATCAACCCTATCACCATTCTTTCTACATGGTATGCGTTTCCTGACAATCCCATGCTCTCCGTATGGCGTATCGTTTTAGGACTAGGTGTTGCCTTGTTAGTAGCCCTATCGTTCCGATTTTGGCCTCCAGCCACATCTATTTTGAAAGCAAGAACACCACAGAATCTTAGCTACGAAGAAATCGTTTTAGAAACAACTAAAACTAAACATATCGATAAAAAAAGATTGTTAGTCCATATGGAACGAGAGTTTTCTCAACTCTTATTCTATTTTTCCATGGCGGCAACTGTACTATCTATAGTTCAAGTGTATGGCAAGCCTTGGCTTCTCAACGCAGGATTAACCTTGCCAGAATTTACAGCCATTCCAATTTTGCTGATGTTAGCATTCTTCTTTTCAGTCTGCTCTACATCAGATGCCATCATCGGTAAATCCTTGAGCACCTTATTTCCTATTAGCTCCGTAATGGGCTTTCTCATCTTAGGTCCGATGCTAGATATCAAAAACGTATATATATTAAAGCAATATATGCCTACCTCATTTATCATACGATTAAGCATAACGATTGCCGTTATGTCCTATATGGCAGCATTAGTATTCAAATTCTTTCTTAGCTAATTTACAAATTTTTATAATCATTATCTCAGTTCTTAATTAATTAAAAGGAGATGATTTCATGACATTAGGACTGAAAGATCGCTTTTCTATCGTGAAAGGTCTATTGTATCTCATCTTAGGTATCTGTTGTATTTACCTCATTGTGACAGGTCGTTATTTGAACTATATTGCACCGCGTTATGAACTTTTACTAGGTATTAGTGGCGTTGCCCTTATTTTAGGTGGTCTAGCGACGATTATTTGGGCACCGTCAAAATACTACAAGCATAACTGGAAATCTATCGTTCCGATTATTATTCCTATTATGTTGCTCATCGTTCCTCCCGTTCTTGTACCCTCAACAGGCGTTCATGGTGCCACTCGTGTAAACGATGATACTAACAATTTTGACTTTACAAACGATGCTATTGGAGAGGTTGTCACTGTTAACAGTGAAAGCAAAGAGCCAGGAATTTCCAAGGACAAAAAAGAAATCGTTTTGAACTCAGACAATTTCTATCAAACCATTGTAAAAGTTGGATCTAATGCTGATCAATATAAAGACTACACAGTTTATATGACAGGCTATGTGAACCGCGAAGATAATACATTAAAATCTAACGAATTTACTATTTCTCGTATGGCTATGGCTTGTTGTATTGCTGACGTTGCCCCTATTGGCATGACAGCCTATAAAACAGATGGTGATAGCTTACAAAATGAACAATGGGTATCGATTGAAGGAAAGGTTTCTACGCGAGACTTCCACGGTCGTAAACAACCATATGTAGAGATTACAAAAATCAAATCTGCAGAACCTATATTAGGCTATGTATACCCTTAAGAATTACATAAAAAACGAGGCTTAACGCCTCGTTTTTAATAGGAATGATTCTGTTGAATAAAATAACGTATATTTCATAATTCAATATCTATATGAATCTACAAAAGATTGATGCTTTATAATAGTTATAATAGTTATAATAGTTATTATAGTTATTATATTTATTATATTTTTTTTCTAGTTATTCTAATTATAATAGTTATTAAAAAATAGTTATTAAAACATTCTATTAGTGCTGTAATTCTTTAATAATTCTCTTGCCAAGAGATGCTGCTACAGCGCACAAGAAAATATCTGGGCCAACTGGGATTAGGAAGCATGTAATAATGACAGCTTCCACACCAATCGGCTTACCTAAATACAGATTCATAATAAAGTATAGGTACACCATGCCAAGACCATATACAATAAATAGATTTAATATAGATCCGGCTAGCAAACGTTTAAACGATAGTGTATCCATTGTCTCTGCAATGCGTCCTACTGCATACGCACCAACCATAAAGCCAATTAAATAACCAAAGGTAGGTTGCAAAATATAACTAGGACCACCACCAGATGTAAAAATAGGAACCCCAACAAGGCCTAGTACAATATAAATGCCAACACTAGCGGCACCTAAACGACTACCTAAAACAATGCCCGCTAATGTAGTAAATAAGATTTGCAATGTAAACGGACAATTCGGTAATGGGACCCGTATGAAAGCACCAACCGCGATTAGCGCCACAAAGAGTGCTGTCATCGTTAACTGACGGGTGGTAATGCGAGTTTGTTTTGATACAGTAGAGCTCATGGTATACCTCCATTCATAACAGACCTAAGCAGGAATTTGTGCTATCAATGGAGAATAAAAGTCCAAGATAACACGGAAACAAACTACTAACTATCTAAATTAAAGCACTTGTATTTTTAATTGTCAACTATAATAGTTGACTTTTAGTTTACTATATAGTCTAATACTATATATACTATGTTTTTAGTACTTTTTAATTTTGACTATAGCTAATAGTTATTATCAATAGTTCATAATAACTAAAAGATATACTCATCTTCATACAAAAATCATCTAATTTCACCTTATTTTCATATAACAATATTAAATTATATATAAGTAGATTGAGTAAAATCTACTTTCACAAAATCGTAACTAAACGAAAATTATAATTTGCTATCAGGAGGCATTGCTTATGAAAAATGTTAAGAAAGTATCCAAAGTACTATGTGCATTTGGCGTTAGTACAGTATTATTAGCAGGTGTAGTTGGTGCAGCTAGCAACCATGGTTACAACAACCATAGCAACTGGAACGGTGTTGGTAGCGTTGCTCCATCCGCACAAGCAAACTATTCTGTTGATTACATGGGCGCTGTTACAGTATTCCAACAACAATTCCCTGGCGCTACTGTAAAATCTATTTCCTATGATGCAAAACACAATCCTTACTATGAAGTAGAAGGTTATTATGGCAACCGCGAAGTAGAAATTAAAGTAGACGAAGCATCTGGTCAAATCGTTGGCAAAGAAGTAAAAGGTTACTCCAAAGCTTCTAAAACAATTAACGTTCAAAACATCATCATTCCTGAAGTAGCTGAAACAAAAGCTATGGAAAAAGTTGGTTCTGATTTCCAAACTATGGATTGGACTGTTGAACGTGAAAACGGCAGAGTTGTATATGAATTTGATATGACAACTGGCGGCGGTAAAAATGCGGAAGTAAAAGTAGACGCTACATCCGGCAAAGTTATTAGCGCTAAAGTTAAAAACACAAAATACTAAGATTTTATCATCAAGTGAAACCCTATCCTAACCCACTTAGATGACACACTACACATATAACACACATACTATACACACTGTATCCTTTAGATACACTCTCTAACACACTCTCAGAGAGTCCGTAACACTAACCACGGACTCCCTAAATCCTATCTCACACAATAGGAAAACGGTCTGTGCTCACACACCACAGACCAAACGTTACACACACTATACTCCCTTAAAGGCCTTGGATCATTAAATCCAAGGTCTTTTTATGCCCATTCTATCAAGGTTGTATTACACCTACACAACATTTCATTCTTATAAAGACAACACACACTAATAACAAAAAAGCCTCCCAGCGGGAGGCCTTTTGTATAAGTTTTATAGGTTTGATAGTTATGTGTTCTATTTCTTAAGCAAAGTTCAGCTTAAGGATGTCATTTGTAAGTTTTGAAGGTTTGATCTATAGTTTTCCAAACAAGAGGTACGAAAACTATGCTTTATCTAAAGCTTGTGCTAAGTCTTCGATGATATCATCTATATTTTCAAGACCGATAGATACACGGATCATATCTGGTGTTACGCCAGCAGATTTTTGTTGTTCTTCGTTAAGTTGTGCATGTGTTGTGGATGCAGGATGGATAACAAGAGATTTAGCATCTGCTACATTGGCAAGGTTGGAGAAGATTTCCAAGGAGTCAACAAGTTTAATACCTGCTTCTTTACCACCTTTTACGCCAAATGTGAATACTGCACCAACACCTTTAGGGAAGTATTTATCAGCTAATGCTTTGTATTTGCTGTCTTCTAATTCTGGATAGCTTACCCATGCTACTTTAGGATGTTTGCTCAAGAAATCTACTACTTTACGAGCATTTTCTACGTGACGTTCTACGCGCAAGGACAATGTTTCAATACCTTGCAAGATTTGCCATGCTGCAAGTGGAGTAATGCATGCACCAGTATCACGAAGTAATTGAGCACGAATTTTTACAGTGAATGGGATTGGCAAATTACCAAATACTAATCCATTGTAGTGTTCGTCACCTTCGGAGAAGCCAGGGTATTTACCAGAACCTTTATAGTCGAATTTACCAGATTCTACAACTACGCCAGCCAATGTTGTACCGTGACCACCAAGGTATTTAGTAGCAGAGTGTACAACTACGTCAGCACCATGTTCTAATGGACGGAATAAGTATGGAGATGCAAATGTATTGTCTACAATCAAGATGATATTGTGTTTATGTGCAATATCAGCTATGGCTTGTACATCGATAAGATTAATACCAGGGTTACCAATAGATTCGATATAAACGGCTTTAGTCTTTTCATCGATAGCTGCTTCAAATTCTTCCAAATGATCCGGATTTACGAATTTAGTTTGAATCCCCAAACGAGGCAATGTAGCAGTAAACAAATTATAAGTACCACCATACAATGTGGATGCAGCAACAATATTATCACCAGCATCTGCTACATTTAAAATAGAGTACGTAACCGCTGCAGAACCAGATGCTACTGCGATACCAGCTGCACCGCCTTCAAGTTGTGCTACACGAGCATCCAATACATCTGTAGTAGGATTGCCAAGGCGAGAGTAAATACCACCAGGATTAGTTAATGCAAAACGGCCTGCTGCTTCTTCTGCATCTTTAAATACGAAAGATGTAGTTTGGTAAATAGGTACTGCACGAGAACCTGTTGGATCAACGGTATGACCAGCATGTAATTGTAATGTTTCAAATCTGTATTGTTTGCTCATTATAACAACTCCTTTATATTAACTGTGAATTGAGTTCATTCTTTATGCCTAGTATAGTACTATGTTTTAAAAAATATGTCTACTATTTTTTATATGGTCTTCTCCATAACTTTAAACTATGGTAAGCAAAGGACGATAAAAACTTTTACCAAAGACTCTAATGCGAACTAAATCATTTTATGAAAAATAAAAATCCCCTAATTACTTCCAAAGAACTAGTTCCCTTGAGAAATGTTAGAAGTAATTAGGGGTACATATTACTATCAATAGATTAGAAATAAGTACTTACATTTAGATGTAAGCGCCTAAATTTTTATCCCGTTCAAATTTCATTTTTTGGATTTGTTCAATGATGTACGGTGTTTCTTGGTATACATAGTAGTTCAACCAGTTTGTAAATAATAGTGTACTTACAGAGCGCCAGCGCACGATGGGACGTTGTTTTGGATCATTATCCGGGAAGTAGTTTTCAGGAACTGCAATATCCATACCTTTTTTGATATCCCGCACGTACTCACGGTTAAGTGTGTCCCAATCGTATTCGGCATGACCAAATACAAAGATATGCTTATTATCTAAACTACGAACGATAGCAGCACCTGTTGGTTCAGACCCAGCCAAAAGTTCCAAGTCACGATTTTCCTTAATTTGTTGCAAAGAAACTGTAGTGTGACGAGAATGTGGCATCCAAAACTTTTCATCAAATCCACGCATGAGCACTGGTCGATCATTATAAATATCGTGTTCATAAACACCGAATAATTTCTCATCCATAATAGATTTGTTAATACCAAAGTGATGATATAAACCAGCTTGAGCCCCCCAACAGATATAGAAGGTCGAATATACATGTTCTTCGCCCCAGTTCATGATTTCTACGAGTTCAGACCAATAGTCTACCTCTTCAAAAGGCATTAACTCAACAGGAGCACCGGTAATAATCATACCGTCAAAGAACTGGTCTTTTACCTCATCAAAAGTACGATAGAAAGTTTCTAAATATTGTTCATCTGTATTTTTAGCCTTACGAGATGCGGTATGCAACAATGTTAAATTAACTTGCAATGGGCTATTACTGAGAGCACGCAAAATTTGCGTCTCCGTCACTTCTTTAGTAGGCATCAAATTGACTAGCAAAATTTGCAAAGGTCGGATCTGTTGATTTTCCGCCCGCTCAGTATCCATAACGAAAATATTCTCTTGAGCTAATTTCGTTATGGCCGGTAAATTTTTTATTACTTTAATAGGCATAATGTCACCTCTACATATTCTACAATTTGATAACCTAATCTAATTAAAAGCCCTTAGCCTCATAGGCACGGCGCCAAGATTCGAGCCCTTCTTCTAATATTTTACGAGGACAAGCAACATTAATGCGTTCAAAGTCCTCCCCATCGATGCCAAACATAGAACCCGTATCGAGCCATAACTTGGCATCATTAACGATCCATTCATCTCGCTCTTTAGGGCTCAGCGGCAATTGAGAACAATCTAGCCACATGAGATATGTCCCTTCAGGCCGATACACATGGATTTTTGGCATATATTTTGCTATATAGTCGATGGTAAATTGAATATTGTCTTGAATATATTCTTTCAATTCATCAAGCCAAGGAGCCCCTACTTTGTAGGCCCCTTCACAGCCCACAATCCCCATCGTGTTCAATTGGCTATAACCAGCACGATCGATTTCTTTGATAAAACGGCGGCGTAAGGAATCATTAGGAATGAAAATATTACTTACTTGTAAGCCTGCAATGTTGAAGGTCTTACTAGGTGCTGTACATACAATACAGTGTTCTGCATAGCTTTCACCAAGAGCGGCAAAGACCTTATGCGTATGCCCTTTCCATACAAAATCTGCATGGATTTCATCGCTCACAATGAGCACATTATGTTTAATACAAATATCGCCGAGGCGTTTCAACTCGTCCTCAGTCCACACGCGTCCTACCGGATTATGGGGGTTACACAAGAGGAATAATGTAACATTTTCCTCAACGATAGCTCGCTCAATGCCTTCAAAGTCGATAGTATATCTCTCTTCGCCTTTGATGAGCGGCACATTGATAAGATGCCGATTGTTGTCATCAATAACCATGCTAAATGGGTAGTACACTGGTTGGTTGATGAGCACACCTTCACCCTCCTTGGTGAAAGCTCGCACCGCCATCGCCAAAGCAAATACAATCCCAGGCGTTTTAACAAGCCATTTTTGTTCTGGAATCCAGTTAAAACGAGTGCTAAACCAATTTTGTAACACATCAAAGTATTCGTCGTCGGACTCGGTATATCCGAACACACCATGGTTTACGCGGTCTAATAAAATTTGCTTCAATTCAGGGGGAATTTCAAAATCCATATCCGCTACCCAGAATGGCAACACATCCGCAGGTTTGCCTCGTTTTACAGCAAAATCATATTTTAAAGATTTCGTGTGCGTTCTATCTAAAATTTGATCAAAGTTATATTGTCCCATAGGAACTCCTTTATTTATTAAAAGCTTGTTCCAAGTCTGCAATCAAGTCTTCTGTATCTTCAATCCCTACAGATAAACGCAACAAACGACGTGTAATACCTTTACGTTCTGCATCTTCCGGTTTTAAATCTGGATGTGTTTGCGTTACAGGGTATGTCAACAAGGATTCTGTACCACCAAGACTTTCAGCGAATTGAATAAGCTTAATACCTTCTAATACTTGTTTAGCCGTTTCTTCGCTGTCTACTTCAAAGGATAGCATGCCTCCAAAGCCTGTTGTTTGGGCTTTATTGATTTCATAACCAGGATGTTCTGGAAGGCCTGGGAACAAAACTTTAGTTACTTTTGGTTGTTTTTTTAGCCATTCAGCAAGAGCAATGGCATTCTTTTGATGTTGCTCCATGCGTAGAGCCAATGTTTTTACACCGCGAATAACGAGCCAGCTATCCATAGCAGATAAACATGCACCTACGGTTTTATATGTTAAACGCAATTTTGCAGCGATTTCTTCGTCTTTTACAATAGTAAAACCAGAAATTACATCGTGATGACCACCGATGAATTTTGTACCACTATGAACAACAATATCGGCACCCAAGGTCAATGGTTTTTGGAAGTATGGGCTCAAGAAGGTATTGTCGATGATTACTAGCGCATTGCGTTCGTGAGTCAATGCACAAAGTGCACGAATATCGGTTATCTCCATCATAGGATTTGTCGGTGTTTCAATATATACAGCCTTTGTATTCGGTTTAAAAGCCGCTTTCACCGCGTCAAGATCAGAAGTGCCTACATACGTAAACTCGATACCATTTTGCTCGTAAATATTCGTGAACATGCGGATAGAGCCACCGTACAAGTCATCACCCAAGATGATATGATCCCCAGAGGAGAATAGATGGAATACTGCGTCCACAGCTGCCATACCGGAGGAAAATGCCAATGCATCTGTGCCTTCTTCAAGGCCAGCTATCAATTGTTCCAATCGGTCACGCGTTGGATTAGACTCGCGCGAATATTGATAACCTGTTGTATCCCCCAACTTTGGATGGGAAAATGTACTAGACATATAGATTGCAGGGGAAATTGCACCAGTGCTATCTGGTTTGCCACTGCCGTGAACACATTTTGTATTAAATTTCATTCCTATCAACTCCTCATATTTGTATACAATATATTAATTATAAAAGTAGACAATGATTACGGTCAACAAAAATGGGCACTCATAGGTCTTGAGTGCCCTTAAAAGGTCATATATATTTTGAATGGGTTGTCATAACTCTAAGTTAAGTTGACCTAATTTTTAGTGCGTTTAGTAATAAGTAATGCCAAAATTATACCTAATGACGAAGTTACCAATTGCGGCCAACTAGATACGAAAAGCATGGTATTTACAATCTTTGGTGGAAATTGGAACAAGGAGAAGAACAAGGAATACCCTCCAAAGAGTACGCCGGCTTTTACCAAAGCAGCCACAATGATAAGCAATGCCTTTGGTTTATGTTCTAACCAGTGGGCTACGAATACATACGCTGTCGTTCCTAGGGCCGTAATCAAAATGAACGGCGGCAACGGCAACATGCCTTGTAAATGCGCTACTACCGGAGCAATCCAAGCGATAACGAGACCATTCTTCCATCCATAGCGCCATGTGGCAAGTACAAAGGTTGCGGACGTAATGGAACCAATGAGGAACATGCTCACTTGGTTTGGAATAAATGGAAACATAAGGCGCAAGCTTTGCGCCAATAAGGCAACGGCCAAGAAGAGACCTGTGCCCGTAATAGATTTTGTAGACATAAGAACCTCCTACTATACGATATAGATTTTACAAGAGGTACCTACCTCACATTTAAAATTAAGCCTCTACAAAATATAGACGTGCTCGATCATATACCCAATTATAAATATAAGTATAACCTAATATGACTAATGTCATCGTTATATCTGTAGCAAAGGCCATCCAAAAGCTCATATGCATCATGTACATAATAATAGGCACTGTGGCAAGCATAAACAAACCTTCAAACAACACTGCATGAATTGTGCGGATTACAGGCCCTCGCGCTAATCGGTCACCTGGTACTAGTTTATCAAATATCCAGTTAAACACAAAATTCCAAACCATCGCCAACAAGGAAAAAATAATCATCAAGACCAAAGGCTGCCCCTCATGCGGAACAAACTGCATCACCAAACAGCCAATCAAAACACAGCCCAGCTCATATAAAATCGACTGTACAACACGCTCTGTAGCAGACATAATAATAAACCACCTCCATCAGAAAACCCAAAAAAGATATTTACTATCACATCAATATTATATTTATTATTTTAGATTTGTCGAGTTCTGTCGAGTTTTGCCATTTTCGGATATAAAGGAAGCTACTCGTAGTGTTCTTTAAACTCGACTTGCTTTTCCCAAAGTGAGTATTGCCATTTCAGGATAAAAGAAGCCGCCATATGTCTGTCCAGCGACTTGCCCTCCCGAAGTGAGCTATGCCATTTTCGGATATAAAGGAAGCCCCTCGTAGCGTTCTGTAAGCTCGACTTGCTTTTCCCAAAGTGAGTATTGCCATTTCAGGATAAAAGAAGCCGCCATATGTCTGTCCAGCGACTTGCCCTCCCGAAGTGAGCTATGCCATTTTCGGATATAAAGGAAGCCCCTCGTAGCGTTCTGTAAGCTCGACTTGCTTTTCCCAAAGTGAGTATTGCCATTTCAGGATAAAAGAAGCCGCCATATGTCTGTCCAGCGACTTGCAGCGAATGGAGCGCAGAGAGACATATGGCGGCGGAAAGCCTATCCTAAAAGTGGCATTACGAACTGAATCCATGGAATACCCACCACAATAAATATCGCAAGGTAGATAATCCCAAAGATAGCACCTAATTTCCAGAATTCAGGGCCTTTATTATAACCACTAGCAAACCAAATTGGGCTATGACCAGTACCATATGGTGTAAGGATACCCATAATACCCATTGGTACTAAAAGAATCAACATAACTTGAGCTGGATCAACACTAGGAATCTGAAGAATTAGAGTAGCAAATAAGCCTACCATGGCAGTTACATAAGCGGTGCCAGAAGCAAAGAAGTAACGAAGCAAGCAGAATGCTAATAACAAACCAAGAACTGCCATTGTGGGATCTAAGGATACTAAAGAACCACCTGCAGATTTAGCAAGCCACTCCAAAAAGCCTACGTTTTTAAGACCCGCAGCCATAGGTACGAGTGTAGCGAACCAAGTCAAAACATTCCATGCTGGTTTGTTAGCAAGGAAGTCTTGCCATGTCATAATCTTGGTGAAAATCATCAAGATAATAACAATCAAAGCTGTTGTAGTTGGGTTCACTTTAAATGTAGAAGCACCAATCCACAACACAAGAGCCAATACAGAAATCAAGGCCATGAAGATTTCACTGCGTGTCATGGAACCTAATTTCTTATATTCATCCCTTGCCCATGCTGCAATTTCAGGGGACCCTTTTACCTCCGGTTTACAGAATACATAGGTCAATAATGGTGTGATGATAAATAGTATAATACCCACTGGCAAGAATGCTAGGAACCATGTGCCCCAGTTGGCAGCTACGATACCCGACTTTGCAGACAATTCAAGAGCCAATGGATTTGGCGCCGCACCAGTCAAGAAAATAGAGCTAGATACACAAGTTGTTGCCAATGCTACCCAGTTCAAATAGGAACCAATTTTACGAGGATTCTTATCGGGGTAAGAATCGAACATCGGACAAATACTAGATACAATTGGATAAATCGTACCACCAGAACGAGCCGCATTACTTGGAATAAATGGAGCCAACACAAGGTCAGTAATAGCAATAGCATACCCAAGGCCTAAAGAGGACTTTCCAAGCTTGGCTACGAGGAACAATGCAATACGTCGACCAAGACCAGAATTTTCATAACCGATACCGATCATAAATGCTGCGAATATCAACCACACGATAGCATTAGAGAAACCGCTAAGTCCCCAGCTGATAGCTTGGGCATCCGTAATAGCCTTTGCTACACCAGTTGCTTTGTCTATAATAGGTGCTGGACCAACCTTAAATAACATAGATACGGTAACAGCAATGATACCGATGAAAGCTGGTGGCATTGGTTCTAAAATCAACCCCACCACAAGGCCTGCAAAAATACTTACATAAATCCAAGAATTTGCGCTAAGACCTTCAGGAGCACCGATGAGCCATACAAGAATAGCTACTACAAGCGGTGCAAATAATTTCCAATTCAACTTCATTAAGAACACTCCTTACTAAAAATAAAACTGCAAAATTGCTAATACAGTATAGCAGAATTTTTTTAGTGAGAATATAATATTCGTCATAATACTTATTGATTAATACTAAACTTTTAGTAATAGTTTTTACTAGATATTTTTGGTTTTATACAATACAATATAAATATCGAAAATTATTAATTTAACTAAAATTACTGAAAGGATTTAAATGAAACCTTTTATACGCTATATAAAATCTTTATGGTTTCCAGTCATTATCGTATCAATTCTTTCGTTACTCACCGTGGCAGGCACATTATATATACCAACCTTAACGGCCACAATCATCAACGATGGCGTAGATATTCGCGACGTATCTCGTGAAAGCTTACACAACACGGTAGGCATGGTACTGCAAGATACTTGGATTTTTACCGGCACTATCACAGAACAAGGAACACACCACGAACTCATCAAACGCGGTGGTCACTATAAAGAACTATACGAAAACTATGTGGCAGGAATAAGTATATAAAATTCAGGATTGCCATTAACATCAATGTGAAGGGTTCCATATCCATCATTGATATCTTTCGTCATTTCATATATAGTAACCATAGAAGCAGAATTACTGGTCTGACTACCTGTACCTTTATGTACAGCAGCAGCAGTAATTCTGCTTTTTATTATAATATATAATTTCATATAAATTAAAATCATTAGGTGAAACCCTTATTTTATTCAAACCTTGTTCCGTAGTTAACCTAATAGCACCTAAATCAAACAAATCAAAATCATGTGACGACCCATGACACGCAGCTTGATAGTACTGATAATTATATTGTTTTTGAAGCTTGTCTAAATCTTTTTCGTTTAGTATACTATTGTTAATCATAAACTGATTAACACTCATTTGTCCGCTTGATTGGACGTTATTGACTGTTAATTGGTTTATTTTTTGTATTACCATACAATAGAATTATAGGAAAAAAGAACCACCGATAAGCTGCAACTTATCGGTGGTTCTCTTATTTATTCACCTTTTGGTACAAACCATAAACCGTTATTATTTTTTTCCATGTAATCCTTAAATTCTTGAGAATGATAAGCTGCTACAATGTCTTTTGCCCATTGAGCCTCTTTGTTTTTCTCGTTTACTACAAGTTGTAATAACCATTGTGGCAATACATCTTCATTTGCCAATGCAGATTTAGGGTCAATTTTTGCATTATAAATAATAGCTCCTGTAATAACAATATAATCAAAATCAGTACGTACAGAAGGAATTGTAAGGGACTTCATTTCTGTAAATTTAAGATGTTTAGGATTTTCAATAATATCTGCTTGTGTGACTGTCGCTAAGTCTTTATTAGGATCAAGTTTAATCCAACCGATTTTTTGCAACAACGCATAGGCACGAGCCATGTTAGACGCATCATTAGGAACTGCAATAGTATCGCCATCAGCTACTTGATCTAAAGATGTCTTAGAACCACTAAAGATACCAGCTGGCACTGTTGGAATTGGGGTCAATGCTACAAGATGACCATTTTGTTTTTCGTTGAAGTTTTTCATGTATGCTGTATGTTGTTCAACATTAAAATCAACTTCACCATCACTCAATACTTGGTCTGCTTGTACCAAGTCAGACATATCTACACCTTTGAAGGTATAGCCTTGTTTTTCTAAAATTGGTTTTACACCTTTTTCAAACAATTCAGAATAAGGGCCTTGAGATTTACTATAGGTTAATTCTTTTTTAGCACCATTATCGCTATTATTAGAGCCGCAACCTGCGATAAAAGCTACGCTAAATACTAATGCCATACCAAGGGCAAGGAATTTTTTAAATTTCATAGTACATTCTCCTATACTTTCACAATCCATATAACTAAAATCTATTTCATCAAATTAGGAACGACGCGCACGACGTGCAAAGTAGTTACCTATTGTTTGAATAATTTGAACAAAAATAATTAAAATAACAACGGTAAATAGCATCAATGGGAAGTTCAACCGTTCATAACCATAGGTAAGAGCCAAGTCACCTACACCACCTGCACCAATGGCACCAGCCATAGCAGTAGCACCGATAAGACCTATAGTACCTGTTGTAATGGATAAGATAAGCGATCCCTTTGCCTCTGGTAAAAGGAAATGCCAAATCACCTCAAAATGAGAGGCCCCCATAGACTGTGCAGCCTCAATAATGCCTTTATTGACCTCTAAAATAGAGTTTTCAAAGAGTCGAGCAAGATAAGGCGCAATGAATATAACAAGCGGTACAATAGCCGCCGTTGTGCCCACACGAGTACCAACAATCATCTTAGTCAACGGTAAGATAAACACCATCAAGATGATAAATGGTACGGAACGCACGATATTAACAATTGTATTTGTAATGGTATAAACAACACTATTTTTAACAATCCCATTAGGATTTGTTACCACCAGTGTAACTGCAATAATTAACCCTAGTATTGTACCAATGAATAAAGACAGGAACACCATATATAATGTTTGTTCTGCAGCTAGTAATAACTGCGAACCGGGAACGCCAAGTTCTTGCATAAAGAAATCCATTATAGTGCCACCTCCTGCCATTCAATGCCTTGTGTCACAAGATACTCTTTTACCTTGCCCACTTCAAGATCATCACCAATGAACTGAACGATGAAAATTCCAAGTACCGTATGCTCTAACTCTGTTACCGTAGCAAACAACACACTCGTTTCTAAATCAAAAGTTTTATTAATATGATATAGCACATTATCAGTTGTATTATTTCCTAAGAAGTGCATTTTAAGTATTGTGTAAGGCCTTTTATCACAAGCCAAGGTATGTTTAACTGTAGATGGGATTTCATCAGGAATAACAGTCCTAACAAATCGTTTTGTTGTTTCATGCTTAGGTTTACTAAACACCTCAAGTACAGAACCTCTCTCGATAAGCTTCCCATGTTCCATAACTACAACGCGATTACATATCTTTTGGATTACATCTATCTCATGAGTTACGATAACGACTGTTACCCCTAGTTCACGATTAACGCGTTCTAATAATTGAAGAATAGACTCTGTTGTATCTGGATCAAGAGCACTTGTTGCTTCATCGCAAAGCAGAATTGATGGATCTGTAGCCAACGCACGAGCAATACCAACGCGCTGCTTTTGACCACCAGATAATTCTCCTGGATAGGCATTTGCTTTATCACCTAAATCAACAAAGTCTAACAAGGTTTTAACCTTATTATCAATCTCTGATTTAGGAACTTTATTTAGAATTAATGGAATCGCCACATTATCATACACAGATTTAGCATTCAATAAATTGAACTGTTGAAACACCATGCCGATGCGCTTACGAACCTTTCTGAGCTCGTTAAAACTTAAACCATTGATATTCACACCATCTATTTCAACATGACCAGAGGTAGGTACCTCTAAAGCATTAATCATGCGTAACAGTGTAGATTTACCGGCTCCACTAAAGCCAATAATGCCAAATATGTCGCCTTTTTCTATGGTAAAGTTTACATCAGATAATGCAGTAACCTTTTGCTTATTAACATCAAACTCTTTCGTTACATTTCGTATAGCAATCACTGTACCACCTCTTTTCCTACAATTCAGTAGGAATTAATTTTAAATTTAAAACATATCTATAAGGTATGATTTAATTATGTACTTAGATTACTACAATTTATAAGGACTGTCAAACCAAAAAAGAACCTCACCAGTTAAAAGGTTGAGGTTCTTTTATTATATAGCTCTTATCTTATAAGGGTTCACATCCCTATTTATCTAATTTTATTTTTTTACATCAAGCTGAACCAATTCAAACACTAACAAAAATAAATTATCTATATCGATTAAAGAGATATAGGGATCCTAAAATGACAGGCGCCCCTATATAGAGACCCATATTAGGTATTTCCCCCAATAAGAAGGCTGCTACAATAGCTGCCACTATAGGCGAGATATACATAAAATTAGTTACATCAGAAACCTTTTCAGCATGTTCCAAGGCATAGCTCCAGAATACAAAGCCTAACGCACTAGATAGGAATGCTAAATAGGCCATAGCAAATTTTGCACTAATCGGTGCCACCACAATCAATTCAATAGCATGTTCCGCAAAGGGCAATGCCATAATAGCCCCCGTAAACATAGACCACATGGCGATAGTGATAGGCTTATGTCCCTTTAAACTAAGTCCACGATTTAGAATATTATACACTGCAAAGAGTATCATCCCTAACAAAGTCCACAAGGCTCCTACAGGAATAGTAAGGGCGGAATTCCATAGAATAATTATGGCTACACCTATAAATGCAGTTATGGTAAATAGCCATCCTATAGGTCGTATTGTATCCTTATAAATAATCGTGGCCATCAGTGCTGTCGTCATCGGAGTCAAGGCCATAATAATACTGGATGTGGCCGCTGGAATTGTGCGCAAGCCTTCATTAAATACAACTTGGTAAAGAAAATTCCCTGTAGCACCTAACAGAATATATAGTCCCCACTCACGCCATGTTGTCGGTATATGTAGCCCTTTTACAACACCGATTACCAGCATAAGTAAAGCGCCACCCATGACCCTTGCCACAGACAATGTCAATGAATCTACTGACTGTAATGCTATTTTACTGAAAGGAAATGCAGTAGCCCACACCGCAATAGTAGCAGAAGCACCTAAAAGTGCTTTCTTTCGATTTGTCATTAACATCCACCTTTCAATAGCATTCGCCTATACAATCTTATAATCCACTTTGATTAACGTATATTCTATCCAAATTATTTCTATCTTGATTCATTCTACCAAGATCATGTTATCTACATGTTTTATAGCTTAATAACACTATCTCAATAGTACCATAATATACCCCTAACACTACAATAAATTAAATCATATTTTTTATTCCTATGAAGGGGATGCTTTGTTCCTTATGGGACCTACAAAATGTGTAACAAAGTCGTTAGAAAAAGTAATAACGCTTTATGAAAACTATGTAGCAGATATGTCTATGTAGTTAATACAACTATTCACTTAACTTGACTATTGTAAGTTCACTATTGATTCCATTAATTTCAATTTGATTTTCTGATTCAGACACAGAAAAATCGTCTACAAGATGTCCACGATCTTCAAAGAGCAATTTAGTACGAATACCTTTTTTCACCGCTTTGAAAGCATACTCGTGAGGGACATGCAGCCGAGATTTCGCCGATATCTGATTCACATCAATTCGCCCCGTATAATCCGCTACATATATCTCCATTGGAGAGTTGTTATCCAGCTCTATATGACTGTTACCGCCGGCAATATAAATTTCTTTAACCGCTCCGTCTAGCTCAAACTTTTCACTAATAATATCAAATAGCTCTAGTTTTTCACAATGGGTCGCTAGCTCCGTATCTCCCATATATTTTTCAGGCAAATTTATAAAAATCCACAAATGTTCTTTTACAAGCTCTTCAGATAAGGATTTGGAACAATTTACATCCACATCGATACGCCTTTTGATATCATCGATTTTTACTTTCACCAGTTCCGTCAAATTTTCAATAGTATCACTGACCAATTGAACCTTTATCTTCTCACCCTCTCCAGCTCTCATTTTTACGCAATTAACAGAACCCAGTTTAATATCGAAATGTTTTATCTCATCGATATCATATTCTACGATGCTTTCATAAGGATATCGAGGTTTAACCGCTTCTTCTGAAAGCAATTCATCCACAGAGACATTGAATACACCTGAAAGGGCCTTTAAATTTGAAATATCCGGCATTCCATTGCCCGATTCCCACTTTGTTATGGCCTGTCTCGACACATTAAGTGTTTCTGCTAATTTCCCCTGAGATAATCCAGATTGTGTTCTATACTCCCGTAATTTTTCATTAAAATCCATAATGTGACCTCCTATTTTAAGCAATATCAGTTACTCTTCAACAAGAGCTGCTCAGAGTATAGTATATAGTGTCAGTGAAGAAAAGAAACGCTTGTTTTCCTGGCTGGCAACGTTCCGTAGCATTACAATATACATGCATTTATAAAGACTTGCAGGCTGATTCTGTACAAGATATAAACGGCCTCCGAACAGTACACAAATATAAACTATCCAATCATACTATTGAATAATCCGCCTTCATCCTCTTTAATAAAATTTTTATTTCCTTTATTAATATTGATATGCAATTTCATATTATTATATATACATTAAATGAAATTGCAAAAAGCAAAATCCCATATAAGCCTATATATACTGGTGTATTTAAACAATTTAGCTTATGGAAATTTATGAGATACTTCACAAAATCGCATAGTATTTATTGAAAATCTATATCATCTATTCATTGTGGAATTGTTACAAACATTGTACACTATAGGCATAGAAATCTATAGTTATATCCTTTTATGGAGGTGCAAAATGCAACATACTGCATGGAAAGATTTTAACACAGGTGTGTGGGATAAAGCCGTTGATGTACGCGACTTTATTCAAAGAAACTATATTCCCTATGAAGGGGACGATTCCTTCCTTGCTGGTCCTACAGAACGAACAACAAAATTGTGGGAACAAGTAATGAAGCTTTATGAAGAAGAACGTGAAAAAGGCGGCATGCTCGATGCTGATACTTCTGTGGCCACACACATTACTGCCCATGCGCCAGGATATATCGACAAAGAACGTGAAACAATCGTTGGTTTGCAAACTGACAAACCTTTAAAACGCGCTATGTTCCCATATGGTGGCTTGCGCACAGCAAAATCCGCTATTGAAGAATACGGCTTCAAAATGGATCCGCAAACAGAGGACTTCTTCAAGAAACATCGCAAAACGCACAATGATGGCGTATTTGATGTATATACTCCAGAAATGCGAGCTGCACGTACCGCTCACATTGTAACTGGTTTGCCAGATGCGTACAGCCGCGGTCGTATTATCGGTGACTATCGCCGTATCGCTCTTTACGGTGTTGATTATCTCATTGAAGATAAAAAAGAACAATTTAGCATTACAATGGGTGACATGCTAGAAGATGTTATTCGCGACCGTGAGGAAATACAAGATCAAATCCGTTCTTTGAAAGAATTGAAAGAGATGGCAGCGTCCTATGGCTATGATATTTCCAAACCAGCTAAGGATGTTCGCGAAGCTATGCAATGGATTTACTTCGGCTATCTTGGTGCTATTAAAGAGCAAAACGGTGCTGCTATGTCCATTGGTCGTAACTCCACATTCCTCGATATCTATGCGGAACGAGACCTTCGCAACGGCACATACACAGAGGAACAAATCCAAGAATTCGTAGACCATTTCATCATGAAATTGCGCATGGTTCGCTTCGCACGTATCCACGAATACAACAATTTGTTCACAGGTGACCCTGTTTGGACCACTGAATCCATCGGTGGTATGGGTACTGACGGCCGTACATTGGTTTCTAAGATGTCCTTCCGTTACCTACATACATTGACTAACCTTGGCCCTGCTCCAGAGCCAAACCTCACTGTATTATGGTCCCCTCGCATGCCTATCGGTTTCCGCCGTTTCTGTGCGAAATTATCCATTGAAACATCTTCCATTCAATACGAAAATGACGAATTGATGCGTCCTAACTCTGGTGATGACTACGCCATCGCATGTTGCGTATCCCCAATGCGTATCGGTAAAGAAATGCAATTCTTTGGTGCTCGTTCCAACTTGGCTAAATGCTTGCTTTACGCTATCAACGGTGGCGTTGACGAAAAGTTGAAGAAACAAATTGGTCCTAAATACCGCCCTATCACTTCCGAGTACTTAGAATTTGACGAAGTATGGGAAAAATTCGACGACATGATGGAATGGTTGGCAGGCGTATATGTAAATGCATTGAACATCATTCACTACATGCACGATAAATATGCTTATGAAAAACTAGAAATGGCATTGCATGACCGCAAAGTAACTCGTTGGTTTGCAACTGGTATCGCTGGTTTATCCGTAGTAGCAGACTCCTTATCCGCTATTAAATATGCTAAGGTAAAACCTATTCGTGACGAAAATGGCATCGCTGTTGATTTCGAAATCGAAGGTGACTTCCCTAAATATGGTAACGATGATGACCGTGTAGATAGCTTGGCAGCAAAGGTTGTTTCCACATTTATGAACAAGATTCGTAAACATCCTACATATCGTCAATCCGTTCCAACTATGAGCTTGTTAACAATTACTTCCAACGTAGTATATGGTACTGCTACAGGTTCTACTCCAGACGGCCGTAAAGCTGGCGAAGCTTTCGCTCCTGGCGCGAACCCAATGCACGGTCGTGATTCTCACGGTGCTGTATCCTCGTTGGCATCCGTAGCTAAAATGCCATGGCGTGATTGCTCCGATGGTATTTCTAATACCTTCTCTATCATTCCGGACGCATTAGGTAAATCTGGTGAAACATTTGTTTCCGTCAGCGATTTTGATATTGAGTTAGATCCATCTCAATTACCTAACAGCAATACAAATTTCGCATGTAGCGAACCAAATGTTACTATAGAGGAAGATAAATAAAATCTTCCACAGTATCGAACTGCTTTCACCGGCACCGATACGAGTGTTAGTCTTGGTTGAAAGGAGGTTATACCCATGAGCAACCAACAAGTTGATAACTTGGTAGAGTTATTGGATGGTTATTCCCAAAAAGGCGGCCATCATTTGAACGTTAACGTGTTTACTCGTGAAACATTGTTAGACGCTCAAAAACATCCTGAGTTGTACCCTCAATTGACGATTCGTGTATCCGGCTATGCGGTGCACTTCAACAAATTGACAAAACAACAACAGGACGAAGTTATTTCCCGTACATTCCATCAACGTATCTAATCGAGGTTTCCTATGACTGGACGTATTCATTCGGTTGAAACGATGGGTACGGTTGATGGTCCAGGCATGCGCATGGTGGTATTTCTTCAAGGATGCCCCATGCGCTGTGCTTATTGCCATAATCCTGATACATGGGATGAAACTAGCGATAATGCTAAATTCATGACCGTAAAGGAATTATGGGACCAGTACGAACGTAACCACCAATTTTATACTAATGGTGGTATCACCGTCACAGGTGGGGAAGCTCTTATGCAAATCGACTTTGTTATTGAGCTTTTCACATATTTCCGTGAAAGAAACGTCCATACCTGTTTAGATACAAGTGGAATTTGTTTTGACCCCCACCAAGAGGTGGCATACCGTAAATTACTCAGTGTAACTAGTCTCGTCATCCTAGACATTAAGGAAATCGATCCAGCCAAGCATTTATGGTTAACGGGTAAACCGTTAGAGCCCATTCTCGGGTTTGCTCGATTGACGGCAGACGTGGAAGTTCCGATTTGGGTTCGTCACGTAGTAGTCCCTACGATTACAGATAATGCCGATCGTCACTATCGTCTAGGCTTTTTTCTAGGATCTCTGAAAAATTTACAAGCCGTTGATTGCTTACCTTATCACGTTATGGGTATTGCTAAATATAAGGAGTTAGGTATTCCCTATCGCCTAGAGGGCATCCCGGCTGCAACGAAAGATATTGCAGCTAAAGCGACAAGAACCGTGGTGGAAGGCATCAAGGCCTATAGACGCCATTGGTGGAGTCCCATCAAAACACAACATCAATCATAATCAAGTTTGAGGATAACTACCTCCCTTGATATATATAAATATATATACCAAGACTTGATCTATGATAGCCCTAATCAATAGAGCCGCCCCCATACAACCGGGGACGGCTCTTATTGCATTTAAATAAACTTTCTATCATACAAACGGGCAGCGATGAGGACCACTAAACAAGATCCCACATTATGCACTAATGCACCTGTAGTAGGCGTCAAAACCTCAAGCAATGAGAGAATAATAGCGATACAATTAATGACCATTGATAAAGCAATACTAAATTTTATAGTTTTAATCGTAGCATCTGATAATCGTTTAATATAAGGAATTTTACTAAGGTCATCACTCATCAAAGCAATGTCTGCTGTTTCTATGGCAATATCACTACCAATAGTCCCCATTGCAATACTCACATCAGCAGTCTTCATAGCCGGAGCATCGTTAATTCCGTCGCCAACCATACAAACCTTGTGATGTTTCCCTTGCAATGCTTCAATAATACTTACTTTTTCTCCTGGTAAAAGCGCCGCATGTATTTCGGAAACACCAAATTTCTTTCCAATATATGTAGCGGCTGCTTTACTATCACCAGTAAGTAATACTGTTGTCATATCTAAGCTTGAGATATCAGATATCATATTTATCGCATCATTTCGCATTGTATCAGATAATGTAATGATACCTATAATATGCTCTCTATCTGCAATAATAACAGATACCTTTCCTTCACTTCGATATACATTAATGACTTTTTGAATAGACTCACTGACAATAATATTATACTCTTCAAGGAATCGTTCATTTCCACAATATAATTCTCGACCTTTTATTACGGCTATAATCCCTTTACCTACAGACATCGTAAACGAAGTCGTATCAAGTATTTCTAAATCTTGCTCTATCGCATGAGAAACGATAGCTTTACCAATAGGATGTTCGCTCTTAGCCTCTGCAGATGCAGCTAATTGAAGAATATCAATCTCACTATAATCTGTATCAACGGCTAAAATAGATTGAACCGCTAACTGGCCACGTGTTAAAGTACCGGTTTTATCAAATGCCATGGTGTCTACTTTTCCCATAGTTTCAAGAATTTCACCAGATTTAATAATAACGCCATGTTTAGTAGCTTGACCAATAGCGGCCATAACCGCAGTAGGTGTAGCAAGCACCAATGCACAAGGACAAAACACTACCAACACAGTAACACCGACGATGATATTTCCAGTTACTAGATAGCCTATGCAAGCAATCAACAATGCAATAGGAACCAATCGACTAGCAACAGTATCAGCTATACGCTGAATAGGAGCCTGTTTCTGTTCTGCATTTCTAATAAGCTGAATCATTTTTTGAATAGAACTATCTTCGCCCACTTTGGTAGCTATAATATCTATGGCACCAAAACAGTTAATCGTTCCGCCAAATACATCATCATCAATTGTTTTATCAACAGGTATAGACTCTCCTGTCATAATGGATTGATCTACCGTTGTTTCACCATTAATGATCCGTCCATCTACAGGGATTGTTTCGCCCGGAAGGATTCGTAAATAATCACCGCTTTGTATAGACTCTACAGGAACCATTATTTCCTTGTTAGCCTGTATTTTACGGCCCTTAACAGGTGCTAATGAAATTAACTTCTTTAACCCTTTTTTTGCTCGCTCTGTAGTTGCTTCTTCAAGGAGGGCCCCTAAAGCCATAATAAACGCTACCTCACCAGCCGCAAATATATCGCCAATGGCAATGGCTGCAAACATAGCCATGGAAATCAATAGAGCTGATGATATTTTACTAATCCCCTTATTATATACAATCCTTCGAATGGATAAATACACAAGAGGAAAACCACATATAATAACGGTAACCCAGGAAGGCTCAACAGGAAATATATTTTGAAAAGACCTTTGTCCACCAAACTCCTCTATCAAATGCGGAATTCCATCAAGCAGTAAAAATAGCCCCGCTAAAATTGTCATATATAAACCAGATAATATATCATGTATTCGATGTACCATACAACAATCCCCTTATCAGACTTTCACTACCAATATGAATTGAATTATGACTACACTTACAGTACAATAATTACGATAGCGAACACTCTGTTCATTTTAATTGTATCAACCTATGGATTTAATACAATATATAAAACAGCGTATATGTTCATTACAGAACATATACGCTATTCTGTACTAAAAGAACGACAGGAGTTAATATGGATCGTAGACAGAAAAAAACTCGCAAAGCCATATTTATAGCTTTTAACGAATTATTATCTAATAAGGCGTATGACAAAATCACCGTTCAAGAAATCATTAGTGCCGCAGACATTGGCCGCACCACCTTTTATGCTCATTTCGACACAAAAGAAGCATTGCTAGAAGCACTCTGCGAAGACTTATTTTTACATATAAAAGATAGTATTAATCACTTACCGCATGCTCATGGGCTTTATCAACAAAGTATTCATCCTGTTTCGGTATTTGGTCATTTATTACAACATTTGCAACAAAACGAAAATAAGATCCTTGAGTTACTAGCTAGTGATAATAACGAAATCTTTTTGCGCTATTTTAGAGATCATCTAAATGAGTTGGTGCAAGGATATTTCATCAACCAAGACCGTAAGGCAAATACAAATCTACCAGATGACTTTATTATCAATCATATTTCAGGTAGCTTTGTGGAAATGGTGTTATGGTGGGTAAAAAACGGCATGAAAGAATCGCCTACAGAATTAGACAATTACTTCCATGCCGTTATAGAACCTATTATATAATTATTTAAAATTTATCAAGATACAACATTAATTGGTTCACCCTTAAAGAAGGCTTGTACATTATCTCGAATAATGCCTACCAAGCGTTGACGTGTTTCAAGGCCTTTCCAACCCATGTGCGGAGTAATGATAACATTATCTAGTGTATAGAGAGGACTATCCTCTGCAGGAGGCTCTACCTCCTGTACATCAAGACCGGCTCCAGCAATGCGTTTAGCGGCTAATGCTTCACAAAGATCCTTTTCATTAATGAGAGGTCCACGGCCCGTATTCACAATGACCGCATTAGGTTTCATCTTACTGATTGTTTCTTTATTAATAAGATGTTTAGTTTGGTCATTTAGCGGGCAATGTAAGGAAATATAGTCACTATTTTCTAGCAATTCATCAAGGCTCACATAACGAATGCCATCGCCATCAGCCTTTGGTGTACGTGTATGCACTAAGATGTTCATGCCTAGTGCTTTTGCTACTTTGATTACTTCCATACCGATGTGACCAGCTCCGACAACACCTAAGGTTTTACCATTCACTTCTGTATGGCTCACTTGAAGGTATTTCGTGAAATTGCTGCGATCACCTTTAACAAGCATACCAATTTGTTGCTGCATGGTAGATGCAAAATTGAGGATTATCATGATCACCGTATGTGCTACACGCTCTGTGCTATACGCAGGAATATTGCACACAGTGATTCCCTTTTTCTTTGCTGCATCAAGGTCAATATTATTATAGCCAGTACCTGCTTCTACGATAAGCTCTACAGTATCAGGAAATTGTGAAAGCAATTCGGTACTTACAGGCAATTCTTTTGTAACCACAACACGAGCACCTTGAATCCGTTCAATAAGCTCAGCATTCGTACTATCTTCGTAGACCTGCACATCATTAGATAATATGGAGAAATCCAATGCATGGTCATAATTCATTTTGCCTGCATTTACCACTACTACACGTTCGCTCATGAGAACCTCCTAAATTGAATAGCCTAAAACATAGGTAATACCACTTCTATATAAATTATACTATTATTTATATAATTTTATACTAAAATAACTTCTATTATATATCAACTACCTATACCAATTAATATACTTTCACAACTAATTAGTATACTTTCACAATTATTGTATATAATATATGTATAAAGCCTATAAAATTCAAAATAAAACTCATTTTTCTGTATATAACTTTCACAAAAGTATTGTGTAATTCCCCAAAAGTTATAAAATAAAAGTAATGTTATATAGAATTGAGGAATACAATGAGACCTACCTATTTGACCATAAATACAAGTCTCGTTCGCGAGAATTTGCGCAAAATTAAAGATAGTTTACCTGAATGGAGCACGTCCACAGCTGTCATCAAGGCAAATGGCTACGGCCACGGCAGCGTTATGATGGGCCGTATTGCTGTGGAGGAAGGTTACGAATCCTTAGCCGTTGCTATTCCAGAAGAATCCGTACCACTTCGCAATGCAGGTATTATGGTACCTATTTATTTATTGGGACTCACAAGGCCACAATCCTTTGAACTTGTGGCAGACACTAATTCGATTCCTGCCGTTTGTGAATCTACCGACTTGGAATCACTCGATAAAGTAGCCGATAATCACGACATGATTATTCGCGTTGCTGTTGCTGTCGATACAGGCATGCATCGCATCGGTATCAAGCCTGAGGATGCCATTGAGTTTATCAAACGCATTGAGTCCTACGAAAATTTGGAAATAGACGGATTCTTCTCCCACATGAGCAATGCTGATGCGGCGGATCAATCACACGCCCATAGCCAAACGCAAAAATTTCATCGCATGGTAGATGAAATACGAGCATTCCGTCCAGAAGCAGATTACCGTTTCTCCCTCGCCAACAGTGCAGGTCTTTTATCTGTCAAAGATAGTCTATTCACAGATGCTCGTCCTGGTATTATTCAATACGGTATCATGCCATCCCTTGATGTGCCAAATCGATTGGGCTTAAAACCTGTTTTATCTTTCCATAGTGAAGTTGTTCATGTACAACATATCCCTGCTGGCGAAGGCATTGGATATGGATCTACCTATATCACACCTGAGCCAATGACAATTGCTACTATCCCTGTAGGCTATGCGGATGGCTACCCTCGTAGTTTATCCAATCGGGGCACCGTACTGATTCATGGCACTCGTTGTCCCGTAGTAGGTCGTATTTGTATGGATCAATTCATGGTTTCTGTTCCGGATACAATCACGGTAAAGCCTGGCGATAAGGTGGTGCTTCTAGGGTCTCAAGGTCATGAAAGCATTTCTGCTTTAGAAATTGCAGCCCTTGCTTCTACAATTCCTTATGAGATCTTTTGTGGATTCTCAGAGCGCGTACCACGACAATATATTTAACCTATGTAAAATAAAGAAAGCCCGTATCACATGTAGAATTCTACATGTGATACGGGCTTTCTTGCTCTCCTATACCCAGCGTGCTGTAAAGCAGTTACGTTCTTATTGTGAGAGAGAGTATATATACCAAGTATATAATCTTATGATTCGGAGGGAACCACAATTCATAAGGGGCCCTCTGAACGATAGACGGCATAGGAGAGAGTCAATGTTTATCTATCCAATCCAGAGGGCTGTGTGTAATTGTTTATTGTGTGTGTGTTGTTTATTGTGTGTGTTTTATGTGTTGTGTATGTGTGTGTAAGTGTATTTATGTTATGTGTGTATAGTTTTGAGTGCTTAGTGTTCGTTTTTGAAAGGGTTTGCTTTACAGCGCTATAGAATAGGAGATCAACTTATTTTGCTACCGTCCCTGTTTTAGCATCCAATACAACGGATATCGGTTTATTTTGTGCATCATGGAATTCTATGGTATATAGTGGTTTACCATTTTGATTAGCAAGAGACCACGTATTAATACCAGTCGCTACCTTGCCAGACTGTACGAAAGCTGCATTAATTGCCACATGTGGAGGTATTACTGTTCCAGCATCAATAGCACTAGCTTCCATAGATGCGTCATATGCTTTAGGAGTACCATCCGTTACATTACCAGTAGCCACATCTAGAGTCATAGAATGAGCACCACTAGTATTAAAACCAGCTACTTCATAGATGGCAGTTTTACCTTGAGTTTTGAAGGATACATTAGTGATTTTGGAGTTTCCAAATTTACTTTCGAATTGGTCAATTAAATAATTAGCACCAACTACGAAAATACTATTTTGGTCTACTACACCTTCTTGCTGATTGGTTGTGCTAGGTTGTGATTTTCTACTTTTAGAGTTTTTTTTTCCTCTTTAGTAGGCTCTTCTTTATCAGCCTTTTTTTCGTCTTTCACAACTTTTACTTTAGGCGCTTTGTCTACTGCAGCTTTTTTAGTATTTTTAACGTCTTTATCATGCTTTACTACAGATTCAGATTTTTTATCACCACCGCGTACTACTCTTGTTTCACTAGGAGCTTTAGCTACAGATGCAGTTTCAATAGTAGGAACTGCTGCTGCAGGATTTTCTGTGCTAGGTACTACAGTTTCTTGAGCTACTGGTGTTTTAACATCTTGTGTAGCTGTTGGAACTGGTGTAGTATTACGAACTGCTGTACCTACTTGATTACCATCTGCTACAGGAGCTACCGGAGTTTTAGGTGCAACTGCAGTAGTAGCCACATCTGGAGCCACCGCTGTAGTAGGAACTACTGGATCAGTAACTGGTTGTGCTGGAGTCGCTGCACTCGCTGTTTCTTGTGTAACAGGCATTGGAGTTACTGGTTCAGCTGCTGTTACAGCTACAGTGGCACCAAATACGCCAGCCACTGCTAAAGCAATACTACTTTTTAAAATAGATTTTTTCATATTGTCCTCCTTATTAATTCATTTACATGCAACTTTACGCATGTATATTTCCAGTCAACTCAATGTCATCATGTAAGTTCCAAAACATATATCCAGCATGGACTTGTAGATATATAGCTTGGAAATTTCAGATATACTTGAGTTTGTCTTTCGACTGGTACACATACTATCGACAGTCTATGAAGTCAAAATGTAGAAGCACTGTTAAAAGCTTATTTTATAGTGAGTTTAGAATGAATTTATATATAATTCCTATGAAATCCTATGGGATTTACTTTATACTTAAAAATTCCATGAAAAACATATCAAAAGCCGTTTATCCCATATATAAGGGATAAACGGCTTCAAAATATACGTATCGATATCTAAAATTTCACATTCATGAGCAAACTTTCACAAAAAATGCCTCAATACTAGTTATTTTTTTAAGAAAAATAGTATTAAGGCATTTAATTATTATATTCAGAATAAAATAACTAGGCACTATTAAGATATAATAACTAGTCAATCATATATTAATCGTCAAATTTAACAGATAGCAATTTACCATTCATTGCATCCATACGCACATGTACCTCTTTATTATCTGCTGTACCAAAGCTAACTTTGTACACAATCTTACCTTTATCATAGTGCACAGCCCATTCATTAAGGCTCACAGCTTTACCTTTTGTTTGGGCATAAGCAAAGTTCACCACAGCTGCAGGCGGTAAGATTTCCCGAGGATCAAACGATTTTTTCTTTAGTGATTTATGGAAGTCCCCTTCGCGCTTTTCAAAGATTTGATTAGTAGCATAGATATACGTTAACTCATACTTACCAGATTCATCAAAACCTTCAACATCATACTTAATTTGACCTCCATCCGCATCAAAGGCGATTTCCGTAATTCCTGCATTTGGATGATTTTGGATAAAGGCATTTAATAAACCATTAGCGCCTACAATCGCCGCATGGTTGCCATCAACAACTGCCACAGTTGGCTCTACAGCTACTAAAGGGGCTGCACTTGCATTTGGCATGCCAAATGCCACTGCCAAGGCCAATACAAGGCTACCTTTTACAAAAAATGATCTCATTGGTTCCTCCATATCTCAAACAGTTATCATAACAATATATATACAATTATACACTAAATCAACGCGGTTTATAATCTTTATTTATATAATTAGTGCATGTACCTACGCCCTATGATACAATGCACATAGATTCATTTTTGTAACTACATGTGAGCTAACTATGATTTCAATTTACCCCACTATATATCACGAATTTCAATGCAAGGCCGATCAATGCGAAAATACATGTTGTCAGCTGTGGACCATCGATATAGATGAGCCTACTGCTGAACGTTATCATTCCATGACAGGTTCTCTTGGTGAAAGCTTACGCCAAGCCATCACTGTTGATGATGAAGGCAGTCATTTTATCTTTTCTAAAGCACAACCTATGTGTCCCTTACTCAATGAAAAAGGTCTATGCAAAGTAGTTCTTGAATTGGGAGAAGAAGGACTTTGCAACACCTGCCATATGCATCCACGCTTTTATAAATACATTGAAGACTTAGAACTATGTGGCGTTGGATTATCTTGTGAAGCTTCGGTTGAACTATTAGCCCGACAAGAACCAATGGACTTACTCCTCTTTACAATTGAAGATGACCATAATGAATTCAATTCTGAGGAGCGATTAACACTCCACAATGTTTTTGAATTATTAGCCTTTGATTTAGATCCTAATCTATTCCAATATACGCCAAAGCCCTCAAAGCAGTCTTTCAAAGAACTATTAGACCTATATAAACAAACGGAACCCATCGATGAGAATTGGACAGCACAAGTTAATACATTATCTAGTAAACTAGACCAACTCATCACATCCGTACAGACCTGTATACAGCATGAAGATATGAGCCTATTTAACAAAGTGTACCAATATATATTGTATCGCCAAATCGATATGCTATCAGACTATTCCTTGGAATCTATCTTAGCTTATGCAAAGGATGGTACTGACTATATACTTATAGCCAGCGCCTTAGATGGACAACCCTTAAAACAAGTTGCAAGATGGTCACAACAAATCGAATACGACGAAGATAATGTAGAACTATTGTTACAACACTACGAAGCCCAACTTATTATAGAGTGAACAAAAACCGCAAGATTTCTATCTTGCGGTTTTTAATTCTTATCATAATACATCATTTGAAAAGGGTATGAACAAAACGGATCCATTGAGGTAATACAGAGACAGATAATAATGCCACAATAAAGATAACAATATAGGTTTTAATGATACCTAATTCAACATAACGTCTCATTAATTGGGCTACAATGAACACGGCATAATACTGGCTGAACATCGTAATAAGATAAGCCATATCCCCTACATATTTTTGAAGAGACAAAGAGAAAAAAATAATCCCTAGTATATGAATTAATACTAAGACAACCGTGCGAAGTGCATTTGTATAAGCTAATCCATATATATAATTGCGCAATACCCCATCATAAGTACCACGACCACCTAATAAAACAAGTAAGCGCCATATAACAAATGAACCGATGATAATTTGAAAAATTAAAAATACAGAACTTGCTAAAATACTAATTACATCAAAATGAGTTAACCCAGTAATCCGTTTAATCCCGAGCATTGGAGATATAACTTTCACCATAAACGGTAAGCTATAGGTCATTATATATAATACAATAGTAGATACGACTAGATTCAGAATGGCTCTTGTATGAGATCCATAATTAATAATATTTTGAAAAGATTGTTCGCTAAGCTTGGTAAATAAATGCAATATATCCTTATACCATGTCATAAATGCTCCTTTTAGTTTAAAGCTAATAAAAAAGGACGAGCCAACTCTCGTCCTAGATATATCATATGTATTTTATCGAGTCAACATATAAATCCATTCAAACACGTGTGCTACCAAAAGAGCAATCAACATTAGAATCAGACCTTCATAAGGGGTCCCATTAATACATGCTCCCACAATACGTCCCATAGTTTGTAACAATAATACGGTACTTAAAACACATAGCACAATCATACAGAAGCCAATGATCGCTTGCAGTATTAATGGTACCGAAGTTAAAATCAGCATAATCCCTGCTGTAAAAGTAATCAATGCCACAACAAGTTGAGCAAATGACATGATATGCAAAATACCAGTTGTAACAGTTCGAACATAAAATTTACGCTGTTGAGCAACCGCATAAACTATAATGATATATGCCATGAAAATAACTTTTCCGATTACCCATGCAAAGCGACCCATATTCCAAAATTCTCTAGGACTACCCATCTGTTCCAAAAAAAGTTGTATTTCATGTTGACCTACTGGAAGAGATAGCGATTCCCACCTTACTAATAACGAAGAATTACGTATAAACGCACGTATAGCATCTAAATATACGCCTTCACCTACAATAGTAAATTGATAGCATATAAGTGTTAATAGCAACATTCCTATGAGTTGCCCATAGGCAATATCAAAGTGATACATACGAGGATTATTCTCTTCAATAGGGTTTAATAAACGATAGATAAACTGCATTAAACCTACCATCATAGGTATCACCACCTTTTACACAATATACATACACAACATTTAAGTTTAGATACTATAACATACAACACACAATAAGGAGCTATAAAAAATAGTTCCTTTTCATTTTCCGTTCATCATTATAGCACAAAACAGACATCTTTTCATACTTTAATTATCCTAATGGAATGGGTCCTTCGGGGCCCTTTTCCCTTATAAAATACAGAAAAAGCTATTAGCAGATTATATATAATCAGCTAATAGCTTTTTTCGTAGTAAGGGGTATTTTGTTACAGCCCCTTTCATGTTATGTAATTATCTGGAAGTAGCAAGTACTACCATGCCAATCAAGATACCTAAAAGGATTACAGGAATCAAACTCGTAATAATAGAAATACCAAAAGTTGCTAAACGGGATTTATTAATTTGGCGACTCAACAATGTTAAGCATACCCAGAATGTATAGACTGCAAAAGCTATCGTTGCGAATATAATAATAGTTATCCATACAATACTACCTACTATAGAGTCAGGATTAGAGCCTAGTAGCAACAAAAATGGCAATGATAGTAATAGGAAGCCAATGAAATATACTAAGCCCATAATCTGATTATAAGCTTGTTCGTACCACATGATTTTTAACACAGACTCATATGTAGTATGGGCATCAAATTTATTGGCGACCCAAGAGAAAATCGCAGAATAAATAGCAATACCAATAAAAGCAAATAGCAAGCCAACCGCTAGGCCTAATATACCGGCCCCAGAAAGAGCCGCCGCACCAGTAAGTGCAACACTAAGTTTATCCACAAATATCATACTCAAAAAAGTAGGTAGAATATTTGAAAATACGAATGCCACCAATGCCAAAGCTACTGTAGCATAGAACCCTTTGCGACAAGATCCATGCTCTACAATCTGTGGAATACCACGTTTAAATGGAGCTACCATAAGCTGCCAAATATCTGAATACCATTTTGTTTCCATAGAACCTCCAAAACACCTATATTTTTCTAATCGTAACACAAACTATATTTAAACCGTCATGGACAACATTATACCTCCTACACCAAAGATGAAGGATACTATGTAAAAAGAAATACCCGTTATCCAAAGATTTAGACCAAATTGCTTAGACATGAGTTGTGCCATAATAAAAACATTAACTAGTTCCATGGTGCTTAATCCACCCGAACCACCACGAATACGTAAATCTAAGAAAAGATTATGGTCAAGACCTTTCATCAGCAACCCCTGATTTATTAATGATAACCATATCAAGTCTCCTTTTTATTTAATCTGATAATATATTATACTATATAATCTAACTTTTAAGATATTATTTTAGCCTATTATAACGCAAAAAAGCAGCCCACTAGGGGCTGCTCTTTCATTTATCTTATTGCAAAGATGCTGCAATTTTTGTAAGGTTTTCATCCATACGTTCTAAGTATGTTTTATTATCTTCGTTACTTTCGATAGTGTAAATAGTTTCTACCTGAGCGCCTACTTCTTGTGCCAAAGTTTTGGATACTTCTGGACTAGCCATTTCTTCTGCAAAGATAGTAGTAATATGGTTTTCTTTAGCGTATTCGATGAGTTTAGCCAATTGCGCTGCATTTGGTTCGCCTTCAGCAAATACATCTTCCACACTATTTTGTTCTAAACCAAAGTCACGGCATAGGTACGCAAACGCTGCATGGCCTGTAACAAAGTTTTTATGCGGAGCTTTAGCGAATTGCTCTTCATATTTTTTAATCATTGCATCTAATTTAGCAACGTATTCAGTATAATTCTTTTCATAATAATCCTTGTTTGCTGGGTCAACTTTTACAAGAGCATCCTTGATATTTTTCACTTCAATTTTAGCATTTTTCAAAGATAACCATGCATGAGGATCTTCTGCACCATGTTCTTTAATTTCTTCTGGATCAGTATTTTTAATAGCTTCAACGCCTTCAGTAGCTACAACAGATACGAGTTTATCATTCTTAGCTGCTTCGATAGCTTGTTTTGCCCAAGGCTCCATACCAAAACCGTTATACACAAACACTTGAGCTGTTGCCAATTGTTTCATATTTTCAGGTTTCAACTCGAAATCATGTGGTTCTACGCCATCTGGTATAATAGTAGATACCTCTACCTTGTCACCACCAATAGCCTTTGTAAACTCAGCCATTGCATTAAAACTTGTTACCACTTGGATTTTTTTACCTGCTTGTTCCTTCTGTGCATTCGGTGCATCATTGCCACAACCTGCAAATAAAGCAGCCATCATAATACCTACAACTAACAAAATCAGTTTCTTGATCATCGTAGTCCTCCTTTGTAAAATCCTGATCGCTATGCCTATACAGAATACACTCTATTCTTTAGTTGCAGTTGCGACTCAGTTGCATTTGTAATATAGTTATAGTATAAACTTACTTAGAATTTTGTCAATCAGAAATGTGGTTTTCATATGTTATCAATAGAACATCTTTATTTTTCCTATCAAGGTCAACCTCCTTATGTGCTAAACGACCTTAATTTACATATTCACAGTGGTGATTATATATCCATCGTTGGGGATAATGGGTGTGGTAAAAGTACCTTACTCCGTCTTATTTTAGGTTTTCTTACACCGGTAAAAGGTTCTATCAAGCGAAGCACCAATAATATTCGGTATGTGTCTCAAAAAAATGACTTCTCTCACGCAGGCTTTCCTATTACGGTAAAAGAAATCCTCGATTCCTACCGAAAACTTTTAAAGATTAAGGATAAGCAGGAAGTCAATCGCGTATTAGAGCTTACCCATATGACGGAATTTAAAGACCGTCTCATCAGCAAACTTTCAGGTGGACAAGCTCAGCGTGTATCTATCGCCCGCGCCCTCATCGGTAAGCCAGATCTCATCATCCTCGATGAGCCTTCAACAGGTATCGACAGAAAAAGCCAAGAGGGCATCTATGCTCTACTTCGCAATTTGAACCAAAAACACCATATTACGATTATCTCTGTTGAGCACAATATCGAAATGGCCTTAGCTAACTCAACTAATATCTACCATATTGCAAATGGTCAAGGTCACCTTTGCTCCCCTGAGCAATATGCTAGTGAAATCATGCACAGTACAGGTCACAATCCAATAGATCACGAAAACTGCTCCTGTTTCACAGATGTAACAACAGAGTCTCAGGCTCAGGCCGATGATACCACAATTGAGGAGGTGCACCATGTTTAATTATGATTTCATGCAAAATGCCTTCTTCGTAGCGATTTGTATTTCTCTTTTATGTCCATGTATTGGTATCTTCATGGTGCTACGCCGTTCCAGTATGATTGGGGACACCATGAGTCATGCATCTCTAGCAGGTATTACGCTAGGCTTATTGACGAATACTAATCCAATTTTAGGGGCTTTTATCTTTACTGCTATCTGCGGTGCACTCATCGAGTTCTTGCGAAAATATTTTTCACACCATCTCGATTTGATTCTTACTATAATCTTATCCCTCAGCATTGGTACTGCTATTACGCTTATTAGCTCAGGAAAACTAAAGGCTAACGCAAATGTATTCTTTTTTGGTAGCATCCTAACGGTAAACGCAACTGATATGATTAGTATTGCTGTGCTTACAATCTTATCTGTACTCACCTTATATTTCCTATACAACTCACTTCTTTACATCGCCTATGATGAAGAGGCCGCTCGTGTAGCAGGTGTTAAGGTAGATTTTATTAACTATATCTTTGCCATCTTAATGGCTGCGGCCGTATCAATTTCTATTAAAATTGTTGGTGTCCTCGTATTGAGTGCCATGATTGCGTTACCTGTAGCATCTGCATTACAATTAGAAAAAGGATTTAAAATAACTTTATTATGCTCCATTGGATTTAGCTTGCTCGCTATGATCATTGGACTCTTTGGATCCTATTTCCTTAACGTAGCTCCTGGTGGCTTCGTATCTCTAACATCGGTAGGTATTTTACTAGTAATATTAGTCATTAAGAATATTCGAGCTATCATACGACGCATGCAGTTTAGCAAATAAACTAAAACAATCATTAATATGTTTAGATATAAACAACATAGCTAGTTAGAATAATATAGCTAGTTAGAGTTGAATAATATAGTTAGTTAAATAAAAAAATACAGCTAACTAAATCCGATAGTATATTTGATATATTATTAGCCATATAAATCATCTAACTATACAAGTGTATAACAGTTTTAGTATTAAAACAGAATCGAAAAAGAGTTATGAATACAACAGCTTGGCCGGAAGGCATAAAAAAGACCAAACAGCGCGAAGCCATTTGGTCTGTATTAACAACTACAGATAAACCTATTACAGCCCTTGAAATCGCAGAACGCTTAGGTAATGGTAGCACTACTTGGATGTCTACTATCTACCGTACACTTGAACTATTAGAAACTAAGGGTATCGTTACACGTACCACGCTCATGGGTAGTGAGATGGCATATTATGAAATTACCCCTCATACACATCGACACTATGCTGTATGTACGAGCTGTGGTGCCATGATACCGCTCCATACCTGTCCCGTCGTAGAAATGCCACAAGAACTTAACGATGCAGGATTTACTGTAACGGAACATCACCTTGAGATCGCAGGGATTTGTAAGAAGTGCAAAAACAAGAAGTAGAAAATAGACAACTAATGTTTAAACAACAAAAAGGACGCAACTGATAGTTACGTCCTTTTTAGTTTTAAAATATATTTTGTATTAACCTTATTTAGCTTTCACCAATTACAGCATCAACGGAGCCACTACGAAACCGAGTGCTACAGAAATGGCGATGGCAAGTACGCCTGGAATAAAGAACGGATGGTTAAATACAAGCTTACCGATTCGCGTAGAGCCCGTATCGTCCATTTGTACAGCCCCCAAAAGTGTTGGATATGTAGGCAATACGAAGAGTGCAGATACAGCTGCGAAGGATGCGATAATAATATAAACAGATCCTGTGTTCTCTGGTGTAATACCGAGAGCTAGAATTACAGCTGGTACCAAAGCTTGTGTAGTTGCCGCTTGGCTATACAACAATGTACTTGCAAAGAAGAAGGCTACCGCCAATAGGAACGGATATGCTGTTACCATGCTAGAAGCGAGTGCTTTAATTTCAGGGATATGACCTTTTACAAAGGTATCGCCCAACCATGCTACGCCTAGTACACAGACACAAGCAGATAAGCCGGATTTGAATGTACTTGTATTAACAAGTTCTGCTGTATCAAGCTTACAGAAGAATGTTATAGCAGCCGCAATAATCATCATAAATCCGATGATAGCATCGTTTCGACCAAAGATAACTGGTTTAATAAGGCCAATATTTTTGGAAATTGCAGTTGCGTAGAATACGATACAAATGATACCAATCAAGAAAATTAGTACAGAAGTTTTTGCGCCTGGTTTTAAATGGAAATCAGTGCTTTTTTCACGAGGTGGCGTCACATGACCTGCCGCCAAACGTTCTTGATATACTGGATCAGAAAATAAATCATTATTCGCAAAGGTAGACATGATAAATGCCGTAATCATAACCCCTACGAATGTTGTGGAAATACAGATGGCAAGCAATGTAGGATAGTTAACACCATATGGTTCAAGGAACCCACTCATAGCAACTACTGCTGCCGATACAGGACTCGCTGTAATACCAATTTGGCTTGCTACAACGGCGATGGATAATGGCACAGATGGCTTAATGTTTTCACTTTTCGCCACCTCTACGATTACTGGAATCATAGAGAATGCTGTATGACCAGTACCCGCTAAAATAGTTAAGAAATACGTAACAGTTGGTGCTAAGTAGTTGATATGCTTAGGATTTTTACGCAAAATACTTTCAGCAATGCGCACTAAATAATCAAGACCGCCGGCTAACTGTAAAGCACAGATGGCTGCGATAGCAGACATGATAATCAGAATTACATCCCATGGAATCTGTCCCGGAAACATCCCCATACCAAGGCTTAACAACACAACCCCAAGGCCGCCAGCGTAACCGATGCCCATGCCACCTAGGCGAACACCGAGGAAGATGGCACCAAATAAAATAATAACTTGCATAATTACATAAATGTCCATACGATGACCTCCTTTATACATATATAGTATCATAGATATGCTAAATAATCATCGAATTTTGGCAATGTATAGTCTATAGTTTAAAATATGACGAAATTTCGATATGCTATACCAAAAAAACTACACCCCATTGCCTTAAACTACTAACAAAAGACAATAGGTGTAGCTTTCCAATAATTAATTTAGCATTATAAAATAATTGGGCGCATATCTTCAAGTATCCCCTCTTCCTCAGTTGCACGTTGGATACTTTCACCCACAATACGAACCATATCCTCTAATTGTTCCACAGTGGATGCCAATGGAGGCATGAGAATAACCACGTCACCGATAGGACGACAGATAAGCCCTTGCTCACGGGCGAGGATTGCCACCTTAGCACCGACTGCATCATTTGGGCGATACGCTTCGTGAGTTGCCACATTTTTTTCAAGTTCAATACCTACGATGAGGCCTCGCTGACGAACCTCTTTAACATGCTTCAATGACTTAATAGGTTCTAAAGCCTTTGTGAAAGCTTCTACTTTAGCAGGCAATTGTTCAATTACCTTTTCATCACGGAATACTTTCAAAGAAGCCAACGCAACGGCACAGGCCAAGGCATTACCGGTATAAGAGTGACCATGATAGAAGGTTTTCTTTTCTTCAAAAGTGCCGAGGAATGCATCGAATACGCGTTTTGTAGTCAATGTTGCTGCTAATGGAAGGTACCCACCAGTGATGCCTTTGGATAAGGTCATAAAATCTGGAGATACGCCTTCATGCTCGCAGGCAAAAAATTTACCAGTCCGACCAAAGCCTGTAGCCACTTCGTCGACGATGAGGAATACATCGTGTTGTTCTGTTAACTCACGAACACGTTTCAAATAGCCGTGAGGCATTACGAGCATACCCGCTGCTGCTTGCACCAATGGTTCCATAACAAGAGCTGTAATTTCATCACCTTCTTCGTTAAGGATACGTTCCAATTCAGTCAACGACTCTTCAAAAGCTTTATCTCGATCTGCCAAATCTCTATACACACCAGGGCTTGGCAATGTTAATGGTTTAAATAATAGATTATGAAATACTTGGTGAAATAATTGAATACCACCTACGGATACCGTGCCTAATGTATCCCCATGATAGCCTGCATTGAGGGCGATAAACTTAGTTTTCTTAGTTTGGCCCACTTGCTGACGATATTGATATGCCATTTTAATAGCCACTTCGATAGCTGTACTGCCATCATCGGACAAAAATACTTTATCGAGGCCTTCTGGAGCAAGCTCTACAAGTTCTTTACACAATTGTGCAGACGGAGGACTTACGAGACCTAATAATGTGCTATGTGCAATTTTATCGGTTTGATCCTTCAATGCTTGGTTCAATACAGGATGGTTGTGACCATGAATATTAACCCACAAGGAGGATACGCCATCGTAATACTTTTTACCGTTCTCATCGATGAGATATACCCCCTCACCGCGTTCAATTACTACTGGCTCTTGTGCTAGCCAATCTTGCATTTGTGTAAATGGATGCCATACAAACTCGTGGTCCCATTGTGCTGCTTGTGAAAGCTGTTTCTCTGCCATTTCGTCACCTCATACTTACTAAGTTTTACAAACTATAACTCTCTATGACTATAAATAAACTATAACTATAAATAATGTAAGTTAAATTACTGTGCATATCTAACTACGCCAAATTGATGTATATAACTTATGCTAAGTTTCCATCACTAATATATGCTAAAGTATCGCATCTAAACTTTATAGACCTAATACTGTGTTCCATAATTCCTTAGAATCAATAAAGGAACGAGCCCAGCCAAGTTGAACCTTGTGAATATCTGGGCCTTGGTATAGCGGTACTACAGCTACTACAGGAACACCTGCGTAACGCTCCATATCTGCCACATTTGTTTTCAACAAGAACAAATCTACAGCTGTCGTATCATTTACGATAATAGCTTTCACCTCGATACCATGCAATTTAGCATATTCGCAAGTCAAAACAGCACGATTAATTGATCCAAGACGACCATCTGCTACAACAATAGCTGGTAATTTGATATCTTTCATAAAATCCGTGAAAGTTTTATCTCCATAAAGAGGGGTCGTAATACCGCCAGCACCTTCTACAAAGGTTATGTCATAGCGACTCACTACATCTAATGTATGTTCTACAAGGCCATCATAGTCAATCTCGATACCAGCCAATTCCGCTGCAAGGCGAGGAGAAAAATCACCGGCAATAGCATAAGGATTCACTTCATGACGACGAGCTTCAGGAATACCTGCCGAGCGCATCAAATGTGTCGCATCTTTACTCTCAAGACCGATATTATAATTATCCTCATCCATCGTCACACATTCAGGGAAAGGCACTGCACTAGAAGACACAGGTTTCACCATCCCAACAGCAAAGCCATCGTCTACAGCCATCGCCCCCAATAACCCGGTCACAAACGTCTTACCTACATCTGTATCTGTACCAATTATAGAAATACCTAACTGCTTCATACAAAGCTCCTCTCAAGCGAATACTTACTGTCGCATAGGTTAACTAATTTATATGAGTAAGTTTACAATCTAATTACAATATACAGCGAAAAGGAATATATAGTCAACCTATTATTACGCTTAAGGTTTACCATAATAGGACTATATGGGGCCCGAATACATTAGTGAGACCCTAGTTAAAAATTACAGAACCTAGCTCATCGCTCCAAAGCGAGCTAAGTCGCTCTTTACTAGGTTCTGTGATTTTTATGGCTGTACTTATGTAATAGTCCCATATAGTCCTACCATCAACCTTAAATGCGAAAATAATAGGTTGGCTATATAGAGAGCAAGAAAAGGGAATGGCTAAGCCATTCCCTTTCTTTGTTCACTCTTGATGCGGCGAAATTACGCTAACTCGTTAATGAACATTCAGATTTGATGGGACTAATTCATAGGTACAGTTGGAAAAAGAACGATAACTTTTTCGTCCCTTACTCATTTGATACAGTGAATTTTGTTTTATTGATTTATGAATAGACTCGATGGGACGAGTTCACAAATACAGTTATAAAAAGAGTGATGACTAACCGATTAGCGACTTAGCTCGCTTTGGAGCGTAGAGGTTAGTTATCGTTCTTTTTCACCTAAATGTACAAATCAACTTGGGCCCCATCAAATCTTAGCCTAGATTTCAAGGTAGCGGAATTCGCCTGTATCAGGATCCATCATGCCCCCATAGAAACCCATCCCTTTTGGAAATAGTGGATGGTGGCGTAGGAAGTTAACTGTATAAATTACATTGTCTTCAGAGATATGGAATCGATCCATCCAGTCGATAAGGCCCGGTTCGATCATGCGAATAGCATCTTCACTGATACCTTTCGCTTTCATAGATTCCATGAATGTAGTAGCAGAAAAATCGATCATACCGCAGTTTTCATGACCGATGATTAGCACATCTTCAATTTCCATACCATAGGTAGCAACGAGCAAGCTTTGCACTATGTTATCGATAGGTTGTGTTACACTATTTCCTGCAGTTTTGATGACAATTATCTCACCTCGATTAAAGCCTAGTGCTTCTTCTAGCATACCTACTAAGCGGGTATCCATACAAGTTACGATGCCTAACTTTTTTGTAGGATGGCTTGTTAGCCCCGCCTTTGGTAGCTCAGGGTGTTGTTTCACATATTCTTTATTGGTTTCAATTATTTTTGTAATATCAATCATAAGGGTCCTCACTTTATATACTCTATTTCCACCTGAAATAGATTCTATTCATTATATACACCTTATTCATCACAAAACAAGTTTAAATTTCAACTTATAAATTATTATTATGAATTTTACGATTATATAAAATCTTTAACTCAATAATATTAACTCCTATCTTATAATTTGTTTTTATTTATATTAATCATATAAAAACTTCAAAAATGCGATGAATATTCTGTATAATTCTGACATATATAGTAGATTTTAAAACCCTTCCTATGGTACTATTAACACTATAGAAAGCAAACGCCACATGATACCGCATATGACGTGAACTGTATGTACAGTAAGGAGGTTTTATAATGGGTATCAATCAAAAAACGTTGCCAGGCATTTTGCTCTGTGCCATTCTCGCTATTCCTTGTTGGCTACTAGGACAGCAATTTCATCTAGTAGGTAGTCCAATCTTTGCCATCATTTTAGGTATAATTATCGGTTCTATCTTCACCTCTTGGAAACGGGAAAAAACAGGTGCTGGCATTGGATTTACATCCAAAAAGATTTTACAGTGGGCCGTTATTTTGTTGGGCTTTGGTCTTAACATTACACAGATTCTACATGTAGGTTGGATTTCTTTACCTGTCATCATTTCTACCATCGCTACATCGTTAATCGTATCCTATGTTATTTATCGATTAACCCATATTGACTCTAACTCAGCTGTTCTCATCGGTGTTGGTTCATCCATTTGTGGTGGTTCCGCTATTGCTGCAGCGGCACCAGTTATTAAAGCAGAGGATCATGATATTGCACAAGCAATCTCTGTTGTATTCTTCTTCAATGTGGTAGCCGCCTTCGTATTCCCTCAATTAGGCGACGCCATTGGGCTCTCTAACATGGGCTTTGGATTGTTCGCTGGTACTGCAGTTAACGATACTTCTTCTGTAACAGCAACAGCTGCTGTATGGGATAGTATGAAAGGTACGGGCACTCAAGTTTTGGAATATGCTACTATCGTAAAGCTAACACGTACCCTAGCTATTATTCCTATATGTTTAGGCCTCGCTAGTTATCAAGTATACAAAGCCAAGAAAAATGCCTCTCAGACAGATGGTGCAAATGTTAGTATTGCTAAGATTTTCCCAAGATTTGTTTTATACTTTGTACTTTGCTCCCTTATTACAACAGCATTATCCTATGCTAATGTAGATATTCAATTCTTGAGTATCTTCAAAACAATTTCCAAATACTTTATTACAATGGCTATGGTAGCAATCGGCCTTAATACAAATATTGTAAAATTATTAAAATCCGGCGGCTCTGCTCTAACCTTAGGTGCTTGTTGCTGGATTGCTATTTCTGCCGTAAGCCTTATGGCACAACATATGATAGGTTTATGGTAGAAAATATACATATATTGTATATTATGTTATAATTATATATGAATAGAATAGTAAGGACCCCTCCAGTAATGGAGGGGTTTCGTGCTACTATTCACCTTATTAGTACTTTATCATACCATAGTCAGGAGGGTTAATATGTACTTCTTACAAGGACTTCTTGTCGGCCTCGCTACGTTTGCCCCTGTTGGCATGCAAAACCTCTTCATTATTAATACGGCCTTGGTGCAACCTGTCCGTCGCATTATATTGACGCTAATCATACTAGCGTTTTTTGACATGAGTTTAAGTGCTGCCGCCTTCTATGGTATTGGTGCCGTTCTTGAAATGTGGCCACTCACAAAGCTCATAGTTCTCCTCTTTGGGGGCCTCCTCATTGTTTATATGGGCTTTAATATATTTAAAACTGAACCAGACATGCGCAATGTGGACACACATATTCCAATTAGAAAAATTATTGTCTCAGCCATTGCGGTATCATGGGGCAATCCTCAAGCCATTCTAGATGCGACAATGATGCTCGGTGCTTTTCAAGCTAATATTCCAAAAGAAAGCATCTACCACTTCTTCGCTGGTTTCTTAGTTATGACACCAATTTGGTTTGGTTCTCTAGCTACTACAATGCATCTACTAGCTAAAAAAATTAAAATTACTCATATGGCATGGATTAACCGTTTCTGTGGTTCGGTTCTCGTCATTTACGGTATCAAACTATGTATTGATGGCTTCATGATGTTAAGAGACTTTTTGTAAGGCTATACTCATAGATACAAGAAAAATTTAAATTTCTAATACTATCATAACTATATAAGGAAAATACAAATAGACATATACAGAAAAAGAAAAAAGTCGTTAGCAAATTGCTAACGGCTTTTTCATTTATAATCTCATTTATAATTCTTCAAGTACCTGCTGAAACATATCTCTGAGTGCTACAATATATGAATTATTTTGATTTCGTTGAGATATAAAGTAGTAGTGGCGTTCCATAGTTTTACCATGATTCATCAATACCTTACGTTCGATACCTGGCATAGAATCTGTTAAATATTTAAAACAATCTAATAGTAATAGCCCTTGCTGCCCTGCAACCAAGTATCGTGCTTCTTCTAACGTACGAGCATAAGCGAAGGCGCCATTATAACCTATAGCTTTGCGATAATGTTCTTCTTCAGACAAGGTATATTTCCCACGACACAATAAAATAAGTGGTAAATCATTGATATGCTTTAGTTCTACACAGTCTTCATTAGTATATCCTTGTGGTACCTCAATAAATGTAGTGGCTTTATCAATTAAATGACTTTCAAAATCATCAGATAAAATTTGCCATTGATCATTAAATACTACATCTACACGACGATCACTGAGCATGCCATATAGCTCTTCATGACTGCCGCTGTACATACGAATATCTAAATTTTTATAACGCTTTGCCATGTGAATCACCGTTTGCTGCATAGCAATTCCACTGTAACGATTCAAATAACCAATGCGCAAACTCACACGTGCATCTGTACCGATACGCGTCGTTTCTACCTTAATATCATGAAACCTTTCTAATAGTTTTTTCCCAGATCGATATAAATATTGTCCTGCTGGTGTTAGATGAAAGCTTCGTTTTTCTCGAACCATTAGTTCAACACCAAGACTAGTTTCAAGAGCTTTGATTTGCTGAGATATAGCAGATTGAGATACATATTGCTCTGTTGCAGCTTGTGTAAAACTGTTGTTATCTACTACACACACAAAATACTCTAATTGTTTTAATAACATAACGATGCACTCTCATCTCTCTTGCAGATTAGACAGCTCAATACCTTTGAAACATTTCGCAACATACGGCCCCATATTGGAGTTTGCCATACGTTTTCTCTACATAGTATTTATAGATTCTATACATACTACTAAATATATTTAACTATGTCTAAAACGGTGAAAGCAAATCAGCTATGCCGATTGACTTTCACTGGGAATAACTAAACTACGATAAATAAACAGCGCCGCTACAAAGAATATAGCTGCTGTAGACCAAAAGACCGCCCCGTACCCAAAGGCACGAGCAATCATGCCACTAAGGACAGGCCCCAATACATTTCCCATCATGGCCACACTAGACACCGCACCAAACACGATACCTCGCCGCTCAATAGGAACCGCCTTGGATATGAGCGTATTGGCAATCGGTGTAATAAAGCCCATGAAGAATCCTGCAATGGCACGGAATATACCAAGTCCCCATATGCTAGGCATTATATATTGAAGTATAAACAAAGTCCCTACAGCCCATGTAGCAGTAAAAACAATACGAGGCATGGTTAAACGTTCTGTTATCTTACCAATGGAGATTGAAGCTAAAGCACTAAACAAACCAGCGCCAAAGATGATTATACCAACAATAGTGGCTACAAACTCATCATTCATATGCATATAGTGCTTAATGTATAGTGGTAAAATGGGGCCAATGCCGGTAATACCAAAATTACATAGAAACAATAACCCTACCAAGAGGCGAACACGAGGTATGACCAAAAAGGATTTAATTAGAGACAGCTGCGACTCTCTAGCATCTACCTTATGCTCAAACTGTAGATTAGGCATGAATAGATAAATCCCCAACATACAAAGCCCTGTTAAGGATGAGAACATAACAAATGGAGCGCGATAACCTAATAAGTCCGCCGCCAAACCACCCATGAGTGGTCCAAATACGAGGCCCATAACCATGGAAGCTTGGTATAAGCCCATTGCCCAAGGTACCTTATCCTCAGGGGTTACGAGAATAATAATAGCCAATCCTATTGGAACATAGCCCCCTACCACGCCTTGCAAGATACGTAACATCAATAACTGCCATGGTGTTTGTGTAAAAGCACAGGCGCCAACAGTCACCATCAGGGTAAACAAGATGAACATCATTACCTTACGCGGACCAAGCTGATTTGCCTTACGCGACCAATATGGTGCACTCAGTGCCACCATACAAGGCGTTACACCTGATACAAGGCCTGCCCACATGGCCGCTTCCCCTGGATCATGCAGGCCTAGCTCAGCTAAAAATAACGGAAGGAAGGATAATACACCGATAATTGTTATACCCCCACCAACCTGTATAGTACAGATTAGGTATATAATTCGTTTCCAAGAAGAATCCATAATATCCTTCTTTCCTATTTGAAATTACCTATAAAGGTAGTAATATACATATCGATATGAGCTAAAGTATACTATAATACAAAAAAATGTTTATAGAACAGATTTTTACTCTTACCTCAAAAGAATGCAATAGCATATATTTACATAAATCCATAGAATATATACTTATGATTCTATTGTATCGCAAACGACAAAAAAAGACCATCGCTTATACCCATAAGGGCCAGAGATGGTCTCTTTTATCATGTGGTTCCCCTACTTTTACTAAAGAAAGAGATGCCTACAATATATTATTTTTGTTTGAACATCCAATAAATATAGTAAATAACAAGCGCATAAGTTACTACGTCAAATACAGGCAAGAATGGTACCATTTTAGATAAACGGCCAAATCCATGAACATGGATATTTGCCGCAATAATGGCAATTAGATTCAAGCGATGAATCCAGATTGCTTTTTTACGGGATACAGATTTTGCCATATTGCCTACCCAAGGTGTTAAGTATAATACCGCAAAGATAAGAGCAATAAACATAGCCACAAGGGAGATATAACCGCCCCAGAAGCCTAAGAAGGATTTCAAAGCTTTCAAGAAGTATACATACCAGTGTGCACATACGAGAACAACACTAACAATACCTACAATGCGATGAACTTCAAACATTTCTTTTGGATTATATCGTTTGATAAACCATTTTGGTTTTGTTGCAATGTATGTTAATACAAGCCATGCCACATAAGGAATAAGTCCTAAGTGAACCTTCCAGTTGCCGAATGGTCTACCACCTGTTACATAACCATATTCCACCATACCCATAAATATTAGGGATAAAACTGCAATCCAAATTAAAATATGGTATTTACTCTTAAACTGTTTTTTTACAACTTCTGCCATAATAAACCTCTCTACGTCCTATACGATCTACAAGTATACATCTAGTTTGGCCTAATGTAGCATGCTAATAAAACACTCTCACCCTATAGCATTCTACTTAGAACTAATTACTGATTAAATTAGAATCCAATTATTACATTAGAATTTGAAGTTAAGATCCGCACGATAGTAATCATTTACGCGATTGCCTTCTTGTGTTTTAGCATTGAAACCGTAGTATGCATTAATGCCAATATTTTTCTCTGGTGCATAAGATGCGCCCAACTCCCACGCCTTATAACCTTCAAAACGCGTTGTTTTTTGTAAATCATTAGATTCGTATTTTTGTGTTTTGAAAATCGGTGCATTTTTAGCTTGATCGTAGTAATCTAAGCCTACTGCCCAAGAATTCTTTTTATCAATTTTGTAGTTGCCCCATTTAGCGCCTACATTCCAAATATCAGAATCACTCAAGCCCGATGCTTTAACCCACTCACCGTGAACATCAAGTTTACCTACATTATATTTCGCATTGAAGCCATATACATTATCAAAATCATTATTTTTCTTGCCATTACCCATGCGTACATTCGCTGTGCCAACATGAGCAAGCATACCACCAAAGCTAAAGTGATCATTTACAGCCACATTAGCATTCACAATGCCCACATCACCGTTATTTTCCTTGGAAACTTTTGCAAAACGGCCTGCTGTCATATAACCATAGCCACCATTTAATGTCACTTTTTTACCAAGCTTAGCTGTAGCACCAACACCATCAAAGTTGGAGTTATAAATGAGACCACCGCCAAATTTTTGAGTATAGCGCCCCGCATCGACCACAACATTTTTACCGAACTTGTGCTCTACGTATGCCAAATCCCAATTAGCTTGTGCCTCTTTAGAGCTATCACCTAGCTCAATAGAACCTGTAGTAATACGCGCTTTAACAGAGGTATTTTTATTAACCTTTGCATCGAGACCTAGACGTACACGAGCTGTGATCTTATCTTCGTAATCATAACCATCGCCACCCTCTTTACCGATGTAGTTGATACGAGCATCACCAGTAACTTTTACATTGCCTACACGGTCTTCCAATTTAGCTACACGCACACCAAGTGTATTCAATTCATTGGAAAATTCATCAGCCAAGCGATTTAACATAGCTTGTTGTTCCGCATTTGCCCGATCTTGATTAGCCATACCTTTCGCAATCATTTGAGCCATTTCATAACGCGTAATATTATTTTGCCCTTTGAAAGTACCATCAGGATATCCATTGATAATACCAGCTGTAGCCAATTGATCTACTGCTTGATAAGCCCAGCTATCAGAAGGAACATCAGAAAATGGGTTAACAGCAAAAGCTGTAGCCACACCCATCATGGCAGCCACTGCAAAAGCACTGGTCATTTTACGTTTAATCATACTAAACCTCACACAATAAAAATAACAAGAATAAAAATGAATAGATAATGAATCTGTGAACCTAATTATCATTATCATGTTTAACATACAGATAATAACAATTTTCATTATATGAGTAAAGGGAAAATGTATATCAATCTCATAATCATTTATGACTCAAACTGATAATATCTTATGTTAAGATCCTATGTTAATTTACTAGAAACTATAAATGTAACGAAAAATCCCTTCTGCATGATACAGAAGAGATTCTAGTAATTCATATTATTTCTTTTTAAACATCAAGTAAATGCAGTAAAGAACGAGACCGTATGTAATGATATCAAAGACTTGTAAGAATGGTACCATTTTAGAAATACGATTAAAACCATGAATATGGATATCCGCAGCAACTAATGCTACGAGATTTAAACGATGAAGCCAAATACCAACATTACGACCAGATGGTGTAACTTTTCTAAGTTTTGGCGTCAAGAACGCAAGGCCAGAAATAGTACCAATACCGAAGGAAGTAAGGGCTACATAGCCACCCCACCAACCGAGAACGGATTTAGCAGCTTTACCGAAATAGAGATACAAATGGAATGCAATAACAGCTACAGATGCAATACCTAATGCACGGTGAACCTTGAACATTTCACATAAATTATAACGACTTGTAAACCATTTAGGACGAGTTGCCAAATAAGTCATCACAATCCACGTACACCAAGGTACAAGGCCTGTATAGACTTTATAGTTCCCGAAGGCACGACCACCTACGATATAGCCCCACTCTAGCAAACCGATCATAATTAAGGAGAATACTGCAATCCATATAAAGATATGGTAAATACTCTTATACTGTTTCGTTTCCACTTGATTCATCATAAACCTCTCTAACATAATTCCTGAAATATCAATTTTACTTAACATATTTTATCATTTAAATCGAAATTTGCAGATTACTTATATTAGATAGGTAGCATTCATTATAAGAATAATTCTAATTTAGTCTTTCATTTTAACTATATAAACAACTCAAAAGTGTTTCGGTAAAAGCTAGGTAATTAAATCAGAAATAGTGTTATGTTATGTTATCTAAACTACTCTAACAAAAATTAATAAATAAAAGCCCCTTGTAGTAGTGAGCATCAGCTTTCACTATTACAAGGGGCTAAGATTAATTTGTCATATCATGAAGGGCATACAAATCAATCATCATCCTAATTATTTTTCGTCACGTTTACGATATACAATGAACGGACGTGTTAAGTAGTTGAGTGGAACACTCAAGCAGTGTACCAAACGGCTGAATGGGAAGATAATAGCTACCACCATCCACGCTAACATATGGAATTTAAACATGAATGGTACGCCTTCCATCAAGGATGGATCAGGCATAAAGGATAGTAAGCTACGGAACCAAGGACCGATAGATACGCGGTAATCAAAGAAACCAGATGCATTAAGCAATGTACCAGCCATACCGCTGAAAATGGCTAATGTTAAGAACAAATATAACCATTTATCAAGACCAGATGTATTAACTTTCATAGCAGGCACAGTAAAGCGACGTTTCATCAAAAGCAAGAAGCCTACGATAAAGATAATACCAGCTACAGCACCCATGTATAAAGCACCTTCATGGTACAAATGGTCATTAATACCGATTGCAGCAGTCCAAGTTTTAGGGATTAACACACCTACTACGTGACCACCGATAACGCAAAGCAAGCCAAAGTGGAACAATGGATTGGCAATGCGCAATTGTTTTTTCTCTAAAAATTCACTCGATTTTGTAGTCCAGTTTCTTTCAAAGTAGAAGAAACGAACCAAAGTACCTACGATTAAGAAGGTGAAAGCGATGTAAGGCAAAGCGCCCCAAAGGAATAGATTCATCGTGCACCGTCCTCCAATCCATTTGCAACAGACAAGATAATATCAAACAAGAATGCATAAGGCAATTTAGCCTCAATGAAGCGTTCTCTAATGTATTCCAATTTTGGCTTACAATAGTCGTAAATTTCTTTTGCTTTTTCATCATCGATAACGGCACATAATTCAAGAAGTGCTGGAACATAGTCTGGCATTTCTTTTGGCAAATCATAGTCGTTTTCTAGGAAGAAAGCTTTAAATTTAACGAGTTCTTCTGCTTGTTCCCCAGTACCTTGTAATTCATAAGTCGACAAATACATTGTTGTATTTTGACTAAAATCAAAGGTACGAACATATTGGTCTTCAAATTCTTTTTTATCGGATTCCTCTACATAGTCGAAGAATTCTAATAAACCTTGGCGAAGTTGAGGATGCCCAACAGATTGGGCGTCCTCTCTCCATTCAGGTAGTTCGTTATACCATTGTTCATCAGGATAGCGCAGAAGAAATGACGCAATAAGAGCGATTTTCTGAGCATCCTTCATTATTGACATCCCCCTGTAGGGCAAGCAAAGCCGCGATTATGTTGCATTTCAAGGCGACCTTCGCGAGATACTTTTACATCAGATGGAATAACAAAGCGATCATTATATTTAGACAAGGCTAACAATTTGTACATAGCATACATTTGCTCTTCTGTAAGATCTACTTCATGAGCGATTGCTTCATCACCTGTTTCACGGCGACGCATGTATTCACGCATATCGAGAATGCGTTGTAATACACGAGCTAAAATATCTGTATTACCAGCAGTAAACATATTAGCTAAGTATTGTACAGGCACGCGCATTTCATGTGCATCTGGCAAGTATACATCAGATGTAACACGTTGTAAAATTGGGCTGAGCGGTGGCACATACCAAACCATTGGCAATGTGCGATACTCTGGATGCAATGGCAATGCAACGCCCCATTCTTTTACAAGCTTGTAAACAGGAGATTTTTTAGCTGCTTTCAAGAATGCTTCAGAGATACCTGCTTCGCGAGCGGCTTTAATAACCTCTGGATCATTAGGGTCCAAGATTAAATCTACTGTATTTTGGTAGATGTCTTGTTCATCCTTCGTAGCTGCCATTTCTTGAACTTTGTCCATATCGTATAAGACTACACCAACATAGCGCATACGACCTACACATGTTTCAGCGCATATTTGAGGCAGACCATTTTCCAAACGAGGATAACAGAATACACATTTTTCAGCTTTATTCGTTTCCCAGTTATAGAAGATTTTTTTGTATGGGCAAGATGGAACGCAATGTCTCCAACCGCGGCATACATCTTGAGAAACAAGTACAACACCATCTTCATCACGCTTGTAGATAGCACCGGATGGGCATGCTGCTACACATGCAGGATTCAAACAGTGGTTACAAAGACGTGGTAAATAACGCATGAATACTTCTTCGTAGTCAAATACGATATCATCACCCATCTTAGCCAAGTTCACATCTTCCCGTGCATGATGACCACCAGCCAAATCATCATCCCAGTTAGGGCCCCATGTTACTTCCATTTTTTGCTTTGTTAACAAAGAACGAGGACGTGCTACAGGTTGATTATTTTTACGACCGGTATGAATCAATGTTTCATAATCGTATGTCCAAGGTTCAAAGTAATCCGTAATTTCTGGTTGTTCTGGATGATAGAACAACTTCATCAATCGAGAGCCTTTAGAGCCTGTGGAAAGCGCCAAATTACCGCTTTTATCGAGAGTCCAGCCACCCTTCCATTTCTCTTGGTTTTCCCAATTACGTGGGTAACCTACACCAGGGCGGGTTTCCACGTTATTAAAGTACATATATTCCGCGCCTTCGCGGTTCGTCCATGTATTTTTACAAGTAATAGAGCATGTATGACAGCCTAAACACTTGTCCAAATTTAGGACCATGGATACTTGAGCTTTAATCTTCAAGCCAATCCACCTCCTTCAATTTACGAGCCACAATTGTCATATCACGTTGGTTACCAGTTGGGCCATAGTAGTTAAAACCATAGCTCAATTGACCATAACCGCCGATCATGTGTGTCGGCTTCATGTGAATATGTGTTGGCGCATTGTGTGTACCACCGCGACGATCTTTCTTAACTTGCGTACCAGGAACGTTGATGTGACGGTCTTGGGAGTGATGCATATAAGAAATGCCACGAGGAATACGTGGAGATACAACTGCACGAGCTGCAACTACACCATTTTTATTGAAAGCTTCTACCCAGTCGTTATCTTTAACACCAATTTCTGCTGCATCATCTTCGTTAAGCCAAATTGTTTGGCCTCCGCGGAATAATGTTAACATTTGTTGGCTATCAAAGTACATACTATGTGTAGACCACTTATTATGTGGTGTTAAGTATTTCAACGTAATTTCTGGAATACCTTCTTGTTTATAATCACCTTGTACTGGTTTATATGACAATACAGGTTTGTACAATGCCATAGCTTCGCCATAGTCGCGCATCATTTCATGATCACAATAGAACGATTGACGACCTGTTACAGTACGGAATGGTACCTTATCTTCTGTAGATGTTGTAAATGGAGAATAACGACGATTTTTATCGTTCTTACCAGTACTTGTTACAGAGCTAATGATAAAGCGTGGTTGACGAACCATGTCATCGAAGGTAATTTTTTCTTGTTCACGACCTTTTGCATTCTTTTCAAGCCCAGAAAGACCTGTTTTTTCTTCCATCGCTTTCCAAGAACGAACCGCTAATTTACCATTTGTACAAGAAGATAATGTTAATACAACATTACAAGCTTCCTTACATTCGTAAATGCTTGGACGGCCATGAGAAATGAAGTCTGGATTATCAATCGTACCATTTTGACCATACAATGTTTGATATTCGTCAGATACATCCCACGCCAAACCGTGAGCACCCATTTTATTTTCGATATTAGGTCCTAAAGCAATGTATTTTTCAAAGATCTGACTGTAATCGCGTTTTACATGAACGAGGTTCGGCATTGTTTTACCAGGGATTGGTTCACATTCGCCTTTACTCCAATCAAGAACTTTACCTTCTGGTTGCGCTACTTCGCCTGGGCTATCATGGCCAAGTGGAGTAGCTACAATATCTTCATATTCTGTAAAGCCAGATTCTTTTGCTACGCGAGATACTGTTTCTGCAAGAGTGCGGAATGTATCCCAGTCGGATTTAGTTTCCCATGCGCAATCAACAGCTGCTTGGAATACATGTACATATGGATGCATGTCCGTAGAAGACAAGTCTTCTTTTTCATACCATGTAGCTGCGGGGAACACGATATCAGAATATAAACCTGTAGACGCCATACGGAAGTCGATATCAATTAAGAGATCAAGCTTACCCGCACCATCTGCTTCACGCCATCTAATTTCTTCTGGGCGTGTAGGAGCATCATCATCTTCCAATACGGCATTTTTTGTGCCTAATAAATGTTTCAAGAAGTATTCGTGGCCTTTAGAAGAAGAACCGATAAGGTTCGCACGCCATACAAACAAGTTACGTGGATGGTTTTCTTTAGCTGCTGGATCCTCTACACAGAATTGTAAATCTTTATTTTTCAAGGCTTGTGCCACATATTGGTTGATTTCCGCTTCTGTACTAGCACCGGCTGCACGAGCATCATTAATCAATTCTTGGCTACCTTTATTGAAAGTAGGATAAGATGGCAACCAACCTAAACGAGCCGCTAATACATTGTAATCCCCAGGATGACGATAGCGAGGTTTAGCCAATTTAGATACGCGGTCTGCCAAATCGATGCAGTCAGAACGATATTGCTCTGTAGCAAAGTAGAACCAAGATGTACCATTTTGCAAACGAGGAGCCTTACTCCAGTCATTGGCAGTCATGATACCACCCCAACCTTCAACAGGACGAAGCTTTTCTTGACCTACGTAGTGGGCCCAACCACCGCCATTAACGCCTTCTGTACCACAGAACATGATAAGGTTCAAAATAGTACGGTAAATAACATCAGCATGGTACCAGTGGTTGATACCACCGCCCATGATAATCATGGAACGACCGTTCGTTTTTTCAGCATTATCTGCAAATTCACGTGCTGTAGCAATAGCAATGTCCGCTTTTACGCCAGTGATTTTTTCTTGCCATGTAGGTGTGTATGGAGTGTCATCAGTATAGCTTGTAGCCACTTCACCACCGATACCACGGTCAATACCGTAGTTAGCAAGAATGAGGTCATACACTGTAGTTACTTTCACAGGACCATCTGCAGTTTGTACCGTAATAGTAGGAATAGCACGTTCAATAACACCTTCGTGCTCTTCATCACCAAAGTACGGTAACTTAACAACAGTCACGTCTTCACGTTGATCAAATACGGACAAGCGAGGATCAATTTTAGCTCCTGTGTCGCGATTTTCAAGTCGTAAATTCCATTTTTGTGGGTTCGTGTGACGTTCACCCATTGTACCATTAGGTACAACGATTTCATTTGTTAATTCATCAATCAATACCATTTGGAAGTCAGCGCCTTCCTCTTGGCGACCTAAGTCCTTAGCATTCAAGAAACGGCCTGGTTGAACTGTGCCGTTGATATCTTCAACGCGTACAAGGAATGGCATATCTGTGAACTCTTTTGCATACTCTTTGAAGTATGGAGTTTCTTTGTCGATGTAATATTCTTTTAGGATAACGTGACCCATTGCCATTGCAAGAGCCGCATCGGTACCAGCTTTTACATTGAGCCATGCATCGGAAGAAGTTGTAGATTCCGCATAGTCAGGAGACACGGATACTACTTTAGTACCTTTATAACGAACCTCTGTCAAGAAGTGAGCATCTGGCGTACGGGTCAACGGTACGTTAGAACCCCACGTCATGATGTAACCAGCATTATACCAGTCACCAGATTCAGGTGTATCAGTTTGTTCACCCCAAACTTGAGGGCTGGAAGGTGGCAAATCGGCATACCAGTCATAGAAGGACAATGGTGTGCCACCCATCAAGTTAAGGAAACGAGCCCCTGCTGCATAGGACAACATGGACATCGCAGGAATTACAGAGAAGCCTGCGTTGCGGTCAGGGCCATATGTTTTTGCTGTATATAGTAAGGATGCTGCAGTAATTTCTGTTGCTTCATCCCATGTGGAGCGCACAAAGCCACCCATACCACGGGCTGACTTATATTTTTTCGCTTTTTCAGGATCTTCTACGATAGATTTCCAAGCTTCGATTGGATTCTTAGCATTCTTCTTCGCTTCTCTCCAAAGCTCAGCCAATTCGCCACGTACATAAGGATATTTTACGCGCAAAGGGCTATAAAGATACCAAGAGAATGTTGCACCACGAGGGCACCCACGTGGTTCATAATCTGGCATATCATCTGGTGTTTCAGGGTAGTCAATTGCTTGATTTTCCCAGGCTACAACACCGTTTTTAACATAAATATTCCAGCTACAAGAACCAGTACAGTTTACGCCATGCGTTGTGCGGACAACTTTATCGTAAGACCAACGGTCACGATAATAATTTTCCCATTCACGACCTCCATCTTCTGTGATTTGATGGCCGTTTGGAGATACTTCCTTCTTGCGAAGAAACTTAAACTTTTGAGACAACAAGCTCATCTCGTGTCCTCCTTCAAAACTACAAAAAAATCCCTTGTGCTAGATGTGCTAACACAAGGGAGAAAATCCTGTTATTCGATATTACTAATATTAGGGTCAATACCATCAACCTCTAAATCAAGTAATCCGATTAAAGCGTCAAAATCACAGATTACTAGATGGTGTTTGTCATAGGCTACATAGCCTAACTTACGTAACTCACTTAACATGCGATTTAAACTTTCTCTTGATGTGGCAGCAAACTCAGCCAATTCTTGATTTGTTAGGGCAATATCAATAAAGATACCATCCTCGCGCTTTACACCATAACTATTGGCTAAGCGCAACAAAGTAGAATAGAATGCTCCCTTCTTGCCGTAAAGTAGCAAGTCCCGGTATTTTGCCTGTTGACGACGCATATGTAAAGTGTAGATTTTCATCATTGCAATAGCCAATGAATGGTCTTTTGCAATAGCCCCTTCCAACACATCATAGCGTATACAATAAACAGAGCAATCCTCCCGAGCAATGGCGTTGAACACATATGTTCTAGTGTTCTCCTCATACAACGGAACCTCACCAATTACATTATTCGGCCCTACTAAACGCAACGCAAAAATGTGTCCGCTAGCTTCGAACTTCTTAATGCTCATTCTACCTTTTACTACTACGTAAAAGTATTCTGCCTTGTCCCCCTCACGGAAGAGAAAATCACCTTTTTTAAGATGTAGTTCCTCACCCGGCAAAGCAAGCAATTGGTTAATTAAATTTTGATCCATACCATTATCACTCCACAGTACTTTTATAACAAAATCCATTAGTTATACTAATCTATTTATAGTAAAAGTACGTATACTATATACTTTTTCGTATATATATGATTATTATAACTTATTAATTTCAGAATATGTGTGTTTTACATCACATTCACAAAAAAAATTACACTATATAATATATCTGTGATGTAAGACATTGAAAAATATTAATGCTACAATAATTATAACGCAGTTTTGTAAGTAAATCGAATGCTTTCTATGAAAATTCTTTAGATTTTACATTTATATATATATATATACTATATATAATCTTATATATTTTTCTTGTCTACGTGTATAGTTGTTACAGTAAGGAGAAGTTCAAAATGAACGAACTAAAAATGCCTCAAGTAGGTGCAAGCCGCAGCGAAATCGTGGCTAATTGGCAACCGGAGAATCCGGAATTTTGGGAAAAGTTTGGCAAAAAAATTGCTAAACAAAACCTCGTTATATCCACTATTGCCTTAACACTTTCATTCTGTGTTTGGTACTTATGGGCAACCATTGCGGCTCAGCTAAATAGCGCTGGATTTAACTTTACTACTGATCAATTATTTACATTGGCTGCCTTACCAGGCCTAGTAGGTGCCACATTGCGATTTGTATACACATACATGCCAGCACTGTTAGGCGGTAAAAACTGGACATTTATTTCCACAATTATCTTATTAGTTCCTGTTGTGTGGCTCGGCTTTGCTGTACAAGATACAACAACTTCTTATGCGACATTTATGATTTTAACAGCCCTTATCGGTTTAGCAGGTGCCAACTTCTCATCCTCTATGGCATACATTGGTAACTTCTTCCCTAAATCTGAAAAAGGCACTGCTCTTGGTATCAACGGTGGCGTTGGTAATCTTGGCATTTCTGTAATCTACTTCCTAGCTCCATTTGCTATGGGATCTGCGGCTTTAGGTAGTGTATTTGGTGTAACGCCAACAATTATTAAGGGCAACGCAGTATATCTAGCTAATGCAGCTTTCATGTGGGTTGTACCTCTTGTTGTTATCCTTGCATTGATGACTCGCTTCATGGATAACCTACCTCTAGAAAAACCAAATCCTAAAAACCTCGTACAAATCTTTGGTAACAAGCACACATGGGCGCTAACATTGCTCTATACATGTTCTTTCGGTGCATTCTCTGGTTACGCAGCAGCACTTGGTCTATTAGTAGGCAAAGAATTCCCTGAAATTCCATTTGCTTCTATCGCATTTGTAGGCCCACTCGTAGCAGGTGCCCTTCGTCCTGTGGGTGGTTGGTTAGCAGATAAAATCAATAGTGGTACAAAAGTTACCTTTATTAGTCTTATCGGCTTATGTGCATCAACCGCATTAATTGCAGTTGGTGTAGATATGCACAACTTCCCATTCTTCTTTGCAATGTCCGTATTAACTTTTGTATGCTGTGGTTTTGCTACCGGCGCAACATTCCGTATGATTCCACACGTATTTGGCAATCCATTGCTCTCCTCTTTAATTACAGGTTTCGTAGCCGCTGTAGCTGCATATGGTGCCTTCATTACTCCTAAAATCTTCGGCTTTGTATATTCCATGTTCGGCAATATTCACCCAGCCTTTGCTGTATTACTTGCGTTCAACCTTGTAACTGTATCTGTGTGCTACTGGTTCTATGTGCGTAAAGGTGCAAACATGAACGTATAATTTTCTGGAACAGAAAATTTACGTTCACTGAACAGTACAACAAAATATAATTCACTTTTCTATACTAAGTGATAAAAGAAACCCTGCATCTCTCCTCCATACTTATCAGGTCTGCGGCCTAGGGCCTTGATCTCGTAAGTCGGATCGATGCGGGGTTCTCTTTTATAAAAATATAGCCATTAATAAGATAATCGAATATAGTGAATTATATTTTACACAGTACAGTAAAAAGAATACAAAAATTTTTTGTTTAAAATTTTAGCCTTCATTTTAGAGGGAAAAAAAGGGACTGCAACGCAGTCCCTTTTTATTATCCAAAGATTTCTTCTAGTAGTGCATCATCGATGATGGTACCAACATAGAAGTCGCTGAAGATGCCGTATTTTGCACTGGCTTCTTCGAAGCGCATATCGTATACAATTTTTTTGAATTGGATGTCGTCGTTACTAAAGATAGTAATACCCCATTCCCAGTCGTCTAGGCCACAGCCACCTGTAGTGAATTCAGATAAAACGTCTAAATATGTTTTACCAAGTTCGCCGTGAGCTTTCATCAGAGCTCCGCGTTCTTGCGGTGGTAACATGAACCAATTGTCATCACCTTCGCGTTTTTTACTCATATTATAAAAACAGATATATTTATCGCGAGGTACATGAGGATATAATTTTTGATTAACCTCCTCTGTATCTAACTTGGCCTTAACATAGGTGCTTACTTCTGTTACAGATGTATAAGAATAAGTTTGCACCAATACGCTTGCAATAGCTAGACGGCGGAATTTACGTTCTACTTGAGCCAAGTATTCAAGGGATGGACCGAGAATCCATAAGATTAAATCCCCTTTTGCTCCATTACAATCATAGAATGCATAGCTACCTTCTTTAGCTTGATGTTTAGCTTCAAGGTCGGCTAAGAATGCTTTTAATTCATTGCGCGCTGCTGCTTTTTCATCCTCTGTGAAGCAGTTCCATGCGCTGAAATCCATGGCAAATACCATGTGTTGGCTATGCCAACCTTCTACTGTAGGGATTGCTTTTCCCATTATGATCACTCCTATCTATGGTGATTATATCAAAATAATAATGTATATCTATAATTACGGAAATCAAAAGACTCCACTTACTATTATAGCATATAGAGTCTTTTCAATTTAGTTTCTATTGAGATTTTTTATTAGTATATTCTTTAGTTAAGACTAAATTACTGCTTTTAGGCTGAGATAATCCTATGTCGCTTAATACTATACTAACTCTTTTAAGCAAGTCACTATTTTACTTGTCATTCACAAGTTTTTCTACGAGTTCTTTTGCTTGTTTTACACCGTCAGGAATCCCGATTCCATCAAAAGGTGTGCCGATGAGGTGTAGATTTGGATACTGCTCGGCTACATGTTCACGTACGACTTTAATACCTGCACGATGGCCTACATTATATTGAGGCATGCAGTGAATGAGACGATTGATGCGCACCCACTCTGGCTTGGCAGAAAAATTCATAATATGCTGAATTTCTTTGACTGCCAATTCTGAAAGTTCCTCTTCACTGAGTCGTTCTACTACATCATTACCTGGCTTACCAATAAAGACGCGCAAAACCACCTTATCATCAGGGGTAGTTTGAGGCCATTTTTGATTAAGAATGGTACACGCTGTAAGAGGTGTATTCGTGTTACGAGTAATGAGAAGACCTGATCCCTTTAAATCACCATCAAAGGTGCTTTTATCAAAAGACATGATAGCAATGGCGCAACTAGATTGCTCCATGGAACGCAAGAAATCAAAACCCGCATCATCCTTGAACCATTGAGTATATGTTGCCGGCGGTGTAGTGATAATCACATGGTCTGCCGTAGATTGACAGCCACAAGAATCGTTACACGACTTCACTACATCGATTGCATATACACCATCAATATATCGAATATCAGAAACTAGCGTACCTGTATGCAAGTGTACATTACTAGGCATGGCCTCAACGATAGCGGTAATCACGCTTTCAAGGCCACCTGTCAATTGACGGAACATACCGGATTGAGCAGCAGTACCCTTTCGACTTTCCATATCCGCTTGTGCCTTAGCAGACTGATGATTAGAACTAGTCTTTGTCACATGGCTAGAACCGCTTACACTATTACCAGCAGAAGTATCTTGACTAGTCTTAGCTTCGTGACTTTCAAATTGACGGTCCGTCATGGTGCCTTTACCAGCTCGAGGAACATCCCCTTCAGTAACAGCCCCTTTGGTGGCCTTAGAGACACCGGCTTTGGAGTGACTCATCTTAGCAGCCATCATACCTTTCACCATGTTCCCATATTTTTGTTCTACTTGAATAAAATGAGGGAATGTCGACAATAAACTAATTTTATAAATATCGCCACCATAGATACCCGCTAATAGGGGCTCGATGAGCTTATCCATCATTTCTTGTCCTAAGTGGTATTTGAAAAAATGACCAATGGATACATCCCCATTTTTATCGAGTTGGTATGGTTTCTTAAAATAATCTAGGCCAGCACGCAATTTACCAGGCCATGAAATGAGTGTTGCTTTCACAAAGGGCATCATTTCCGTAGGAATGCCCATGATGGAGCCGCCCGGAATTGGGTGGATAGAGCCCTTATCATATACAAAGGCTTGACCTGTTTCATTAGACACAAGGGTATCACCTAGTCCAAGATCATGCACGAGATCTGTCATTTCTGTTTTACGCCCCAAATAGGAGTCAGGACCGAGTTCCACTACGAAGTCATCCACACGTTGCGTTTGTATTTTCCCACCAAATCGTGGTGCTTGTTCGAAAAGAGTAATGGTCCATTCCGGCTTTGCATGGCCTAAATAATAAGCCGCTGTTAGCCCTGTTAAGCCACCGCCCACAATTGTTACGTTCACGAATGAATCCTTTCTATTATTGCACTCGCCATTGCTTGTAAAAATGTTTCATTACAATTTGGCATGGGTGCACGCATATATGTTGCGCCCTTTGCTTCAACGAGTTCTTTACACTCCACATCATTATCGTACAGTACCTCAACGTGATTGCTTACAAATCCAAATGGTACAAAAGCAATGCGAGTAGCACCAGTTTGTAAAGCTTCATTGATTGCATCCTCTACGGTAGGTTCCAACCATTGGCCATGAGGAGCCGCACTTTGCCATGCCACAGTCCAGTTCGGTAATTTACAATATTCAGCAATCTCTTTAGCGCTTTCCTCTAAAGCTAACGCATACGAATCGCCATCATGATTATTGATAAGAGGTATACTGTGCGCACTAAAAATAACGAATACATCTTTAGCATTATGCACACACTTTGAAAGTGCTTTTACCCAGTATTCCTTAAAAGTTGGTTGATCCCACCATGAACGGATAAAGTCAAATGTCACATTATCATGGTTTGAAATGGCTGCTTGCACTTGTTTTTCATAAGCTCCAGTACCGAGAGCGGTGAAGAATGGAGCTGTTACAATAGCGATAATATGCTCCACTCCTTGCTGGACTAAGCAGTCAACCGCATCTGCAATGGATGGTTTCATGTGTAAAAAACCAATAGCGGAAGGCATAGTTGGCAACAGAGTAAGCAGTGCTTTATATTGGCACTCTGCCATAGTTTGAAGCTCAATATTTTCCCATTGACCGATTGTATCATAACGCTTAGTGAGATTTGTAAGCTCTGCTTCCGTTGGTACACGGCCACGACGAATGCTCGTCATATAGGGTACTAAATCATCCTTACTTGAAGGGCTACCATAAGACAGGAATAATAATCCTTTTTTTTCTACTTTCACTAATTTACCTCTCTTGAGTCCAAATCTCACGACTACGTTCATGCACATAGTCCGTTAGCCAATGAAGTTTTTTAGGATCTGCCTCTGGGAATACGCCATGACCTAAATTAAAGATATGGCGCCCATAGCGAACGCCGTCGAGCAAGATGCGATCCACTTCGCGGGCCAATGTTTTTTCGTCTCCGAACAAATACGCCGGATCTAAGTTACCTTGTACCGTTTGTGTTACGCCGCGCTCGTTTGCCATAACGATGGAACTACGCCAATCAAGGGCAATGACATCTAAAGGCAAGTGAGACCAAATAGACACCAAATGATCCGTACCAACACCATTCATGGCCATTGGCAAATGAGGATATTTAGCTTTCACAGTCTTTATAATCCGCTCCATATGAGGGTAAATTCCTTGTTTATACTGGTCTGCATTAACAGCACCTACCCAAGAGTCAAAGATCTGAAGTGCATTAGCACCCGCTTCGGCTTGCATGGATAAGTACGCAATGGACATGTCCGCCAGTTTTGTCATCAATGCATTCCACATATCTGGAGCACCGATGAGCATACCGCGAGTCTTATTGTAGTTTTTCGTTGGTCCCCCTTCGATAAGGTAGGACGCTATGGTAAACGGTGCCCCGCAGAAACCAATGAGAGGCACGTCGAGCATACCAGAAGTCAATAATGTAATCGTTTTCGCAATATAATCTACCTTTGTAGGATCAAAGGTTTCTAATTTATCCACATCAGCCATAGAGCGGATAGGCGTGCTAAATACAGGCCCCACACCAGCCTTGAGCTCTACATTTACATTCATAGCCACCATGGGGCTCATAATATCTTTGTAGAGAATAGCCGCATCGACACCGTATTCCTTAACAGGTAATTCCGTAACGCGAGCACATAGCTCAGGTTCTTTTGTAATTTCAAATAATGTATATTTTTCTTTGATTTTGCGATATTCCGCTTGGCTACGGCCAGCTTGACGCATATACCACACAGGCGTTACACCCGGGTTCTTCCCTTGGATCATGTCCAAATAAGCTGTATTCAAGTACTCAACCCCTTTCATTCTAAATGTATACTAACACACTATGGTAACCAAAACAGTTACTTTAGTTACAATCACTTACATTATTTATTCTTTAATAATCCCTAATAATCCCTGTGAAAGCATATGCCTCCACAGGGATTATTATTTCATTACCACTTTAATTTGACTGAGTCTTTAATTCAAGTCTGAAATTCATTTAGCTACGACTCAATCTATGGCAATCGATGCCCATAATAGATTGAGCCATATCATATACGGAGCGTTGACAAGTAAAGAGCCAAATCTGTTGATTTTTCCCAAGCTCAGCCAATAATTCTAAAGCACTACGCTGACGATTTTCGTCAAAGCGCACAAGAATATCGTCCAAGATAATCGGTAAGGACTCCACTTGATAAGAGAATACCTTAGCTAGGGCGAGTCGTAATGACAAGTACACTTGATCAGCTAAGCCACTAGACCAAAATTTAAGTTCTAGTCGTTCCCCATTATTGTTGATAAGTGCTACCCCTTTATTAATGCCTAGAATATCAAGCGTATACCTCTCACCAGTTAGTTTTTCAACATAAGAGGAGGCAAGCTCTAACATATGAGGTTGTTTTTCTTGTTCATACGATTGTTGAGCCTTATCCATACAATGGCTTATCAATACTTGTGTAGCCCAATCTTCTAGTGCAGACTCTAATTCACTTTGTAAAGCCTCTCGTTCTTGCAACATTTGGTGTTGCTCCTGGTCAGATCCAAGTGTACGCATTGCTTCAACGATTTGACCACGGCGCTCGTACAAGGTAGCCAATTTATCTTCAATAGAGGCTATTTCACGCTCAGAGTGAGCCAATTCATCTAACCAGTTATCTTTGTTGCCTTCTCGCAAACGACGATAGAACAGGTCTTTATTCTCCGCATCAGGAGCAAGTAAATCCAGCTGAACCTGACTTTGCTTGTAGATAGTTTGCCACTGTTTATATTGGTCCTCATCGATAAGATGTTGACGATACTCGTTGGAACTTTCCATACCAGCTTTATGGAGTAATTCTTTTTGGCGAAGGAGTAGTTCTTTTTCCTTGCGGTGCCAATTATCGTATTCATTACGTAAACTTTTACGTTGTGCTTCCTTTTGTTCCCATACGACTTTGTTTTGCTGAAAGTTTTTATATTGGTTATAAATGCGTTTTAGCTCTGTTGGAGATACTGGCGCCTCTACACCAAGGTTATACCACAAGGTCATCGCTTGGTCTTCAATAATGCGTAGACCTTCTTTATGCTCCGCTAAACGTTTTTCATAACCTTCAATAGTACGTAACTGTTCATGATATTGATCATACTCTTGCTTAAGGCCGAAGAAATCATCTTCGTTGAGGCTCTTAGCCGCCCCTCGGGGTAACCAGTTTTGCCATGCTGCGAGGGCTTCATCATAAATACCTTGTAAGGTATGCCCTTCCTGAATCCAACGCTCAAGATGTGCCTCTCCTTCTAAGGATGGTATAGGGCTCACTGTAGATGTAGCAGCCTTGATCAAAGCCTCTAGCTGATGTTCTACATCAGATTTACGGGAAGATAAAATTTGTAACTCATAGTTTAATTTAGACACATCAGAGTTACCATTATGAAGCCTCCAGGTAGCATACCAGAATAGCCCCATAGATAGAATCAAGAAAATAAAACCACCTATAGTATATAATGCAGATTCAAGAACCAACAGGCCTGCTAATACTACCAATACAGCTATAACAGCACCTATACCACTAATGCGTTGTAGCCATTTTGGCAGAATTGTGGGCTGTGCGTCTGAACCATAACTATTCCGTCTAGCCTCTAGTCTAGCCTCTACTTGATCTATATCCATTAAGATACGATCTAATTCACGTTCTAAATATTCTTTTTTAGCTAATTCTTCTTCACTAAAGTTAGGTAAAGTTGCACCTTCAAGGTTCGCCGTCGGCACCTCATCGGTAGCCTCTGCAGGTTTGCGGTCTTGCCAATGTAAAAGTTGTTCTTTTGCGGTGCGCAAACGACTTGCCAAACGTTCTCCATCAAACCAATTAATGTCTTCTGCCATTGGCTCATCGTGACGCCACGCAGAATGTAAGGTGCGTGAAAACTCTAATTGTTCTCTAACCTTACGGATGTACGCATCGCCTTCTTCGCACTCACGGCGTAATTGCTCCCATTTAGCACCTTGTTGAATAAGGTCTTCAATATCTTGGCCGTAAGTTCCAAATGGGCTATCAGGACTAAAGTTGGCGGGCATCAATGCCGCTTCCTTTTCCTGCCATAATTGCATATTGTCACGAGCCCGTTTTATTTCTTCATCAAGACGTAGGAACTCATCACGACTCAAGGCGAGCTCACTATTATACTGCTGCATGTGCATACGCGCCTCTTCACTGCGACGATATGTATCCCACGCACGCAATACTACATCGATACCATCCCGATATTCCTTCCATTCTTTCAACTGATTTTGCAATTCCATTTCGGTTTGCTCCGTACTGTGAAAGACGGTTTGTAATTCCACATATTGCGCTTCATGCTCCGCCAACTGACTCAACTTTTGACGGTTTTCTTTAAGCTCATCCATCAATACATTGATGCGACGTTTACCATTCGAGGATGCTACAAGTAGGTCTGTAGCCCCTTTTTCAACATCCTTAACAGCTCCACCTAAGTGTTCTCCCCCTTCGGCGCCAAAGAATCGAGAACGAACCTCTACCTCTTGTAATACATCAAGGCCTTGTAGATCGTCTAATGTTAACGCAAATATGCGGTTATATGTTTTTTTATCGATGCCATGCCACCAATGTTGAGCCGGCTCTTCATGGATGGCAGGATGACCAGGGCTGTAAAAGTCTAACTGCTTACCCTTACGACCGATATAGTAACTTTCACCATTACGGTCCACATCAAGGGCCCCCGTCATAGGGCCATAAGCCTTATGAGTACCGCCAAATAACAAGGTGCGCATCCCTTCGAGCAAGGATGTTTTACCACTTTCATTAGGGCCATACATGAGTTGAACCCCATTGTCACCCGTGGTGAAAGACCAGTCGCGATACGGGCCAAATTCATCAAATCGTATACGTTTAATGTTCATCATTAGCCCCCATCAACACAGTAACACCTTCAATTTCACAACGTTTCAAAGCTCGTGCCAATAATTCATCACTCAATAAATCGGCATATGCGCCTAAGCGCTTAAATTCAGGACGATTACCCATGATTTGACGCGCAGTCTGTATCGCATCCCCATCTACCATATCGTCATAAGCACGCAAGTAATCACCTACTACATCTGTTAATAAACGTCGTTCAACTAGATTAATACTAGGTCGTATATTAGAAATAATACGGTAAGGCATAACGAATATAGATTTGCCTTTCTCTTCATTTTGAGACTCTTGCAACCATAGTTTTCGAATCTCCTCTTGCGTACATAGGCGATGTAGAGGTCCCGTTCCGGACAAAACGAGGGATAGCAAGATGTTTTTCTTATGTTGCTTTCGCAAGTTTTCTTTTTTATGCCGCAAAATCTCTAAGAAATCTGTTTCATTTTGCATGCCAGCAATATCGATTTTGATTTCCTCAAATCGAACAGCACAGGTGTCGATAAATCTCAAATCACAATGACCATTATGAGATACGGATACAAGATAACATCCTTTAGGTCCATGTTCTTTACGATGCAATCCTTGCGAATTACCCGCATAAACTACGAGAGGTTCCTCGCTAAGAACTTGAGATTTATGAATATGGCCCAATGCCCAATAATCCATGGCAGCCTCTGTTAAATCAGTTAAGTTACAAGGTCCTGTTACATTATGATTTTCAGAGCCTACACTAGAACCTACAGTACCATGCATGACAGCAAGGGAAAACTCATCCCGTTCAAAAGCTCTGTATTGACGAGCATAGTTGTCGCTTTCATTACCATGACCACAACTAATGCCATATACGCCACCAATTTCTATATTATTAACGATGAGCGGGAAACGCTGTACCTGTTCGCTAGAAAATATATGGACATTATCTGGCATCTGCAGTTGCGCTCTCCAGCTTTCAGCAGGATCATGATTACCTTGTACCATATAAACATCAATACGATGCTCAGCCAAGCGATACATGGCGCGCACAAAACGGACTTGAGCCTCTAAATTATGGTCTTCGCTATTATAAATATCCCCAGCTATTACGACAGCATGCACATGTTCTGTAATAGCAGTATCAATAATTTTATCTAAGGCTACATAGGTTGCTTCACTTACAACGCGATCAACAGCGCTGCTAATACCTGTAGCATATTGAAAGGGTGCCCCTAAATGCAGATCACCACAGTGTATAAATCGAAACGGCTGCATCTATATCCACTCCTCCATTAATATTCTTATTATAGTTATATATAGTAATTACAATAGTTTATTATACTACAAAACCTTAAAGATAAGTTAAAAATAACTATCATTTAGCATCAAAAAGATATAGTTAAACTAAACTTCTCTTAACTATTAATAAATATAAATTATAAGATAAGCACATATTCTTTCATCATAAGATATAAATCATAATATATTTTTTGTTAACCAATTCATGCATTAAGTTGACAATTTATGTGCGAACGTTTACAATCAAATTGTCAATATATTATGTTTTTATTAAGTTAACAATTTCCTGGAGGCTATTATGGCTTTGCCTATAGATCAACAACCATCCCAAGTGGGTACATACGAAAAAATACTTACCATTGCAAACCGCATCATGAACGGCGGCGAAATTACAAAAGAAGAAGCAATCGAGCTAATTCATACTTCAGATGATGATACTATGATTTTACTCGCTATGGCTGATAAAATTCGCCAACATTTCAATGATAATTCTGTGGATGTATGCGCCATTGTTAATGCTCGATCAGGCAAATGTCCTGAAAACTGTAAATTCTGTGCTCAATCCGCACACCACAACACAGGCGTTCAGGAGTATCCTTTCATGGATGAAGAAAGCATTCTCCAAGCAGCACGTAAAGCTAAAGAGGCTGGTGCCATTCGTTTTTCCATCGTAACAAGTGGTCGTAATACTAATAACCCTGATGAATTTGATCAAATCATCCACGTATTAGGCCGTATCAAAAACGAAATTGGCCTTGAAATCTGCTGTTCTCTTGGGTTGTTAACTTACGAACAAGCACTCAAATTAAAAGAAGTTGGTGTTACTCGATACCATTCCAATATCGAAACGGCACCTAGTCACTTCCCAGATATTTGTACTACACATTCCTACGAAGATAAAATGTTTACCATAGATAATGCACAAAAAGCAGGCATCCGTGTTTGCTCTGGTGGCATTCTTGGCCTTAACGAAACATTAGAACAACGTGTAGAAATGGCGTTCGAACTTAAACGTTTACATATTGACTCCGTGCCATTAAACATTTTGAATCCTGTTAAAGGGACTCCATTTGAAAGCAACGAAGCTTTACGTCCATTGGATATCTTACGTACCTTCGCCGTATTCCGTTTCATCTTGCCAAATGCATTGATTCGTACTGCAGGCGGTCGCGAAGTAAATCTACGGGACTTACAATCTTATGCTCTAAAAGGTGGCCTAAACGGTATCATGGTTGGTGGCTACTTAACTACTGGCGGTCGTTCACCTCAAGACGATCTCCAAATGATTCAAGACTTGGAGTTGACTCGCAATACAGCTCAAGTCTAAAAGCCTCATATATACCATTCTCCATATCTAGAGGATGTAGTATATAAATTATTCCCTAATGCTTTATAAATATTTTACACATAAAAAGAACCATCTAGTTTGCTGTACTAGATGGTTCTTTTATTTCCATAATAAAATGTAAATGGCTTGACCATTTGTGTTACCCGCAATGGGCTCAGGATTCTCATTAAATTCTACATTCTCATACGGCGTCCCGTCTGACATGTACGCATCTACCTTCAATGTTTCCATGGTTCGATTATATCTACTGATATAAACTTTATATCGCAATTCGTCGCCACCCAGTTCATTAACTCGCAGCCACAAAAGTGCATCGTAATCACTCTTCTGTACACTGTCATTGTCAATAAATAATTGGTTTCCTGATGCATCTGGTCCAACATAGTACCAGTCCGTTGCGTTAGTAGTCCCCCCTATACTGAGTAGCCACAAAAGTGTTAATATGGTGAATATTTTACTCATATGACTGCCCCTCTCATGCTATTGAGCTGTATATTTTATAAAAGCTTAATGTGGATAAACCTTTATAAAATATACAACTTCTCCTTTATATAATACCAAAATTGTCCCATATTTATCAACAATAATTAAAATTAATTACCATGTTTTTTACAAATATAAGAAACTTAAAGAAATTTATTAAATTTCTTCATTTTTAACTCATTTACCCTTCCTATAATGATAATGTCAAATGATAGATAGAGGTAACAATTCCCTGGTTACCGTACGTGTATTTATCTCCCGACAAGTAATACTAACCCCAAACCTACTACTTGTTTAAATACATGTTTCATTTGATATTAATACTAACACTCCCCTTACATGAAAAAAGGACTCCCAATGGAGTCCTTTTTTCGTTGTCTAAAAAATTCATAGAATACTAAAACATAAGCGAGTTTGAATACTATTTACTTTGTAAACCACGATAAACGAGTTCAAAAATAATTTTCTGAGCTTCTAACCACTCATCACTTTGAGACCACTTATATTCTTTATTAACAGCATATAGTCCGTGTACTAAAAATAAAAAAATAGATACGCCCACATCAAATGAAACCCCAAGTGCTTCTGCCATAACAAGCCCTTGCCGATCTTTTTCACGCCGTATAATGCGTTGTAATACATATTCTGAAATTTGTTCATCCAAAAATAAAGGTAAATACTTTTTATGTCGTATAATACGCTGACATAAAGGCAATCTATCAAAAATAGAATCGTATGCTTCTCTCAACGAAACAGAATTAGAAGCAGCTGATAAGGTGTTAGCTATAGTTTGTAAATTATTGTTATCTACCATTCCTGGCTTTGAATAAGCGATTGCATCATCCACTAAATCATCAACAATTTCCATGATATTACTATAGTGTAAATAAAAAGTAGAACGAGTTATACCTGACGTTTTACACAACAATGTTACTGTTATAGACTCAAAAGAATGGTTCTTTAAACAACTAAGCAACCCTTCTTTTAACAATATACGTGTCATTTCTTTTCGAGTTATCATAAAACCTCCAATATAGACACTTTTATACAATATGTCTATTAATAAACAGAGTGTTAATTATTGTTGAGACTAGTATAACAAAACAAGGTACACTAATTCTAGAGATTACAAATAATAATCTATTCAATTAAATCAATAATAATTCAATTAAGGAGATAACTATGACACAATATACTCACATTCGAAATGCAACGGGAAAATTAACAATAAAAAACACAACATTTCTTATTGATCCATTCTTAGCACCAAAAGATACTTATCCTGGCTTTGAAGGAACATTTAACTATCAACAAAGAATGCCTATGGTTGATTTGCCTGTATCAATGGATGAGCTATTAAACGATGTAACAGCAGTAGTAGTTACACATACACATCTTGATCATTGGGATGATACGGCAATCAATTCTATTCCAAAATCACTTCCTATTTTTGTACAAAATACAGCGGACAAAGAACTTATTACTACTCAAGGTTTTAACGATGTACGCATTATTTTTGAAAGTCTGGAGTTTAATGGTATCACATTAAGAAAAACAGGTGGCTCCCACGGCACTGTAGAAATGTATGCAAATCCAGTTCTCGCACCATTAGCAGGCGATGCGATGGGCGTTATTTTTGAAGCAGCAGACGAACCAACTGTGTACCTTGTAGGCGATACAGTTTGGACAAGTGATGTAGAGAAGGCCCTCCTTCGCTTCGACCCTAACGTTATTATTATGAACACTGGATATGCTCAAATTTTAGGCTTTGAAGATAGTATTATTATGGGTACAAAAGATATTGCCCGCATGGTGGTACGTAAACCAGAGGCTAAAATTATTGCGGTTCACATGGATACAGTTAATCATACTGCAACAAGTCGTAAGGATGTGCGCAAATTTATCAAAGGCACCAACATTGAAAGCCATGTAGCAGTGCCTGAAGATGGTGAAACCATCACACTTTAATAGGTCTAAAACAATTAGTACATTATACTACGGCCAATACAAGACTAGTAAAAAATCGATCCACAAACAATAAAAAACACCCTCTTAATTCTAATAGTCATAATAACTATAAGATCTATAGAGGGTGTTTTTATACTTAACTACAAATTATAATCTATCAAAAGATAAACTATTTTACTTCAGCCCAACCTAAAGCAGCACGCTTTTCATCGATATCTGCCAAGATTTTCTCAGCTACTTTAGCAGGATCCGTATTTACATACATAACAGAGCCTAAGATATCCTTAGTATCTTCTTTAAGCCATTTTGTAACGGCATCAGAGCCTTGTGTAGGCGGCTCAACACAGTGGTAAGAGTTAATCCCCATCAAGCGGAAGCCAAGGGATGCATCAATACCCTTTTCGTTAGACCATTCAGGGCTAGACATAGCAAATGGCAATTGTGGTAAATTAAGGCCGAGCTCTGCAGCAATACCACCGAAGATGCCGGAGGAACGTGCATTATCTACACATTCGCCCACATGCCATACTGGTGGTTGATCATCGCCTAAGAACTCTTGCAATGCAGGGCTACATTTTTTGTTAGCATCTGTATTGCAATAGCCAAGTTTCATCAATGGGAAGGATGCACAACCGTTTGTAAGGATGATACAGCCATTTTTAATAAGTGTATCAACGATATCTACAGTTGCTTTTTCGTAGATAACGCGAGGGTTGGAACAACCTACTACGTTAACGATACCGCGAACTTTACCAGATTTTAATGCCTCTGCCAATGGTTTGAAGGAACCATAATGTTTAACAGTAGATTCTGGAGAGAAACCAACTTCTGCAGTAATTTCATATGGCGGAATGAATACAGGCATACCCTTGCGCAATTCATGAGCTTCAAGAGCGCGATCCAAAATTTTGCGAGCCAAATCTTTTGTTTCAGCCAAGTTAGTGTGATGATGATCGTAGCCGATGTGTTCAGCACCTGGTAAACGAGCTGCATCAGACGTAGTGATAACCTTTGTGTTGAAGCAACGTGCTACGTCCATGATAGCAGGATATACGTCTTGTACGTCAGCTACCCAGCAATCGAGTGCGCCTGTACCAAGTACGAGCTCAGCGCCGATAGCATTACACAATGGAATAACATTTTCATAGCGGTACATACTGGATAAGCCAGAGCAGCAAATACCATAGAATTGAATACCTTTAGCTCCGATAGCTTTTGCTTTTTCTAAATACTCTTCGGACGCACCAATCTTACAAATTTGAGAAACCAATGTTGGCAAGTGACCATGAACAGCGATGTTAACATACCCTTTTTTCAAGGCTCCAATGTTAACTTTGGATGTACGGCGACCGCCTTGACCGAATAATGCATCAGTAGCGATATCTGCGGCCACTACGCCTGTGAATGTGAACGCAAGACCACAACGTAAGAATTGTTTCATGTTGCTTTCCCAATCGCCATCTGTACCTACGGTTGTACGATGATATGCATCAAAGGCTTCATTGTATGCGGAAACAGGCAAGATATCCAAGTTTTTCCAAACTTCGCGACGCTCTGCAGGAGCCATAGCTGTAATTGTTTTATATTCACCTGGCAATGCACGGCTCAAATCTTCGAGCAATACATCTGCTAAATCATTAGCCACTTCTTTCAAGGAACGACCTTCTTCAGGGATGTTGAAAGCCTTACATACAGTACGGATTTTTTCTTCCCCTAAAATTGGAATGTCCAATTGGTCATTAGCAGCAGCTTTCAAAGAAATCAAGATTTCACGAGCATGTGCACCATGTTGAGTCAAACCACCTGCAGCAGCACGTGTCATATTACGAGCTACGATGAGGTCAGCATCCGCACCGCAGACACCACGAGGACTCTTAGGTGTAATTTTACAAGGGCCCATGAAACAGATACGACAACATATACCAGCAATACCAAATGTACATTGTGGTTGTTGTTTATCAAAGCGGTCAAATACCGTATCACAACCGATTTGCTCCATACGAAGAATCATTTCACGCACAGCAGGATCTGGTGTTTGTTCAATTACATCTTGTTTTGTAGGCCATGTTTTACGATACTCAGCAACAGCTTTCATGTAGTCATTTACACCATGTTCATGAGGTACCCCTGGTTCATGAGTGTGTGGCACCCATTTATCCGTCGGAAGAGCCTTTGCATGACTATGATCGTGGTCATGTTGATGATCGTGGTCGTGACCATGATGATCATGACCGCCACAGTGGCAATGATGTTCATGATTATGGTCGTGACCATGTTGTTCACCATGATTGTGTTCATGGGTATTTTTATTTTCCACATCTTTACTCATTTGAAACCTCCTAGGGGCCTACATAGGCCAACCAATAAAAACAAAAACATATTCTACTTTTAATTCACTTTAAATCCACTACAATGATGGGTTTTAAATCCTATCTCCTAAATATGTTTTAATCTACTATAAGTATATTTTCTGAAAAGACATTTGTCAATTAGAATTTGAGAAATTTTTGACGCATCTATATCTAAGAATATGATAATTACTATATTTATTTAATTCGATTCTTTCAGTTTCTTTTCATAAATAAAAAGAGACTAATTCCTAAATTTTACAGGAATTAGTCTCTTTATTTTATTGATTAATTGATTGATTTACGTATTAATTTATATATTAATTATTAATTTATTAATATGATCCACCCCTCAGGATATGCCACCTAACCATCTTTATACCTATACACTACAAAAATTGCAGCATGATATGTGCTACTTCAGATAAATGGAAACGTTTTGCCCGATCAGACCTCGCCACAAGAACTAATTGGCGGAAACAAAGTTTCGATGCAAGAGGATAGAATTTAACCTTATCGTCATCCCCCTTTCTATTGAGCGTGCTCGGCAAGAATGTAATACCATAATCATCTTCTACCAAGGACCGGCATGAATCTAGAGTTTCAGAGCCAATGACGGCTTTGGGCACAAAGCATTCCGCTTGGCATAAACGGTTTACCAACGTCCGTAATTTGAGTCCTTCTCTTAGCAAAATAAACGGAAATGCTCCAAAGGGTGCAATTTCTCGAATTCCATCACCAGTCATGAGAGAATCTGCAATGGCTATAGCCTTCTTATTTTCCACACTAATGGCCAATAAAATCTGCTCATCTAAAACGGGATAACTTTCAAGATCCTGAGAATAAATCGGCGTTGGGAATAACCCTACATCTACTAAGCCATCACAAATTTGCTGTTCCAAAAAGTGAGATTCACCCTCTACAACATGGAACTCCCAAGACGGTTCAATCTGTTGAAAGCTTTTCAATGTTTTCCCAAGCATATGATGTCCATAGAATTGAGACAAGCCGATACGCACATGATAGGCTACATCTGTGCCTTGATTAATGATAGATTGCGTTAAAGCCTCCGCCTTTAAAACTAACGGCATGCCCTCTTTTGCAACTTGTAACGCCGCAGCAGTTGGCACGACTTTTGTGCGATCACGAACAAACAACGTAACGCCTAGCTCTGCTTCAATACGACGAATCCCCTGACTCAACGCCGGCTGAGAAATATATAATTTTTTAGATGCCTTTGAAAATGATGCCATCTCAACGATGGTACTAATATATTTAATGTCTTTTATGTCCATATAGAAGTCCTTATAACTATGTCCGTATACAAGTCTTATAATAAAACATTATTTCTATTATAGCTATACATTACTAAAATATATGTTACATATACATGGGGAAAAATAAAAATACCAAGAAATTTAGTGTCTTACAAAGCTAAATTTCTTGGTATGTCTTATAAGTTAAACGAACTACATATAGGATGCGATAGAGCCGCATTCTATTACAGTCCTTTTTAATTTTTAGATTACATTAAAGATTTAAGTACATCCAATACTTCTTGAGGTAATTCGTTTTTATGACCTTTAAGTTTTTCCACATAGTCATAACGGAATTCGAAAGCTTGGTGTAATTGGTGATGGTATTCACGTACTTCGAATGGAGGTTCAAAACCTGGTACCTCTACATAGGAAAGATTTTCGTATTCACAGAATGGTTTGAATTCCAATGTACCTTCCACCAAACGCTCTAACAAATCAAGAGTAACTTCTTTAGGAATTTTATTTTCCAAGAAGAAGCCTGTGTTCATGATGTAGCACTCTACGCCACATTTAGAAAATAATTTTTTGTAGCTTTCATAATCACGAACCAATGGATATGTACGGAATGGATTTGCATATGGTTCGATAACGAGTGCATTTGGATCGACATGAGCATCCAGTTTTTCCGCTGTAGAACGACGAGTTGCCAGCGTTGCACCCATAGTAGATGCCAATACTGGATCATCAATTTTAAGAATAGGTGGCAATGTTTTATCTTTCATAAGCCATACTATGGCATTAACAGGTTCACCAACGTAGTTTACGCGATTATCTGTCCAGAATTGAGATTTGATAGCACGACCATTGCTATTACGCACATCTTCGGCCAATACAACCTTGCGACCATCTTCATCCATTGTTACGCCTACGTTTTGTAGTGTTAACAAGAATTCATTAGCAGGATGTTCCACAGGATAATCTTGCATTTTATCGAAGTATGTAGGTTCGAGAGCAATAGAACTCAAATCGTTTGTATTGATAACATACGCATCGTCATGCAAGATAGAAATATCATATCGACCACCATGTTTTTCATGAGTCAATGTGGATTTACCGGAACCGGACAAACCGAATACACCGATAGTATATGTTTTACCACCTTCAAGGTTGTAACGTTTCATACCGCCGTGGCATGCAACATAATCAAAGCGGTTTGCCAAGGACCACGCAAGTGTAAGCGTACCTTTTTTATGCTCCCCGAAGTAGCGCATACCAAGAATCATGGCACAGTTATGAGCAGGATCAAAAATAGCAAGACCACCTGGATGACCTGGCACAACATAGTCAGGATCAGAGTAAATATAGATATCGCCTTCCGGAATGTCCACACTATCGTTGTAGAATTCTTTTACAGCCGCATCAAAGAACTTAAAGTTCATAAGCCAAGAATATAAAATAGACGCGTGATCTTTTGGAATCATCAAATGAGCACGAGCTGTGAATTTTTTATCAAGACCAACGATAGATTCCGCAGAAATCCACTCTTTATTGCGGCTATCATATACTGCGTCACGTGCAATGTTAGCGAGTTCAACTTCATCTATGCCTTCATCGCCAATAATGCGGCGAGCTTTAGCATAACGGCCAGTAGTTTTACCATCGTTTGTAACAAGAACCTTTGCATCAGCTGGCAAACCTTGCTCTAACGGTTTAAATACTGGCATATCGAGGACGATAACACCTGGCTCTTCAGAGGCTAATTGATACGCTTGTGCCACAGATGTTACAGGAGTTACATTGTTCCCATAGAATGCAGTTTCAATTGTACTGCGCATCATAGAAAATAATGGGTTTGTTTTGATTTCACTTTGCTTCCAAACGCGTCTTGTCGACATAGTATCTAGATCCTCACCTTTAAATATATTAGTAATTTCTCTTGTAAAAGTAATGTTGTACATGAAAACACTGCTAAGGCAAATACTTTCATTATTTTCTATTTTACCCTTTTCAATCAAATTTGTATACATAAAACAAATGATTTATAGGAAATTAATGTATGTTTATTTTGAATTAGTGCAACACATTTGTAATGTAATAAATTAATACCTAGCGGCATAAAACTATTAGTATGCAATAGAACACCTTAAAAACTAGACATAGTTACAAAGTAACTAGTTATATTTACAAATCAACTAGTCAAATAGCTAAACGAAAAAGAGGCAAGGTCCTAAGCACTTGCCTCTTTCACGTTTAAAAAATGCAATTATTTCTTATCTTTATTGATAAATGCATCGATTTTACTAATTAGATCATCTACCTCAAAATCACCGCGCTCTGCCATCATCTTGATTGTTGCTACCTTAGCCATTACTTTTACCATAGGTGTTTTTAATTTCTCGAATTTAGGATTTAAAGAAATCAAATGATCTACAATATCCGGGCATTGTTTAATTAGATTAGATAATGTTGTTTTTGCATCGATATGGAATCGACCATTTGCATCAGTTGTTAATGGTTCTTCTTCTACCTCTTCTGCTGCCTCTTGAGCCAAGGATTTTTCTTTACCACCATCGCCTACAAAATCAGTTTTATCCCAAGTCAACAATGTGCGGGAACCCTCAAGTTCACGGATATGAGTACAGTCTTGCATCATTTCCAATACGCCGCGGAATTTACCATTTTCATCGCGTACTGCTGTGTAGATAACATAGATGAACAAGCCTGGTTTATTAATCCAGAATTCCGCTTGGCTTTGTTCGCCAGAACGGAACTTCTCTACAATTTCCTCTACTATATGAACAGATTTTGCAGGGTGACAATTCTTCACCTCACGGCCGATAACGTTCGCACTGCGAGGGAAAATACGATGTGCCGTATCGCTGTAGAACTTAACTAGTTCATTTTCATCTACATAGGATAAATCTACCGGTAAATGACGGAACAACAAATTAATTTGCTCTAATGTCAATTTACCCGTTGCCACATCGAGGACTGCATCCTTACCAGCGGGCGCCCCACCAACAGGGCCTACATATTTAGATAGCAAGCCAGCTAAATCATTTAAAAATTCGTTAGATACAGCACCACCTTGAGCTGAATTATTGCCATTCAATTGCGCCGCAGAATCATTAATACCTGGCACTACATATAAACCTGGCGCATTGATGATAGCATAACCAATTTCATGGTCATTTTTACTCATCCGAACAAACTCTTCGTCACTCAACAATTTATAAGATGTTGGCAATAAGACTTCTAGTTCTTTAGAATTCAAATCCCGTAATTTCGCCAAAGTTTCTGGCACAGACGCTAGGAATTCTTCATACTTATCTTCCCGAAGCAATGCATAGGATGCAGAGATAGCATCGCGCACAGCATCATCAAAGGTCCACATAATGCGCGTTGGGCGGTCAAAACCGTGGTCCTCAAGCATTGGATACAGTTGATTTTGCTTACGAGATAGATGAGTTCTCCACTCTGCTAAGGAATCAAAAACACCGAGCCACGGATTTTTGATAAACTTCTCTTGTTTCAACAATTCGTCTGCTTCAAGGGCTACCTTTTCAACAGCGTTGATTTCTTCCAAGTACGCCCACAACGGATGGTTCTCAGGATACTCATTTTCAGCACGCACCAAAACGCCATCAAATAGATCTAAGAGATCATCCATTTTCTCTAGGATTTCTTCGTCATTGTAAACACCTTTCAAGCTTTGCTCTGCATAGGCAAACTCATCAGGTGTACAAGTACCTAGTTTCTCTTTTAAAATGCGATTGCCCTCTTCTAAGGACAATTTACCATCTAAATAATCTTCTTTAATGGACACAATAATTCTGTAACGTTCATTGTTAATATCTAGCTTTTGTTTTAATGGATTCATATGCTTATACCTCCACGGGCTAATCTATAATTATATTTTTATTATACCATTTTGAAAGTAATTTTCAGTTGCTACAGATACAATTTTGATTTATTTTTAAAATTTACGAATCCAATGTTATGAAAGTGAATAACCTTACTTTATTTTTTAGAATATTTTGGCATACAAAAACTGCACTTCAAAAATTGTGTCCAATTTTTGGAGTGCAGTTCTGTATGAGTGCCTTTGATTAGTTTTTAAAATCAATATATTCAGTTTTAGAAGATGCTACAGGTTTACCATTAGAATCTGTGGCAGGACTAAATCTCCATTTAGAAATAGTATCAACAATGGCTGCATCAAGAGCACTAGAGCCACTAGATGAGACAACTTCAACGTCTCCTACAGAACCATCTTCCTTGATGGTAAAACGTATATCTGCACCATGAGCAGCTTCACCATAAGCAGCGAGCAATGCTCGGTCAATAGGTGGTGTAGCTATAGCTACTGGTGGATCATATGGAGCTGCCAACACAGAAGCTACCATACTCATTACAAACAATGAGCTTAAGATAATACAACGCAACACTTTATTCATCATTTTCTCCTTATTTAGCTTTCACAGCTTGCTTAGGCAGAGTAATTGTCATCCCAATGATAGATTCATGTGCCTTTTGATCTGTGCCAATAGCAGGTGTGAATTTCCACTGCAAAATTGCTTTTTTTACTGCTTCATCAACGGGAGCATATCCAGAAGAGCGCTCTACGAAAACATTTTTAACATTACCTTTTTTATCAATCAAGAAGCGTACGCGTATATCAGGCGCTACCATAGCGGTTTGAGGAATCTCAGGCAACTCAGGTTTTACAATAGTAACCTCTCTTGGAGATTCTAAAAACTTCGCTGCATCAGCTGTATAATCACTTAACATGCCAAAAGATGCAACGAGTACTGCTGCAGCAGCGTATCGGAATAATTTATTCATAAGAAGCCTCCTTATTAACCTTTTACCTATGCATAATATCATACTAAATAAAGATGAATATTAAAAGAATAAATTATTATTGATAAAATTTCTCATTTATGATATATTGAATTCAAGATAACTGTCCGGACTCACATATCTAGTTGATATGACAAAAAACTACACAAAGGAGGTTCATCATGAGACGTAGAAAGCGTATTCAAATGAAGGTCATGATGGTACTTGGTATCGTTGCCCTCGTTGGGCCTAGCCATCTACAAGCACTTATTCCCTAGATTATTTTGACCTTAGCAGAAGACTGTATAACTGCCACTAGCCGCTACGTTAGTAGCGGCTATTTTTCCGTTTAAATTCAGAGAGATATTTTCCTTCTTCAAATTATTTCATTATTAGAACAAAATATTTCTCTCAAACAAAGTCATTAATGTTTTTAAATTTAGTATCTATAAAAAAGGAGGCTTATTATGAAATTTAATCGAATTTTATTAGTCGTCGTATCATTAGCACTTATAGTATTTGCCCTTGCAGGCTGCGGAAAGGACACAGCCCAAGATAGTCAGAAAAAACTTAATGTCGTAGCTACAACGACGATGTTAACGGATTTAGTAAAAGAAATCGGCGGTGACCATGTAACCGTTCAAGGTCTCATGGGACCTGGTGTAGACCCTCACTTATATCAAGCTAGCGCAGGCGATGTAACAGCTATGTCTAAGGCGGATGTTGTAGTATACAACGGCATTCACTTGGAAGGTAAAATGGGCTCCATTTTTGATAATCTAACAAAGCAAAATAAAGCGACCATCCGCGTATCTGATGCCATTGATCCAGCTACATTGCTCGACTTTGACGAAGAAGATGGTGTAAAAACAAAAGACCCTCATATTTGGTTTGACGTTGCTAACTGGAAGCTGGCAGCAAAAGCAGTATACGAAGGTCTTGCTAAAGCCGATCCGGCTCATAAAGAAGATTACCAAAAACGCTATGACGCATACCTTACTAAATTAGATGAAACTGATGCGTACGTTAAAGCTCAAGCAGAATCTATTCCAAAAGAATCTCGCGTACTTGTAACAGCTCACGATGCATTCCAATACTTTGCTCGTGCGTACGGTTTTGAAGTAAAAGGTTTGCAAGGTGTAAGCACTGCCACAGAAGCAGGTACACAAGATATGAATAACCTCGTTCAATTCATCGTAGACCACAAGATTAAAGCCATCTTCGTAGAGTCTTCTGTACCACACAAAACAATTGAAGCCGTTCAAGAGGCATCCAAAGCTAAAGGTTGGAACGTATCCATCGGCGGCGAATTATACTCTGACTCTCTCGGCTCCGAAGGTACTGAGGGTGGCACATATATCGGTATGGTGAAAGCTAATATTGATACAATTACCAAAGCACTTAAATAATCATTTATTAGAATTTCTTAATTGAATACAACAAAGTAAATTTACTTATACTAAATTAGATTGACTTAAGTTTACTTTATTATTGTAAGTACAAGTGCTACTAGCAACTTTCTGCTAGTGGCACTCATTAATACAAGGAGGTTTCCATGGAATGGGCCGTTGAAGTTGAAGATATGACCGTAGCATATACAACAAAACCCGTATTATGGGACGTAGATATGAAGGTACCCATCGGTTCCTTAGCGGCCATTGTCGGCCCTAATGGTGCCGGTAAGTCCACATTATTAAAGGCCATGCTCGGCCTACTAACAGTTATCTCAGGAAGTGTAAAATTTTATATCGATCACCACTTAGCAATGGACAAAAATGATTACAAGAAAATCGCCTACGTTCCTCAAAGTGGTAGCGTAGACTGGGACTTTCCCACTACCGTACTAGATGTAGTACTCATGGGTCGTTATGGTCATCTAGGTTGGTTCAAGCGACCTAACAAAAAGGATAAGGAACTCGCCCTCTCTATGATTGAAAAAATGGGTATGAGCGACTATGTGAACAGACAAATTCGCCAGCTTTCAGGGGGACAACAACAACGCGTCTTCCTCGCAAGAGCCCTCGTCCAAGAGGCAGATATTTACCTCATGGACGAACCATTCAAGGGCGTCGATAAAACCACAGAGCATGCTATTATTTCGCTTTTACAAGAAATGAAAGCTCGCGGCAAAACGGTTATCGTCGTCCACCACGATTTAAATACGGTGCCCCAATATTTCGATTGGGTAACGATGGTAAACAAACAAACTGTCGCCTATGGCCCTGTAGCAGATACGTTTACAGACGAAGCTATTGAGCGCACCTATGGCAAGGGGAGGATTGTATGACCATACTCCAATCCTATACGACGCAAATGGTACTGCTCGGCACGGCGTTATTAGGCCTCGCTAGCGGTATCGCTGGTACCTTTGCGGTACTTCGCAAGGAAAGCCTCATCGGTGACGGCCTATCTCATGCGGCACTACCCGGTGTGGTCATTGCCTTCTTGCTGACGGGCATCAAGGACATCGAAGTTCTCATCGCAGGTGCTGCCCTATCCTCTATCACTGCGGCTTGGCTCATTACCATCACCGTAGAAAACAGCAAAATCAAATTTGATGGCGCTTTAGCGACCATACTCTCCGCTTTCTTTGGGCTTGGTATGGTATTGCTCACCTATGTACAAAGCTTAAACAATGCTGGTCAAGCAGGGCTTTCAAAATTTATATTTGGACAGGCAGCCACCATATTAGCGCGCGATGTGTACATCACATCTGCAGCGGCGCTCATCATCATCGTATTAACCGCATTATTCTGGAAGGAGTTAAAGCTCATCTCCTTCGATGTGGAATACGCCAAAACACTACAAATTCCGGTCACTTTCACCCTTATTTTATATCGTTCATTATTGATCATGACCATCATCATCGGTATTCAATCGGTAGGGGCTATCTTGATTAGCTCTCTCCTCATTGCACCCGCCGTTGGGGCAAGACAGTGGACGAATAAACTGGGCACCATGTGTATATTAGCAGGATTTTTCGGCATGATATCTGCCATCGGCGGTACTATCTGGAGTACATCGATCCCAAAATTACCGACAGGTCCAGCTATCATCGTCATTTTATCGATTCTCGTATTATTGAGTCTCATCTTTGCTCCTAACAGAGGTATGCTCTGGCAGTTCCGTAAAAATAGACAGTCAAAGCACGCATTATTGTTAGAAACCACAAGGGCTCCCAAATCCAATGCACAGCAAAGTATTTACGTAGCAGAGGACGCACAACCTCACATAGGAGGTGCCCCATGACAGTTCATACAGAGATATTGCTCATTGCCATTGCGGTATCCATCGCATGTGCCATCCCTGGGGTCTTCCTCGTATTGCGCCGCATGTCCATGATGGCCGATGCCATTACGCATACCGTATTTCTCGGCATCGTGCTCGCTTTCTTTATGACGGAAGATTTAAACTCTCCATTTCTACTCGTCGGGGCTACCTTAGTTGGTGTAGGCACCGTATGGCTTACAGAAATGATACACAATACGGGACTTGTCAACGAAGATGCGTCTATCGGCATCATCTTCCCTCTTCTATTCTCTATCGCCATCATTCTAGTCAGCCTATACAGCGGTAACGCTCATCTCGATGTAGATACCGCATTGCTCGGCGAAATAGCCTTTGCACCCTTTGATCGATGGATTGTGAACGGCACCGACCTGGGGCCTGTATCACTATGGATTTCTCTAGGCGTGGCGCTCATCAATTTAATTTTAGTCATGCTATTCTACAAGGAATTGCAATTATCTACTTTTGATCCGCTACTAGCAGGGCTCTTCGGCTTTATGCCTGCCCTCATCCACTACGTGCTGATGACCATGGTATCCCTCACCGTTGTAGCCTCATTCCAAGCGGTAGGTGCCATTCTCGTCATCGGCCTCATGATTGGGCCTGCGGTCATCGCTTATTTATGGACGGACTCTGTGAAAGCCATGCTTACTAGCAGTATCATCATCGGTATTATCTGTGCTGTCGTCGGTACGGAAGTATCTTTCACCATGGACGTATCCATCGCGGGTTCTATTGCAACCACCATCGGTATCGCACTGATTATCGCTGTTATTGCAACACCAAAGACAGGCTATATCGCCACATACCGCCGTCAACGTCATTTGCGTCGTCACTATCGAGAAACGATGATGCTGTGCCACATTTATACGCATATGGATACACCTATTGCGCACATTGAAAACGGCATCGGTACCATTCACGAGCATTTGAACTGGAGACCTGACTATACGCATCAAGCTGCTTCACAGCTAAAGAAACAAGGTCTATTATATGTGACAAATGGACACTACGTGCTTACTGATAAGGGTATAGCACAGGTTAAAGAGATTATTTAAATACAATACCAATACTTTTCCCAACAAAAAGAAGCTGAAATCAATGCTGCTCTGCAAAGATTTCAGCCTCTTTTATTTTTAACTAATAGTCTTACATCCTATTAATAACTGGATTCACGTCAATGACTATCTATAACAGATAGTACCAACACTATAATAAGCTCAACGCAATCACAAAGAATCCTATTAATTAATAATAGCTTCTAATGGAATAACATGAGGTAGCCCATTGTCATCGATATAAATTTTTGTTTTAACACGATATACATCTTCCATCATGGCTTCTGTAAAGATGTCTTTCGGTGCGCCCTGAGCGTATACTCTACCCTCTTTGAGCACGATGATTTCATCTGCGAACATAGCCGCCAGATCAAGATGATGCAATGTTACGAGTGTTGTAAAATCATTTTCTTGAGTCAGATTTTTTAGCAATGTTAACAAATCAAATTGCTTGTGCAAATCTAAAGCACTTGTCGGTTCATCAAGAATTAAGATTTTAGGTTCTTTTACAAGGGCTTGTGCCATGAACACAAGTTGGCGTTGACCACCGCTGAGCTCCATGATGCTGCGCGATGCAAAGCGCTGTAAGTTCAACCGTTCCAATACCTCTTGTGTGGCTGCAATATCCTCATCACTTACGCGGAAGGACATGGATCCCATGCGCCCTAGCATAACGACTTCAAAAACAGATAGATTGACTTTACAGTCATTATCTTGAGACAAATAGCTCACTGTACTACTAAAATCCTTTGTAGAATATTGAGATACAGGTTTACCATTAACGGAAATCTCGCCCTTGCCTTTCAAGATACCCATAATTGTTTTTAAAAGTGTAGATTTACCAGCACCGTTAGTACCAATGAGCGCAGTCAATTTACCTGTTTTAGCAGCAAAATCAACGCCCTTTAAGATTTGTCCGTCTTCCGTAGCGGAATAACCAAAGGTTAGATTATGAACTTCAATCATTTGAAATAGCTCCTTTTCCTAGTCAATACCAACGAGAAGAAGAAAGGTACACCGATGATTGCCGTCACAATACCGATTGGGAACATCGCCCCAGGAACGAGCATCTTACTCGCAATAGATGCGAGAGACAAAATCGCCATACCACACACTGCAGAGAGAGGTAAGAAATACCGTTGATCCTCACCCACAAGCATACGTGCAATATGTGGTCCTACAATACCGATAAAACCAATGGTTCCAACGAAAGAAACAGCAACGGCTGTAATGATGGAGATGAAAACAAACACTTTTACTCGTAAGCTTTCAACATTAACACCAAGACCGGAAGCCTTTTCATCGCCTAATTTTAATGCTGTTAAACGCCAAGATTCACGCATCATAAGCGGAAGCATGATTGCTAGCACGATAAGAACAATAGAGATGTTCACCCAATTTGCCTTAGCTAAACTCCCCATCGTCCAGAATACGATGTTTTGAAGGGCCTCAGGAGATGCCATATATTGCATCAAGGATTGAAGCGCTTGGAACAAGAACATCATGCCGATACCAGCGAGAATCATCGTTTCAGAGGAGAAATTCTTAATCTTATTGATGGAATAGATAAAGAAGCTCGTCAAACTAGCAAATACGAAGGCGCCGAATGGAACCATAAAGACGCCTAAAAACTCTAATGCACTAGCGCCTACAACGACCATGAGAGATGCACCGAAACCAGCCCCTGCGGATATACCAAGTGTATACGGGCTAGATAACGGGTTATCAAGGATAGTCTGCATGCCAGCACCAGCAATGCCCAAAGAAGCACCTACGAGCAACGCCATAATGGCCGTCGGAATACGAATCGACCAAATGATAACATATGCGTTTTTGGAAACCTCTACTGGGTCTGTTAATGCGAGCCATACATCACTTAACGTAAGTGATGCAGGACCTACAATAATATCGGTAACAAAACTTACCGCACAAATGATCAATCCGATAATAATGAACAATAGTTTTTTATAACTCTGTTTCTTATAATCGTACTGGTTGTTAGTTTCTGTCACTATACAAAACCCCTTTTTAGTTCAAATGCATAAACCAAACGCCACCGTAAGAGAATGGAAGGAATTTATCATAGAATTCCTTAAGTGTGCCTTCAGGATCTACATCCTTGAATTCCTCAGGATAGAATGTTTTAGCTAAGTATTCGAATACTGCAACGTCATATACTTCACGAGGTAAACCATGGTGAGTAGAGAATACGTTTTTAGATTGAACGGCTTTCAATTCAGGCCAGCCTTGACGTTCTGTGGTGAAAGCTTTCAACAATTCTTGAGATTTAGCTTCAGTTGTATCAAAACCTAAACGCATAGAAGTCGGTTTCTTAGGCCAGTAGGAACCGATGATCATGATGATATCTGGGTTTCTTTCTAAAATAAATTCTGGGTTAACAGGGCCTGCTTTTTGAACTACATCTTTGGTAATAAGATCGCCACCAACTTGCGTTGCTAATGCGCCCCAGGCTACGTTTGCACTATATGCAAAACCTAAACCTTCTGGACCTTCGTTACCTGTTTCAATGTAAACAGTTGGTTTTGGTTTATTGATTTTGCTAATGCGATCCATAACTCTTGTTAAACGGTCAGTATAGAACTTGTTGATTTCTGCTGCACGCTCTTCTTTACCCAATGCTTTACCGATAGCTTCGATAGATTTTTGATGATTTTCAAGCTTTTCCGCATGGTAATCGATATAGATAGTTGGGATACCTGCTGCATCGATTTTAGGTTTGTAATCAGCTTCATATTGATCTTTAAAGTATAAAGGCATGAAAATAACATCTGGGTTTAAGGAAATTACTTTTTCCACATCAAATGTTTTGTCATTTACGTTACCGATGAGAGGAATTTTTTCCAACTCTGGAACGTCCGCTTTATAGCGATCCCACATATCTGTACGCAATTTACTCAAATAAGGGTCAATACCAACAATAGTCTTAGCCACATCTTTGCCTTGCAACGCAGCCATAGTCAAGAACGCACCACCAGAAGCACTCAATTGAACTACTACGCGTTCTGCTGGCTTTTTCAACGTAACCTTTTGACCTGTTACGTCTGTAATCTCAATAGATTTACCAGTCTGAGCTGCATCCTTTTTTGCATCCCCAGGGCCACCACATGCAGTCAGGAGCATGCTAACAATCAGTAGAAAAACTGTGGCTAAATAAGCCATAAATTTCTTTTTCTTAACCATAGAATACCTCGATTCCAAACTTAATAAGTTCTAATAAACACAATATATAACAGCATTTATTTGGGTTTTACATCATCAGCTCCTTCACACACAACACAACCCTAATTCATATGCATAAACCAGATGCCACTATAAGAGAATGGCAAGAATTTGTCATAGAACTCTTTAAGCGTAGCTTCAGGATCTACATCCGCAAACTCTTCAGGATAGAAGGTTTTTGCTAAATATTCGAATACGGCTGCATCAAAGACTTCACGTGGAAGACCGTGGTGCGCAGAGTAAACTTGTTTATTTTCAACAGCTTTTAATTCGCTCCAACCTTGACGTTCTATGGTGAAAGCTTTCAACAACTCTTGAGACGATGCTTCGGTTGCTTCAAAACCTAAACGCATAGAGGTTGGTTTCTTAGGCCAGTAAGAACCCATGATCATTATGATATCTGGATTTTTCTCAAGTATAAACTCTGGATTAATAGGAGACGTTTTCTTAATAACATCCTTGGTGATGACATCAGCACCAGCCATAGTAGCTAATGCCCCCCAAGAGTAATTACTACTAAAGGAATTACCAAATTCTTCCGGACCATTCATACCAACTTCAAGATAAACTGTTGGTTTTGGTTTGTTAATTTTACTAACACGATCGAGAACTCTTGTCACACGCTCTGTATAGAACTTGTTAATCTCTGCAGCACGTTCTTCTTTACCTAAAGCTTTACCAATAGCTTCAATGGATTTTTGATGACTTTCCAGTTTTTCTGCATGGTAATCTATGTAAATAGTCTGAATACCAGCAGCATCCATTTTTGCTTTTGCATCAGACTCGTACTGATCTTTCAAATCAACAGGGATAAAAATAACATCTGGATTTAATGCCACAACTTGCTCAGCATTAAATGTTTTATCACCGACTGTACCCACTACTGGAATCTTAGCTAGCTCAGGCATTTCCGTAGTGAAGTGTTTCCACATATCCGCCCTGTAATCCTGCAAAGATGTATCCATACCGGCGATAACCTTTGGCGTATCCTTGCCCATAAGTGCGGAAATCGTAAAGAATGGACCACCAGCACCACTCCACTGTAAGACAACTCTCTCTGCTGGCTTTTTAAGCGTTACCGTACGTCCTGTTACGTCTGTGATTTCGATTGGCTTGTTATTTTGCGCCGTATCTTTCTTTGTCTCACTAGGACCTCCACATGCAGCGATGAGCATACTAACAATTAGGAGGAAAACCGTGGCTATGTAAGCCATACATTTTCTTTTCTGTTTAACCATGAAATACCTCTCTTCTCTCAAACTAAAACTATCACTATAAGTGCACATAAAAAGCCCGTTTCCCCACGAAGAGGAAACGGGCTGTCATCTCAGTTAGACTAACTACCACGCCTAATAAGCTAGCATATAGTATGAGCTTTCAACTATGCATAGCTAGTATAAATCCATCTATATTAATCCCCATCCCTGTCTCTCGCAGGTCAATTGGCAATTGTTAATTAGGCAGTTCTCCTGGCTCCAGTTCAACGTTACTTTGCGCCTTCCCAAAAACTTCAGTGACCGAGAGCATTTCACCCTCTATGCAAAGTACCTCGCTGTTACAGTGGCGTGACCGCTTTGGCTTGTACCAAATTCTCTATTAAGTCAATAGACACCTAACCCAATCATATGTGATTTTCCTCATCGTAGCATGCGGGATATACAGTGTCAATAAACGTATAGGGGTACATCTATCCTTGTAAAATCTACACTTTTCAACCCAAAAGAAGCTAAAACTCAACCACTAAGCGGAGTTTTAGCTTCTCATTAGGACAATCTGTAGAAATATCCTTAAAATTCTATAATTTATTTTTATCGATTAATAACTTTTCCGCTACAATTCAAGGCGCATTTGATACCATTTGGCACCGCCATGATCCGACGCTGACGCCCCTTCATTTACAAAACCAAACTTGGCGTAATAGTGAATCTTTTCTTCCTTACAGGTTAGAATTAGGCCCTTTCGGTTTTCCTCTCTGGCCAATTCTATGAAAGCCTCTATCAACTGACCACCAACACCACGATTGCGATATTTAGGCATCGTATTTAGACCAAAAATCATCTGCCATACGCCGTTAGGATTATGCAAAGAAGCATCGGCGAACATCTCATCCGTTAAGATTTCATCATCCGATACAAAACCATCGATAAAACCAATTGGTGTATCGCCGTCAAAGGCAATTAAAAACTGACCTGCATAATGGTCTAATCGTTCCTTAAAAGCCTCACGAGGCGCCGCCTCTGCCGGAGGAAAACAAGTTGCTTCTATATGTGTAACTACATCTAAATCTGCAGTTGTCGCTTTTCGTATTAATATATCCATATCCTTCTCCATTGTATCTACATATAGGTTTTAGTATATACCGTTTACATAACAAAGGCTACACGTAACTCTATGTACGTGTAGCCTTTTATTAACAATTTGACCAATTATCTTTTTGTATATTTAGGCACATTACGATATTGCATTGGTAAGGAGTTATCTTTTATCTTAAACCCATGCTTCTCGTAAAATGGTGCATTCTTGCTATCACCAATCATAACATTGATATACAAATAAGACTTGTAAGCCTCTTTCACCATTTCTAGCAAATGACCAGCAATACCTTGGCCATGATACTCAGGATGAACCAGCACATAATTTATAAAGCACACAAGCTCGCTATCATCCATGACACGGATGATGCCTACTAAACGGTCACCGTCCCAAGCAGTAATCACGCGCGACGAATTCATTAGCGCCTTGTATAATCGGTCAGGATATTTTCCGACCACCCAACGAACAGATAGAAACAACTCTGCTGCTTGTTGAGGGGTAAAGCTTTTTTCTTCGGTATACGTAATCGCCCTATCGCCTTTAACGATATTAATCATGCTACTGCCTTTTCTAATCCATTTACCAACTATATCTTAGGTGTGTGATACAACTTCCTTAGGATTCCACCAGATTATAGCAGACCGAGAGGAAATCAAGCATTTATTGTCCTTAGATTTTGCTATGATTTCTTTTTTGATTTGTTTCTCTGCTGCTGGCGTTAAGTCTCCATAGTACTGTTCGTATATGATCTTTCGGCACTCGATTTCATCTTCTACAGTACGTTCACATCTATAATCAATGATGCTTACATTAGGTGAGCGCCCTTGTGAAAGTAACATATTATACAGAATTTGAAACTCTTGTACATCAGATTTGCTAGCTTCCCGAGGATTCTTCCAATCGGGAATGCCAGCTACGATTGCACAATAGCCTTTAGAGTATTGTTCCATTTGTAAAAGCCGAGGCCACACATCAGGGAACATCCAAAGCACAAGAGATATGGTTACCAGATCAAATTGAAAGTCTGGAGAGCCATCTTGGGGTAAGTCCTGAACCAATTCTTCAATGATATTAATATTCTCAACGTTTAATTCTTTGGCATTTTCTTTAAGGACTGCCACCATGCCTTTTGACGGCTCAATAGCAGTAACAGATTTAATATGTTGAGCAAAAGGAATTGTAAAAGAACCAGGACCAGCACCTATGTCTAACATACTAGAATCAGTTGTTAAGACACTACTTAAAGCAGCATACACCTTCCGTCCAAAGTCGTAGTCATTGCTTTTACGCATAAGAGAAAAATCATTGGCTCGCTTGTCCCAATACTCTAATAATGGATTCGCCCGAATCCCTTTCTCACGATCATAATAACTTTGTTTCCACATTTCATTCCAGAACGAAAAATCTGTAACTTGCGGTGCCATACGAAACCTCCTGACTTAATCTAAATTCCTCATTTCTCGGATAAACTCTTCTGCCTCTTGCAGGTTCTTAGGGAACTCAAAATAAATACATTGCTCATGTCCACAATAAGGATTACGGAAATCATAGCCGCTCAACAACAAATACTCAATGATTTTCCAGTCTTTGTCATTAGATTTTTTAGGGGCTTTGAACTTCTCGTTCACAAAGTACATTTTACCTTTACAGGTAGGGCAGGTTTTATTTCTGTTAAACAACTCGTAGTTTGTACCCTCCGACAAAGAGATCCGGCAGTTTACACATACATTTTTATAGCCCATAGTTATTTACTCCCATATGGTTTATGTTGAAAGATAGCTTTTACAATCCCTTCACCAACAATATTTCCACCTTCCATGATGAGGAACTCTGCACCTGCTTGTAGAGCAGAATAATCTACAGTGTCATAAAGTGGCAGCGCATTAGCTCCTATTTGCTTATCAAAGATGACATCTTCACCATCAATAAAGTTAATACCAAGATATTCCTCAGTACCTTTTATAACAAAATGAGGATAGTACATTCCATTATTTAAATTCGGTGGAGTTCTCCTCTTCTTGCTGAAGAAAGTAACTGTACAGCCAATAGTAAAATCTAAATTACTCATTTTGGTCCTCATTCAACTACATATACCATATCACCTTTAAAGTATATGTTCATTATACAGTGTACTGGATTCCCTTCGGTCCATAACCACCCCTGGAATACAGCGTGATCCCAATTATAGGTCTCCGTAATGACCTCAAATTCACTTTCACTATAATCCTGTTGATATTGAGATAATTCAATTCTTTTACCTGTGAAAGTATCTAGTATTGTGTTATTAAACACGAGAATTTCAAAAAAATCTATATCGCACGTCTCAAATACAACTTGAGCCTTATGAGTTTGTTCAACACCGTTCTCATAAGAAAAAATATAGTCAAATGTAAGGATTAAATTATCATCTGCGTATTCTATTTTCTGTACCCTTGCATCGTGAAGAGAATATTTAGAATACTCGCCAAAAGATTTTGTTGTTTTCATAGGGCCTCAATTTTATAAACTAATCTAAAAAAATAAAATCATATTTTAAAAGAAATGTACTAATGCCTCATTGTAATGTAAATTAAACTTATCTAGACCATAATCAGACAAACTCCCATTAACTTGAGTTCTAATATCGAAAAAAGCAAAACTGTCATCTATTTAGATACTAAATAGTTCCTCAATAATTTCATTTTAATCTGAATTGTTGTATCATCAATATATTTAACGACTTCTTCAAACTCACCATTTTCATACATGGCCCAATATGCTTTCGCGATGAAATTATACCAAAGATTGTTTAATAAGATAAATTCTTGTGATAATTCAATATAATCTGCTTTAACGCTATAAAAATCCCTATAATATAGAATAGGTTCATATCCTTCATTTAATAGATTCGATTTATACTATCATCCATCTCTATCTTCAAGAAACCCTGGATAACTTTATTTGTCACTCGATCTATTCAAATCAATACTCTGATATGCCTCTTTTAAATACTCAAACAAAACCACACCAAAAGGCAGTATCAGCTTCATTCATATATTTGTGACCAGATACTTGAACTCACAGATCTGTTCCTAAATGATTTTTTATATATGCTACATTTTGTATCTGTAAAATAATTTCTTTTCCCTTATTCATTCCCATATCTCCTTAGAATAACTACGACCTTTATAAACTCATTTTTATCTATTACAATTTATACCAAAAGCCTCCCACCAAAATAATGAAAGGCTTTATATCCATGCACGTTAAATATGATATTTTTTTATGTTTATTCACACTTATCATTATTGATAGAGCAGTATAATATCAATATAATATCAATTATGATATATAAATTATTATCCACATTTATGCCTTACAACAACAATTTATAATCGTATATACCAAAGTCGCCTATAGAAAAATACAAAACACTATAATTAGCTAAATATTAATATTCCCTTTGAAATATCCTTGAACTTTTTATCTTTATAAACTTTATGAATCATATCTCTTTCATCAAAACTTACAATATAATCTAGAATTTCTTTTAACCTATCATTAATATCCTCTCTATTTAATAAATCTATAATCTGTCTTATATTTCTCGCTCTTGTAGATACCCCAGAAGATATAGAATCTATATACTCACTTAATTCAACTAAGGTTACTTTAATTTGTTCTTCAGATAACATCTTAAATAAAGAGTCATAGTATGTAATAGCACCGGATGAAACCCCGTCACCATAAGAAACCTCTCTTCCAATTCTACATACTAAAAAAGCATCAATTAATTTTATCTCTCTATCTTTAGGTATATCTGTAGCAGAAGAAATATATTTCATTATCTCTCTTGCTAGTGGTACTTCATGATAATAATTATCCCAATTATCATGAGCTTGAATTAGATCATCACATAAACTACTAATCGTTAAACTACGATCAGTAATAGATAAATATGACAAACCATTGCAATTTTCTAAAAACTTATATGCTAGTTCTTCCTTCGCCGTTTGAAGATTATTACAATAAAAAAGTTTCTTCTCACCAAAATCAAACTTAACATCTTCATTACAATAATCCCAAACCTCTTTAGAAAGCTTAAGAATATTAGCTCTCACACCCACATTTGTATTATCTGCAACAAAGAGACCAAATAAAGAGCGTAATAATGTTCCCGCCATTGAAGAGGAAAATCTTGCAACAGCATCTCCTATAGATTTTATGGTACTATCCTTTATTGGTTCACTATTTGTTTTTAAGTTTTCTATAATTTCTTTTACACGAACTGCTGAATCAGAGGGTTGATCAGTAATAACCTCAGACACACACGTTTGTAACCAACCTAATAACTCTAGAGCATGAATATCATAAGAGTTAGGGTGAGATGCGCCTATTTGATTTCTCATGTCTAATATATGACATAACTTTAGGTAAACGACAGTAGATATCCACTCTAACTTTTTAAGTGTTTCAAGCATAACTCTATCTTTAATCCCAGACAAATCCTCCTCTGTCTCATATTGATCTCTTACCTTAGTCGAGACAGCATTATCAAAAAATGTATCGATACCAAAACAAGTAATACGTTTTCTTAGACTGATAACAACCTCATTCCAAATATAATTTAATGAGGCATCAAAAAGACCTATCAATGCGCCTGCAACAAATCTAGATAAATATGTTGCGTTTTGTCTCTGTTCTGCCGGAATAGTAGACATGAGGCTAGGTAAATTTTCTACTAATCTAATTCGTTCATCAGCACTTGCAATTATATTCTCTGATGGCAACCCCCACTCTTTCAACATAACTTCAAACTGAGTTCCTTGTTCAATAAATGCTGCACTCCTCACAATAACTTCCTGACTGGGCATCTTCTCCACCTTATACCTTTCTTACATATTCACTAACCTGTGTAATTAATGCTTTAAGTACTTGTAAACAAATAGCTGCAGTATGTATATTGGGGCTAAATTTTGAACAAAGCTGTTGATATGGATGAATATAGTTTCGAAACTCTCTAAGAACATGACTAAACTTCTTAACATCTTCATGAATTATATCTAATTCATATGCAGATTCAATAAAATCATTAAGGGTCCACGCATTAAACGGTTTAACCTTTCCATCATTTCGATTAGTAGGAGCTCTATTCACAGTATTAAAATCTCTAGGATACTTTGTAGCAACACCTAATAATATTCCTTCAGCAACACTACCAATAAGAATAATTGCCGATAATGAACAACCTACCTTTATATTACTCTCAGCTTCACCTATCCTAATCTTCAAAATTTCAGTTATATTATAATCTAATCCGATATCATCAATAGATGTATCAAATGCTAATTGTAAAAACTCTTTCTCAGAAATATCTGACTGTTCCTTTATACGAGGAATAATTATCTTATCTATTTTTCCAATTAAAATTTTTTCATTCTCTCTAAAAATTTTCAGCTTATCAAACGCTAAATATTGATTAAACTCATCAATTAGATTGTCTAAATAATCTATTCTACCTATATAATTATTCACAGCAAATATAGATTTAATACAACTCTCTAATTTTGTCGTTCCATTAATTTCATTTAATTTTAGTTCAGTAAATATCCATCTAGATGGAAATCCTTGCCCATAACAATCATTAAATCCAAGTTTATTAAAAAAACTAACTAAATCAGGCCCAGATCTATAATCATCTGTATTATCTCCATTTATAATTATCCTAAGCCTTTTAATTGATTGCTCACATAAAAACATACTTATTCCCCCATTTAACCTCATCTAGTTAATCCAATAAGTCTTTACTAGAACTAGAGATAATCACCCAAACATCGATAATTTCATACATTTTATATTCAACAATTTTACTATTTAATTATACTACTTTTAAGATTTTATGAATATTCATCATTTAGACTCTATAATAATCGTAAGAAATTTAATTATCTACTTCATAACTATAAAAAAACAACAGAGGAATCCTTCTGTTGGCTCAATCATTTACTCAAAATTAATATTTATTCTGAGACATATATCGATAAAGAAATAAATAAGAATACAATTAAATTCTGTTATTTGCAAATTGTTTGCACACAGTTCCCTTTTGAATGTGGAAATATTATCTTAAATTCGATATAATATAAACTGGATTAGGGGTGAGATAATGAAATTAAGCGTTAGATTAGCTTTAGAAACTTTGCAAAATATAGAAGAATTAAAAGAATTAATTACTAAAGAAAATTTTGGAGAACTAACAATAACAAATGGTTTTGTAGTAAATCAAGCTTTTAGAGAAACTATCGGTATTACTGATTGGGAAAAAATAATTCAAGAAACTACACCTTTAGTACAGAAAAAATTCGGTAAATTAGAAGATACACCACTAAAAACTAACCTTACAATAAATGATGATACAAAATCATTTATAGATGAGTTGAAAAAGGAATTTCCAAAATATACAGATACCAATTATGTGACAGTATCTTATATAATTAGAATTGTTGTCCGAGCAGCATTATTAAATAGACTTCGAAAATAGTAACTGTTATTGTTGCTATTTTTTTTACGATTATTTGCTTTTTCTCTTCACAAGAGGGACAAATTATGTTATTATATAGTTACCTCTTACAAAGGGAACAATTAAAAAGAATCTTATCATGATTAAACTAATTTTAAATGCAGAAGAGACAATAACCAAAGCAAAAAGCCTAGTCAACCAAAACCCTTATTTTCTGCTTAATTGTAGAATGAAATTTAAGATTTTTAACAAATTTTGATATAATTAAATATAATTTTTAAGAATGAAAGCGATAGTGAAGATAACGACATGAATGACGGACATAAAAAAAAATTCAATTCAATTTTTAGTAGATATTATAACTATTTTAACACCATCCTTAATATTGATTTAACAATAGATCTATTGAAAAAGACAGATTTTACGCTTGAAAAACCAATTTCAAGCGATTTAGAGTTGAATATTATTGATTTTCTTTTAGAAATATCTAAAGATATTTATAACTTAAATAATCAAAATGACAGAAAAATAAGAGGGCAGTATCCGACCGTTGATAAACAAATCATCAGATATATAATTAATGATTCATTAAACAATTCTAAAAAAGATATTAGAAATTTAAAAATTCTTGACCCTTGTGCAGGAACAGGTAATTTCATCATAGTACTTTTATATGACCAATTTAAATTGAATAATAGTATCGAATTAATGTTAAATATATTAGATAATTACGTGGGAATTGAAATTGACCCCATGTTGATATACTTTCAAAAAATCCAAATAAATCTTCTTCTAAAATACTTATTCAATAATACATCTTCTTATTCAAATATTAATATTATACAAGGTGATACTACACAAAAAAAAGATATTAATGAAAAATTACAATACTTTAACACTAAAACATCTGATAAGTTTGATATTATTTTAGGTAATCCTCCTTATGTTGCATTATATGGAAGACGAGGTATACAGAAAAATGAAAGTTTACGTGAATATTACATTAAAAATTATGATTTTATTCCATCCAGTGTAGTAAACGGAAAATTAAACATTACTATGTTTTTTATAGAACAGGCAATTAAGCTATGTAATAAAAATGGTATAATCTCTTTTGTTATTGATATCAGTTTCTTTGAAACTGCATTTGAATTTATAAGAAAATATATTTTAGAAAATACCACTATTCTAAATTTGGTCCTTAACATTAATTCCTTCGAAAACGTAGCTAGCGGACAAATTATTCTTACTCTTAAAAACCAACCGCTAAAAACCGAAAATTCTAGATTTCTAATAAGTGACTTTAGTAATGGAAAACATAGAAGTTTTTACCAAATAGAATGGGCCACTACTCCTAATTTAAAATTATTATTAATTGATGATAAGGACAAAGTCTTGATCTCTAAAATAGAACATAAATCTAAACAACTTGTTGATTTTTTTTCTGGGAAATCACTTCGAACAAATTCAATGTTATTAACTTATGAAGATATTTTTGTAAAAGACTTTCAAAGCGATAATAAAATAACTTTCCCATATTTTAGGGGTGGAAAAAGTTTAACAAAAAAATTTGATAAAATGTCTTATGATAAATTTCTACATTATGATATGACTTTGCAAGATAGTATAAATACAACAATAAAACATGAACTTGAAGAGAAAGGGATAAAAAATAAAAAAAGAATTATGTTGGGAGATATTAAAAGGCATTATTCTCCTAAAATCTATATTAGACAATCATCGAAAGAAATAGTTTCCTCAGTCTATTTAGAACCTTCAACCTCAAATAATAGTTTATATTCATTATGTATAAATAATGGCGAAATTCTTACCACAAATAAAAGTTTAACTTTAAATTCAGTTTGTTCTCAACTTAATTCTAATATAACAACCTATTATGCTCAAAAGTTAAAAATAATTCGTTCGGGAAATGGTAAACAACCTCAGATAAAACTATCAGATTTAAAGAAAATCAGATTAACGGATGATCCAGAAACCAATAATTCTTTAGAGAGTATATATAGTAAAATACAAAAGAATTTATTAGATTGTGAAAAAGCAGTGGAAGCAATCGATAAAATACTTGCACAGTTTTATGGTCTAAGTACCGATGAACTAGAATATATAAAAAAAGAGATTAGCCTTTAAAATTGGCTAATCTCTTTCTTCTGATTCCTCATTACATTTTATTAATTCTGGCAATAACGAAACCAATTTTTCTTTCTTTTTGGTGATACTAATTTCCTGCCTTGTATATGATTCTTGCATTTTTTGAAACAATAATTTAATAAATTCTTCCCTAGTTCTGTATTCAGGTTCAGCAGAAATATTAACTTGTAATTGTGGTTTAGGATTTAACCTAAAGCTGTGATTTACATCTTTAAGTAAATACGTTTTAACAAATTTTTCGTTATACTCCTCAAATTGTAGTCCTGATTCAATTCCAACGTAATAAACAATAATATAAACTAAATAAAAATTTCCATTTTCAATAAACGAAATAATTTTTGAAGGAGTACCTATATCTGGATTACTATCTACCGAAGATATTTTTATTGCTTTAAAATCAATCCAAACCTCCTCTTCACGATTCATGTAGTTAAACTTACAACGAGCATCCCATGGGTTTTTTGTTTTTCCTTGAGGTGACTGTGCAGCATCATAAATAAAACTAGATACTTTTTCATCATTTACTTTTTCTTTAAACTTACCTTCTAAAAAATCACTAATTTCCGCACCAGCTCTTGCCCGTGCAGAAATTTCTAATTGTTTATTTTCATTAATAATTTCTAACACTATTCTTGTTAATTCCTCACATAAAAAAGTTTCATAATTTTTAAAATCCATATAATACCTCCTTGTTTACTATTATTCTAAGTAAAGGCTCTGAAATCCTGATTTCAAAGCCTTCATAATTTTTTCTTTCTATTCCCACTCAATTGTAGCAGGTGGTTTGGATGTAATATCGTACACAATACGGTTGATGTGTTGTACTTCGTTTACGATACGACGGGAGATTGTATCCAATACGTCGTAAGGGATGCGTGCCCAGTCAGCAGTCATGAAGTCTGTTGTTGTTACGCCACGCAATGCCAATGTGTAATCGTATGTACGGAAGTCACCCATAACGCCTACGGTACGCGTAGATGTTAATACTGCAAAGTATTGGTTGATGCTGCGATCAAGGCCAGCTTTTGCAATTTCATCACGGAAGATGTAGTCCGCATCACGCAAGATGTCGAGTTTGTCTTTAGTGATTTCACCCATTACGCGGATCGCAAGACCAGGACCTGGGAATGGTTGACGCCATACGAGGTAATCAGCCAAGCCTAATTCAGAACCAAGTTCACGCACTTCGTCTTTGAAGAGGTTGCGCAATGGTTCGATAAGACCTTTGAAGTCTACAACTGCAGGCAAACCACCTACGTTGTGATGAGATTTAATAACTTCAGCTTCGCCAGTACCAGACTCAATAACGTCAGGGTAGATTGTACCTTGCGCTAAGAAGTCAACGGAGCCAATTTTTCGCCCTTCGTCTTCGAATACGCGGATGAATTCTTCACCGATAGCTTTGCGTTTAGCTTCTGGATCTTCAAGACCAGCCAATTTATCTAAGAAACGTTTTTCAGCATCTACGCGGATGAAATGCATGCCGGAATCTTTGAAAGCTGCTTCTACTTCGTCACCTTCGTTTTTACGCATCAAACCGTGGTCAACGAAGATACAAGTCAATTGGTCGCCCACAGCTTTAGAAATAAGAGCTGCTGCAACAGAGCTATCTACACCGCCAGACAATGCCAATAATACTTTGCCATCGCCTACAGTGTTACGGATGTCTTCAATAGCAGTTTTTGCATAGTTTGCCATTGTCCATGTGCCTGTGAAACCACATACTTCGTACAAGAAGTTGTGAAGCATTTCTTTACCATATTCAGTGTGCAATACTTCTGCATGGTATTGCATAGCATATAGTTTGCGTTCTTTATTTTGCATGGATGCAACAGGGCAATCCTTAGTATGTGCTACGATTTCAAAACCTTCAGGAACCTTTGCTACATAGTCAACGTGAGACATCCAAACAACTTGGTCTTCTTCCAAGCCTTTGAACAATGGAGATGTAGTGTCCACTTTAGTAGGTGTTTTACCGAATTCACGGTTGTCCGCAGATTTAACTTCGCCACCCAATGTATGCGCCATAAATTGCATACCATAGCACATGCCAAGAATAGGAATACCAAGTTCAAAAATCTCTTTCTCAATTTTTGGAGAGTTTTCTTCATACACGCTGTTAGGACCGCCTGTAAAGATGATACCTTGCGGTTTTAATTCCTTAATTTTCTCCAGCGCTTTGTTGTATGGATATACTTCGCAGTATACGTGATTTTCACGAACACGGCGCGCGATCAATTGATTATATTGACCACCAAAGTCAACAACAATTACAAATTCCTTGTTTTCCATGCCTTCCTCCATATGCATCTATTTGTGAAAGTATATTCACTATTTATTATGCCCATACATTTCTGTACTGGGGCGCGTTTTTCCGAGCCAAACGCTAATTTTTCATTACATTTTATTATACCATAGGAAGTATAACGACTCCATATATTCCGTATGTAAATTATAAATAAATCTTTAATGTTCGGATTTCTAGTTATCACTCTTTTGGAGCCTTCCGTATGTAAGTCAATTTACTAACAATGTTAAAAGATTTCTAGCCATCACTTTTTAGTGTCCTCTCGTTTATACATTTTTACGGCCCCCACGGGACAGATGGAATAGCAGTCACCACAACTGATACAACCTTTCCCAATGATAAATCGAGTCTTACCTTCGGTGATGCATTGAACAGGACAATCCTCAGCACAAGCACCGCACTTAACGCAAGTGTCATCAATATTAAACTTTAGATTTCCCATATACATCACCTCCTATGCATTCTTTATCTGTGCCGAACTTAACATTATCTACTTTTAAGTAGTAGAATTCATATTTTAAATATATAAGATCACAAACATCACGCTAGCTCAAGTATTCAAAATATTTCAATACAAGAACAGCTATTATAATTGTTTTTTCTTATTTAATTCACTATTATATGCAATAGCTGAATAGATTGCCTTTGCCACGCCTTGGTGGTTATTGTCTGTCGTTTCGTAATGCGCCGCTTCTTTAATGTTCGGCTTGCTATTGCCCATGGCTACACCAGCGCCCGCAAAGCGTAACATAGAGAGATCATTTTCGCTATCCCCTAGTGTCATCACCTCATCAGGGCTTAAGCCCCAATGTTTTGCCAAGGCTTCTACGGCAGTGCCTTTTGTAGTGTGGGGCAAGACAAATTCTAGATTGCCTTCACTAGAGAGTAATACGTCATAGAAACGTTCACGGCCTGTACCGTCGTGGGATAAACCTTGATATTCATCGCGCAAGTCTTGCAAGATACGTTGACGCATCGGTTCATCACCGTAGAAGATTTGAATCTTCTCAGGCCCTTCGTCTAAGGATTCCATATGAGCTAGTAGATCACATACCATAGTCCGCGTAGCCAAGATAAATGGACGAATATTAGGTCTAAAGAAGAAATTAGATTGCTCTATTTCACATTCAGACATCTTTACTTTTGCTGCTTCGTTGCCTTCCGCCAATGCATAGTGATCGTACGTTGCTCCAGGCAGACGAGTTTCCCCTGTATCAGAAATCTGATTTTTGGTATTAGGTAAATGATTATCCATTATTCCATGAACCTTTTTATCACTTTCATTGCGTTCGCTAGCACATACGCCTAAGCGTTCAGGTGTAATACATCTAGATGGCGGATACATGCCAAAGATTTGGTCTTTCACATAGGCCTCTACATAGACGCCATAGGTTAATAGTTTGCGAAGCAAATGTAGTGCTTGTTCTTTATCAAAACTTACGTGGAATAGACTGCGGCTTTCATCCTTATCCATCACATAAGCACCATTTGTGCACATGAAATAGCGCAAGCACGGTAGTTTTTCGATGACATCATTCATCTCATTCCAAGCGCGACCAGAAGCAATGGCTACGCGGATGCCACTTTCACGAGCGGCACGAATCGCCTCAATAGCATCCTCAGGAATCGCCTTTGCATCGTTTACCAAGGTACCATCTACATCGGATGCAATAAATCGAATCGGCTTATCCCCCGTGAGGCCTATATAATTTTTTATTTGTAATGTCTCAGTCGAGGCCATACATCCTCCTTCTATTCCTTCTATTACTTTTATTTAGTACTATTAAATTCGGCTACAATCTCTTCTAAGATTTCTGGATTCTCAACCAATCGCAATACTGTGCCACCAATGATATTTGCACCGTCGATGATAGTTTGTTCAATGGTAGGCTCTAACATGGCAGCAGCAAATTCTTTAGAATGGCACACCTTCGGCTCGCCAGCGAGGCGCAATTTAGGATGGAATGCCGCACATTGATAGCTTACATTGCCAATATCTGAACTACCTCCAAGGGCTGCTGGACCGGGGTCAAAATCGAGGTCCATATCGGACATTACCTCTTCGATAAGCGCTGTGCCACGATTATTTTGGTTCATATCATCATAAGGATTGCCATAAAACTCTACATCCACAGTTGTACCTGTACAAAGGGCCGCCCCTTCAAAGATTTTTTTGATTTGCTCGGATAAACCATTCAAGTACTCCCGTTCTGTGTGACGCACGGTGACCTCTAATTCACCGAAGGCAGGTATCACATTGGATGCGGTGCCTCCAGCAATAATCCACGTGCCGATGCGCGTTTCAGGTCGCACTTGTTGGCGCATCATATCCATAGCATGGATGGCAAGTTGTACAGCATTCACCGCATTGATGCCATTCCAAGGCTCTCCGGCTGCATGGGCAGGCTTACCATGGTATTTAGCGCGGAAGCAATCGAGCGCCAAAAATTGTGAGTTAGGACGCGTTTCTTCGCCGTCGAGATGCACCATGATAGCAAAATCGTATTCTTTGAACACCCCTGCGTTGCACATATCTACTTTACAGCCCATCGCTTCTTCATCTGGTGTACCGATAATATCGATATCCATGTTGAAAGCAACGCCTTCTTCTTGCATTTTATGTAGTGTCAATGCAGCTAGCACGCTCATAGAGCCGCTAGCAGAGTGACCACACGCATGGCCTACCTCTGGCAGTGCATCGTATTCACAAAGTATAGCTAAACGCCCTTTTGGGTTATCTACTTTCACGGCAGATGCCTTGAAGGCAGTCGGCAAATTGCAGAATTCATAGGTTACATCCATGCCATATTTTTCGAGAACAGCACCTATGGTTTTGACAGACGCAAACTCCTGACTGGAAATCTCAGGATTCTTGGCTAATGTGTAATTAATGGCAAACGCATCAGGTGCGAAGCTTTTACAAAGATCAGCAAAAGTAGTTGTAAGGGACATATTGCCTCCATGTATATAACCACATTATTGTAAAGGATTATGATACTCTACAATAAAGAATAAAAAACTCGTTTATTCTTAATTATACAATGTTATTGCCTATTGGTGTAAAATTCCGTACAATATAAACAGAAATGTATAAACCATGTATATGGATGTTTGAGGAGGATACTATGTTTAAGTTCAAAAAATTGACAGCCATCGCCCTCGTAGCGGTAGCAGCAATGGGTTTATTGGCTGGTTGTGGCAACGACAAACCAAAAATGACACAACAAGAAGGTGTATTGCGTGTAGGTTCTGAAACTACATTCCCACCATTCGAATTTACTGAAGGCGACAAATACGTTGGTTTCGACGTTGATTTGTCTGAAGCAATTTCTAAAAAAATCGGCCTAAAAATGGAATTCAAATCCATGGGCTTCGACGCTTTGATTCCAGCTGTTCAATCTGGCGATATCGATATGATTGCTGCAGGCATCAACGCTACTCCAGAACGTGAAAAAGTATTGGACTTCTCCGATGTGTACTTTGATCAAGGCGGTTTCATCACAGTTGTGCGTAAAGACAACACTACCATCCACAACATGGACGAGTTAGCAGGTAAAACTGTAGGTGTTCAAATCGGCACAATCCCTGTTGAAATGGCTCAAAAAATCCCTGGCACAACAGTAAAACAAATCGATTCCAACGCTAATATCTTCATGGAATTGAAAGCCGGTACAATTGATGGCGCTATCATCGATAACGCTGTGGCTATGTACTACCTCAAACAAGGTGCTGATCAAGACCTTAAACTCGTAGGCGAACCTACACAATCTCCTGGCACAGTGCTTGGCGTGAAAAAAGGCAACAAAGCTTTACAAGAAGCTGTTAACAAAGCTCTTAAAGAACTTAAAGAAGACGGCACTTACCAAAAAATCTACAACAAATGGTTTGGCGATTACAACAAAAAATAATATGTATTCCTACGAACTAGGATACATATAACCCCTCTGAAAGATTTCACCATCACATAAAATTTGTGACAACAGATCTTCTTCAGAGGGGATTTTTTGCGCTTAAACACAACACATACTGAAGCTTCCGTTTAAATACAGGCATATTAGAAATAGTCTAGTATATTGTGAGAACAGTTAAACGATATCAATATGATATCAGCAGAAAACATACAGATATACTAGCATTGCCTCTTTTACGGTACCTAGCGTTCGTTATATAATAAATATGTATTTTATAGTATAAAAGGAGGCCTAATGGCACAGTACTTTACGGAACGCCTGCAAAAGGTCTTCCACATGATTTTTACATCCTATAATCAAAAAATGGCTCAAGAAGGCTTACGTCAGTTAGAACTCATCGTCAATAATCAGCAAGGTGCAGTACAAACTGATCATCGCGCCTTGCGAAACGATATGACGGCCCTTCTTGAAAGTGATATAGATACTAAAGATGATGCTCTCAAGATAGCCAATGATTCAGCGGCTAGAGAGCTAGGCGATGCGTATGCCCTTTTGGCACGTGTCTATGCAGGACCTCGCTTTACCTGGGAAGAGTCTAACTTCCCAGAGGACAATATGCGCACGTATCAGTGCTTACACGATAGCATTCGCCGTTGTAGCCCTATCGGCACATTACAAGCTTTGCGCATCAAAGGCTCCATCACGCCTACCGTGGAGAAGGATATGCAAATTTCCTTCGACGATGCCTTTCGCATTGTTTATGACCATGCAGACCGAGGCGATGCCTATTGCCAATATGTTATAGGCAATGTTTTCTTCTGGCGCGATGATAATCGCATCGACTCCGCTGAAGCTATGCTAACACCTCCGCCCATGAGCTGGACTAAACGCATTCAAAGAAGCCTTACAGCAAACTCTGTACAGGATCGTATCGCCGCTTTGCAAGGCACTGTGCCAGACGAAACATTGCAAGAAAATGCATCTAATCTGGCTAAGAAATGGTTTAATAAGGCCCTCGATAACGGTCTTGCCATGTTCCAAGGGAACTTGCGCAATATCTATATCGACGAGGCCGACTTCACCAATGCGCGCCGCGTCGCCAAGACTGCGGCCGAGCTTGGCAACCCTGCCATGATGCTATATACAGGCCTCGACTGCCATGAAAATGGTAAATTCGAGGTTGCTTTCACGTGGTTCACTAAAGGTGCCGCCTTAGGTCAATCTGAAAGCATCGCAGAATTAGCGGATTATTACTATCATTTCTATGATGCCAAAAATTTACGTTGTACTATCCCCTACGATCCGGTAAAGGCTATCGGTCTCTACCGCCGTGCGGCAACAAAAGAGTTTAGTGATGCGGGCTACACCGCCTTACAGGCAGCCTTCGGCTACATCTTTCACATAGGCCACCTCCCTCTCGACTGGGGTCTCATTGCAGACTTAACTCATATGGCGGCCACAAAAGATCGCTTCATATTTGCCTTGCCCTATATCGGATACATGCGAATCCACGGTTTAGGGGTGACGAAAAACATTCGCTTCGGTGTACAATCGTTACTACGTGTCTTAGATGAAGAGCAACGAGCCTTTGAAGAGGAGAATCGCGTTCTTTTCTACGATATTACGCGCGCTTTAACACGCGTTGCCTTGGGCTATGCCTACGAAAAAGGCTATGTAACAGGCAAGCCAGATTTAACTCAAGCCGTATCCTATTACGAGCAATCCCATCAATATATCTTGTCTCACAAAGCCAATTTAGATCCGGAGCTAAAAGATATCCCTATCGATGATGAAGCAGAAGAACGCTTAGCAGCCTTTGAGGAGATCGATGGTCATTGGCAGTACAAAGAAGGTATTGCCGAGTCAACTACTACGGTACGCCCTGCGCCTACCACCTGGCCTCAAAATGCGGCCCGCTTATCTGTAACTATGGACGACTTTCTATGGGATACAACCTTGTACGACTGGCAAACCATTGAAACCGCCTTAGAGTCACAAGAAGAAATGAAGCTCAGCTTTTACAATCATTTCCTATCCGTTCCAGATACATTGCGTAATATCTTTAAGGTCGATATAAAACGGATGCTACGAGATCACTATCAAATAAGGCTACATGGTTATGATCCATCAGAAGGACATGAAATTATCTACAAGTCCATTTACGACAAAGAAAATACCATAAACCTATTGAAAGCGCTTTACGATAATCATCAATTACCTAGCCTCGAGGGTAATTGGACTATTGAAAAGAACGAAGAAAAGCCAACCTGGCATTACGTGCTCGATGTGGATCAACAGCCGTTCTTGCTAGAGGAATACGATGATGCAAATGCTATGATTCAGGCTGCATTACAAGGATTGAAAGAGAAAAAGTACGAACAAATTAATATTCGCACCCATGACTTTGTAGGCCCATCCTATTTCATTTTCAAAGGCAATCAGTCGGCCCCATTTAGGGTGCAGCTCTATCTAAAAGAGTCCGCCCGTCATACCATCGATGACGATGGAAACCAACAAGACATGCCTGGTAAGACCTACTTATTTGAACAATATGTGGGAAACGAAGTGTCCTTGAATTATTGGATTCAAAAAACGATCAATACCTTGGAAATCCCTGAACTAGATAATTGGAAACAATTAACAGTGCCAAAGGATTTACAAACATAAAAAGACCATCCCCAGTGAACTGCACCCCCAAATTTAGACACAATTTTTGGAAGTGAAGTTCAACAGGATGGTCTTTTTTTGATAATCCCTATAATCTTAATAATAGAATTATTTTGATTCTAGATTTTTACTACAGCGTTTCTATTATAGTACTCTTTATAGCACTTTTATTGTAATGTTTTTACAACATCGGCACAGCGTGCACAAAGTGTAGGATGTGCACTATCTTGACCTACTGTATCGCGGTGGATCCAGCAGCGTTCACATTTTTCGAGACCAGAAGCAACAACAACTGTTGCAACGCCGGTTTCTTCGTCTTTAACAGCCTCTGCCGGTGCAGCGCCGTTCACAATGTGAGCTTCGGATACGATAACAAGTTTAGCCAAACCTTCTTCACCAAGGGCATTCAATGCATCAAATGCAGCACCTTCAGCGTATACTGTAACGGATGCGTCTAATGGATGACCGATTGTTTTGTCTTGACGAGCAAGTTCCAATGCTTTTTGTACGGATGTACGCAAATCTAACAATTGATTCCATTTGTCAGCCAATTCTTGGTTGAAATGTTCTGGATGACCTTGTGGCCAATCTTGAAGCATAACGGATTCGCGCATGCCCTCTTCTTTAGGCATGTATTTCCAAACTTCTTCCGCTGTGAAAGAAAGTACTGGAGATACCATGGCTACCAATGTTTTCAAGATTTCGTACATCGCTGTTTGAGCAGAACGACGAGCTACATTATCTTTGCTTTCAGCATACATTGTATCTTTCATTACATCAAGGTAGATGGAACTCAAGTCTACTGTACAGAAGTTATGAATTGCATGGTACAACATGTGGAATTCATAGTTTTCGTACGCATCAGTAACCTTTTGACGTACTTCTTCTAAGCGCAATAATGCCCATTTATCGAATTCGGACATATCTGTGTAAGCCACTTTATCGGTATTCGGATTGAAGTCATCCAAGTTACCGAGCAAGAAACGGAATGTATTACGGATCTTACGGTATACTTCGGATAATTGTTTTACGATGTCTTTGGACAAGCGTACGTCTGCTTGGTAATCCGCGGAAGATACCCACAAACGCATTACATCGGCACCATATACGTCGATGATGTCGCTTGGAGCCACTGTATTACCTACAGATTTAGACATTTTGCGACCTTCGCCGTCCACAACGAAACCGTGAGTCAATACGGAATTGTACGGTGCTTTACCTGTTGTGGCTACTGCAGTCAACAAGGAAGAGTTAAACCAACCGCGATGTTGGTCAGAACCTTCAAGGTACATAGCACATGGTACGTCAAGATCATTAACTTCGAGCACGCCAGCCCAAGAGGAACCAGAGTCGAACCATACGTCCATGATGTCTGTTTCTTTTTTGAACTCATCATGACCGCAATGAGGGCATTTGAAACCTTCTGGCAACAATTCTTTTGCACTGTGAGCCCACCATGCATCGGAGCCTTCTACGGCTACTTTTTCTTGTAATGCTTTAATAGTATCATCGTTGATGATGTGCTCGCCGCAGCTTTCACAATAGTAAATAGGAATTGGAACGCCCCAAATACGTTGACGAGAAATTACCCAGTCACCACGGTCGCGCACCATGTTGAAGATGCGGTCATGGCCCCATTTAGGAACCCATTGCACTTGGTTGTCGATTGCATCAAGCGCTTGTTGACGGTACCCATCTACAGAGGAGAACCATTGTTCTGTAGCGCGGTAGATGACAGGATTTTTACAACGCCAGCAGTGAGCGTATTGGTGACGCAAACTAGATTTGTGAAGTAATGCATTGTTATGTGCCAAGATTTTGATTACAGGCACTTCTGCATCGTGAATTTCTACGCCAGCTAATGGGAATTCAGTATCGCCATAACGGTTGTCGTCTACTTGTTTAGTGTAGTTACCAGTTTCATTTACAAGGGATACGATAGGAAGTTCAGTTTTTCCTTCCTTGTTATAACGCATAACGATGTTAAAGTCGTCTTCACCGTGTGCAGGAGCTGTATGTACGCAACCAGTACCTGCTTCAAGTGTTACATGGTCACCGCATAATACAGTGGATGTACGTTCTACGAATGGATGTTTAAATTCAGCTAATTCTAAATCTGCCCCAGAGAAGCGGTTTACGATTTCGTAGTCTTCGATACCAATATCTTTCATAGCTGCGTCAACAAGTTCAGTAGCCATCAAGTAGTATTCATCGCCAGCTTTCACCCAGCCATATTCAAGCTCAGGGTTAACGGAAATAGCTACGTTGGCAGGCATTGTCCAAGGAGTAGTTGTCCAAATAACAGAGTATGCTTGTTTTGGATCTACGCCAGCTGGCAATGTAACCTTTTTCTCGGATACGTAAGGGAATTTTACGTAGATGGAGAAAGATTTTTTCTCAGCATATTCGATTTCTGCCTCTGCCAATGCAGTTTCGCAGTGCGTACACCAGTATACAGTTTTAAGACCTTTATAGATGTGACCGCGTTTTGCCATTTCGCCGAAGATGCCAAGTTGTTTAACTTCGAACTCAGGACGCAATGTCAAATACGGACGGTCCCATTCGCCTAATACACCAAAACGAATGAAATCTTGTTTTTGTGTTTCTACGCATTCTAATGCATATTCCTTACATTTATTGCGCAAGTCCAATGGCGCCATTTCATGACGGTTAAGACCAGTGTTTTTAATAACCGCATGCTCGATTGGCAAACCGTGCGTATCCCAACCAGGAATGTAGCGAGTATAATGACCAGTCATAGTCTTGTATTTCATGATGATGTCCTTCAACGTTTTGTTGAGGGCATGACCGATATGCAATTTACCGTTCGCATATGGAGGACCATCATGCAAAATGAATGGCTTTGCATCTTTACGCAATTCCAAACGTTTTTGATAAATCTTGTTATCTTCCCAGAATTTTAAGATTTCTGGTTCACGCTTAGGCAAATTGCCGCGCATTGGGAATTCTGTTTCAGGCAAATGTAACGTCTTACCGTAATCCATGCTGTGCTCCTTTTACATAAAAAAATCGCCCGCCCCCGAAGGGACGGACGTCATATCCGTGGTACCACCCTACTGACTCTCGTTACTTGTGAAAGCTAGCGCCACCGCATTTCTGCGATTGTCACACCATGCTAGCACATGATTGTAACACATAAGACGCAACTCATCTCTCATATTGTGAAAGCCACTTAAACATATAACGGTGTTCACCGGCGGCGTTGCCGCTTGCTCCAAAGTGATCCGCAAATCTCTAGATTTCCAAACCTTTCAGCCCATGAGTTTGGTCTCTACTAAATCCGTCTGAGACATGCCGTCTTTTTCAACGCAATATTCATATAATAGATAATTATATGACTCAAACGGGGAAATTGTCAAATACTTTATTTCTAAATGTAATAGAATCTCTCCCTATTAGTCAAAAGAAAAAGCCTACTTACGTAGGCTTTATTGTATATACAATTATTAGATAGCACTCATGAGAATTAATTCAAGAATAATAATTGCAATGCACACGTACATGAATTTACGATCCATGTCGTCAGTTGGAGTTTCTTTAAGACCAGTGCGAGCGGCTTCTTCAACAGTAATTACTTCATAGCTCATTGGAGATCCGTATTGGTTATCACCTTCATCACCCTTTTGAGCGAGTAGATAAATAACATAGATAATACCAAATGGAATCAAGCTAATCAAAAGCATCCAACCACTTTTACCAATGTCATGTAAACGACGAGCAGCAAGACCAATGGAAGGCAATAGAATTGCAAGATTATATACTATAGAAATAAGACCTACAACACTTGCTAGCGCAGTATCCATTACAAGGGCACTTAATACATTGAAGATACCAGCAATAACAAATAAATTCTACTTGAAAATATTATATCATTACTGTTGACGATTTTGAAAATCAATGTCTATATATTTTGGGAATAACCTATGCTTTATATTTCATTATAGGATACATCATAAACTACATCGCACTAGTCATAAGTAGTTTATCTACCAAGAACCAGAGTACAAAGATAGCGCAGAATAGTCCTGCAGTTAGTCCCATAGATGGCGTAGTATCAATAAGACCTAATTCACGGGCCATTTGTTTTGTTACAACCACTTGACCTGTAGGGGGACCAAAGCGATTTGGTTGGCTTTCACCAGGCAGAGTCATAAGGATCAACAGGATAATAGTCCCTATTACAGGGATGAATCCAATAAATACGAGGCCCCCTGAGCGGCCTTGATCGTGTAAACGTCGCACTGAAACGGCCACGCCAGGGATAACCATAATCACGGACAAGAGGACAAGGATGACCAAACCAAAACCTACGCCTACTACGCTAGATAGTGGGCTAATATAGCTCAAAAAAGCACAAGTAAATAGAATGGCCACAAACAACAATTGATAGACTAACAAGAAATGCCAATATTCACTACGACTTGCACGACCATCAAAATCAGCATATTTATAAACCAAACATTGTTTAAAGTTTTCAATCAAGCCTAGATTGTATTTATCTAACGAGATTTGTGGTCTACTAACATGCCCACATTCTGGGCAGTAACACTCTGTTTTTAACACTTCATGTCCACAATAGGGACAAGATTTCATAATAAACTCCTTCTAGTTACAAACAGGAATCAGCAAAGATTACGAAGTCCTGCGGTACTTAACACATATAAGAACTTAGATATTTTTTATTTATTAATATCTATATTTTTGAATTCATCTGAAATTCATTTTACTACAAAGTGTTATATTGTCTATAAAGGAGATGTTAAACTTTTATAAAATAAAATAATGAGATTATTAATAAATGCAGATCTTTATTACATATATCCATTCCCATTAATACCATACCATAATATCTCTCTAATGATATCAGCAATAATAATAGATTGGATAATAAAGATAGCAATCCCCATCGCCCAATCTTGGCGACGGGATGGAGTTTCTTCTAGTCCTGTAGCCTTGCTAACCTCAGGAGTAATAGGTGTATATCCGGTTCTTTCACCATATGAATTCTCTCTTTCATCACCACGACGCAATTCGTAAACGAGGAATATAAAGAATCCTATAACAGGAATAAATGAGATTAGCTGCGTCCAACCACTCCGGCCAATATCATGCATACGTCGCGCTGTGATAGCTATATTGGGAACTATAAAGAAAAGGGATACCCCTACAGCAACATTATCGATAAGCGTTTCATAATTAGGGAAGCCCAAGATACTACAAAGTAAAGCTAAAATGCCAAGTAATCCTTGTATCAATGTAACGCCTGCCACAAATCGCCAATATTCACTACGGCTAACACGACCGTTAAAATTAGCATAGTTCCTAATACCTAATTTGAAGGCATCAGTATAGTTCAAATCATATATATTTATGGTTGACATAACCTAATCCTCCTCCATGGCTTCAATAGCAACAATGCTCCAGCCTTTGCCTTCATTATGCAAACGAACTAATAGAGGCTCTGATTTATCTTTAAAAGTAACGGTAAAGCCCATATAGTTTACAACAATATCATCATCTTGGTCTTGAGAAACATAGTCAAGCTGTATCGCTTTCACCTTAGGAACCTCTTCCTTAGTCATGGCTTGTTCCCATAGTTCAAAGGTACCATATCGTTCCATAGCACGAGCGCTCAAATAACGATATGCACCATGATAATCCTTTTTATTGAGGGCTTCATAATAATTACTTACCACAGTACGCCCCTCTGTTGTAGCCGTTTCACTTTGTAAAAGACGATTTGCTTGTTTCGTTAACGAACTAGGTTCTAAATTGCCATAAGCAGTCTCCTCTACTATAAAATTATGATTAATCATTGTACTACCTGCACTAATAGCTAGGCAGCCTAATACTAATATAGCCACAATAAAAAGGCCCGATACGGAACGTTTTTCCTCTAATCCATTAGATACAGGCGATGTGCGCTTACAGAATAGATACAATAATGCAAGCCAGCCTAAAATAGGAACCAAAAGCAAAATCATCAACGTTGGATCATTATTAGAGTCTCGTAACCGTCTTGCCATTAGCATAATCTTCGGCAAGCATAACAGGATGGACAATACAAATAATACACCGCCACCAATAGAGACAGCATAAAGAAATCCGTACGGTATGTAGGTTGCAAGACCTGTAATACATATAATTAAGCCATATACAAAGGATATAGCACTTATGGTGAGCCAAAAATCGGCTGTATTGGTACGTCCCTTACTGTTCGCATAGTTTTCCACTAGCTCACGATAGAGGATTTCGTATACTCTCTGTTTCATAAAGCTCCTACTATAAATCTTAGATAATATTAAATAATAAACATATATAGATATTCCTATTATACTATGATTTATCAACTTAGTTGATTCATTTTTTATTCATGAAATCTACCTATACTACAGATATATTTCTTACAACTAAAATTCGTACAATTAATTATGCAGGAGATAATTATGAAAGCTAAATTAATTAAAGCAGTAGCCTTGGCCAGTTTAGGTGCCTTCTTAACAGTTGGTATTGGTGCCAATGTAGCCCAAGCCAAAGATTATCACTTCAAAATCGGTGAAAACCATCGCATGATAAAAAATGATGATGGCACAGTAGATAGCAGCGATCATCCATGGTACAAAGTAAATGATAAAAAGAAAAAACACAGAAAGCATAGAATATCTGAACGTGAAAAGCATGATAAAAATGCAACAGCAAAACGCAGTGAACGACATCAACGTTCTGAATCCTCTAATGACTAAGCCTTGCGCATAATACATATTACTAGCCCTAAAAACACAAAACTACATTAACCAACCAATGAAAAGGACGTTATACATTGTATAACGTCCTTTTATGTTATCCCCTATATAATTTTTCCCAAGGCTATATGAGTTATTATGTTATGCGCCAGCCTTTAGAACAGCTTGTTTCATGGATTGTACGTAATCAAACAACGCTTGATCCGCATGTTCACCGTGTTCTGCCACGATTTTAACGATGGCAGAGCCTACGATGGCTCCATCGGATACGCGCGCCATAGCTTCCGCTTGTTCTGGCTTAGAAATACCAAAACCAACAGCTACCGGGATATCCGTATATTTGCGAATCATTTCAACAATGGATTTAATATCCGTCTTAATTTCACTGCGCATACCTGTAACGCCAAGTGAGGATACACAGTATACAAAGCCTTCTGCGTCTTTGGCGATCATTTCGATGCGGTTTTCAGATGTTGGCGCAATTAAGGATACAACTTCAACACCATGCTTATGAGCCACACTAGCGAGCTCGCCTTTTTCTTCAAAGGGCATGTCCGGCACGATAACGCCAGAGATACCGACCTCTTCGCAGAGGGTAAAGAATTTTTCACGGCCGAATACATAGATTGGGTTCAAGTAGGTCATGAACACGAGTGGTACTGTCACTGCATCATCACCACTGCGCAAACGACGCACCATCTCAAAGATATCGTGAATTTTTACACCTGTAGATAATGCGCGTGTGCTCGCTTCCTGGATAACTGGACCTTCCGCTGTTGGATCAGAGAAAGGAATACCAATTTCTACCATGTCGGCACCGGCTTTCACCATGACGCGAATATAACGTTCTGTATTCTCGATGCCATGATCACCAGCGCTGATGAATGGGATGAATGCCTTGCCCTTTGTGAAAGCGTCTTTAATTTTACTCATGAAGATCCACCCCTCTATATTTCGCCATAGCCGCTACGTCTTTGTCACCGCGACCAGATAAACAAATAATAATGATATCATCCTTGCTCATGGTAGGAGCAATTTTACGAGCATGTGCCACTGCATGAGCACTTTCAATAGCTGGAATAATACCTTCTAAACGAGATAAGTATTCGAATGCATCCACTGCTTCATCATCCGTTACAGGTACGTATTCAGCACGACCGCTATCGTGCAAGTACGCATGTTCAGGTCCAATGCCAGGGTAGTCAAGGCCTGCAGAGATAGAATATACGGGAGCAATTTGACCATCTTCATCTTGGCAGAAGTAAGATTTCATGCCATGGAAGATACCAACAGAGCCTTTTGCGATTGTTGCTGCATGTTCCTCTGTATCAACACCACGACCAGCTGCTTCACAACCGATGAGGCGAACCCCTTCATCAGGAATGAAGTGATAGAACATGCCCATCGCATTGGAGCCACCGCCTACGCAAGCCATAACAGCTGTTGGCAATTTGCCTTCTGCTTCAAGGATTTGCTCACGCGCTTCGCGGCTGATGATAGATTGGAAATCACGAACGATCATCGGGAATGGATGTGCCCCCATAACAGAACCCAATACATAGTGTGTATCAGACATGCGGTTTGTCCATTCGCGCATCGCTTCAGATACAGCATCTTTTAATGTACTTGTACCAGTTGTTACAGGATGTACCTTAGCGCCCAATAATTCCATGCGATATACGTTAAGTGCTTGACGTTCACAGTCCTCAGCGCCCATGTATACTTCACATTCCATGCCCATCAACGCAGCGATAGTAGCCGTTGCCACGCCGTGTTGACCAGCACCTGTTTCAGCAATAACGCGAGTTTTACCCATCCGTTTTGCCAATAACATTTGACCGATTACGTTATTCAATTTGTGAGAACCAGTATGGTTCAAATCTTCACGTTTTAAGTAGATCTTAGCGCCCCCAAGGTCCTTTGTCATGCGTTCTGCATAATATAAAAGGGATGGACGACCTGTATATTTTTTATGTAAATCCTCAAGTTCGCATACGAAATCAGGATCATCTTTGTACTTGTTGTATGCCTCTTCCAATTCGATGACTGCATTCATCAATGTTTCTGGCATAAATTGGCCACCGAAGGAGCCAAAATAACCATGTCTTTGTTCACTCATATAACTTACCTTTCCATATGCCATTCCTACTAACACGCCTGTACAGCGTTACTATTGGCATCTATCTCAACAATCGATGAATTCCATCGGATGTGTCTAAAATATTATTATATCTTAGATTTATGTATTTTTTGTGATTTAGTGAGCTATTGTTCTCACAATGTTGGTGAAAGCTTTAATTTTCTCATCGTCCTTCACGCCATCTGTTTCAATACCGCTACTAATATCTATACCGTAAGGGCGAACTGTGCGAATAGCACGCGCCACGTTAGTACTGTCGATACCACCTGCAAGCATAAATGGACGTTCAAACTCATCTAAACAAGACCAGTCGAACACTTCGCCCGTACCACCTCGTTCATCCTTATGATACGCATCAAACAACAGCATATCGGCACTGCTATCAATCCATTTTTCTGCATCAGCAGCACTGCGAATTTGAACTGCCTTCCAAACCTCTACATCTATTTTCTCTTTGAGAGCTTGGATGAAAGCTTCATCTTCATCACCATGCAATTGCACTGCGTCAAGATTAACCTCATTTGCGATTGCAACAAGGTTATCTACTGTTTCATTTACAAAAACGCCTACCGTTTTAATGCTCTCAAAATTAGGATTTTCTTGGACAAATTCCTTACTATCTTGTGCTGTTCCAGCATTCATTGGAGCTTCAACTGCACTATATGTTTTTGCGTATTGTTTATGAAGTTCTTCCACTAATGTTTTAGCTTGGTCTACCGTCACTTGCCGTTTGCTCGGTGCAAATACAAGGCCCATGTAATTTGGTTTTGCCTCTACTACGGCAGGGATTGTATCTACCTTAGAAATACCGCACATCTTAACCTTTGGAGTGTAGTATGTGGGACCATAGAGATATGCCAACTTTTCAACCTTGTTAGGAGAACGCATAAACGTTTCGCCCATCAAGGCTACACCGATATTGTTATCCCGCAACACTTGAATATCCTCTGGCGTTTCTAGACCGCTTTCAGATACAAAAATCACATCGTCTTGAACGAGATTACGCAAGCGCACACTATTTTGTACATCTACAGTAAAGTCTTTCAAATTACGGTTATTAACACCAATAATGCGTGCCCCACAATCGATAGCCATTTGTACTTCTTTTTCGTCGTGAGCCTCTACCAAAGAGGACAAGCCAAGAGAATCAGCTAACTCACGGAACTTGGTCAATGTTGGCACATCGAGGCATGCACAGATCAAGAGGATTGCACTAGCACCCCACACCTTCGCTTGGTAGATTTGGTATTCATCGATGATGAAGTCCTTACGAAGTACAGGGATTTTGACAGTGCTTGCAATTTCTTGCAAATATTTTTTATCACCTTTAAAGAAGTCTGGCTCCGTTAATACAGAGATAGCCGCAGCACCAGCCATTTCATATTCTTTGGCGATGTGTAAATAGGGAAAGTGCTCTGCAATGATTCCCTTAGACGGTGATGCCTTCTTTACTTCACAAATGAAGTTAAAGTCTTGCTGACGAAGGGCTGCTTCAAAAGGAAATCCTGTATCAGATGGTAACGCCAACGCCGCTGCTTTTACAGCCTCAGGCGATTCCACCTGTTTTTCTTGGGCTACCCGAATTTTGGTAGCCTCTATAATCTTATCTAAAATCAATGATTATACCTCTTGTGTTGCTTTCACAAATTGTTCCATTGTGGCAAGAGCCTTGCCAGAATCGATCATGTTTTTCGCCTCTTCAATGCCCTCTGCTAATGTAAGGCCCTCTTTCGCAAGGTAAATCGCCATACCAGCGTTTAGAAGAACAGCTGTGCGTTTACCACCTTGCTCACCACCGAGAACGCGGCGAGTAATCTCAGCATTTACCGTAGCGTCGCCACCTTCAAGCTCTGTTTTGTCTGCATAGTCAAACCCGTATTCCTTAGGATCGAATTCGTAGCTTGTGAAAGCACCATTATTAATTTCGCATACGTACGTTTTGTTGGTAGCCGTAATTTCATCAAGGCCATCAAAGCCGTGTACCACAGCACCGCGTTTAACGCCAAGATTAGCTAATACGCGAGCCAATGGTTCTACTAAAGATTTATCGTACACGCCCATCAACTCCACAGTAGCGCCTGCTGGGTTCGCCAACGGCCCAAGGATGTTGAATACAGTACGAACGCCTAATGCCTTACGTACAGGGCCTGCATACTTCATAGCTTGGTGATATACAGGAGCAAACATGAAGCACATATTTGCTTTGTTGAGGACTGCCTCATTTTGTTCACCATTAAGCTCTAACTTAGCGCCTAACGCTTCAATCAAATCAGCGGCGCCACATTTACTAGATACACTGCGGTTACCATGTTTTGCTACAGGAATACCTGCAGCGGAAATGATAAAACCAGAAGTAGTAGAAATATTGAACGTATTCGCTTCGTCCCCGCCAGTACCTACAATTTCCACAACAGTACCTTCATGAGGCACAGAACCTGCCTTCTCGCGCATAACCTCAGCAAAGGCTGTAACCTCATCTACAGTAGGGCCTTTTGCAGCCAAGGCGCACAAGAAACCAGCCATAGGAACCTCAGCTACGTCACCGCTCATAATCTTGTTCATTGTATCTTTAGCAAGGTCGTAGGATAAGTCCTGACCGTGCGTTACTGCATATAATGCGTCTTTAATCATTTTATATCTCCTTTTGAGGATATCTATTAAATTGATACCATATCAACAAACTGGTTAGTACCGATTGGGTTATGCACTCAGCCTCCAAGTGACCACCCCCCGCTATGCGGGGCGCCAAGTCGGCTTCGCACATAACCCAATCGCACCTCTCCATCTAAAAAATCATACCAATTTAATAGATATCCCTCAAACAAACTATTACCAAATGATCCTGCGCATTATATGAAGTAACGCGCCGGTCATTTCTTTATAAGGTAGTGGGAATGGTGGTGCTTTACACCACCTTTTTCTATATTAGGGGTTCTGATTCGCATATTTCTTTAGAAAAATATAACTACAGTTCACAATATGTATTGTAGAGGGGCTATTAAGTAGGTAAAACCAAGGTTGAGTTGGCAGGAAATAAGGTCTTAAGGAACGACTTGGCGGCCCCACGTAGTGGGGCGGTGGCCACTTGGAGTTCCGAGAGACCTTATTTCTGCCCTATCGTTCTAGAGCCTAAGAATGGCCCCTCGAATACCTAAATTAAACAGTGGTTATTTTTCTAAGAAATTGCGAATCATTTGTTCCCCGTTCGGTGTCATGATAGATTCCGGATGGAATTGCACGCCGTAGATTGGATAGTCTTTGTGTTCTACGCTCATTACTTCGCCGTCGCCTGTAATGGATGTAACGATAAGTTCGCTTGGCATGGTTTCGTCAATGATTGCCAAGGAGTGGTAGCGTGCTACTTCGAATTCTTCAGGTACCCCTTTTAGGATTTTAGATGGGTGTACTTGTTTGGCTACGCTTTGTTTGCCGTGCATAACTTGTTTTGCATAGGAAACGGTGCCGCCGAATACTTCGCCGATGGCTTGGTGACCAAGGCATACGCCGAGGATTGGGAATTCGCCTTTGCATTCGCGCAATAGGTCTTCGTATACGCCCGCATCAGCTGGTCTGCCAGGTCCTGGTGAAAGTATCACGTAATCTGGTTTCAAAGCGCGGATTTCTTCAACTGTTAATTCATCGCTACGGATGACTTTAATATCTGGATCGATAGAGCCTACTAATTGGTATAAATTGAAGGAGAAGCTATCGTAATTATCTATAAGGAGTACCATTATTCTACCTCCTGTGCATCTGTAATTGCGGAAATCATGGATTGGCCTTTGATTAAGGTTTCGTTGTATTCACTAGCAGGAACACTATCTCGAACGATACCAGCTCCGGCGCGAACATAGACCTTACCGCCTTTATTCATAGCCATACGGATGCCGATACATACGTCCATGTTACCGGAGAAATCAATATAGCCTACAGCACCGCCGTATACACCGCGTGGGCTTTTTTCTAGTTCGTGTAAGATTTCGATAGCACGAATTTTAGGAGCCCCGGACAATGTACCAGCTGGCAATGTAGCACCGATAGCATCGAGGGCATCTTTACCATCTTGAATGTCACCGCTTACAGTAGATGTAATGTGAATTACGTGGGAGAAACGTTGCAACATATGTAACGCCTCTACTTGTACGGAACCAAATTTAGCAATTTTACCTAAATCGTTACGACCAAGGTCAACGAGCATGTTATGTTCAGCCAACTCTTTTTCGTCATTAATGAGTTTTTCTTCAATAGCGAGGTCCTCTGCTTCGGTTTTACCGCGGCGCATAGTACCTGCAATTGGGAAGGTATACATTTTGCCGTCTGTCAATTTTACCAATGTTTCTGGAGAAGCACCTGTAAGCTCTACATCGCCACCAGATAGGTAGAACATGTATGGCGATGGATTCAACGTACGTAATACGCGGTACGCATTTAACAAGCTACCATCGAACTCAGCTTCACGGCGGTTAGATACAACACATTGGAAGATATCCCCTTCCTTGATGTAGTGCTGTGTCTTTTTAACAACTGCTTCAAACTCATCCTTTGTAAACTCAGAGATAAACTCTGTTTTAAGGATTCCTTTTGGAATGTCCGCCTCTTTACCATTTACTACGAGGTCAGCTAGTGCTTTAAGTTCAAGCTCAGCCTTGTTGTAGTTGCGTTCCAAATCGTTTGTGCTGATGTTAGCAATCAAGTAGATTTTATTTTTGTAATGGTCGAATGCGATAACCTTATCAAAGAGCATAAGGTCTACATCGTTGACCATAGCAGAGTCATCATCTGGTGTTGGGAAATCAAGGGTTGGCTCGATGTAGCGAATGTATTCGCAAGCGAAGTACCCTACAAAGCCACCTGTGAAGGTTGGTAGCTCTTCTAAACGAGGGCTTTTATATTGGCTCAAAATATTGCGAATCTCTGCAGCTGGGTCAGAGCACTCAAAGGTACGCGTTGTACCGTCTTTGATAGTCATTTGATGATTTTTGCAGAAGAGCTCAATCTTAGGATCATAGCCCAAGAAGGAGTAACGGCCCCAATGATTACTATTATCCGCACTTTCAAGCAAGTACGTATGACTGCTCACTTGTTTTAACGCTTTCAACACGCTAATCGGTGTGCGTACGTCGGATAAAATTTCCATATATACAGGCACGATATCGTAGCCCGGTGCGATAGCTTTCACACGGTCTAAACTAGGAAAAATCATGAGAACCTCCATCTGGCATTTGCCAATAAAAAAACTCGCCCATGACAATATAACGTCAAGGACGAGTCTATAGTTCTATTTTTACAAGAGTATTAGAAAATACTTGTATTATGCTATAAATCGCGGTACCACCTTGTTTGAATGCAGCGCACTCCTCTTTCGCAGGATACTAACATATCCCTCACGACTAACGCTCGTGTGACGTCGCACCATACTAGGAATGAAATTCATTCTGTTCCATGCGCCCTCGGTGGTCCATTTAATAAGCTGCGTACTACGGGTTCTCAGCTAATCCCGCTCTCTGTGAGTGCATTTCCTATTTTTATCTCCACCTCATCGGTTTCTTTTAGGCGAGTATAAAATTATAATCTGATTATAATGTTTCTATAGAATGAAAGTCAAGAAAAATCTCAACTTTCACCTTATCCTTACATTTGTTCATCACCTAATACCCATATATAATCCAATTACTGATTTCTCTAGTCCCTCCAAATTCAGAATATTTATATTGTGTTCCTCTAAACACTAATAGTATACTGAAACTACATATGTTATCAGCTTCTACTGATTATTATGCGGAGGAGAGAGTATGAGTTTTTATTTCACTGATCAAATACAGCAGTCTTTCAATAAAATATTCCACCAGTGTAATAAAGATATTGCTTGGGCGGGCAAGGCTGAGCTTGATGCCCTTGTGAAATTGGACGAGGAAGGTCAAAAGATTCCAGGTATCGGCGATGTGTACGCTATTTTGGCGCGCGTCTATTCTGGACCTCAGTTCACGTGGATTGAAGCAGGCTTCCCTGAGGATGACACAAAGGCGTATAGTTATTTACATACGGCTATTCGCAAAGGCAGTGCCATCGCTATTTTACAAGCTATGCGTACCTCTGGTGCCCTTACACCAACTATTGAAAAAGAGTTGCCTATGACGAAGGACCAAGCATTCCAGCGCGTCTATGAGGGCGCCCAAAAGGGTTGTTCCTACTGTGCCTACGCCATTGCCAATGTATACCAATGGGGGGATTACCACATCTTACCATCGGCTCGAAAGGTGGCTAACGAAGGTGAACCATCTACCTTTGTCCGTTTCTTAAAAAGCTTATTTGTACAAGCAGATCAACGTAGATCGACCAATAAAATAAATGCTATTGCTCAACAATGGTTGCGTAAATCTGCCGATGCAGGCCTTGTTATTGCATACCGAAACTTGCGCATTACCTATGTAGAGCAAGATAATAGGGCAATGGAAGAACAAGTCATTTTTGAAGGTGCCAAAGCAGGTTTGCCACTCATGATGTATTTAGCAGGCGATATTTGTAAATCTCGCGGGGAGCATGAACGAGCGCTCGAATATTTTGAGCGTGGCGTAACCATGAATAATGGCATGTGCTTGCGTGAAGCTGCCGAGTACTATGCAAAACCATGCGAGTCTAACAAAAGAATTCCTCAGAATATTCAAAAGGCCCTCAAATACTACGAGCGTGCTGCTATAAGCCCAGATTATTTAGACTTTAATGACCACGCTTATGTTACAATGCAAGCCATTATTCTTCGCACATTAAATATCGATGGTCAGTCTCAAGACTGGTCTCGCATCGCTCACTTATTACAACAACCAGCGATTTACACTCTTGATACTATTTGGCCGTATCTCGCCTATGTATTTACTTTCAAAAAAGGTAATACCCATGCCATAAGAACCGCCATAGAGTGCGTTAATAAGGCTAGCAAATGTTACGATAGATACGGTAGTTATGACTATGCGGACCATCTATGGCAACTGGCCGCCGGCTATTGCTACGAAATTGGTGCCTTTACAAAAGAACCTGATTTAGATCAAGCCGTTACGTTCTACGAGCATGCTTGTGAAAGCATCAATCGTCTCAACACAAGAAACGATAATTGGTTCGGTACTGGTGAGCCGTTGGTAATTCCTGACGAAGCATCTGAACGATTAGAAGCCTTTGAACTCGTTAATGGACACTATCAGTACAAAGAAGGCATACAACAATCTTCTACAACATGTAATCCTATGCCCCCTGCATGGCCTCAAAACTCTGTTGATGTATTAGAAATCTTTGAGGACTCTACTACAGGTTGGCGCACGAATAGATATGACTGGGATTTCATCGAGCGTGAGTGGGATACACAAAAATATCTTAGCTTTATCATCTATGATAATCGCCAATCCATAGAAAACGTAATTTACGATGTGTACAGTATCGTTATGTTCCACAATGAAGACAAAAACTCTTGTACCATCTATCTATACGGCTACATTGAGGATACTAGCAGACAGGATGAAAACGTGGATTCTAGGGTATATGAAATGAGATACTTCAAGGAGATGTCCATTCCTGAAGGTCTCGCATTAATTAAAAACTTCTATGATAATGCTACATTACCTGTTATTGATGAAAGCTGGGAGAAAGAGTACAAAAACACTACGCCTCCACGAGAATATGTATTAACTTGTGACAACGATATCTTCTACCTCAATCAATATGAATATCCAAACCAAATGATTAAGGATGCCTTAGAAGGCGTAGCGAATGGCAAGTATAATATTATTGAGGTTCGCCCTTCTAGCCTTGATGATCAATGTATTAGCTATTACATCGAGCGCGCAAAAGGTAAAAACTTACGCATTCGACTCTATGCCACTGTAGATGAGGACAACGAATATGGCTTTGAACGAGAGTCTTGCAACTTAACCTCCATCAACTACTGGATTCAGGAATCTCTAACTAGCAATAAGCTTCCTGACTTAAGCGATTGGGATGAAATTAAAAAGAAATAAGGATATTATTTTATTAAGAACATACTAAAACTAAGAAAGGCGGGATACTTTGGAAACATGGAAACGAACGGTGTACATTTGCGCATGCTGCATATTCTTCATGTCCCTCGGGATTAGTCAGGTAAGCCCTATTCTCCCTCTATACTTCCATGAAATGGGCTTAAGCGATACAGGATCGATAGCACAATGGTCCGGTGCCTCCATGGGCATCACCTTCCTCATTGTCTGCTTAGCAGCTCCCTTCTGGGGCCGATTAGCAGACCGTAAGGGACGTAAGATTACCCTCATACGCTCTAGTCTTGGTATGGCTATATGTAGTATATTATTGGGCTTTCAGACTACACCAGAAGGTGTGTTCCTCGTTCGTACATTGCAAGGGTTAGTAAGCGGTTTTTACCCCGCATCGGTAACACTTATCGCGTCAGAAACACCGCAAAACCATACAGGTTGGGCTCTAGGGATTATAGGATCCTTTAGCCTTGCAGGCTCACTAGCCGGTCCGCTTGTAGGAGGGTATCTCAGTGATGTAGTAGGTATTCGAAATGACTTCTTTATCATCGGGGCCCTTATGCTTATCTCCTTTGGCTTGACGGCAATGCTGGTACATGAAAACTATGTTCCAAAGCCACTTGTTGAGAAGCAAACCTTTAGAAATCTAAAAACTCACTTACCTGAGTTTTCTAGTTTAGTCGCTTTATCTGCAACCTCCTTCCTGTATGCCATTTCGGTTACCGCCATCTCCCCCATTATGACGGTTTACATTAAAGGAATGCTACCAAGCAATACGGAAAATATAGCCTTCATATCTGGTGCTGTGTTCTCTGCCATGGGTATCGCCCAATTCTTTAGTAGCTCTCCACTCGGGAAATTAGTAGACCGTATAGGCCCTAGAAAGGTGCTCATCTACTCGATGATCTATGTAGGTCTACTCAATATACCGCAAGCCTATGTGGACTCTGTGTATGTACTTGGGTTTATCCGTTTCTTGCAAGGTTTTGGGCTAGGTGGTATGTTACCTGCGCTCAATACCTATTTAGCATCAAAAACACCTAAGGAATATACGGGACAAGTATTCTCGTACAATCAGTCTTGTTTGTCTATGGGTTACTTTCTAGGCTCCTTTGGTGGTTCCATCGTAGCCGCTCAATTTGGCTTCACAACCCTTTTCTGGGCATGTAGCCTTACCTTTATCGGCGCTGCCCTATGGGTTGCGTTAAAACTAAAGTAACGCCGTAATACAACGAAAATAGTGCAAATGCATTAAAGAAACTATATAAACAAATAAAAAGAGCTGTTCTCAGAACTCAGATGTGTACTGATTCCGAAACAGCTCTTTTATTATATTTTTTGTAAAAGTTTAGAAAATTTCACTAGCTAGGGGATGATCATTCTATATGTATAGAATAACTATTGTCTCTAGTTAGGTATTATAGGATACCGAGGATTTCCCACCATGCGTAGCCCACTGTAAGGTTTACGATGAAGCACATGATAGCGAAGATACCGCCGATAATCCACCAGCTCTTAACTGTGTTGTAACCTGCACCGAATACGATTGGAGCCGCTGCACCGCCGTAGTGAGTCAACGCACCACCGTAGGAGTTTGTAGCAGCTAGTAACAAGGACAACGCCATTGGGTTTACACCCGCTACTTTACCTACAGTAAGGAATACTGGAAGCATGGCTACAACGTACGCACTACCAGAGGCGAACAAGTAACGAACAGCGATACTGATAGCGCCGATGATAATAAGAGCCAGCATTGGGTTGTCGCCGAAGTTGAAGTGTGTGCCCATAAAGTCAGCTAGCCATTCAAAGAATTTAACCTTGGACAACGCACTGGACATACCGATGATACCACCGAACCAGATCAATGTGTTCCAAGCACCTTTGGATTCAAGCATATCTTCCCATTTGATTACGCCTGTTACAAGAGCTGCTACCATGGCTACGATAGCTACTGCTGTTGCATCAAGGGAGAATTTAATGCCAAAGCCTTGCGTCAAGATGGAAGGCAACGCCCAACCAACTAAGGCAAGGATAAAGATAGCAATAAGAGATTTCTCGCGACCAGACATAGGTCCAAGTTCTTTCAAACCTTCATCAGCAATCGCATGAGAGTCGATGTGTTGAATAGATGGTTTGTCTAAGTAGTATACCAAAGCAGGTGTAATGAGAAGCATCACAAGACCTGGTACTACGAGTGCTAATGCCCAAAGGCCCCAGTTGATATCTACGCCGAGGATTTTGTTCATGTAGTCAGCAGCCAATAAGTTTGGTGCCATTGCTGTAGCGAACATCAAGCTTGTTACCTTAGTCACCATGTATGTGTTAACCATGAGGTAAGAACCAGCTTTTTTAGCGCTTTCACCAGGCTCAGAACCTAACGCTTTTGCTACAGAGTTCATGATTGGGAACACGATACCGCCACAACGTGCTGTGTTGGAAGGTGTTACTGGAGAAATAATAAGGTCTAATAAAGCAGTTACATAGCCAAGACGCAATGTAGTGTGACCTAAGGATTTAATCAATAGGTACGCAATACGACGGCCAAGGCCTGTTTTTACGAACGCCACACTGAGGGAGAACGCAGAGAATACTAACCATACTGTGGTAGATGCATAACCAGACAATACGTTTTTCGTAGCATTCAAGAAAATTGCAGAACCTGCAATAGATAATAACAAGATAATTGGTGCTGGCCAAGGTTTAACAACAAGACCAACGATAGCCATTAAATAGAAGCCTAGCAGTCGCCAAGCTCCAACGCTCAAACCTTCTGGCGGTGTAATGAACCACATTGCCAGAGGAATGGCAAACATAATTGCAATTTTAAGTAGCTTATTCATTCTTACTCTCCTTTAACATAAGCTATGCCTTTCATGATCGGTCGCGCCGTTCTAGCGACGCCCGCCTTCTCCACATGCCAACCAGTATCATTAGTCAAGCATATTTCGAAATCAAATTTCCCTGATGGATGCGCTAAAGTAACTTGATTCGTTTCTTTAGCACGTTCGCTCACTACTTCGTTCGCCACAGTCCCCGTAATCAGCGCTGCTGTAGCTGTACAAATACCACCTGTAACAGCATACGCTTTATGCATTACAGCGAGTGCCTTTGTACGCGCCACGATGTCTATACTATTCCCCTTGATAGTTCGATCATCGCTTGCCACGTAGGTTTGTGGTGCGGACACCATGCATACCTTTGGAACTGCAGGACTAGCAGCCTCTTTAGATGGAGCAAGTCCCATCATTACAGCTGCAGTAGTGCGAATATCTTCAAGTGTATTGAGTAATACACCGCCATCCGTTTCTGTGAAAGCCGGTAATTCCGTGCCTTCATAACCAAGGTCTGTAGCCTTTACAAATACAGCTGGATTAGCTGCATCTACGAGACTGACTTGGATTGTGCGTCCATCAGCCAATGTAATTGTGTCTTGTACATTGCCTGTTGGTAGTAGCTTACCTGTCTTAGAACCGCCAGGCTCCAAGAAATATAATGTAATACGAGCACCGGTACCAGGCACGCCATCAATAGCAAAATCACCGTCAATAACAGGTTTGCCATCTCGGACTGGCACGTGCGCTTCGATAACCTTATTTGTATTTGTGTTAAAGATACGAACCACTGTTTCTGGTTCTACAGCTTTCACAAAGCCTTCCATAATAGCAAATACCCCTGCACCAGCAGAAATATTGCCACAATTACCTTCATAATCTACTACCGCATCAGCGATACCGACATAACCAAAGGTGTAGTCGATATCCGCATCATCGCGGTCAGAAGGATTTACGATAGCTACCTTGCTCGTCAATGGATCGGCACCACCGATACCATTAATTTGACGCGCATCGGGAGAGCCATATAAATCTAAAATCATACGATCCCGAGCAGCTTGGTCAGTTGGAAGCGTATCTTGTAACAGATACGCCCCTTTACTAGTACCGCCGCGCATATAGGTAACAGGAATTTCTTTATACCCGTTCATAATATACTCCTTTATGTTCACCACTTACGCTTTGCTATTTGCGTAGTAGTTGATGAGACAACCTGCTGCGATAATATCTTTTTCTTCATCGCTGAGGTGACCTAAATGCAATGTGATTTCTGCTTTCTTCTCGCCTCCGCTGATAACATAAGCTTTATAATCATCAGAGTCAGAGAATAGTTGTTCACGTACATTTGGCACATATACATAGTCGCCTACTGCCATCGTTTTAGAGTCTTCTTCGCTAGTTATGAACGGCAACATACCCCAGTTAATGACATTACTGCGATACCGTTTTGTAGCATATTCAATAGCAATGTTAGCACCGCCACCCAATACGCGTTGGCAAGATGCGGCTTGCTCACGAGCGGAGCCATCGCCAGGGCGATTTGCATATACCATGCTAGAAACGGCTGTAGACTTAGCCATATCTTCTACGGATTCTGTAAGACCAAGCGCTTGTTTTACCTCTTCATAGGCAGTTACTAAATCTGCTGCGCTTTCACCTTCTTGACGAGATTTTTCCCAATCGCGAACAGTTTTAGCACGGCCTACATATTCAGGAACTTTACGGCTCAAGGCAAATTCAGACAATGCATATGGGTCAGAGCGGTATGAAGATGTTTCGCCAGAAGGAATCAACTCATCTGTAGTTGTTACAGGATCGTCGATATAAGCCGCTACTTTGAGCAATACATTTGGTGTCAATTCTTCGATAGAAGGCCATGGCTTAATGGATGGGCCATACACGAGTTCAGTATCTTTATTAGGTTCGTTAAAGCCACTATATACCTTGCTTTCATAAGGTTTATCATCATAGTGGTAAGCTGGCACCACATCATCATATTCGATATCAGTAGCCGCCGTCAATGCACCACCGTTAATAGCCGTAGCTGCTACGGAACGGGAGTCAAGAAGTGCAACGGAAGAAATCTGACCATTCCCTGGTTTAGACCCTTCACGATTCGGGAAGTTACGTGTCGCATGACGACCGCTAAGGCCCGTATTATTAGGTGTATCGCCTGCGCCGAAGCAAGGACCACAGAAGGCTGTACGCACGATGGCACCAGCGCTCATAAGGTCTACGAGAGCACCATTTTTCATAAGTTCTAAGTAAATTGGTTGGCTAGAAGGATAAACGCTAAATGCGAAACGACCGGAACCTACGCTCTTACCGCGTACGATGTTAGCCGCTTGCATAATGTTTTCATATAAACCACCAGAGCACCCTACGATGATACCTTGATCTAAATGCAATTTGCCGTCAAAATGTTTTTCAGGCAATTGTAAAGACAAGGATTTATTATCTAATTGCTCTACCGCTTGACGTTCGATTTCTGCTAATAAATCGCGACCACCTTCGTTGATTTCTTTAATTGTATATACATTGCTTGGATGGAATGGCATAGCAATCATACTTTCCACTTCCCCAAGATTAACTTTTACTAGGCCATCATAATAAGCTACATCACCAGGGTTAAGCTCTTTGTACGCATCACCGCGACCATGAAGTGTCAAGAATTCTTTCGTATTGCTATCTGTTCTCCAAATAGTTGTAAGGCATGTAGTCTCTGTAGTCATTACATCGATGCCGTTACGGAAGTCCATGGATAGGTGTTTAATACCAGGGCCTACGAATTCCATTACTTTATTTTTCACAAAGCCGTTTGCGAATACAGCTTTTTCAATAGCGAGTGCCACGTCTTGTGGACCTACGCCGTGTTTAGGTTTTCCATCGAGGTAAATAGCGATAACTTCTGGACGTTGTACATCATACGTGCGGCCAAGCAATTGTTTTACAAGCTCTGGACCGCCCTCACCAATCGCCATAGTACCAAGAGCACCGTAACGAGTATGACTGTCGGAACCGAGAATCATTTTGCCACAGCCTGCCATTGTTTCACGCATATATTGGTGAATAACTGCAAGATGAGGAGGTACATACACGCCGCCGAAGCGTTGAACCGCGGATAAGCCAAACACATGGTCGTCTTCGTTAATCGTGCCCCCTACTGCTGCCAAGCTATTATGACAGTTTGTCAAAATGTAAGGAATTGGAAATTTATCAAGACCACTGGCAATCGCCGTTTGAATAATACCAACATAGGTAATATCGTGAGATGTTAAGGCATCGAATTTGATGCGTAAATCTTGATCACCTTCGTGTTGTTGGTGGTCCATTAAAATACGGTACGCCATCGTTTCCTTATAGGCGCGCTCTTTATTAAAAACTTCTTGCTGATCAAGGGCTGCACTAGAATCCGCAGGAACGATATCCGTACCGTGATATAAAAATACACCATTTGAAATTAACTCAACCATGACTTGCTCCTTTATTACTTTCAGGCATGTGTAAACCTTTACAAACACTATATTTTCACCATGTTTATTGGTGAAAGTTCCATTACTCTTACTAGTACCTAGTCTTTAGTTATATCTAATCTGTATAGCCCTAGCGTCCCCTCGTCTGTACCAACTCTATGGGATAGAGTACAATAATACATATATAAAGGAGAGTTTATGGACACGAAAGATTGTACAATTTTAAAAACCTTAGCAGAGGAAAATAATATTACTTATGCGGCACGTCGTCTATTTATGACGCAACCTGCATTGAGTGAACGGATAAAAAAATTAGAAAAGGAATTTAACTGTCCCATCATCAACCGACAAGCTCGTGGTGTAGAGTTTACCTATCAAGGTCAACGCCTTGTACGATACGCCGAAGATTTGCTCAATTCCTATACTTCGGTGCGCCAAGAGCTATTAGCTATGGGTAGTGAACCACGCGGTACATTAAACCTAGGATGCTCAAATGTATTCGCAAAGTATCATATCCCCCATATCTTATCCACCTTTAAAGAGGCTTATCCACATATTGATATCATCATGTATACGGGACTTAGCTATAAGCTATACCATGACTTCCTTGAAGGCCGCTTACATGCTGCCATCATTCGCGGTGCCCACACTTGGACAGAGTCGAAAGAACATATCTGGTCTGAACCATTCTGCTTCTTCAACAAAACGCCTTGTGCCGTAGAGGATTTACCTCGTCTGCCCTATATTCACTATCAAACAGATCCGAATTTACAGCAAACTATAGATGATTGGTGGTATTCTCACTACTCACAACCACCGATGCGCATCATCGAAGTGAACGACATCGATACCTGTATGAAGCTCGTCAACCAAGGACTTGGTTTTACCATCCTTACCAAAAGCTGTGGCAACGATTACCCTAAACTATTTAAGGAAACCTTAAAGGATCTTGATGGTCACATCATGACTCGTGATACGTGGATGTACACCCGTAACAGCGCCCTTGAGTCCAAGCCAGTACAGGCTTTTTACTCATTTATGAAAACCTGGGCAGACACAAAGGCATAGTATATATTCCTTTAATACATATAATATATTATGAAAATGCAATAAAAACAAATTGCGTTTTTCTTTGGTATCCATAAATATTACTTATATCTCAACTTTCAATATATGCGTAAAAATCATATAATTAGCCGCTTACATATAATCAATTGATTAGTCTCTTATATACAATCATCTTGATTACCATGCTAGTTTAAATCATATGAATTGGTGCTTTGATACAAATATATTGATTGGCTATTAAAAGTTATAACAAAGAAAACCCGTCATGATCACAACAATCATGACGGGTTTTCTTTTACAATATAGTTTTATTGAACTAGAGTAACAATAGCATGATGACTACAGTCGCAATAATACATGGGACGGCATTGCGTTTCGCCATTTCCATAGGGTTGATACCTGCAAGTCCCGCAATGATGATACCTGCTCCTGCTACAGGACTCATACTTCGACCGATACCAGCACCGATTTGAGCCATGGATCCAAGTTGCATAATACCATAACCAAAGTCTGCTGCATGCGGTGTTACAGCACCGTTAAAGGCAAGAGCTGCCGCATTACCAGAACCAGAAATAACCGCCAATAAGAACGGACCAAAGGCTGCCCCGATTTGGGCGATTTGTTGAGAGTTCTTCATTCCATCAATAAGGGCACTTGTAAGTCCAATGAGTTGCATCCCTGCTGTAAAGCATGCTGCTGCAGCCATAAGGCCCACTACATCACACATACCATCTCCAGTACCACGGAAGAACTTCTTAACAGCTTCTGCCACATTAGGACGCACGGCAATGATACCAATAGCAGTACCGATGAGCATAGATACAGGAACGGAGATTTCTGGAATCACCGCTACCTGTTTACTACCTAATACAAGTAAAACAAGAGGAATAATTGGAATGATTGCATAGAAATAATTTACTTTGAACTCTTTGCCTTCCTCTACAGTATCGTTTTTCATTACATACCCTGTATGCTCCTTCTTAACGATAGCTACAATATTAAGCAAAATAGCGGCTACTACGATACCGATAATTGCTTGCATGGAGAAGCTGGCAATAACTGTCATTACGTCTACCCCCGCCAGTTGTGCCACTTGAGGGTTAAACATAAGGCCTGGACTCAAGGAGCTGCCCCATGTGCCTAAAAAAATAGCAGAACCAGCCATTGCTGGATGTACTCCAGAACGAATGAGGGCAGGAATTAAGAGTGCACCTACAGCCGCAGCACAACCTGCCGCTGTAGGTAGTGCAATGTTGATTAAGAATGTAATAATAACGGCACCTGGGATGATGATTTTAGTCATCTTTTTAAGCCCTGCAGAAATGAAATACACCATATGCTCCGTACATTTTGTATATTCCATAACATAGCTAAAACCTAACACCGTACAGATTGTAGGCACAAGGCCTGGATTTGTAAGTTCTTTCACAAAGGCCGTCGTACCAGCGCCAAGCTGCCCACCAATAAAGCACATTAATAAGCCTGATAATAATAAAACGAGCCGCGTTTCAAACTGTTTAATAATAGCGATAAACGTCGCTACTACGATAACAATACCTGTAATAACCATAACTCTCCTATCCGTGTACATAGGATGCAAGATAGCTATATCCCCTCTATAAACACTTTACACCCAATACACAACTAACAACACTAAATACAATAATCCTATCTATGTCTTACACCTAATAGGCCTAACAATAGTAAAAGTAATCACTTAATTATATACAGTATAATCATATAACTATATAACTACTTATCTATATAACTACATAAATACATAAAGAATAAATACATAAAGAAATATATTAAACAAGCTTTGTTTCTTCCAAGCTAAGTTTTCTAAGCACCTTATCAAGCACCTCTGCACCCGTTACGATATCATCCATTTCAGCAAATTCTGCAGGATTATGACTGATGCCATCGCGACATGGAATAAAGATCATTCCCGTAGGAACTGCCTCCGCCCAATGCATCGCATCATGACCGGCACCGCTCGGCATTGTCATGTACTCTATACCGACAGACTTAACAGCCTCTTCGATTTCTCGAATCATCGCCGGGTGCATCTCCACTGGATGGTCCTGTGCAATTGTTTCAATTGTATACGATAATCCACGTTTCTCGGCAGTAATGTCGATAAATTCCTTAACGAGAGTAACTACAGAATTGCGAGCTACCTTAGAAATGCTACGAATATCTACCCCTAGCTTTACAGCACCAGGAATGACATTCATCGCGCCAGGCATAACCTCTACAACACCAACAGTACCCACCACGGGTGGCTCCTCTTGCATGGATGCAATCTCCTCGATGCCGAGGATGATTTTTGAAGCTCCACATAGAGCATCATGACGCAAGTTCATCGGCGTAGCGCCACTATGATCGGCATTGCCCCGAATGGTCACATAGAATCGCTCTGGCGCTGCAATACCAGTCACAATGCCAATCGTTTTCTGTTCGTGCTCTAGTACCTTTCCTTGTTCTATATGAATTTCTGTGAAAGACTTTACAGGTCGTTTATATTCCATTTCTTCAATCCCATCGGGATTTAAGTTGCGACCTTTCAATGCTTCGTACAAAGAAACTCCTTGTTTATCTACCAATCGGTGTAAGTCTTGTAATCTTAATTCACCACGCATGGCCTTACTACCTAGTGTAGCATTCCCAAAACGACCGGACTCTTCGCACATGAAGGATACCACAGCGATGGTATGGTCATGTTCATAACTATCGTCAGTCATGCTACGAATTACTTCAATGGCAGATAACACGCCCACCACACCATCGTAATTACCTCCATTGGGTACGCTATCTGTATGAGACCCTACCATGACAACTGGTAAATCTGGTTTCTTACCAATCTTATAGCCAATGACATTACCAAAATCATCTATTTCAACGGATAAACCCGCATCAGTCATGCGGTCTATAATATATTGCCGTCCTGCCCAATCTGCATCGGTGAAAGCAAGGCGATTAATGCCCTCACCAGATGCCGTCAATTGGGCCATAGCCTCAAAATCTTTAACCAATCGCTCTCGTTGAATCATGTAACACCTCACAATCTATTACATCAATTACTGACAAACCATATGATGCTAGTACATAAAGCTTATTTTAAATAGTGAGCTGCAATAGTACCTAATGCAACGATACCATTTAGCATATCTTCTTCATCGATATCAAAGAGCGGATTGTGATGTGGCGCTTTAATAGCAGAACCTACTACCATGTAGGTTGCTCTACCGCCGCGATCGATGACACGATTCAAGAAGTACGCACAGTCTTCACTGCCGCCACCACTGTAATCGAATGGCACCTCTTTAAAGATCCCAAGTGGTTCCACGATAGCTTGTACTTCACGAGCTAAATCATCACTGATACGACCTGCAGGAGTTTCTCCTTGTTTTGTGATTTCAAAGGTACAATCATGCATTTCTGCAGCACCTTTAATAATAGTCTTCGACCGTTCAATCATGTAATCATTGATTTCTGTCGTAGCACCACGAGTTTCTAGTTTAAGCACCGCCACATCAGGCGTCACATTGCGGCCTGTACCGCTTTCAAAAACACCTACATTCATACGAGAAGCGCCTTGACTATGACGAGCGATGGCTTGTAAGTTAAGAACTGCTGTACAGCCGGCGAGCATTGCATTTTGTGCCTTTTCAGGAGAGCCCCCGGCATGAGCAGAATAACCGTGGAACACCGCATCAAGTTTTGTTGTCGCTAAGAAGCCATGATCGCTACAAGCAAAGCAATTGGATAATTTTTCGTTAAACCCAATATGCATGCCGAACATCAAATCTACATCATCTACTACGCCTGCTTCCGCCATCGCTTTAGCACCGCGTACACCTTCCTCTGCTGGTTGGAAGATGAGTTTGATAGTGCCTTTGAATTCATCCTTGTGCGTAGCCAAGTATTCAGCTAGGCCTAGCCCCATCGTCATATGTGCATCATGACCACAGGCGTGCATCGCCTTATCATGACAAGAACGGAACCCGCCCTTTGCGGGTACATGGTTATCATCTTTAGCTTCAATGACATCATTGGAATCCATGTCTACACGAAATGCTACTACAGGGCCTTCACCACCAAACTTCATAGTTGCAACAATGGCCGTTTTACCATAGCCCATCTTTTCAACAAGCTCAGGATTTGCGCCTTCTTTGATGGCTCGATCCATAGCAGCTTTCATAACCTCATCACTAGGCAAGCCCATGCGAGATTCTAAATCGAGTACATCTGCGCCTAACGCCACATCATAGCCCAAAGAAATAAGCGTATCCGCCACTTTCGCAGCAGATCGATACTCAAGCCAAGCAGGCTCAGGGTACATATGAAAGTCGCGACGCATAGCGATTAACGCATCGCGTCGTTGTTGCACAAAATCTTTTACAGACATAAATACCTCCTTAACAAACTAATAATCACGTATACATTTACTATATGAATTGAAATGTAAATAGTCAACTAAATGGCGCATGTATACAGTATCTAAAATATACTTTATGTTACAACAAAAAACACATATACCACGAAATGATTTCTGTGATATATGTGTTCTTATCGATTTATTCTAATATTGTTTTATTCAGTTTTGCCAGTACTTCTCGTTTAATAGTTCGTTGTCTATCCCAAGCGATGATAACAACGGTAGAAATAATCATAGCCATACCAATTAGTCCTAATAGACTAAATTCATTTCCTAAAAAAGCCCACCCAAAGAAAGCCGCCGAAATAGGTTCAATAGATGACAAAATAGAGCCTGGTACGGCCCCAATTCGTTTAACCCCTTCTAAATAGGCATTGAAAGATACTATCGTCCCGAGAAATATGACATTGAAACAACCAATAACAGTCCATGCGTCCCACACTGCATATGAGTTTGGTTGATGAAATAATATAGCGGCTACAATACCGCTAATGAGCATCCCGAATCCTACAATAGGTAAGGTACCATATTTGTAGAGTAAATCAACAGGAGAAATACTATATACAGCTACACCGATAGCAGATAAAAGGCCCCATACGAGAACCATTAGAGGGAAGCTTTCAATAGAAAGGCCATCATCATTGCCCATTAAACAAATGGTCCCCACTAAAGCAAGTATAACAGAAACCATCTCTCCCTTGGATGGTCGTTTACCATAGCGAACAAGCAGATAAATAATAATCATAGATGGTGCCAGATATTGTAATACCGTTGCAATACCAGCTCCCGCTAAAGCAATGGATCTGAAGTATGTATATTGGCATAAGGCCATTCCAAATACGCCAAAAACAATGAGTCCTAGCGTATCTTTTACACTATGAAATACATTAAAGATAGAATTTCCAAATCTAAACCATGCATAAATAACAGTTAGTAAACCTGCTGTAATCAATCGCATAGTTACTAGCCATTCCAAATTCATATTTCTAAAATTGCTTAAGAACTGTACGGATGCACCTGATACACCCCATAAAACAGCCCCCAATAGAGTTATAATAACACCAATAACTTCATATTGTTTCATACTACTCACCGAGCAAAGATACGTGAACTTTCACAACCACCTTACGGATTTTGATAGGTTTATCGTTTACAGCAAGCAAGGGCCGATGAACATCAGACGGGAAGAATACAGTGTAGTACCCTTCTGGGCAATGGATTTGCCCTTCATCAACAGCTTCATTAGGATAGAAATAGCAATCTCGATCCGGATAGGACTCCACAGGTTTAATGAAACCTTTATCTACGAAAAAGCCCATGTTTTCCTCGCCGCTCACCATAAATTGGATATCTACATAATTACGATGCGATTCCGGTTTTGTGGCTTCAAATAGTTTTGTTTCTACATCATCTACATTAGCATACATCATGTCACCCTCGATGGCATGACGTCCTCCAGGCAACGCTTTCAAATCTGTGTTTTTCAAGAAATCCAAAGCGCGCACAATGGCTTTAGGATAGCCCATTTTTGTATAATCTGCGGTAATACTAGAGAAAAACATACACAATCCTTTCACAATATCTATGAATATGGCACCACAATAAACCAATTATATTACCTTTTATGTTAGCACATATATACATAAAGAACTAGCTATTCTCTTATGTAAAAGCCCTCCATACGCTACATATATGGAGGGCCTCAGTAAAATACTATTCAAATTTATGACTTACGTCAATTATTACGCTATGAAATTGTTACAGTATTAAATTGTTACATTATGCAATTGTCTATTCAGTTGTAGTGATTCAAACTGTATTAGATACAGCATGTGGCCATTACCTTATTCTTGGGTTTTATGAGCAGCGATAATTTCTTCCGCTTGCTTATGTGGAACCTCTTCATAGGTATAGAACTGACGGTTAAATACACCTTGTCCTTGTGTAATGGAGCGTAATGCAGTCACATAATCGGACATTTCAGCCAATGGTACTTGTGCTTTAACAACAGAAATACCTGTTCTTTCACTTTGTTCCATTCCTAATACACGACCTCGACGGCTATTCAAATCACCCATGATGTCGCCCATGAAAGCATCTGGTGCAAACACGTTGACTTCATAGATTGGTTCTAATAGGACTGGTTTCGCCTTAGGAATCACATCCTTGATAGCCTGTGACGTAGCTACTTTAAATGCTAACTCTGAGGAGTCTACACTGTGGTAAGATCCATCCAAGAGTGTCACTTGCACGCCAATCATAGGATATCCTGCAATTAGGCCTTTATCTAGGGTTTCTTTGGCACCCTTTTCCACTGCTGGTATGTATTGTTTAGGTACAGCACCACCAAAAATTTTGTCTACGAATGCAAATTCGCTACCATCATATAATGGATCCACTTGAATCTTAACGTGACCATATTGACCATGACCGCCACTTTGTTTCTTATACTTAGACTCGGTTTCAGCAGAGCCTTTAATGGTTTCGCGGTATGGAATATATGGAGCCACAAGTTTAGCTTGTACGCCGTATTTACGGTCCATTTTGTTGAGGATATGCTCGAGATGTACTTCACCCATACAATCGATTTGTAATTGGCGAGCTTCAGCATTTTTCACTACTACGCAAGTAGGATCTTCTTCCGCCACTTTAAGAACAGCACTAGCTAATTTTTCCTCCTCACCTTTTTTCACTGGTTCCATAGCCACTGTATACAAAGGTTGAGGGAAACGGATAGCATCGTATGTCACTTTAAAGTCAGGAGCCGTTAATGTATCGCCGGTCTTAGCATTGGCCAATTTCGGTATAACTACGATATCGCCAGCTTTTGCAGCAGATACAGGGATTTGTTGCTTCCCGATAAGGGTAACCATCTTGCCCCATTTTTCTTCTACACCTTGGTTTACATCATAAAGGCGATCGCCTTCTTTCAGTTCACCAGAGAAGATACGTACAAAGCTTTGTTTGCCTGCGAATGGGTCTAACAATGTTTTAAATACGAATGCAGTTAATGGTTTATCTACATGTACAACACATTGTTCGCCGGTTTCCGCATCAGTTGCGGTCATCACTTTTTTAGTTGCATCCGGCATGTAACGGATCATCCGATCCAATACTTGATCTAAGCCAATACGAGATGTGGCACTGCCACACATGATTGGGCACACACGGCCACTAATCATCCCTTCACGCAAGCCTTGGCGGATTTCCTCTAAGGATAATTCTTCGCCTTCTAAATATTTTTCCAACAACTCATCGCTACCTTCAGCCGCGGCTTCTACGGTCATTTCCCGAATTTCTTGAGCCTTTTCGATAAGGTGAGCTGGTACAGCGACCTCTGTTGGTTGGCCGTCCTTATAAGTAAACGCAGTCATTTTCGCTACGTCTACAACGCCTTCAAAATCGGCGCCTTCACCGATAGGAATCTGCAATGGCATAATGCCTTTGCCAAATAATTCCCGCATTCTTTCAATAGTGCCAAAGAAATCAGCACCATCGACATCCATTTTATTGATAAATGCCATGCGAGGCATTTGTAATTCAACTGCATAATCCCATGCGCGAACTGTGTCAGTTTCTACACCAGATGTGGAGGATAGCACCATCAACATACCATCACAAGCACGCAAAGCGGCACGAACTTCGCCATGGAATTCGTTATAGCCTGGAGTGTCTATGAAGTTAACCTTATGTTCATGCCACTCACATGGCGCCATGCCCAATTGAATAGTTACATTACGTTTAATTTCTTCCGGTTCAAAGTCCATAATATGTTTATTATCTTGACCTTTACCTACGAAATCAACCGCACCAGAAGTTAACAACAAGGATTCAACAAGAGCTGTTTTGCCCGCACCATCGTGGGAAACAACAGCAACGTTTCTAATTTTATCACTACTGTACTCTTTCATTGGAATCGCCTCCTTACTGGCAAATTACGGCTTTGCTAATACATTTCGACACTACAATAAAAAAATCCTCTTTTTCTGAGAAAAATTTCTTAGAAAAAGAGGATTATATACTAATACTAAATTAGAACAAAAATTTTAGTATTCCTATGTAGATCCTAAACTTAATTAAATTATTAATAAGACTTTATCGGTATATCCTATATATAGATGGGACTAGTGTCCTCACAAAGTTATAAAAAAGACGGTCTGTACTTGTGCCGCGACATCAGGAACGAGGAGCAAGCAAGTATAGACCGTCTTTTTTAATTAAGTTGTCGTTATGTAACGGGGCCCCATCTATATATAGGCAATACTAGTGGTAAATATATTAATTCACTAAATAATTTAGTTAAAACATAGAATACTAAAATTTCCCCGTCCGTTTGCCGTAGTGTTTAGAGTCCCCATTTTGTTTCCAACCCACTGTATCACCGATGGACATTACGCGGCGCGTCAAGCAGTCTTTACATTGTTCTGCATTGTCGTCTACGCATGGCTTGTTATCATATAGCAAATATTTTGCACGGTGTTCAGGAATGGTGATGATAGGCATAAGGATATTCGCCCCTGCGGCTAAACCTTTTTCACGGCCTAGCTTATCGAGTGCTTGTAATGCAGTAGTAGCTGCGATATTTACGTCTTTCAAAAATAAACGAGTCAACGCAATCATCTTGAGCCCCAGTTGAACACGACGCAATTTACCTGCTTCGTCATCGATACCCATCGCCAATGCTTCTTGACCTAGAGGCGTATCGTGATGCACCACATAAGGGCCCATGCCGATCATGTCGATATCCATGTCGCGATAGAACAAGATATCGTTCACAAGATCTTCCTCAGTTTGACCAGGTAGGCCAATCATAACGCCTGTGCCAACTTGAAAGCCTACGCGGCGCAAACGACGTAAACATTCTACGCGCGTCTCAAAGGAGTGCAATTCATCACGAGGATGAATTTTATGGTATAAATCTGTATTAGTTGTTTCAATGCGTAATAAATAACGACTCGCACCGGCTTCACGCATGCGGCGGTACGCCTCTTCGCTTTGTTCCCCTACACACATCGTTATGCCAAGAGAACCATCACCAATGGCTTTAATGTCGCGAATTAAATCCACAACATAGTCTACAAAGGCATCATCACAGCGTTCACCAGATTGGAGTGTAATGGAACCATATTCATGGTCATATGCCCACTGCGCCATCTTGATGATGTCTTCGCGATTCATATCAAAGCGTTCCGCCTTATCATTTTCTCGGCGGATTCCGCAGTAATTACAATTCTTAATGCATCGGTTCGAGAACTCGATGAGGCCACGATAATACGCTACAGGCTTTACGTATTTTGCCTTTACTTCGTAGGCCTTTTTATATATTAACTGCAACTGTTCTTCATCAGTTACAGACATGAGAAATCTTAGTTCCTCCTCGGTCAGCCATTCATCGCCGACGAGGTCTTTTGCAAGAATGTCTTGCACTTGCAAACAATCACTTCCTTTCATAACGAATCGTCATCGATTCGCTTGGTATGGTGATGGATTCAATGTCAGTGACACAGGTAAATCCATTGATTTCGCGCGGCAAGTCCCGCACATGTTTCACTTGTCGTGTTAAACATTCGTGAGCCATCACACCTCGACTCATTTTGGAGGACGTACTCATCTGCTTAAACGTGTCGCCCCGTAATTCCCAAAATTCAATGGTTACCACCTTTGGATGGTTCACCATTTTTGCATATTCTTTAGATGCTAGGTTTAGGATCCAATCTTCCTTGTGAAAGTATGCATCCACTGCTTCACGCCATGTATCGTATAAATTAACGCCTACCTTATCAACCATATCGAGTCGATAATCGCGCACACCCATATTAGGTTCAACGACACCGTACAACGCAGACATTACAACGAGGTGGCTTTCACCAAAGGTCTTAGCCTCATCAGACAAGTTCTGCCAATCTAAATATTTAAAAGCAATGCCATCGTAGCTTTCACAAGCCACACCTACTGGCTGGGACTCAAAAGCTTGATAAAAGTCATATAAAGCTTGCGCCTTATCATCCTTTAGTTTTAAAGCTTTACCAAGAGCCGTTACATCGAGAGATCGGACATGTTTTATGATTTCGTGTGTGATGTGCGGCTGAAATTGTCTGTCTCGGACTGCATAATGTACTGCCTCATCATTTCTAGCAACATCGGCAATCGTTTTTGTCTTACTAGGAGAGAGGACGATTTTCATGAGATAATTCCGCCTTAATAGATTCCTCTGTCAAATTATCGATCAATTCTGGGTTCCACAACATGAGAGGCACCGCCACTACGTGGCTTGCTTTCAATTCTTTACATAATTTAATGCATTCTTTGAGATAATTAGAATCTTCATCTACAAGGTCGCATACGATAACCACGTGACGCCCTTTAAGGTTTACACCTTCATAATCGATACTTTCAGCAGATACTGTAAGCATGCCTGTTTCCAAGCGGCCTTCGCTCATGTCGTTCAAACGAGACATCAATACATGCTCAAGCATAGTAGATACAGGTGTCACTACGCGACCTATGCCGATAAGAGCCTCAGGTTGTGCATGAACGATAACCGTTTTCTTGCGTTTATCCGTTCTGAACTCAATAAGAGCTTTTTCTAAAGCGCCAAAAAATACGAATAACTGCCAAGGATCAAAAGAGCCTGTTTGGAACATATCGATAACAGAACCATCCTCATCCATATTGAGGCGCGTCAATAACTCTTCAGCAATGTCGTTAACCACAACACTAAAATCAGATTGTATTGTCTCTTGCACTTTGATTTCCTTTGCCATTAGGGCCTCCTAGTTTTCCATATATCACACTGCTAAGGAATATCCCCAACAGATATTATATTAATTTTAATTATACTATCTTTAATTGTACCATATTTTATACCCCTCTTGGGTATTCAAAGATACGCTTTTCACATAATAGATACGTTAGTAACATGACAAAAGGACCGCCATAGCGGTCCTTTGCATTTTAATTTTGTATTCTAATGTTGTACTCTAATATTATACTCTAATATTGTACTCTAATGCTGTATTCTAATTATGATTTTATAATAAACCTTTTGGTAACTAACAAAGAATATTCTATTAGCCTACAATCAATAAGTAGATATTCATGATCGTAACGATGATACCTATGCTCCATAAGAGAATATTTGTAAATTTACGGTTTGCGTATTCTCCCATGACCTTGCGGCTACTCGTCATGTAAAGTTGCAAGAAGATGGTGATTGGTAATTGCAAGCTCAAGAACATTTGAGAGAACAATAATGCTTGGAAGGAATCTGTAATAAACACGATCAACAATAATGCTGGAACATATGTTAGTGCCAAGCCTAATCGCGTATGGAAGTCTTTCATATCGTAAGACTCGCCAAACATTCCTGCAAAGATACTTGCCCCCGCCATACCTGCCGTAGCGGATGAGGCAAAACCTGCAAATAACAATGCTATTGCAAAAATAATACCCGCTGCGGGTCCAATGAGTGGTCGCAACAACTCTTCAGCCTGTTCAAGCTCTGTTACTTCAATTCCATGAGCAAAGAAGACAGCCGCCGCCAATATAATCATGGCGGAGTTAATCATCCACCCAATCCCCATAGATAACAAAGTATCGAGGAATTCATAGCGCAACTGCCGTTTCATAATCGCTGGGTCTTGTGTATTAAACTGGCGACTTTGGATGATTTCAGAGTGTAAAAACAAGTTGTGAGGCATAATTACGGCCCCTAATATACTCAAAATAACGAGCATCGATGTATTAGGAATATTAGGATCCACCCAACCGATACCAGCCGCTGCCCAATCCACATTGACCATATTTACCTCAACGAGGTACGCCAACGCGATGAGGGACACAAAGCCAGCAATGATTCGCTCTAATTTACGATAGGAGTTCGTAATGAGCATGACCGTACAGATAAGAGCCGTCAGACTACTGCCTATCAAGATAGGAATACCAAAGAGCATCTTCAAGGCGATAGCGGCACCAATAAACTCAGCCAAGGCCGTCGCTGCCGCCGCAATTCCTGCTGTACTAAGCACAAAGCGAGATGCATAACGCGGTAAGAATTCATAGGCACATTCCGACAAGCATTGACCGCGTACAATGCCTAAATGTGCCACATTATGCTGTAATAAAATGAGCATAATCGTAGATAGTGTGACTACCCACAATAATTCGTAACCATAACTGGCTCCAGCTGCCAAGTTAGCGGCCCAGTTGCCTGGATCGATAAATCCAACGGTTACGATTATACCAGGTCCTATATATTTAAAGACATCACTTACCTGTTGCTTACCGTTTTGATGGACAGTAAACAATTGTTTCTTTAAAAAATCAATCATTATAACCCCTTACTAAGAGTTATAGAGTAAACGTCATCTCCGTCTGCATACGAGCATCTGTTTTGGACTTTTTATCCTTGGAATCCGCATAACGAATACGCACTTCATTATTTACCTTAACGCGAGAATCATCAATTTTGAATTTCTTCATTTTTTCTTTGATTTGTTCATCTGTTAAAGCCCGTTCTTCCGGTTTTGCTACTTCATCGCCAGCCTTATCAAGAGCCTCTTGTTGATCCTTGGATACTTGATACGTCTTACCAGATTTTTTAGCCTTTTCAGCACGCTTTTCATCTAGTTTTTGACGGCGCTCATCAGTAGCTTTTTTATCGCGAGCAATACGGTAATCCATTACATCACGCATATTTTCTTGGTAAATACGCAATGCATATTCTCGATCATTATCGTTCATTTGCTCACGTTTTGTGACTACCTCATCGATAAGTGGCATAAGCTCATCCTTTGTGTAGCTAGCACCATCAAAAGTAAATCCGTGGGTATCTGTAATAGCACCATGTTTAATGAGCCTTTGTAACGCTGTATACGTCCAATCATTAGGCGTAATAACATCTGAGTTTACATGCTGTTGCCCTTTACTAGAACTACTAACAGTCTCTACATCAGCACTTACGCCATCCACCATAGGACGTGCACTTGGAATGGCAATACTTTCAGCATGACTAAAGCCAACAGATGCAACGAGGCATAATGTGCCAATGCCTAACGCTCGACGGATACGATTCATTTGACGTGTATGTTTTGTATTCATAAGAGTCTCCTTAAAATTACATTTTATACAATCTATTATATGAAACCCCTAGACATACGTCAACTCTATACCCTTACACACCTGTGTCATTCAATACTAATAAGGCCTTGAACTCACTCGAATCCTCACGAATTAGGCCTATATAAATAATATAATAAATTAATATATTATACAAAAAGACCTCACATCGAATGATGTAAGGTCTTTACATGGCGGAGGATTAGGGATTCGAACCCTAGCGACGGTAACCCGCCCTAACGATTTAGCAAACCGTCCTCTTCAGCCTCTTGAGTAATCCTCCATGCTTTACTGAGTAATCATATCATACCTAATAAAGCATTGTCAATTGTCTTATTTCAACATGGATTCGATGAACCAGATTTGTTTTACATAGTATGCAACGTGATCTTCCATCATGCTCACGAGCAAGAAATCATCTTCTTCATCAGCTGCTGCACGAATCGCTACAGCTTGATCTTTCATGTATTTGAAATCTTTAAGAAGAATATCGATTACCTTTGCTTGAGGGATATCTTCTTGACCAAGTTCTTCGATTTTAGTCAATTTTGCGTATTCTGCAGAATTTACCAATGGGAATTGACCTTGCATTTTTACATGTTCTGCTACTGCATCAAAATATTCAAATGCTTCATCATAGATGGATTCCAAGTATTCATGGATGGATTTGAATTGCGGACCAGTTACATTGAAGTGTAAATTATGTAATTTTACATTCCACACGGAAAGATCTGCTAAATATTGATTTACTTGTTGTACGTTTTTCATAATAATACTCCTTTTACCATTTAATTCTCAATTACAGTTCATTCTAAAAGCAGAACAAACTCAGTTGGCTTATATGCCATCAATTCGTTTATTTAATTTATAATCAATATTGATTATGTTTATATTTTACCAATAATGATTTTCCATGTCAATATATGAATAGATATTTTTGTATAAAAGTTTAATAAAAACATCATAACCATACTAATTCAAACATATACCCAATGGATACCAAATCTAAATCCAATAAATCACAGAATCATGTTTCTTCGAATCATAAAAAACCCCTAACTACTAGTTAATCCAATAGTTAGAGGTTTGTATGATTCTTTGTATGATTCTATATTAAATATGATTTTATATTAAATACGTTTCTATATTAAATATAGTATTCTATGTAATTATCAGGGATTTTCTTCTCCTCTGCTTGTGCAGCAGTTGCATTGCGACTAGGTTTACGAACATACATATTTTCTGGATCTGTTTCAAAAATTACCATATCCTTAGGAATATCATGTTTGATAACGAGATTACAGCCAATCTTCGTACGCGCCCCAATCGTAATGTCCCCTAAAATTTTTGTACCCGTACCGATGAGTACATCATCTTCAATAGTCGGATGACGCTTTACCTTTTTAGAAGACATCCCACCTAGTGTTACTTGATGGAACAAGGTTACATTATCGCCTACAATAGCCGTTTCACCAATAACAACGCCCATACCGTGGTCGATAAATAAACCACGACCGATTGTTGCACCCGGATGGATTTCGATACCCGTCACATGACGAGAATGTAGTGCTACACGGCGAGCCAAGGTCGGCCACCCCGCCTTATAAAGGCGATGAGCAAAGAAATGCCAGAACAGCGCCGTAATATGCGGATATGTCCATATAACCATCCACACACTTGTGGCAGCTGGGTCAGAATCCATTACACGCTTAATATTATATTGAATTTTGCCCCATAAATCGCGCAAACCTTGCATCATAGTGACTCCATCTCAAATAACTCTACTTATATTCTACAGAAATATAGATATATCTAGTATACAACATATTTGGTCTATATTCCTATATATAAGGCTTTATATCTATATAGAACCTATTCTTTTATCATTCAAAATCTCGTATTTTATCTATCTAAAATCTATTATTTAACGTATTCATTATTGCCGAAGTCCAAAAGGGATAAATATTTCTCTACTCCATCAGGTGCAATAACAACGATATTCGCCTTAGGTAATTCACGAGCAATGCGTTTTGCCGCTACAATGGCCGCCCCTGCGGAAAGACCAATAGAGATACCACTTTCACGCATAAAGGTTTGCACCTCACTAAAGGCTTCTTCATCACTGACAGTTTGTACGCCGTCCATCAAGCTTTGGTCAAAGTTTTCAGGAATGAAACCAGCCCCAATGCCTTGAATTTTATGAGGACCGCCCTTGCTTTCGGTAATAGCAGGAGATCCCGCTGGCTCTACAGCAATGGCTTTTAGATTAGGATTATGTTCTTTCAATCGTCTTGTAACACCTGTGAAAGTACCACCCGTGCCGATACCCGCTACAAATACATCGACGTTCGGCACTTGTTCTACGATTTCAGCACCCGTTGTACGGTAATGCATATCTGGGTTTTCAGGATTTACGAATTGGCCCAAGGTGAAAGCATTTGGATACTTCACTAAAATTTCATTTGCCCGCTCAAGAGCCCCCTTCATACCTGTTTCTTTTGGAGTTAAGATGAGTTGTGCCCCATACGCCTTAATAAGCTCACGGCGTTCTTTACTCATACTTTCAGGCATGATGATCACTGTTTTAATATGTAGAATAGCGCCCACCATGGCAAGAGCAATACCCGTATTGCCACTCGTCGCTTCTACGATAATACTATCTTCGTGAATGCGACCCTGCTCTTTTGCAGCCTGCAACATGCCAAGTACGGCACGGTCTTTCACAGAGCCACCTACATTATATTTTTCAAGTTTTACATAAATATTAGTATGCTGTAATTGATATACCGGCGTTTTACCGATAAGTTCAGTTGTTTGGTTTGTTACTATACTCATCTAATTCTCCCTCTAGCGATAGATGATAAAAATCGCCCTTAGGAACATCCCAAGGACGATATTATATTGCACCTTGTTATTCACCATACACGGGGTATAACCGTTTATGTATTCTAATTAATACAACCATACTCTATCATCTGTATTAATCCATTGTCAAGAGAATGAGAATAGCTTTTAAAACCCTAAAAATACAGGAAATAACTAGGTTCATCTATTTACTTGTAAGAATGTCCACCACGATATCCCAAGTGATAGGCACCAATATGATGGCTAGAGCCAAAGCAATAAAGAGAACGGCTCCCACCAATACACTTAGACGAGGAACTAAGGATATGACAACGCTCTTAGCCAAACCAGATAGTTTACTAAAATCATGATGCAACGCTACATGCCCCCACAGGAAGCCTGCTACTACATAGGAAATTATATAAGGATCTAGCAGTAGATGCGTAGACAACTCATTATTTTCATGCATAATGCGGTTGATAACGGGTGAGACTAGTACATTCACTAGCATAGCTAAAACCTTGAACCACACAACGCAGACAATATATGTCCACATGCTCCTCTTGGTCATCCAGAGCATGTATAGGAGTCCTATTATACTTGCTCCCAGCGAGCCTTTCTCACTTTCCATGTATCGCTCCATCCAAGATGGCTGATCCTTGCCCGACTCTACTTGGCTGTAGTAAAAGGATAGATTTCTTTCACCATGCGCTACATCGACAAGCCCCAAAACTTGGAATAACACAAGCAAAAACATGATAGCTACAATGACTTGGAAACTTTCACTAAAGAAAATATCCATAAAATCAACATCAAGATGACCTATGTTCATAAGGTTGCCGTATATATCGTAAAAGGCTAAATATACAGCATTTGTTAGGAACAGGTCCATAACAAATAGGAGCAACACAAAAATAATATAGCCATTCCATCGAGTCCATTTGCTTTGTGATTCTATATAGGTATTTGACCCTACCATAATCGACGCAGGGTGTATAGACAAGGTCACACCGATCATAAAAAACATTATAAACGATGTGACCATTGTTAAATATTCGTATGCCATATTAACGGTATGCTACGCGCTCTGGCTGCATGTCGTGGAAGTGAAGGCGCTCTTTTGCAGTCTTTTCCCACTCGGTACCAGGCTTGCCATAGTTTGCGTATGGATCGATAGATAAACCACCACGAGGCGTAAACTTGCCCCAAACCTCGATATATTTAGGATCCATCAACTTCACAAGATCTTTCATGATGATGTTGATGCAGTCCTCGTGAAAGTCCCCGTGATTGCGGAAACTAAACAGATATAACTTCAAAGACTTGGACTCTACCATTTTCTTATCTGGCACATAAGAAATATAGATTGTGGCAAAGTCTGGTTGCCCTGTCATAGGACACAAGCTAGTGAACTCAGGACAGTTAAACTTAACGAAATAATCATTGTCAGGGTGTTTATTATCAAACGCCTCTAACACCTGTGGCGCATAATCAGTAGGATAATCGGTCTTGTGACCTAACATCGTTACGCCTTGTAACTCTTTTTCAGATCTGCCGGATGCCATAAGGAACCTCTTTCTATTAAATATAAATTCTGCGTAATCATTCAATACAAATAAATTATATCATACGTAGTGCTAAAAAAGTCCTCCCTCAGGTCTAGTTAAACTGTTAGTAGCAACTAATGCATCTAATAACATGCTCTCAAACATCAAATCCATAAAAACTAAAAGGACACTATGGCTCCAACCCATTCAGTAATACCGCTCACTGAAGATTAGACTATAGCGTCCTTTTTTAGATTCATATACCTTATATTAGCATTATACGTTAATCAATAGATCCTGCTATATGTACGGTCAGAATATCTAATAATAGGTCAAAACATATAAAAAAATATATAAAGCGACTAAAAACAACCAAACATATACGCCTACTTTAATATTAGACTGATACATCTCTACTTTATCACTTTCAAACTCATCATTTTTAAGCATAAAGTACATTTCAACCAAAGAAATTCCCATACAAACTATAATCAATAAAAAAATACAAACCCAGATTTTAACTCAGAGACTAAATCAGGAAGTAAAGCTATCCCCCCCAATATTATAATCAAATCTTGAGATGTCACTTATCTACCTCTTTCCAAATCGTAGCCTAAATTATCATCAACCGACTATATATAGGAAACCATTACATTAAGCTTTTATCAATTCCTGTTATATTTCTTAGTACTTGAAGCCATTTGGGCTCTCGATTTACATCTACATAAGTAGGAAGACGCTTATCAACTCTATCAAGTAACTTTTGATAGAGTTTTTTCTCTTTATCACTTAACAATTGATTGTCCTCAAGCACTACAACCTGTCGCTCCTTTGCTTTGTCTTTATAAGAAGCAATTTCTTTTAAAAGAGATGCTCTATCATCGATCTCAACAAGATATCGAATACGTCCTTCATTACCATTCACAAAAATGCCACCAAAGGATGTTAAACACGCAATTTCATAGTCATTATAAACTTCAACAGTCAGTATTTCGCCTGGAACACGTAAATCATAATCCATATCATCAAGATAACCAGCATCCCTACCGAGAGCAGAATCATAATTAGAAGAAGCTAAAAAAGTTGTTGTAGACGCAGCATAGGTCATTATATATATAGCTACAATACTAATAAATATAATTACAAAATAACCCACCCTCTTCAGTAAAGATTTTAGTATTATCATTTAGTATATACCTTTCCAGTAGCCTTATTGAAGTAAAAATTAGAAGTTACCTCAAAAGAAAACGGAGTAATTAAACCTTGTTGTTGTAAATCATAAAAGAAATTATTGGCCCATCTAATCCACTTATTACTTATATCACTAGCATCTTCTTTATATTCATAATTAGACCTATCGAAACCTAAAAGTCTGACATCATAATAATCACCATGCCTTATAACCTTTAATCTAATAGCCATTCTTCCTACCGACGCACCTAAATCGGACCATCCGCCACCCTTCTCAGTCTTAGCAAAATTAATATCAATACGTTTTAAAACACTATTTGTATCCTTATCAAAATCCTCATCACGCAAAGAAACTAAAATATCATTAATGCCTTTAGACTGAGCAATTGTTTTTGCTAAAATACTTTTCGAGTTATACTTTTCCATACTGCCATTCCCAGTTCTCATTTTTTCAAAAAAAACTGTTAACACAGGGAATTCAGATTTAAGTACATTACGTTCAAAAGCCATACCAGCTTCCTTTGCTGTGTAGTGAATTATATTCTGACGTTTATTAACATCTCTTTCTTTATTAACATCAATAGCCTTTTCCTTCTCTAATCTTATTGCTTCATCCAAGGCTCTTCTATCTTCATCAACATAAATATCTTTAGCCGTTACAACATCAGTAAACTCATATCCTTGTTTGACTAACTCTTTTTGTAGTCTAATTTTCTCATTCTTCAATAAACTATAATGATGTTCAAAGTCAGAGATACTTTGATAGGATAAATTGCCATATGAAATAAGAAAATCCTCCCAATGAGATAAATCCCAATATGATTCTGACATTATCTTCCAGGATTTAGCTTTATCACTATCTTTTTCAGCTATATTCCTTAAAACCCCCAAAAGGAATATTACTTCACTCTCACTTAAACTTTCTCCGTTCTTTTTCTTTAAATATTTTTTTGCCAAATATATTGTATCTGGATTTGTTGTTAAATATTGATTCCATTTAGTCCCATATTGTGCTTCAGCTGCACCTGTTACAGAGGAATAGCCTAAGCTACCATTTACAGCAGCACCGAGTAAAGCACTTAATGTTTGAGCTACATCAGGTTTTTCTTTAGCAATTTTTTGAATTTCTCCAATTAATGCCTCATTGGTGGCACCCACATAAAAACCACTACCCGGTTTATTTCCTGCCATACGAGCAGATATTTCCGCCACTACACCATGGGCTATTGCTTTTGCCGCTTTACCTTCTTTTGAGGTCGGATTCCAATTATGTAATTGACCAAAGGCTTCTTTTGCAAATACCTTAGATAATTCTTGACGTTCTTCAATTTTCTTTTTATCAAAGATTTCATCAAGCTTATTTAAACTAGTATTTGTATCTCGAGACAGTGTTTGCATATTAAAGTTAGCGTCTCGTACTTCTATTGTACCATTTGAAATAGCAGATTTTGTAGTGGAAGAACTAGATTTACTAGAATCTGGTAACAGATTAGGTAATGTGCCCAATGTGTTCCACACAGCATCTTTTCCTGCTTTACTAAGATTCTTAAAATTACCTACGTGATTATAACTCATACCTAAATTACGAGACGTATATTCTGCCGTATTTTCAACATCTTTAACATCCAATGATTTAGTGGATAATTTATTTTTATTAGAGTCTGCTGCACTATCTATAACAGCCCCTGTTAATGATGTTTTTTCAGCCGTGTTAATTACAAATCCACCGTTACCTGCATATATACCCGCTTGATCAGTAACACTTGCATAATCACTTTCCATTTTACCATTGCTTGAGCTCATAGATACATTACTTAGAGAACCCGCATTTGTAGATACACTAAACCCTTTATTAGAGCTTTCACCTACATATGTCTTTATATCTTGTAAACTTTCAATAGAAAGGTTCCCACCTACGTCTGCTGTTACAGATTTACCAATTACCTTGGAACCACTGATATGGGTGTCCTTTCCAGATATAATAGCAACAGCATCCGAGCCTACAACAGTAGTGCCAGTATGTGTTGTTACCTTTGTATTACTCTTTTGTTTTGCCGCATTAGCACTTGCATCAAAACCTAGTATGCCGCCGCCAGTAACACTGATATTAGCCCCAACAGACCAACCTTTACTCTTAGCGTTTTCAAGCTTTTCACTTGTATTTGTTGCCGCTTGCAAAGATACATCATTAGAAGCCAGTAATTTAACTGTTTTACCGGAAATTGTTTCACCAACAGCTTTAATATTTCCCTTGATAGAATCTGCACTATTAGCCTCAATAGTAATCTCTCCATTACTTTCAATAGAGCCCCCATCAAATGTATCTGCTTCATAAGAGGACTCACTTCGACTACTACTAGAGCCAATACTTACACGAATATTTACAAGATTATCTGCTTTAGCACGTTTCTTAGCTTTATATCCAGCTTTATCATTTTCTAAATTAGCTAATTCTGCATTCCCTTTACTTATATTGGCTTCGCCTACTTTAGTTTTATAATCAGCAACATTTGCTGTTGCTGTATTCGCATATCGATTCATAAGAGAAGCATTTTTCAGCTCTTGTGCAGATGTTAGTTGGGCTTGTCCTAGCTCTTTTAATTCAGTTCCCTTCTTTAACACAGAACCAACAGTATAGCTTGTGTAATCATGAATGTTCGCAGCTGCTGTTTTAAGCTCTTTACCGGCTTCCATATATTCTAGTGCAGCTAAACGTTTATCTTCACGGCCTTTAGCTTTTTGTTGTAGCCCATAAGCTGTATTAATAGCATTCGCAACAGAGCCTCCAAGACTAACCGTAAGGCCAGAAGACTTATATTCATGACTTTCTTTAGAAAGGTAATGATCTTCCTTGCCATCTAATACTATATCTTGTCCACTAAGTCTAATTCCTTTATCCGCTATAATATCTGTAGTAGTCAAGTGAACTGTATCACCAGCTTGTACAGTAACCTCACCATCGGTAGAGCCTAAAGTAGTGGCTTTATGAGTTGTTTCATCAATATAGTAGTTATCTTTAGATTGCTTTTTACCAATCATGATACCCATGCCAGCACCCATAATACCAGATTTTTTTTACATCTTTAGACGCTGTACTTAGTGTATGTTCTGCTGCGGCATCGGTTATTACATTATGACCTGCTAATACAGTTGTTCCTGCGGTACTCACTATATTAGAAGATGTAAGTGTCACATCATTATTAGCACCCACCACTACAGTATGACCACTAAGTGTACTCATTAATGCATTTGTAGATTCATCATTCGTTTTGATCTTAGTTTCTTTTTTATTAAGAAGACCTTTTTCTTTATACTTTAAAGCAAATGCATCCTTAGATTCACTATAGCCATTTTCAATGGATACATCATGTTCACCAATTACTTTTACCGCCCCAGTATCACTGCTAACGGTCAAATTACGTGCCTTAATATCATGTTTAGCACCAATAGATATATCTCCACCAGCTTCTATTGTCGTTCCCAACTCAGTTTGACGATAGGTTCGTAAATAATTATCCCCATCTTGAGTCATATCTTTTTTTGCTGTAAGAGTATCTGTAGTACTATTAATATTACGTCCAGCTGTAATAGTAATAGCACCTTCTTTACCCAATGCTTCGATAGTTGCACCACCTAGGTTTACATCATTGCCAGCAGAGACAATCATAACGCCTGTATCACCAGTTACAGCAATACCTGCTGTTTTATGTAAAACATCTTGGTTTGTTAAATGTTCAATAGAATTGTTAACAGTGACATTCTCTTTTGCTTGTAATTCTACAGCATCACGCCCTACAACTTGACCTTGTTGGTAAATAGTTGTGTCCGATTGCAACCCAACTTTATCTGCATTAATGTGACCACTATTTAACCCTCCTCCTTTATTAGTTTTATAAAATTAAAATTCATAATATAATATTCATATATCCATGTTACAGTATCCATTATGATTTATCGTGACATTTTACACACAATGGAGGTTACCATGAAATTAAAACAACTTATTTTATCCGGTATAGCCTTAGGGGCGCTAGCTTTCACAAGCGGAGTGGTACAGCCTGCACAGGCAGCAGTCGGTATGGATACACCTGCACCGATGCAGAGTTTAAAAAGACCTGCATCTGTGACAACACAGCATTACATCAATGTAGATGGCCTATTATTGGAGCCAATCGATAAAAAGCCAAATGTCATCTATGTTGACGGTCAGCCACTCGTAGCTTTACGTCAAGTATCAGAAGCATTAGGTTACAAAGTGTCTTGGGATGCACCTACTAAAACAGCATTGATCGACATGAACATTGCTACATTAGCGGTACAACCGGACTCTAAACAAGTCGTGCGCAAGGGTAAATTACAAATCATCAACCTCGATACATCCGAATCTTTACTACCTGCAGCACGTATGGTAGATGGAATTCTGTATGTAAGTCCGAACGCATTCAAACTCTTGTTAAATGATGTAACCATCAATAAAGACGAAATTTATATCGTTCCACAACAAAGTCAATTGGCTGCTGACGCTAACACGCAAAAAGGCAAACGAAACGGTATCGAAACATTCTTACCGGATCAAGGAGATAAAGTAATTCCATACGAAGAAGAGGAAACCAAAGAAAAGAAACCTCTTATTACGGTAAAACGAACTAATACAAAAACAGATACCAAAGACACAGAGAATACCGAATACGTACGCTCTAACGGATTAAACAGATAATAAAATCTTGCGTATAGCTAAATTCAGTTTAATACCTTATAACTTAAAGATGGCAACTCATCACGCTGATGAATTGCCATCTTTTTATTATTTTTAATACTTTATTATTTTTGATACGTTATTATTTCTTGTTGCTTTTTACTTCTCAATGTATTTTATTACTAAATGTCTTTTATTGCTTGATGCCTTTTGACAGATTATCTAAGCTATCTTTTGCCGAGTCTATACTCCGCTTCAGGTCTTTTATCGATTCTTTCATGTCCGGCGATGTGAACTCAGACATATCGATGCCCTTTGCTGATTCAGAAGCACTTTTACTATTCTCTTTAGCTTGTTTCATACCATCTTTAATTCGAGCCATATGCGCATCAATTTCGTCAAATGACTCATCATATAGAATAAAATTACTGCCCCCATGGGACGTAATATTAAGCGGCCCCATCGTGAGCTGTCCATCATCGATACGCAGAGCATCCGTAGTGATAGTAGTGATTTTCGTATTTACTTTCACATCACTAAAGGATAAATGACGCCCTTTATTGTGAAAGTTGCCCGTAATGCTTTGAATCGGAATCAGCATATAGTGCCCTTCACCAGACCAGAAGTTTCCCCATACCTCCATGTCTCGAGGTTGGCCTTCACTTTTAAAGTTCAAATTTGCCGATACAGGCACGAGAAATTCTGGTGCTTTAAGGGCCACACTACTATCTAGATCCTTCGCTACGCCAGTAATTGTATAGGCGCGAGTGTCCAAATTATATACACCTTTAGCCTCCAATTTACCACTGTATACATTAGCACTAACGTTTTCAAAATTCAGAATACCATCTTGGTACGTCACATCTCCCACCACATTATCAAAGGTGAGCGCAGGAATTCGCAAAATAGGCATCGTTACCCGACCTTTAGCAAAAGGACGATTAAAATCACCTGTTACCTTTGTAAGCAAGGTCATGGCATCATGAATATTCTCGCCAAACCCAAGAGATGACGGATCCACCCCTTTTACATCAAACTGTAAATCCAGTTGAGGCATGCGATGCTTTAAAACATCTTTTAAGTCTATGCGACCTTTCAAAACGAAACCATCTCCTATGGCGGTGCCTCCAAATTTGCCCGTCTCCATATCGATGCGAATGGCCCTCTTACTATCAAGATCAATTCTAGCGTTTACATCCTTTATCACATAATGACGATTTCTGTTAAAGACCTCTAACTGACTGTTTCTAAGCCTAATCTTCAAATCTAAATATTGGCCCGCCCAATTGAAATTACGTACTTTCTTACCTAGTTCCTCTTGCCGTTCTTGTGTAGTCTTTCTAGGTGCTTTGGGACGGGGCTCTATCTCGTTAATTGGTTTATGTACATCTGGAGATATGGGCGCGAAATCTAACCGATTATTATCGTCTAAATCAATGACTATAACCGCATCATCTAATTCAATGCCCTCGATAGCAGAGGACTTAAAATTACGTGTCACCACATCCCACATATTAACGCGGACCTTCCCGCTCGGTGCATTGAGCAACTCATGCCCTTCTGGGTCCTTCCAAACAAGGCCTGTAAAAGTCAAAGTTCCCCACGGTGTAGCAGATAAACTTTCAACAGTAACCGTGCCACGCATCATAGTTTGTCGAGCCATAACCTCATTAAAAATAACGCCCATTCCACGACTAGCAATGGTTGCTAGTACAAAGACTATAATCGCTCCAATGGCAAGAAAGGCAGCAATGCCTTTTAGGCCTTTCTTATACAATTGTTTATATTTTGTCCAATAAGAACGTGTATAATGTTTCATAGCCCTATTATAACATGTTCAAAATGCAAGTTTTATGCTTCGTCGTCTGTTACGGATTTGGTGCCTCTTGTACCTGTTCGTATACGCATAGCGTATTCTACATCGTACACAAAGATTTTACCATCCCCTACTTCGCTTGTTTGCAGTGTATTTTGTGCTATGTCCATCACAAGATATACAGACACATAACAATACCCATGTGATGTTGCCTGTATCAATCATATTGACCATAAGAAACTCTTTTCCATACAAAAAGCGCCTTGCTCACAGAAAACTCTGCATGCAAGGCGCCATTACCTAACTATTTTATAAAAAAGCAGAAAATTTATAGATTAAAAGTGCACTCACAAATGTAAGTGCACTTTATATATTGCAATAATCAATATTATGCTTTTACTTCTTTACCGTATTTTACAAGGCTTTCAGCTTCAACTTCTTCTTGTGTCCGATAATCTTGAGGAATATTGGACAAGCGAATCCAGCTGCGAACCGCTTCAACTAATACGATAAGAATCATGAGGAACATAGCCGCACTAAATGCTACTAAAATCCATTTACCAGCAGGGATATAGCTGTTAAATACATTTTCAAAATCTGCTGCAATAGCAACGATAGCCATTAGGATACATGGAATACCTGTAACCCATGCATAGCGTTTGCGGCCAAGTCGCATAATAACGGTAGTACCTACAGCCAATGTCATAGTACCTAATAATTGGTTAGATACGCCGAATAGTGGCCAGATAATACCGATGTTACCTTGTAGAACTAAGTATCCCCATAAGATACAAATCAAAGCTGCACAACCATATACGCCAGGAGTCCAATGTTGGTCGTTGAATTTAGGATGGAAATGACCTAATAATTCTTGAAGTAAGTAACGACCTACACGAGTACCAGCATCGATCAAAGTCATGATGAACAAGGCTTCGAACATGATACAGAAGTGATACCAGTACCCCATTAAGTGATCCATGTTAGGCAATCTGGAAAAGATATGAGCCATACCTACTGCTAAGGATACGGCGCCACCAGGACGGTGCATCAAGTCTTCCCCAACCATTGCAGACAATGCTGGCAATTCATGCACTTGAAGGCCTAACGCTTTGAAGGATTCAACTGTGGAGTTAATTGCAAAGTAATCGTCTGGATGCAATGCAGTAGCTGCGATCAACGCCATCATAGCGATGAAGCCTTCTGTTAACATCGCACCATAACCGATAGGTAAAATTTCTCGTTCATTAGTAAGCATTTTAGGTGTTGTACCTGTAGCAATAACAGTATGGAAGCCAGATAACGCACCACATGCGATAGTAATGAAGATGTAAGGGAATACGGAACCTTTCAATACAGGACCGCCGCCATAGATATAAGGAGTAATAGCCGGCATCTGAATTTCAGGCATTACGATGATAATACCAAGTGCCAATGCGCCGATTGTACCGATTTTAAGGTATGTAGACAAATAGTCACGAGGAGCAAGTAACAACCATACTGGTAATGCAGCTGCAAAGAAACCATACACAGCAAGCATAATTTCAATGGTTTGCAAGTCGTATGTGAACCAAGATGCATATTCGCTAGCCGCTATATTTGGACCATAGACGATAGCTGCGAAGATTAAGGCTACACCAATAATAGTCGCCTCTTGGATTTTACCAGGACGCAACCATTTCAAATAAATACCAATAAAAATAGCGATTGGAATGGTAGCAAATACGGAGAAGAATCCCCAAGGAGAGTTATGCAATGCGTTAGCTACTACTACGGCCATACCAGCGAGGGTAATGATCAATAGGAATAAGGTAGCAAGCATAGCACCGAAACCAGCTAGTTTACTGATTTCTTCGCGAGCAATATCCGCAATCGATTTACCATCATAACGAACAGAAGCAAACAAGATAACCATATCATGCACAGCACCGGCTAATACGGAGCCAATGAGAATCCATAAGGCACCAGGTAAATAGCCGAACTGGGCTGCGATAACAGGACCTACAAGTGGGCCTGCACCAGCAATTGCTGCAAAGTGATGACCAAAGGTTACCCATTTGTTGGTTGGCACGTAATCGTGACCATCATTGTGAACCATAGCTGGCGTTGGGCGATATTGATCCAATGTCAGTACCTTAGCCGCTATAAAAGCCCCATAAAAGCGGTACGCTAAAATTAGAATACACGCGGAGGCAATAACTAAGTAAATACCATTCATAACCATATAAACACCTCCAATAATCACGTGACATGGAGTATATGAATATTACTGATAAAACTTATGTATCCATGCCACAATGGCTTCCTAAAATGTTAGTACTTACAACATTATTGTATAACTAATCAACAAGGTGTCAATTATTAATTTCTCATTTTGAAAGTTAAGTATAACTATAAAGCATAATAACGGCATTCTCTACCTATGAGATGCCGTTATTATCCTAGATATATTGGTTACTGAATGACTTATTCCTATCTGTAATGAAAGATAGCTATATCCCTATTCTCCTGCTGTTCTATAAGTTTTTGTAATAGTCCCAAATGTACGTAACAAATTTAGACCTACGACACCGCTTTTTTCAGGATGGAATTGCATTCCATATACTCTACCTCGTTCTACAATGCCAGGTACATCGATACCATAATTTGCAGTAGATATGATATATTCAGGATCTGTATCCACATAATAGGAATGAACGAAATATGTATATTGATCATCTACATTGCTAAAAGCACTATGAGGCTGGTGTACTACATTTTTATTCCAACCCATATGAGGCACGCTAAGGCCAAGGTTGCGAGGAATTTCTTTTACCTTACCGGGAATAAGGCCTAAACCGGGCGTTGGGCCGTATTCTTCAGATTCTTCAAATAAAAGTTGCATGCCTAAACAAATACCTAATAAAGGTATATCCCGTTTTACTACCTCATGAATGACATCAACTAAACCATGCTCTTTTAGAACTGCCATCGCCGGCGCATATGCGCCTACACCTGGCAAGAGAACGCCATCAGCATTTAGTATGGTCTCAGGATCTGCCGTTAGCACTGCCTCAAGACCAATATAAGCTAAGGCTTTCTGGACATTGAAGGTATTCCCTGCATCATAATCTATAATGGCAATCATAATAAACTCCAGTCTATAGGGTAAAACACGATAAGATAAAGTAAAACATATTACAAATTATACGTTATTCTGTACAAATTAATTCATGAAATCTCTTAATATCCTGCGCATAATATCCCCATCTTGAGGCATTGGAATTGTAAGGCGTAACCATCCTTCTCGTTGACCTCGGCGCACTTGGTAACCTGATTTAAGCCAAGCATCTGCAAGGCCTTCCGCATCAGGCGATGCAAAGAAAATAAAATTTGCTTCGCTTTTATAGTAGTGAATACCTAGTTCATCAAAGAGGCTTTCCCATTTTTCCCGTTCCTCTGCATTTTGAGAGACCGTTCTCGCCACAAATTCTTGATCACCGAAAGCGGCTTCTGCAGCCACTTGAGATAAGGTATTCAAATTGTACGGCAAGCGAATGGTTTGCATATAATTTGCCAATTCTAAAGGTGTCATCATGTAACCTACACGGTAATTGGCAAGGCCATAGGCTTTCGAGAAGGTACGCATGATAGCTACATTAGGGAACTCATCCAAGAGCGCACGTGCCGTAGGAACTGCTACGGAAGTGACAAAATCGATATAAGCCTCGTCTACGATGACTAAGGTTTCCTTTGGTATAGCTGCTACAAATTTGCGGATATCTTCAACAGACTCATAGGTACCCGTTGGATTATTAGGATTACAGATCCACACGACGCGTGTCGTTTCATCTATAGCTTTCACGAGAGCAGAAAAATCATACTGCCCCGTTTCAAAATCAGCTGGCACCTCGCGAATCTCAGCGCCTTCCACGAGGCCATTCAAGGCATATTCCGAAAAGGCTGGCACGCTTACTACGATAGAGTCACCAGCGGTAATCAATGTTTTATTGACCATGGCGATCACCTCATCTAGACCTACGCCGATGACGAGTTGCTCAGGTTGCACCTGCCAGTAATTCGCTAATTTCATGCGCAAATCGGTAGCATTACCATCCGGATAGTAGTTGGCATCATTATGTGTTACATAACTAAGGATAGCCTCCCGTACCAATGGCGATGTGCCGTATGGATTTTCATTTGCCGACAAGCGCACCAATCTGTCGATACCAAGGCGCTCTTTCACCGCTTCAGCCGGCTCCTCAGGTATATAAGGTTTCAATGTGCGAATTATCTCTTTCATAGGCTATCCTTTCTATCTATTCCTTAACGCATATAACGCATATAACTCATATAACACATAAAAAACACATATGAACTCCACCAGAGCTCATATGTCTGAGCTCATAATAGGATATACATTATAAATTTGTAATTTCTGGGCGCTCCGTAGTCTTGCTAACGACCCCTTCGCGGCTCGCTAGCTCAGCTTCAATGGCTTCGTATGGAATATTTTTCTCTACTAATAACACAAGCAAGTGATATAACACATCTGCCGTCTCGTAAATCAGCTCTTGAGGATCATCATTTTTTGCGGCGATTACTACCTCTGTAGCCTCTTCACCAACTTTTTTCAAGATTTTATCAAGTCCTTTGTCGAATAAATAATTCGTATAAGAACCTTCCTTTGGCTGTGCCTTGCGATTTTTAATAATTTCGTATAATTCGTTCAGTGTTTGCTGTGCCATAATTTACTCCGTTATACCTCTTATAATATGCATTCTATTATACTTCTCTTATTCATTGCCATTGTGCTTATCTTATCGAATACTATGACTCTACTTCATTAAAGAAACAGCTTGTACGCCCGGTATGACAGGCAGGACCTTCAGGCTTAACTTGAATGAGCAAGGTGTCGCCATCACAATCTAGGGCCATACTCACCACATGTTGCACATTGCCGCTGGTGCTACCCTTATGCCATAACTCCTCACGAGATCGAGACCAAAACCACGTTTCCTTTGTTTCTAGTGTCTTGTGAAAGCTTTCTTCGTTCATCCACGCCACCATGAGGACATTTTTAGTCTCCGCATCCTGCACAACCGTCGGCAACAAGCCATTTCCTTTTTCAAAATCCGGTTTCATATTCTATCCTTTATTAAAAGTAATCACCAATCTGTTATCCTATATTAGCTTGTATCTCTATCTATTGCTATTTCTATTTTCTATTTATCTATAAACAAACTATTTAACTAACTCTGAACATATAGACTAGTAAAGAACTTGCGAGAGATAATAATTTTTTTAAATCTGTTTTAGCGTACCGTAATTCCGTGAGCTCGTAGTTCTTGTTTAAGTTCAGGAATTTTAACTTCTCCGAAGTGGAATATAGATGCCGCCAGTGCACCGGTAACGCTAGTTTGCTTAAAGAGATCTACAAAATCCTCAACCTTACCTGCCCCTCCAGAGGCGATAATAGGTACATTTACGACGGACTCTAGAGCCTTATATAGTTCAATATCAAAGCCGGATTTTGTGCCATCTTTGTCCATACTTGTCACTAGCAACTCCCCTGCTCCACGAACTACGGCCTCTTTAGCCCAGTCGAGAGCTTTCCACTCTGTACGCTTACGACCGCCATGAGTGTAAGCATACCATTCACCAGTTTCTTCATCGGTTTTCACGTCGATGGCTACAACCATACATTGATTGCCAAACTTTTGAGCTCCTTCTGTGATGAGCTCAGGGTTAGCGAGAGCCGCGGAGTTCAAAGATACCTTGTCCGCACCAGCTTTCAACAAAGCTGTCATATCTTCAACACTCTTGATGCCGCCACCCACGGTGAGTGGCATAAATACTTGTGTGGAGATTTCTTGTACCACATCGCGCATAGTAGTCCGCGCATCAACGGTGGCCGTAATGTCTAAAAATACGAGCTCATCAGCTTGTTGCTGCTCATAGGAGGCCGCAATATCTACTGGACTGCCTACGTCTACGAGATTAACAAAGTTAACCCCTTTTTTTACCCGCCCATCATCTACATCAAGACAAGGGATAATCCGTTTCGCTAACATAAAGCTCCTTTCCATCGAGTGTCACTCAATATATTCCATTGGTTGAGGTCAATAATTAATTTGAGAGCATCACAGTCATTTCTATTATTTCTGCTGATTGTACTCGGTGATTTCCTCTAGTGTAATCGTGCCCTCGTACAGAGCCTTACCCACGATACTATCCTTAACACCTTTTTGTTCAAGGGATTTAATATCTGCCAAATTGCGAACGCCCCCAGAGGCAACGATGCGTGCTGTAGGAAATTCTTTTTGCAAATTACCAAGTAACTCTTCATTGGCACCCTGCATCGTACCGTCTCGGTCTACATCGGTAACGATGAAATACTTTGCCCCACCTTCAACCATGGCACCGATTAAATCGGTCATCGGCACGTCGGATTGGTCGAGCCAACCTTCAGCGGCAACCTTGCCATTTTTTCCATCTACACCGATAACGATGCGCTCCGCACCGTATTCCGCGATAACCTGCTTTGTAAGTTCCGGATTTTTAAGCGCTACAGAGCCTAAGATAACGCGGTCTACGCCCAAGCCTAAATAGAGGTCAACCGCCTCTTTATCTCGGATGCCGCCTCCAATTTCCAGAATACCTGTAAAAGCTGCACGCACTGCTTTTACAATATCTACATTTACAGGCTTGCCCGCCTTGGCACCATCTAAATCGACAAGGTGTAAGGCCCCCACCTTAGTTGCTTCATATTGTTTTGCTTGATTTACTGGATCAGGATTGATGACCGTTTCCTGTGCGAAGTCACCTTTATAGAGACGAACACTTCGACCATCTTGTAAATCTATAGCTGGAAAAATCATAGGTTCTCCTTTATTAAATGACTATATTAAATAACGCCCTTTGTAGAATTTACGCCTTGAATATCTGGGTTAATAGTAACTGCTTTGCGCAACGCACGGCCCGTTGCCTTAAACATACTTTCAATAATGTGATGTGTATTGCGACCATATAAATTGCGCACATGCAAATTCATAGCAGCGCTCATCGCAAGAGCTTGGAAGAAGTCCTCCACTAGCTCTGTTTCAAAGTTGCCACCTAAAACCGGCGTACTCCATTCCCCTTGGAATACGAGGTATGGACGACCGCTCAAATCGATTACAACTTGTGTCAATGCTTCATCCATAGGAACCCACGCATCGCCATAGCGCTCGATACCAGCCTTGTCTCCAAGAGCTTTCACTAAGGCCTGACCTAATGCAAGTCCAACGTCCTCAACCGTATGATGAGCATCCACATATGTATCGCCCTTTGCCTCTACCACAAGGCCAAAACGGCCGTGCTTCGCCAATAGCGTCAACATGTGGTCAAAAAAGCCTATTCCGGTCGAGATGGAGCTCGTTTGCACCCCATCAAGGGTAATTTCTACTGTAATATCTGTTTCTTGAGTGGTGCGTTGCACCGTGCCTGTGCGTATCATAGCGACCTCTATACTTCAAATCTATTTTTATAATCTATATTTCTAATCTATATTTTCACTGTATATTTTAAATACACATATAAATATAGATGCCAAATCTATTTTCTAATATTTTTTATAATCTATTTTTCAAATCGTACTTCGATGGCACGAGCATGCGCTTCGAGACCTTCCGTACGAGCCAATGTAGTAATGTGTTTTGCCACTTCTTCTAAACGTTCTTTTGTAAATTGTGTAAAAGACGTACGTTTCACAAAGTCATATACGCCTAACGGAGACGAGAATCGCGCCGTACCACTAGTAGGCAATACGTGGTTTGTACCACCTACATAATCGCCCAACGGCTCAGACGCATAAGCACCGAGGAATACGGAGCCTGCATTTTGAACGAGGCTCATGTAATTCATTGGATCTGGCAATTGGATTTCCAAATGCTCTGGAGCCACTTCATTCATCACCGTGAACATGTCTTCAATGCTATCCATAATGGCAATATAACTGTTGTTTTCAATGGCTGGACGAGCGATGCTTTCACGAGGTAACAATTTAAGTTGACGTTCCACCTCATCGGATACGGCATTTGCTAAACTTTCACTAGTAGTCACCATAATGGCGCGCGCACGAGGGTCATGTTCCGCTTGGGATAAGAGATCTGCTGCGAGATGAACTGAATTTGCGCTCTCATCGGCGATAATACCAATTTCACTTGGGCCCGCAATCATGTCGATATCGACTTGGCCAAAGACTTGACGTTTTGCCGTTGCCACGTAAATATTGCCAGGACCTACGATTTTATCTACCTTTGGAATCATTTCCGTACCATAAGCAAGGGCCGCCACACCTTGGGCACCGCCCACTTGATATACCGCATCAACGCCGGCAAGCTTTGCGGCACCTAATACAGCAGGATTAATACCATCCTTTTGAGGTGGCGTAACCATGACGATTTCTTTTACCCCTGCGATCTTTGCGGGCAAAGCAGTCATGATAATGGTTGAAGGATACGCAGCCGTACCTCCAGGAACGTAGAGGCCAACGCGAGCCAAGGGAATGACCTTTTGACCGCGGATAATGCCTGGCGTGTCCATGTCCACAAAACCTTGCTCGATTTCACGGCTGTGGAATTCTGTAATGTTTGCCTTTGCCTTTAATAATGCGGCTTTCAAATCATCAGATAAAGACTCATAAGCTGCGTCGATTTCCTCTTGAGGCACCTTGAAATCTTCAATGGAAACGCCGTCAAATTTTTCAGAATACGCTTTGAGCGCCGCATCACCGTTAGTGCGGACATCAGCAATGATATCGTACACCCGACGCTCAATCTCCATATCTGTGGTTTGCTGTGTGTAATTCCGTACGATGGCAAGCATCGCCTCTAATGATTCCTTATATATTTTCATCTGTCGTCCTTCTTCCTACTTGAGCTATCCGTATTGCTAGTTAAATATATGAAATATATGATTCACTCTGCATCTTATTTATTAATTGCTTCTGAAAGCTGATCTATGAGCTTAAAAATGGTATTTCTCTTTTGTTTTAATGCTAATGGATTTGCTACTAAGCGTGTAGATATGGGCTGTAGCCAATCGAAGATTTCTAAGTTATTTTCACGCAAAGTGGTACCCGTTTCCGTAATATCTACGATAGCATCTGCTAGTCCTACAAGTGGGGCTAGCTCAACGGAGCCTTCAATTTTGATGATTTCCACGTCTTGAGCTCCAAAGTACTGTTTCGTAACGGTTGGATATTTTGTACCAATTCGTTGACGGCGACCTTCTTTAGGATCATAACCCGCTAAGGATGCCAAGATAAATTGGCATTTACCCGTTTGTAAATCTAGCATTTCATAGCTTGTATCGTCTTGTTCATCGAGCACATCGCTACCGACGATGCCAAGATCAACCACGCCATTTTTCAAATACGTCGTTACATCTGGCCCCTTTGCAAGGATGACCTCCATAGAATCACCTAAAGAGATAATGAGCTTGCGCGCCTTATTATGTAATGGCTCGCAGTCAATACCACATGCTTCTAGGAGTGGAATAAAATCCTTTTCTACGCGCCCCTTCGTAAGAGCGATGCGCAATGTATCGTTATCTTGAGCTTTGCTTTCACCCTGCAAGGTAACATCAGTCAAGACGTCGATATTAAAAGCCATCCCTACTGCCGGCATCGGCGTACCATCAAAGCTAGATAGCAAGCCATCATAGCGACCGCCACTGACGATGTATTGAGACACGCCATCCACATAGCCTCTAAACGTTAGGCCTGTGTAATAGGATTGAAGCGGTTCCGTAGATACATCGATGCGAACCTGTTGCCCCGTTGCTTCCACTTGATTTGCCATATCTACGAGATTATCTAAAATGCGCTGCGCCGCTGCAGGCAAGATAATTTGATTAAGCTCATCCTTAATATCTTGAACCGTACCAAACAAGCGAGGCCATACATTTAAGAAAGGATATAGCGCACTATTTTTAAAGTCAGAAATCAACTCGTTATATCGTGGCAAGAATTTAGTAAATAACGCCTCTAAGAGCTCTGCCTTTTCATCATCGCTAAGTCCAAGAGCATCGGTAATAGCACGAGAGAACCGAGCATCCCCAATCTCAAGCAATAAACTATTGCCCAACTGAGCTTCGTTTACCTCTTTAATAATCTTGAAGCACTCTTGCTCAGCCTCAAGCCCTTCATAGCCCACCATTTCAATGCCACCTTGCGTCACTTGGTTAACATCGCCACGATGCTTTTTATTTTTCATAAACACATCGCCCAAGTAGTAGAACGTGCGAGGCAATTCAATATTTGTAGTCGCCAAGAAACGACCGATAGGCATTGTCAAATCAGGACGAATTACGACGGACACTTCAGAACTATCCATGAATTCATACATATGTTGACCGCGTCCCATTGCATAGCCATTGAATACATCTTTGTACTCTACAAGAGGCGTAGAGATCTTTGTGTATTGACGATTTCGACAAAGACCGAGCACATATTGACTCACATCATCCTTGCGCTCTGCTACGATCCCTATATCATCGCGGAAACCAGTAGGTAATTGCTGCTGTACCATCGTAAACATCCTTTCTATCAATTGATTCATATCATTTCTCACACCTGTGAAAGCCATATACCTTTGCTATTATTCTAGTTATGTGGTTATTCAATACACCATGAGAAAAAATTTACCTATATCGATACTTTTCTATTTTATCGCTTTACTTTATTAAAGTATGAAATTATAATATAACGGTTCTATAGAATTGTCAATAGAACCGTTAATATTTCATGTATTTACTATAATAATGATTTTATGCTAGCCCCAAACGTTTTCTATATCTGCCACGCTATGTGCATCAGATCCCAATACAAATGGCACACCAATGATAGCCGCCATGCCTTGAATGAAGCGGCTTGGATACATTTCACGGCAGTCTGGTTTAAAGAAGCCGCTCATGTTGTAGTCTAGCTCGCGACCTTGGACGCGCATAATATGCAAAATATCGCTCACCACCTGCGCATTGCGACGATCTAAATGACGTTCAAAGCCAAAGTGATGTTGGTATTTCTTGATTAAATCAAAGTGGCCTATACGTTTAGGTGTATATTCACCGAGGTCAGCACGCACGGCTTGGCGCACGGTGGAGTAATATTTGTAATATAACTCATATTGTTTTTCGATCCACGGCCCAAAACCTTTTTCGAATTCTTCAGGACTGTAGTCTAAGCAGTAAAAGGCATTATTAACGCCTTCCATAAAGTGAACGGATAAAATATTATCATCCGTCAACGGACCATAACGATCCAAGAACTCTTGAATATCTGATTCAAAGCCTGGAATATAATCGACTTCAAAACCGAGAGAAATATCGATATGTGTGCCATACGCACGTTGTAATTGACGGCCTAGCTCTAAGTAGGTATCAACTTCATTTAATTTCAAAGACGCTGTGTCATAGGCCTTTTTATCGCCACCGTATTCTGCAGCAAAAGCTGTTGGCAATGGTGCATGTTCTGTAAGGCATACCTTTTCAATACGCAACTCGATAGCCTTTTCTATCATCATCGCAGTTCGGTCCCCACTACCATGTGGACACAACTCCGTATGCACATGACCGTCCACGAGACGGCTACGATACTTACTATATCCAACGAACTGCCGTTCATCTTTCATGTTCATTCAATCACCCCTATTCGCCCTAACCCCTGGCGAATCCTTATCTATAATCTATACATCATTGGTATAACGTATTAATTTATATATTTTACTATACTAATTATTATACCAATAATGCGTATGTTTCGGTATCCTGATATTTACCATGTTTGAATCCAACTTGAGGCGTTAGACCACAATAGGTAAAGCCAAATCGCGCGTGTAACTTGGTGCTGCCTTCATTGCCAGCCGTAATAACGGATACCACATTGTGCAATAACGGATCATTTTTTGCTATTTCTAAAATATGAGCCATCAGTTGTGTAGCAACCCCTCTACCGCGATAATCTTGATGGATATAGATAGATAATTCGACGGTACTTTTATAGGCCTCTTTAGGTCGATATGGTGAAAGCGATGCATAGCCTGCTACAATCCCATCAATGGTACCTACCACAATAGGATGGTGCTCATCGCTATGAGCCTCATACCACTCCTGCCACTCTGACAACGTGCGAGGTTCAAGATCAAGCGTGGCTACGCCGTTTACAACCTCATAATTATAAATATCTAAACAAGAGGCTATATCATTCCTTGTAATTGGTCGTATTACTAATTCACTCATAAGTATTCCTCAAAACTGTAGGTATCCTAAAAAATATTATTTCTATTTAACATAATATATAAAAATAGCCCACATACGCAAGAAAAAGGACGAGCTACAACTCGTCCTTTTAATTATATTATTTGATCAGTAAAAAACTAAGCTGCAATAACAAATAAAATAATCGTTACTACCACAAGGCCTGCAATCACAGTATAATCGATTCTTTTCAATCCTACGGATGCAGCAAAGCTGTGTGTGGGGCCACCAAAGCCCCGTAGTTCCAAGGATAACGCCATTGTTTCGGAACGGCCCAAGGATTTTAACAGCAATGGTTGAATAACAGATGCATAGGATTTGATACGCTTAATGAAGTTGCCTTCTAGAGATAAGCCACGGCAAGCTTGCGCCTCTTGTACAGCATGGCTTTCAGCAATGAAGTCAGGCACAAAGCGAAGTGCGGCAGTGAACATAAATGCATATTCGTAAGGAATTTTACATTGTGTTACGAGCGCTGCCGTAAGATCTTGCAATTTTGTAGTTGCCAACAGGCCTATAAAGACAAGTGTCATAGCCAACATTCGTAAGCCGGATACGATGGCAGAGGTTACATCGCCGCTGCCAAGGAATTGGATGAGTCCAAGAAATACAGCGAAGCTAGTTAATGCCAACACGGCTTTGCGTTGTTTGAATAACAAACCTGCCAAAAACAGTACACCGAGTTCTACTACGACTAATGCCAATAGCGATGCCCAGTCACGCAATAGGATGGCCCACACGGATACAGCAAGGGTCATCAAGATTTTTGTTAACGGTACTAAACGTTCCATATGTCCCTCCTATTTTCCGCTCAACTGAGCCACTAACTTAGATTTCAATTCATCCATAGATTTGCAATAACCTAAGGATGGTACCGCTAATGAAAGTTCCACACTTGGCGGCTTCGTAAGGCCTAGCTCTTGCAATTCATCCGTAGATTTTTTGAATAATTCTTCTGGACTGCCGTCAAAGGCAACGGTTTGGTTGCCCATGATGATAGCACGGCTACATTCGCTAGCCATGATTTCCATATCATGGGTAATAAGAAGGATTGTGATACCTTCTGAATTAAGCTGACGCAATAATGCTAATAGCTCTTTAGTTTCCTTACCATCTTGACCACTGGTTGGTTCATCAAGGATGAGGATTTTAGATTGCATAGCCAACGCAGAAGCAATGGCAACGCGTTGCTTTTCACCGCGGCGCAATGTTGGAGGATAGGCTTCACGCAAATGGCCGATGCCTGTGCGCTCCAATACTTCATCAACAATACGCTTCACTTCGGCTTTACTGCGCCCCAAGGACTCAGGTCCGAAGGCAACCTCTGTGGCTACGGTAGGTCTGAACATTTGGCGATCTGGCTGTTGGAATACATAGCCGATAAATTGACCCCGTTTAGACGGCGGCATGGACGTAATATCTCTGCCGTTATAATACATGTGGCCTTCCCTAGCCTTTTCGAGGCCGACAAGCAATCGCGTAATAGTCGTTTTGCCGCAACCATTACGACCACCGATAGCGATATATTCGCCCCCTTCGATGGTGAAAGTCACGTTTTGGAAAATATCTACGGATGGCACATAGCCAAAGCGGATGTTTTCAACCTTAAGCATGATCGCCACCGTCCTTTCCTGGTACATCATCAACGCGTTGAACTGGTTGTCTATTTTCTACTATATTAGATTGATCATCAAGATTATCTACTATATTTCTTTGATTAGCTGGAGAGTTGCTTTTACCATGCACCTCGGTTTGAATCGCATGAGCCATTTCAATTTGGTGCAAACCCTTGATAGCAGACTCGATGCTGAGCCAAGGTTCATCACTGTGGAAGCCGGCTTGTTCCAATTCCATATACGTAGTAAACACGGATGGCAATGCATCGACGTGAATGTTGTGCTCGTACATGTAACGAAGCGTAGTCGGTACATCGTCATCACAGGCGATAGAGCCATCTACCATGAGAGCCATGCGGTTAGCGTACGGCAATACGGCATGCAAATCATGGTCGATAACGACAACGGTGATACCGTGTTTTTGGTTCAAATCGCCTACGAGGCGATATAATTCTGCGGTCCCATCTGGATCGAGAGAGCTTGTCGGTTCATCAAGAACAAGTACGGTTGGATTCGTAGCCAATACAGAAGCGATAGCCAAACGTTGGCGTTGACCACCAGATAAACTTGTAATCTTGCGATCTTCTAAGCCTACGAGGCCAACTTGCTTAAACACCTCTTCAGAACGAGCTTTAATAGTTTCACGGTCATAACCGCGGTTTTCCATAGCAAAGGCCACTTCTTCACGAACAGTCATCGTTACGAGCTGTGTATCGTAGTCGGCTAGAACTACACCGATATGGTTCGCTAGTTCTGGGATTTCCATTTGCGTAGTCGCATGACCATCTACGAAGACCATGCCTTCTAGCCGTCCACCATAGAATTTAGGCACCGCCCCTACCATCGCCATACAAAGGGTGCTTTTACCACAACCTGCAGGGCCTGTAACAACGAGGAAATCACCTTCATTTACATCGAGATTGATATTTTCAAGGGATGGTGTAGTCGCCTTTGGATGATAGTAATTTACGTGCTCAATGGATATTTTAGCTTGGCGCTCAGGCAAAATAGTCAAGCGACTATGATCAGATGTCAATTGATCTGCATTTGGCAACATGCCACGTTTAGAGAATAAACGTTGTGCCGGAATATACAAGATTGGTGTAATGGCACCATTCAAGGCCCCTACAATGAGTACCAATGGCCACATGCCGTACATGTACACATTATTTGGCAACCCAAGCACTTGCCACAAAATGGTAACAAAGATACCACCAGATACAACAGTTGCTAAAAAGCCAGACACGACAGGGGTTAAATCAAAACCACCAATTTTACGGAACTTCATGGACAACATAGCGCGCGTTACGAGAGCCGCCGTCAAAGCACCACCTGGCTCAGACAACAAATTGCCGTAAGGGAACGCTGATTTAGACGTCAATACATTGATGAGGGCCGCCACGAGTCCAATCCCCAAGGTTTGACTCAAACTAGGACGAGTCAATAAAATAGCTACGCAGTACGTAGCAATCGTCCAGTTCGGCGTTACCCCAGCCACACTAGGGCTCACCAAATGCAAAATCGTGCCCAATGCGAGCATCAATGTGCTGACAGTAACCCATCTAAACTGGCCACCCTGCACATGCGTGTACACAAGATCTTGAATCCGTTCCATAATAGCCTCATTTCTATAAAAATATATATGGATTTATTTTATCATTCTTCGAGAATTTGTGAAAGCCTAGAGGCTATCAAGGGACTTCAAGTAAAGTCCATAAAAAAAGCACCATCTATTAATGATAGTGCTTTTAAGAACTAATGTACTTCATCTAATAATATTCTAAGATAATTACGTCTACTGTTTAATATTCTATCAATATAGATAGTCCGATCTAAATAACGGTAAAAACTTAAATAATTATGACAAAGTAAATATCTGTATTCAATTTTACTTCCTAGATTAATCAATAATCGCTGCCCCATTTCTAGAAATATACTCAACGAATCATTCGCAGTTACTATATCCAAAACGGTTTTCTTAGCTAACTCAATATCACCGGTTTCTTCTTCTATAAAAGATTTTATTTCTAGCAAATCTTCTCGTGCTTTTGGTGCATAGCTAATTTGATTATTCATAATTAAATCCCCAATTCAGTCTTTAGTTGCTCTGATGAAATCCAGCCTTGTTCTTCACCAGATTTACGACCTGTCTCTAAAGCGCCCATAAGTTTTATCGTAGCCATTAGACGTTCATAATCTTGAATATCCATAATTGCATATCGGCCTCTACCATTTTTAGTTAAGAATACGGGACTATCTATAGTAACATCACGTAAAACTTCAGAATAGTTTCGTAAATCTGAAATAGGTTTTATATTCGGCATACTATCACCTCCAGAATACTTTAGTGATATACTACTCATTTTTCTAATATCTTATCACTATTGTAGTTAAATTATCGCGTAAATTCAACATTAAATTTTACAGCATCCTTCAAAATTACTATCAACATCTATGATACTTATATCTTCCTTTTCTTGTTATATACATATGATATAATGCGCATAGATACTTATTTACGAATAAAAAAGGAAATATCATGGCACAAGCATTAATCGTAATCGATATACAAGAAGGCTTAGTTAAGGAAAACCCTTACAATGCCAAAAACTTTATCTCAAATACAAAAGCAATCATTCAACATTTTAGAGATCAAAATATAGAAGTCATTTTTATCAGACATTCTGAAGATGAAGGCTTATTAGCAACGGGTAGTGATAATTGGCAAGTCTATCACGAATTAAAACCGCAAGAAAACGAAAAGATTTTCAATAAATATTACAATAGTATCTTCAAGGACACTGAATTAAAGGAATATTTAAACCGAAAAAATATTACCGATTTAACATTCGTAGGAATGCAGGTGGAATTTTGCATTGATACATCTGTGAAAGTAGGCTTTGAGTATGGTTATAATATCACCATCGTCGAAGATGCTATCTCAACCTTTGACAATGAGTATCTACCAGCCGGTACAATCTTATCCTTTTACAAAGAAAAGATTTGGCGGAATCGATTTGCACAGCTAAAAACAACAAATGAAATGTTAAGCATCAATTAAATTACGAAAATAATACAAAGATTTTTATAATTTTTTCTCACGTATTTGTCATATATGTATGTTAAAATTTCATTAAATATTTATGCCCGAACATAGGAGGTCTTTTTTATGTATAAGTATATTACGATTTTAGGAGCTGCGGGCCAAATAGCTCAAAAGTTGACTGCTACACTATTAACATATACAGATATGCACATTACATTATATGGTCGTCAGTTGAAAACACGTATACCTCCAGAGATTATCGACCATGAACGTGTTACAGTGATTGAAGGTTCGTTCCAAAATCCTGGTAAATTAGAACAAGCTGTAACAAATGCGGAGGTTGTATTTGTAGGTGCTATGGAGTCTGGCAGTGATATGGCGTCCATCGTGAAAGCATTGAGCCGCAAAAATATACGCCGTGTTATCGGTGTGTCCATGGCTGGACTTTCTGGTGAATTCCCTGTAGCACTTGAAAAATGGACCTTCGACAACTTGCCGATTAGCTATGTTCAAGGTGAGCGCCAAGCACGCAATGTATTGCGCGAATCCAATTTAAATTACACTATCTTGCGCCTCACATGGCTTTACAATGATCCAGAAAAAACCGATTACGAACTCATCCCTGAAGGGGCTCAATTCAACGATGCCCAAGTTTCACGCGAAGCAGTGGTAAAAGCCATCTTTGATATCTTACACGCTGCGGATGAAACGCCTTTCCACCGCACAAGCATCGGTGTAGGTGAACCAGGTACACACTATGACAAACCAAGCTTTCACTAATATATAAATAAATATTTTGTAAAAAAGAGAAAATACTATATACCAATACAAGACTATCTTCAATACGCTTGAAGATAGTCTTTTTATATATCATTTTATGATTAAAGTATCTAGTTAACCTCATTTGAATTAAATATCTCATATATATATTTGTATACTGCAATTATATCGTTTAAATGATATAATTACAGTATAAGAATGATGAACAAATGCTTTTAAAACTATAAGGAGATAACTATGGGAATATTACGCGAAACAATTCGTCCATCCTCTGATTTACGAAATAAGTATCCTGAAATTTCTAAAACCTTACAACTTAAAGATGAGGCTGCCATTATTACTGTAAATGGTCGTGGAGATACCGTAAGTCTCGGCTATAATACATATAATATGTTAAAGTCAAAAATAGAATTATTATCCTCTCTTGTAGAAGGACAAAACGATATCATTCAAGGTCGCACCACTACACTTGATGAAGCTTTCAACAGTATCGATAAAATGCTAGATCAAATGGGGTAACTCTATGAAGCCCCAACCCTACACAATCATTCCTACTGAAAAGTTCAATAAAGAGCTACATCAACAAATACTTTATATAGCTATGCAGTTTTCAAAAGAAACAGCTATACAAGTAAAAGAAAATATTCAAAATTCAATTTCAAATCTTATGAACCATCCATATATGGGGACTACACCTAAAATTAGAGCACTTAATGACAGTGACTTTCGAATGTTGATTTTAGAAAAGCTTATTATTTTCTACACAGTTGTAGAGGAAACTAGAACTATTTATTTAATCTCTATACTTGATCAACGACAGGATTATGTAAATATACTAAACGGATTATAACATTTGAACTAAACCAGTGCTTCTTTAAAAATTAAATACCCTTCAAAGTGGTATATCCTAAATCTAATCGGTACATTTTTACTCATGTAACATAGATTTTGGGTATACCTTTTTTATTCCTACATTTTATAGATATTTATATAGATAAACTCACGTATTTACGCTATACTAATAAATGATTAATATACACTTATAGGTATGTGAAAGCAAATGCCTCTTAGATTATCAGTTATATTTATATATACATTTCGTTGTATAAAATACGCAAGATTCTATGTATAAAAATAAATGATAGTTATTTTTAGTCCCAGTTAGGGCAGAGGCTTATTAAGGAGTTATTATGAATCGCATTGTTGTTATTGGCAGTTGCAACATGGATATTGTAGTCCTCGCGGATAAACGCCCTACTGCAGGCGAAACAATTATGGGCAACGAATTGCACATCGCTCACGGTGGCAAGGGCGCAAACCAAGCGGTGGCTGCGGCTCGTCTAGGTGCAGAGGTCACCATGGTCGGCTGTATCGGTGAAGATACATACGGCCAAATGATTTTAGATAATTTAAAAGAAAATTTCATCAATACAGATTACATCGTTACGGTACCGAACACTACAACCGGTACAGCACACATTACATTAGCTGAAGGCGATAATAGCATCATCGTGATTGCAGGTGCTAATGCTAAGATAGACCAGTCCGTAGTAGATAACGCTTGGTCTGCTATCGAGCAAGCCGATCTCGTAATGGTGCAAAACGAGATTCCTATTCCAACTATTGAATACATCGTTCGTCGTTGTCACAAGGCGAATGTGAAAGTCCTCTTAAATCCTGCTCCTGCAACCGACCTCGATTCGGAATGGTTAAAATTAGCAACCTATATTACGCCAAACGAACATGAGCTATCTGCGCTCTACCCTAACCAATCTACAGAGGAGACCTTACTAGCTAACGAAAACAAAATCATCGTTACCCTTGGTAGCAAGGGCGTAGGATATGCGGACAACGGTGAAATCCACATCGTACCTGGCTTCAAGGTTGAGCCCGTAGATACAACAGGCGCTGGCGATACTTTTAACGGCGCCTTTGCAACGGCTATTGTTAATGGTAAAAGCTTAGCCGATGCTCTACACTACGGCAATGCAGCAGCTGCCCTCTCCATCCAACGCTTGGGGGCTCAAGGTGGCATGCCAACAAAAGACGAGGTCGCTGCATTCTTAGCAGAACACGTATAGATTGAACCGGTCTTTCAAAGCTCCACTGGCCGGGTCTGCCTTCGCAGGGCCAAAGTCGCTTTGAAAGGCCTATTCAATCCAAACTATACGTTCTTCAAGCAATGAATGCATCTGTCCTCCATATAACAAAGGGAGTTAATGACTAAGGCATTAAAGCCTTATTCATCGGAATACATAAGGAGTTATTTATGCAACGACACGGTATTTTAAATAGCCATATTGCTAAGGTTTTGGCAGATCTTGGTCACACAGATACAATTTGTATCTCTGATTGTGGCTTACCGGTACCTGAAGGGGTTCAAAAAATTGATTTAGCCTTGGATTTTGGTGTACCCAGCTTTGAGCAAGTAGTATCCATCATCGCTAAGCATATGAAATCCGAAGCGATTCATGTGGCAACAGAAATTAAAGAAAACAATCCTAAGGCTTATGACTTCTTGGAGTCTACCTTCCCATCCGAGCAATACGAATGGATTGAAACGAGCCACGATGCTTTCAAAGAAGCCACGAAACAATGCAAGTGCATCATTCGAACTGGTGAAGCATCTCCGTATGCCAATATCATCTTACGTGCCGATTGTATTTTCAGCGATCGTCCGTAGAATAATAGATTAGAGATACTTTCACCAGTCATATAGGAGTAGTTATGGAAATTGTTATGTCAGGCATTGCAAAGGCATTTGGTACGAATCAAGTGTTGCGCGATGTAAGTATTACCCTCAAGGAGGGCGAGGTTCACGCCTTGATGGGCGAAAATGGGGCCGGCAAGTCCACCCTCATGAATATCCTCACCGGTATTCACAAGGCAGATGCTGGTACGATTACCATCGACGGCGTAGAGCGAACCTTCCCGAACCCGAGAGAGGCCGAGCTAAACGGTGTGGCCTTCATCCACCAAGAGCTTAACATTTGGCCAAATCTAACATTGTTAGAAAATCTATATTTAATGAGACCAAAGCGCAACAAATTTGGTATGCTCGACAAAAAGGCGATGCTCACTGAGGCTGAAAACACATGCCGCGAACTAGGCATCGAATTGCCACTCACAACAGAAGCAGGCCTTTGCTCCGTTGGTCACCAACAAATGACGGAAATTCTTCGTATCTTGATGTTAGATGCAAAGGTTGTCATCATGGACGAACCGACAGCAGCCCTCACAGAGCGTGAAACGGCGACATTGTTCAACATGATGCACAAAATGAAAGCACGCGGCGTTGCTATCGTATATATCTCTCATCGTATGGAAGAGGTATTTAGCGAATGTGACACAATTACGGTTATGCGTGATGGTCACACAATTATCACTAAACCAACATCTGATATTTCCGTAGACGAAGTGGTACGTCACATGGTAGGCCGTTCCATCGACGAGTTCTACCCTGCTCGCACTACAACACCGGGCGACGTGGTTATGAGCGTGGACAACCTCAAACCTGAAGGTTTCGACAACGATATTTCCTTCTCCTTGCGTAAAGGGGAAATTCTCGGCGTAGCAGGTCTCATGGGCGCTGGCCGTACAGAAATTATGCGCGCCATTTTCGGTGTAGATAAACACAAAGGCGGCACCGTAACAGTAAACGGCTCCGTCCTAAACTGTAAAAAACCAGAAGATGCCATCAAGGCTGGCATTGCTTTCATCACAGAAAATAGAAAGAGCGAAGGCTTGATCCTCGATTTCTCCATTGGTTCTAACATTACATTGCCGAATCTTGGCGAAATTTGCCCCTCTCATGTACTAGATAAGGGCAAACTTACGTCTTTTGCTGACGAATTGTCTAAAAAACTGGGCGTTAAAACACAATCTATTCACGAACCGGCATCGTCCCTATCCGGTGGTAACCAACAAAAGGTGGTTATCGCAAAATGGGTTGGTAAAAAGCCATCCATTATCATCATGGACGAGCCTACGCGCGGTATCGATATCGGTGCGAAACGTGATATTTATGATTTAATGAACGAATTAACGAACGATGGTGTGTCCATTATCATGGTGTCCTCTGAGTTGCCGGAAGTACTCGGCATGAGTGACCGCGTCATGGTCATTCATGAAGGTCGCGTAGCAGGTATCTTGGATCGCAGCGACGCAACACCGGAATCGATTATGACATTAGCCACAGGAGGACAATAATGGACAGCAAAGCTCTGCAATATGTAAAAAAATTAGGCCCCCTCATCGGCCTCATCCTATTATTTATCATTATCTCTGTCATGAACGACAGTTTCCTTGAATTCTCTAACTTGCGTAACTTGTTGCGCCAAGTATCCATCAATGCGATTATCGCCTTCGGTATGACCTTCGTCATCTTAACTGGCGGTATCGACTTATCCGTTGGTTCCATCCTCGCCCTCTCCAGTGCAGTGATGGCAAACCTCATTGTAACTGGTACTGACCCTGTATTGGCTATCTTCTTAGCTGCAGGTGCGGGCCTCGTATTGGGCGGTATTAACGGTCTCGTTATCACCTATGGCCGCGTAGCTCCATTTATCGCTACCTTGGCGACCATGACCATCTACCGTGGTGCGACATTGGTATTCACAGACGGTAACCCAATCTCCGGCCTTACGCAAGACCCTCTATTCCATGGCTTTGGCCAAGGGGATATTGCAGGCCTTCCAGTTCCAGCTATCACAATGTTCCTAGCTTTCATCATCCTCTGGTTCGTATTGAGCCGCACATCCTTAGGCCGCAAAACATACGCCGTAGGTGGTAGTGAAAAGGTAAGTTACATTGCTGGTATCAAGATTGACCGCGTTAAAATCTTCGTGTATGCCTTAACAGGTATGCTCTGTGGTATCGCCGGTGCAATCATCACCTCTCGTCTTAACTCTGCACAACCTACAGCAGGTGCAGGCTACGAACTTGATGCTATTGCAGCCGTAGTTCTTGGCGGCACAAGCCTTGCTGGTGGTCGTGGTCATATCGTTGGCACATTAATTGGTGCCTTAATTATCGGTACCCTCAACAACGGGTTAAATATTCTCGACGTTTCCAGTTTCTATCAACAAGTTGTAAAAGGTATTGTCATTTTATTGGCGGTTCTTGCAGACCGCAAGAAAGCCTAGGAGGTTCCTATGAAAAAACTATTGTTACTGTTGGCGATGGCTATCATGGTTATCGGTCTTGTAGCAGGCTGTGGTAAAAGCGCTGATAACGGCGGCGACAAAAAATCCGGCACAATCGGCTTCTCTGTTTCCACATTGAACAACCCATTCTTCGTAACTATGAAAGAAGGCGTTGAGGCTCAAGCTAAAGCGCTTGGTCTTAAAGTTAAAATCGTTGATGCTCAAAATGACCCTGCAAAACAAGCAAACGATATTTCCGACTTGCTTGAAAGCGGCGTTTCCGTATTGATTATCAACCCTGTAGACTCTGCAGCTATCTCTACTTCCGTAGAAGCAGCAAATGCTAAAAACATTCCTGTAATCACTGTTGACCGCTCTGCTGACAAAGGCAAAGTAGTAGCTCACATCGCTTCCGATAACGTTAAAGGCGGCGAAATGGCTGCACAACTTATCGCTGATAAAGTAGGCAAAGCTGCAAAAGTTGCAGAAATCGAAGGTATCCCTGGTGCTTCCGCCACACGTGAACGTGGCCAAGGTTTCCACAACGTAGCGGACAAAGACTTAACAGTAGTAGCAAAACAAAGTGCTGACTTCGACCGTACAAAAGGTTTGAACGTAGCAACAAACATTCTGCAAGCTAACCCTGACGTACAAGCTATCTTCGCTCATAACGACGAAATGGCATTGGGCGCTATCCAAGCAGCTAAATCCGCAGGCAAAACAATCTTCATCGTAGGCTTTGATGGTACTGCTGATGCAGACAAAGCTGTTAAAGACGGCACATTGGCTGCAACAATTGCTCAACAACCAGACCAAATGGGTAAAATCGCTATTGATACAGCTCAAAAAGTGATCAAAGGCGAAGCTGTAGAAGCTAAAATCCCTGTAGATCTTAAAGTTGTTACAAAATAATTGTAAATAGAAACTGGGTACAAAAAAGAGTCGCATCATTAGGATGCGACTCTTTTTATTTTGGCTCTCGTTCCAAAAATGCTTCGAAAAACTCAATAAACTTTGGCAAATATGTTTGATCTAAACTTTCAATTGTCATATTACATTTGTAATTATAAGTAGTACAGATAGTAACATCTATCGTCAAAGCACCCTTTTGATCTAACGAGAATGTTAGAGTATCCCCTTCTCCAGTTAATACATAGGTAAAGGTTGCTTTGCCTTTACAGTTCTCATACAAATTAACCAATTCTTGATAGCCTTTGCGAATTCCGGACCAGTCGCTAGGATCAATGCATCCGGAACAGATATTATAGCCTCGTTTAATATATACGCCAAACACACCAAATTCAGATAGCTCCACATCCATATCAAAGGCTATTGTTAAATTTGGTTCATTTACGATTTCATACATACTATTCACACTCCACAGACAAAAACAATTTCATTTATTATAACGTAACTATATGTAAAAATAAAATAGCGACTAGTTGATTATCTTAACTAGTCGCTATTTGTATGGTAGGACTTTAAAATTAGAGTTCTTATTACAGTGTTTTCTTAAAGAATATGGTCGTATGTACCTTTCCAGGTAGTTGTTTCCGTTTATATTCTTTAAAGCCAAAGCCTTCATACATTTTGGCAAGCCATGGGTGTTCTGCAGCAGTACCTAGTGTTACGGCTGGTGTTTTATATACGTTGCGCAATAGGTCTTCTGCTTCGGCAAGGACTTCACGAGCATAGCCCTTCCCCTTATGTTCAGGGGCCGTCACAAAGTGTGCAATGTGGGGATATACGTCTGGTGTAGCCTTTGGAATCCAAGGCATGCGGAATGAAATAGAGCATACCAAGGAGCCATCTACGTAGAGACCAAATACAGGATATTTTAAGATCCACACCCGAGATTCTTCTGGGCTAAAGTTAATAGCATCGAAGGATATAGGGTAGTTCTTATTCTCCGCATATCCTGCAATTAACACCTCGTGATATTCAGCCGCATCATCTACGGTTAATTGTCTAAATTCTTTCATATGTACCTCGTTTAAAGCGACCTAATTCTAAAAATATTAGGTCGCCATGAATTTCTATATTACTAGGATAGCACGCATTATTATGCTCTGCATTATTTATAGAGCAGTATTTTTATAGAGCAGTACTATTTATAAAGCTGCACTATCTAGTGGCTGTTCGCTATCTAGTGTAAGGTAACGGCTCAAGAATTTGCGTGTTCGTTCTTCTGTTGGATGTTCAAGGACAACCTTAGGATCCCCTTGTTCTACGATGACGCCGCCTTCCATAAATACGACTTGGTCAGCCACTTCTTTGGCAAAGCCAATTTCGTGAGTTACGATAATCATCGTAACCTTGAGCTCTTTCGCAATCTTGCGTATAACAGCTAATACTTCACCTACGAGCTCTGGATCGAGGGCTGATGTAGGTTCGTCAAAGAGGATAACCTCTGGGTCCATCGCAAGGGCACGAGCGATGCCAATACGTTGTTGTTGACCACCGGAAAGTTGTACCGGATAGTAATCATCATAGCCTTCCATGCCTACTTCCTTGAGGAAGCGTTGTGCGATTTCACGGGCTTGAGATTTCTTCATCTTCTTAACCGTTACAAGGCCTTCCATAATATTTTCAATAACGGTCTTATTAGAGAACAAGTTATAAGATTGGAACACCATGGATGTGTTACGGCGTGCGTTTAAGATTTCCTTGTTAGACGCTTTATGGAGGTCTACAGAAATATCATTTAACTGCATTGTCCCTGCATCGGCCTTTTCAAGGAAGTTAAGCGTTCTAAGGAATGTCGTCTTACCACTACCGGATGGGCCAAGGATAACCGTTACAGACCCTGTTGGCACATGTAAGTCGATGCCCTTTAAAATTTCACGGTTCCCGAAGGATTTGTGAACTTGTTTAATATCTATCATAATGCATTACCTCGTTTATACTTGCTTGCATAGATTTCTAAACGATGGAAGATAAATTCAAATACAATCCCCATCACCCAGAATAGACCGGCCACCACGATGTAGGCCTCAAAATATTGTGAATTTTCCTCTGTATATAACTTTGCAGCGCCAAATAGTTCAATAACTGTGATGACAAATACGATACTCGTACTCTTCATGGTGTTAAGGAACTGATTTGTAAATAGTGGCAACGCAAAGACTGTAGCCTGTGGCAATACGATGCGACGGAACGCTTGGAACCAAGTCATACCGATGGCCTGAGCCGCTTCCATTTGCCCTTTCGGTACCGATTGTAAGGCAGCCCGGAAGATTTCACTCAAATAGGCTCCTGTGTGCAAGGTTAAACCTACAACGGCTACAAAGGTAGCTGGCACCTTTTCAAAGGGCACATGCACCCCTGTTTGATCCTCTAGCGCGAGGAATAGAATTGGTAAACCATAGTACACGAGGTATAAGAGAACCATGTTCGGAATACTACGGCACAATAATACATATAGGTAGCTGAGCTGACTGAGCACAGGCACTTTATTTTGTTGTAGCACGCAACTTAATAACCCTAGGATTGTACCCAAACCAACGCTGAGGAAGGTAATCATGAGGGTAACTTTCACATAAGGAATGACAGCAAAGAAGGTGCCATAAATATAGGTTGAATCAATTATATGTCCCATACGCCCCTACTCCTCACTGATCAAAATGCGTTGCGTTTCCTTGCCCGCAACGGTAAAACGTTTTTCAAGCAATCGGCCCAAGAGAGACACGATGATAATTAGAATACCATAAATGATGGCCGCATCGACGAATAGCTCAAGATAGCGCTGACTATTGCCGCCCATGAGGTCCGCCTTACGCATCATATCGACAACGCCGACGTTAAAAATGAGCGCCGTCCCTTTCAACATGCCGATAACGAGGTTCGTCAACGGTGGAATGCTCATGGTGAAAGCCTGCGGCAAGATGATGCGCACATAGCTTTGGAACTCGGTCATACCAAGACTTTTAGCGGCTTCCTTCTCACCAGGAGCCACCGCATCAATACTGGAGCGCATGATTTCAGCGCTGTAAGCTGCAATGTGCAATGTAAATACGGCGTATACGAATACGAGGCCTGGCACATTTTTCATGTTAAGCCCCATGTGGGACATGATTTCTGGTACCCCAAAGTAAATAAGGAAGAGCTGTACCAAGAACGGAGTGCCCCGCATAAAGGAGATAAATACGATAAATAATTGGTTTAATACTGGTACCTTCTTGAGGCGAATGATGGCTATGATAGAGCCCAAAATAACACCTAAGATGGCAGAAATAACGGTGATAAGCACCGTTACGTGCACATAATTCAAGAGCTGTGGAAACGCTTGGATCATGTAGGACACATCAAAATACTTGCCCACAGTAACACCTCGCTTCTAGACATAATAGAATAAGGCCGCCAAGGCGGCCTATCCGTTATTTTTGTGTTGGATCGAATGTGTAATCCCCACCAAGATATTGTTCAGAAAGTTTTTTCAACGTACCATCTGCACGCATTTCTTTCATAGTTTTATCGATTTTTTCGTTTACTTGTTTCATGTCATCTGTACGTTTAGACAAGAAATAAGTTGGTACTACGGCCAATACATCACCTACGGCTTTAAGTGGCAAGCCACGGTCTTTAATAGCAGAGTTAATTACGTATTCATACTCACCTGCTGCATCAGCACGGCCTGTAGCAACGAGGTTTAATGTTTCTGCACCTGCTTTATCTGTATAGATAACTTCGATTTGAGGATTTGCTGTTTCGTTGAATTGTTTTACTAACTCGTTGAACTCAGAGGATGTAGTAACGGCGATTTTCTTGCCTTTCAAATCATCCAATTTAGAGATGTCGTTGCGATCGTTTTTAACTACTAATTTACGTGTAGAGTAGTTGTTAACCTCATTTGTGTAGTAGTATTTTGCTTCACGTGTCGGGTTGCGACGCATTTGGTTTGCAATCATGTCCACTTGGCCTGCATCCATTGCTACAAAGGCAGCATCAACGGCCATTGGCTTGAAGTTGAAGTGAAGGTCTGGATTACGACGCTCAATTTCTTTCAACAATTCTACGTCAAAACCAGTAAGGTTGCCATTATCATCTGTATAGGAATAGGGGCGAACTGTACCGCGTGTAGCTACGTTAATTACTTTAGCATCAGGATTTACCTTTGCGTCCTTAGATGTATCGTCACCGCAACCAGCTACGACAAGCACGCCTAGTGCCAACGCGCCGATGGCGAATAATTTCGTTAATTTCTTTGTATTAAACATGTAAAACTCCTTCTTTTCGCAATGTTTGCAGGAATGACTCTACCTTATCTGTATGGGTAAAAGCCTCAATAACTCTATCTATTTGGTCAGCCTCCAAGGTGAGACCTAATTTAATGCGTATATCCTCCATAGTAAGAGGATTCTTCGGCGATCCTTTAGGATTATTCACCGTTTCTGTGAAAGTATCTCCATTTTTCAAGGTAACGGTTACTTTCGTAATCCGCTCTGTTTGAGATACCTTCGGCAAGTCATAGACACGCTCTATGCGCGACATACAGTCTCGTACATCTGTGTCTATGGCATCTATCTTGAACAACTCATCCTGTACCGACCCATACGCGAGGACTTGGTACACGATGTACTCTATGGAAAACTGCCCTTCTCGACCTGTTGTTGGCGATGTATAACGCAATGCCGCATCAGCACCAGGTGGGAAGTGAACAGTCACTCGATTTATCTCATCCCAAAGGGAGAAATCGGGGGTGGTACATAATCTACATTGATCTTGTTCCTCTGTATCTGGTGAAAGGTAGTTGTGTTTAGACACATACGAAGAAGATGTATATAGTCTATGTACCACGATTTCTGCTGCTTCAGCGCCACAAATGGCTGCCGAGCAATACGGGTGAACTTTCATCCACAAACCAGGATCAATGAGTTGTCCTGGTGCTAGCCAACGGCTAGCAATGTCATTTGATGTAACGGTAATATTACCGATAGTTTTAAACCAACCCCGTTCAGGGTCAAATGGTTTTGTACTTGTTCGCAGTGATGTATGTTGTAACAGTTCGTAAGCCCATACGCCATTGCGTGCCGCCAGTCCCGCATGGAGCGGCTTACCATCTGTGCCACTTTGAAAGAACATGCCCGCCGATTGAGTAGCAGCCAAAGACAGGAGCTGAGCCAAGCTTTCACCATGAAGGCCTCGCAAAGCGCCTATAGCGGCCGCCGCCCCAATAACACCAACGGTCCCCGTAGAATGCCATCCTTGGGTCCGATGGGCAGGATTGATAAGGGAACCAATAATCCCTTCTAACTCGGCACCGATGATATAGGCCCGAAAGAATTCGTGCCATGTATCCGTCGGCTCGAGCACTGCCAGTAAAGCAGAGTATAAAACAGTACTGAAATGACCTGCTAGATTTGCCTGGGCGTCATCAGAATCTAAATAATGGGAGGCAAAGCCATAATACAAAGCTTTATCGGCTTTAGATACGTTTTCTCCATTAGTCCCGATGAACCGAGCCAAATCTTGAACGGCCTGTTCCGTCTCAGCCGGCGCTAGAGATGCCAAATAATCTAGAAAAGCAATGCGAGCCACTGACAGGAGGTCCTCACGGTTCGTCACATCCGTTTGTTCTATGTGGTTCACAATCGTCTGTGTTACTAAATCCATGGGGCCCCCTTTCAGTTATCTATACAATCTATTATTTACCAAATTTTTCAGCACGGTCATTTGGTTCTAACCAAATGGAGTCGTCTGGACCTTTTGGAACGAGGCGTGGTAGGTCTTCAAATGGCGTATGGTCTACATAGTAGAAGCGTTTACGCATAGAGTCGAAGTCTGTTGTGCCACCGAATGCTGGATTAGAGTACAAATCCTTCGCATAGTTCCAAAGATTTGGATAGTCTACGAGGCGTTTTTTATTCACCAAATATTTTTGGTAGAACACGAGATCAAAGCGCGCTAATGTTGGGAAAATACGGATATCAGGGTCTGTAATGGTATCCCCCATCAAGTAACGTTGCTTGCTAAGGCGTTCTTCGAGCCAATCTAAGCGAGCAAAGATACGATCATAGTAATATTCGTAATCTTTTTGGTTTGTTACAAGAGCTGCCAAGTTTACAGCCAAGTTGAAGTCAGCGTAGATGATAACATTCAATGCATCGATGTCAGCACGCAATTCTTCTGGGTAAATATCTGGCGCATCAGGGGAGATGAAATCTTTAAAACCCAATGCCAACTCAGTAGTCAACGCATGGTAGTCGTTGTTTACTACCGCACCTGTTGTAACATCTACGATAGCCGGTACTGTGGAGCGTGCATCGTAGTTAGGGTCGCCTTTGCGGTACGCTTCACCTAAGGAGTGAATGCCCAATACAGGGTCCTTTTCATCCTTATCAAGGGTAAAGAACCAGTCTGCAATTACACCTGCAGGACGCAATGGATCAACCGTACCTTTTGAAATCACTTTATCTAGTCCGAGCAAATCGATGGCAATAGCAATACGGTGAGCCCAAGGGCAATGCTTAGACCATACAAGACGATAACGATCTTTCTCTACAGGTAAAAACCCTGGTTCACTGCCAAAAGGTGTTGTGAATTGAGGCTCTTCACTATCAGAATATTTTTGACGACGGTTAAAATTCGATGCATCTTTACCTTCATACTCCTTCTGCTCCCCTTGAGAACGAGGGTTACTAGATTGAAACTCAGAAAAATCGATGGGACAAGGATTCATAGCGCGTTGGAACTCAACCTCTTTCCGAGCCGCTGCAATGGTAGGATCCTTAATGTTACTTACATCTACATGTTCACTCATTCTATACTCCTTATAGAGGTCATCCCCATGAGCTTTATTCCACCTTTTATGGTAAAAGCTTCTGTTGTATACCTCAATTATTCCTACTAACTTAATATGAATATAAACCTATATTATATTATTTAAAAACCTATGTCAATAGTAGGTATTTTTATTTTTATAATGATCATTAAAAATTAAAAAGCTCAAGCTATATCATTTCTAAGATATAACTCGAGCTTTTTAATTATGCGTTATGTAAATGTAAATATTATATGTTAAGTAAACATTATGTGTATTGAATAAACACTAGTATTGATAATATTTTTATTCGTGCGGTGTTGTATAGTTAATATCTTGTGCCTTGTAACTTTCACCATGAGCTAATACATGAACGATGGTTTCCAATGTGGCACGTACAGTTTCAACAGCCATGCTAGGTTGATTTGGTTTATCCACCACTTGGGATGGCAAGTATGGGATGTGCATAAAGCCCGCCTGAATATTGCCCTTTTGCGCGGCATAGTGACATACACCATACATCAAGTGATTGCATACAAAGGTTCCCGCTGTATTGGAGACCTTAGCAGGAATACCGTTTTGATGTAACGCATTGACGATATTTTTTATGGGCAATGTCGCAAAATAGGCACTAGGGCCATCGGCTACAACAGGCTCATCTTCCGGTTGATTGCCCCCATTATCTGGGATGCGAAAATCGTCGCAGTTAATAGCAACGCGTTCCACTGTAATATCAGGACGACCACCTGCTTGACCTACACACAGGATAAAATCTGGTTGGCACTGTTCAGCCGCTGCTTTTACAGTATCAACAGATTTATAACGAATGGTAGGAACCATTTGTGTCACTACCTTGTAATCACCATCAGTATAACCATCCATTGTTTTGACCGCTTCCCAAGCCGGATTAATAGGTTCACCGCCAAATGGATCAAAACCGGTAATCAAAATTGTTTTCATCACACTACCTCATAACGATATCTTATGGTGCATTAGAACAATTAAACATGATATATAACCTTAGAAGATATATCATATAGTTTCATAAGCATATCGTGCTTTCACAGAAAAGGGTTAAATAAAGTAATACATTAATAGAATATTCAATACGAGCATAATCAATGCAATTGGAAGTTGTGCTTTAATAACGCCGTATTGGTCGCGCATTTCAAGGAGCGCTACCGGTACGATGTTAAAGTTGGCAGCCATAGGTGTCATCAAAGTACCGCAATAGCCTGCAAGCATTGCTATAGCACCAACAGCCGCAGGGTTCGCACCATGAGCTACAACGAGCATTGGGATACCGATGGCACTTGTAATCATCGCAAATGCAGCAAAGGCGTTACCCATGATCATTGTGAAGATAACCATACCGATGCAGTAAGCCACAACAACGAGGAATACATTATCTGCTGGTACTACACTTGCGACTGCACTGGAGATAAGTTTACCAACGCCAGCCAAATTAAATAGATACCCAAGAGCCGCTAATAACTGGGACAAAATAGCAGTCCAACTGATAGCATCGATAAGACGACGACCTTCATGGAAACCTTGGTTAAGTTCGCCCTTTGTAATAAAAAGAGCAGCACACATAGCGATGATTGCGGCAATACCTAGACCAACAAGAGCGCCTAACTTAGTAAAGAAACCAATGAAGAATGTAATAATACCAACAAGTAACGCTGGTACGAAGATAACATTACCAATGCGAACAGCTTCGCCTTTTTTGAATTCGATAGGAGATTCAAAGTAATGGCCTTTGCCGAGTTGTTTTACTAATACAATAGCCGCCATAGCAATGACAAGCCAACCATTAATTTCCTTGGAGAGATAAGAACCAAAGATAAAGGTTACGCTATATAAGAGCCAAAATAAGCCTGTACCAATGCGATATTTATGTTCTTTATCTAGAAATGATTGAATAGCAAAGATAAATAGAATAATCCCTACGAGAAGATATACATAATCTAAGGGCTGCATTTTATAGAATATTTCTAACATATTATTCAGCCTCCTTCTTCAATTCTTCTGGTGTAACAAGAATATTTAACTCATTAGGTACTAATTTACCAGCTTTCATATCCGCTTCGTCACGAGCTACAGATGCTTGAATTGTTTTATCAAAGATAATAAAGCGAATAAAGTTAACGATATAGGCACAAACAGCAGTTGGCAATCCGTACAATACCATATCTGTTAATTCTACAGAATAACCTAATTGTTCCATAACGCCTTTGATGAGTAATAACCCACCAGCAGCAAGGAATAAGTTTTGACCGAAGAAGTTACCTATATTATCTGCAGAAGCAGCCACACCGCGCACCTTATCAAGCGTACGTTGAGATACTGGACGGCCTTGAGCTACCGCAGCTTCACTCATAGGAGCAATCAATGGACGAACCATAGCAACCATACCGGACATGTTAATGCCAAAGGCTACAGTTACTTGACGCACAAATAAGTAAATCATAAAGATACGACCTGCCGTAGCAGCGTTGATCTTACTGATCAAAATTTCTGCCCGTTCACGCAAGCCGTGACGTTCCATAAGACCGATAACAGGTAAAATCAAAATAAATAATGACATATAACGATTTTTAACAAAGGCCTCTCCAATAGCACCAACGATATCGTTAATACTGAGACCACCTGCAAGGCCCGTTACAAAGCCTGCGGCTACGACAACTAACAAGGCATTAAAGCGCAGCATCAGACCGATGACCATCACTAAAATACCAGACAAAATCAACATATGGTCACATCCTTTCTACAAATCATCCATAACACATATAACCATAAAGATACGTTATATGTATATATTATATACTGAATAGTCATAATCTTACACAAAAAAATACCTTGTATCTAAATTTAGTGAATGTCCCTGATCTGCGATCAGAGCATAAAACACTCAAATAGAGTACAAGGTAATTTACATAATTAATATAACGCTTTCTTAATTAATTTAATTCTTTCTTAAATAATATAGTTGTATGCTGTTTTCCTCTAAAATGAACCTTATCATATGCCGTAAACCCAAAGGATTCATACATTTTAGGCAACCACGGATGCTCCTTAGCCGTTCCTAATGTAACAATATGCGTTTTAAACTGTTCTTTTAAAAGCTCCTCTGCATAGCCCAAGACTTCCCGTGCATACCCTTTGCCTTTGAAAGCTGGTGCTGTTACAAAATGAGCAATATGCGGATATTTATCCGGTGTTGAGTATTTCACCCAAGGCATACAAAACGTAATAGAACTAACTAATTGCCCATCAATATACAAGCCGTATACAGGATAATTTTCAATCCACTCCTTAGATTCCTCTTCCGTAAAATCAATAGCGTCGAAGCTAATAGGATAGTCTTTTATAGCTGCATAACCGTCGATTAGTACCTTATGATATTCTGCTGTGTCTGCTACTGTTAATTGTCTAAATTCTTTCATGGTCTTTCCCTCATATCTATATTTTATTCACAAACTACGTATATTAATTCACTTTGTGAAAGTAATTATACACCTATATGTATTTATTTGCAATATATTTACATAAATATTATATGAAATCATAATATCTATAAAGGAAATCTTATATGCAATAATGTAATATATAGACCAACCCTCAACCATACTAAGTATCAAATAAATAAAAGGTCCAAATTCTCAACCGAAAGAGTGTTTGTATAAAAATAAGCAGAATACAATTTAAATTTCAGTCAATGATTTCATTCCGTCTAACCATAATTGACGAATTCCTATAAAATAAGCACAATACCACAAAAAAATTTAGACAAAAAAACAGGATGTATCAAAGATACATCCTGTTTTGAACTTTTACAAACTCTAGAAAAGTTAATTCTATTGATTATTGTATATACGGGAACCGTATACGTCACGTTCATTTTTAGGTTCGTTATTAACGCGAACACGTTCAGTTTTATGACGATCGTTATCATCACCAGAAATACGATCAACACGGAAGTGGTTAAGACGAATATTTTGTAATTCAGGACCGAATTCATTCAATGCACGTTTCATATTTTCGTCAATAGGAGCACCATTTTGAAGTGCACGGTACAACATGGTAGCGAATTCGTAACGAGTCATCTTAACATCGCCTTTGAATGTGCCATCAGGGTAGCCAACAAGGATACCATTACCAGCCAATTGGCTAATATATTGGTAAGCCCAGTGGTTGCGAGGAACGTCTGGGAATTCAGCAGTTTTGCTTGGATCAATTGCATGTGGAGTCAAGATTTGTAACAAGTTATTATATTTGTTTTCCATATCTTGAAGACGTGCGTTCAATTCAGCAATTTCACGACCCATAGCTACGCGGGAACGGGATTCAGGGGAACGTTTACCTAGGCGAATAGATACACCTGCGTTCAATTGAGTTTCACCAGTACCTACAGTGCCACCAACGGAGAACATTGTATCTTCGTTAGGGCGGTAGAATGCGCCCAACGCAGCGGAGTTAGCATTATGGTAGTGACCATAACCAGCAGCAATTGTCCATTTGTCATCTGGGTTGAAGTCCAATGGATGCAATGCAGCCAATGCAGCAGAACCTGCACCTACTTTATTAACGCGTCTTTCAACAGTACCAACACGACTAGTCAAGTTCTTAATATTGTTATTGATTTGGCCAGGTGTGGAATTGTTGATTTGTGTTTGTAAGTCATTAGCTACGGAATATAATTGGCTACCGTTTACAGCATCTGTAGAAGTAGCGGAGATTTCCCCAGCCGCAACATTTTTAATTTGACGCTCAGCACCAACTTTACCTACAGACACGGAACCATTAGCAGCAGAACCTACGCCAGCAAAGCCACCGAACGTATGACCAGCGATTGTTGCACTACTTTGTGCTGTAGCTTCACTTGTAGTGGAACCTGTACCTAAAGCGATAGAGTTTAAATGTGTTGCATTTGCATGATCACCAATCGCCATAGCATAGTCAGCTGTAGCACTTGCATCAGAACCAAACGCATTAGAACGCACGTTAGTTGCCTGTGCACCAGCGCCAAATGCTTGAGCATGATCACCAGATGCAAGAGCAGAGGAACCCATAGCAACAGAATGATTATTGGTTGCTTGTGCGCTAGAACCAATCGCATTAGATTTATAGCCAGACGCTAGTGCTTCATAGCCAATAGCTTGTGAGCGAACTTCGGAAGCCTTTGCACGAGTACCAATAGCGGTAGACCATGTACGTTGTGCTTCAGCAGAATGACCAATAGCAATAGATTCATTCATCAACGCTTTGGAAGAATTCCCCATTGCTAATGCAGAGGTACCTGCTGCAGTATTGTTAACACCTATAGCGACAGAATTACTTTTCCAGTCACTAGTTCTCTTTGTAGCATCATCTGGCTCATTTTCATAATCACGATCACGGAAGTTTGCATCAGATTCTTTTACAGTATTACCACTACCATACGCAACTGCATTATTAGCACCTGTAACAACATTAGTGTTGTCCATTACAACAGAAGCAGCGTCTACTGGATTAACATTCGCACCAACAGCAGTGACAGCAGCCAATACAGCAAATGCTAATTTTTTGGAATGTTTCATTTCTCTCATCTTACACCCTCACTAAATTAAAAAATTATCCAAATTACAATACAATTTTTCATTCTCTCTATGTTCCGTCTCTCACCTCGGTCTGAACAGGCGCATATTCTAAATTAGCATAAAGAAATACCCCTAATCAGTTTAAGAAAAATTTATATTGTCGATTACCCGCATAGCATATCAAAGTTTTACGATATACACAACCCTTTTTTCTAACACAAACCAAATTACCAAGTCTTTATACCTATCAAAATCCGCTTTATTCCTAGCTTTACAGGGAAATAAATTTTACTCATTATTTCCCCTTATGAGTTAAATTTTTCGCAACTTTGTAAACTTTTCTCATATAACAAACTGTATAACTTATAAATAAATAACCACCTTATAAGTACGCAAAATATACCTTATATCCTCATTAATTCACATTCACACTTAATTCATGAATTATATGTGAATTAAACTGTTTTGTATATTTAATCAACAACTTAACATTTTATTATAATTTTATATTTCTATAGCGCCAGTATCTATCAATGCAAATCGGTGCCCCAAAAAACGCTAACGAGAATGTTATGAGAATAAACATGACAAATACAATTTATATTGACTAATATTTTATGTATATGTTTAAAAAAAGAAGGCCCCTATTCTTCATGAAAATACCCCTTTTACTGATTATCCAGTAAAGGGGGTACATATCAAAAATAGGGGTTTTATAACAAGAATCTTTCTTTATTATATGTAATTATGCTAATAATGCACTTACAAGTGCTTCTGCTTTATTAAAGTCGGATTCTTCTGGGTTCCAGTTGCATTTGATTTCAGGTTCTACTACAGAGAATCCATATTTAGTCAACTCTTCACGGAGTACCTTTGTAGATTCACCAGACCAGCCATAGGTACCAAATACAGCAGCCTTTTTATTTTTGAATTTCAACTCACGCAAGAAGTCGAGCCAACCAGCTACAGCAGATAATACGCTGTTACCCACTGTTGGAGAGCCTACAGCAATCGCTCTAGACTTAAAGACTTCCGTCATAATATCATTTTTATTGGTTTTGCTAATGTTAAAAATCTTAACACGTGTATCAGGGGATTGCTTAGCAATTTCTTCAGCAATCTTATGGGCCAATTTCTTGGTGCCATCCCACATAGTATCGTATACAACTGTGACTTGATCTTCTTGGTACGCTTGAGACCATTCATAATATTTTTCTACGATTTGCATTGGATTTTCTCGCCAAATGGCGCCATGACTAGTAGCGATGATATCGATTGGCAAGTTAAGCTTTTGAATTTCTTCAACTTTAGCTTTTACCAATGGAGAGAATGGATTCAAGATATTAGCGTAATATTTCATCGCCTCTTCCCATAGACGGCATTGATCGGCCTTATCCGCCCATAGTTCTTCTACGGCAAAATGCTGACCGAATGCATCGTTGGAGAACAAGATATTATCCCCTGTCATATAAGTCGCCATGGAATCAGGCCAGTGAAGCATGCGCATTTCTACGAACACCAAGGATTTACCGTTCCCGATATCTACGGAGTCACCAGTTTTAACAGTTTTGAAATTCCATTCTGGATGATGATATTGACCAACCAAGGACTTAACTGCATTTTCGGTACAATAAATTGGCGTATTAGGTATTTTTTCCATCAACGCAGGCAAAGAACCACTATGATCTACTTCGCCGTGGTTACATACGATGAAATCAATCTTATTCAAATCGATTTCGGATTCCAAGTTATCAATGAACTCAGAGGAATGAGGTTTCCACACAGTATCGATGAGGACAGTCTTCTCCTCTTCAATCAAATAGGCATTTTGGCTTGAACCATTATTAATACTGTAATCAGAACCGTGGAACTCTTGCAATTCCCAGTCGATTTTGCCAACCCAAGAAACATTGTTTTTAATGTGCTTTCTCATAATAACCTCCATGTTCTGTGAAAGTTGACGTGCTTAACTCAGATTTTTTTAATGAACCTATATAGAAACACGAATGATAGAAGCAACTTTCACCGATAATACCAAATATATGGCCAAATGTTATATCAATGGATACAACATAAATCGGTCATTAACTATAGTTTTATTATATCGATATCACACAATTAAGTCTGTACCTGTAGGTACAGTTTTGAGAATTATTATAAAAACCACTCATAGGTAATCACATGCCGTACATTAGTACACATCGATTTCCCATGAGTGGTTACGAGTATATGTAATTATATGATTATTTATTACCCGATTTAGATAGTCCAGGGATAGCTTTATAGATATATAATGCAATATATCCATCAACCAAGCTATGAACGATGGTACCGCCACCTACAAGAACAAATACAACGTAGATGAGATCAATGTTTGGCATCGTAGTGGTAGTATAGAACAATAGGCATGCTAGTACCTCACCAATAGCGTGAACGATAGCACAAGCAAGGTTAAACGCAACAAAGGATAGAGCCCCTGTTAATACGCCTGGATGATGTTTAATATAGTAAGCCCCCATCAAGGCAAAGATGATATGAGATGCAGCACGCATAACGATAACAAGTGGGAACCCTGCTACAAAGAAGCCGAGCGTAGAACCTATCACGACACAAGCTGCCATCTTTCTAGATAAGAACATAGCTAGGAATATAGGAACATGACTCGCCAATGTATACGATGCCGGTGGAATCACAACTTTCAAAGGCATCACGATAGGAATCATGATGGCTAATGCCATCAATAAAGCAGTAATGGTTAAATTTCGATACATCGAAGAATTCATAAAGGCCTCCTTAAAGAATATTTTGCCATACATCTACCAATATAGCACTCTAATATATGAAGAACAACTACGTATACCGCTAGTGTCCTACAAAAAAAAGAGAGGGCCTTACAACCTTCTCTTTTTTAATTGGACAAATATATTATAATACCTATATCTTAACGCTTATAATACGATTTTAAAAATGACGTAACTCACGTTAATACCTTTCAGGAATCTTAATTCATTACTTTTATAAACGTTCGATTACGGCTTGCGCCATTTCTGTTGTACCTACGCGTTTCAACCCTTCACGGTAGATATCGCCAGTGCGGTAACCATCAACGAGCACTTGTTCTACAGCACTTTCAATAGCGTCAGCCACTTGAGGTAAATCAAGGGAATGACGGCACATCATCGCAGCGGACAAGATTGTACCCAACGGATTCGCCAAGTTTTTGCCCATGATGTCCGGTGCAGATCCGTGGATTGGCTCGTACAATGCAGTACCGGTACCCATGGATGCAGATGGTAAAAGCCCGATAGAACCGGAAATAACAGCACCTTCGTCGGACAAGATATCGCCGAACAAGTTTGTCGTAACGATAACATCAAACTGTGCAGGATTTACAACGAGCTGCATCGCGGTGTTATCTACATAAAGGTAATCTGTTGCAATATCTGGATTAGCAGCCGCTTTCTCTTGCGCGATTTTACGCCACAAACGAGAAGACGCCAATACGTTTGCTTTATCTACGGATACGACCTTTTTGTTACGTTTACGAGCTGTTTCCATAGCGATATCCATGATGCGTTCTACTTCATAACGGCTGTATGTTTCTTTATCCCAAGCGAACTCATTAGCACCTTCACCTTGTGCCTCTTCACGTTCACCGAAATAAATACCGCCAGTTAACTCACGAACGATAACGAAATCTACATCTTGTACGAGCTCCTTTTTAAGCGGAGAATACTCTTGCAAAGATGGATAGATTTTCACAGGACGCAAGTTACAGAACAAACCAAGCTCCTTGCGAAGACCTAGGATTGCCTTTTCAGGACGGATAGACGGATCTACATTATCCCATTTAGGACCGCCAACAGCACCAAGCAATACAGCATCAGCATTTTTACAAGCCTCGATAGTATCCTCAGTCAAAGGCACGCCGTATGCATCAATAGACGCACCGCCCGCTTTCTTATCAATCCAATTAACCTTTATACCGGCTTTCTCAAAAGCCACATCACACACAGCCTTCGCTGCAGCAATAATCTCAGTACCGATACCATCACCAGGAATCAATACGATATTCTTTTCGCTCATATTACCTCTCCAATATATAGTTAAAGATTGCAAACCTCATGCTCTCCCTCAGTGCCCTTTGCGAAGAAATCGCAATAGAACTTAATGGGACAAGAGCTGGCATATCCCTTAAGACTGACTTAGCTCGCTCCTCACTCCCCCTCTGCCACAAATCCATTCAAGATATTGTTAGCTAGAGGAATTTTAAGTTTTGCTACACAAAAGTAGAATCGTTGGAAACGAAACACGTGTCGAAACCGACTTAGCTCGCTTTGGAGGCTTGAGATACGTGTTTCGTTTCATTCTGCTACTTACGGTTTTTAGCAAAACTTACAAGACCACCGGCTGCCGCAATATCTTGAATGAATTGTGGCAACTCCGTCCCTTGGTATTGTTCATTTTTCGTCAAGTTGTACACGATACCTTTAGACAAGTCTACGCCGATTGCATCGCCTGCATCGATACGATCAACTTGTTCACCGATTTCCACAACTGGTAAACCGATGTTGATAGCATTACGGAAGAAGATACGCGCAAAGGAGTGTGCAATGATCACGGGCACACCTTTAGCTTTAATAACGCCTGGGGCGTGTTCACGGGAGGAACCACAACCAAAGTTTTTACCAGCTACCATGATTTCGCCAGCTTTCACATTAGGAGCGAATGTAGTATCAATATCTTCCATCGCATGTTCAGCCAATTCGTTCCAATCGGCAATCGCCAAGTAACGAGCCGGAATGATTACGTCTGTATCTACATCGTCGCCGTAGCGCCAGATTTTCTTGCTTTCAAAATCCATGTTAAACCTCCTCAGGGCCTGCAATGCGGCCTAATACAGCACTTGCTGCCGCCACGTAAGGGCTTGCCAAATATACCTCAGAATCAACGTGACCCATACGACCACGGAAGTTACGGTTTGTTGTGGAAACTGTGCGTTCCCCTGCAGCCATGATACCCATGTAACCGCCTAGACAAGGACCACATGTTGGCGTGGACACAGCGCAATCAGCTTGAATGAAGATGTCTAACAAACCATCTTTCATAGCTTGGTCGTATACATCTTGGGAGCCAGGGATTACGATACAACGAACGAATGGAGCCACCTTGCGACCTTTGAAGATTTCCGCAGCTGCTACCAAGTCTTCATAACGGCCATTTGTACAAGAACCGATGATAACTTGATCGATTTTAATATCCTTGTCGATTTCGTTGATGTAATGCGTATTGGATGGCAAATGAGGGAATGCTACAACTGGCTGCAATTTGGACAAATCGATTGTAATAGTTTGGGCATATACCGCATCAGCATCTGAAACGATTGGCTCAACAGAGCGATTTACGCGACCTTTGATGTATTCTTCAGTAATTGCATCGTAAGGGAATACGCCACATTTACCGCCCGCTTCGATAGCCATGTTACAAATTGTAAGACGATCAGCCATAGTCATATGCTGTACGCCTTCGCCGGCGAATTCAAGAGCCATATAACGAGCGCCATCTACACCGATTTGACCGATTAAATCGAGGATTACGTCCTTACCAGTTACCCATTTATTAGGTTTGCCGATAAGTTCAACCTTGATTGTTTCAGGCACTTTGAACCAAGTTTTACCTTCTGCCATAGCAACGCCCGCATCAGTGGAGCCTACGCCTGTGGAGAATGCATTCACCGCACCATATGTACAAGTGTGGGAGTCAGCGCCGATCATCATTTCGCCAGGACCGATAAGACCTTTTTCTGGCAAAATAACGTGCTCGATACCCATTCTACCCACTTCAAAGTAGTTCGTAATGCCATGTTCGCGTACGAAATCGCGCATTACTTTTGCTTGTGTAGCGGATTGAATATCTTTATTTGGTGTAAAGTGGTCAGGCACCAAGTAGATTTTATGACGATCAAATACAGGTTTGCCGATTTTTAAGAACTCTTTGCGAGCCGGTGGGAATGTGATGTCGTTCATCAATACCGCATCCAAATGACACTCGATGATTTGGCCTGGCTTTACAACATCAAGACCCGCATGACGAGCCATATTCTTTTCAGTAATGGTCATACCCATATTATTCTTCCTCCTGTTGTTCTAGCTCCATAGCTAGGAATACTGAGTTTACTGCATTAATATATGCATTTACACTTGATTTAACAATATCGGTGCTGATACCACGACCATGGTACAAACGACCGTTATATTCTACCTTGAGAGTTGCTTCCCCAAGGGCATCTTTACCAGCTGTTATAGCGCGGATTTGGTAATCTTTCAAACTGATTGGCAAGCCAACCACACGTTCAACCGCTTTAAGGGATGCGTCTACTGGGCCATCACCAACGGCTGCATCGGCTTTTTCACCTTCTGGAGTCATGAGACGAACATCAGCATAGGCATAGCCTTTTTCGCCCAATTTGTAGTATTGAGCCACGAGTTCAAATGCTTTTTTGTGGTGAAGATTATCTACTACAAGGGCTACGATATCATCATCGTATACTTGTTTTTTGCGGTCCGCCAATTCTTTGAATTTACCGAAGAGATCATTGATTTTCTCTTCCGTGAAAGATTGGAATCCAAGTTTTGCCAAATGATCGGCAAAGGCATGACGGCCAGAGTGTTTACCTAATACGAGATCTGTTTTTTCAGCACCTACGGACTCAGGCGTCATGATTTCATACGTTTCAGGGTTGCTCATCATACCATGTTGGTGAATACCAGACTCATGAGCAAAGGCGTTAGAACCTACGATTGGTTTATTTGGAGGAACTACAACACCTGTTAAACGGCTCACAAGTTTAGATACTTTCGTAAATTGTTTTGTATCAATATTCACTTGAAGGTCATCGAAATAATCATGGCGTGTTTTAAGAGCCATAACAACCTCTTCAATTGCTACATTACCTGCACGTTCACCTAGACCATTAATTGTGCCTTCTACTTGACGTGCACCTGCTTTAATAGCAGCTAACGTATTCGCATTGGCAAGGCCTAAGTCGTCATGGCAGTGAACAGAGATGATGGCATTTTCAATACCTGGTGTATGTTCTTTAATATAACGGATTTTGTCACCAAATTCGTTAGGGTTCATGTAACCTACTGTATCTGGTACGTTAATAATCGTTGCACCACCAGCAATGGCAACACCAAATACTTGGCACGCGAAATCTAAATCAGAGCGTGCTGCATCTTCACCGGAAAACTCGATTTCATCAACTTTACCTTTTGCATACGCCAATACAGATTTAACCTTATCCAAAACCTCTTGGCGAGTCATTTTTAATTTATATTCCATATGAAGTTCGGAAATAGCAATGAACACATGTAAACGGCTGCGTTCCGCATCTTTCAACGCATCAATCGCTTTTTGTACGTCCTTTTCATTAGCACGTGCCAACGCACAAATTGTTGCACCTTTCACTTCGCGTGCAATTGTTTGTACTGCTTCAAAATCCCCAGGGGATGCTGCTGGGAAGCCAGCCTCGATTACGTCGATGCCGAGGCGTACTAGGCCTTTCGCAATTTCAATTTTTTCAGGAGTTTGTAAAGACACACCTGGTGTTTGTTCCCCATCACGAAGGGTTGTATCGAAGAAATATACGCGATTCTGTTCCATAATCTTCACCTTTTATCCTATAAAACATATTCCCTTATTACATCTATTCATTGTGAAAGTCTAGTAAAACCGCCGATTTCAACGCTATTTCGGCTAATCCTAAGTAGATACAATTAAATCAGTAATTTTACTAGACTTTTACAATAAAAAAGCCCCTCAGAACAACTGTCGTTGCTCAAAGGGGCGTTATATTCATAACACGGTACCACCCTAATTGGGACTCGTTTCGGGTATAACGGAACCACCGTCGATGACTACTGCTGTATTCGCCACCGAAGCTCGCGGGAGAGTGTCAGCGTACAACCTCTATTGCCTCACACCGGCCGGCAACTCTCTGAAAGCAGGATTTGTAAACCTTTATACCCGTTCATCGCTTGATTTAAGATATAAAAGTATTATACGGTATTCTATAGAACTGTGTCAACAGGATGGACATGTGAGTTTTGTGAAAGCACAGTTTTATCGTTACAATTTGACATTCCCCATGATTTCACGCATACTGAAAATAAGCAGTACCAAAGATTGGAGGAATAATTATGAGTGGTTCAAACAAATTCTTTTATATTTTGTCGGGTATTGTAAGTATTATCCTAGGGATATTCTTACTATTAAATCCGCTTATTAACCTCTTTGCATTCACTTGGGTTATGTCTATCATCTTCTTTGCCAATGCAATCAGTGGCATTATAAATTATTTTAGGTTGCCTTCTGCAATGAGAAGCGGCTGGCATCTCATTGGCGGTATTATCAACGCTCTATTCGGTATCTATTTAATATTCGGCGGATTTGCATTCCTACCATTAGTACTCCCAATTACAATCGGCGTCTGGATGGTAATTGAAGCCATCTTTATTTTCATTAAATCAAGAAAGTCCGACAGCATGGTATCACTCATGGGACGTAATGCAAAATGGCTTGCACTAATTCTTTTACTATTAGGCCTATTACTTATATTCGAGCCGATCGTTTCTGGACAAGCATTTATCTATTTCATCGCCTTCGGTTTCTTATTTGACGGAATTTATTCCATCGGTGAGGCTTTTAAAAAATAGAATATAACTAAATAATTACACTATAAGATCGACCATGTACTGCCAAAATAGCTGTCATAAATTACGATGTCTATTTCGTATTTGTGGCAGCTATTTTATTTGTTTTGGCTAGCCGTCATGGTAAATGTATTCGCCTACTACATTTGCAAGTGGTTAGACGCTTTTCTAGCCCTTTTATTTAGCAACTAGCCCAACGCTCTAACATTAGCGTAATAATGGGGTTATAGGACAAAAATTAGTACAACCCTGTAGTAATTTAAAATCCCCTTGATCAGTACCAAGATACTCATCAAAGGGATTATATTAATTATGAAAAAGACAAATAGCCCTTCGTTATCCTAGGATTGCTATTAAATTCAAGTCACATCTTAGGCTTTAAATATAACACCATTATGCTCTAGTTGTTCCACTGTTTTTTTACCAATGCCCGGTAGCATCAATACTTCTTGTTTAGTAATTGTTTTAAAATCATCTACTGTGTATAGGCCGGCTTGTGAAAGTGTAATTTGTGCACCGAACCGTATATTGTCATATACCGGATTTCCACGCAAAGCCCCACCTTTAGCAACCTCTACGGGGCTCATATGAGCGGACTCGCGTTTTCCCATATAACTATCATTAGAGTACCGATTTATAACAGTTCGATCGGTAACACGTTCATACGCATCATATAGAGTCTGCCATAATGGACTTTCAAAATCCACTAATTGAGTTGGTAAAAATGAGATAGCAGTATATAAGCTTATTAATTCTCGTGGGTCAGAATCTATGTTGCTCACTTGGTCTACCATATACATAATAGCCTCTAAATGATCTTCTACAAAATCGTTCCAGCGCGTTGCATCTTGTAATAACCAATCAATATCTTCATATTCATCAACAAGATCTGCTAATACATCATGGGCTATCTTGCTTTCACCACACTGCAAAGCCAATAGAATATACAGCATATGCATAGGCAACATGATATCCGGAGCCTGATTAAATGCATTTTGTATATCATCGCAACATGCAAGATATCGCTGATATACCTTGCGGCCGCGATCCCAGTTGGCAGCTCCACAACAAGCAACCATCATATACACAAGAAATCCCGAATGATCTTGCTTGTCTCCGTGAAAAACTGGCGTAAAGCAGGCAATCGCATCATTATACATATTATATTCTAAATATATCATCCCCATGTCGATGAGGCAACGCATATAAGGACGCGTCTCTATTATATTCCAATCTATTTTCTTTGGTTTTTTCAACGATTCTACTAGCTGTTTCAACTGATAAATTTGAAAGCTTGGATGTAACTCAAGGGCTATGAGTTCTCGTTTAGCATCTACTTCATCTGGACATAATGCAAGGATTTCATTGTATAACTTCCTTGATTTCTCATTCGTATCAGCCTCTTCTGCAGCCTCATATAAATCACGTAATTTCATTTCTATCGTATTATTAAAATCACCACGATTATATTGAGTCATAAATGCTTCTAACAAATCCTCAATAGATTTGAAATCAGATTCATGTTCGGATACAAATTGTTTCTGTAAACGTAATAATAACTCACTATAAAAGTTAAACATAGAGTATCTCCTTATACATATGAACGTAAAAATACTACTCATATGTAATATAGCACGAGGGAATATATTAATTCTAGAGGTAATACCTCGACCTATTAATATCTCATCTGAAAATGGGTTGGCACCTAGACGATAAAAGGGTTATAGGACAAAACGTGTTGGTACTTTAATCCCAATCATTGAAAGATAATTTGTCATAGTTATGCAAATCACCCCAAGAAATGGCATCCCCCCAAGTTGGAATTATGCCTTGAAGTTGGGCTCTTTCATTCATAGAACTATATATTGTAGAAATACTTGCATCAGTTGGCATTACCTTAAGTATTTCTTTTGCAGAAAGCGGTCTTGGTGAGTGTAAATAACACCACCAAAAGACCGCTTTTATACGTTTTTCTACAGACATTCCTCGATGGTAACGCAATAAACGTCTGAGTTGTGCGTTTACTCCGCCTTCAATAGGGTTATTAGTCCTCGGACATTCTTTATCCAACACCAATGTTTCATCTAAATATCGAAACATTGTCTCTGTATTAATTAATACCACTAGAGAGTTATAGGCTTTTAGTAATCGTTCATGCGTAGCTCTTAAATTATCATTACTATCACGTGTCATTTCATTTAGAAACTCTTTAAAAGTCACCCTCCAATTAAATAATCGTTGAATCCATATTTTTGCATCTTCCTGTGTTTTTACGTTATATAAATCGCTTGCTAAATCTTTTAACATAATGCCTGCTAATGTCTTAGGCCGCCTAGTAGTGTAACGATGTACTTGCCATACGGCATGAACAATACAACGTTGAAGCTTGGCGGTACGCCAAACTTTTTTAATGCTTTTCTAAGACCAGGTCCACCATCAGAAACGACCACAATGGGGGTCGCTATTCGCTGCATAAGAGCTTGCCATGAGCGAGACTGTTCTGACCTACATAAATACCACCCTAATACATATTCACCATCATAACAGATCAAAATACAAGCTTTTTTAGCTAAGTAAATACCATCAACGAATACCACATCTCTCGAGGTTTCAATTTTGGGCGGCATAGGCCATATTTGCCAGAAATCAGCTATCTGTCTACGAAATGTACGGCCCTGCCCAGGCATGTCCTGTTGTGTTTCTTTACTAAATAACCAATTTAGAAATCGATGAAAACATTTAGTAGTATTATCAATAGTTTGTGTAAAGGTGATGTTACACTGCTTACAATGCCATCGTTGTGATCCAGCTTTAGTTTTCCCATATTTTTGACAAGAAAATCCACAATTTATACATCTTACCAGCATGATTATTCCCTCCACTTAGAACACGATTTTCTAAGAAGATATAACCTTATTGAAGCCAGTAAAATCAAGGGTTTTGGGACTTTTTACTAACACATTTTGTCCACCCTCTAAGTTTATCAAAAGAACTTAAAATAGCGATGGAGCCAGTAATTTACTGGCTCCATCGCCTATAAAACCAACACGTTTTGTCCTATAACCCCATTCTCGTTAGTAACTAGCACAATAAAAATAGCAGGGCTGCCACCCTGCTATTTTTTCGTTCATATGAGACTATGTCACATATTGACATCCCTTGTCATATATAGAATAACACTTCACTATAGTGTAGTCAATAAATCCTCTACGCAATCACTCTTAAAAGCTTATCCACTCTAAATTCTCAAAATTATTTAAAATTCGTTTATCCATTTTTACCACTTGATTGGAAAACTCTATTCGATTATTAACAAATGAAATATCTGTATACCATTCCTTTAAACTAGCATACACTTCATTCTCTAAATCAATAATAATGGTTTCAATGGGATCCCAGGTTTTGCATCTTACAGACTCGACCATAACCATACTATTACCTATGAAAGTAACGTCCCTACCATAAATCCAAAACGGTAATACTTTCCCCTTTATAGAAATAGAATATATAGCATCTCCATGAGGTGGTTCCGTTTCATATTGTGCTTTTATATTGTACTTTTCCATTATCTCATTGCTAGCATTTTCTATATATGGCAACGTTGAAATCTTGTAATTATCTGCGTTCATAAAAGCTCCATTATTTTTAATATCAACCACAACAAAGAGGACTGTATATCGCTATTTGTGTAAAAAGTATTTTGCTATACTTATTACGAAGAGAGTCCGTTGACGTGAGTTAGGTTCATCTCCGCGAGGAGGTGATACTATGACAAATCATGAAGTTACCTATGTAATTATCATAGTTCTGTTATCAGTAGTCACTATCATTGCACTAGTTAAGTAGTACAACGATAAACGCCTAACGTATAGAGGAGTGCAGTCCTCTAACACGTTAGGCGTCATCATAATTTTGTTCAGTTTTAGATGAGCCTAACGCCCTAATCACGTTAATGGGCTCTCTTTATATGTATATTATAAGCTAATCAAGCTTAAAAAGATAGTACAGTAATAAACTCAATTAGTACCTACACTGTTAATCATTTCTCTAGCCCGCTCAATAGAAATAGGCTCATTAAATAAGAACACATGGCTCTGCCCCGCTTGTTCCCAAGATGCTAAGTAAACAGCGTCATCTACCATTCGATAGGTTACCGTCATACCATTCACAATATCCGTCTTCTGAGGCACATAATCCTTATAATCGCCTGCAATATTACCAGATAGAGTCGATACGCGATACTTAATATACTTTGGCATATCATCTACACGGTCAAAATATGTTCCTTTTAAAAGCTCATGATAGGCATACACCACTTGTAGTACATCGTGATCCACAATGGATACATGTACGGAACGTAATCCCTCTAAACCACTTGGCAACTGCGGTTTAAAGTTCAAATGTTGCTTAGCCTCATATAGGTTATCAAACACCTCTAGAGATTGACCTTTACAAGTGCTTCTATAATCCTCATCAGTCATAGTACAACTTCCAAGTCTATCTGGACAAGGAAACTCATTTCGATCACCATAAGGCTGATCATAAATCGAATTACCATTGAGACGAAGCCGCATTAAGTCCTCTGAGGAGACAATATTAATAGAACCTATGAAAGCTAGCGTGGCCAGTGCACATATAATCTTTTTCATGATACATTCCCCTATAAACAAACAACATGTATTAAGTAAATTATATCACTAAAAGAACAAATGCCTATATAATACTAGTTACAGCATGATTCTAAGTCTATAATAAGCTGATGCCGAAGACACGCCTGAGCAAGATTAACTACTAAAATTTCAATAATCCCTTTTCATCAAACTTAAAGTTTGGACCCCATGCAACTTCCCAGTAATATCCATCTGGATCAGCAAAATATGCATGATAACCACCCCAAAAAACATCTTGTGGTTCTTTTACAATTTTCCCCCCAGTATTTCGTACTAATTCAATGACATTATCAACATCTTCTTTATGTTCAACATTATAAGCTAATGTAATTCCGGCAAATCCATTTCCCGCTGGTGGATTATTTTCATCAATATCTTTTGCTAATTGTTCCAAAGGAAATAGTTCAAATTTTGTCCCTGCCGTATCAAAAAATATTACTGGCGGATTATTTTCTTTACAGTCAGTCTTATATCCTAAACCATCTCTATAGAACTTTATTGATTTTTCCATGTCTCTAACACCTAAACATATGCAAGTTATCTTATTCATTACTACCTCCATAAGTTCAAATTACATTAATCAGATAAACTAGAAGTTATCAATATCTTATTCGTAATTAACTCGCTCGATTTTGAAGATTACCGGACGTGTACCATCTGAACAGCAGGTAATCATTTCATTTTCGTTTTTCATCCAGCCTTTCATAATAGAACCGCCTTGTAAACAGTGTAAATATAACGTGAAATAGCATTCCATGCTTCCGAGCAAAACGGCATTTTCGGACCACCAGCAATAGTATCCTTGTTACCGTTCGTTTTAACCAATGTGTTCAATCCCATATGCCAAAAGTCATCCCACTCATCGTCACGGTAAAAAACGAACTCGTCACCCACATTATAACAAGGACAGACACCAGAAACAGGATCTGCACAGTATTGCTGTTGTAGTTCAGGATATAACTTTTTGTCTAAAACTGTTACTTTTACTTTATGTTTCATTATCTTTTCCTCCTAAAATTCTAATTTGTTTATGACTATCTGATTCTATCTTTCATTCAGTAAAGCTACGTTTTCAATAAAGCTACGATTTCAATATAGATACATTGCGCCAATTTTTGGTATTCGGCTTTTATTATTAAATTATATCAAAAAATTTTCTCAGTAATCATCACAAATCTATCACATTTGATAGTATCTATCGCAAATCATTCTACTATTCAAAATTATGGTAGGTGCTATAATGAACTCAAGAAAAGGAACAGATGCTCATACGATACTAAATGCACTATTCCAAAGCTATAGTTAGTAGTTATATAAAGGAGACTATCATGACACATACACAAGTAAAAGAACTCGTTCAAGCTTTATTAGATGCACCTACAAGCAATCCAACATTAAAAGAATTCGCTCAATCTTGGATCAATGCAGAAGGCAAACCTGAACAAGAAGCACTTACAAAACAACTCGTATCCGTTGCGGAGCAAAACATTGCACTCATCGACGAAACAATCGGCTTTGCAGGCTCTGAACTTGGTACACAAATTCTTGGTGCAGAAGGCGCAGCTAATCTATTACAACACGCTAAAGACATTAAGGCAAAAGGCGCTGAATTCTGTGACTGCCCGGGATGCATAGCATGTAAACACGTTATCGATTTGAAAGCAGAAATTGCATAATAGTATATTACCTATTAAGAGGTCATCGACACACTGTTGATGACCTTTTTATATGCCGAAAGCGGCCCCTCATGGAGAAGCCGCTTTATTTAACAATATGTCTATTATCTGTGAAAGCTTTCCGTTCACAGTCTAATCAGATGGTTTTTGTAACGTCTGTAATATTTTAAAACTCACCGCAATGTTTACAAGGATAAGCAGCAATGTTATGAACGAATACGCCAAAAGCCAATAGTTTGCCGATACCGCATCATAGATTCGGCAAGTACAATAACCGGCCGTGATGATACCACTAAGAACGCCCGGTATATACTGTCGCAGGAAAATACTTTGGAATATATGCCCAATCACATGGTATATATACGCTATGATGACGGTGATGTAAATGTCGAAGCTTTCAAAATAAATACTCAAGCCCAGCACAATCAACAGGAGTATGAATTCCTGACAGACGATGGCATTGAATCTGAACGGTGTAAAAGCGGACGCTAAAAATTGCTGTTGTAGTTTTGGATTTCTTCGCATAAATTTCGGAAATAAAAGAATCTCCTCAAATTCGTGCAACATAAAAATGCTCGGGAATAATAAGAAAAAACTATTCAGATCCATAAGGCGCCTCCTTCATAAATCCGATTAAGTTTAATATGACAGCTTTATACTATCCCTTTTTCACTTGCACGCGCAGTACAGTCTTCAATTTTGCAGGCTCCACCTTTCGTGCATCGGACAAGTAGATTTCCCGATGCCACTCGTCGTTAACACGTTGCAAGTTATAAGCAGTACATAATTCATCTACTTTCATAAACGATTCCGGTTCATTGTCATAAGGTCCGATATGCAATATCTGTACGCAGTCACCATCCTCTATCGATTCAAGTCGAACGTCCTTAAATCGAGGCAACGATTTTTTCTTGGACACATTAATAATGGCCGCCTCCAACACGTCAGGAGTCACAAAATCAGGTTGTCTGATCATCACCCGATATTGCAAATTATTCTTATCAAATTGCTTCGTATGCTCAATCTGCTTCCAGAGCGCCTCCAGCGGATACACGGTGTAATCAAAGTACCCATCCGGCGTCACGCCCTTTTTCGGCAACATCTTTATTCCGTAGGACAACGAATATAACGCCTCGATATCATCGGCAAAGGCCGCATGATTAGGATTCCCTACGCCGTCCAGCACGAGGAACTTCATGCTCGGCACCATAACCTGCACCGCCTGCTGCTTCGGACAATACAATTCCTTTTCGTGCTTACGCCATTCATGCTTTACTGCTGTCATAATCAGACCTCTCTTTCTGAAAGATAACATATGATTTCTTTTATGATAAGAGAGGATTGTGAAGAAAGATTAAAAAATTATTCAGTACTCGGTGTAAATCGCCATAGATTATCTAAATCTGCACTCTCACTCTTTGGAGCTCTATCTTTTTCTAATGGTTCTATTTGAATCAGTAAAGGCATATCAAAACTAGTACCACTAATAATACATTGTCCCGCAGCTAACGTAGGTAATTGACTCCTAGAAATCGAGTCTAACGAACTAACTGAGCTTGCTATCATACGTAAATCTTGTTCATTAACTAACCGATGAATAAAGTTATTATGAAGTTGAGATATAATTGTAGATGATATATCTGCTGGTCTCTGACTTGCTATAGTTAAATAAACCCCAAACTTTCTTCCCTCTTTGATAATTTCTTCAAACGTTTCAAGACGATAATCTTTCCAACTCTCTGACTCTCTATTTGAAGATTCAGATAAAATATTATGGGCCTCATCAATTATCAAATGAATAGTTTTTTCAATAGTTTCATTTTGACGAGAAAGTTCTTTATGACTATCATATAATGACTTACAAAGTAAAAGTGGAATAGTTTTCTTTGCATCAATATTACAGTTTTTTAATGATATAACATTGATAGTTTTCCATTCAGAATTTGATATATCAACCTCAATAATCTTATCAATCCAATTTGAATTCGCTTCAATCCTATTCATTAACGGACTAATATGATCATACTGAACTCTTCCATATGATATTCCATATATCATTTGACAATAAACTGCAACTTTTAACTTATCCGTAAGACTTAATTCACAATTATCAACCAAACTATTTATCGCCGATTCAAATGAAGTTCGTTCATTTTTAACTTTGGATTTTACCTCAGACTTATTAAAATATATGCCATCTATACAATATGTATCAAATCGCCAAGATGCCTTTAGCCATAGCCAAAATTCTTGATGACTAGGCATCCTTGATTCATTATCAATTTGATCTAATGACAACCCAAGCACTTCTAAACATTTAAGCAATAGAGTTAAACTTTCTTTATTATTATTACAAGAAAAAACATTATAAAATGCAGATCCTATACCAGATACGAGTTTTTCTTTTGTAACCCCCTGACTCTCATCAAAAAAATATTTAACTGCATTATTTAAAAAAGGTTTTTGAGTTTTTTCTGTTGCTGCATACAAAATACTTAAAGTTTCTATATCCCAAAACTTTTCTTCAGAAATTCGAATTTTATCACTGGTATAACGACGTTGAGTTGATAATTCAAGTTTTTTTTATTACTTGAAAATATTAAATCATCAGTATATTCACCATTAAAATCAAGAACAAAAAATTGACTTTTTGCTAAATTAATTTTTCCTTTTATATCTAAATCAAATATACTAGAAAATACTTTAGCAAGTGTATTTGACTTTCCACTACCAGTATTACCAAAAATACCTATATGTGTATTAAATAGTTTTCTCCATGGTAACCGAATTGAAACTCCCTCAGCAACAGTCTTACCAATAAAAATACTCTTATATTTATTACTATCTAATTGATAACCACCTGTTAATATATGTGAAATTTCACTTTGAGTTAATAATACTACTTCATTAAAAATCATAGGAAACAATCTTTGACCTAACTCAAAGCGCCCATTATAAATCGTTCCTACAATAGAAATTTCTAAAATACGTTCAAAGCGATCCACCAAGTATTTCATATTATTGGGGTTATTGCTCTTATCTTGCGAATACTCTTTTTCAACTCGGCCAATTATTTTATGAGATCCACGAATAATTCCTATATAACTTCCAACAGATACACCATTATAATATTCACCATTATGATGAAACATTTCTAGATTAGATTGATCATTCATAAGGATAGAAATCTTTGTTCCATCTATACTTATTACATTCCCTACAACATAGCTAATCATTAGCATTCTCCCCACTACAATCTATCAGCTGAAGTAAATATGAGTAATCTCCCTTTTTATTGATTATGTGCTCGGGTAAAAACACAATATTTTTATAATTTCTGAATTTTTCCTTCAAGTTATCCTGAGATGATTTACTATATGAAAGAATAAAAACCTGTAACTCTGGATTAGACAAAGATCTTTCAAAAATAGATTTGATATGTTCATCGGCAAAAGAAAATCCAAAAACAATTAATATTGACTGTTTCTTCTCTAACTCATAACTAAATGCCCTAATCATTTGATAATAATGTTGCTCTAAAACAGTATCATGAAATTTGTATTTATTAGGGTTTATAATAGCAAGTCTTTTATACTTCTCATAAAATGATTCTAACAGACCAAAGTTTAGAGGAAATAATAATTCTAATTCTCCCCTAATATCAATCTGATTGAAGTTATTAATAAAGGTTTCAAGATTGCTATTATATGCTTTCTTTAATAATAATTCTATATTATCTATAGTAAAGCCTAGATTATCGGCAACTTTATTGATTTCTTTTAGAGTTTCTTTCGGTAACTCTACCTTAATCTTATCATTTTCTTGTGTCCAAGATACTGATCCATGCATTTTAAATAAATTTATAGTTGGGATTTCTCTAATATAACGATCGTAATATCCACTATGAGAAACATTTAAATTATAGTTTTTACTATCTATATATCTACAAAATACACCTCTTGCACCATCATTAAAATATATTAAAGAATTATCTTGAATATACTTATCCAACGTCCATTCAAACATCAAATCATAATTTGTTGTAAATATATTGACACGCTTAGGTCGCTCACTACCTTCAGTTTGCAAAAAATGAGTAATAGCAGAAATAAACCTTTTATAATTAACTTTTACTTTCTGCTTTTCCGACTCTTCATCTCCATAAGACTCATCATCCATTACTTTAATCCACTTTAAAAAATAATAAAGATAAAGTATGTTCCTTCTCTCTTCAAATAGTGAATGGTGACTAATAATATCTTCAAGTGAACACTCATCATTACCAATAATCTCTGTAGGTAATGATAATGTTGGATACAATGGTGTACTAGCACCAGCTCCAATTAAAAAATTAATATTTTTCCCTCTAATCAATCTCTCAAAATCTTCACTCTTCATAATCAAACCTCCCACATAACCCCAACTAAATATAAATACAAAAAATTTTATATACTATATAGTGTATGACTTTTCTTTATAAATCTCAATATAAGTAAAAGCCCCTGTTCCAAACAGAGGCTCTTTGTTTTCTACACACTCGCTTCCACTAGTGCTTGTGTATACGGGTGTACCGCTTCTTTGAGTCGTTTAGATTCAATGGTTTCTACGATGTGTCCGTCCTTCATAACCATGATTCGGTCTGTTACGGCTTGTAAAAGCCCGATGTCATGGCTGACGAACACGTAGCCGAAGGGTTGTTCCTTATGTAGCTTTTGTAATAAATCAAGTACTAGTTTTTGATTCACCGCATCAAGAGCTGATGTAGGTTCATCGAAGAGTACTAGTTTTGGATGCATCAGCATGATTCGTGCTAGTACAACACGTTGCAGTTGACCACCACTTACTTCATGAGGATACTTCTGAACAATCGATTCCGGTAGATCCACGTGTTGAATCCATTTGCGGATATCTTCCTTCGCTCCGGCCATGTCCATAAGACCATAGTTAATGTACGGCTCAAGTAGAAAGGCTTCCAAGTTCATCCGTGGCGGAATAATCGCCAACGGATTTTGAAACATCATCTGCAGCGAGCGATATATTTCCGTATGGTTTTGAATCTGTGATATATCTTCGTCGAAGAGTCGCAATGTACCCGATGTAGGTTTTTCTAGCATCGCCATGAGTCTAAGGAGTGTACTTTTACCGGAACCGCTACCGCCGGCGATGCCTACCCGCTCATATTCAGCAATGGTAAAGAATACATCCTCAACAGCATGCACCGTGTGATTATGGTTCATATAATATTTACATATATGCTCAGCTTGTATCATATTACACCACTTTCATCACGGAATCCAACAGTATACGTGTATAGTCATCTTTAGGATGCGCCATTACCTCTTCGGTAGCGCCCATTTCAACAAGGTGCCCTTTATTCATCACACCGATGCGGTCCGCAATGCGCGCAGCCGCCTTGATGTTATGGGTCACCAGAATCACGGTTGCCCCGAGGGCCTGTGTTACTTCTTTCAGCAAGTCCAATACCGACGATTGCACCAGCATATCTAAAGCACTGGTCGGCTCATCAGCAAATACAATGTCCGGTTTCAGAATCAGGCTTAACGCAATCGCCAAGCGTTGTTGCATACCGCCGCTCAGTTGGAACGGATAGGATTGTAGAATACGTTCCCCTTCCGTCAAGTGGACGAGCTGTAACATATGCAGTACGCGATTCACATCATACGATTCATCATGGGCGCGCAGCAAGTCTTTGAAATGGTTTTCCACAGTACGAGCCGGGTTCAAATAGGCACTGGGATTCTGAAAAATCATCGACGTACTCATGCCGCGCATTTGTCGCCAATCCTTATCGCTCAACGTCGTAACATCCGCGCCGTTCAGCAAAATTTGACCACTTATGGTAGCTTTCTTCAGTATACCGAAGGCGGCGCGAATCAACGTCGATTTCCCGGAGCCACTTTCACCAACGATGGCAAATACCTCACCGGTGCGCACGGAAAAGGATACATCGCGTACGGCCTGTTCCGCACCGTATGAAATTGATACATTGTCAAATACTATGCAATCAGATTTATTCAATAGTAGAATCCTTTGTTAATAAGTAGTAATCGATCGGATGTACTGGCACATTTTTAACCTTGGATGTGGAAACCACATTCGCAGCAGGGTACAACAAATAGATATCAGCCACATCGTCAAGCAAAATGGACTGTACTTGTTTAGCCACGTTCGTCCGTTCATTTTGATCGAATGTAACCGCCAACTTGTCGATTAATGCATCTACTTGAGGATTGTTATAACCACCCACATTGGCTTTAGAACCGGATTTATAGAACAGGCTGAGGAACCAGTAAGGATCGTTTGTGGACATGGTCACCACATTGCGTTCCACCAAATCAAATGCGTCTACGCCGAGGGTATCCACTTCATTAGGACTTTGCAATTTTCTGAGTTCTACTGCGATGCCCGCCTCTTTCAATTCTTGTTGAATTTCTTCATACATGCTTGTATCCTTGCCCCAAATTGCGAGGGTCAACTTCAATTCTTTGCCGTCTTTTGCATAGATACCGTTGCCATTCTTCACATAACCCGCTTGGGTCAATAATTCATTTGCTTTTGCAAGGTCAGTAACTTCCTTATTTGAAAGTCCGTCATAGCCCAAGTTTGCGGAAGGAGGGAATGGAGCACCGCCTGCCAATGCACCGCCGCCTATAACTTTCGCCATCGTATCGTAATTGATGATATGAGCCACAGCGGAACGTACATTTTTATCATGTAACGGAGAGGCTTCCGTATGATTAACCTTTAACATCATTACGCGAACACCAGACACGTCTTGCATGTTGAATCCTTCTTTAAACAAGCTGCGATTAGCGGAGTCCACCTTTTGAATAACATCCACGTCTTTAGATTGTAACGCCATGGCACGCTTATTATTGTCTTCAATATCCTTTACAGTCACAGAATCAAGGCCCGGTTTGCCGCCCCAATAGTCGGCGAATGCCGTTAACTCGATGCTTTCACCCTTTGTGAAAGAAGTAATTTTGTACGGACCTGTGAGAACCGGTTTAGACGCCACATCTTTGAGATCCGCTGTATCCATGATAACGAATGCAGGTTCAGTCAAGCTGGACAATAAGGAGCCATTAGGTTCCGTAGTTTTAATGATCAAATTTTGACCATCAACGGTAATGGATTCGATTTTAACTGCCTTCGCAGAGCGAGGGCTTTGTTTCATCGTATACTCGATGGACTCTTTTACCTTTTGAGGTGTCATCGCAGTACCATTGTGGAATTTTACATTTTCTCTGATATGGAATTTCCATGTAGTGGGATCAATATTTTCCCAGGAATCAGCTAATTGTCCAGTAAATTTCATATCTGGTGTCACTGTAGCCAAGGTTTCCCCTGCCCCGATACGTGTCAAGGTCCACGCATCCCATTCATGCGTCGGATCTAATGTTTCACCGAACCAATATAAGCCGACATTCAGATGCTTGCCTTGTTTAGCCGTATCATTGCCGCAGCCCACCAAGAGAGCCACCATACACAGCATGGATACACATGCTAATAACCAACGTTTCATAAATACTCCTTTTCACACCTCATTGTGATGAGGCTTTCACTAAAAACATTCATATTGTATACGGTCATCGTGATACATCGAGGGCATCACGCAACGCATCACCAATATAGTTAAACAGAACAACGGTAATAAAAATCGCAAGCCCCGGATAGATTAATAGCCAAGGCGCGGTTTGCAGAAAATCACGGGAGCTCAACAGGATCGCGCCCCATTCAGGGTCAGGCGGTTGCACACCGATGCCGATAAGCGAGAAACTGGCCACCAGAATGATGGCATCCCCTAAATGTTGAATAATGACAATTAATAGCGGCGGCAGCACATTCGGCAGAATGTAACGCCATAAAATACGAATCCTCGAAGCGCCGGACATGCGAGCAAAGGTAATATACTCGGCATGGCGTTCGATATGGACGAGCCCCCTCGTGATGCGCGCATATTCCGCCCATTTAGTAATGCACAGCGAGATGATCACATTCGTTATACTTGGTCCCATGATACCGATGAAAGCAATGGCGATCACCATATTCGGAAATCCCAGCACCAAATCAATCAATCGCGACAGCCAACGGTCAATGCGCGGCGTAGAGAATCCCGCCAATCCGCCGATAACGATGCCTATCGCTCCGCTGATGCCGATGATGGTGAAAGCAATCCACAACGACGCCTTCCCGCCATAAAGAATGCGAGACCACACATCGCGGCCCAACTGATCAGTTCCGAGCCAATGAGTGCTGCTGATATCCTGCAACCTATCGGCTACATTCGTCGCCTCCGGATTATAAGGCGCGATGTACGGAGCGCAGAGGAAAAATACAATCCACAATACTGCCAGTACAAGCATGATATATAGGCCATAAGGCTTTCGTCTATTCATAAGAGCCTCCTTGTATAGCGGCTCTTCGTTTCGGATTAAGCCAGATACTCAATACATCGATGATGATGTTGATTACGATGAACACCAATGTAATCCAGATGATATAGCCCTGCATCAATACATAATCACGGGCGGTTATGCCCTGTACCATCATATAGCCTATGCCTTTGATGGAGAACACCGTTTCAATAACTGCGGAGCCGCCTAACATGGCCCCCATCGTAACGCCCATCATAGGTAATAACATAAGACCTACATGAGGGAAGATATAGCGACAATATACCATCCACTCCGGCAGACCGAGAGCTCTGGCCCCCTGTACAAAGGGCTGTTTCTCAACCTCCAGAATAGCATTGCGCAGACGGCGAATGTATAAGCCGCAAATCCAAAGAGCAATCGTCAAGGCCGGCAGTATATACACGGTAAAGCCCTTTGTATTCGTCACCGATACAAGCTGCAGCTTCACGCCGAATAAATACAATAGCAAGAGACCTACCCAGAACCCCGGAATCGCCAAGGCGAAGAACGTAAATAGCCGAATCACATGATCGCCCCAGGAATCCTGATACCGTGCCGACAACATACCAAGCGGTATCGTTACGACTACGCCCATCAAAAGCGCCAATGATACGAGTCCCAATGTATTCGGTAGCGCTCCACCAAGAAGCGTAGCAACAGGCAGGGAATATAATATAGATTCACCGAAGTCGCCTCGCACCAGTTGTCCTAGCCAGCGTATATATTGCTGCCACCAAGGGTCATTGAGGCCCAACTGTTCTCGTATCTGTTCTACTAATACAGGATCAGGTGTAGCCCCTACTAAATTAAACTTCATCGCCACGGGATCAATGGGAGATAGTTTAATCAATACAAATGTACCGATGGTTACGACCAGTAAAATACCAATAATACTCGCCAAACGCTGTAATAATAATCGATACAATACATCACCTGCCTTCTTTTATCATAAATTAGCTATATTTCTATTTTATCAATAGTCTTTATATATATGTATACCCGCAGTGGTATATTAGAGTGATTCTCATTATGAAAGTTTTGCATACCAACAAAAACGGCCCCTCATATGAGGAGCCGTTCTATATAAAACCCTTACAGTGTCCATGCGAGCGCTTCACCACAACTCGCATGCCTATCCCATTAGGCCTGGACTTGTATATTAATTTGTATATTATTTTGTATGTTGTTTTGGAGCTACTGTATTAGCAACGATTGCTTTCGCCATGTCGCGAGTTATAGGGCGTTCGAAATACATCCCATGAGTTTGGCCGTCTTTGGTCCAACCTATGAGATATACCATTTTATTGCCACCTTTGAAAATAACCTTTGTGCCGTTTACTTTTTCATTAGCTGTTACACGAAAATCGCTATAATCGCCGCTAATATCTTCTTTTATTTCATTAGATACGCGATACACGATGCGTTTGCCTGCAGCTTGATTACGAGTAGCATCTTCACCAGCTTGGTAAACATAAACTACTTGCAATACATCCTTATCAATAGTACTTACAGATTCAATGTTATAACCTACAGGCAATACCTTAGGCATTTGAGGTGTAATGTTCATATATTTAGCCGCTTCATCTACAGTAGAAAACTCATGAAACGGGTTTGGCATGCCAACCATTGGCGCTTCTTGTTGAGCTACCACAGATTTAGGTTGATTTGGTTTTACATCAATAGTACCTTGAGCACCCGCAACAGTATAAGAACCTACACAAGCACAAGCAACAGCCATCAATACAAATTTCTTCAACATGATTATAATCTCCGCTCTTTTACATATACATCTGTACAAACACAACACATGTATTAAGAATATTATAATTTATAAATATATTTTACAAAATATTCTTTATCAAAACTTATTTTATAATTATACCCTAAATGATAGGGAATTTCAAGTAGTTATTTTTGATATAAAATCCTGAGTTCTATATTAGCTACTATACAAACATATATTCAAAATAGATGCTAAGACGCTCATCAGGAGTATCTATGTTTATATATAATCCATCCCTATCTACTATTTGGCAGCAGCTAGGTAATTAAATTTTGGCCCGCTGAGCTTAAACTCAAAGCTAGTTAAATCCACCTCGCCAACACATGCATCGCTATCATAAAGGGTGAGCAAAAAATCTGCGGTCTGTTCACTGCTATGATACTTTTCAAATGAAGCATCGTAATCAAATCCGCTTTTACCTGAAGCTACATCGCAGAACTCGCTTTTAGTAGCAGCAGGCGCTAAGATTTTAGCCTGCATTTTAGCATCTACATCCTGTGCAAGCTCATGATATAAGCCCTCTGTGAAGGCACTTACAAAAAATTTTGTGCCACAATAGGGTACTACTCCGGGCGCTAAAAAATATCCACCCACGGAGGAAACATTTATCAACTGTGTTTGTTTACATTTATAATCTCGCACGAATAAACTGGAAAGTATCGCAAGTGCAGTTACATTTAAATCTATCATTTTTACCATTTTTTGAATATCATGATTGCCCATGAATCCAAAATCACCAAAGCCTGCATTATTAATAAGTGCCTTTAACTCATAGCTTTTAAGGTCATCCCAAAGCGCTAAAACGTTTTCGCTACGCGAGAGATCACAAGGTTTTACAATAACGTCTGAATCAGGCGAAATGTTAGCAATCTCGCCTTTCAAATTTTCTAATAATTCTGCTCTACGTGCAATAACGATCAAATTTTCTCCACGGCGTGCAAAAGCTTTTGCCGTAGCTGCTCCTATGCCTGAACTTGCTCCCGTAACAACGATATACTTTTTCATTTTTTATGCCTTTCCTTTATAAATAAGAGTATCCGGCTTTATTGCACTTGCTTTGCCTCCTTAGTTAACATACGAGACCTTTACTCAGCTTCACATTAAATCATAGGATGTCTTATTTCTTATGCACCATAAACCCAGCTGCTTGTTGGTTAGCCATGATTGTGACATCAGAGATTTGTAAGCGTTTAGGTTGGTTTGTTACGTATAGTACAACATCCGCCACATCCTCAGGTTGGATCGCATCGATGCCGGCATAGACAGCTTTAGCTCTTTCCGCATCACCGTGAAAGCGAACTTCACTAAACGGAGTCTCTACGATGCCCGGTTGAATGGTTGTGACCTTAATATCCGTTGCAATCGTATCCATCCGAATACCGTCGCTCAACATCTTAACAGCCGCCTTTGTAGCACAGTAAACCGCGCCACCTGGATATGCATAAATACCAGCAGTAGAGCCCATATTCACAATATGGCCTGCATTTTTATCAATCATATAAGGTAGTACGGCTTTTGTTACATATAAAAGACCTTTCACATTCGTATCGATCATAGTCACCGCATCATCGACAGTGCTATCTTGGAAAGGATCTAAGCCTTGTGCAAGACCTGCGTTATTTACGAGGACATCAACGCCACCAAAAGCCTCAATTGCTGCTGGGACCTTGCTTTCAACATCCTCACGACTACGCACATCAAGAACCAAAGTCTCAACGCGCACGCCATACTCCTTAGACAAACGCCCCTGTACCTCAGCCAACACCTCAGCGCGACGTCCAGAAATCAAAACATTATCACCATACTTTGCATACGCCTCAGCAATACAAAGGCCAATACCAGACGTTGCACCAGTAACAAAAACATTACGAGCCATAAAAACCTCCTTATCAATCCGAACTAAATCTATACCCTAATTATACCACTTTAATATGTAATGGACTCTAGGCCACTACGCGTACCACGCTTACCTACTCCCCAAAATGACATATTGACGCATTTTAAGGTAAAACGCATAGAAATGAAAAAGGATTACCGTTCTGGAAGCGACTTTCCCTTTGTATAAATAATATGTCGGAGCATTTGTTTATAATACGCTAATATTTGAGCTCTACAGCAGCAGTAAGCCAAATAGGGATACCTATTCGAAGCCGCCTTGGGCGCTATGCGTACCCATGAAGGCTGAGGATAGGTATCCCTATGTCTTATTTAGTCTGATAAGTAGAGCTCAAATACTACATCTTTTATTTCAAATGCGCCAACATATCATTTAACACTTCCATGCAATCCCCCACTATCCCATAGTTAGCGTGTTGGAAGATTTCTGCATTTGGATCGTTGTTGATAGCCACGATTGTGTCAGCCCCAGAGATACCGCTCACGTGTTGAATAGCACCGGAAATACCGAATGCCAAGTATAGTTTAGGGCTTACAGTTTTACCTGTTTGGCCTACTTGATATGGCAATTCAATCCAACCTTTTTCAACGAGAGGACGTGTAGCACCTACAACGCCGCCGATAGCATCGGCAAGTTCGTAAAGCTTATCAAAGTTTTCTTTGGACCCCATGCCACGGCCACCTGCTACGATGATATCCGCTTCTTGAATGTTGTACCCAGCTTTGCTGAACGGAATGAAGTCAAGACGCTTCATACGGATGTCTTCAGGTTTAAGGTCGAATGGTTCAATTTGAATGCGACCCCAACTATCTGCAATACGTTCAGGCTTTTTAAATACATTAGGACGGACAGAACCCATTTGTGGGCGATGATTTGGGGAAATAATTTCAGCTAAAATATTCCCCCCCAAGGCAGGGCGTGTCCATTCTACAAGGCCTTCTTCAGTATCTACTGTCAAAATAGTACAGTCAGCTACGACGCCGTTTTTCATGCGACCAGACATACGAGGTGCTAGGTCGCGACCATTATTCGTAGCGCCAATCAAAAGAATATTAGGCTTATGGTCTTCAAAGAAGTCCGTCAAAACCTTTGTATAGCCGTCTGTTGTATAGTATTTCAAAAGAGGGCTTTCAAAAACGTGAACAATATCCGCACCATGTGCCACAAGTTCCTCCGCCTCGGATTGAACATTCTCGCCAAGCAGCATAACTTGAACGAGTTGTCCCAATTCCTTAGCAATACGGCGAGCTTGACCGATAAGTTCGTACGTAACCGGATGTACTACGTCATCGATGGTATCCGCTACGACAAAGACGTCTCTATATTCATCAAAATTTGTCACTCCCATTATCGATCACCTCCTTTGGAACCTTCTTCACCTTTAACAGCTGCTAAAACCTTAAACTCACTAGAGGATACACTTTCAACAGAGGCAGCCCGCTGCACAGGATCTTTTACATCTACGCCCTCATCATTGGTATCTACAGGCTCTTCAATCAGTTCTTCGCTGGGCACTAATAGATGAGAAAACTTTTCTGGCTTGATATTATAAGCCAATTCAAGAATTTTCTTAGCACCTTCGTCTACGGATGAAAGCATTTCTACCTTGCCCCGAAGCGGTGGTTGGTATACCTTGCGCACACGTGTAGGAGAGCCATTGAGACCAATACGGCTTTCATCAATATGCGGCATATCTCGCAATGTAATATGTGTAATCGTATATCGTTTAGCGTAAATCGAGCTCCAAAGACCGGGTTGACGAGGCTCATTGAGTTCAGCCGTAGCCGTTACCAATAGTGGCAAAGGAACTTCCACAATTTCGTAACCATTTTCATGTTCTCGTTTCACAATCGCCTTTTGGGCTGCTTGGTCTACGGATAATTCACAAGCATAGGTAGCTTGCGCCATACCTAGTTCCTCAGCAATTTGAGGCCCTACCTGAGCCGTATCACCATCGATAGCCTGCTTGCCGCAGAAAATGATTTGGAACTCACGATTCATGGTACGTTGAATATGACGAATGGCAGAGGCAATTGTATAGCTTGTCGCCAATGTATCAGCACCGCCAAACGCACGGTCTGTAATGAGCACCGCATCATCTGCACCGAGGGATAAACACTCGCGCAGTGCCGCCTCGGCTTGTGGAGGCCCCATAGTGACAACGGTTACACGGCTATCTTCATATTGATCTTTTACCGCAAGAGCTGCCTCTAACGCATGCATATCATAAGGGTTTACAATACTAGGCAGACCTGTGCGGATGAGATTATTCGTTTCTGGATCCAGCTTAATCTCAGATGTATCTGGAACCTGTTTGATACATACTAATAACTCCATACACTCACCCCTGTCTAAATTCTACGCCCTTAGCGTTACGCGGATATTTCCAAGTTTTTACGATAGTTTCGCCACAGAGAACACGGCAGGTACCGCATTCAAGGCAACCAGCAAAATCAAAGGCTAAATCGCCATTCTCTTGTAATGTATATAAACCAGCAGGACAGCCATTTACAAGTTTCATTTTCTCTTCCAGACCAAAGCCAGCGCCATCCACAATGATATGAGGAGACGTTTCATCTACATAGTATTTATTGGCGCCCAAGCGCTCTTCTAATTTCATAGGGAACGCACCCCTTTCCAAGCATCACGAATCAAGGTAACTAAACCTACATCACTTACACTACTCATCAATTTTTTCATCATTGGTACTGCCCCATCACCGTTTACAGTGAATACATCGCGCATCACATTATTCACAAGAGCTGGATACTCTTTAAATATACGAGGGTTGGATGCGAGGAAGGCAGGCATATTTTTATAAAGCTTCATGTCCTTATATAGCCAAGAATTCTTGATTTGACGTTCATACAATTTAGCAACGCGCTCCATGTTCTCATCGCGCAAGGCTACGTTAACCGCATCGGCTGCACACATGCCAGATTCGATGGCGAGGTCCATCCCACGAATGGTATACCCCAAGTTCATACACATGCGCGCTGCATCACCGACGATAACATACCCATTACCGCCCAACTTAGGCAGTGCTTTAAATCCGCCTTCTGGTACGAGATGCGCACTATGCTCCTTCAATTGACCATTTTTTAATAATGGTGCGATTCTTGGATGATTGGTGAAAGCTAACAGCATATCATCTACCGATTTAGTAGCTTTGCCGATATCTTCAAGGCCTACAACCATACCTACGGAAAGGCTGTCTTTATTCGTATAAATAAAACCACCACCTAATAGGCCATCGGTCATGTCCCCCAATGTAAGCCACGCCATCCCCTCATCGCCAGATAGCATAAGGCGATTTTCAAGATCCTCTTTTTTGAGTTTATATACCTCTTTTACCCCTACAGCCATTGTTTTTGGATCTGTAGGGCCTGTAAGACCAGCCTGTTCCAATAATAATGTATTAGAACCTTCTGCGATGACAACTAATTTTGCATATACTTCGTCATCGTGACAGCGAACCCCTATTACGCGGCGATGTTTACCTTCACCTTCGGTAATAAGCTCTGTTACCTGTACATTAGATACGAGGAGAGCCCCTTTTTTCTCTGCCTCTTCTGCTAGCCATTTATCAAATTTAGCACGCAATACTACGTAGGATTCTTCATTAGGTTCACCATCTTCGTAACTATACTCGATGGTAGTCATTTCATTACCTGTGCCTATAGAAATGCGCTCTTTTGTTACCTTTCGTTCCAACGGCGCACGGTCTCTAAAGTCCGGTACAAGACGCTCCAAAGAATGTGTATAGATGCGTCCACCCATCATATTTTTAGCACCTGGTGCGGTTCCACGTTCGATAAGTAAAACTTTTACCCTCTGCTCCGCTAAGCGTAATGCTGCCGCAGAACCCGCTGGCCCTGCGCCAACAACGATAACATCAAATGTTTCATTGCGATCAATTGCCATATACTCAGCTCCTTTAAATGAAAGCTTAGACTTACATAAGTTCATATAGTATATATATTTCTCTATTTAGAACCAAAATACCTTTAAAAATTATCACAGAAAGATGAATATATTCTATATTTTTCAGAAATATATTATAAAAGTCTCTACAGGTTGTATATATACTCATTATATATTAATACTAATGTATACTTTCCGTTCTAAATAAGTGCAATAAAATTCATCAATTCGTGAAATTTATAAGTAAGTCTAGCTTTCACGGTGAAAGTAGCGTATGATAAAAGTAGCAAAAACCCTATACGGAGCAAGACGCGTATAATACGACCGCATAATGCAAGTCCACGGTCAAGGTTGGGAACTCGTTATTTTTTAATTAAGAGGAGGCCCTATGGACCCGTTAAAAATCTTGAAAGCATTATCAAATCCGCATCGGTTAGATATTATATTGTGGCTAAAACACCCAGAGAAAGAATTCGGTGTACAAGTACACTCTAAAACTCTTATCGATTTTCCACATAGTGTGAGCGTTAAGAGCATCCAAAAGCGCTGCGGTGTATCTCAATCTTCTATTTCTACATTTATGAGCATCTTAGAGAATGCTGAACTTGTGGAATCGCGCAAAATCGACCAATATACCTATTTTCGTCGCAACGAAGAGGTTATTCACGAATTTGGCGAATGGTACAACAAAGAAGTATCCATACAGTCTGACGAAATTGACAAATTATTAGAAACGGTTATCTTAGAAGACACATCATATCCATCAATTGATGAAAGCTCCATACCTAGCGAGCAACTGGCAGTCGAAATACGTACTAAGGGACCGCAGCATGATGAAGAAAGTAAATAAAAGCCCTTCCCTACTTACCATATCTAGGGAAAAACGAAAAGAGCTATAATATTCAAAATTATAGCTCTTTTTTATGTGATACTATACCACTTATAGTATATATACAACTCATAACGTAAAAAGAGTGCCTTCCCATTTGGGAGGGCACTCTTTACTTTTATACATTTCGTTGTGCTTCGTAAGCTCTGAATAGTTTAGATAATAATTCAGGAGCCAAACGCAATAAATCTGGGTTTTCACAGAAAGACACACGCAATTGTGTTTTACCAGGGTTGTTATCGCCATTTTTACCGCTATAGAAACCATTGAGCGGTGCCATGAGAAGTGTATATTCCTTGCCGTCATCAAGGCTTACTGCACCGTGTTCGGCACACCAAGAAGCAAATTCTACACCATCAAAGCCAGGTTTTGCAACCTTTCTCACGTCGATTACAAAGTAAATAGACGCTTCAGGGCGAGACACGATAAAGTCCGGTTCTGCCTCTTTAAAACCTTTGTGGAGTTCAAAGATCATTTGACGATAGTAGTCGCGTTGTTGCTCATACCAGTTGTGCAATTGCGCATAGGACTCATGTTTCAAAGCACCAAAAATATATTGGCCCAATGTATTAGCGCTGAGGTTTGCCGTATATTCCGCAACAGATTTTTCATAACATAATTTATTATCCGTAATGATAGCTCCAATGCGAAGTCCACAAGCATTCCAAACCTTACTTGCCGTTTCAAGACTGATACGACGGCCTTCAATGCCAGGCACATCTTTATCGGTTAAGGCCCAAATGCTAGATGTTTCTTTCCCTTTTTCATAAGCTAATTCACGGTACGCTTCGTCAGAGATGATCCATAAATTATGTTTAACGCACAATTTAGTATATTCAATAAGCGTTTCTTTGCTAAATAATTGACCTGTAGGATTATCATAAGGAATGATAAGCAACGCCCCAGGTTTTGTCTCGATAATACGTTGTTCGACAGTCTCTACAGAGGGCAATTCGAACTCACCATTTTCATTGAGCTCCCGTTCTACAGTAACCGTTTTACGACCAATGCGAAGACCTACTGCATCATAGTTTGTATAAGAAGGATTGAACATCAAAAGAGGACGTTCTTCTTCGCCAGCACCACCACATACGCCGAGCATGATGATTTCCATCGCCATGGATGCACCGTCTGTTACAAGTACATCAAGCCCTGTTGTATCAAAGCCTTGGCTGCGCAAAATGTGGAGAAACGCTTCTCGACACTCATCAGTGCCCGTAGTTGGTACATATGGCACAATCCCATTATGGAACGGGCTATTGACACCGCCCAAATCAAACAACCTACGCTGCATGGCGGGATGCATAGGACGCATTACATTGCCAATAGAACCATTCACCAAGATAGGCGGGTTCTTACGTTCCAAGAATTTAATTTGTCCTAGGCGAATGCCAGACGGCTTCCGAGCCATCATATACGGCGATAATTCTGGTTGTTTCATTTCGATCCAACTCCTCTAAAAATCAACCTTCTCCATTGGAAGGTTTTGATAACTGTGAAAGTAACAAAACACTTACTATACAAGCAAATATACAAGTACATCACAAAACATAAACTATGAATACCTATAGATAGATACATAATATTATAGAGCTTTTACTATAGAAAATCTATAGTTTTATAATATATACTTATTTACCTATGCTTAATTTATTGGTTATTGAAAATAACTCTCATGGTACTTAGTGCGGTCTCAATATACCATCAAAAACTATAATAAAAATGAAAGAGCCCCACGAGAGGCTCTTTCACCATGATATAGATTACTTTTTGAAGCTATACAAATAACTACGACGTAATTGTCAATTATTAGTATAACTTTATAATCGAACCATTGCAGTAGTTATATCTATTAGATAGTCACTTCTACACCTAGACGGAAGTTGCGACCTTGACCTGGCCACCAGTCACCAGGGTTGCCCCAACGAACGTTAGATTGTTCCGCATAGTATGTATCAAAGATATTATTAACACGACCAAATACAGTAACATTTTCACGTACGCGATAGTTCGCACTAATATCAGCAAGCCAATACGTTGTGCGAGGGAAAATATTATCAGCAGGGCCTGGACGGTCGATGACACCACGAATATCTAAATGGGCATCCCATTTCGCATTGTTGTAATCGAGACCTGCATTAACAGCATGTTTAGGCACATAACCATCACGATTAGCTTTGCGTGTAGGTGTTGCATCGATATGAGTATATGTATAGCCAAGTCGTGCAGACAAATGATTGTTGATTTGTTTGCGCACTTCTGCATTCACGCCACGGGCTTTTTCTGTATCAAAATTGCGATATTGACCTGTGAATGTTGCAGGATCCGTCATAACCCAACCGATCTTATCCTTTGTACTACGGCTAAAGAAGCTGAGATTACCATTCCAAGTTTTACCGAATTTATGGTGTACACCTAAATCAAATTCATGACCTGTTTCAGGTTTCAAGTTGCGGTTACCGTTATAGCCATCGAACAATTGGTATGGTGTAGGTGCCAAGAAGTACTCTTTATACGCAGCATACACATTTGTCTTCTCATTTACATCATAGCCGAGGCTGATGGATGGAGATGTATGAGTACCGAAAGAAGAATGGTGGTCAACGCGGATACCAGGCGTTACAGTCCACTTAGGAGCAAATTTCCATTCATCTTGAATAAAGTAAGATGCGTTCGTAAGCTTCACGCCGCCCATGTTAACCACTTTATCTTGACGCCAGTCAAAGCCGACTACTACAATATGGTCTTTTGCTTTATACGTAACTTGATCACCAATACCACGAGTCTTCACATCCGTTAAGTACCCATCATATGTTGTTTTATAATGATTGTTCATCAAGTATAATTGATGGCTCCAACGATTGCTGATTTTATTGTTCCAAATCGCGCGTAAGGAGTCATTTGCTTCATTACCATAACGAATGTGATTAAGGGCACCCAAATGGTCGGAGTACATTACATCACCACGATATGTGTCGTAAGCTATTTTTACATCGTTCTTATCATTGATTGTATTGCCCACCATGAAGGATGCAGTATGGCTGTTGCCATGTTGAGGAATGCGCACGCCATGACCATCTTTGTAGGACCCAATGATATCTTTTTGTACGCCTACACGCCAGTACCAATCTTTTTTGCTACCTTCGTTTGTAATAGCGTATTGCTCTAAATCATTACTGCCACCCATTACGCGAAGTTTAGTTTGTACACCTTGCTCAGGTTTTGCAGTGATTACGTTTACTACACCACCGATGGCACCGGAACCATACAATGTAGAGCCTGCACCACGTTGAACTTCAATGCGATCAATGCTAGACATATCTTTCAAAATAGTCATCGGCGGGTTTACACCAGCTGCGCCCATATTAATGCCGTCTACCAAGTATAATACTTGGTCGGAACCATTGATGCGGAACGCATTGGAGTTCGTGTAACCTACGCCACCACCGTACGTATTAATATCTACGCCCGGTACGATGTTCAAGGCTTCGTTCATATTCGTAGCATGGCGCTCACGAATATCATCACCTGTTACTACGCCTACACTAGCTGGCACTTCTGAAAGCTGTTGTTCACTACGAGTTGCGGTAACAACAATGGTATGCGATTCTTTCGCATCCCCACCCTCAACAGCTAATACATTTGGTGCACTCAAAGTGCTACCAAATACGAGGGCTAACCCTACGTACATAGATAATCGTTGCATTCTTGATACTTTCATAAAAACCTCCACTCACATTAACCTACATACCATATATATATTGTGCCATAGAAACCATTGCCCGTGTCATAAATTGAGAATAACTCATGACCTGCGAGGAATCTACAAGGAACACACGACGATTAGCAATGGCCTTAACACCTTGCAAAGCAGGGTCAGAATAGAGCTGTTCTGCCGTTGCCGGCGTAGTACCATCCGAAGTATAGGCCACCGACGGGATGATAATAATGTCCGGATTTGCTTTAATTAAATCCTCTCTCGTTCCATTATCAAAAGGTCCTAAGCCTAATTGAGCAGCTGCATTGGTAACCTTCAGATATTTAGTCATATCATCAAAGGTTGACCCCTTGCCGCCGGTTAAACCAAATTGCGTATAAAATGCCACTACAGGGCGTTCACCGGTATGTTTATTTGCTAGTTCTTCTATAGTTTTCAGATCTGCATCCATACTAGCAATCATCTTTTCATCCGATGCATGTAAAAGACCTGCAATTTCATGAATAACAGCCTTTGCTTCTTCTACCGTAGTAGGCGTCTTATAGACGTAAACAGGAATTTGCATATTCCGCATTTCCCCAATCGCATCTGGAGATATCCAGTTTGGAACTAACACTAGATCAGGTTGTACAGAGAGCATGGATTCAGCAGTTGCTTTCACATGTTTCTCAACCTTGGCAGACTCATCAGGCACATTATTAGGCACCGTGCCAACAGCTGCCACTCGGCTCGGATCAACCAAAGATAACACAATATCCTCTGTGCTCGCAGCGATGGGAACGATGCGCTTCGGCTCGTTAGGCACCGTAACGGTTACACCTGCGCCATCCGTAACTTGATGTGTGGTGCCCGTAGTCCCTGTTTGCGTAGGACCACAGCCGACCACCAGAAGTACCATCATTAATATGGTACATATAATAGATATTCTTTGTTTCATATTAACGACCTTCTATAACACCTTCCATGGAAATATATAGGGACTGCAATTCCTCCAGCATATCTGGAGCTGCATCCCAATAGCCACGTTGAGCAGCTTCTAACAAAATTTCTGCAATCCGCTGTAAGGCCCAAGGGTTTACATTGCGCATCCAGTCTTGCACCACTTTGTCTAAAGCATATTTGTTAGCATACCCCTCATAAACCCAGTCAGGCACCACATCACTGGTAACATCCCAGCCAAAACTATGAGAAACCACATTAGACATATCCGATGCCCCTTTGTAGCCATGGTTCATCATAGCCTGAATGAATTTCGGATTCTGCGTTTCTCCTTGTACAACGCGGCGAAACTCATCTGATAAGGACCGCATCACGACGCGGCTGCGATCTGTACTATCCCCCACATAGGCACGAGGGGCACTACCTTTTGCATTTCGCACTGCCGCAATGAGACCACCATGATAACTATAATAATCATCAGCACTCAAAATGTGCGTTTCCCGATTATCTTCGTTCTTAATGGTTACATCCATCGTAGTTAATCGCCGTTGGAATAGCCTCATATCCTGAGGAATGTCCTTGTGCAGGTGAAAGCTACTCCACTTGCTGTAAACTTGTGCAATGTCGCTTAAGGACTCCCAGTTTTTCCCTTCAATCAGGGCACCCACACCCGTGCCATAGGCTTGTGGTGGGTCACCAAAGATACGAAGGCGCGCCTTTTTAGTGGCTAGCATAGGATCTTCACCTTGTTCAACGAGCCAATCCACATCATCATGAATGTGCTTTTTCACGTAGTTGTCTTCCAAAGACTCATCTAATTCTGCCACCATTTCAACAGCCTTGTCGAGCCAACTAATGGCAGTAGGCATCATATCTCGAATAAGACCACTAATGCGGCCCATCACGTCGATACGAGGGCGTTGTAATTCATCTAGTGGAGTGACCTCGAGCCCTGAAATACGACCGTTAGATTGCCATTTAGGGCGAACCCCCAATAAGTAGAGGAATTCACCTAAACACTGACCATGACTTCTAGAGTTGCTACTAGCCCATAAGATAATCCCTATCGTCTCAGGATAACGCTGTTCATTTAAAATATAATCAGCCATAACTTGATCTGCAAGCTCTATACCTAATTGGTAGGCTATCTTTGTAGGCAAGGCTCTTTCATCTAAACCATAAAAGTTACGACCCGTAGGTAATACATCGACTTGACCACTCGATGGGGCTCCACCGGGGCCAGGTTCAACATAGGTTCCTTGTAACGCTTTAGAGATAGAGCTGAGCTCATTTTTGGTTTGACCTAATTTAGGTATATACTCACGAATTATGGCATCTACCAAACGCTCTAAACTTTGAGGCGCCTTATAATCTGGTTTATGTATAATATTAGACACAAACGCTCGTAATTCCTGCCAAATTCGATCGATAATCACATTATTACGAATTCCGTCATCATTGATTTCGCCAGCATGTTTTTCTAGATACGACCAATCATACCCTAACTCAGCGGCTAGCGTTTCAAGACCTGATGCAATATCCCCTTGAGGGGTCCGTATGATAGCAGTAATAAATTCTTCTAAATCTGTCCCCTCAGGGCCTTGACCCAAGATATGTAAACCATTGCGCATTTGCATATGTTTCAAATCACTTAGCTTTTCGTGAACTTCTGTAATTATATCGTCCACCACCATAGTAGGCCCCTTTTCTTCATCGATAAGATGACAGACCAGGGCCTTTTCGCGAATCACTTCGCCTATGTCAGCTACACTCTCAGGATGCTCCTGTTCAAAATGACTATGCTCATCTAGTAAAGCTTCTAGCTCTTCAAATTCATCGTAGAGCCCCGCCGTTGTCATCGGTGGCGATAAGTGGCCCACTAAACAGGCTGAACTACGCCGCTTAGCCTGTATGCCTTCCCCAATGATGGTTGTCCAGTACGAGTAGATATTCGGCAAACTAGAAATACCGATTTCAGGATAACAGCTAGCACTGAGACCAGCCCCCTTACCTGGTAGCCATTCTAAGGAGCCATGTGTGCCTACATGAATGACCGCATCAGCTTGAAAGACATTCCGAACCCAGTGGTAAAAGGCCAAATATTGATGCGGTGGAGGTAAACAAGGATCGTGATAAATGGCAGATACATTCTCCCCGAACCCGCGCGGTGGTTGCACCGTAATCCACAGATTGCCATTGGAAAAACCTGGTATGATGACTTCATCATCGTAGACAAATACATCTCCTGGTGCCTCTCCCCAAGATGTAACCATAGCTTGTTGCGTATCTGCTGGCAGTGTTTCAAAGTATGCTTTGTAATCCTTACTGCTCAAGCGACCTTCAGCCGAAGCTAGCAACTCATCGGTAAGCATGGAGCGGTCGTTTGTCATGTGGGATGTAACACTGTCCATTAAATCTGCACTCGTATCAGGCACAGAATCTATCGTATAACCTTCCTCTTTCATCTGTTCTAATAATCGTAGCACCGACTCAGGTGTATCAAGGCCTGCTGCAGAACCAATATTAGAATTCTTAGGCGGATAGTTATGTAAAACAATGGCTATCTTTCGCTCAGATACAGGAATATGGTGCAGCTTAGACCATTTAATAGCTCGCTGAACGACGGCCGCAATGCGCTCTTTCACGGGTAAATACACATAGTGACCACACTCATCAAAGGTCTGACAGGCCACTACACCGCCTTGAATAACACCATCTAACTCAGGCTGTGATATGGATAAATTCACATCTAACGGCGTAACTCCTTGTGGATTCTCAGCCCAAGATTTCTCATCCATGTATATGGTATACCCTTGAACGATAGGTACGTCCTGTAATTTTAACTCCTCCAAGGTTTGAGCCCCTAAGGACTGGAAGGAGAATTTACAAGTATTGATAAGCACGTCAAAGGGGAATATATCCTTCCCAAAAAGATGGTTCATGGACAATTTCATATTCGGAATGCCTACGCGAGGATTCGAACCGTATTGCCCATAAAAAATAATCGGATTGTACTGATGTTTATAAATTTCTTCAAATAAGGCCTGTTGATAATAAATATCCCCCATAATCCACTCGTCACGGTAAAAGTACACCGCGATGGACGGCCAATCAGGGTTTCCTTCGGCATCCATAAACTCATCATAGGTCTCATAGATATTGCCTGCTCGCCCCATAATGGCTTGCCACGGAATTCGGTCAGGTGCTTCCCATTCAGAAATTGGTTTTGTACTGAAAGCGCCGTTAATGAGCCGCACATAGTTCATGATGCCACTAGTACGACGATAACTTTCAAGACGAATCCGTTTATCCTCATCTATATTACGATACAGAATATCCGTTTTCTTAGGTTCTACCACATCGATCCAGTATTTTGGATGATGCGCATATAGCCATCGTTCAAGGCGTTCTAAGAATGGCGAGTCTAAGCCAACCCCCATGTTTGTTACGAGTACTACATCGGCAGCATGAAGGCGACTTTCAAAATCACCGTCCCAGAGAGGAGACTTTTTCATATTGCAAATATCCACCTCACCTTGTATCAATTCAGGGTAGGTAGCAACGGCCTTTTCTATATATTGGATTTGTTTTCCTAAGTTAGAAATATACATGAGTCGACTCATGATCTACCTCCGAGACACTCGCAAAATACGATCTGCAGTAATAGTATCCATGGCATAATAACTGCCATTCATCAATTTACATAATTCCTTAGCCAATCCAAGTTTGATAAAGCCCGTTTCCGTATCGATAACGATACAATCTACAGGCAAAGTACCAAGGATACGAGCCCATTGCTTGGACTCCGCTACAGGGTCCTCAGAATCACCCGACGTAGCTCGACCATCGGTGATATATATAATCTGAATTCGTTCCGCCCGATGGGCACGCAACAATCTATCGCACATGGTATAGGCCATCCGTAAACCGTGAGCTAACGGCGTTTTACCGCCTGTAGGCATAGAGGCTAACAATCGCTCTGCTCGCTCAACGCTGCGCGTAAAAGGCAATAACACCTCTGCCGACTCCTTGCGGAACGCAATGAGCCCTACCGAATCACGGTGGATATAGGAGTCTCGCAAGAGACTGAGAATAGCCGCTTTAGTGGCCTCCATGCGATGACGCGCCGCCATAGATCCACTGGCATCTACCACGAAAAGTTGATATGCACCAATGCGCTTTTCACGGGCTTTTCGGCGGTAATCCTGAGGTTTTATCACTAAAGATAATCCCTTGCCGCCTTGTTGCTTTAATTGCTGGGACTGAGTAGATAGTTTTTCTTGTTCCGTTTTAGTAGCAGCCCGCAATCGTTGGTAGGGTGCTGCTGCACGCAATGTATCGACCAGCGCTAAGTCCTCTAGCGCATGTTCATCTTGGTAAGCTCGAATCATACGCCCTCTAGTGTCCTTTGTTTTGGTCATGAGGCGACGACCTGAGCCCTTGCGATACTGACGGTCCACTGTTTTAGAGGATTCTAGTTTCCATTGGAATAATTGGTTAGCTATACGGGCAACCGTATCGGGCAAACATAAAGAGGATAAGCGTTGTGAGTCGTCTCCACCTACGTTCATAGCCTCGGAATCACAGAATTCCTTCTGTGTAGCATCTAAGTCGTTAGATTGATTAGAACCATCAGCTTCACTTGAATCTTCTTGCTGAGAAGATGCATCTTCTGCACTATTCATAGCAGAATGAGTGTCCCCATCATTAGCGTTTGAATCCTTAGGACTTGCTTCATTCCCCATAGAATCATTTTGGTCCGCTTCATATTGTGTATCTTCATCAGCTTGGTCCGATGCATATTCGGCCCTATTTTCTAGTTGATTTCTATCCGTTTTACTATTTCCATTCTCCCCTTGTGAAGGCTGTGATGTGGTTGTGTCATCACGCTTCATCCGATGAGGCAGTACATAAAGAGCGGCCCGCTCTGCATGAATGGGCTTACAGTAAGAAACCCCCTCAAGAAGCGCCAGTGATTTCATAACTTGAAGCAATACAAACTCTGCACCGTGACCTACAGTATGAGCTTGGAGTGCATAGGAAATGGCTAATGAAATCATTGCATCAGGAACGGCAATAGATGAAATCCGCTTATGATCGATTAAACTGACTACATCCTTAGATGAGTGCTCTTCTGTTGAAGGTAACACAGTATCTGCACAAGAAATTACATCTCGAGTTTGTTGTAATACCGCTACCCTAGATTCCAATGAAGCTGGTTCCATAGATACATGTACGTCTACGAGTTCCCATTCCGCATCAGTTAAGGCTCTATCCTCATGATTTATAGTCATAATCAGCAAGATATGACGGCGTTTTGCCTCTGTTAATACGGCATGACGCACTTCTGGGGATAGCACATGACAATCATCGATGAGCCAGCATCGCGTATTATCGTCATCTAATAGACTAGAGGACATGATCATCTGGCCTTGCTCGAGAGAGGCTTCAAAATCGATGCTTTCTTGAAGTTGTGAATTATCTATATAAACCGGTATAACACGATAGGGAATATGCCATGTATCGAGGCACTGGCGAACTATAAAACTTTTACCGACACCAGTTCCCCCAGAAATGACGATGCTATGTATCTGGTCGTTTACAAGGCCTATTTTGAGGGCCTCTTGTACAGATGTATCCATAGCTAGCCCTCGATTACCGCAGATACTGCTGTATCGATGCGGTCTTCGTCGTGACCTTGTTCTTCAAAAGGCAATCTCCGCATGCGGTGTTTTAACGTCAATCTTGCAGCCACCTTAATGTCGTCATCTATGATTTGTGAGCGACCGTGAAAGGCTGCATGAGCGCGAGCGGTGTGCATCATCGTAATATCTGAACGATGGCCATCAACGCCAACGCCGATACTGATGCTTGCTATCTTAAGGAGAATATCATCAGATGGAATAATAGTTGGCAATAGCTTACGAGCCTCTAACAATCGGTCATGCAAAGCTCGTTCCGACTCCTTATAGGTTTCCACAAATTCTGCGGGATTGTCCCCAAAAGCTAAACGTCGCTTAATCACCTCCATCCGCTGTGCTGGATCCTGTTCACCATAGACCATGACGGACAACCCAAATCGATCTAATAGCTGAGGTCTGAGGTCCCCCTCTTCAGGGTTCATAGTTCCGACGAGGATGAATCGAGAAGGATGAGAATGGCTTACCCCTTCCCGCTCTACGGTGTTTACACCCATAGCGGCCACGTCTAGCAAAATATCTACAATGTGGTCATCTAATAGATTAACCTCATCTACATAGAGAATATTTTGATGTGCTGCGTGTAAAATCCCCGGTTCAAAGGCTTTCACCCCCTCTTGCAAGGCCTTTTCTAAATTAATAGATCCTACAACGCGATCTTCCGTAGCATTGATAGGTAATTCTACTACGGTCATCGCATCAGCCCCTGTTTCCATAGCAGGTAGCAGGCTCGGTAATGCACGTACAGCCGTAGACTTTGCAGTGCCCTTTTCGCCTTCAATTAACACACCACCGATGGACGGATTGATAGCATTCAGCAAAAGGGCCAATTTCATTTCATCTTGACCAACAATAGCAGTAAATGGATATAACATAAGCCTAACCTCGCTAGGAATAGCAATACAAATATATCAAGATAAACTGGAAATTTACTGACCTATACATAGGTAACTATATGTCTATTTCAATTGAGGGTCAATTGACATCTCTCCACTAGTCTCTGTTTGTTTATAATCCTCAATATCCGTAGTTCCTTTTGGGAACACAAAGATACGTTGTTGTTTGAAATATGGATCGTCGTAAACTGCTGCAGACAAGTGGAAGGCAGCTTTTAAATTATCTGCAGTGAGCACCTCTCGCGGCGTTCCTACATCAACGATGCGACCATCGCTTATCAAGACGAGCTTAGTGCAATATTTGGCAGCTAATTCTAAATCATGAACGACGATTAAAATCGTTTTGCCTTCGTCACATAATCTGCGCCCCTCATGAAAGATATCGTCAGCATATACTAGATCGAGAGCAGCCGTCGGCTCATCTAGTAATAGGACCTCTGTTTGTTGTGCCAAAGCCTTTGCTAAGAATACCCGTTGTCGTTCACCACCGCTCAAAGATTGTACGGACCGATGCCGCAAGTGATACACGCCCACCTCTTTCATGGCATTTTCTACAATGACCTTATCTTCAGGGCCCTCTTGTTGCCACCATTTCAAATACGGATAGCGGGCAGTCATCACAATATCGATGGCTTCATAATCGAAGGAAACATTAACGGACTGCTGCATATACGCCACATGATGAGCGATTTCTTTATCGCTCAAAGAAGAGATGCTTTTACCATCCCACAAAACATCTCCACCAGATGTAGGATAAAGGCCACGCAATGCTTTTAACAACGTTGTTTTACCAGAGCCATTAGGGCCGATAATGCCTACGAACTCGCCCCGGTCAATAGCAAAGGATGCCTCTTTTACAATGGTTGTGTCTCCTAATGTGACAGATAGAGATTGAACATCTAGTTTCATTAGGCCCCTCCTTTACGACGCAAGCGATGAAGTAAATATAGAAAATATGGTGCCCCTAATAGAGCCGTCATGATACCTACGCGAATCTCAACTGGCTGAGCAATAACGCGACCTAATGTATCACAGAATACGAGGAATAATGCGCCTCCAACGGCCGCCATAGGCAATAGTATTCGATGATCTGGCCCTACTAAGATACGCACAATATGTGGTACCACAAGACCTACAAAACCAATGGAACCACTGACGCACACCGCAGTAGCAGTAACGACAGATGCCAAAAACAGGAATAGCATGCGATACACCATAACAGGCAAACCCAAGGCACGCGCCTCTGTATCCCCGAGAACGAGTACATTCAGGTGACGACCGAGCATCATTAATATAACGCTGCCCGTCATGATAGGCCCCACCGCTAGTAGAACGTGGTCCCAGCGACGAAAATCAAGTCCACCCACCATCCAAAATAGGAATTCACGCAAGCGGTATTCATTAATCATAGTCAAAATGCCCGATGTGAAAGCACCGAGCAGCATACTAACAGCTACACCAGCAAGCAACAAGGTGGTCGTGTCGAGCTTGTTATTACGCCATGTTAACAATATAGTAATCCCAACGGATACAAAGGCCCCTACGAAGGCAAAGGCAGGCATGTAAAACATGCCAAGAGATGTTACACCAAGGGCGATGGCGATAACCGCACCGAGAGATGCCCCTGCGGATACGCCCATAATACCTGGATCAGCCAACGGATTCGAGAATACCCCTTGCATAACGGCGCCAGCGATTGCCAAGGCACCGCCTACGAGTAGTCCAATGATGAGGCGCGGCATGCGGATAAACCACAGTACCGCCTCTTGTTCAGCAGAAATAGGTTCAGTAAAACTCACTGGTATACCCATACCATTCAAAATACTTTGGACGCCCCCTCCAATAGGAATCATAATGGTCCCTATATGGAGCGCCAATAAGCTCACGATACATAGCAATACCCCAATCAGAGTTATCGCCATGATGCGTTGTGTCTGTTTAGTCATGAGAATTCCTTTCTAATTGAGGATACACAGTATACATAATGGCTAGCATCGCTTCCCCAATATGCTGATTCATAGTATATAAGTACGCTGCCGGTAAAGGCTTAACACGATTTTCCTTGATAGCCGGCAGATTTTGAAAGGCCGGATTTTTTAAATATCGATCCGCCAAATTCTTGTCCATTCCCTTATAGGATGGAATAAAAATGTAGTCTGGATTCATGGCTAATACCCGCTCCTCCCCAAAGGGTATGTGCGGCGGTAAGCCAATCCGATTCGGTGCATTATAGATACTCATATAGTGACACATATCATCAAAAAGGCTTCCTGTTCCCGTATATCCGTCCATAGATGATACAAAGAGAACCGTCTTGCGCTGCTCAATTGGAATAGATTCTGCTAGGTGCTTTATTTCATCTATTTCACGGTGAATCTTCCGATTGTAAAAGCTACCCTTTTCATCTTCCCCAATAATATGAGCAATCTCCATCACATTCTGAATCACTCCGTCCACCGTAGAAGGGGTAGGTACCACAACAGTGGCTATACCCATGTGCCGTAAGCCATAGATAACATCAGCCGATATATAATCTGGCGCTATAACGAGATCCGGTTTCAAGGCTATGATTTTCTCCAAAGGATACGAACTCAACACTGGTTTTACCAGCTTTGCGCGCTTTGCCTCTAGCGAATATTCCTCATAGGTAGACAATTTATTAATGCCTGCTAAACGTTCTGGTTCTATAAGTCCTAATAAAATTGTGTCGAACGCAGAAGACAGTGATAAAATCCGTTTTGGATGCTCTGGAACAGCAACTTGAACGCCATCATGACTGTCAACATAGCGAATATATGGTGTTACACCATCCTCAGATTGAGGTCCACAACCTGTTAAACATACACAAAGGAGTATCATCAAACATATGAAAAATCCAATTTTCTTGTTCATGATGATACTCCTTGTATAGTTCTAATTAGTGATTACATAAAGGCTAGAATTTTTGAGTATAGCTGAGTTGGTAATTAAATGGTTCATCCCAGTATTCCCAGTCGCCGTTGGAAATAACATTATGACGGTTTAACAAGTTACGCGCATCTAGCCGCAAGGATGAGTTTTCATTGAACTGATAGCCTACGTATGCATTCCAAGCTATAAGATTTGGGTTTGTACCGCCATCGCGGTTCTTCATCCGTTTTGTGACAAAGTTGATGCTAGTACCTGCAGTCCAGGTTGAGCTATTGTAATGGATACCCCCTGTAAATTGCAATTTAGGGTTAGCTTGTTTCCAATAGGTCTTATCGATTTCTCGTTGTTTTGGATTAGAATACGATGCACCCACAGTCATTTTTAAGTGATCTGTTAATTTACGACCATATTGAGCTTCGATACCGACATTTCTATAGCGACCACCATTTACGCGAATCGTGTTTTTACCATTGCTATCCGGTTTCCAAGAGAAGAAGTTTTTAAAGTCCATATAGAAGAGCGCTACTTTCCAGCTATCTTTGTTAGTAATGTGTTTATAGCCTAATTCGTAATTCCAACCTTCTTCAGGTTTCAAATTACGTCCACTAACAGAGGCATAGCCTTTATTAATTTTCTTGAAAGTATCGCTTAAGTTCGGCATTCTAAAGGCTTTACCAACATTTATGTACATGGATGATTCCTTGTTAATACGATGTTGTAATTGGAACTGAGGAATTAATACGCGTTGATTTTTCACAGGGTCTTTAATATCCGAATAACGCAAGCCTAAAATACTAGTCCATTTAGGATTGATTTGATAGGAGTATGTACCATAAATGGCATAACTATTGCGATGTGGATTTCCATAGTATGGACCAGATGTAGTGCGATATGTTTCTCGTTTACCAAGTACACCTGCAATGAAATAGTCCTTGCCACCGCGGAAGTCCCATTCATGTTGCACATCGAAACCATATTGTCGAGCAATATAGTTGTTATCACTCAACGTATATGGCTTTTTGCTATGTATGCGACTTTTACCATACAAATCTCTATCATTGTAGAAGATTGTACCTGTAGTATTGCCATCTTTATAAACTAAAGACGCATTATTTTTAGTATCTTTATAAGCATATGTTGTAGAGTGAAGCTTTTGCTTAATAGGATTCGTTTCTGTACTCAACTGTCCAAAAGAAGAATTACCTTCAAAGCGGCTAAAGTTCAAAGTCAACTTATCATTTAATTTACCGCTCATAAATACACCTAAAGAATTCCCTTTGTTACGAGCTGTATAATATTCATAGCCTCTAGCATAACCACCGATATCGGAGCGGATAGGGGTTTCTGGATCTTGAGCGCCAAAGAAGTTACGTTCCACACCTATTAAGAAGCGAGGCGTCCCATAGTTAATTTTATAAGTTTGGCGGCCCATATTACCAAAACCTATCGTAGCAGAGCCCCCTTCTTTACTTGGAGTCTTAGTAATTACATTGATAACACCACTCATAGCATCAGCGCCATATAAAGCAGACGCTGCACCTTTTAATACTTCAATGCGTTCAATAGAGCTAGTCGGAATAGAGCTAAGTCCGCCCTTGCCATTGAGGTTCATCGGTACCCCATTCATGAGAATCAAAGAGCCCCGTTCAAGACCACGGATATTCACACGGCTATCCATAGCCCCATATTCAAGACCAGATGCACCATAGGAAAAAGACGTAATGCCGGGCACCATATTAACCGCATCAAATGCATTTTTGGCACCACTATTAGCTAAGTCCTTTTGAGTAATAACATCCATCGCAGCCGGCGTATCTAAATCTAAAAGAGCCATGCGATTTGCTGTTACATTAATAGTATGGATTTCAGATGCTCCATTAGATTCACTCGATGCAGCTGTAGTGGGAGTCTTATCAGCACTTACCTCTGCTGCATATCCATTCACAGACAATCCTATCAATGCTAAACCCACAAGTATAGATATACGATGCTTAATTTGTTGTCTCATACCAAATGCCTCACTTAACACATATATACATTCACACAATTATATAAACTACATATTTGTATTATTACACATTTATTTGGACCGCACAAAACCCATACCCCTACCACTACTGCATTCTCGGGGGATTGTATCACTAATACATATTAAAATTTTTGTGTATAACTTAATTCATAATTGAATGGTGCATCCCAATATTCATAATCTCCATTGGATACCACATTATGACGATTCAAAAGATTGCGTGCATCGAGGCGTAATGTAGCATCTTTATTAAAGTGATACCCAACGTAAGCATTCCAAAGAGCAATGTTAGGGTTCAAGCCACCATCGCGATTGCGCAAACGTTTGGTTACAAAGTTCAAAGATGTGCCTGCATCCCAAGTAGAGCTTTTATAATGAATACCGGTTGTAAACTGTAACTTAGGAGCCGCTTGTTTCCAATAGGTTTCATTCATTTCCCTTTGTTTTGGATTAGAATAAGAACCACTTACACTCATTTTGAGTCGATCTGACAAATGTCTACTATACTCAGCTTCAATCCCAACATTGTGGAATTGACCACCGTTTACGCGAACGGTTGGGCGACCATTTACATCAGGTTGCCATTGGAAGAAGTTCTTGAAGTCCATATAGAACACGTCCACCTTCCAGCTATCCTTCTTATTAAGGCGTTTATAACCTAATTCATAGTTCCAGCCCTCTTCAGGCTTAAGATTTTTACCACTTACTGCTGTGTATTGGCGGTTTACACTGCGGAATGTATCACTCAAGCTAGGCATCGTGTAAGCTTTCCCTATATTTAAGTACATGGAGGAATCTTTATTGATGGTATGCAACAATTGGAACTGAGGCGTTAACACATGTTGGTCCTTAATAGGATCACTAATAGCTGTATAGCGCAAGCCCAAAATGGCAGTCCATTTTGGATTGATTTCACGAGAATAGCTACTGTACACCGCATAGGTATTACGATGAGGGCGTGTGTACACAGGGGCCTGTGTGGCGCGATAGGTTTCTTGCTTACCTGTAACACCGGCAATCAAATAATCCTTACCGCCTCTAAAGTCCCATTCATGTTGTACATCTATACCATATTGACGAGCTACATAACTGGTTTCGGTCGGCTTGAACTGTTTAGCACTATGAACACGGCTTTCACCACGCATAGTACGGTCATTATAAAACAATGTTCCTGTCGTATTGTCATCCTTATAAATCAAAGATGCATTGTTGCGGTCATCCTTGTAATGATATGTCGTAGAATGATGAGCCTGTCTCATAGGATTTGTTTCTGTACTAATCAGACCAAAGGAGGAACGGCTTTCAGCGCGATTATAATTTAAGGTTATTTTATCTGAAAGCTTACCACTCATGAACACGCCTAAGGAGTTACCCTTGTTGCGCGTAGTGTAGTAATCATAACCCTTGCGGCCTGTATAGTCATACCGCACCGGTGTAGATGGATCTTGAGTCCCCCAGTATTTTCTATCGATACCAACGAGAAATCGATCAGTACCATAAGAAATGTCAAATCTCTTAGAGCCTCGATTACCTACAGCTACCGTAGCAGAACCACCCTCTTTTGACGACGTTTTTGTAATAATATTTATAACGCCACCTAAAGCTTCTGCGCCATATAAGGTAGAGGCCGCCCCCTTTACAACTTCAATGCGCTCAATGGCACTGGTAGGTATAGAGCCAATTCCGCTCTTACCATTTAAGTTCATAGGTACACCGTTTACAAGAACAAGTGCACCGCGGTCGAGGCCACGAATATTCGTACGGCTATCCATGCCACCAAAATCTGCGCCAGACGCACTAAAGGAATTAATGGTTACACCCGGTACATTGGCGACCGCATCAAAAGCCGTCTTAGCGCCGCTATTTTGTATATCCTCTTGGGTAATAACAGAAGTCGATACCGGTGTATCTAAATCTAATAACGCTGTACGATTAGCTGTAACATTTATGGTAACTTCTTCTTCATTATTGTTCATTGTTACATCTGCAGCATAACTATTAATTGACATAGTAGTTAATGCCATAAGCACTGCTACATAGACTTGTTTATTCATTCGTTTCATCATCCGCGCCTCTTTTTTTAATTATTCCATATTATATATAATATTTAATCGTCCATTTGGTAATGTTTGTACCGTGGCGGACACGCCGTAGATGTGTCGGATGGTCTCCTCTGTTAATACTTCGTGAGGGGGCCCTGTACACACTACGGAGCCGTCTTTTAAGGCAATGAGACGGTCGCAATAAATAGCTGCTAAATTCAAATCATGAATAGCGGACACTACTGTTGCATCAAGGCGTTTTACAATCGTCATCAGTTCCAGCTGATACTTAATATCTAAGTGGTTTGTCGGTTCGTCTAGCACTAGGCATTCTGTGCGCTGTGCCAAGGCACGTGCTAAGATAACACGCTGCTGCTCACCACCAGATAAGGTATTAAAATTGCGACTTTCAAAATCACTAAGCCCTACTTGAGACAGCGCATGTCGAGCGATTTCATAGTCATTAATTTGATCCCTATCAAGCAGCCCTTTATACGGGGAGCGACCCATGAGAACCATTTCAAGAACTGAAAAATCAAAGTTAACCGTACTATGCTGTGCTACTACAGCCATTTTTAAAGCCGTGTCGCGATGACTTAAGGAACTCATTTCAGTGCCGTCAAAGAAAATCTTGCCATGATTAGGTTGAAGCACGCGATATAAGCATTTCAAAAACGTACTTTTACCACTCCCATTAGGACCTATAATTCCTACAAATTCCTTGTCTCGTATATCTAGGAAAATATCATGGAGGATCGTTTTCGGACCAAATGAGACTTGGATATTATCTGTTTGAATATTCATTATTCCCCTCCAAATCCATAGTTCTTACGCACCAACATATACACAAAGGTTGGCGCCCCAATGAGCGAAATGAGAATGCCGATTGGCAATTCTGCGTGAGGAATAATGCAGCGGCACAAGCCATCCGCAATAACGAGGAAAATGCTACCCCCTAATGCGCTGAATGGAATCAAGGTCCAGTGATTCGTGCCGATTGTCATGCGCACAAGGTGAGGAATCAAGAGTCCTACAAAACCAATCATACCCGCAGCGTACACCACAAAGCCAATAATAAGTGAGCTAATAATCAAATAGACTTGTCGATATCTATGCAAATCACGACCTAAGGTGATGGCCACCTCATCGCCGAGAAGCATAATGTTTAAAACTCTGCTTTGAGACCAAAAGAATAGAATGCTCACGAAGACAACGATGGCAATAAATGGCAACATATCCCATTTAGCGCCTGCAAAGCTCCCCATCAACCAGTACGTAATGGTTTGAATGCCTTCTTTATCGTCCGCCAAATAGACCACAAAACTAGAGAAGGAGCTACATACAGCGCTTAATGCCAAGCCCCCTAAAATCAATTTCACCGAATTTGGTCGGCCACCCAAGTTCGAGATAAACAACACGCCGAAGGAAATCGCCATGGCTCCAATAAAGGCCATAACGCCGACGAAGTTCTCACCGAACATAACACCTACACCAAATAAAATAGCTACCGTAGCTCCAAGGGATGCACCCGATGAAATACCCAAGATATATGGATCCGCTAGTGGATTTTTAACGATAGCCTGCATGATAACGCCAGATACGGCAAGGCCTGCGCCGATAATGGCAGCCATCAACAGCCGCGGCATACGCAATAACCATATAATGGTCTGCTCTGGACCATTCATAGGATCATCGATAGCCAAAGGGCTAGAAAATTGATCCATTACAATATTAAAAATTTGAGAAAGTGAAAACTGTACTGTACCAACAGAAAGTCCCCATAGAATGGCTACCGCTAGCACCCCTATGAGGACAAATCCGCCAGCAGTATATCCAATACGTTTTAGCATACTGCTCCTTTATTAATGAATTAAATCTGGTACCCCTTCTGAATATAGATTAGGGTACAACCCATGCGATACGATGTCGATACCATCTGATAAACGAATACCAGGACTATATACAGCGAGCAATGGCAAGAAATGAACGCGCTTATTGCGCAATGCATTAACACCTTGTAAACCTGGCTGCGTTAGTACATAGTTCATAATCACATCCGCTTGGCTATATTCACCATCAGATACAATCAAGAATATAACGTCCGGATTCTGCTCCACCACGTCCTCCATGCTAATGGACGGCGTTTCCGTGTCGATCACATCGGCGTGCAAGGAAGCCCCTATATTACCAGCTAATGTCTTATGTCCATACAATCGAAAATGCTTACCTTGCACCTCAATAAACAATGCCTTTGGTGGCTTCTCATGAGCCGTTTGGGCTACCGTGTACGCCACAGATTGTTGCATCTCTTGAATGAGAAGCTCTGCTTCCATGTTTCGATTAAAAATACGCCCCAAATCTCGAATATATTTATACTCCATATCCATGGTTAGCGCCGATTGAGCCCCCAAGGAGGACTCTGCAATATATACATTCGCTTGTCTCGCCTGCCAAAATGTAGGTGTTTGTAACATTTTATTTGTGAAAGTAGACTTCCAACCTACCAACAAATCAGGCTTCATCATTAATACGCTTTCCAAATTGGCGTATTTCAGATCCTTGTATGGAATTTTATCGTATGCCTCACGGTATTCTGGTCGCACGTATTTGCAATCTGGAATCCCCATGCCCGCTACGATACGATCCCCTTCACCAAGAGCAATGATAGTTTCTATGGAGTTTTGCCACATCGCCACCACACGCTCAGGCACCGCCGTATAGGTACTTTCAAAAGGTTCCCCTCGGCGTACAAAGGATTCAATTGTCACTGGTGGCTGCAATTCGATATGTGCTGGTGTAGACTGATAGTCCTCAACAGTTACCTGCTGAGGACCACAACCTACACATATTAATAGACATAGTATTAATACGCTGAATCTAATCATTAGAATTTATATTTCGCCCCAATCATGAAGGAACGTGCTGGCATAGCCGCACTACCACGACCATTGTAAGCGCTATAGCTTGTTTCATAAGCACGGTTAAGAACGTTATTTACCACAATGTACGCAGTTAAATCTTTTGTCACATCATAGTTGAGGTTCCAGTCCACGATGAGGAAACGTCTATGAGTGAATGCATAGTCGCTATTGCCAGTGTACCAGTTAATCAACAAGCCAGAATATAGACGCTTGTTATCATAAGAAATGTTCAATGCATAGTGGTTTTGCGGACGCAAGCTATTAATAGCCACATTGATATCATCGCTATTGCTATAACCCCAGTTTGGATCAAGAATCCAACCACCTTTAGATAACCATTTATCTTTCATATGAGAATAAGACGCACTCATTGTTACATGTTCATTTAATCTGTGGTCTACTGTAATATTGAAAGATTGTTTGTTTTCTTTCGCATTAACTGCTGTTTTTTCAAACTCACCGGATCTGCCATTCCAAATTGGCAATGTAGCGATGGCATTTTTCATGCGTGTGTAATCATAGTGAACTGCTACAGTAGTATTATTGTTTTTCCCAAATGTATGTAATAGGCCCCATGTGAAAGCATCGCCTCTTTCGTCATCTAACGGTGTATTAAATACTCCATCAGTCGCACTATAGTCGCCTGTTTTAAGCGGTCTTAAGATACGAGTCCACCCAGCGTACATACTAGTCTTCTTGTTAAATTTAACTTGACCATGCAAACTAGGAGTCAAGGCGCTTACACTACCCTTACCTTGGGAGTCACCGCTGCCATTACCTTGAATACTGCTATAGTGTACATAGCGCAATGCTGGTGTTAATTCCACATTGTTACCAATGTAGATTTTATCTTGTAAATAAGCATATAAAGTATTACGACGAATATCAGAAGACACTACATCACCATTACGTTTAATAGAACGGGAATTCAAATTAGAGCGACTATAGTCGATATTAGCAATAATATCATGCTTATCAAGTTGGCGAGTCCATTGAAGTTCTACACCTGTTTTATTTTCTTTATACCATCTATTTGGGCTACCTGCCATACCGCCTGTTTCAGCAATCCATTGACGCAATGCATCACGACGATCTGGGAATGGTGCCAAATTGGAATCAACCCATGCATTAAATTGCTCCACAGTAGCGCCATTAGGGAATGCCGCAGCATAGGCAGCACGTGCGGCCTCGCTACCAAGTTTAGACCATGTATATGTATCGCGACCTTCATATCGATGATCTAAACGATACAATCTAGCAAAGCTTTCCATTTGACCTTGGCGATCGAAAGTAAATTTCAAATCTGTGTCTAAGTTTTTAAACTTACTATAAGAGCCGTAGTTACCATCTAAAGCGAATAAATTGTGGTAGCCAGGGTTTCTGGAGTCACCATACAACTTAGGTGCATAACCTTGTGGATTTTCATCTGGATCTACATATTTAGGATCTGTTTTCAACTTGTAATTAGTATCATATTGGCCAACTTCAGCATTGAAAATAATGCGACGCCAATCATCTGCATTCCAGTATTTCCGGCTTGGTGTAGAAATTGGATACCCATCGCGACCTTTTTTGAAGTTCATTGAGAACTGTAAGCTTTGTTTCTTATTGAACTCATGGTCAATACGTGCATTAAATCCTTCTTCGCGCCATTTAGAACCTGTAAGAGTGGCTACTTCACCAGTATCGCCATCTTTATACTTCGTATCTTGAGACATAGTACGTGTAGCTGTTACAAAGTAACCAGTAGATGCATTCTTACCTGCCGCACCTTGTACAGTCAAGTTATAACTATGCTTGTTCCAGCTGCCTGTAGCCAAATCAACGGAACCGCTGAAATTGCCTTTACCACGGCGTGTAATGATATTGATGACACCACCTGTAGCATCAGAACCATATTGAGAAGCACCAGAGCCTTTGATAACTTCGATTTTATCAATAGCATCCATATTGGTTACTTCATCAATATTTACACCTGTAGATTTAGAGCCTCTTTCAGAGCTATCACCTAAACGACCAGATGTAATATTGTCTACACGACGACCATCTACTAATACTACAACGCGGGAGTCACCATTAATGGACACACCATTATTATAAAATTGGTAACCATACTCGCCACCACGGTAACCAGGATTTTGGAATGTAACACCTGGAACGCGTTTAATCGCTTCAGTTACATCGCGATAATGACGTTTTTCAATCTCTTCACGAGTGATAACCTTTACATCACCACCAGTACGGTAATAAGATTGCTCAGTAATGGTATTACCATACTCATCCTTTGCCGCATCGGCTTTTACCGAAACATTATGAACCTCATAACCCTTGAAGTTCTCATCATACGCATAGGCTTGATACGTACCTAACGCTAACGTTGCCGCAATAGTAGCAGATAAAATACGACGACTCGTCATAACCCCTCCACACACAATAAATACACAATAAAAAAAATATTAAAACTAATCCTCTAACAAATGCGTTTCTTGTATTTTCTGAATTAAAACTACACACAAACATAATTCATACATTATCAGCTATTGAAAATTAGTTAAAACCATAATCTACATTAACCACAATTGTAACTGGCTCACCTGTTGTATTCTCTATACCGCCAGAGCTCTCTACGAGGCTAGCAGCAGCATTATCGAGAATGCTAGAGCCACTGCTACCAATCATTTCAGCACCTGCATAGTTGCCATCGGCATCAAAAGTGATTTCAAAGGAAACTCGTCCACTGAGGCCACGGCGCACCGCCTGTTGCGGCATTACTTTATTACTCTCAATGCGAGCAATATAACCTGAACTATCGTAAGATCCCCCACGACGTTCTACATCACCTGGACCTGGATCACCACCTTTAGAACCATTGCCCTCATTACCAAGGCCTCCATTACCAATAACCCCACCACCACCAGGGCCTGGTACATTGCCACTGCCTGGATTGCCAACAGGATTATCAGTATTACCATTCAAGTTGACTGATGCCATCTCATTACCACCTAAGTAAGGATTCAGATTTTTTAAGCCTTCTGTGGGCTTTCCCGATAAATCAGGCAACACACTACCTGCTTTACCGCCTCCTGCGACTGGTTTGTCGTCAGGTTGAATCTTTAATTTCTCAGGATCTTTCTTCTCTTGAGGAGGTTCTTGCTGCCCCATATCAAGGTTGATAACCAAGTCTTTTTTGGGTGTTTCTGGAGGTTTTATATGACCAAACCAATCACCTACAACACCCCAATATACAAGATTTAATGCCAATGCAGCTACGAAAGGAATTCCATATCGTTTATCTACCATAGAATCACTTCCGTTCTGTAGCTACGCTAACAAACCGAGCACCACTAATTTTAAGATTATCTAAAATATTGATAACGTCCTTATACGCAATATCCTCAGAGGCACGCACAATAAATGCCTGTTGAGGTTCTTTTGCAACAATACCTTGAATTTCATTGCCCAGTTGATCAGGGACAATCTCACGTTCATTCAAATACATCTTATGTGTAGCTGTTAATGAAATTGTGATAGGCTCAATCGTCTTTGCAGAAGAAGAGGAAGCCTTTGGTAAGTTAAGAGGAATTTGTTCCTCTGTATTCATATACAACGTACTCATCATGAAAAATACGAGCAAGAAGAAAACGATATCAATCATAGGTATAATCATGATGGTAGGTTCTTTTTGTATGCCTACTGAACTACGTTTCATCGTTGACTCCTAATATATAAATCCATAATAGAACCTAATTTTTGCTCTAACTTTGCGATATCTGAATTTACTTTATCTGTGCACCAACTATGGATGGCTAATGCTACGATGGCTACTGAAAGCCCTGTTGCAGTGGCAACCAGCGCTTCGGATACGCCGCCTGTAATAACAGTAGGCGCACCAATATCGCCACCAACGGCCGCGAAGGAGCGGATCATACCAACAACAGTACCCAAAAGGCCAAGTAATGGAGCCATTGTTACCATCATGCTAAGCCAGTTAAGACCACGTTTTAAACGTTCATCCATGTACCCTACCACATCATGTAAACGATTCTCTAAACCTTCCGCACTATATACAGACTCCACGATAGGAGACACGAATCTACTCAATGCATCATCACTATTTTTTATAGAATTCTCTAGAGTAGACCAATTATTACTATTACGGCCTGCATCAATGCTATCGGACAACTGTTGTAACTCATGATTGATGTTTCTGTACGTACGAATACGTTCAAATAAAATAGTACATGCTGCTAACATGAATAGTACAAGTGGATACATAACGAAACCACCTGCATTAAATAGGTGAATTGTATACTCCATCATAGCCTCCATATAATGTATAAAATTACGTGTTATTTAACAAAAAAATGGTCATCTATATTATTAGATTAACCACCAACATTGACATTATCCTATAAAGCATGTATAAGTACAATAACCCTATACCCCCTACCGTTATGGTATTTCTATAGGATTCCATTCTAAGCACATATTTCATCCACCTTAAATATACATCTATCCACTATATATAGACAATATTAAGCTATTGCATAAATACTTCATAATTATTATAAAAAATATAATAATTATATCTATTAAAACTATGCTCAATAAGATAATTTCTCATATTTTATAGTTGAAAATTATTATAATTCACATTCCATTATCAAAAATCTTTTTTGTATTTTTATGAACTTATTATTACTTCATGAATATAATTTATTCACACATGAATAATAATTATACTTATGATCAACAATATTTTTACAGTCTATTTCTTACTCGTATATCCCTCAATACATCTTATAAACTTATTAACATATAAACTTATACTCAAACTATAAAAATTACAATCCATATAAAAAGAGGACTAAGCCTTTATGGGCTCAGTCCTCTGATTATTCTGATTATAATAACATAAATCCTTAAAGCAAATTATATGCCATGTATAGCTCTTATTTATTTTTAGCTTTATTTGCTTTTGCTTTTTTATCGTCTTTTACCTTTTTAGGTTTTTCTTGTTTAACCTTTACTGGTTTTTTCGCATTAACGGCAGCACCAGCGGGCTTTACAAATGCATTGTTAAGATTTGTTGCCACTTGTAAAGCTACATCCGCATTTGGCGTAGAAACAATGGATTGACCGGCTACCGTTACAGTGTCACCACTATAGGATGCAGAACCTGGTGTCACTTGATTGTTATGATACAATCGTGCCAATTTACCAGCCATGTAATAAGCACGCTCTTCGCCTGTGTAACGACCGCTACCTGCTGGAGTATAAATATTATCGCCGTTTACATACACAGTACCATTCGATACATTTACATGATTCCCAGAATATGTGTACATACGAGAAATATTATTGTTCACCCGATCGGACAACTTTGGATGGTTATTAGGTGCTACCACTTGTGAAAGCCCTTCACGGTAGTGTTCCCCCACTTTGTTGCGCAGTACTGCCATAGAACCAGCGGCACCACCTACATTATATGGAGATTCACTTAAAATCTTAAAGCCTAACTCATCAGCAGCTTTCTCTTGGCTCATCGTAAACACTTGATTAGATAAGTAGTTGCCTGCCACATTAGATAAGATAGCCGCGCCTTCACTACCACCAGCGGCTATACCGACTGCTGTAGAAAGACCAATTTGTTTCTTAGCGCCATTAATAATATCTTTATGCTCACCATGAGAAATTTCATGAGCCATTACATAGGCTAATTGATCATCATCCAGTGTATCTAGAGCACCCTTGTTAATGGACATAACACGACCAAGTGTGGCAAACGCATTAAACTCCTCATCAGGATTCGCATATACGACATAAGAACGCTTTACACTAGGTGTAGCCTCTAATGTCTTCATAATTCGATTTACACGCTCTTGAGCTGCACTATCGTTTAAGTAACCAGTTTTCTCTTTTGTGCGTGCCAAACTCTCCTGTTGCCCCTCTGCAGAATTATCCATTTTATTTAATGCAGTAGATACATAAGCCATAGCAATAGCACCACCAGCTAAAGATTGTACCGCAGCAGACGCAGCACTAACAGAAACCGTTTGCATCATAGTAGGTGCCATTGTCACTGCCATAGCAACAGATAAGGTAGCCGCTGTAAGTTTCTTATTCATTCTCTCAACCTCTCATAATGATAAATATACCACTTATAATTTACATACTATCTATATAATATAGGTTTAGTGTAAATATAGAATGAATAATGGAACAATCATTCATCTATCATAAGATATTGCAAATTGTTATGGTTAATTCAAGCATTGCTAACTATTGATCTGTCATTACTGATTTAGCTGAAAGTACTACCGCTTCTTTACCATCTTTAGACACCGCACTGCCATGTGTATAGCCTACTACATCAAAGCCCGCCTCAGCACACTGCTCTGCAATGCTTTCATAATTTTCATTCTTACCACGCGTACATGTAGAAAGATGTACCGTAGTAACACCCTTTTTCTTAAAAGACTCGATTTTCTTAGCAAGATCCCCACCACTATGTGTGAAGCCCACCAACTCAATATCCTCATCAGCATACCGCTCAAAGGAATCCGCTTTATTCATAAATGCTTTCAAACAACCGCCACAAGAACAGCGCTGCATTGTATCCTCATTCACGAGGACCGCAATTTTTTTAGCCATATGACCTCCTATAAATATGATATAAGCCTAAGTATACCAATATCCATGAGAAAAATATGTGCTTCAAAGCACGATAATTAATACTAATTATATAAGTAACTCCTTCAACGTCTACTGCTTTGCTCATTAGTTCCCTTAAAAAAATAAAAATCCATACAAAAAAAGACACACCCTTAGGTGTGCCTTTGCTTAATCAGCAGCTTCCTATCAATCCTCACTGTGGATTTTCCTTCACTGCTTCGCAGTTCGGTAAATCTTACGTTCGGAAGAAGGTGATGTGTGGGCCCCATACGTCGTTTCACTCCTCTGTGGCCTCACACCCTACCCTTCCCACGCCGTCTTATTGATTTATATAGATAGTTTCTACTTGTACAACCTTGGCTGGAGACGGCTCTTGCAGAGTTAGCTAGTCGAAGACTAGCAAAAAGAAAAGGCCTACCTTTAGGTAGACCTTTTTCTTTTAGTCAATCAGCGGCTTCCTATCCTCCCAGGCCGTCTCCAGCCAAGTACTTTCGGCGTTTATGAGCTTAACTACTGTGTTCGAGATGGGAACAG
>NZ_JBBNNS010000002.1:0-466090 GCF_040097785.1 Veillonella parvula | reverse complement strand
TAATTTGCTACCTTCTTTAGGTTGTTTGAGAGTAGTGTAATTCTATAAACCTCTAAAACCTTCAAAACTTCCTGCAGGAAATAACTCCCGTTTGAGAGTAGTGTAATTCTATAAACCTCTAAAACAAGATGGTAATTTGCTACCTTCTTTAGGTTGTTTGAGAGTAGTGTAATTCTATAAACCTCTAAAACCTTCAAAACTTCCTGCAGGAAATAACTCCCGTTTGAGAGTAGTGTAATTCTATAAACCTCTAAAACAAAAGAAATAAGTAGGAATGAAAAGGAAACGTTTGAGAGTAGTGTAATTCTATAAACCTCTAAAACTCAGGATTAACAATAGAGAAAGTTATAGCAGTTTGAGAGTAGTGTAATTCTATAAACCTCTAAAACTGCGGTATTAACATTTAGATCATAATACTTGTTTGAGAGTAGTGTAATTCTATAAACCTCTAAAACAGGACCTGCTGCGGCAAGTGTGGCCAATCGGTTTGAGAGTAGTGTAATTCTATAAACCTCTAAAACGCAGATATCGTGCTTTTGTTGTGGCGACCGGTTAGAGAGTAGTGTAATTCTATAAACCTCTAAAACAACAGGTGATTTCCCTCGTTGTAATACTCCGTTTGAGAGTAGTGTAATTCTATAAACCTCTAAAACTTCCGTGTGCCAGTGAGTACTTTGTTGATCGTTTGAGAGTAGTGTAATTCTATAAACCTCTAAAACTGTTCTTCATAGTCATACCAAATACCAGCTGTTTGAGAGTAGTGTAATTCTATAAACCTCTAAAACAACATTTTCTGATGTAGAAACACGTTCTGAGTTTGAGAGTAGTGTAATTCTGTAAACCTCTAAAACCCCCCTTGCGTTCCACTAAAGGAGAGCATACGTTTGAGCGTAGTGTCATTCTGTAAACCTCTAAAACCATCTTCGCCCATCCATTCACGGAATTCCTGTTTGAGAGTAGTGTAATTCTGTAAACCTCTAAAACGCAAATCAGTAAAGTCATTTGTTGGATGCAGTTTGAGAGTAGTGTAATTCTGTAAACCTCTAAAACGCCATCGTCTACCCATTGATTTACCGATACGTTTGAGAGTAGTGTAATTCTGTAAATCTCTAAAATTGTAGAAGAATTCATTCCTCAATGGTAAGGGTTTGAGAGTAGTGTAATTCTGTAAACCTTTAAAACGAGCAAATTAGATCCTTCTTTAAAGAGTTGGTTTGAGAGTAATGTAATTAGAATTTAGTAGATTATAAATTTGTGAAACGATATAAAAAGCCGAGCTACCTTGTTTTAGTAGCTCGGCTTTATTTGTTAATTTATATATTTATATAATATGATGCTTATTGTATCGTATATTAGTTCGCTCTATAATAGATTTAGGATAGTTAGACGAGGTTGGGACTCTCTTCGTTTTCGAAGGGAGGGATAAGTCTATGAGCGATTATGAAATAATCATGCTCCTGTTACAAGTAATGGCTATTGTTATTGCTTTTGGGGCTTTAATAGCACTTATTTGCCTTACAAGAAGCAAATAGCCCTCCGTTGCCTAGTGTAACTAGATAACTGAAAGGCCATTTCCTAATGTTTTACTGATTTAGAGATGAGCCTGACGGCACTACTCGTCTGACTATCTACCTATATTATAGGGATAAAGATTTATATCGTCAAATTGAGATAAACCTTATAAATATCAATATAGGTAAATCTTATATACTAAATTATAAAATTATTAATCATAGGCACAGACTTATTTGCATAGTATACTTATGCTAATAAGTCTGTGCTTATTTATTTTATAAAAATTGAGAGAGGGTACTATGTTACGTAAAAGTGTAATTATGATGGCACTAGCAACTGCTTTCACCATAAATGTAAGTGCTGTACAGATCGAAGTGCCAGCCGGACAGCCACCTGTGCCTGGGGCGGATGCGAGTATTCCTGCTAATGCGTATGAAAATTATCGACATATTAATAAGGTGGCGGAGCAAGAGGTAGAGTCATATATTCAATTTGTAGAATCGAAGTCTGTAAATCCGGCATCGAAACTGGATAAGTTATATCGAGAACGGTCTGGTTTTGTTAAGGCTTCGGAGCTTGCAGATTATTCGCAGTCTACAGTTGTGTTGCTTCATGAAGGGGATAAGAATATCAGATTATCCGTACCAAATGTTAGCTTACGGGGTGATGTTGTAGAGTCTCCATCCGGAAAACAAGGGCCCTTGTTTGCTGTTCGAAGCCTTAGTGCGTTTTTAGTTGTCGGTCCACCGCATGCTAAAGAGCTTAATAAATATTCTGAAAGTAAAGGAAAATATATGTATCCAGGATTACGGAACACATCTTGGAAGCTCATGTCAAATAATGCCCATGTAATGTATACGGAATTTACACCAAATGATACAAATACATCTTATGGCATTACCTATGGCGGTTGGGTAAATACAGAGGATCCATATCAAGATAAAGCGCCTGAAGTGGTGATGAGTAATTATATTATTCCATCTATCGAATCATTATCTGGATTAGATGCTTATACTAATATTGAGCATTGGGGTAATTTTAACTATCGTATTCCTAAAACGGCTAAGCTCATCAGTGAAACTGTGGAAGACGAGACATATGATGTAAGAACCTATGAGGATACAGGATTTAAAATGCGGGTAATACGTAGCTTAATCAAGAAAGAAAAGCCAGATGTAACGATTATTAAGATCCCAACATTATATTTTTTACATAAATATAATGATTTAGACACACCTACACAGTATGCAGTAGTATGGAACAATGGGATTGCAGGCTCTTTAGTTGATTCCTATAAGCCTAATAGTGAATCCTATCTTCGTCATGTTGTGAGAGATTCTGTATACGTTTACAGTTATCGTATTAATTATGATGAAAGTAAAACATCTTATACACATAAACAACTGAGAGATATGATCGAATATGTGGGCTTTGATGATGCGGCAAGATTACGAAAAGAGCCACAATGGCGAGAAGAAGGGTCTTATAAGGAGAAACTTGAAGAGAGCCCAGTATTTATACCGTGGTATATGGAATGGATTAATATATTAACTCAATAAGAAATGTAGTTTTAAAGTTTTTATGGTGTAAGCGATTACCGCCAGCTTTTAATTCATAGAATTAGCTCGGCTTTTATTACTGTATTCATATATTTGTATAATATAATACTTATTGTATCGTATATTAGTTCGCTATATAATAAGCATAGGATAGTTAGACGAGGTTGGGCCTCTCTTCGTCATCGAAGGGAGGGATAAGCCTATGAGTGATTATGAAATAATCATGCTCTTATTACAGGTGATAACTGTGGTTATTGCTTTTGGAGCTTTAATAGCGCTTATTTGTCTCACAAAAGACAAATAGCCCTTCGTTATCTTAGATGATTCGATAACTGAAAGGCCATTTCTCAAGCTTTTTTGTTTTCAGAGATGAGCCTGACGGTATGACTCGTCTGACTATCTACCTATATTATAGGGGTAAAGATTTATATCGTCAAATCGAGATAAACTGGAGGTTCTTATGAAACCATTTGAAACAAAGGATTATAAAGCTTTTACTATGTTTGAGAATCGTTGGGCTCTTGTTACGGCTGGAATGCTTGATGATTTTAATACATGTACGGTTAGTTGGGGCAGTATGGGCAACATATGGGGCCCTAATGGTGGCGATATATCCACGGTGACAGTGTACATTCATCCAGCGCGTTATACTCAAGAGTTTATGGCGAAATATGATACCTTTACAGTTAGCTTTTTCCCTGAAAGTTATCGCAAGGCTCTTGGTTATTTAGGTTCTCATTCTGGCCGCGACGAAAATAAGGTGGCAAATTCTGGCCTAACGCCAGTTACGGCAGGCGATGGGGTAACTTTCAAAGAAGCAGAGTTAACTTTTGTATGTAAAAAGCTATATGAACACCAATTCGATGAAGCCTATTTGGCAGAAAAGGTAAAAGATTATTACGCATCTAATTCTGCTGTATATACACAAGCTGGATATGATCGTTGGGAACCACATTATATGTACATTGGCGAAGTAGTTGACGCCATAAAGGACTAGTCTGTCCACATAACAAATGAAGACATACATACAATTCTTTGGGATACCGTGAATGCTGCATCTTAACTAAGTATATTTTAGTTTTCTAGTACTAAAAAAGTCGAGCTTCTATCGTTTAGTTGCTCGACTTTTGTTAGTTAATTTATATATTTGTATAATATAATGCTTATGAAAGCTATTTTATAATGGTGTTGATATAGAGCGTCTATGCTTCTGGAAATAGAACGTGTTCTTGCATTTTAAAATTAGGATTATTGGTAGAATCAAAGAACTCAATCATATTCCGTAATTTTTGAACTTCCTCAGCACTTAAAAAACTTGGATAGAAGATAGTATAAGTAAAACTATATATGCCATCATAGGAGTTAAAGTTTAGAATGTGATCATCCTTATTAGGTTCATAGCTGTGTATGGATAGACCAGGGATGTTATTGTTCCATACAACTGAGTAATTGATATAGTCTGATGCTGATGGATGGTAACGGTAAATATCCCAGAACGTATTTAAATCAGTTTTAAAATTGTAATGACCGTTTATAACAAGTTCGTGCGCATATGGGTTTCTAGGAACATTGTCAGTAGAAACAAAGAATGTTATATCTCCTTTTTTGTAGTATCTAATATCTTGGTGTTCAGAGGCCTTACTTTCACCTTCGTATATGGCGTCTTTTGGTACGCGGTATTGTACACCGTTTAAGCTTTCTATGCGTGAATATTGATTTAATTCATTTAGGTTTTGTACAGAGGGAAGCACATAATTAGCCAATAATTTATCTGTAGGAACCTTGTTCAGGACGGGGTTGTTATCATAATAGACAAACCCTGCGTGATATAAGGGATGACGCATGTTATAGCCCTTAAATTTAAAATTGATTGTGTCGATGGTGAGCGTTGTTTTTTTACCATTTTTAAAGTGTGGCATCTTCATGCTATCCCAAGTGCTGTAGGTAACAGTAGGATATGAAAATACAGTGCCCTTTATATCAGAAATCTGTTTGGAGGACTTTCGTTTCGCATTGTCTTGCAAGAAATTACGGACGTCTTTGTCTGTTAGCTTTTCATAAGCTATTTTGGTGTTGCGCCAGTCGTAATCTTTAAAATCTGCGTAGTCAATTTCTAAATTGAGACTTCCATTATTGGTTAAAACTCGATAGTCCTCAATGGTTCGACTTGGATTTTGGTAACGTCCTATATGATAATCACTTTTTATGCCCGCTACTGGGAATGAAAGGCGAATTTGGTTGTATTGATCATGAACGGAAATGACCGTATTATGGTAATTTTGACCGCGATATATAGAGGCTGCTTTAGTATACTCAATTTCTTTTTTACTAATACCCTTAGCCTTGTCAGTTGCTTTTAATGTTTTCACATAGTTTGCTACATCCTTTTCAATATCAGGGTTTGTGGCTTGGTAGTTTACGTAGGCATCCTTTGGAATCTTCGAATCTGCACCAGGAATATTAACATCGATGGCTCCTATTGGTGATAATATAGTGCTCATGATGAAAGTACACGCTAATAGTGGTAGTTTAGTCATGGTGGTATCTCCCGCTTACATTTCTGTATTTATTGGTATTGTAGTAATCCGTAGGTTATGTTATTAAGTATAATTATATAACTAAATGACTATATTTTTAAGTGACATGGAAACGTGTTTTGCTTACATGCTACTACTTCCTGTAGGACATTCTTTGATGCAAGATAGTCGTCCTATCGTATGGTATATGACTGTCAGCAATCGTGATGCCGTGACTGCCCGTGGCATTGCTGTTGGCGATTCCTTGAAAAAAGTGATGGACATCTATGGCCGTCCTGATTTTATAGACTTTAATAATCGATGGTTCTATGGATATCTACGCTATAACAGTGACAATATTGTAGGTATATTTTTCGAGCACAATGGTAGCAAGGTGACGAAAATTATTATTAGTGACAACTAAACTGCTTTTATTAGTGAAAGTCTTAATACATATATGCAGCCCTTTATCTATTAAAATGGATAAAGGGCTTTTTAGAGTGATAAAATAGAGCGGATGGCTTATATAGTGACTTCTTTTGTTAATCAGTACTATAAATAGTGTAAATTGATAAAATTTTTATAAAATATAATCCCACAAGAACTACAAAATCTGATATAATATTAATATGAAAATCGATGTATGTAAGGACTAAAAATGGTGTGTATGAAGTGATTTTCTAACCTAGAAAATCGCTATGTCCTTGGTATGCAGTCGATATAATCGGAATGTTGTATATATGAAATGACTACGCAAATGCGTAGTTTTTATTATTTTTTGTTTGGTGTAGGTAGTCCCATGAGTGTAGTGAAGCCCTTATTATGGCTATTAGAACCGTATATCGTATACAAAGCCTATTTGTGGGGTGCCCGTTTCATGGCACAACCCTTCACGTGGGAAGGCGAATTAGATTGGTTTGCTTTTATGTTAACCCTATTGCTCGTCATTGATGTGGTGGCGTTGCCCTTGGTGATCTTCTATTGCCCTGGTTTGAATCCTGGGGTACGTGTTCCAGACTGGATTCGCCGTTTAGGAACGCCTATTTACACCGTCCATAATTGGCTTGATAGTAAGGTGGGTGGCGACACATCTACGCCGATTATATGGCTTCGTAAAGCCTTGCATTCCTTGCTTTTATTCATTTATTATCTAGTGCCATTTTATGTGGGTGGTCATCTTGTAATGGGCCTCGTAGTAGCGCTCATGTATGACGTCCTCGTATGGGCGCATGGAGGTGTGTGATGACGACTTGTGAATGGCCGACGACGCCTTTATATCAGGATTACCACGATTACGAGTGGGGCCGACCAATTCATGATGACCAACATCAATTTGAACATCTTTGCCTTGAAAGTCTCCAATGTGGTCTCAGTTGGCTTACGATTTTGAATAAACGAAACATCATTCGAGCATGCTTTGATCATTTTGATATTGATGCGGTGGCTGCTTATGGTGAAAGCGACATTGAACGCATCATGCAGACGGAGGGGATGCTTAAGCATCGTCCTAAAATTGAAGCCATTATCAATAATGCTGCTGCTTTTAAACGTATTCAATCTGAATTTGGTTCGTTTTGTAACTATATTTGGGGATTTACAAATCATAAAACGATTATTTATGAAAACCATCCAGAAGGTCATTTTCCTACAAAGAATGGTTTATCTACACGGATCAGTAAAGACTTAAAGAAGAGGGGCTTTAAGTTTGTAGGTCCTGTTACAATTTATTCGCATCTACAAGCTAGTGGCCTTATCAATGATCACGGTAAAGACTGCCCTTGCTTTGAGGAGATTAATAAAACAGCAGATATCGTACGGTTACCTGTAGACGATGAAGCGTAAGGGTGATAAGTATAAATTAGTTAACAATAGTTTTTATGCATACTTGTGTTTACATAATTGAATTTGTTGTTATGTGGAATTGGGTGTACACTAAAGTCGATGAGGCGATAGCGACTCATCTCATGTCGGCCCGCTTTATATATAAACACATATACTCTCTCTCTCCTAAGCGGGTCTATCATTAGTTCTCTCTCAACGCTATAAACTATACAGAGCCTCTATCCTTATTGGATAGAGGCTTTTTGCTATATATAATGTTATAAAAGGAGTCATACTGTATTAGGAAAACCTATAGCAGCATTAATCAGGCTATATGTATGGTCCTAAAAAACTTTAATTAATCCAATTTCATATTATATATTTTATGCCATATAAATTGATTTATTTCGATATGATTGCTATACTGAAGTAAATTGATAGTGTTACTTTCACAATTAAAGAAGGGAAATATATGATTGGTTTGGGAACGGCCATTAATATTGGCCTCATTATAGCTGGCAGCCTATGTGGCCTCGCGTTTGGTCGCTTTATGAAAGAAAATTTAAAGCAAACGCTCATGATTGTGAGCGGTATTATCGTGCTTCTCCTCGGTATGAGCGGGGCCATGCAGTATATGCTCGTCATTGTCAATGGATCTCTACAAACAACGGGCCCTCTATTGATGATTATTAGCATGGTTGTAGGTGCCGTTATTGGCGAAATTATTGACCTCAATCATTGGATTACCGTATTTGGTGACTGGGTGAAAGCTCGCACTGGCAACGCTGGTGATCCAAAGTTTACGCACGCCTTTATCACGGCATCTTTGACGTTTACCGTAGGTGCTATGGGTGTACTTGGTTCCATTCAAGATGGCCTTACTGGAAATTATCAGACATTACTTTTAAAAGGCATCCTCGACGGCATCATCGTTATGGTTATGGTATCCTCTATGGGTAAAGGGGCGCTGTTCTCCTTTATTCCTGTAGGTATTACGCAATGGCTCATTACGGCTATGGCACATATTGCAGCGCCATTGATGACACCTAGTGCCATCGATAACCTATCCTACGTTGGATCTATTCTGATTTTCTGCGTTGGTATCGACCTCATCTGGCCTGGCAAAGTACGTATTGCAAACCTTTTGCCAGCCATCTTCGTGGCAATGGGACTTACATTTTTGCTATAACTAGTATTATAAATAATACATAGATTTTTATAAGAGACCTATATTCTCTCAACCTTTAATATGTATTTTATACATGATACGGTCGAGGATGTAGGTCTTTTTACTTTTTAAAATTAATTTAGTTGAAGTGGGAATTAATGATAGTTTTAATTCAATTATGACGATAGGGTAAATTGATTACATTCCGAAATAGGTGGCCAATAGAGTCATCTCAAGTGTAGGAATTAGATGATGTTTTATAGAATCTCTTTATTAAAATTATTTGTAGAATAATTTTAATTCTATGTATAGTTTTTCATCAAGTATATGTTATTGAATTATACCTGTTTAACAGGTATAATCAAAGGAGAGATTCTATGATTATCGGATTTGTAGATTATCATTAATAGAGAGGAAATTAATATGGAAAAGTTTATTCCTACACCTACCATTAGTGAAATATTAAAAGAAGAGTTTATGGATCCATTAGGACTATCTGCATATCGATTAGCTAAGGATATACATGTGCCTGTTTCACGTATTCAAGAAATATTGAATGGTACACGGTCTATTTCAGCAGATACATCGTTGCGTTTAGCGAAATACTTTGGTGTTTCGGAAGGGTATTTCTTGCGTTTACAGATGGATGTTGATTTGCGTACAGCAAAACTTAGTGAGGGGATGGATGAAGTATTATCCTCTATTACACATTGTGCTTCATTAGAACCCGTAGACTGTCAATAAGAGATTGATAATTTTCGATGTATTTGGTACAATTATCTTAAATTAGTAAGTCATTACAACATTGAATATTGATATAAGGAGAACCTATGTTATTCGTTGAATATCCTAAATGCACAACATGCAAAAAAGCAAAGAAATTCTTAGATGATCACAACATTAAGTACACAGATCGTGACATCAAGTCCGAAAACCCTACAGCAGAGGAAATTGCTGCTTGGTATCCACAATCTGGCAAGGATTTGAAAGCATTCTTTAATACTTCTGGTATGATTTACCGTGAACAACAATTAAAGGATAAATTGCCGAACCTTAGTGAAGAAGAAAAACTAGCATTATTAGCATCTAATGGCATGCTTGTAAAACGTCCTATCTTGGTTCTTGAAGACAAAGTACTTGTTGGATTTAAAGAAGCAGAATGGATTGAGGCGTTGAAGCTCTAATTTCATAACCTTGGTCAAAGCCCCTATCTCTAAAAGCCTCCATAGCGAGCTAAGTCATTTTTAGAGATAGGGGCTTTTCCTTTTATATGAAATTAGGATCTTCAACTAGTGCCTATTAAAATGAGCTCCAAAGTGAGCTAAGTCGTTTTTAGGGACCTGTTCTTTCTACGTTTTAATAAAGAAATTAGAGCTCACGACTAGGATCTCTTTTACAGTTAAGATATTTTTCATTTATCAAAAATTTTGATTTGTATATAACTTATATATTTTGTATAATATTTACACAATAGATATACCCCTATGGGTACTATAAAAATTTAGAATAGAAACAAAAGGTACTTCAGATCGGTAGTTGATTACTATTAGGTTAATATTAGTACGATATTAACACAAGATTAGTGTCATATTGCATGGGTGTACCTTACTATTTAATAAATTGTTTTGTATTTTATTTCCGGATTAAGTAAGGCCGGTATCTCATTTATAGAGAGGTCTATATGAAGTTTTTACAGTCTTTATCAGCGCAGGTTTCTCTGCGTACGCAGGGGGCTATTTTGGCACTCGGCTTGTTATTTATTATATTAGATGCGCTTACGGAGCCTATGAACCCAGCTATTGATTTGGCGTGGGTAACGGTCATCATTTGTGGCTTGCCATTGCTCATTAACAGCGTGCAAAGTATTTTGGATCATTTAGAGATTCATGCTAATTTTCTCATCGTGATAGCCATGGTGGCGCTTATTGCGATTGGAGATTACCATACGGCGGCTTATGTAGGAATCATCGTACATGGTGGCTTTTTCTTAGAGCAGCTTATTACGGGTGACGTACATTATACATTGGATGATGATATGTTGCCGACCATGCCTACACAGCTTGTAGCCTTGCGTCAGGGCATTAACAATTATTCATCTGTTATTGTTGTGGCTGTTATGTTGCTTTCCATGGGTTCCTATGCATTGACGCAGAACTTTATGCATACCATTACATTGCTAGTTATCCTTTGCCCATGCTCTTTGGAACTCGTTCTTGTGGCACTCATGATGGGTTCTCTCGTAGATGAAAACTCTCCAACAGCGGGGCTTTCAAAAGAGGCAAAACAATGCCATTTGGGCCTACTTATCGTGTCTATTTTGTTCCACGTTGCCATCATCGGTGCTGGTGTGTTAGGATCTATCAATCCAGTAACAGCTGCTGCATTACATGGCTTGGCTCGACTTGGTCTCGTGTATAATTTGAAAGTATTAAACGGTTCCTTGTGCGTCGCATAAATAATTAAACTCCCCTAGTAATCATAAGTATTACTAGGGGAGTTTTGTATATACAACAGTGAGTTGTACAGTACGTATTTATACATTACGTATTATACAGTACGTATTCTATTGTTGTCCTTTGTCTCCAAGGGTGAGGAGTAGGAATACGATGGATAGGATACATGCACCAACGAGGGCAATGAAACCACCATCCCAACCGTAGAGGTCAACCATGAGACCCATGAAAGCACCAGCACCGGCAGAACCGATGAGGTAACCAAGAAGGCCTGTAAGGCCAGTAGCTCCACCTGTTGCTACGCGTGGCACCATATCTGCTGCTTGAAGGCCAATCATCATAACAGGACCGTAGATGAGGAAGCCGATAGCGATGAGTGCTAAGTTATCGATGAGAATATTGCCTGCAGGGTTAAACCAGTACACGAGAATCGCCAAGATAACGAATAGCATGAAGCAAATTGTAGCTGGAGCACGACGGCCGCGGAATACGCGGTCACTCAAGTAACCACTTACGAGCATGCCTGGAATACCAGCCCATTCGTATAAGAAGTAAGCCCAACGGGAACCTTCTTTTGTGAAGCCTTTCACAGCGGTTAAATAGGTCGGTGCCCAGCTAACTACGCCGTAACGGATGAAGTATACAAAAATGTTTGCAATCGCAAGATACCATAAGTATTTATTATGCAAAATATATTTGTAGAAGATTTCTTTGAAAGTACTTTTTTCTTCATTTGCTGTATGTGTATGAACTACTTCATGTTTGTATTCTTCGATAGGCGGTAAGCCACAAGATTGAGGCGTATCTTTCAACAATACAAAGGTAATAATCGCTAACACGATAGAGATAAGGGCAGGGAAGAAAAAGATACTATGCCATGTACCGAATAGGTAGATGCCAAGCGTAGCAAGAGGAGCGATAATGCCGCCACCTAGGTTGTGGGACACGTTCCACCAAGACCACCAAGCACCGCGTTCGGAACGGGAGAACCAAGTTACCATGTTTTTCGCATATGGAGGGTAGCCCATACCTTGGAACCAACCGTTTAATAAGGCAAGAACACACATGATAGGAATACTGCTCATAACACCTGGTAAGGTGCCGAATAATAACATAACTAAAGCACTAAGCAATAGACCTACTGTGGAGAAGTATTTTGGGTTAGAGCAGTCAGACGCATTACCCATAACAAATTTACTTACGCCGTAAGCTACGGATAAGATGGTCATAACTATACCAAGATCCGCTTTGGTGTAGCCGTACTCAGCAATCATGTACGGAACAGCTAAACTAAAGTTTTGACGGATCAAATAGAATGTAGCATAACCAATAAATGTACCTGCAAAGACTTCGCGACGAAGACGTTTGTAGGTGGAATCGATTTGCGCCTCAGGTAAACGTTCAATATGAGGAGCAGGAGAGAAAATCGACATCGTTACACATCCTTTCTACAACATGTCATTTGTAATAATACCATGTAGGGTATGTAGTCGACTATACTTAATTTTCTATTATAATAAATAGTTATTAGAAAATTGAATTATGGATAACATTGATTAGGGTGAAATAGTATTGAATAGGTTGAAAATATCAAAATATCTTCTATGTAAATATTATCAATTTGCAAATATATATATGAATGGCTGTTCATGTATTTGCGTAATGAGGCTATGCATGAATAATATAATCTTATTGAATTCGCATTTTTCCTGTACTTTTGAGTGTATATGAATAATTGTACATATTTTGTTATTGACACAAGGTAATGCGAAAATCGTTAGCTTGGCTGACCGTTGGGCCACATGGATTGTAGTGATTGCGTTATTGGCCGCGGTTGGCACCTATGTGGTAACTGGAGAAATCATTCGTGCCGTAACCATCCTCGTTGTGTTCTGTCCTTGTGCTCTCGTATTGGCAACGCCGGCAGCGATAATGTAAAGGAAATTCCTCACTTAGTAGCATTATCTAAACGCATGATGACTACTATTAAAATTAATCTTTCTTTCTCCTTGCTTTTGAATTTCGTAGCTATCATCTTGGCAATGGTTGGTACTTTATCTCCAGTGTGGGGGGCCCTTGTTCATAACGGAGGGAGCCTTCTCGTAGTTGCAAACTCTGCACTATTGTTGCGCTGGGCTTACAAATCTAACCATGTAGTAGATGATGATCATTCCGTTCTTGTGAAAGCAGCACGTAAACGCGTGTTTGAGGCTTAATAGTAGTTCATTATAAATATAAGTATGGAGTGTGCATCGATTTGATTACTAAATCGGTGAGCGTTAAAAAATAATATAGTCAATAAAAAGCGCTATCTATTCCTAACGAAACTCAAATAGAGTTGTAGGATAGATAGCGCTTTTGTTTCATTTATAGTATGAAATCGATGGTTTCTAGTCTCGATTAATCAATGTATGTTACAGGATAGCCTTTTGGCTCGATTTCGCGGCGGTTAAGGTCATTTGGTAGATCTGGGTAGCCGATAGCGAGGCTAGCGTAGACTTTTTCGTCTTCGCTAAGACCTAGTTCACGCATTTTGGCTTGGATGCGTTCATTATCTTGAAGATGACGGATTTGGTTAACCCAGCAACTGCCAAGGTCGAGTTCATTGCAAGCAAGCATCATATTTTGCATAGCACAAGATACATCAGCAAAGTTATTAGCATAGTTTGCTTTACTAGCTAATACGATGAGCACAGGTGCATTATAGTGGAATACAAATTTGCCTTCGGAGGACATCTTAATGATATTCACCATGTAAGGTAAAGTATTTTCTGTAATCGGCATTTTGCCGTATTCTTCTTGAATGAGTGTTACTAGTTCTTGAAGCACATCTTGGTTTGTAATGACCATGAAATGTGTTAATTGTGTATTACCGCCGGATGGAGCGCGTCGACCAGCGTCGAGTACTTGGTCAATAAGTTCTCGAGATACTTGATCTGCTTTAAATTTACGCGTACTATGACGAGTTTTGATGCACTCTAAGGTGTTCATATAGGCCTCCTATTATAAGTTAGCTTTGATATAGAATTTCTTTTATTATACTACAAGGAAGGACCTAGTAGGGGGCGTATTTTTACTAAGTCATCTATTAGGAGACGGTCCTGCAACGAAAAAAGATTTCATTGAAAACAGAAGTTATAACTTTCTAATTTAATATTAAAATAATTTATAAATAAAGTAACAATTTTATGGTATGATTTTTACCCATAAATTCTATAGAAGTGCCTAATTCTTAACGAATAAGAAAATAAATATTAATTAATTGACAAATTTAAAAATATCTGTTCAAAGTAGGCTTTTTGCGTTGACTGTTTACCGTAAAATTGTGTACAATTAATTAGTAGATAATTGTGTGCATATGGAGGTAGAATATGGCAGAAATTGGTGTACTTGAAGGGTACAAACATAAAGAAGATGTTCCTGATTCAGAATATTTAAGATTGGAAAACCAATTGAGCTTCCCACTTTATGTAGTGGCGAAGGAAATTGTTAATGCATATCGTAATCACTTAGATCCTTTAAATTTGACATATACTCAATACATCGTAATGATGGCATTGTGGCAATATGGTGATTTATCCGTTAAGGAATTGGGCCAAGTATTGCGCCTAGATTCCGGTACATTAACACCGCTTTTAAAGAAATTAGAAGCTAAAGCATTCTTGAAACGCAAACGCAGTCGTCAAGATGAACGCGTAGTTATGGTAACCCTTACTGATACGGGCAAAGAATTACGTGATGTAGCTGTTCATATACCACGCCGCTTGGCTGAAGCGTCAGGTCCAATTTTTGATGTAGAAGAGACACGTCAATTGCGTATGTTGCTCAATAAATTACTAGAAGCAATCGATAATGCAAACGCAAAAACAGCAGAGAACATGAAGGGCTAATTTGATACAACCTCATATGCATATATTCTGTAACCTTGGAAATCTAAAAATTTTATTAAAAATGTGATATACTATACATATAGCGTATTGTATTCAAGTCATGTGAGAGTATGACTGATTCATGATTTGCCCTCGTGGCACAAAGGAGATCATTATGAATAAAAATTTATTAGGTGCATTTGTATTAGCCGGTACATTATTAGTAGGTGGTGTTGCAAACGCAGCAAACTGGAATGGGTTAGCTAACTACCCAGAGGTTCCAAATAGTGCAAATGGTACAGAAACGTATTTCTTTGATAAAGCATCTGAGTTTAAAGGTATCGATAGCAGCCGTAACAACGTATTTGGTGTTAATGTAATTAACATGCATAATAACCAATACGGGGAAGCTACATTGTTCAAATATCTTGTTAATCCAAGCTTACATACTGTATATCGTTACGCTCCAGATGGTCAAGTTTACCAAATTCAACCTGGAACAAATGAGTTCAATATGTTCATGGCTGCTTGGAAAGAAGTATACGGCACAACTTTCGAATTCCCAGCGTTATAATTTGATGGCCCGTATCGTAATAATTACATAACTATTGCTGGTGAAAGCTCCTTTTGGGCTTTCACCAGTGTTGTTTATGGAGGTTTTTTATGTCTAAATCTGAATTTGCTCAAGCCTACACTGAGCGTATGTTCCCTGATATTGCAGCCCCAGCAGGTTATATTGATCCAGAGTTTGAAGTATTGTTTGATAATTTTGCCTTTGATGAAGTCATCACCGAAGAAGGCCGTAATGTACCGGCAAAAGATCGCTTCTTAGCCATTCTTGCAACATTAGTAGGCGCCTCTGCTGTTGATGAATATGCATTAATGCTACCGGCAGCATTAAACTTTGGTCTTATTCCTGATGAAGTGGTAGAGCTCATTTATCAAGCGGTACCCTATCTTGGCATCGGACGTGTGCGCCCATTCTTTAAGGTGACCAATAAGATTTTTGACTATCGAGGAGAAGCTATTGTTGATCCATCTCGTAGCACGATTACTGGCGAGTCTCGTCTTGAAAAAGGCGTAGAAAAGCAAGTGGAAATCTTTGGCGAGCCTATGCGTAATTCTTACCAAGAAGGGCCAGAAGATATTCGTCACATCAACAAATGGCTTGCCAATATGTTCGGCGATTACTATACGCGTAAAGGCCTTAGCGTGGCTCATCGTGAAATGATTACTTTCTGCTTCCTTGCGGCTCAAGGTGGCTGTGAAGCTTAACTCAAGGCTCATGTAGAGGGTAATTTGAACGTAGGGAACAGCAAACAATATTTGATTAACATCGCATCCCAATGCGTGCCGTATATCGGCTATCCTCGTACCTTGAATGCCCTTCGTTGCATTCAAGAAGGTTACACCGCATGGGAAGCTAAACAATAAAGGAGTTCTATGTTTGATTTAAATCCAGTTCAGATATTAGCAAGTATTCCTGCTATTATGATCGTTTTTTCTATCTTTGGATATGCAGAGGCGAAGGTAGCAACTTGGTTTGGTGATCCAACGCCGCGTCTGGCGGGACGCCTCACATTGTCACCAATGGCGCACCTTGATCTAATTGGTACCATCTGTATTATTCTTGTTGGCTTCGGTTGGGCAAAACCTATGTCAATTAATCCATCTTACTTTAAAGATCCACGACGTGATATAAGCTTGCTTGCTTTTGCAGGTCCTGTGGCAGGTCTTATAGCAGGCTTCATATTCACCTTTATATATATGCTTCTTGGAAAATTAGGCCTCATGGAGTCCCAAGGTCTTGCCATGGTTATGCAATATATTATTTTATATAGTATTGGCTTATCAATCTTCTGTTTGATTCCGTTCCCACCATTGCCTGGTTTTAATATTATCTTACCGTGGTTGCCTACAGAGTGGCAGATGAGATATTACCAATTAGGGATGCTTAATTTATTATTCTTTATCATCCTTATTAATACACCCATTATTTCCATGGTTATTCGTCCATTACAACAAACGATATTTAAAATCTACTTTGCCATTATTGGGCTCATACTATAATTATATTTTGTGAAAGTTTCTACCATAAAGATAATATCTTTATGGTAGTTTTTTATAGTTTATAGATAGATTTAGCTTATCTTTACATATAATGTATTTGTAAATTTTTTCCGTTTTTATAGTAACAATTTTACTTTTGACTGTTCTTTGGATTTTATATTAAAAACTATCGATGTAGTTCCTCAATTGTGTTATAATAAATACAGAAATCGTAAATTTTCGATATATTAATATTACAGTGTATTATTAGATACTATCGATAGAGTAAATTGATCTGCTACATCGATATGTAAATCAATACACTAAATTGACACGTAAATCGATATATTAAATCGATACAGTATATAGATATTCAAGTGAATACAAGAGGAATTACATATGAATTTTGAAGAAAATCAAGTGCCAGAGGCGATTCTGGACAAGCTTACAAAGGTGTGCACATGCCGTAGTATTACGCGCAAAACGATTAAGGAAGCCATTTTAGATGGTGCTCATACATTTCCACAAGTAAAAGAAGCAACTCGTGCTGGCACGGGCGCTTGCGGTGGCAAAGGCTGTGGGCCTCGTATCGTAAAGCTCTTAGCGGAAATGAAAGAGCAAGGCAAAATCTGATTTGCGAAATGTAATATACACATTTTATACATCCAAAATGTAAGATACATAGTTTACACTCCAAAATGTAAACTATAATGTTTATACAACAAAAATGAAACATATAAAGATTGTTATTTGATTCTCTCAATGGATATACCCGTTGGGTTTTCGAGTAACAATCTTTTTGTTTTGTAAGATGCATGTACTATACTGCTGCTTGTCGTGTATTGATTATGTTGGGCTCGTTTATATTTTTTGATATACTATACATAATACTTTTTTGAGATTTAAGGGAGGTATGCATGTTTCGACGTTTCGTAGCAGCCACTATGATTGGTGCATTAGCACTCACAACGGGCTGCGGTTTACATAATCCATTTACTTCAAAGGCAGAGCCTGTGACCTATGAGTCCGTGGCACAAAGCGAGCTTTCACCAGAGCAAAAGGTGGACAAGTTAGTGGCTAATATGTCCGATGCAGACAAGGTGGGGCAATTGTTGATGATTGGCATTCACGGCAAGACGTTGAATGATGATGCTAAATTCATGCTCAACGAGTACCGCGTGGGAGGCATCATTTTGTTTGATCGAAATATGGAGTCCAAGGATCAAGTTAAAACGCTCATTGCAGATATTAATAAGGCTGGTAAAAGCGCCGGTTTAACGCCACTGTTCCTCGGCATCGACCAAGAGGGCGGTGCAGTAGCGCGCATGGATGATAAGCTCATCAAGGTTCCTCCCGCTGAGGAGGTAGGCAAAATGCCCGTTGAGCAAGCTTCATCCTTGGCAAAAGAGGTAGGCATTGAGTTGAAAGACTTGGGCTTTAACATTAACTTTGCTCCTGTGGCGGACTTAGGATTAACCTATGGTCGCTCTTATAGTACGAGCCCTGATGAGGTCGTTCGCTATGCAGGCGCCGTTGGCAAGGCTTACGATGAAGCGGGCTTGTGGTATTCCTATAAGCACTTTCCGGGCATTGGTAAGACCGATGTAGACTTGCACGCTGACACAAGTATCGTTCCTGTCTCTAAAGAAACATTGCTTTCAGAGGATACAAAGGTATTCGTAGACCTCATCAAACAGTCCAAACCGAATACCTATACAATCATGGTGTCTCATGCGATGTACCCACAAATCGATCCAGATCATCCTGCTAGTTTATCGAAAGCAATTATTACCGATTGGTTGCGCAAGAACATAGGCTATAATGGCGTTGTGGTAACGGACGATATGGACATGGGGGCCCTTGCAAATCACTATACTTTTGGCGATATGGCGGTGCAATCCATCCTCGCCGGCAGTGATATCTTGCTCGTGTGTCACGAATACGAACACATGCAAGAGGCGTATAACGGCCTTATGAAAGCCGTGAAAGACGGTCGTATCTCGAAAGAACGACTCGACGAATCGGTGAAACGAATCTTGCTCATGAAAATGAATAAAATTTCTTAGAATTTCTTATTTTAAGGAAGGAATTTTAAGAGTATATCACGAATATAGACAGTGGAAATACTATTCATGGACGGCGAATCTGAGTTGACACTTAATGGAGACAAACTTTAGAATCGTTACAATAGAAAAATATATAGTGTATACATAACGTGCTATCAAGGATTTTATTAAACCGATAGAGAATTAATAAGTAAAGTGATTCTCTGTCGGTTTATTTTTTTATTGTATAGTTTGTTTTGTTAGGAGTGAAGTATATGGCTCGCAGAATAATGTTGAACGGCACGTCTTATTTTGGGCAAGGCGCGATTCAGGAGATTGTGAACGAAATTAAGAATCGCCATTTCAAAAAAGCCCTCGTTACATCTACGCCAGATTTATTTGAATTTAAAGTGGCTACAAAGGTTACGGATTTGCTTGATGCGGCAGGTATTGCTTATGAAGTCTACGACGGTATCAAACCAAATCCTACCATCGAAAACGTAACGGCTGGTGTTGAGGCTTGTAAAGCGGCTGGCGCCGATGTTATCGTTGCTGTTGGTGGCGGTAGCCCGATCGATACAAGCAAGGCGATTGCTACTATTATTACGAACCCTGAGTTCGCCGATGTACGCAGCCTTGAAGGTTTAGCGCCTACTAAAAATCCATGCTTGCCAATCATCGCTGTTACAACAACATCTGGTACGGCTGCAGAGGTTACTATCAACTACGTTATTACAGACGTTGAAAAGAACCGCAAATTTGTTTGCGTTGACCCGCATGACATCCCGATCGTTGCCATCGTAGATCCTGATATGTCCGCGTCTATGCCGACAGGTCTTTGCGCGGCCACAGGTATGGATGCCCTCGTACACGCCGTAGAAGGTTATATCACAAAAGGTGCGTGGGAGCTAACTGATATGCTCCATTTGAAAGCTATCGAAATCATTGGTCGTTCCTTGCGTAGCGCTGTGGCTGGCGATTATGCAGGCCGTGAAGCTATGTCTTTAGGTCAATACATTGCGGGTATGGGCTTCTCCAACGTAGGTCTCGGCATTGTTCACTCCATGGCTCATCCATTGAGTGCTGTGTACGATATCCCTCATGGTAAGGCTTGTGCGATGCTGTTAACAGCAGTATTGAAATTCAATGCCCCTGCTACAGGTGAAAAATATCGTGAAATCGCTCGCGTTATGGGCGTTCCTAATGTAGATGCTATGGATGAAGCAACCTATCGTCAAGCGGCTATCGACGTAATTCAGAAATTAGCTGATGACGTAGGTATTCCTAAATCTCTTAGCGAAGCAGGCGTAAAACGGGAAGATATTCCATTCCTCGCTGAATCTGCTTTCAACGATGCATGTACACCTGGTAACCCACGGGATGCCTCTTTAGAAGAAATAATCGGCATCTATGAATCCATATTCTAATTAGCGTCTTTACATATTTCAAATACCTCCGAATGTGTAAAGAAAATACATTTACACACTTGCTTAACAAAACTAGCCATCTCTTTTTAGAGGTGGCTAGCTTTGTGTTTAAAGCGCTATCTATTGTTTTGTGATTCGGACCTTTGATCTCGTGTTCCGTGAGAAAGCTATTTTTATACGTAATCCTTTCTTGAAAATGGTGGTTTACATAAGTATACTAAGGATATGAATGCATAGTTCGTGTAGACCTATGTCGGCAGAGGAACGGTTGGTTTTGGTCACTGCTAAGGAGGATGTTATGAAATTATGGAAATTTAATAAGCGTAGTTCTACCTTGGCAGATATGTCCATGAATCGAGTGCTCTTAACGGAGCTCATTGCAAAGGGTGCTCTTGTTGGGGTGATTGCAGGTTTTTTTGGGGCATCATACCGCTATTTGATACTTGAATCAGAGCATATCAGGTGGCATTTGATGGATGATATTACTATGGAATGGGCCATAGGTTGGCTTGTGGTAATGGTCATTTTTGCGTTTATTGTAGATCGATTGCTCGCATGGGCCCCATTGTCTGGTGGTTCTGGTATCCCGCAAATTGAAGGAGAGATGTTAGGTCTCTTTGATATGAAGCCCTATCGGACACTAGTATCTAAAATGATTGGTGGCGTACTGACCGGCTTTGCAGGATTTTCCGTAGGTCGTGAAGGGCCAGCCGTACAGATTGGCGGCTCTGCTGGGAAGATTGTGTCCTACTGGATGAATTCGGGACTACGAGAACAGCGTATTTTGACATCCGCAGGTGCTGGGGCAGGCTTAACAGCTGCCTTTAGTGCGCCCGTATCGGGGGCGATGTTCGTCTTTGAAGAGGTACATAAAAGCTTTTATCCGTATCTCGTTGTACCAACCTTCGTGGCAACTTTGATTTCTAACTATATTACAGTTAGTATCTTTGGACTTACACCAGCGCTGGGCTTTACGGTGACCTCAGGGGTTCCTCTTGAATATTTTCCGATACTGCTCATGGTTGGTGTTATCATGGGGCTATGTGGCGTGTTATTTTGCCGTATGATTTTTGCTTTCAAGAGGTTCTTTGACTGGCTCAAATGTTCTCGATTCTTGAAATTAGTCCTTACCTTTGTGGCGGTGGCAGCCATTGGCTTTGATTCGCAGCTCCTCTTGGGTGGGGGCAATGACCTTGTGGGTCAGCTTGCCTTTCAATCTCATGGCGTATTGCTCTTAGGTGGCATCGTATTAGGCAAGATTTTACTTACCACCTTCTGCTATGGCAGTGGTGCTCAAGGGGGCATATTTTTGCCCATGCTCGTGATTGGTGCTGCAACAGGTGCTTTTTGTGAAAGCTTACTTTCAACCTTAGGACTTATTTCTCTTGATTTTGTACCACAGTTCGTTATCTGTGCCATGGGAGGGATGTTGGCCGCAGCTATGCGTACTCCCATCTTGGCGATTTTGCTCGTCCTTGAAATGACAAATAGTTTCTCTAATATTTATGCTATCGGTACCGTTACGCTAGTGGCCTATCTTGTGGCGGATCTTTTAAAAGAACCGCCGATTTACGATTCCTTGTTGCAAGCCATGAGTGGTCAAAGCAATCTAGAATCGGTGCAAACCTTCTTTCAAACGAAGGTGCCTGTGGTGGCAAACTATACGGATGTACAGCTACAAGACTTGGCCTTACCAGATGGCACGTTGATTGTTAGCATTCGCCGTAATGGTACCTACATTGTGCCATTAGGCGATGTAAAGCTAGAACCTGGTGACGAACTACAAGTCTCTTGTGAACGAGGCCGGTTGAAAGCGGCGAAGACGTATTTCCAATCTAACTAGGAGTGTTAGTAGATGAAGATTGTAAAAGCTACCGAGTCAGATATATTAGAATTATATCGATTACAATTGCTTACTTTTGAAAGTGAAGCGGAAATGATTGGCTGTCGACTGATCCCTGCATTGATGGAGTCGGAAGAGGATTATAGAGGTACTTTCAACCAGTGGCATACCTATAAAATGGTAGATGATGCGGGGAAGATAATCGGAGGCATTCGTTATCAATATGATGCTGGCGTAGTAGAGGTCGGTCGCTTGATGGTGCATCCAGACTATCGGCAACAAGGGTTGGCTCGAAAATTATTAGCCTTTGTAGATGAACAATGCAGCCAAGACCGGCGTGTATTATATACATGTACGAAAAGCTGGATTAATATAAAGTTATATACAAAAATGGGGTATAAAGCCGTTAGAGAAATACAGGATGACACGGGATTATCCTTTGTATATATGGAGAAGCAATAATTCAAACGGCATGGGAGGTCTTAATGTGCTTGATAATATAGTGGTATTCTATATATTCTTTACCATAGTTGGCTTTTTAGCGGCTATGCTTGGCACCATCATCGGTGCCGGAGGGGGTCTCGTATTCGTGCCTCTCTTTATGTATTGGTTCCCTGAGTGGTCTCCGTCCATGATTGTAGGGACGTCACTCTTTTCTGTTATGTGTAACGCCATTTCTGGATCTATAGCGTATCTGAAACAAAAAAAGGTATACATTAACGCTGCTATTGTTTTTAGTTTAGCTACATTCCCAGGCGCCATTTTAGGGGCTCAAATGTCGGGATGGTTCTCCGGCAAGGGCTTTATGTTTGCCTTTGGATGCTTTATGCTGTGTGCATCTGTATTGATTGGTTTTAAAAATTTTAGAAAAGGGGAGCGAAAGGAAGAGTCTCTGACTCTTGAGCAGTTGAGCTATAGCAAACCTATCGGTATTAGCATTAGTTTCTTTGTAGGTTTCATCTCCAGTATCTTTGGTATCGGTGGAGGACTTATTCATGTGCCGGCTTTAATTTATCTCATGGGATTTCCTACACATATGGCAACAGCTACAAGTCAATCTATTCTCGCCGTATCAACAACGGTGGGGGTTATTACACATTTAATTGAAAGTCACATCGTATTTAGCATTGCTATCCCTACTAGTATTGGCGCTATCTTTGGCGCTCAAGCGGGGGCCCGTATTGCAAAACGTCTCAAAGCAAAAGCTATCCTCGCCCTCATGAGCATAGCTGTCTTTGCATTGGCGGTACGCCTCATTCTTAAATCTGGTATCTTGGGATGATATAACTTAATAAAAGCCCTCTAATGGTGATTCGTAAGCATGTTACCATTAGAGGGCTTTCTGTATTTTCAGCATTTTATAAAAGGGTATAACTAAAAGTCATAGAGAACTATAAATGAGAATGAAAAATTTAAAATATATAAATCATACTATTTTTATGCATAATGTTAGTAATGTATTTACTATAGAATTATGGGTAGTACGAATCGTTATTTAGAGAGGTTTTAGTATATTATTACTGACTATATCTATACATGCTTAATAAATAAGGATTCTTGATTGCATATGTGGAAAAATGGGTACATGATAATGCTAATGAGATGTACTTTCAACTGAAGGAATAAAAGGGTAATGCATATCGATTTTTGTTAGAAGAGATATAAATTATGCATAATTATAGTGAGGAGAATGAGAACGGCGTATACTAAAAGTAATAGATTCCTTAAGAAAGGATAGGAGGAAATACAAGTGAGTACACTTATTAGAGATTATGAACGTTTTGCCAAAGAGGCAAATGAGATTTGTAAAGGTCGCGTATATACCGATCATTTACGTCGTTATGCATATGGCGTTGATGCGTCTTGTTATAGCTATTTACCAAAGGTAGTCGTTAAAGCGGAGGATGAACGAGAAGTAAGACGTCTCATTCGTTTGTGTCAACAATGTGGTACACCATTTACGTTCCGTGCGGCCGGCTCCTCTTTGTCTGGTCAATGTTCCAGTGAAGATGTACTCATCGTATGTAATGATGGCTTCAAGAAAATGGAAGTTATCGACGATGGCAAGGCTTTAAAATGCGAATGTGGTGTTATCGGTTCCGATGCGAATGATTTATTGAAACCGTATAACCGCAAAATTGGTCCAGATCCTGCTACGCTTGCCACTGCATTAGTGGGCGGTATTTTGAATAATAACTCCTCTGGTATGTGCTGTGGTACGGCGCAAAACTCTTATAAAACAATTCGGTCCATTCGCGTTGTGTTGCTAGATGGCTCCATCCTTGATACGTCTGACCAAAAGAGTATTAATCAATTCCTTAAAGAAAAACCTCAAATGGTAGAGGATATCTTACAATTGCGTAAGGATATCTTGGCCGATGAAGAATTGATACACTTGATTCATCACAAGTACAAAATCAAAAATACCACAGGTTACGGCTTGAACTCCCTTGTTGATTTCGAAGATATTATCGATATCATCAACCACTTGTTCATCGGTTCTGAAGGTACATTGGGCTTCGTATCTGAAATCGTGTACAACACTGTTGAGGACGTACCTTACAAAGGTTGCGGTCTCATGTTCTTCAAAACATTGAATGACGCATCCCTTGCAGTTGTTGCTTTGGCTAATATGGGTCGCGACAAGGTTGTAGCTGCGGAAATGATGGACTATCAATCCCTTAAGGCCGTTCAATCTCTAGATAATGTACCTGACTTCGTTCGTGAAGTTCCAGAAGGTACAAGTGCTATCTTGTTCCAAACTGAAAGTTACTCTAAAGAAATTGTCGATGAAAATCTAGCTTTCATTAAAGACAAATTGAAAGATATTCCAACGGCTATCCCAAGTCTTTACTCTCAAGATGCTAAAGAATACGACTCTTGGTGGGCAATCCGTAAAGGTATTTTGCCAATCGTTGGTGGTCAACGTAGAAAAGGCACCACTGTTATTACAGAAGACGTATGCTTCCAAATCGAAGATTTCACGAAGGGCATCGAAATGCTTACCGAATTATTCAACAAATACGATTTCGTAGATGGTGGCGTAATCTTCGGTCATGCTTTGTCTGGTAATGTTCATTTTAACATTACGCCTGATTTCAGTGATCCTAAAGATACTAAGAACTTTGGCGATTTGGTAAAAGAAATGTCCGAACGCGTTTCTGGCTTCGGTGGTTCTTTGAAAGCTGAACATGGTACAGGCCGCATGGTGGCACCGTTCATTGAAATGGAATGGGGCCGTAAAGCGTACGAAATTAACCGTCGCATCAAAGCCATCTTTGACCCTGAACGCATCTTGAATCCTGATGTTATTATTACTGATGACCCAGATGTGTATAAGAAAAACCTTAAAGCTCAATGTGTTATTGATGATGCTTTTACAATCTGTATGGAATGCGGTTTTTGTGAAAAACATTGTCCAAGCCGTAATTTAACATTGACTCCACGTCAACGTATTGCATTGTTGCGCGAAACGAAACGCCTTGAAAACGAAGGTAATTTCACATTGGCTGCGGAGCTTAAAAAAGGCTATGAATACTTTGGTGTAGATACCTGTGCTGCGTGCTCCATGTGTAAAGGTCTTTGCCCACTCAGCATCGATACGGCTCAAATTGCATTATCCATGCGTCGCATCGATCCTCCAGCACCAGAATTGGCTAAGAAGATTTACGATAATTTCCCTACTACACTTCAAATGGCTCGTGCCGGCGTAAGTCTCGAAGGTATTGCCGGTTCTATCGTTACGCAAAAAGCGATTTCCAAGATTACAGAAGGCTTACATGGTGTAACTGGTATTACTCCGTACATTCCTAAGACTACGCCTAAGGCCAACCGTTACAGATTGAGAAGCCGCATTAAACCGACTAATTTTGAAAAGGTTGTATACTTTAGTACCTGTGCGAACCGCGCTTTCAAACCTAATCAAGGTTATGACGATGAACGTAGCTTGCAACAAGTAGTGGAAAGCCTTTGCAACAAGGCCCATATCGATATTATCTACCCTGAACATATCGAAAACCTTTGCTGTGGCTTGAGCTTTGAAAACTACGATGACGTTCATGAGCGTGCTGTGAAAGACTTACACGATGCGTTGATGAAAGCATCTCAAAATGGTAAATACCCAATCGTGATTGACCATAGTGCATGCTTTAATCATGCATTCAAACATATGCCAGACTTAGAAATCAACGATATTTCTGAATTCTTGTGCAAATACGTTGTGCCTCATCTCGACATTGAAAAATGTGATGAACGGGTTATCGTACATAAACAATGTAAGATCAAATCCTTGAATAAATCTCAATATATTGAAGATTTAGCTCGTTTATGTACAGACCATGTATTCAATATTAAATCCTTTGCATGCGATGGCTTTGCCGGTCAAAAAGGGTTCTTCACACCAGAACTCAACAAATGTGCTACCAAAGACCTTGCAGCCGAAATCGCTGAATACGGTGCAACACTAGGTGTAAGCTCCAGTTCTACCTGTGAAATCGGCCTTGGCGAAAACGGGGGCATCCCATTCATTGGCGTTGCATTCCTATTGGACCGTTGCTCTAAGGCTAAGAAATAAGTCTTGTATATCTATTGCTATTTACGTTAATGTTGCTAGTAGTTTACACTAAGGTTACTAGTAGGTTGGGTTAAAGTAACTGGTAGTTTATGTTAATGTTGCTTTAATATTGCTCGTAAATTATGTTAAAACTACTAATAGTTTTTAGGAGTTTTATGAGATTTATTGCTAATTCTTTATTTTTCTAAGAAATGTGGTATACTAAACGTAGGTAGTAGAGTGTATGAAATTACCTGCAATATAACCAAAAAAAGGACGAGTGGCAGCTCGTCCTTTTTCTTGCTTATTTTTTGTTTTTATTGTTAAGCCAGTAGCTGTAGGTAGTTACAACTAAGGCAACAATAATAGGGGCAAGCAAGGTGCCCCAGAGTGCATAAAACAGCTCCTGCAATATACCACCTCCTTTCGGGAGGTATTTTATATTATATCATCATGCTAAGGAGTCTTGTATATAATTAATGATTGGAGAATTTCTAATGAAGAAGGTTGTGCTTTTCTTTCTTTTAATAACAGCCCTTACGGGATGTGGATTGAATCAAAATACGAATAGTAATAAAACAGAATCAAATGCAACTAGTTCTGCTACTGCAACTGGTTTTTCTACATCTGCTGCGGGAAACAGCCAAGCGACTACCAAGCAAGATGGACATCTAATTACAGCAAAGCAAGCCTTATCCGCTGGTGAGTATGCGAAAGCTATAGAGGAAGCTACAGCGTCCATTAAGGATAATGCTAATAATGCAGAAGCCTATTCTGTACGTGGCTTTGCAACAGCATTAAACGGTGATGCGGCTAAAGGTTTGACAGATACTAAAAAGGCTTATGATTTAGACCCTAACAATGTGGCTAATTACTATAACATGGCCATGGTCTATAAGTTGCAAGGGCAGTTAAACGATTCTAAACAATGGTTTGAAAAGGTATTAGAAAAGGACCCTAGCAACACCTGGTCTGTGTATGGAATTGCTACCATTTATGCAGACCAAGGGGATGATACTAAGGCCCTTGATTGGCTAGAAAAGGCTATAAAAATTGATCCCTCTGTAAAATCCGTTGCAGCGGAACAAGACCATTTTGAACGCTTTCACAATAACGGACGATTTAAAACATTGGTAGAATTATAGACATGGATGTGAAACAGATGATTCGCCTTATTATAAAGGTGATAGGATTTATATATTGGTTTATTTTTCTATACCTTGGTGGTCTAATGGTCGTAGACTGGTCAGGGTTTATGTCCCAACATAATATAGAAACACCCCTATTCCTTACATATTTGGTGTTTATAGGTTGTTTTGTAACGCCGTATATTATGCTGAACTGGAAGAAGCTAAATCCTAATGTGAAAGCTCTATTTTTACTGAGCAATTGATGATGTAAATTACATTGTTTTCTCTACTAATGCTTCTTGTAAAAGTTGAGAAAAATTAATTCCTTTAGCCAATGCTCTTTCGTTAAGCCAGGCAGGAATCGTTAGAGTTTTCTTTACGGACTTACTATTTTTAGCTAAATCAATATCTGTTTGCACTAATGTAGGATATGTTGTATCGGTACATGGTAAGCTACGAATAGATGTGGGGGTAGGTAGAGTTTGTCCATCTTCTAAAGCTCCTAATATATAGAGTTCCATAGCCTCTTGTGCATTGGTTATTAATTCTGTTAGTGTTGAGCCGGTGCTACTAGTGTATTCGAGATCTGGAAATTCGGCCCAGAAACCATCGGCATCATCATGGATTATGGCAGGGTATATAAATTTCATAGGTCCTCCTTATTTTAGTCCCGTACGTTTCAAAATGGCATTTAATAAACCGATAGGTACATCTTTTCCATGTACGGCAATAACTTCAACTTGATCATCCTTTTTTAAACGATGATGACTACCTCGTTGCCGTACATCCTTCCAGCCATTTTGCAGTAATAATTTAAGTAAATCCTTATCCTTCATATTCTCTCCTTTTATGATAACACGTGTATACGTACAAAACAATTATTAGGAGTTATACATTCTTATTTATAGTCTAACAGTATATAAAGGAAAATAGGGGTGACCATTGGTCACCCTTGATTCTATTAGTCACTTGACAAAATTGATAAATGACCTTTATATATTAATTCTATTCATAAAAATCATATTAGTATATAATTAATATATATAAATTAGGTTGTGTATTGATGGAAGGAGAGGATTCATCATGAAACTATTCGGTAAAAAGGTAGCAATGGCTGTATTGTGTGCGGCGACATTGACATCCCCATTGTTGTTGAGCGGTTGTAGTATGTCAGAGCTATGGCAGGGTACTGAACAGAGCCGTAAGGAAATTGCGCAGCGGTCTGAGCAGGATCAGGTGCAGTTATTTAATCAATATGTGAAAGCTGTAAGCCGATACAATCGCATGGCTGTCATGTTTGATTATGCGAATACGCCAACTCTTAATGAGTTAAAAGCGGGGCAGCATTTAACTGTATTTAGTGCACCGAACTTTAAGCAGTTACAAAAAGAATTAGAAGAGGCTAAGCAAGCAGGTATTCCGTATGATGAAATGAAGGAGCCTTTAGATAAGCTGCTTTCAAAATTGAACGAAATTACACCGGTAGCGGAAGAGCTCGATGCATATTATAAATCTAAAGGGTATACCACAGACAACTATGCTAAGGAGCAACAATTAGGCCCTAAATATGTTCAATTATATAAACAATTTGTTCCTATTTATGCTGACTTTGATAATGTTATGCATAAAATTAATACAGACCGCTTGCAACAACGGTTGCAACAATTGCGTGATGCAGGCAAGAAAAATGCCGCTGCAGCACAAGAGGTTCATTTGCGACTTACTGCGGTCCTAGAAAAGATCGATAGTGAAAAACAACTAGATGTAAATGCTATCAATCAAGAGTTGCAATCTATTGGTGATGTATCAAATGGTATTACTAGTCCTAAGTATGATTCTGTTAAGACCTCTGTAAACTCTACGATTGGTGCAATCCGTACCTATATGGGTTCGAAACAAGATAATGACTATAATCGTATGATTGAGGCCTATAACCATTACATTTCTAATCTGAATACGACCAATATGAATGAGTTAGATTAAAATAAGTTAGATTAATACGTCTATATAAAAGAAAGCTGTATCAAATGAGAGTATCATTTGATACAGCTTTTTAGTTGATATATAGGATATACCTTACTTTTTTAGGCTAATGCGTGTTGTAATTTGGCTCGATAAGGAGAATAATACTAAGGCTATCCAGATACAACCGAAGGCGATCATCTGTGGTGTGCCAAAGCTTTCACCAAAGTAGAAGATGGCTAGCAATAAGGCAATGGTAGGGGATACATATTGCAAGAAGCCTAGTAGGTTAAGCGGCAATAGCTGTGCACCATAGGAGAATAGAACCAATGGGACAGATGTAGTTAGACCGCAGGCTATGAGCAACATGGTTGTATACCAGTTTGTGCCGAAATAGGACCACACGGTATTATCGACCATGGTCGTATATAGTAAGGCTAGCGGTGTTAATAGCCAGGCCTCAAAGGCGATGCTCGTAAAGGGAGAGATGAGTAGTTTCTTTTTTACGGCTCCATAGAGGCCGAAGGAAATGGCGAGAATCATCGACACTAATGGCAAGGATCCCACTTGATAGGTGAGTAAGGCGATGCCGATGGTAGCGATGAGGACACTCAGCTTTTTCGGTATCGATAGAACCTCTTTAAATAGGATGACACCTAATACTACATTGAAGAGTGGGTTGATGTAATAGCCAAGGCTCGTATTCATAACTTGATTATTGGCGATGGCCCAAATGTAGGTGAACCAGTTTACACTGATGATGACTGCCGCAATTAACAGTAGGAATAGTTGTGAACGTTGTTCTTTTAGTAATTGAAAGTCCTTTTTGAATTGTTTAAAGTGTAAGCCAAATACAACGATAGCCATGCAAACACCTGACCAGATAATGCGCTGTGCCAGTATATTATACGGTGAAACATGGTTTAATAATGCCCAATATAGAGGGAGTAAGCCCCAAATTATATAACAACTAAGGGCTGTGATTAACCCTTTTTTACTTGTATGCTCCATAATGCCTCCTCGTGATAGTATTTATTATATCACTAATACTCAAGTCATGCGTTTTAGTTATTGCATATGATTTTCAGTTATAACTTTGATTTTGGCACTTATGATTAAATGTTATGTTCATTGACTTTGTGCATATTGTTACACTATATTGGACTTAGAACAACGAATATAGAGAATAGGTGTCGCAAGACTTAATAGAGAAATCGGTATAAGCCGATGCGGTCCCGCCACTGTAAGGATGAGTCTGCTTTCATACATGTCACTGGAGTAATCTGGGAAGGCGAAAGCAAGGTGATGATCCCGAGCCAGGAGAACTGCCTATTTGATAATCACCGTTATGTACCTACGAGCGATAGGAAGGGGATTGGGGTATGCTGGCTACAGTATTTTTTAGTGTACCTTTCAATAAGAAACCTTACGTGTCACTTTAGGTGGCACGTTTTTTATTGCCCTTAGAGTGGATGTTGAGTATAGGAATCAGGTTTTATAGATATTAAACAGATGGACACATTTTGAGGTTGATGTGGTCCAATAAGATAAAGCTCGAGTGATTCATATATCTAACAATTCGTAGGTACGGTGCGCTGTTTCTCGGTATGGTTTCGAGTTGAAAAGGAGGCACATATATGTCTGACAAAAAGACTTCAAAGGATGCTGAACGTGATTTATTAGCACCTGTATCCTTTGATGAGTTTAAGAAACCTACGTATGAACAATGGCAGGCCGAGGTTGAAAAAGCGTTAAAAGGTGGCGACTTCCATAAGAAGATGTTCACTAAAACCTATGAGGGAATTACGTTACAACCAATTTATACGCCTGCATTGCATGGAGAAAAAATTCCAAAGGGTGTATACCCTGGGGCAGGTGAGTTCCTACGTGGCACAAAGGCAAGTGGTTATATTAAAGACTCTTGGGGCGTATCCCAATATGTAGACGAATCTTTTCCTAAGGATGCTAACCATGCAAGTTTATACGAAATTGTAAAAGGTGGCACCATTCACAATATTCGCCTTGATGAAGCAACACGCCATGATCAAGATGTGCAAGTAGGCGCAGCTGTTGGTATCGGCGGTACATCTCTGTCTACAATGGATGATTGTAGACAATTAATTGAGCGCTTTAATTTAAAGGAAAATCCTTTATATATTGAAACAGGTGCTTCTGCAGCTATCTTGCTCGGTATGTTAGCGGCTACGGTGAAAGGCTCTAAAAAACAGACCTCTGACTTGAAAGGTCTCGTTGGTGCAGACCCTATTGGTGTTTGGGCTAAAGATGGTACATTGCATATGTCTTTAGATACAGCCTTTGATGAAATGGCACATACTGTTGTATGGGCTAAAGAACAAGCTCCAGAGCTTAAAACTGTACTCGTATCTGGTGATGTATACGCTAATGGTGGCGCGAACGATGTGCAAGAGGTTGCGTATGCATTGGCAACAGCAGTTTGCTATGTGCGTCAATTAGCACAACGGAACATCGATATTCACACTATTGCTAACAGCATGATGTTTACATTCTCCTTGGGTGCAAACTTCTTCATGGAAATTGCTAAATTACGTGCATTACGTGTGCTTTGGGCGCGCATCATGGAAGCGTTCGGTGCCGAAGAAGCTGACCGTGCTGTTCATGTACACGGCAGAACATCGGCTTTCACAAAAACTGTATACGACCCATATGTAAACTTGTTGCGCAATACAACACAAGCATTCTCTGGCGTTGTAGGCGGTTTAAATAGCCTTGAAGTGTCCCCATTCGACCAACCAATTCGCAAAGCTGACGATTTCTCTCGCCGTATTGCCCGTAATATTCAAGTGATGTTACAAACTGAGTTCGAGTTACGTCAACCAGTGGACCCTGTAGGTGGTTCTTGGTATGTGGAAACATTGGCAGCTGAATTATGCGAAAAAATTTGGGCCGAGTTCCAAACTATTGAGTCTAAAGGTGGTATCATAGCAGCCTTGAAAGAAGGCTATCCACAAGCTCAAGTTAAAGCAGTTCTTGATGAACGCTTCAAAAACCTTGCATTCCGCAAAGATGTGGCTGTAGGTAACAACATGTATGCGAATATGACTGAAGAATTGCTTGATCCAAAACCAGAAAATCAAGAAACATTGCGTCAAAAACGGGTTGCTCAAATCGAAGAGTACTTGGCGAGTGCGGAGCCAGATGCGGTTGTGAAAGCACAGGCTACCCTAGAAGCAGGTACGACAGAGCCAGGCGCTTTGATTGGCCTTATTGAACTCGGTGCATTACAAAAATTAACAATACGTCAAATCCGCAAGGCTTTAGATGCTGGCGATATTGCATCCGAAACGATTGAATCCATTGCAGCCCATCGCTGGACTGAACAGTTTGAAGCACTTCGCATGCGCACTGAGAATTATAAACAACGTACGAAAGATAATGTGAAGGTATTCTTGGCCAATATGGGGCCAATCCCTCAACATAAACCTCGTGCGGACTTCTCCACAGGCTTCTTCGAAGTAGGGGCTTTTGAAGTTATCAAAAATGATGGCCATGAAACAACGGCTGATGCGGCGAGAGCTGCTCGTGAAAGTGGTGCTGATGTAGTTGTTATCTGTTCTACAGATGATACCTATCCAGAATTGGTACCACCACTCGCTAAGGAATTGAAAGAAACGATGCCGCATGTAACGGTTATTTTAGCAGGGGCACCTCCTAAGGACTTAGAACCTGTATACCGTGAAGCTGGCGTGGACGACTTCATTTCTGTTCGTGCAAATTGTTACGAAATCTTGAATACGTTACAAGATAAGAAAGGGATGTGAGCTCATGTTTAAAAATCCAGACTTCTCCTCTCTTGGCTTGGGATCTCAGACAGCAACATCTCGCGATGCATGGCTTGCTGAACTTCAAAAAGAAACAGGAAAAAGCTTTGAAGATTTATATAATACAACAATGGAGCAAATCCAACTAAAGCCTCTCTATACAGAGATGGATTATGAAGGAATGACACACCTTGACTATATGGCAGGTGTACCTCCATTCTTGCGTGGACCTTATTCCACAATGTATGTTACTCGTCCTTGGACAGTACGTCAGTACGCTGGTTTCTCCACAGCGGAAGAATCCAATGCGTTCTATCGTCGTAACTTGGCAGCGGGCCAAAAAGGCTTGTCTATCGCCTTTGACCTTGCTACTCACCGTGGTTATGACTCTGATCATCCTCGTGTAGTAGGTGACGTTGGTAAAGCGGGTGTTGCGGTAGATTCCATCCTCGACATGGAAATTCTATTCTCCGGTATCCCTCTTGATCAAATGTCCGTATCCATGACAATGAACGGCGCCGTATTGCCAGTAATGGCGTTCTACATCTTGGCTGGTGAAGAACAAGGCGTAGATAAAAAGGTTATGGCTGGTACAATCCAAAATGATATTTTGAAAGAGTTCATGGTACGTAATACCTATATTTACCCTCCAGCTACGTCCATGCGTATTATCGGGGATATCTTTGCGTATACATCCCAGTATATGCCTAAGTTCAACAGTATCTCCATTTCTGGCTACCATATGCAAGAAGCGGGCGCTACTGCGGATATCGAATTAGGTTATACATTGGCCGATGGTCTCGAATATATCCGTACCGGTGTTAATGCAGGCCTTCACGTTGACCAGTTCGCACCACGCTTGTCCTTCTTCTGGGCAATCGGCAAAAACTACTTCATGGAAGTGGCAAAAATGCGTGCGGCTCGTATGTTGTGGGCTAAGATTATCAATAGCTTCGGCTCTGAAAATCCTAAATCCATGGCACTTCGTACTCATAGCCAAACATCTGGTTGGTCTCTTACAGAACAAGATCCGTTCAACAACGTGGCTCGTACATGTATGGAAGCGATGGGTGCCGCGTTAGGTCATACGCAATCTCTACATACGAATGCGCTTGACGAAGCCATTGCGTTGCCTACGGACTTCTCTGCACGTATTGCGCGTAATACTCAGCTTTACATCCAAGATGAAACTAAGGTATGTAAGGTTATCGACCCATGGGGCGGTTCCTACTATGTAGAAGCGTTGACAGATGAATTGATTCGTCGCGCTTGGGGTCATATTCAAGAAATCGAATCTCTTGGTGGTATGGCGAAAGCTATCGACACAGGGCTTCCTAAGATGCGTATCGAAGAAGCTGCTGCACGTCGCCAAGCTCGTATCGACTCTGGTCGTGAAGCGATTATTGGTATCAATAAATATCGTCTAGATAAAGAAGATCCATTGGATATCCTCGACGTAGATAACACAGCTGTACGGGAAGCGCAAATTCGTCGCCTCGAACAATTGCGTGCTAACCGGGATGAAGAAAAGGTTCAATCCTGTCTTGAAGCGATTACAAAGGCTACAGAATCGGGTGAAGGCAACTTGCTTGCTCTTGCACTTGAAGCGGCTCGTGCTCGTGCATCCTTGGGTGAAATTTCCTTTGCTGTTGAAAAGGTATGCGGTCGTCATAAAGCGGTTATTCGCTCTATTTCCGGTGTATACTCCAGCGAATTTGAAGATGACGATGTAATCAAAGAAGTACGCCAAATGGCAGATAACTTTGAAGAACTCGAAGGTCGTCGTCCTCGTATCATGATTGCGAAGATGGGCCAAGACGGTCATGACCGTGGTGCCAAAGTTATCGCTACATCCTTCGCGGACATGGGCTTTGACGTGGATATCGGACCTTTGTTCCAAACTCCAGAAGAAACAGCACAAGATGCGGTGGATAATGACGTTCATATTGTCGGATTTAGTTCTCTTGCGGCGGGGCATAAGACATTATTGCCTCAACTTGTAGAGGAACTCAACAAGCGGGGCCGTGGAGATATTTTAGTTGCCATCGGCGGCGTAATCCCTGCTCAGGACTATGAATTCCTACGCGAACATGGCGCAGTGGCTATCTTTGGCCCTGGTACAGTTTTGCCAGTAGCGGCGAAAAAATTACTAGAAACATTGACTAGTCACGTTCAAGACGAGTCTCATGACTGATAACAAACGGCCTACTCCGGATGAATTGCGCAATACACAGGACGCAACTTTCACCACTGGTGAAGGCAAAGCCCCTGAATTAGGTGTAAAAAACGCAAGCACCGAGGGTAGTACCTATCGTCCCGACTGGGTGCCAGAAGAAGCGAAGAAAGATGACACTTACGCGTGTCACGTAATGAAAGGCGTCAAGGAAATGCATGACGGCCTCTTATCTAGCTCTGCTCATCTGGCTCCAGCGGTACGTCCCGTACAGCGGCGAAAGAAATTAACTGTCGCTGATTATGTACGCGGTATCGAGCAGGGGGACCGCGTTATACTTTCACGGGCTATCACATTAGTAGAAAGTAATAATAAGGACCATTTCAAACTAGCTCAACAGGTGTTGCAAGCCGTATTGCCTCGCACGGGCAAGGCATTGCGCATCGGTATTACTGGTGTGCCTGGGGCCGGTAAAAGTACGTTTATTGAAGCCTTCGGTAACATGCTCATTGAAGCGGGTTACAAGGTTGCCGTACTGGCTGTAGACCCTACGAGCCAAGTCACAAAAGGCAGTATCTTGGGTGATAAAACGCGGATGGAAACGTTGACGAAACACCCAGAGGCTTATATTCGTCCATCGCCAGCTGGTGGTACACTAGGCGGTGTGGCTCGTAAAAGTAGAGAAACTATGCTACTTTGCGAGGCTGCTGGGTACGATATTATTCTCGTTGAAACCGTTGGGGTTGGGCAAAGCGAAGTTACCGTGCGTTCCATGGTAGACTTCTTTATGCTCATCGTTTTAACGGGGGCAGGCGATGAATTGCAAGGCATCAAAAAAGGCGTTATGGAACTTGCTGATGCTATTGTGGTCAACAAGGCCGATGGGGATAACCTCAAACGAGCTCTCATTGCTCGTAGCGATTATGACCGGATGTTGCATTACATCCGTCCGGCTACGGAAAAATGGAAGACTCAAGCCTATACATGTTCAGCTGTCACAAAGGATGGCCTCGATGAATTGTGGGATGTTATCCAAGAATTTACTGAACAAGGCAAAGAAAATGGAGTTTTCTTAAAACGCCGTCAAGAACAATCCCTTCGTTGGGTACGCGATATGATTGACGAACACTTGCACAACCTATTCTTTAATAATGTAGTCATTCAAGGTCGCATGGGCGAAGTCGAAGCCGCTGTCTTAGACGGTGAAATGAGCGAATCTCAAGCCGTTGAAGAACTTATTGGCGTTTTCGATAAGTCCTTACAATAAGTAGATCGGTAAATACATATTGTATTGTTAAATATATATCGTATTGCTAAATATATATTAGATAAGCCGGCATAACTTATCTTAATACGCACTCCGTTAGCAATCGTATGTATTTCGATATAATTAAAGATGTATTTGTAAAAGGCATAGTATCAATGTTCACTGTTGGATTTGGACCAATAGTAGTTGCATACTATGCCTTTTTCTATGTCATAATAACTAGTTCCCATTAATTGTCTAATAAAAGTTGATTAATATATAAGTTCATCTTTTTAAAATGCAAAAATCAGTGTATAATTAAGTTATATTATTTATTAATCGTTTAATGTTACGAGAGGGGCATTCAAATGAACAAAAAATTATTATTACCTGTAGGTGTAGTCGTTCTAATTATTGGTATTGCGATTCTATTATTAAATCCAGATCCAGGGGCGGCTAATTTGGAAATTGCGAGAAATGCTACAAATGCTCAAGCGGCAGCAAAGGCGATTTCTGAGAATAACCAATCTTACACATTGTGGTATTCTATTGGTATGTTCTGTAGCGGTTTAGGCATTGCACTGTCAGTAGGTGGCTTCATTGTAGGCTTTATTAAAAAAGACTAATCTATTTAGGAACGTATCAAAGGCTGTACTAGAATGTATATCATTTCTAGTGCAGCCTTTTTGTATTTTAATTTTAGGGTTATAGGACAAAACGTGTTGGTTTTGCCCTATAACCCTAATTTTATCCTGTGGACTTTAGCTAGCTTATGTCTATCTAGCGAATTAGTCTATATTTATCTTGCAAGTCATCCTATATCTATTTATGTTGTGGTTTTACGCTCTATATCTGTTTTCGGTGGGATAAAACGTGGTATAATTAACCCGGATAGAGCCTAAAAGTATGTGGCTTTTGGAGGTTAGTATGAGTAGTATAGCGCATTTATTTGTAGCTGGTGGATTTGTTATGTATCCGCTGGTGATTTTTTTACTGTTTACCTTGATGATTGGCATTGAACGTATCTTTCTATATCGCAAGTTTACAAAGGATTTGCGCCGTTTTAATAAGGTCTTAGAGAAGAATCAATCTTGGATTATGTTACCAAGTGTTTTGGAACGGGATACAGAGGAACTTGGTTCTTTATTTGCCCGTGCTATCCGCAGTGCAAAGAATTATAATGGCTTGGAAAACCGCCTTCAAGATGTAGTGTCGTACGCTGATGAACGTTTAAAACGCGGCCTTAGTTGGCTCAGCATGATTGTAACAATGGCTCCGTTATTGGGGTTGCTAGGGACGGTCCTCGGCATGATTCGTGCGTTTGCTGTGGTAGGCGGCGATATTGGGGCTCCGACCATTATTACAGGTGGTGTTTCTGAAGCCTTAGTGGCAACGGCTACAGGTTTGACCGTGGCCATTATTGCCCTTGGCTTTCACAGTTACTGTGCGGCAAAGGTCAACGATTCTGTGGCGACATTAGAACATGAGTGCGGCAATATCCTTGATGCGTACAATGAGGAACATGATATATGAGACGACGCACATTAGGGGTTAAAAAAGAGCCTACCATTATGATTATTCCTATGATTGATATCGTATTCTTTTTGTTGGTATTTTTCATGGTAGGCACGCTGTACATGAATACAGAGCAACAAATTCCGCTTAATTTACCATCTGCATCGACGTCTACGGCGAAATCTATCGAACCTATCACCATCACCTTGACTACAACGCACACGCTGTATATCGATAATCAGGAAATTTCTTCGGATCGCTTGGCGCAAGAGGTCAAATCTATCGTTACACAAGCACCTCAACAGGCCTTTGTGATTCGCGCTTCAAAAGATGTATATTATAACGATGTTATCGAGCTTTTGGACATGCTCAAGGTGAACGGTGCTAAATATATTAGCGTCGCTACGGAACGGAAGTGATTCCATGTTTGAATCACATTATCTGAAACCTTTTATTGTATCTTTAGGCATTACCATCATGCTTATCTCTGGCATGGGGCTTTCCTTGCGTGGCATCGTTGGAACCGGTGTGGCTTATGATGCCGCAGAGGTTAGCTTTCATCTGCCTGAGGATAGTGAAAGTGATGCGGAAACTACCGCTATTGAGCCTATACCTAAGGATAAGTCACCGGTTGAACCTCCGACTCCAGAAGGGCCTGCGCCTAAGGCAGATCCTCTTGTAACGGAAAATACAGGTGATGAAAGTGCTCACAATTTAAATGCCAATAAGACTACATCTAATGCTCGTCGTGAATGGGCCGTTCCAAAGGCCATAGAATCGGAAACGACTAATAATGAACAAGCTGTAGTTACGGGTGGAAATGATTCCAAAGACGGGAAATCCTCTAAGCCTGACAATGCTCCTATAGGTAAGGATATAACATCTGATCCGAATGCCAATGGAAACGGCTTTGCCGAAGCTAGTGATTTATCCTTCCTATCTGATCTTGCGTGGGGGCTCCTAACACCAGGGCAACAAGCGCTTTTACAAAAGTCGGATATAAATCCCCAAGAATATTTACGAACTGTACAAGAACAGGGGAAGGGATCAATCGTAACAGGTAAGGTTGTAGTGCGCGTTAACTTTGACGTTAATGGACATGTCATCGTGGGAGAACATACACCGCTCATCGCAGAAGATGTGCCGCAACCTGTAAAAGAGGAAGCAATGCGCATCGTTAAAAGCAGTGGTTCTATTATCAATCGAAGAGGGGAACCTGTATATCTAGCAGTCCCTGTTGTTTTAGGACAATAAAGAGGCATATCTTACATACATTAGTATGGGATATGCCTCTTTGTTATGGTTGTAAAAAATGATTGTATTGATTGATACTATGTATTACTATGAAATACTTGTTCTATCTGAGTCATGTTGAGTTATATTTCAAGGATTAATTATATGTATTGTATTAATTTTGATTGGTAAGTATTGTTTTCGTGGAGTTGAAGACGGCTAGATATACGATGGCGCCGCCGATGAATAATGTGACTTGCATAGGAGTGCTGAATTGATCAGCTCGCCACAATGCAAAAGCGTAGAAGAACATGGTAATCAACATGATGAGAAATGCGATGATAACGCGTACATTTGTGTTTACTGCTAAGGATGTAGTAATACGCGATTTATTCGTCATTACGTAAATTAAAGATACTACGATGTCTGCCGTAAAGATGGAGAAGATAAAGTTATAATCAAACTCGCCAAAAAGGACTACCGCCAAGCCGATAAAGCTGAGCCCAAAGAATAGACGTAATAGAATACCTATAGTATTAGATTCGTTGCGCTGTGCGCGGCGTTCCTTACGATTTAAAGTTGCCATGAAAGCCTCCCCCATAGTAGAAATGTTTGTTACTATTAGTATAAAGCTCGTGTATAGATTGAGCAATTATTCGCAGTACATTTAGTCTGTATGTTTATTATATATCACAATGTATAGCTATGATATATTATAAATTAATTTATTACTATATAACTATATGAGAAATCAAAGTGAGAGATTATGATTCAAGTTATTCTTACCTATATTGTTAATGTTATTATTGTATTTGTATTTTTTCCTATTTTAGAATCTGTAGTTCAATATGTGTATCCGTTTTCATGGGACTGGCTTATAAAACCGCTACATTTAGTGGATAAGCTCGATGTATATATTATTATATCCTTTGCGTTGCCTATTATTGTGGCCATCGGATTATTTTTGCCACCTTTTAGTTGGATTGTCCATGTATTGCAAGGTGAAAGAAAACCAAATGCAGAAGAATCTGAATATATTGAACCGCTGTTTGAGGAATTATGTGCATTTAGCGGTGTAGCACGTAACTCACTGATATTGCGCATGCGTACAGATGAGGAAATTAATGCCTTTGCATCTGGATTAAATCACATTACGATTTATACAGGAGCCTTGTATTCGTTAGATAAACGGCATTTATTAGGTGTTCTTGCCCATGAATTAGGCCATTTACGGCATCGTGATACTATCTATTTAACCATTACCTATGCTATGGATCGACTAGGGCAATTAATTTTAAATCTTGTAATATATCTAAATTTTGCTTTAAATATACTGGCTATTATACCAATTGTTAATATCGTAGTACGTATTATTCAATTAATTCTTATCGTTATGATTGCAATCGTGAAATATGTACTTCTATTACCGAAGTGGATTACCTATTATTTTGATAGCCGTCGTCGAGAGTATGCTGCTGATGCCTATGCCGTTTCGATTGGTTTGGGGCGGGAGCTGCGTGATGGTCTAGTTTCATTAGGACTTGCTACTGAACAAATTGGTATTCTAGAGAATGGTGAATTATATGATTGTGAAAGTACAGGATTTTTCAGTCGCTTGTTTATTACTCATCCAAAAATGATTAAGCGAATACAACGTATCAATGAAGGGATAGAGGTATATAATCTCAAGCAAAGTCTTAAAGAAAATCGTTAAAGTGATAATTAATTTAATAAATACGAACAATAAGTAAAATTAATATAATTATCATTCGGAAAATTTAGCTCTGTTCGTTGAATGGAGCTTTCACATATGGTACAATAATCCTATAAATCTAGCTTTTATCATGCAAAGGAGACATCATGATACCACGTTATACACGAGAAGAAATGGGCCATATTTGGAGCGAACGCAACGAATTCGACACAATGTTATTGGTGGAGACCCTCGCATCTGAGGCACAAGCTGAGTTGGGCGTTATTCCTAAAGAAGCGGCGAAAACAATCCGGGAAAAGGGAAATTTCGACGTTGAGCGCATTCATGAAATCGAAAAGGAAACGAACCATGATATCATTTCCTTCGTAACAGCAGTGGGCGAATACGTAGGTCCTGAAGCGGCTAAATACATCCATCTTGGCCTTACCTCTACAGATGTGAAAGATACGGCGCTTGGGTACATGATGAAACAAGCCTGCGATATCTTAATTGATGACTTAAAGCGTTTGTACGAAGTATTGCGTCGTCGTGCAGCTGAGTTCAAATATACTCCTATGATTGGCCGTACCCACGGCATCCACGGCGAACCAACTACATTCGGTTTGAAATTGGCGTTGTGGATGGCAGAGGTAGAACGTGATATTGAACGCATGGAGCATGCACGTAAAAGCGTTGCCGTTGGTAAATTGTCCGGTGCTGTTGGTACATACTCCAATATCGATCCATTCGTAGAACAATATGTGTGTGAAAAATTAGGTCTTGAACCTGTTAAAATTGCTACGCAAGTGGTGCAACGTGACCGCCATGCTGAGTTGTTGTCTACCATCGCTGTTGTAGGCGGTACATTAGACAAAATCGCATTGGAAATCCGTCACTTACAACGTACAGAGGTACGCGAAGCAGAAGAATATTTCAGCCCTAAACAAAAGGGGTCCTCTGCGATGCCTCATAAACGCAACCCTATCACATGTGAAAGAATTTGCGGTATGGCTCGCTTGCTTCGTGGCTATGCACAATCTGCTTACGAAGAGCAAGCATTGTGGCATGAACGCGATATTTCTCACAGCTCCGTGGAACGTGTGATCTTGCCAGATGCGACAATCGCTTTGAATTACATGCTTCACTTAACAATTCGCACCATTGATAAATTGTTGGTATACCCTGAAACCATGCTTAAAAATCTTAACCTCACAGGGGGACTCGTATTTAGCCAAACAATTTTGACACACCTTGTAGATAAAGGAGCGGTACGTGACGAAGCATACCGTTGGATTCAAAAACATGCTATGGAACGCTGGCTTGAAGGCAAAGACTTTGCAACAGGTTTAAAAGCTGATGAAAATATTAAGAAATACATGACTGATGAGGAAATTGATGCATGCTTCGACCCATATAAATTGCTAAGACATGTAGATACAATCATGGCTCGCTTTGGCCTATAATTGTAGGCGCTTTCCACATAACATATAAAATTAGGGTAGGTATAGACCAACCAGCCTATGGTACAATGGTACATGCAATAGGCGTTGGCTGTGCCTACCTGTTTTGTATTAGGAGGTTATATGAAACGTATCATAAGAAAGTACGGACCACCTATTTTTCACTGCATTAATGACTTTGGGCAAGGTTCATTAGCTGCGTTGATACCATTCTTTATTACTAACTTTGGACTTAATTATTATCAATCGGCGTTTATTATATTTTGTAACACCGTAGTTGCATCCATAGCTCAGCCTATTTTGGGCTATGTAGCAGATCGTTGGCGCGTGCCGTGGTTCATTCCTGTAGGCTTTTCGGTTACATTGGTATCCATTAGTGCTATAGCGATTGCTACGAGTTACGAAATGATTCTTGCTTTGTCGCTCTTGGCCGGGGTAGGGGCCGCATTATTCCATCCTGAGGCAGCTCTACTGGTAAATCGTACGCAATCTCATGAGCTTGGTAATGCTATGGGGCGCTTTGCAGTCGGTGGTAGCGCTGGCTTTGCACTTGGACCTCTCCTCGCTGGGGGTGTATATGTCTTTGGGGGACAATTCCTTTGGGTATTTACGATTATCGCGCTACTTGGCGTATTGCTATATCTCTATGCCTTTATGGGCGAGGGTGAAGCTGATACCGATGATACTGCTGATACTGTTGATACTGGTAACCGTGAAAGTCGTTCTAAGGTTCTTAGTACTGCTACAAATGATTGGGCGAGCTTTGGTAAGTTATTTTTTGTGATTGCCTCTCGATCTATACTCTTCTCTGTATTGGCTATTTTTATTCCTATTTTGTATATTACCGTTATTAATGGTGAAGCTAGTGCATCTAGTTTGGCCCTTACTGCGTACTTTGCGATGGGGGCCGTTCTTACCTATATGGGAGGGGCTTTATCTGATAGACTTGGATTTCTTAAAACTGTACGCTTAGGTAATCTGATTTTCTTGCCTTCTGTTTTAGTATTTATATTTGTGTCTAATATTTGGGGCTTCTTTGGTGCCATGATACCGATGGCCTTTGGTGTGTTCTCACAATACGGGCCAATTACGGTGTTAGGTCAAAAATACCTTGCTAAAAATGCGGGCTTTGCATCTGGTATTACGCTAGGCCTTGGCATTACCTTAGGTGGCCTTGTGGCACCTTATGTAGGACATCTAGCAGATATTTATGACGTACAAACGGCATTGATGACATTAATACCTGTAGGGTTGATAGGGCTCTTAATGAGCTTCTGGCTAAAAGAACCAAAATAACATCGCTGCAATAGGGTCATATTAAAGACATAATAGTATGTAAGTAGCAAAATCGTATAAAAGAACTAAAATAGAATATTTTGACTCGTTAAAATGTCAATAAATGGGAGGTGACCATTGGTCACCTCCCATTTGTTTACTTTAATAAACCAGTTATCTATATTGGATATAGTAAGACTTTAAATTTTTATATCTCTATATTTCTGTATCTTTACTGGATATATGTTTTAACATATAATTGAGGTAAAGATTTCTTCTAGTATTAGGAGGAATATGATGGATACGTTTTCTGTTGTTTTTTATGAAACTCTAAGTGGAGATAAACCAGCAAAAGTATTCTTAAATGAACTTTCAGATAAGCAGCGAGCTAAAACAATTCGAGATCTAAAGATACTCGAATTATATGGCAATCGTTTGAGAGAGCCTCAGTCTAAATATTTAGAAGAGGGCATTTATGAGTTGCGTACAAAACAAGGTTCAAATATTTCTAGGATATTATATTTCTTTTTTGTGGGAAAATGCATTGTTTTGACGAATGGTTTTGTTAAAAAATCTATGAAAACGCCTAAGGATGCAATTACATTGGCTGTTAAGTATAAAAAGGATTATATTGAGAGGTATAGATAATATGGAAACGTTAGATCAATATTTAGAAAAGCAATTAAAAAATCCGAAGTTTAAAAAAGAGTGGGATGCGTTAGATGATGAATATCAAATCATTCAGAATATTGTAGAGGCTCGCCTTGCAGCTCATATGACGCAAATGCAATTATCTGAATTAACTGGTATTACACAATCCGATATTAGCAAGATTGAAAATGGAAATGGAAATCCATCTTTGAAAACATTGCAGAAGATAGCTCGTGCTTTTGGGAAGAAACTAAAGATTGAATTTGTATAAATACTTTCACAGAATCCGAACATTGTTGTATAATGATATTGAATTATTTAGACTTTCATATGGAGGATATAGATATGGCAACTAGTATGGTTATCGGCACTCAATGGGGTGACGAGGGGAAAGGTAAAATTGTTGACTGGATCGCAGAACGTGCGGATGTTGTGGTGCGCAGTCAAGGTGGTAATAACGCGGGTCATACTGTTGTAGTTGATGATAAAGCGTTTGCACTTCGCCTTTTACCAAGTGGTATCTTATACGATAACAAACAAAATATCGTGGGTACTGGTGTTGTTATCGACCCTAAAGTTCTGCTACAAGAAATTGAAGGTCTTGAAAAGCAAGGCAGATCTGCTAAATCCCTTCAAGTTTCCGACCGTGCACATGTCATTATGCCATACCATATCGCTCTAGATACTGCAGAGGAAGCATCTAAAGGGGATGCTAAAATCGGTACTACTAAAAATGGTATTGGTCCTTGCTACGCTGATAAAATCAATCGTATCGGCATCCGTATCTGCGATTTGTATGATATGGAAACATTCAAACAAAAATTAGCGTACAATGTAGAGTTCAAAAATAAAATGCTTACTAAGGTATACGATGCTGAACCTGTTAGCTACGATGAAATCTTAGCGGATTACATCAAATACGCTGAAGCCTTGAAACCTTATGTAACAGATACTAATGCGGCTGTCCTTAAAGCTGTAAAAGAGGATAAAAAGGTATTATTCGAAGGTGCTCAAGCTACTATGCTCGACCTTGATCATGGTACCTATCCATTCGTAACATCCTCTCATCCAATTGCAGGTGGTGCTTCTACGGGCGCTGGTGTGGGTCCTAACTACTTGAAAAACATCTTTGGTGTTGTAAAAGCGTATGCTACACGTGTTGGTGCAGGTCCATTCCCTACAGAGCTTCTTAACGAAACTGGCGATAATCTCCGTGAGCTTGGTCATGAGTTCGGCACTGTAACGGGTCGTCCTCGTCGTTGTGGTTGGTTAGACCTCATGGTTGTAAAATACGCGGCAGGTCTTAACAGCCTTGATTACCTAGCTATTACACGTTTGGATATTCTTGATACTTTTAAAGAATTGAAAATCTGCGTAGGTTACAAATTGAATGGTAAAAACGTAGAAGGGTTCCCAGCTAACTTAAAAGATCTTGAAGCTTGCGAAGCAGTTTACGAAACATTGCCAGGTTGGGAAACTGATATTTCTGGTATCCGTGAATATGATAAATTGCCTGAAAATGCTCGTAAATATGTAGAACGTATTGCAGAAGTAACAGGCGTGCCTTTAGGCATTGTATCTGTTGGTCCTAACCGTAGCCAAACTATCGATTTAGTAAATGTATTCTAATCTATACTAATTTGATATAATAGAAAATTTGCATTTGGTAGCATTGATAGAGTGTTATATATTTTAACATTTCTTGCTATGCAATCGATTTATAGAATTATACAGATTAGACCCCTCACAGAGGGGTCTTTTGTATTGAATGGATGTAGAATACAAACGTGGATCCTCTATATCTAATCCTTTAGGTTGCTACAGTAGTGCGGTATATCGAAGTATGCTTTATAGTTATTAAAGCGTGAGCATATCGAAAAATATATAACGAATAATAGAGCGTAATTGTTATATATACAGAAAAATGTATACTCAGATAAATCTATAAAATGAAAATTTGTTTAAAATATTCATTTTATACAAATAGCTACGTGCTTAAATTAGTTTATAATGAGGCGAAATTTACTTATCTATAATTTTTTTGTATTCATAATAAATTATTAAGATACAAATATAAAGAAAAAAATAGATTTACATTAAGAAATAGTATATAATAGTACCAAGAAGTAGATTGATATTTTTTGATAAGGATCTGAGGAGTTAAAGATATGGTTGAAGTTTCTTACGAACGTTTAGCGACGATTTTTAAGGCATTAAGCGATGAAACAAGATTACACATCATCGATATGTTGTCTTGCAATGAATTATGTGCAGCCGATATTTTAGCGAGCTTCAATTTGTCTCAATCTACGTTGAGTTACCACATGAAAATCTTAATTGATGCAGGTGTAGTTAACTCTCAACGTAATGGTTTATGGACGCGTTACTCCATTAATGAAGCTACATTTGCGGATATTTTAGATATTCTCCCTCAATTATACAAAACTAAAGATGAGTGCATTTGCGCGCAAATTAAATACTGCCGCATTTCTGAGCACGAAAAAGAAGCGTAACAATGAGACGTTGGATTATGCATGTTGATATGGATGCATTCTTCGCGTCCATAGAACAACTGGATCATCCAGAGTATAAAGGCCACCCCGTAATCGTGGGTGGTCTTTCTTCACGTGGTGTCGTAGCTACCTGTTCCTATGAGGCCCGAAAATTTGGTGTTCACTCTGCGATGCCAATCTCGAGGGCTAAGAAACTCTGTCCTGATGGGATCTATGTATATCCTCGAATGGATCGCTATAAAGAGGTGTCGAACCAAATTTTTTCCATTATGAACGAATTTACCCCTTACATTGAGCCTCTATCTATTGATGAAGCTTTTCTTGAAGTGAGTGGCATGTCTACCATGTATAGTGGCCCTAAAGCGCTAGGGCGAGCCATTAAAGATCGTGTATTCGAGAAAACAGGACTTATTATTTCTGCAGGCTTAGCACCCAATAAATTTCTTGCTAAATTGGCTTCTGATTTAGATAAACCTGATGGCCTTGTAGTCATCCCATATGGTCGTGAAAAAGAGGTGCTGGCTCCTTTGCCGATTAAACGTATTTGGGGTGTTGGTCCTCGGACAGAGAAAATTTTGAAAGCCGGTGGCTTTCATCTGATACGTCATATTCAGTCTTTGCCTGATGAAAGCACTTTAATTCCTCTTGTTGGAAATCAGGCAAAGCGCATATGGGAACTCGCGAATGGTATCGATGATAGACCTGTTGAAACAGACCGAAAGACACAATCGATTGGCGCTGAGGAAACCTATGAAGAAGATCTCACAGAAGGCCGTGCTATTGAATTAGAATTTAGGTACTTTGCAAACCGTTTATCGAAACGGCTTCGGAGACGTAGCCTTTATGGACATACTGTATCTATCAAGGTTCGGTATGATGATTTTACCACCGTATCACGGCAGAAGCGGCTAGATACGCCGTCAGATCATGAGCATGTATTTTTTGAAACTGCGCTGCTCTTGTGGAATAAGCTCATGCAAGATAAAATGAGTAAGAATCCGAAAGGTACAAAGAAAGACGTAGAAGCACTAGGGGCAACTATGAAAGTGAAATCTACTGATTTTAGATATAGTAGTTCTAAAGATAATCGTTCTAACCATATTGGTTCTAAATATAGTACTTCTAAATATAGTAGTTCTAGTGAGATTACTTTTATGGATCCGCCTGGTCCTATCCGTTTATTAGGCCTTACTGTGAGTGGTCTCGATGAGGAGGTTCCTATGCAGGACAGTCTCTTTGAATCCCCACAGGATAAAATAGAGGATAAGCTATCTAGTGTGTTAGACTCCTTAGAGTCTAAATTTGGTGAAACCGCTGTCATGAGTGGGGCGTTATGGCAACGCTTTCACGGAGACAATGGAATACGCAGAAAACGGTCAGAGTTGAAAGCGGCAGTGGATGCACAGCCTGATCAAGAGGATGGGGAGTCTATTAATGTTGATGTAGTCTCAACTAAAGAGGCTAATCGGTCTACAATTGCAGATACACACCCATCTATTGAAGGACCTAAAAAGACCGTCAAAAAGGACTTATAAAGATTATATTGAATACTTTCGCTAATATAATTGTTCGTGTTACAATATGGGTGTAGTGTTAATAAATTACCGCAAGAGAGGTATAGATATGAGTTTATTTCGTGTGGCCATTCATTATGGCGTAAACAGCAATGGTTTCTTGTCCTATGATACAGAAACAAAAACAGTGTCCGTAGATTTACCTGAACAAGAGTGGGTTGATAAGGTAATCGCTTACTTGAATAATGAACATGCTATTGAGCATGCTACAGGTCTTGATACGTATGAACGATTGACCGTAAAACCATTAGAATCTTTGGATAATCTTAAGTTAGCTTTAACACGTATGTGGGAAGCGATCGACGTACAAGTTGATTGGAGTCGTCCGGCATAAATTGAATGAAAACACCTTGTGATCTACAAGTTAGTAGAAACAAGGTGTTTTTTGTTTTGCGTATTTTTGTAGGTATATCTTAACAGAATTTAAATATATAACATTGAAATTCTCATTTTAAAATTATAAATGATATCGTGTATACAAAATTTATAAAGGTTTAGGGTTGTTATGTTAAAAAATTTGTGCTATTCTAATTACATGTTAATGGATAATAATTATCCATTAATAATTTTATCGTAATTGAGATATATGATTTAAAAATTATGTAAAGTAAATTACTTTAATTTTGATCTCTAAGTAGGAGTTTGTAACATGAATAATGAAAAGAAACTAACAACCGCCTTTGGCGCTCCCGTACCAGATAATCGCAACTCTGCTACAGCAGGTAAACGTGGTCCTGTATTGATGCAAGATGTTTGGCTCATGGAGAAATTAGCGCATTTTGAGCGCGAAGTGATTCCTGAACGCCGCATGCATGCTAAAGGATCCGGTGCATTTGGTACTTTCACAGTAACTAACGATATTACAAAATATACGAAAGCAAAAATTTTCTCTGAAGTAGGCAAGCAAACGCCGTTATTCGTACGTTTCTCCACCGTTGCCGGTGAGCGTGGTGCGGCCGATGCAGAACGCGACATTCGTGGCTTTGCCGTAAAATTTTATACGGAAGAAGGAAACTGGGACCTCGTAGGTAACAATACACCTGTATTCTTTATCCGCGATCCATTGCAATTCCCTGATTTGAACCGCGCTGTAAAACGGAATCCGAAAACAAATCTTCGCGATGCGACAGCAAACTGGGATTTCTGGACTAGCTTGCCAGAGGCGATCCACCAAGTAACAATCGTCATGAGTGACCGTGGTATTCCTAAATCCTACCGCACAATGCATGGTTTTGGCAGTCATACATACAGTCTTATTAACGAAAACGATGAGCGCGTATGGGTTAAATTCCATTGGGTTTGCCAACAACCGATTGAAAATCTTTCTGACGCTGAGGCGGCTAATGTGGTAGCTAGTGACCGTGAAAGTCATCAACGTGACCTCTTTGAGGCTATTGAAAGAGGCGATTTCCCTAAATGGAAATTATGCATCCAAGTGATGACCGAAGAACAAGCTAACAATATGCCATACAATCCATTCGATTTAACAAAAGTATGGTATCATGACGAATTCCCATTAATCGAAGTTGGTGTGATGGAACTTAACCGCAACCCAGAAAATTATTTCCAAGATGTAGAACAAGCTGCATTTGCACCAACAACTATCGTTCCTGGTATCTCTTTCTCTCCTGACAGAATGCTACAAGGTCGTTTGTTCTCCTATGCGGATGCGCAACGCTATCGTCTAGGGGCAAATTATTATCAAATCCCTGTTAATGCCGCTAAATGTCCTGTAAATATCTATCATCGCGATGGTCAAGGACGTATAGATGGAAACCATGGGTCTACAATTGGCTACGCACCAAATAGCTTTGGTGAATGGGCTGAACAACCGGAATTCAAAAATCCTCCTCTCGACGTATCTGGCCCAGCCTACCAATATGACTTCTATGAAGACGACTCTGACTTCTTTACACAACCAGGTAAACTGTTCCGCCTCATGAGCCCTGAACAACAACAAGTCTTATTTGATAACACCGCAGCAGCTATGAATGGCGTACCTGATTTTATCAAAGAACGTCATGCAAAACATTGTTACCAATGCGATCCAGCTTATGGTGAAGGCGTTGCCAAAGCATTGGGCATGGACATTGATTTTAGTGATGTGAAATAAGACTAAAGATATTATTTAAGCAACATTAAAATAGTTTATCTAAATAATACTAACGATTGAAAAGAACTTTCTTAACTAATAACTCTCTTACACTTATATAAAAACAAATCTATAAAAAATCTAAATTCACACAAAATTTTTATACACTGACACCAATTATCTTATAAACAAATAAAACCCTTTAAGGGGCCTTTGCTAATCACATCTAAGTTAAGAATCATCAAAGATGTGTAGCAAGGGCTCTTTTGCTGTGTTAAAAATATACAAATTTTAAAAGGATTTTAGTATAACTATGTAGAATTATATGATGTGTTGAATTTACACGAAATGTTACATGTGAATAGGAGGCAGTTATGAAATCTAGTAGTTTGGCATGGTATGTGGCGGTGGCTTGTATTGGAGGAAGCCTTTGTATGGGGCCTGTGGTACAAGCGGATTCTCCAACTAAGGTAAAAACAAATAGCCCTGTTTCTGCTGCTGTTGTAACGCAGGCTCAACCAGTTCAGCCTGTTACTATTACAGCAGTTAAGAATGATGGAGTTAGTGCTACAACAAATAATACAGTAACTAATAATGTAGTAGCTAATGATGTAGCGGCACAGGAAGCCCTCAAGCAAAAGCAACAGTACCAAGCCGAAACTGAAACGATGGGCTTGCTATGGATGCGTACCTCTGCAGAGTACAGAGCGTTGGCGTATCAAGGGTATAATGTGGCAATGAATGCGGTTAAGATGGCCGTTACTGATCCATCTCATCAAAGAAAACCTTTAGCTATCGTTCTTGATGCGGACGAAACCGTAGTGGATAATACCAAGTTGATGGGTGAAAGCATTGTAAATGGTAATGGCCGTTTTGATGCTCCTTGGTGGCGTCAAGCCGTACATCAAGGAAAATCGCAAGCCATGCCTGGCGCTGTTGAATTTCTAAATGAAGTACATAAACAAGGGGTAGAAATCTTCTATGTTTCAAACCGCTACGCACCTGTAAACCTTGATGTAACGATACAGAACTTTAAAGAACTAGGATTCCCCTCTGTCGATAAAGACCATGTACTACTATTCGAAAAAGACTCTGATAAACAACCTCGCTTTGATATGATTGCTAAAAAATATTATGTCATTGTATATATGGGCGATAACGCCGGTGATTTCCCAATCGGCACAAAAGGCAAGACACTAGCTGAAAGAAATGCCATCATCGACAATCATAAAGAGGACTTTGGTACTACCTTTGTGGTATTCCCAAACCCTGCTTACGGATCTTGGGTAAGTGCATTAGCTAAAGGCTACCAAAACCTCAGCCCAGAAGAACAAAAACAAGTAAATAACCAATACCTACAACAATAAGGATGTCTTGCGTATACTTTATTAAAAACGATATAATAAAGTATACATGCGTCTATAGCTCAGTAGGATAGAGCAGCAGTTTCCTAAACTGCGTGTCACTGGTTCGATTCCGGTTAGGCGCACCAAAAAAATAATTAATGAGCATATGTTTTTTAGTATTATGCCTTTTTAGGAGCCAAGATTTAATTCTTGGCTCTTTTTAGGTTTTGAAATTTAAAACACCGTTTCTATAGAGCAGAATAGGTTTGAAAACCTGCTTTTATCAAAAATTATTCATATGCTAATTAAACATAAGTTTTATGATAAGTATTCCTTAATAATGATATAATTAAGATATATATTCAGTTACATATTTAGTTACATATTCAGTTAAAAATTATATGGAAGCAACAGTGTATAGTGGAGAGTCTATATGAGTATTTACAATTGGATTCAAGAAAAACTATTTGATGATTACGAAGAATGGCGTTTGAGGTGCCCTGATTATAATCGAAATGGTTTTAATATAGTAGGAATAGATAATACCCTAAAGGCTATGCATGATGGATTTTTCATGTATATAGAATTGTATCCACCTCATGCCATCGATGGTTGCACTGCGATGAAAGTGCGTGTAGGAAAAACACCAGATGCAGTAGATATATTCTTAGACATAGATGGTAAGACGTATCGTATGGCTGATGTAAGTTATCCTGATGCAGTGAAGATGATGCGGGCCTTTGTGAAAAAACGCAGAGTACCTGATTGTAGTTTATGTGTAGAAGTAGCGTATCTAGATATCGATCAGATGAAACTGACATTTACAGAGTTAGCAACGTTGTTGCTAGGCGATGCTAAACAAGCTAAATCGTTTATGGCCAAGGCTAAGTTGCGCTCCATGGAAGAATTAGAAGATAGCTGGTGGAACCTCTATGAGAAACTAGTCTCTAAAGGATATGCTGTAGAGCTAAGCTGTAAATGTGAACTAGAGGATTTTATTTATTATGTACAGAAGTTAATACGTAACAAGTCTTTAGATACTAGTGAAGGTCTAATTATTGATACAGCAGCATTAGATGAAGACCAATGTATTATGGACTGGTGTGCAGATCTTAATTCTAAATGGGAAAACTATACGTTAGCAGGCATGGATATTGGAACCGATAGCTTTGTGCTCATGGTGCTTTCAAATGAGGAATTCAAAACAGCCCAAGAATTAGCGAAAGAACTATTACATAGAATCGATGTAGCTGAACGCTTATGATATAACAGAAATTATGATGAGTAGCGTGATTATAATGTAGGAGAGAGTCATATGAGTATTGTACGTCTACCAGAATATGAAGCAGAGTTTGAAGCGGAAGAGTTTGAAATCTATGCATTGCCGCGCAGTGATGCGAATGGAGCTAGTCCTTATTTAGAGAAGTACCATAGACCACTAGTGTCTACCGATGCTATCTTAGATACTCGAACTGGCGTGCTTGACCGTAGCGAAGGCATTTTGACGTGGATTATTGAAGGTTTTGACACTGGTTGGGGGTATTCTTTTGAGCCCCATGGTGTTTACAAATTGTTAGTTAAGAAAGCAAAACCTATAGAGGACTTGGGCTACATGCGCCCTTCTTGGAATAATCGCTATTATGTGCTTGAGGTGTTAGAGGAACATGCTAAACATAGCGAGCTAGAGGCGTTGTCGGCGTATTTGAAAACTCCTAAATACCTTCATACCGACAAGGGTGACTTCCTGTTAAATCGAGAGTATCAATATTACACAGCGAGAATTGATGATTATGCATTCACCCTTGATGTGGATGAGGGCTCTGATGAAAGCTGCACCGTAGCATTGGCTGCTTTCAATACAATCGATAATTTCAAAGCATTTGAACAACGAATTAGTACCTATATTAGTGAAAAATTGCTAGACCTTGCTAATGATTGGCTCGACAATGATGACCAAGATCCGATTACATCAGACGTATTTGCCAAGCGTATTATGATGGGCGAATTGGCGTTTCGCAACGATGGCACTATAGAGGTATATTATGACGACGATGATATTTTCTGGGGGCACTGTATCATAGTCCATATTGATGCGGATGGGAACCCTATTGATGCAGATATTGCAGGATAATCAATTAATGGAGAGTCCTAATGAGAAAATCGGAATTAATGACATTATGGAATGTTGAAAGCTGGTCTGAAGAACCTTATGGTGTTTACTTTGTATCTCGCCGATTGGGTACTAATCGTTTAGAGAATGTAGGACAAGCCTTTAAAAAACTTAATATTAGTTGTACCGGTTATACTGAAGATGATGTACTTTCACTATCAATATGGGAGCAATTATATGTTCAATTAGATGAATTAGACCAACTGGCGAAGAGGCTCATACAAAAGGGAATACCGCAAGAAGAGTCTGTTGTACTAACGCTAACGGATATAATGCTGGATAAATCAGGTTGTTACGATGCATTTGCACTAGGCTATGATGTGGGAGAATCTCCAGCAGGACATCTATATGTTTTGGTTCCTTTTGATGAAAACTTTACGGCTCAACAAGATGTGATATACGAAACCTTATAGAGTTGTTTTAAAGTGGTGATACTGGTGTTGTATTCTACCTAAAAATATAAGTGATATGCAGGAGAGAGACTATGGAAGATATGTATAAATTAGTCAAAGATTTCTTTAGTCATGATATGGATTTAGATGATTTATTTGATTCCGAAGCTATCATCTGGATTGACTGGCGCGAGGATGACGAAGGTGTGGTGAACTATTTTAATGACATGATGGATGAGCCTATCGACATTCAAACCGTTAGCAATGGAAAGCAGTATGGTGACGATATTGTACTACAAAAGGGCAATAAAAAATTGCTAATTCCCTACGGTGATGAGAAAGACCGGGATGTGACTATCAAATATTTCAACGACTTCGTTAAACCTGATTATGAGGTGCGCTGGTTTGCTGAAAGCCTTGGCGATGATACGCTCGGATTTACCGTGCTTTCAGGGACAGAATGGCTAAAGCTAGAAGATGAGTTTGGTGCAGATATAGTTTGTTATTATTTTGTACCTATTGATTTAGAAAGCAACATGTTTAATCTCAGTATGAGCGAGGTTTCTGCGTTGTTAGAATTACGAGAAAATAAGAGATGAAATAGAGAGAATAGACGAATCTATAAGAGGTAACAATATGGATTATTTAAAAATATTACATGAAGATTCTAACTTGGCAGCAGATTTTGATGCACTATTTGATTTCTTTCTGCTTGATGAACCTACAAAACGTGATGAGGTAGAGGGGCGATGTACCTTTTCCGTGGATGGAGTAGCCTTTGCTCGTGATGGTGCAGGCGGTGAATATCATCAACTAGAGGATGGATCAATTGGATATATGAGTAGCGAAGGTGAATGCGGTCGCATAGCTGAAAGTATAGACGATTTAATTTGTTTATTGGTGTATAGCATTTGCTGGCATGACTATTGTGACTCTAGCCAATATACGGATGTAGGAATTCTTGAATCGTATGCTAAGGAGCGATATGCTCAAATTACATCTTATACAGAAATGGACGAATGGGAAACAGTTGTTAAGGCGCTAGGCATGCCTTCTGAAGCAAACTTGGCTGCTGTACTGCAAAAGTTTTACGATGCGGCACATCGAGAACCTGTATACCAAGGCTTTTACCATGAAGAAGATGGTAGTATTACGGCTTATGAAGGTCTATTCTTTTAATATGTAAAATGGGAAAATAATCAGCAATAAAAGAGTGTTTCAAGAGGTTTTGTGTTGTAATAGGAGAATCGTATGGCAATTGATGGAGTAAAGATCATAGACAGCGATGACGGTCATGATATTTATAATGCTATTGTTGAGCGGTACAAGGATGGTATCAGTGTCGATACTATAATTTCTGAAATCTTAGGTGAGGAACAAAATTTTTGTACTGATGAGTTTTACACAGAAATTTATTGGACTGCGGTGGCCTATTCTTTATGGAAGATAGGGCATCTGTCTGAGGATATCAAAGAGAAAACCTTAGACATAATCGCTCAGGGCCCTCATGAGTTTTGGCTAGACATTGATAGTAAGGCACTTAAACAGCGCCAAAAGGTATTAGATAAGTTAGCAGTACAGCTACAAAGTGAAAATCCAAAGCCTATTAAGGTTCGTAAATCTAAAACGAGGAGAGAAACTCATTTTAAGGTGGGCGACGTATTAGCTGTTAAGTTTGAAAACGACTATGGTGCCGTCTTTGTATCTGACGTGGATCAATCACCGCGGAAAATCGAATATCATTTAGCCTGTACGCGACTTTTACAAGAAGAAAAACCTACAATGGAGCAGTTTTTAAATAGTAAAATCGCCTGCCGGAAAGATAATACAAATTTCGGTATCGATACAGATTGTTGGTTTAATCATAAAGACCTAGGCCTATTGCTAGACGATTTAGAAATCATAGGGAACGTCGAACTATATCCGTGTAAATTGTGGAAACTAGCACCAGCAGGCACGTTGGAAGATATTTATGAGGAGATTACAGATAATCCTAGGATAGGAAAACTGCGTCTCATAGACACCTATGAACTGGTGAAAAAGGTTATTCAGAAATAATTATGGGGTAAACGCATTAATAGGTGGGCGTATATATAATGCTAAAGGTATAACTATAATGGATACTGTGACGAAACAATATATAGAAACTGTGAAAGTCAGTGATATACCGTGGCATCGGTTAACCACAACTTACGGTCGTGCCACAGATTTTCCTACAGAGCTTGATGTGTTGTGGAGCATGAAAAGTATTGATGCTGTTGATGCGGCTGGTGAGGCGTTAGCAATGAATATTGAGCACCAATCGACATTGTGGCATGCTACACCATTTGCTATGATTTTCTTGCTTCGTATTTTTAAGAAAGCCCTAGAAGAGAGAACTCAGAATGAAGTAGCTCATTATTTAGCAGAACAATTGGTAGACCTATTTACTGTGATTGCTGAGTGCATCCGAGATGGTCTCGTGCTAGAGCATGCAGATCCATTACCTCATTTTGTGGATATGCTTAACGAAGAATACCTTTGGTCTGAAGAATACGATGAAGACGAAGATGTTCTTAGATATGAGGAAGAAGACGTATTTCCTGATGATTTATTCTTTAGCTTTTATTACTACTCACTGCAAGTGCTTTTACTAGCTATTCCGTTATTAGATAAATCTCATGAAGGAGAAGCTAATTTACTAGACTTACTGACAGAGATAGAGTACTAAATGAGAGATAGAGTACTAAATATCTAAGGGGATAGCAGATTATTACATATCTACTGAGATTACAGGATTAGGAGGTTATGGGCTATGGGACTAATTGCAAATTATAGCTGTTTAAGCGATGCGAATTTAAAAGAAATTAAAGCCATGGGCTCAGAAGAAGAGGAAATTCTTGAAAGCGTTGAAGAGTGGAATGACGATGATGAATTATTGCTTGATATCGATAAAATGTGGGATGTACTTCACTTTGTGCTAACTGGCGTAGGCACTGACCATAAGGACGATAAGAATCCTCTTAGCCAAGCTGTGCTTGGCATAACAGCTGTTGAAGAACTATCGGATTACTTAGCGTATACGGAACACGATAAGTTAGCAGATATCGTGGCGGCTCTAGAGCAGTTTGATATGGAAGAGGCTCTTGAATCTTTTGATATGGCAGCTTGCAAAGAGGCTGAGCTATATCCAGATATTTGGGATTACGATGAGGAAGAGGAGGAAATCAAAGACGAACTTCTTCATGATTTCGAGCAAATGAAACGTTTCTACAAACAAGTACTAGACGCTAATGGGAACGTGCTTGTATCGATTTGCTAAGTTCATAAAAGGAAATTATTATCATGGATAAAGCACGTAAAAAGGAATTGTTAAAAGCATATGCAGATAAGCAGAGACAATCGTTTAAAGATAGTTTACCTATGGATGAAGAGTTGTTTTGGAATCTCTTTGATTATGTAGACGAGAAATTAGAGGAAAATGACGGTTGCGATCATAGTTTGACTTTCACTAGAGAATTCTTGGAAAAACAAAAGGTAGATGTAGAAATCGTATTAGACTGGATCGTCAACGAAGGTGGCGGTTGTGACTGCGAGGTTCTCTACAATGTAGAAGAGAGATTTGAAGAGTAATATCTATGTAATTGGGAAGGTTTTCGTATACAGCTTGTTTTTGACTTAGAGCAAACTGTAAGCAGTCTAATGAAAATTTATTTGTGATTTTGGTAACCAAGTAATCTTTGGTAAAAAATCATAGTATACTAGAAATGTTAAATACTGCCGGCGATATTAGCGATTTTGTCTAAGAAGCGCCGGCGTTTTTCGTCTGAGCTGTTTTCTGTGCCAGCCAACTGGGTATGTGTAACCGGTTTAATGCCACAGGATTTCAGAACTTGATTTTTCAATACCTTGCCATAGTCCTGAATAAACGGCGTCAAAAAGGCGGGAGTATTGTGGGTGGTGATGATCCAGGCGGATTTTCCCTGTAAATGACCTATAAGTCCTCGTTTTCCGTATGAATAGGCAAAGCCCGCTGTAAACACGCGATCGATAAAGCCTTTGAGCATTGCCGGCATACCGCTCCACCAAATTGGGTAGATAAAGACGATATGGTCTGCCCAAGTAATTAAGTTACGATACTTTTCCATGTCCGGTACAGTGCTTAAATCTCGACGTTTGTGCGTGTCATCAAATCGTAATATAGGATCGAACTGCTCCTCATATAAATCCAAGGTGTTCACATTGTGGTCTTTTGAAAGATTCTGTTGCACTACTTTCAGAATAGCGTCATTAAAACTTTGATGATTAGGATAGGTGTAAATGATTAAAATATTCATGGCTAGTTCCTTTCTTGTTAATCATCGTCAGGTTGAGAGAATCTGTATAGTAAAATGGTAGCTATATTAAGTTAAAGTCTAGTGAAGAGCACCTATTCTAAACGTAAATAACGATAAATGTTGGGAAGAGTGTATTATTAATTCCTTCTGTTTGCGGGTGTTGTTATAAAGGTATATAGTATAGATATGCGGTGTATTTTATCGCATATCTATTTTTCTTTATAAGGAGGACGCTATGCAACACGTTCAAACCCGCAGTACTACGTCTGCGTTAGTACTCACAGCCGTATTGATTGCCCTCGCAACATTGTTTACCATGTACACGAAAATTCCAGTACCTGGCATTCGCGGCTATTTCAATGTAGGAGATGTCGTTATTATGACGTCAGCTCTATTATTAGGTCGAAAATATGGCGCCTATATTGGTGCTATCGGTCCGGCGCTAGCTGATTTATTTCTCGGCTATGCAGTCTTTGTACCTATCACCTTCGTGGTGAAAGGCATTGAAGGCTATCTTGTCGGTACTGTCTATAACAATAAGACAACTACCTCTGCCTTGGTAGCAACTATCGTAGGCGGTATTGTTATCGTAGCAGGCTACTTTATCGCCGAATACTTTGTATTCGACCCAGGCGTAGCCATTGCAAGTATTTTAACTAATACTATTCAAGCTGTTATGAGCGTTATTATTAGCATGATACTCTATGCGATTTTGCGTAAACGACTTGGATAGTAAATTGACAGTCTTTAGAATTCAGACTATACTATAAGTACAAAAGAGCCAATTAACGTGTTCTAGGCGTTAGGCTCATCAAAGAAATTGTGAATTTGATAAACCTAACGTGTCTAAGTATTGCCGTACTTAGTCTTAAACGTTAGGTTTATCTTATTTTATAATCAATATATTGATTATTTCTTAAGAATTAACACTACGAGGGTAGCGAATAAAATCATTAATGATAATGCTTCGTATACAGTCATAATGTCACCTCCCTCAAAAGACGGAGATGAACCCAACTCACGTTAATGGCTCTTTCGTTATTAGTATATAGCAGAAAATATTGATTGAAAAATATGGATTAATTTCGTACAACTTGTACACAAATAAAAGGGAGACTCTATCAAGAGTCTCCCTTTTATTAGTTATAAATAGACTAATATTTATTAATAGATTTTTATTGCATAGAACATAAGTTCGGTTTATAATAAACGTAAGATAGTCGAACGAGGTTGGGACACCCTTTTTCTTTGAAGGGGGTGAAAGCCTATGAATGCTTATGAAGTCATTATGATTGTCCTCGGGATTTTAACTGTCGTTATTTCCTTTGGCGCATTGATAGTGCTGATTTGTCGTAATAACGACAAATAGCCCTTCGTTACCAACTGGTAGCTGAAAACGAAAGGCCATTTTTGCATGTCTTATAATGTTTTGGGATGAGCCTGACGGAACCACTCGTCGACTATCTCTTTATTACATTATAATGAGATTGTCGTATATCGTCAATCTGGATGCGTCGTGTAATGTACATAATATAATAATGCTGTTGAGAGGGTCCGTCGGGATCCTCTATTTTTGTTGCCGTCGTTCCTTAATTATAGTACGTTTCGTTCTTCAAAGACTGCTTTCACCGTAAATAGTGCATTCAGTACGCGTGGAAATCCTGCATAGGGGATGCAGTGGGTGCAGACCTCTACGATTTGCTCGGGCGCAATACCGACGTTGAGTGCCGCATTAGTGTGTACTTTCAGTTGAGCCTCGCAACCACCCAGCGTTAAGAGGGATGCGAGTGTAATCAGTTCCCGTTCCTTGAAATTCAAGTTGGGGCGCGTGTAGATGTCGCCGAATAGCTCGACCAATAAAGCGGCTATGGCCGGTGAAATCTCTTGAATTGTGTTATACACCTCCTCGCCGTGCAGTCCGTCAATTTGTTTCAATGTGTTCATACCGATGTTAAAACGTGTTTCTTTCATAATTATTACCTCCGTCTAGACGTATGATATATGCTCGAGTATACTTGAGGTCAAGGTGGTGAAAGTATGAAAATCGGTGAATTTTCAAAATTGGTAGGACTGTCTATTTCTACATTGCGATATTATGAGGATCAGGGGTTCCTTCACATCGAGCGACAGAACGGCATTCGCAATTACCATGCGGAGGACGTGGGTTTTGTACAGTTTGTTAAACGCTTGAAAGACATGGGGATGCCGCTTGTGAACATCAAGCGATATGCGGACTTGCGGTATGCCGGAGCTCATACGGCCCGTGAAAGAATGATACTGTTGCAGGAACACTATCGGTTTATTGAGGCTGAAATCAAACGATTGGAAGGCTATAAGAACAATCTTGAAGATAAATTGAAGTTATATGAAACTTTAGTAAAGAAAAATGAGATTGAGTAGTTTTGTATTGTAGATATTATATAGCCATTGTATTAATATGAAGCCAGTGGTCATCATATCAATATAGAGCTCGGTTTCCAAGGTATGGTATAATACTTTCATTATGTAGTGAAAAAGGAGATCTAAATGGCAAATTTACCTAACTGCCCTAAGTGTGGCGATGAGTACACATACGAAGACGGCCATATGTTTATCTGCCCTATGTGTGGCAACGAATGGACAGCGGCTGATGCACAAGCTGCAGCTGAAGCGGGTATCATTCGCGATGCTAATGGCAACGAGCTCGCTGATGGCGATACAGTTGTTGTTGTAAAAGACCTCAAAGTAAAAGGAGCGGGCGTATTGAAACAAGGTACGCGTGTAAAAAATATTCGCCTCATCACCGATGCAAGCGATGGTCACGATATCGATTGTAAAATTGATGGCTTCGGTGCGATGGCATTGAAATCTGAAATGGTTAAGAAAATCTAATCTAAGGAATCCCTACCGATAAAAATTCGGTAGGGATTTTTTCGTGGTATAATCAACTTATAATGCATATAGTAAGAGAGTTTTTAGATGAGAGGAAACTATGGTTAACCGTGTTATTTTATTGGCCTTATTAGTATCTATGATGAGTCCTATTAGTTCTCTAGCTGCAGATTTAAAGCCTGCGGACAAGCGTAATTATGAATTGCAACAACAGATTTCTTATAACGTAATCATTCCACCAGAGGCTTTTGAAACGAGTGCAGACGGAACATTAATCGTTCCTATAGAGATTAAGACGGACGATAAGGGCAATATTGTAGCTGTTGAAGCGGGTCCTAATAATTGGAAGCTAGATCGTGAAGCGTACCCAATTTTTGAGGAGGCTGCTAAAGAGGCGGCTTGGAATACTAAGCATGTTGATACTGATGAAGCGCTCGTTGTAACGATTCCCGTTAGTATTGTCATGTTATCTGATAACAATCTGAAGAAAGGATAAAGGAGGACTTATGGAGGCTACAAAAGATTTAGAGAAATATACTTACGAGCTTCTCGCTGAACGGGGTGTCACATTAGAGGACATTGCAGAGCTTGTTTTTTACGTACAAAAACCGTATATGCCGAATTTAAAACTGGAAGAGTGTCGCACAAGTGTGGCTTCTGTACTATCTAAGCGTGAGGTGCATAATGCGATTATTACGGGCATAGAGCTTGATAAGTTAACGGAGCAGAATAAACTATCTCAACCATTGCAACGTATTGTTGCTAATGATGAAAGCCTGTATGGGATTGATGAAATTTTAGCCTTTTCCATCGTTAATTTATATGGGTCTATTGGCTTTACAAACTATGGCTATTTAGACAAGGTGAAGCCAGGTATCATCAAAAAGCTAGATAGCGAAGAAGGGGGACGCTGTAATACATTCCTTGATGATTTAGTAGGTGCTGTAGCGGCAGCAGCGGCAGGGAAACTAGCACATAATGAACCAAATCGCGTGCAACATGCTATAGTAGAAGAATAGAAGTCCGTCATATATCTACTTGTCGATAAAGTATGAGGTGGGCTTCGATGACTAATTGATAACACTTTCACAACAATTTGATGACACTTTCACAACAACTTGATAACAATTTATAGAGTTGGTAGATACTATTGATGTTATAAAGAATAAAGAGTATAAATAATATTGATTGGAAATAAGTACTTTGTTTTGTAGCTATATACAGGAGGAGCTATGCAAAAGGTTCTAGTAGTTATCGATATGCAAAATGATTTTGTAGATGGTGCCCTTGGTTCATCGCAAGCACAGTTAATCGTAGATAATGTACGTAAGAAAATTGAAAGCTTTGATGGTCCTATCATCTTTACGCGTGACACGCATGATAGAGATTACTTGGAACACCAAGAAGGAAAGCTTTTACCAGTGCCACATTGCGTTAAAAATACCGAGGGCTGGCATATTGTGGATGGCTTGATTGAGGCTGCAGAAGGTCGATCAATTATGAGCCCTGTATCATTTGTAGATAAACCAAACTTTGCTTCTTTTGAGCTGCTCACTCGGTTAGAGGGCATGGATAGGGTAAATCCTATTGAGTCTATTACGCTCATCGGATTATGCACAGATATTTGCGTTGTTTCCAATGCGATTATGTTGAAAGCAGGCTTGCCAGAGATTCCTATTCACATTGATTCGAGCTGTTGTGCTGGCGTAACAGAGGAGTCCCATCAAGCGGCATTAACAACTATGAAAATGTGTCAGTGCATCATTGACTAACTTGTGGATCAAATTTATATAAAGTTATGTGATATTGCTGATCAAAAGTCACATAATAATTAACTAATTAAAGGCTGTAGGAGTTCCTATGGCCTTTTATGTTCGTCTTTTATATTGACGTTTTTCTATATAATGTGTACAATTAGATAAAGAATGATAATTCATATCAATTTGTTAGCTGAAATATTATATCCTAACTTCTGGTTACGTTAGGATAATCAGTCTCTTCTTGAAGTATATATGCTATGCTAGTAGATTGATTCTATATTACCGATGCAGGTGCATCGAATCGCTTTCACAAGAACGATGATACGAAACAGTTAGCATTGTTCTATGCCCTAAATTTAAGGAGGACTACTATGAAACCTTTCGAACTCGCACCATTACCGTATGCGTATGATTACCTTGAACCTGTTATCGATACAGAAACAATGAAATTGCATCATGATAAGCATCATCAAGCATATGTTAATAATTTGAACGCTGCCATCGCGAAATATCCTGATCTTCCGTATGGTTGTGTAGACTGCATTCTCGGCGATATTGCTAATGTGCCTAAAGATATCCGTCAAGCAGTTATCAACAATGGTGGCGGTCACAAGAACCATACCATGTTCTGGGAAATCATGACAAAACCAGATACTTCTAAATTGCAAGGTCCTTTGAAAGAGGCTATCGACGCTGAACTTGGTGGCTACGATGCTTTTGTTGAAAGCTTCTCTACTGCGGCAGCTACACGCTTTGGCTCCGGGTGGGCTTGGCTTGTAGTTAACAAAGATGGCAAGCTAGAAGTGACATCCTCTGCGAACCAAGACAACCCTCTATTGGAAGGTAAAAAAGCAATTTTATGTTTGGACGTTTGGGAACATGCATACTATTTGCACTACCAAAACCGTCGCCCAGACTATATCAAGGAATTCTTCCGAGTTATTAACTGGGACAAAGTTTCTGAAAATTACGAAAAAGCATTGAAACCACATCATGATTAAGTGGTACACTTGTTAGAAACAGAAACAGAAACAGAAACAGAAACAGAAACAGAAACAGAAACAGAAACAGAAACAGAAACAGAAACAGAAACAGAAACAGAAACAGAAACAGAAACAGAAACAGAAACAGAAACAGAAACAGTAATAGTAATAGACAAGTAATTTAAATATATAACGGATAGTTGATGTGTCTCCCTTCATGTATGAGCCGGGATGGATAATCATCTATCCGTTATTTTTATCTTTTTTTACTGTTTTTGAACGTATAATTTATTTTCTTGGTAAAGAGTTACATAATATTTTGAAAATTTTTGAATTACTTTCAAAAGTATTGCCACGGATACAGATTTTCTAATCGATATCGTTTATCATAGATTCATAGGTCATTATATATAGACCTTTTACAGTAAATAGATAGCCTTATATGCGAGATTTTTACGTATAGGGGCTCATTAATATTAGTAAGTATTTTATAAAGATTTTGACATGAGGGGCTCAAAATGGAAAAGAAATTAGATCTATCCAAATCTGTATATGATTTGGTAAAAGAATATCCTGAAGTAGCAGATATTATGAAAGAATTAGGGTTCAGCGAAATCACAAACAAGGTGATGTTGAACTCTGTTGGTAAAATCATGACCATCCCGAAAGGGGCTAAGATGAAAGGCGTATCCATGATCGATATCGTGGGCGCTTTCATGAAAGCTGGCTTTACCTTAGAAGGTGAAATGCCAAATCTATCTGGTGATGATGCGGAAACTGCGGGTCATCCTGGCGTAGCGCCTACTGCAACGGCTACAAAGTCTAATGTTACGGATACATCTGCTAACGTAGCATCTAGTACAGTTGTAGCAAATGCAGTAGAAAACAGTGAACCAGTATCTACTACAGCGACAGCTAATACTGATGAAGATTCCGAAACTAAGGCTGAAGATACAGTTCAAGATAGCGAACGAGTAGAGCAGCTCAAAGGCTTCTTGAAACGTTTAGGCACAGGTGAAGACCTTGGTGCGGTTCGTGAAGACTTTGCTAGTCAATTCGCCCATGTTGAGGCTAGTGAAATCATGAAAGCTGAACAAGGCCTTATGCGTGAAGGCACACCACTAGCAGAGGTTCAACAATTATGTGACCTTCACTCTGCCTTGTTCCACGGCTCCACTATCCATGAACAAATGGAGTCTGAACACGCTAAGGTTGAGGCTGTACTAGAAGCACAAGAAAAAAGTCAAAGCGTAGTAACGCTAGTCGAAACAGTAGGTCATCCACTCAATCGATTAACAGAAGAAAACAAGGCTCTCGATGCATTGATTGAAGCTACAAAGGTTAAGGTGGCCGATAAGACTGCTACGGTAGATGATGTGAACGAAGTGCGCCAAGTGTCTATTCACTACGCTAAGAAGGGAGACCTTTTATATCCTCATTTGAAAGTAGCCTATGATATTTCTGGTCCATCCATGGTTATGTGGACTGTTGATGACGATATTCGCGATGGCTTTGGTCGTCTAGCTCGTGCTAAGTCTATTGATGATGCTTGGTACGAAGAGTTTGATGGTCTTCTCACACGTGCTCAAGAGATGATCTACAAAGAGCAAAATATTTTGTTCCCAATCTGTGCAGAGAACTTTAGTACTGAAGAGTGGTATCAAATTTACAAAGATACAGCGCAGTATGAAGAAATCCTTGGGGTAAAACGCACTATTTGGACAGAGGCTGAAGCCGCATTAGCTACACAAATAACAAAAGCAAGTGGCGATGATAATACTATTGCTCTAATAGGTGGTAGCTTAACTGTGGATCAATTAAATGCCATGCTTAATACAATGCCAATGGAAGTAACCTTCGTTGACCACGAAGACATTAACCGTTACTTCAACGATGGTGAAAAGGTCTTTAAACGCCCTACTACAGCTATCGGTCGCGATGTATACTCTTGCCATCCTCCAAAGATAGAGCCTATCGTACGCGGTATTATTGAATCCTTCCGCAAAGGGGAACGCGATAATGTGGCGGTATGGCTTGAAAAACAAGGTCGTCCGTTCTATGTCAATTACATGGCTGTTCGTGATCAAAACAATAACTATATTGGTACATTGGAACTCGTACAAGACATGCAATTTGCAAAAGATCATTTCGCTAGAACTAAATAAGACCCTATATATGTGGTAACCTGAATAGGTAACATATATGAGACATATATAGAAAAGTAAGACATGTATAGAAAAGAGGCTGCTCTACACGATTTGATGGTAGAGCAGCCTTTTTGCATACCTTATAGTTTACCGCACATACATCCCTGTATGTACTAAGGTTGTGTAGGGGATAGTATGATTAAATACAATTATTATGCTTAATATGGCTGATATATTAAATATTTCTAATAATGCTGTGGGTAGCGCTTTTTATATTTTCTAGGCTTGTAGCTAAGTTAAGACGTACAAAGGTTGCGTAGCTTTCACCTCCGAACCATTCGCCAAAGCTTGGTGCGAGGCGGCATTTGTTTTCGAATAGGTCGTGCATATCTTCGGGCTTTACATAGGCACTAAAGTCAATCCACGCTAAATAGGTGCCATCCATAGGGCTGATGCGGATTTTTGGTAATGCCGTACAAAGCTCTCGGCATAGATATTCATAGTTTTCACGAACCATGGCCAGTACATCTGTTAACCATGCTTCGGCCTCTGGGTGAGTGTAGGCTGCTGTGATGGCAGTTTCGGCAATAACGTCTGAGTCCGTATGGTATACATGAGCTTTATAGGCGTTGAATTGGCTTCGTAGCTTTTCGTTAGGAATGATAACCTCTGCGTGGTGCAAGCTAGCCATATTGAATGACTTGGACAAGGAGGACATGGCAATCATGTTATCTGCATAGGCTCCGTTCTTTACGGTTAAGGCTGATGTAAAGGCTGTTGGTCCTGTGATGAGATCTTGATGGATTTCATCACTTATGATGAGCACATTATGCTGTTGGCAGATACTAAATAATCGGTCCATCTCCTCTTCCGTCCACACATGCCCCACAGGATTGTGTGGGTTGCAGTGAATGAACAGCTTCACATCATGTTCGGTGATAGCCTTTTCAAATGCATCGTAATCCACGGTGTAGCGATTATCTTTGTTACGCATCATGGGAACAGCGATGATTTGACGTTGTGCATCGCTGGCGCTCGTATCAAAGGCGCCGTATACAGGACTTAGAACGGCGATGGAATCGTTTGGTTTTGTGAAAGCCCCAATACACCACATAATACCAGTAATTACATTGGGGGCGCTTGTAAGCCATTCTTCTTGAAGCTTACAATGGTGACGGCGTTTATACCAGCTTATAACAGCCTCTATATAATTTGGATTTGTCATAGTATAACCTAACGGATTGGCTTTCACATAGTTACAGATGGCATTTTGGATGCACTGAGGTGGCATAAAGTCCATATCTGCCACCCATAATGGTAATAGGTCGGTGCGACTGAATTTTAAATGCTCACCGTCCCATTTTCGGGAATGAGAACCGCGGCGGTCTATATAGTATTTGCTAGTGAATTCTGCTGTGTTCATAAGAAACCTCATATAAGGATATACCTTGGCTTTTATATCTTTAATTCTTATATGTATGTATATATTCAATTACGAAATAGATATTTCTATTCTGTAAGGTGTATCTCTAATTCTTATTACTGTATCTATTATCAGTATACATGCATCCTATTATATGTAAATGGACTTGTATAAAATCTATGCAATCCTTGCATGAATAGGGGCTATATTCGTATACAAAAGGTGCTATATTTGCTTGACTGTTGGGACTTTCACAATTTAGAATATACTATAGAATAGTGTGAGTCTGACCAGTGACCACACGTCTATCGAATGGTTACAAAAGATAAATGTTAGCAGCATGTGGCGGCGTCCCTATGTGAGAGGGCTCATCGGAATGCTTAGGTGCATGCAACGCTGTAAGTATAGTATACTGGATCCTTGTTAGGAGGCATGTGCCATGAGTAACGAATTAAAACCACTACATTTTGATGCGGATTATACGATGGAGGAAGCGCTCGCGGAGGCGAAACGTTGTCTAAATTGTCCGAAACCATTGTGTAAAATGGGTTGTCCTATTGAGAACGAAATTCCTCGTTTCATTCAAGCCATCGCACGCGGTAACTTTGGTGAGGCCAATGATATTTTGGCGGAACGCACAAACTTACCATCCATCTGTGGTCGCGTATGCCCACGTGAAAATCAATGTGAAGGCAACTGTATCATGAATAAGGCGAAAAAACCGCCTATTAATATCGGTAAATTGGAACGCTTTGCTGCTGATTTTGAAAGCATCAATGAACTTCGCAAACCTAAGAAAATCAAACAAGATCTTGGTAAGGTTGCTGTCGTAGGTTCCGGCCCTGCAGGCTTGTCCGTAGCCGGTGATATAGCTAAACTTGGTTATGATGTAACTGTATTTGAAGGCCAATCTGAACCAGGTGGGGTACTCTTATTCGGTATTCCAGAATTCCGTTTGTCTAAAGCCGTTGTACGTCGTGAAATCGCTCGTCTTGAAGGCTTAGGCGTTAAATTCGTATGCAATACATTTATCGGTCAAGATAAAACTTTGGATGATCTCTTTGCTGAAGGTTTTGACTCTATCTTTATCGGTACTGGTACGCATATTCCTCAAGAAGTGCGCATGGAAAACGATGAAGTGCATGGCGTATTCCAAGCAATGTATTTGTTGACGAATGTACAATTGGTAGAAAATGGCGAGCTTGATGAAGAACAAATTCCTGTTAAAAAAGGCGATCGCGTAATTATCATCGGTGGTGGTAACGTAGCGATGGATGCAGCTCGTACATGCGTGCGTTTAGGTTGTAAAGCGGTAACTGTAGCATACCGCCGTAGCCAAGAGCAAATGCCAGCTTTGTTATCTGAATACGAAGAAGCGCGCGCTGAAGGTGTTCAATTCCAATGGTTCGCTTCTCCAGTAGGCGTAGAAGGTAAAGATAAGGTAGAAGGCTTTAAATACGAAGTGATGGCACTTAACGAAGATGGTGCAGGTATCCACGGCACTGGTAACTTCCAAGTAATGCCTGTAGATAAAATCATTATCGCTGCAGGTCATAAACCAAATGCTCGTCTTGTTGGGGAAGGTAATAACCTACAAGTAGACGAAAAAGGTTACATCATTACTGCAGAAGATCCTTATGGCATGACTAACCGTAAAGGCGTATTTGCAGGCGGTGACGTTGTACATAAACCAGCTACTGTAGTATTAGCGATGCGTGAAGCTAAAAAAGCTGTTGATGGCATGGTTAAATACATGGAAATCAAAAAAGCACAAGAAAGCATTACTCAATAATCTTATATAAATACATAGAAAGGACTATACAGTTGAACCGTATAGTCCTTTTGTATTGTTAATAGACTTATTATTTCTCAATGTATGTTAACAATATTGCGTATTTACTATACATCGTATAGTCTTCTTGTAGTATTAATAGAACTAGGTGATTTTATAAATCAAGTATATGCATAATGTATGAATGCTGTATAGAAATGGTAATATATAGATAATACCTGTATTTTTTGATTTATTCACTGTATTTTTAATGATAATAATTTTTATATATACTAAAATTCCACGAAATGATGAAATCCTACGAAACGTAATCTACATAGTAAAAAGCCTTAACTAAACTAATTTAGACATTAGTTTTTGTTAAGGCTTTTGTGTTATTGCATTTCAACTACTACTAGGCACTGACTGAGCCTAGCCGTATAGTAAAGGCATAAGTATGTGTTGAGGGAGAAAGTAGATAGAGGTTGGCATGAATCCTATCGTATGTTGTCAAGACTTACAAGTTCGACAAGAAATTCATAAACTTGGCGTATTGATTTTACTTTGGCGCAGACAATTGGGAATGACCCAGTATCAATTAGCAGATAAATCTGGTCTAGCCCAATCTTATATTAGTGATCTTGAAAGTGGTTCTATCGATCCGAGGTGGTCTACAATTTATCGGGTTGTATACGGACTCGGAGAAATGAGTGTACAAGATTTTTTGAATGGACCTCAAGCTATTAGAAGCCTAAAGATTCATTAATGATGATGACTTCCATGGTTTGCATATTGCGCATCTTTTTATAGTAAATCGTTAATGCATTGCATATACGATCTGGAGAACCACAGTCATAGCATTTTTCTTCTAATCTAGAACATGGATTGAGAGAGCTCTTTTTGTTCTTTTTGCTATTGAGCGGAGCGGCCACATTCCGTGCACGATAGATGGCGGAAGCTAAATCTGGTGTGATTTTGTTGATGCCTAGCACAAAAAATACCTCTTGAGAGCCAAAGAGTGAGGCGGCAACACGATTACCCGTACCATCGATATTGACCATTTCCCCCGTTTGAGCAAGAGCATTTACAGAGGTGAGAAATACATCACGTCCCATGGTGCGCAATGCGGTGTCGCGGAAGCTTTCACCAGGAAGGGGACGTTGAATATCTGTTATATCATCGTTGACCTGGGCTAAGACATCATGAACCTTGAGCTCCAATAAGGTGTGAGAATCACCGATGGCTACACGTTTATTTTGAATACGACCTTTTAAATAGGAAATAGCTTCTGCGCCTGTTTCAAAATAATGAACTACAAATTTATTTCGCTCCAAGGCTTTAATCGTTTTCTCTATGTCTATAGGCGTTTCGTTATTTTCTGGATTTATAACGGCGTTGATTGTTGTCTCAGTATTTGCCATAAGCCCTCCTAAATGGGTGTATAAGGAATATAAATTGGCATTTGGCTATCCGTATTTTGTTTCTATTATTGTAGCGTGTATGTGTAAAGAGTTCAATTATTGGTATGTAGTTCGTAGATAAAACTTATTTGAGGCGTTAGGTTTTAAATTAAAAAATTAGGAATCTAATCCAATCTTATATTTAAAATGATAAAAAGTTGGAATGAAATCCAAGTTGATAATTAAAATTGAGAAAAGTTGGAATGAGTTTCAACTTTCACAAAAAGAGTATAATACTAGGAATGATATGTTAAGAAATAATTTTTACTTTTACCAATAGGTTGAATTTGCTATAATAATAGTATTGATATGGCGTAATGCCAATGTTAAGGAGGCAAAAATCGTGGATTTAATTCAAAATTTGAAAAACCAAGTAAAACCATTAGGTAAAAAAATCGTATTGCCAGAGTACCAAGATGAACGTGTTTTGGTAGCTACTGAAATCATTTTAAAAGAAGGTTTCTGCACACCTGTATTAGTAGGTAATCCTGCTGAAATCGCTGAAGCGGCTAAAGCTGCTGGCGTTTCTATCGAAGGCGCTGAAATCATCGATCCTGCTAACTACGATCGTTACCAAGAAATGGTTGATACATTCGTAGAATTGCGCGCTAAAAAAGGTATGACTCCTGAAAAAGCTGACGCAACTATGAAAGGCGACTGCTTATTCTTCGGCGCTATGCTTGTTCGTCTTGGCGCAGTAGATGGCATGGTTGCTGGTTCTGCTACTCCAACTGCATCTGTATTGCGCGCTGCATTACAAGTTGTAGGTACTAAACCAGGTCTTAAAACTGTATCCTCCACAATGGTTATGTTCACAGATAAAAAAGAATATGGCGATGATGGCATGCTCATCTTCTCCGACTGCGGCGTATTGCCTAACCCAACTAGCGAACAATTAGCTGATATTGCAGAATCCACTGTAGAAAAAGCTCGCAAAGTTGTTGGCATGGCTGATCCTCGCGTATCCATGTTGTCCTTCTCCACTAAAGGTTCCGCTTCCACTCCAGAAGTAGACAAAGTAGTAGAAGCTGTTAACATGTTGAAAGAACGTAATGTGGACTTCAAATTCGACGGCGAATTACAATTGGACGCTTCCATCGTTCCTTCCGTAGCAGAAAAGAAAGCTCCTGGTTCTCATGTAGCTGGTAAAGCTAACATCTTGATTTTCCCTGATCTTCAATCTGCTAATATTGGTTACAAATTGGTTCAACGCTTCGCTGGAGCTGACGCTATTGGTCCATTGATTCAAGGTTTGGCTAAACCTATCCATGACCTTTCTCGCGGTTGCTCCGCTCAAGACGTTGTAGATGTTGCGGCTATCGCTGCTGTTGAAAGCATCTAATTTCCATAATAACTTCATTTGAACGATTCAATGAAATATAAAAAGCTGATTCTTCGGAATCAGCTTTTTTGTTTTATACAGATATTGTTTGATATCTTTTGTAAATATATTGGTGAAAGCATATAGTGTTTGTAAGTTAATTTAGAACATAGAGAGTCAGAAAAATATAGTAGTTGTTTACATTTATATAGAAGGTGTATGATTAAGTTAAGAATATTTAATTAATATATTTAATCAATGTTTGAGTAAATGCACTTGATATGTACAAGTGTAGTTGTGTTTAGAGTCGTGAAAAGGAGAGGGCTATGATTTCTGTATTCGACACAAATCCCATTATTTTTGAAAGTGATGATCGTACCTTAACGATTAGTTACAATGGTGTACTTTGTAAAGATGCAAATGGGCAGGTTGTAACCGACATTAATTTTGAAGATGTAAATGAGCTTCATCTCACAAGATATTTAAATTCAAACTCTAATTATACGATTGTGTTTAGAGACCACAATTGGAAAAATATTGAAGGCCAAGATTTAGATACTGACCGTACAGATTGTAATGGTGGTCATAATATTCGTGAAACCAAAGCAATCATTGCTGCCTTTGCTCGCCATAAATTGACAGCGGACTTCCCTGCAAATTTAGACACGCTTCAATTACCATTGGATTATTCCATTATGGGTAAACGAGAAATTACCATTAAAAATGGCGTTATCTCTAATGGCAAGGTAGATATTCCTATTAAAGATATCCGTCGCGTAGTATGTGCATCTAATGGCACGATTAGCAAGCTTTTAGTATACAAGGAAGAAAAACCTAGCTCTTTCTTTAAAAAAATTTTTGATTCTCCTGATATGAAAATCACATTGAATGCAATCACATTACCTTTGTTGGAGGCTATCGTAACGCGCAATACAGGCCATGGTATTGATTTTACCCGCGGTAACGGTTTTGACCAAAAGGATTCCAACTATATTATTATCCGCTATCTTGACTCTGGTTACTTCCTTGATAAAGATGGTACAGCCCCTACAGAATGGCAGGAAACAGCCTCTGAAACAACGGCGGCCTTTGATTATGATATTCGTTATAAATATAATAGCGATTATTAATATAAGTTAGGAGATAGTATGTCTGTTTATCAATTTTCTCTGCCTACAAAGTCTGGTGAGTTACAATCATTGAAAGATTTTGAAGGCAAGGTTCTTATCATTGTTAATACGGCCAGTAAATGTGGTTTTACACATCAATATGAAGCCTTAGAGGCTTTATATAAGCAATATAAGGAGCAAGGCTTAGAAATTATCGCCGTTCCTTCCAATCAATTTGGAGAAGAAGAACCTGGTTCAAATAGCGAAATTCAATCGTTTTGTAAATTAAATTACGGTGTGACCTTTACGGTTATGGGAAAGGCAGATGTGCGCGATGAAAGTGCATTAGATCTTTTCAAATACATGATTCGAGAACATCCATTCCAAGGCTTCCCAGCTAGTGATAAGACGGAAATGCTTACGGATTATCTTAATGGTATTGACCCTAATTATCTAAATGATGATGAAGTAAAGTGGAATTTTACTAAATTTGTTGTAGATCGTAAAGGTAATGTAGTGGGCCGTTTTGAGCCTGTTGTAAGCCCAGAGGAAATGGAAGCTTTCATTAAAGAATTACTAGTGTAGTTTATATTCCTGAGGTGAGTACAGGCTGCACTTAATCAATTTAAATCAAATATTGAAAAATAATAGACATATAAAAACTGCTTGTACCATAGGTACAAGCAGTTTTTGTGTGTATAGATTTATATAGTATTAGTGTGTAAGTTATTATTCTGCATCCTCAAAGATAAAGCCTGTCATGGATAGGGAGCCTAAATTATAAGTTTGATTAAATACAGTCGGTTTTGCACTTTCACTCGCACCCATAATATAAATTAATGGCAGATAGTGATCTGGTGTAGGTGCTGCATAGCTAGCCTGAGGATGTCGAGTGTAATTAACAATAGCATCTATATCGTTTTCTAAGACTGCCTTAGAAATGTATTGGTCAAACTCAATTGTGGCGGAGGTGCCGGATGGACTGTCCCATTCTATGCGTCTTAGATTATGAACGATATTACCGCTACCCATAATAAGATAGCCTTCATCGCGTAATGACTGAAGTTTTGTTCCTAGTTGATAGGCTTCTTTTGGGCTCAGGTGTTTGTTGATAGATAGTTGGACAACTGGAATTGATGCATCAGGGAACATGTGAACTAACACGGTCCACATGCCGTGATCGATGCCCCAAGTGTCATTTATAGAAACGGAGTTACCCAGTAATTTTTGTACTTCTTTCGTTAAATTGCTGTCACCCTTTGCAGGATATACAACTTCGTAGAGTTCTTGAGGGAATCCATACATATCGTAAATTTGTTTTGGATTCTCTGCACTTTGAATATAGGTGCCATCTGCATACCAATGGGCGGAGATGGCAAGTATGGCTTTTGGTTTGCCATACTTGTTGATTATATTTTGTCCTATACTTGTAAAAGTATTTGTTGTTTCTGTATGTTCTAAGGCCATCATGGGACTGCCATGGCCTACGAATAATGTTGGCATGCGTTTCATAATATCACCTACTGTTTATAAATATAAAAATTAATATTTGTTTAAAGGTATTGATTTAATTATAAGCGAGGGCTATTGGTTGCAGTCAATAGCCCTCGGTGTCTTTATATACGTTGTTTTGTATTGGGAGGATGAGTGTTGCATATAGAGACATGAAAATAGATTGAGATATTAGTTTTGCACTGCCGTAAAACGTTGGCGACCTGCGTTACCATTGGCACCGATTACTAAAATATTCATGATCTAGTTGGCAGATGTCCTTTTGCAACGAGCCAAAAGTTATTGGCTGGCAAATGGTCTTTGTTGATTATGCATGAGTTGTCTGAAGGTCCTGTGCGCTTTCGTGAGTTAGAGCGTCGTCTACATCCCATTACGCAAGCTACATTGACAAGAGCGTTGCGTCAAATGGAGGATGATGGACTTGTACATCGTGAAGTATACGGTACCATTCCACCAAAGGTTGAATATAGCCTTACCGAAGTGGGGGCAGGTTTTAAGACTGTTTTAGTATCCCTTGAAAACTGGGGTAACCAATATATCGACTATATGAAAGCCGCTGGTCGCATCTAAGAAATGCCAGCGGCATTTCTTTTCAGTTTTTGCTACTATTAAATTGTATTAGTCCTTGTTATATCTAAGCGTAGGTACAAAAAATATGGTATAATAAAAAATACGAATGATATAAATTCTCAATAAATGAGAGGTATTGATAATAATGTTGAATGTAACTTTTTTAGCTCATAGCGGCTTCCTCGTAGATGACGGTAAGCGTTGCTATGTGTTTGATTATTATAAGGATCCTAATAATATTGTTTGGCAATTGGCAAAACGAGGCCGTGAGCTTTGGTTCTTTGTGACACATACTCATGGGGACCACTTTAATCCGTCCATTACAGAATTTGATGGTCCTCAAACTCGCTATATTTGCCATCAAGATGTGCCGTTAGAGGGCAAAGTAAAAAAATGTATTACCATGCGTCCTGGCCAAGATGCGACATTAGATGATGTAGGCATCCATATGTATGGCAGCACCGATGAAGGCGGTTCTTTTTACGTAAAGACAAATACGGCCAATATCGACTCTGACTCTATCTTCCATGCAGGCGACCTTAATTGGTGGCATTGGCTTGGCGATACGCCAGAAAACAATGCGGATGCAAAGCGTATGGCTTGGCGTGAGTTCAAGGAATTAGATGGTTTGTCCGTAGATGTAGCGATGTTCCCTGTAGATAATCGTTTGGAAGACGCTATGGAATGGGGTAGTATTGAATTTTTGCGCCGTGTACAGGTGAATAAAGCCTTTATTCCAATGCATTTGAATGGTCCATTATGGACACCGTCTGTGTACTTTAAAGCTCTCTTTGGGGAGGTGCCGATTTGGGAACCTCAAAAAGATGGCGATGAGGCTACATTTTAGATTGTAGATATAATTGTGAAAGTCCGTAGACCTCGAGGTCACTACGTTATATAGGAACAGTCTATAAGCGTAATTGAGTAAGTTAGGATCAAGTGATGATGAAAACCAAACCAGTGGCAACCACCCTGTTGGTTGTCATGGCTATTATATTTTTAATTTCATATCCGCAGCAACATGATACATTTTGGGCCTTTATCATGCATATCTCTGGGGCAGCTATGATAGGTGGCCTCGCGGACTGGTATGCAGTAACGGCTCTCTTTACGAAGCCTTTAGGCATTCCTTTCAAAACGGCAATCTTGCCGCGCAGTAAGGAACGATTAATTCAGATAGGTCGCACTATGCTCAGCGAAGAGCTATTGCGCGTGCCACAGATGTATTATGCTATCAAAAAAGAACGCGTTATGGTCCGTATCGTTGAATACGGCATGAGCGATATGGGACAAGTTCAAATTCGAAATCTCTTGTACGGTGTGGGGAATCAAGTTTTATCTCATATGGATATTGAACCGATGCGCCAAGAGATTAATAAGGCCATTTATAAGGGGGTTACAAACTGGAAAGCAACACCCCTCGTTATTCTCTTTGGCCGTTGTATGCTAGAACGTCACACAGCAAGCGTGTTTTGGCTTTATTTTAACCGCACATGTCAGCGTGTTATCGCATCAAATCAGGTATATCCGTATTTGTATCGCGTCATGCTAGACATTATGAAAACTTATACAAAGGATTCTTTCTTTCGTGAATTGGCCATCGCCTTTGGCGGAGATGGACTTTCACCAGAACGATTGGTAGAAACGGTACAGAAAAAAGCCGTTCAATTCTTGAAGGAAAATGAATCTATTGACTCTGCATTGGGGCGCTATGTATGGGGCCAAGCTATTCGCTTTTTCAATAATTTGGAAACTAATACAGAGTGGCAAGCTTTCATCGAAGAACATAAAAATCAGTGGATTAGAATGGTTCTTGAAGAATGGGAAGGCAAACTTATCGATGGGGATACATTGGATTGGAAACGCCTCATGGACATCGTTATGGAGCGCTTTAATGTGCTCGGTACCGAAATTTTGTTGAATCCAGATAAGCAGGCGCCGTTTGAGCGGTTCTTCTTGTTGCGTAGTATTCCGTGGTTGCAGAAATTGAATCCCCTCATCGACAGTGTGGTAGGTCAGGAATTATCTCGCTATTCGCCAGATGAAATCACTCAAATTGTGCGCGGCAAAATGTACTATGACCTTCAAATGGTGCGTATTAATGGTTCCCTTATAGGGGCTGTCCTTGGCGGCATCTTATACGGTTTGACCATCATTGTAGAGGGGGTGATCAAATGATTAGTTATTTGAAATCCCTTACCTTGAAACAGCGTGCTAATGGCATTTTAGGCTTGACTGCCGTATTGTATTGTTTTGCTTTTGTAGGACAATTTTTCTTTGGCTATGAAAGTTGGTATCAACCGTTGTACTGGGCTGTTCAATCTGCCCTCATCGGTAGTGTGGCCGACTGGTTTGCTGTAACAGCATTATTCCGTAAGCCACTAGGTTTCCCATATCATACAGCGCTAATTCCTCGAAATAAAGATCGCCTCATTAATGGCGTTATTAAACTTGTAGAGACGAAGATGCTTACCAAGGAGCGTTGTAAAGTATTATTAAAAAATGTGCAATTTGTGCCATTGTTTGAGAAGTTCTTGTTGTCTCCTGAGGGGCAGCGAGCAGCACGTCTTGTGATTCATCAAGGACTACACCTTTTATGGAAATCTCAAACTAATGAAGAATGGGCACAATGGGGGGCAAAACGCATTCGTGGATTGCTTCAACAACATTCTCTCGTGCCCGTTTTGAAACACGTATTACTCGATTTATGTGAGCATAATCGCTATGAAAGTATGGTTGTGCAAGTTCTAAACGTGATTCAAGAACGGATTAATCATCCAGCTATGGTTACCTGGCTTACTGCTGTCGTAGCAGAAGAGGCACATAAGAAAAAGCGAAAAGGCTTCTGGTCTGACTTCCTTATTTCTATGTCCGAAGCTACCGATGTAGTAAACTATCAAGAAATGGCAGAGGCTATCGTTCAAGAGGCCTATGCTATGTTGGAAAGCTGGAAACGGCCCAATAGCCCCGAACGAACTGCTTGGTTGCGACAATGGGTAGAACCAATTCGTAATATTGAACAGAATCATGAAGTCTGCGATGCTCTTGATGAAGCGTGGGAACGTTGGATTCGCGAACAAGACTGGGAATCTGTTATCGAAAACCATTTATGCCCTTATATGGAAGAACTATTGCTCGTAGGGGATGAAAACGGAGAAACTCCGGCTCAGGTTTTAGTTAATATTGCTCTTGAATTATGGAATGTATACGGTCAATCAGAAGATCTTAGAAATCGTATTGAAAAAACCTTACACGATATTGGCGACTACGTACTTGAACAAGGGTATGACCTCATTGAAACTATCATACGTCAAGTATTAGGTGGCCTCAGTACAGATAAATTTATTTACTTTATCGAATCTAAGGTGGAGGACGATCTCAGCTGGATCCGCATTAATGGTGCTATCGTTGGTGCTGTAGCGGGTCTGCTTGTATGGACCTTCCTAGAATATGTATATATGCCGTTTTGGCAACAATTTGTAGGCTAAAGTTAATTATCTATAATAAGTTGCTTTAAAATTAAATACACAAAAACTAGCATATAGAAGGAGCTTCTATATGCTAGTTTTTTATGGTTTAATTAATTCTACATTATGGGCTTTTGGATTAAAATTGATATAGAAACGGGACTGACCATTGGTCAGTCCCGTTTATGTTATTCTTCCCTTGTATTGTACGGCAATCGCACGGTAAATGTAGTTTTTACTTGTGGTTCACTCGTGGCCGTTACTGTACCATGGTGTAAGTTAATAACTTTATTTACAAAGTAGAGGCCTAGGCCGATACCGTGATTAGATTTTTTGTTTCGCGATTGTTCCGTCTGATACATACGATCCCAAATATGATCTAGAGCTTCAGGTTCGATGCCAATACCATTATCTGTTACGGTAATGACTAAGTCTCTGCCTACTAGTTTAGCCGAAATATCAATAGTAGAGTTTGTAAACTTAATGGCATTGTCCACTAGGTTTGTGATAGCTCGACGTAATGATACTTCGTGAGCATTCATATGTAAATTAGGCTCAATATGAGATGTAATCGTAATCTGTTTATCTGTATTTTCTGTACAGAGTCTTGTATAGTCGTGGACCATATTGGATAACATCAATGATACATTGACAGGTGCAAAGCTTAGACCTTGTGCATTTTCAAGGCGGGCTACATCAAGCAGTTGGCTTACGAGGTTAGTCATGAACTTAGCTTGCTCTAAGATATGTGTTAAACCTTCCCGTAGATCTGCTTCTGTACGACCGTATTTTAGAGCAAATTCACTTTCTGCTTTAATAACGGCAATTGGTGTACGTAGCTCGTGAGATACGTCAGAACTAAACTGTCTTTCACGATTGGAAGAATCCTCAAGACCTGAAATCATACGGTTAAATGTTGTAGTTAGTTCGTAGATTTCATCTCTCGCTGTGCGAGCAGGAATGTCGATACGACGGCTCAAGTCGTTGTTCTTACCGATGACTTTAGCTGTTTTTGTTAAAGTTCGGACCGGTTTAAGTCCTTTTTTGATGAAAAGATAACCGCCTAGGGAGGAAATTAGTAAGAAAATGATATTCCCTAATAGTAAGCTGTATAAAAGGTTTTCCGTCTTTTTAGAGGCTGTTTTTACTTTTGTAACAGCACGCAAAATACCACGATAGTTCGGTTCGTTGACCGGAGTATCGTAGTAGTAGAAGGTATCATCACCAGCAGCAATTTCACCAACTTGGCCTAAGGAAAGGATTGTTTGGTTTGGAAACCCATCTGGCAAGGCGCCTTTAATAATATAGCCGTCTTGAGTTGATACAAAGAAGAATGTATTATCTTGGTACGGTTTAAACTTGCGAATATCCGTAGCCATAATCATCGCTTGTTGTTGTAAGCGTTCGCGCACTTTTTTGTTATCGGATTCATGTGTATATGCGTAAATCCATGCGGATGCAACCATCAAAATGATAAGCAAAAAGATGGTATACCAAGACATAATTTTAAAGGTTAGGGGCAGCCGATTAAATAAATCGGTGGCTGCCCCAGACATGGTATCTAGATCTCGGTGAGGATCATTAGTTTTCTGTTTTGAGGACATACCCTACTCCACGAACCGTTTGAATGAGTTTTACATTCTCATCAGTATCAATTTTCTTGCGCAAATCTTTAATGTATACGTCGATAAGGTTAGAGTAGCTTTCATAATCGTATTCCCAAACATGGTCAAGGATTTGTTGACGAGATAATACGATATTTTCGTTACTTGCTAAATAGAATAATAGGTCGAATTCTTTTGCAGTCAATGTAATTGTTTCGCCGTCGCGTTTAACAGTACGTTGAGGAACATTGATGGTAAGTGGACCTACATGGATATCGTTTTGTGCATGACGCGCATTACGACGAGCCAATGCATAAATACGAGCGGTTAACTCTTCAAGATCGAAAGGCTTTACAAGATAATCATCTGCACCAGTGTTAAGGCCTGTAACTTTATCTTGTAAGGAATCCTTTGCTGTTAAAAGCAATACAGGTGTTGTATTACCGTCGTTACGCATTTGTGCAAGAGCACTGATACCATCGAGGATTGGCATCATAATATCCATTACGATAACGTCATAGCTAGATGTGTTAACGTAATCGATCGCTTGTTGCCCATTGAAGCATGTATCAACTGTCATATTTTCTGCACGTAAATATTTAGCCGTGATACCATTCAGCATTTCTTCGTCTTCTACAAGTAAAATTTTCATTCTCTGTTCTCCTTATGTATGATTTAAAAATATAGCTCTCCAACTACATTAATTATAGTCATTATATATATATAAACTTTCTTTTTTTGAAAGCCACAACACCATATAAGGTGACTATATATATAATATTATATAACTTATTTATCTATTATCATACCTTATACAATAGTAATGAGCAAAAGATGAATGTACATGCGAGTTTACAAGACTTTTCTTCATCTTTGAAAGCCTTAAAAATGGTGAAAGACTGAAACTTAATGAATTCTGCTAATGAATAAAATCTAACTATATCGAAGATTGCCGTATGCGCATAGATGAGGGTGATTTTATCGATTTTAGATGATGTGCGATAAATCACTAAAAAAACTTATGATAATTATTATCACAGAAATAAATGCTTGTTATGAACGGAGAAATACGATAATTTTCGATGATTAAATTCGAGGTAAATTTAGTAGGAATTTAATGGATATTAATTATTAGGAATGGTTAGCAATAATTAAAAAGCTAGTGTTTATGCGAATTCTATAGATACCAAAGGAAATAAAAACATAGAAAAATTTCGGAACCGAACTACTTTCGTAAAATCCTTAACTTCTTGTAAAAATTATTCATATAGGTAATTTTTTGACTCCTCTTTTTACCTTAAAAATGCTAAGTGAAATAAATTATCAATTAGATTAATCAAAATTAATTATGCATAATAGGGTTTAGACATGACCTGAAATGCTCTCTATAATTATAGGTAAAGAAATAAGAAAAATCGCATAAGTATGGGGTTTTTCTTGAAAGAAAAATGATTAGGTTATCAAAAATTTTTATAAGTTTTTGAAATGAGATAGTCTAACAGGTTTCTTATTAATAGGTAGTTATGAGGAGGTCATTATGGAACAGTTTGATGTTCTAGTAGTAGGTAGCGGTGGCGCCGGCATGCGTGCGGCTCTTGAAGTAGGTCGTCGCAAAGGCTTAAAAGTAGCTCTTATTACTAAAATTTTCCCAACTCGCTCTGCAACAGCAATGGCGCAAGGCGGTGTAAATGCATGTTTGAACAACGTTGCAGCTGAAGATACAGTTGAAACTCATACTTTCGATACTGTAAAAGGTTCTGACTATCTTGGCGACCAAGATGCAATCGAATTCTTCTGCTCTCGTTGTCCAGAAGGCGTACTTGAAATGGACCACATGGGTGCTCCATTCTCCCGTACTGAAGAGAATAAAATTGCGCAACGTAACTTCGGTGGTCAATCCTATCCACGTACTTGCTACTCTGCGGATAAAACTGGTCACGTTATTTTGCACACAACTTACGAACAATGCTTGAAAGAAGGCGTACACTTCTTACAAGAATGGTATCTTTTAGATCTTGTTAAATCTGCAGAAGGTCACGTTGGTGGCGCTGTTGTGTGGAACATGAAAGAAGGTCGCGTAGAACAAATTAAAGCGAAAGCTATTATCTTGTCTACTGGTGGTGCAGGCCGTATCTTCTGGACTCGTACTACAAACCCATTCCTTTCCACAGGCGATGGTATGGCAGCAGCATTCCGCGCTGGTAACGGCTTGAAAGATATGGAAATGATCCAATTCCATCCAACTGGTCTTGGTCGTACTGGTATCTTGATGTCCGAAGCGGTTCGTGGTGAAGGTGGTTACCTTCTTAACGCTGAAGGCGAACGTTTCATGAAAAAATATGCGCCTAACAAAATGGAATTGGCATCTCGTGACGTTGTAGCGAAAGCGATCGAAGATGAAATCGCTGCAGGTCGTGGTTTCGGTTCTGGCCTTAACGCATATGTAGTAGCTGACCTTCGTCACTTGGGCCCTGAAGTTATTATCGAAAAACTTCATGGTATCCGCGACTTAGCTATGTGCTTCGAACATTGCGATCCATTGACTCAACCGGTACCTATTCGTCCTACATGTCACTATACAATGGGCGGTATCGACGTAGTGGATTACAAAACTTGTGCATGTGAATTGCCTGGTTTGTTCGCTTCTGGCGAAGCATCTTGTATCTCCATCCACGGTGCGAACCGCTTGGGTGGTAACTCCTTGGCAGACGGTGTAGTATTCGGTAAAGTATCCGGTGCTGGCGCAGCTGATTATGCTGAAACACATGAACAACCTAACGTAGATGCGGAACTTGCTGCAGCTGCAAAAGCTTGGGAAGCTCGTTTCACAGAAGTAACATCCCGTGAAGGCGGTCGTCCGGTTGTAGAAATCCGCGATGCATTGGCTGATGCAATGTGGAATAAAGTAGGTATCTTCCGTAATGAAGAAGGTATTACTGAAGCCTTAAAAGAAATCGAACAATTGATTGAAGATTATAAAACTTGCTATGTAGGTGACCCTGAACGTACTTACAACATGGCATTCGTAAACTATTGTGAAATCGGCTCCATGTTAACAGTAGCAAAAGCTATTGCTATGGGCGCTTTACACCGCCGTGAATCTCGTGGTGCTCATATTCGTGAAGACCATCCTAAACGTAATGATGAAAAATACTTAAAACATTCTTTGATCAAATTAGGTGCTGACGGTCAATACGAATTAACAGAACGCGACGTAGTGTTCACTAAATACGAACCACAAGAAAGGAAGTACTAAGATGAGACAAATCACCTACCATATTCACCGTTACCAACAAGGTCGCGCGTTTGTACAGACTTTCAAATTTGATTACGAACCTGACCGTACAATCCTCTGGGGCCTTCAAAAAATTAAAGATACACAGGATCCAACATTGACATTCTTGGCAGCTTGCCGTTCCGCAGTTTGCGGCGCTTGCTCCATTCGTGTAAACGGCGAAGCGATGCTCGGCTGTGAATCTAAAATCGATGAATTAACAGAACGTTATGGCACAGACGAATTGACAATCGCTCCAATCGGCAACTTCCGTGTTATCCGTGACTTAGTTGTTGATTGGGAAGCCAAAGTTGATCGTTTGAAAACAGTTGCTCCTTGGATTTTCCTTAAAGCTGAATTCAACGAAGGGGACAAAATCGTTCGCCAAACTCCAGCTGACTTCAAAAAATTCGTTGCTGGTACAGAATGTATTCTTTGCGGTTGCTGCGCATCTGAATGTAACAAATTGACTGCACGTCAAGATGACTTCTTAGAACCATATGTATTCACAAAAGCTAACCGTTTCGTATTGGATAGCCGTGATGATGCACCTATGGCTCACATTCAACCTGCATTCGACAATGGCCTTTGGAAATGCGTTCACTGCATGAACTGTATCTCCCGTTGCCCTAAACACTTAAAACCTGCTCAAGATATTTCCAACTTGCGTAAAGAAGCTACAAAAGCTGGTCTTACTAACAGCAAAGGCGTTCGCCATGCAGTTGCTTTCAAAGAGGACCTTTACAAAACTGGTCGCTTGAAAGAAGTTTCTATGAGCTTGAAATCTGATGGTGTTGTAGATTCCGCTAAACAAGCATTCTATGCATTGCGTTTGTGGAAACACAGCAAAATCAATCCATTCGAACTTGTAGTACCTCAAAAACCTGTAAACGGTATTGATGGTGTTCGCAGACTTATGAAAGCAGCTGAGGAGGTAAGCAAATAATGAAATACGCATTTTTCCCAGGTTGCGTTCTTGAAAGCGCTGCCAAAGAAGACTACTTAGCAACAGTTGCTGTAGCTAAAAAATTAGGCATCGAGTTGGAAGAACTTGACGGTTGGACTTGCTGCGGCGCGTCCCACGTTCAAGACATCGCTCCAGAAATTACACTTGCTACAAATGCTCGTAATATTGCATTGGCAGAAGAAAAAGGTTTGAACCTTTTAACTGTATGTAACACTTGTACTTTGATGCTTCGTGAAGCTAAAAATGAATTAGACAATAACGAAAAAGAAAAGAACGAAGTTAACAAAAAATTAGCTCAAATCGGTAAACAATACCGCGGTACAACTGATATTACTCATTTCTTATGGGTATTGATCCGCGATTACGGTTTGGATAAATTGAAAGCTAAAGTTGTTAAACCTTTAACTGGTTTACGTGTAGCTGAATACTATGGTTGCCATATTCTTCGTCCTCAAACTGAATTGGGCTTCGAAGATTATCAAATGCCTACATCCTTAGCAGATTTGATCTCCGCTATCGGTGCTACACCAATTGACTTCTCCCGTAAACTTGACTGCTGCGGTTTCCATGCAGTATACCCTGCACATGATTCCGTAATGCAAATGACTGGCTCTATCAATAAAGATGCGGCTACAGAAGGCGCAGATTGCGTAGTTACTCCTTGCCCACTTTGCCAAATGCAACTTGATATGTTCCAAAAAGAAGCTAAAGAAGTTGTAGGCGGAGGCAAAGATATGCCAATCTTACACATGTCCCAATTAGTAGGTCTTGCTCTTGGCATTTCCCCTGCTGAAATGGGTATGCCTAAACGTCACTTAACTGATACTGCGGCAGTGACAAAATTTGTAGGTTAATTCGTTTGATTTAGACATGATCAGAGTTGGTCTATATAGTAGTCTGAATCTAAACCTATTATCATAATTACCAGAAGAACCCCCTAGCTTAGGCTAGGGGGTTTTTCTTTTCTATAAATAGATTTTTAGTAATGTTAATGGTAATAGGTTTGGATTTAATTGTACTGAATTATAAATCGTGAAATATATATAAATCGATAAATGTAAAATAAATACAGTAAAATACTAACTTTATAAATAAATTTGATTTTGATATCGATTGATAATTGTAGTATAATAAGTACACAAATTGTATACACTTATATGAGTAATAGCTAATATGTTGTAATTCATAAATTATTATAATGCTATATATACTAGATTATACAATATAAATTTGGGAGATATTATATTGGAAATGCTAGTTATTATGCTTTGAGAGGGCGATTAGCATTATAGAGTGTATATACGGGGGGAAATAATGAATGATATGCTATTAGAATATATCGATCGAATGATTGATCAAGAGACAGAACATCGTGTTTTTTCTGTGGATTTTAACAACAAACAGTACTTTGTAAAACAGGATATAAGTAACCATCGCTCTAGTTGGATTAAGCCCGCACCTAGAGCTTCTTTTGATTATGAGTTTTACAAGATTTCTTTTGTGAATACGCAATTGCCAGTAGCTCCTGTTATTGCTGGTTTTAGAGAACATTATTTTGTTACAGAAGCTTGTGGTAAAACGTTAACATATTATAGCCAATTGCCCGATCAACATCCAGAGGATGATAGTTTGCAGGATATGTTAAGTCATATTTTTTATATGTTTGGCAAGACATTAGGTCAGTTGCATGATTATGGCTTGAGTCATGGCCGTCCTGCTATGCGCGACATTACCTATGAGCCTGAACTAGATAAGATCACATTGCTCGATTGGGAGAATAGCCGTCGTTGGCCTGAGTTAACACCGCAAGGCTGGGATTTACTCGTCTTCGTTCACAGCTTCCTTCGGGAGGATAATTTATCCATTTCGTATCTATATGCTATGATGAATGGCTATAGCTCAGCCTGTACAGCCCGTGAGACAGTGCTACATATAAAAGACATTTTGAGTAAACATGAATATCTTTTTAAATTCTGTCGTATGTTAAACCCTCTACATTTTGTGGACACTGAAGCCGCTGTTAAAGCATATGACTTTATATTGGCTTTGAAAACCGAATAATATGGATTTGAATAGTACTCGTAGTAAGAGCGCTTTATAGACCTTTACTGGCGCTATCTAGAATATTAAGTTTCTAGATAACACTTGGTAGAGGTCTTTTTCTATTTCAATTCATCATATTACAAGTAGAGTTCAGCTACTTTCACCATAAGTACCTTAAATAACGGCAAAGGGGTTGTCGAATGAGGACCTCAGGAATATAAGAGGGTGAAAGGAGGTGATACGATGGCTAACATTAAACGCACTAAATTGGTGTTGCGTTTTAACATCGGTACCGAAGATGCGCCGAAGTACAAAGACGTAACCTATACTCGTGTTGCAGAAGAAGCGTCTGACGATAATGTGAAAACCGTTGGTAATGCGCTGGCAGCCTTGTATGACCACAGCTTGTCCGACGTGGTCCGCGTCAATGAAGTATCCTTAGGGCATTAAGGGTAGAGTTTCTACTCATTCTTGTTTTAGGTGATCCAAACACATTGTTAATTGCTGATTTCATACAGCCTCACATAGTCGTAAAGAGGTGTAGAAATAGCAAGTCCACACATTCCCATCCTTATTGATATGAATCGAAGATACGTATATTTGTAATCTAACATGTTTACAGCCTATCTAGATTCGATGAACTTGTTTATGAAACGTGAAAGGAGGCGCCCACATGGCGGAGAAACGCGTTGTATATCTTACATTTTCTACGGTCGGTGGTAAAAGCACATCAATCACAATTAGTGCTCCTCGTGCTGGAATTACTTTACAAGATGCTAAAACAGCGGCTAATGCGTTAGTGGCTAATAAAGTAATTCTTGGTTCTGGTGATGCAGAATTAGCAGCATTTACTACAGCTCGTGAAGTAAAGACACAAACTACTGAATTGCAATAGTACTGCTTCTATGATGTAGTCTAGAAAGGTACAAATATAATCTAAAGGTAGTATAAAAGCGATCATGGAGAAATCCTGGTCGCTTTTTTGCGTATTAATTGAGATATAAATTCAAAATTATTTCAGATTCACAGATTATAATGCTCTTAAAGTGCTTGTTATACATATAAGATTGGAAAATGTAGTATGATATGATAGACTTATTAAGTGATTTTATTTATCAATTTACAATAGGATAGTCTATTTATAATCAGTTTGTTAGTGTAGGAAATTAGTATATAGAATTAAGCTACTTATAAAGGAGGTTTACGATGAAAGAGGCGTGGGAATTATTCTTACATGGTGGATTTGTTATGTGGCCGCTACTAGTGGCACTTATCATAACCGTAGCTATAGCGATAGAACGTATAGCTTATTATCGACAATTGAAGCGGGAAATGTTTGCTCTGAATGATGCATTAGAAGAGAGCGAAATAAACTGGCAATCCTTATTAACTAGCTTAGAATCTAAATATACAGCTAATATTTCGTATAATCTAACTCGCGTGCTTGGACAGTGTCATGATCGCAATGTATTGCAATCCAAAATGGAAGATATGGTGGCCCATGTTTATACACACGCTTCACGTGGCCTTGATTGGCTCTCTACTATTGTTACGATAGCACCATTATTAGGCTTGCTTGGTACTGTAACGGGTATGATTGGTGCCTTTCAGGTGTTCGGTGCTGACGGTGCGGTACCTACTGCTATTACCGGTGGTGTGGGGGAAGCCCTTGTTGCAACTGCTTCTGGTCTTTGCGTGGCTATTGTGGCATTGTGTTTTCATGCCGGGTTTACTCATCATGTACGTATGACAATATCTCGTTTAGAAGATTCATTTTCTCGTGTCTTAGATTCTTATGATCGGGGGCATGCTGCATGAAACGAATGAGCCGTATGGAGGGAGAAAAGCCTACTTTGATGATTATCCCTATGATTGATATCATCTTTTTCTTGCTCGTATTTTTTATGATTAGCACCATATATACGATTCCACAACAATCCTTGTCTATTATGCTACCAAAAACAAAAACACAACAGTCCGCAGAGTTGCGCCCGGTTTTAATTGATTTTGAAAAATCTGGGCAGCTGATGATTGATGATGGATATGTGACGAAAGAACAGCTTATTAGCTCTGTGAAAGCCAAAATTGGAGAGAATAAAAATCAAAACTTCCTTATTCGTGCCGACAAGGAGTTAAGTTATGGCAAGGTCGTGGAATTAATGGATGATATGAAATTAGCCGGCGCTGCAAGTATTAGTATTGCCACTGTTAATAAATAGGTGATGCTATGGCGAAACAATATGTAGATGTGTGGAAATATCCACATATGACCTATAAAAAAGCCTTTGTTATTGCTACCATTATAAGTATTATTACGGTTGGTGTTGCCTTTATTTCTTTTTCTGATTATATCGAATCTCAAATGACTGGATCGTTACAAATTAATTTTCTAACGGAACAGGAAGCAGAGAAACAAGTAGAGGAAATTAAAGAGCAAATTAAAGAAGAAAAAGCTCATGAGCTTCAACACTCAAAAGAATTGGAAAATAATAATGTTCAACTTGATAACGGAGGAGCCGGTCATGGAGGACAAAATGGAAACTCTGCTGTTCCTACAAAAAGTGATGTAAGTCCGTCTAGTCAACAAGCGAGTGCTGGTGAAATAGGAACGGTTAAACAATCTTCTGTTGGTAGCAATACGGGGAGTGGACTTGTCGGAGCTGAAGGTTCTGGAATCGGGTATGCATCAACAGGTAGCGGAGAAGGGCTTAGCGATCGTGAAGGTACCGGAGGTACTGAAGTTGATGTCGGTGGTGGCGGCACATTCAGTTATGATGGGTATTGGAGTAATTTACAAAGTGCAATTAATAGTAATTACCCTACAGATGCATACACTATGGGAATTCAAGGTGATGTAACACTAAGAATTTATTTTGCCCCAGGTGGCAGTGTTGCCAGTGTGGAAGTTCTTAACTCTGATGACCCTATGTTATCAGAACATGCTAGAGAATATGCTTATAGTGTGGGTGGTGCTGAAAATTCTACAGGTATACAACAATATGCAGATATCACAATTCACTATAATTTATAAGTATAATGAAAAACTAGTATCTTTATAGATACTAGTTTTTTTATATGTATATATATTACTTTGATAACATAAAATAATATTGATAGTTATTCTTAATGAATATATAATTGAGATTAGATATCGTTTTATGCTATTAGAGCCCTAATATATTTTCTGGAGGTGTGTGATGAAAAAATCATGGGCAGCACTATTGTGTGTTGTGTATCTAACATCTGCTGCAGGTGTGGTAGGTGCAGAAAATAATAGTTCTACAAGTGTAGTTAGTGTGGATGAATCTCAAAATAATGCGAGTGATGAGCAGTCGAGACGCATGAAAGATATTACGGTTACTGCTACTCGTACGGAGGCTTTAGTTCGGGATGTGCCAATTGCGACAACGATTATTTCACAAGAAGAAATTAAAAGTCGCCAATATCGTAATTTAGAGCAAGCCTTACAAAGTGTGCCAGGCGTTGCTTTCAGCACCGATGCTCACGGTGGACAAAATATTACGATGCGTGGTGCCGAATCTCGTCATACATTAATTCTTATTGATGGACGACGTGTTACGGGAGAGTTGACGAAAACAAGAGCTAATGCTATGGGCTGGCTTCGTCAAGGCATGGATAATGTGGAGCGCATCGAAATAACGCGTGGCCCGTCGAGTGCCCTTTATGGTTCCGAGGCGAACGGTGGGGTTATTAATATTATTACAAAGCAATCCAGAAAGCCAAGTGTAGAGGTTAATACTGAAATTTCCCGACGTGATGCATCGAGTGCGACAGGATATAACTTCAATGTATTGGCTCGTAGCGGACAAAAAGGGAAGTGGAACGGATCGATTGGTGCTGGAATTCGTAGGAATATAGCGGGAAATAATGATTCTGGATCGGATAATAACTATCATGGTGACCGAATACCGCTTCATTTTGACGTATCTTATCAAGCGGGAAAAAGGGATAAATTTTCCTTCTTTATAGATCGAGAAACTGAAGACTTGGATATGAATACGAAAAAGGGTAGCGCATTAACTCAATCGGTTGATAAAAATACGACTACTACAAGCACAGGTCTTCGTTGGAATGGCCGTCGCGGCCGGTCATCGCTTATGGTGCAGTCTTACTACAATCATTACAAAGACACTTATGATCAATATAAGCGCATGGGTGGCATAAAAAAACTATCCATTTGGGATGAATATTATAATAAAGAATGGATTACAGACGCACAGGTTAACACGGCAATTGATAAGAAAAATCTCTTGACGTATGGCGTTCAATTCCGCCGTCAAGAAGCGATTAGTACGCGTATTAATAATGGCTCCATAGCATGGTCAAGAACTCGAGAAGGCATTACAGATACCGCAGGTAAGGCAACCATTAATTACGGTAGTTACTTTGTGCAACATCAATGGAAACCTAGTCGTAAATGGGTAATTATTCCTGCTGTTCGCTACGATACGTCAAATGCATTTGATAGCCATTGGTCGCCTAAGATTGGTGTTACCTATAAAGCAAATGATAGTATTCGCTTTAAAATAAACTATGGTGCAGGCTACTCCACACCTGGTATGACGGAAATGTATCATCATTGGCTTATGGCATCTAATGTACCGAGAGGGCGATTAGGGGCTTTCGATATATATTTGCAAGGTAATCCTAATTTGAAACCTGAAAGCTCATATAACTTTGATTTCTCTGTAGAAAAAGATTGGAAACAGACAAGTGTTAAGGCGTCCTATTTCCACAATGTTATTAAAAATTATATTGAAAGCGGTGCTAATCGTATTGATATGGCAAATCGCCGAATTTATGTTTCGTATTCCAATTTACCTCGTGCTGTATTGCAAGGTGTAGAATTATCTGTAAATCACAAACTCAATGATAAATGGGATGTATTCGGCAACTATACATATTTGGATGCGAAAAATGACGTGACTCACGACCGTTTGTTAAACCGTGGTCGCCATGTATTCAGTGGTGGTGTTAATTATCATCAAGGCCGTTGGACTGGTGCGTTCTGGGGTAATTATTATATTAACTACCTTGATGGCATCGATGCTATCGTTGTTAACCCACGTCTCAGCATTCCGAAGAAGAAAAATATTCAAACTTGGAATGTTATGGTGACTCGTCAGTTGAATGATAATGCATCCATGTATGTAGGGGTTGAAAATATATTTGGTGAAAAACAAGATTTACGAGATATTCATGGCGCTACTTATCGCATGGGCCTTAACTTGCGTATGTAATAGTGAGATATTAATGTACGCATGAAATGCTGAGGCCTTAATGTATGAATGAAATACATGCATATGTATTGGTGTATGTAATATAGTGGCATTAATTTGAAACTATAATGTATGAGGTTTAGCTTGCATAAGTAATCTGCGAGGTGATCATTATCAATAAGCCATTATTATGTTTGTTGGGGCTTGTTGCCGTTGTGGGAACTTTCACTACGGTTATGAGCTTTGAAGGCAAGCGAGAGGTATTCAGCGAGGCAGGTGCTATTCAGATTGAAGATGATACGAAGCAAATTGTGTCATTGCCAAGTGTAGCAAGTCGTGTAGTATCTATTTCTTCGGCGGATAGTGAATTACTCATCGCTTTAGGTGTTAGCCCCGTAGGCGTAGTAAATTCAAGGGAGTTACCGGCAGAGGTGCAGACTAAAATTGCACAGTATCCGAATATGAATAGTGCTGTATCTCCAAGTATTGAACGAATTATTATGTCCGACCCGAATCTCGTTATCGGCATTGCCATGCCGTTTCAAACGGCGTTGCGCAAAACTTTTAATGCGAATCATATCCCTAGCTTTTACCATCTATCCTCCAATTATGATGACATCATGGACCATATTCGGCATGTGGGCACCATGACTGGTCATGATAGGGAGGCGGCTGCATTGGTCCAGAAATATAATGATATCCTAACAGAAATCATACAGCGCCATAAAGATGAGTCTGTACCGCGTGTCCTCATCGTTTTTGGAACACCTACGAGTTACCAACTAGCCTCCAGTAAAACATATGTGGGAGATATTTTCCAAAGATTAGGAGCAAAAAATGTGGCTGATGTATATTTGCCGCAGGATATATCGGAGAATGCTTTGGATGGATATATTCCGCTTAATCTGGAGACGATGGCCGTTCTTGATTGTGACAAGGTTATCTTGATTAATCATGGCAGTAGCGGGGAGAAAGATATAGCAGCTTTTAAAAAGGCTTTTAAGACGCCGGCATGGCAGAATGTACCTGCTGTTGCTAATGGGAATATAGAGGTCTTGCCGGGTCCGTTGTTTGCGTCGGTGCCGACCGCTCGAATGGATCAAGTGTTATTATATGCAGAAAAGGTGTTATATGGACAATCTCATTAATGTGCAGGAACGTCGTGGCTTACGCGTTTTTGTGGCTGCGCTGATTCTGTTAATAGCAGGGGTGTTGCTGAGTATGAAACTGGGCGCTGTTCCATTAACTTGGGGCGAATTATACCAAATCATAACGGGTGGCGACACATCGAAAATTGGTCAAATTATCATGACTATACGCTTACCACGTGTTGTAGTGGGCTTTTTAGCTGGCATGAATCTTGCCTTAGCCGGTGTGATTTTACAAGGTATCTTGCGAAATCCTTTGGCGGATCCCGGAATTATAGGCATTACCTCTGGCGGTGCTTTGGCGGCTATGATCATCATGATTCTCATGCCTACTTACGTTATGCTTGTTCCTATTGGCGCTTTTGTTGGTGCGTTAGTGGCATCGTTTTTGGTTTATGGGATTTCTTGGCAAGGTGGGCTCAATCCGCTGCGCCTTATCTTGGCCGGTGTGGCTGTAGCTGCTTTTTTCGGCGGATTTAATACGATTCTATCCGTATTTTATCCGGATCGTGTTCAAGGAACGGTGAGCTGGATGGCAGGTGGTTTTGTAGGGCGCAGCTGGGACGATGTAATGATGATCTGGCCTTATACGGCTATAGGAATTATTGGATCTATGATATCTATCAGATGGCTTACATTGCTTAGTTTAGGCGATGATACGGCGCGCACTTTAGGTGTGCATGTTGAAAGATGTCGATTGTCCTTACTCGTATTAGCTTCTTTATTAGCCGCATCAGCGGTGAGCGTGTCGGGAATGTTGGGTTTTGTAGGCCTTATTGTGCCTCATGTGGCGCGTCTCATCGTAGGTGTGGATTATCGTTATTTGATTCCTACGTCCATGATTTTTGGTGGCATATTAATTGTTTATGCCGATACATTGGCGCGCATGATGATTACGCCCGGTGAAATCCCTGTAGGTGTACTGATGAGCTTTTTGGGTGCTCCATTCTTCTTATATCTATTGAAAGGGGTGGGGCGAAGATGAGTGTGTTAACAGTCGATAATATAACGGTAGGCTATGGAAAACGATTGATACTGGAAAATCAATCCATCGTCTTTGATAAACCGGAAATAATATCTATCATCGGTCCGAATGGTTCAGGAAAATCAACGTTTTTGAAAGCTTTGGTCCAACTTATTAAGCTAAAACAAGGCACCATATCGCTGGATGAAAAATCTTTACATTCGTGGAATACAAAGGAATTAGCGCGCCATATAGCTTTGTTGCCGCAAATTACGACAGCCCCTGAAGGAATGTTAGTTGAGCAGTTGGTTCGATCCGGACGAAATCCGTATGTATCGATTTTTAAGGAACTATCTGATGCGGATTTAGCTGCTGTGGAGCAGGCGATGAAATGCACAGATGTATGGAAATATCGGTATCGTCACATAGGGGAACTATCCGGCGGTGAACGGCAACGCGTATGGCTTTCATTAAGTTTGGCTCAAGAACCAAATATTTTACTCCTCGATGAACCGACTACCTATCTCGACAGTCGTCATCAAATTGAATTGATGGAACTGGTTAAACGGACACAGCGGGAACGAAATATTATGGTCGTTATGGTGCTACATGATTTGAATCTAGCTTTGCGCTATAGTGACCGTATTATTGCCATCAAAGAGGGGGCTATCGTCGGTGATGGAGCTCCGCATATGATGATGACTGCAGAGAATCTAGCAAATTGGTTCGGCATTAAAGCGGATATTTTACAAAGTCCTCGCAGTGAAGAAACATGTCCTATTTGTGTACCGTATGGCCTTGCTTAAATAGAGGAACTTAAGTGCCATATACCTAGCTGATTGGCAGCTGTTTTTAGCGAGATGTACACAATAGCAAAAAAAGTCCATTACGAAAATCGCATACTGTTTATACCTTAAAGAGGCCCCACTTGTGGTGAGGGTCTCTTTATTATGGTAAAATATATGGTATACCAAATGGTTGGGTGAAACTTTCACGAAACGATGTACAAGAATAAGTACATTATAGAACCCGGATGGGGATTTTTAGTGAGGTAAAATAGTGGAATATATTATTTCGTTTATGGAAACATATGGCTATACGGCCATGTTTATTGCAATGGTTCTAGAAAATGCTAACGTGCCTATTCCGAGTGAAATCGTACTTGGTTTTGCGGGGTATTTGATAGCTCAAGGCATATTTGATATGCATACGACAATGGTGGTAGGTATCTTAGCAGGGATTGTTGGTTCTATAGTATCCTACTGGATGGGTGAGCATGGTGGGCGCCCTTTATTATTGAAATATGGTAAATATATATTTTTTAATGAACATAAATTTGAACTGGCAGAAAAAATGTTTAATAAATATGGCGGTGTAGCTGTATTTTTTGGTCGACTTTTACCCGGTGTTCGTACCTTCATCTCCTTTCCGGCAGGAATGGCACGCTATCCCATGTGGCATTTCATCATCTGGACGGTACTCGGTACGATTCCTTGGACGATTTTGCTCGTTTACTTAGGCAAGGTACTTGGTGAAAATTGGCAAGACCTTATCGAGTACAATCATGAGTTATTGATTGGTATGATCGTTGTATTTGTCATTATAGCTGCAGTACTGGGCTTTAGATACTATCGTAATCGTCGATAAGGAGACCCCTTATGAAATTCTCTCGATTAACACCAGTCGTATTTATTGTGTGGCTAGTGTTTTATATGTTTGGCAATAATATGTTGCCTGTTACAGATCCCGTTGAATCTAATTATGCGTTAACGGCAAAGGAAATGGTTCTTTCTGGTGATTGGCTATCTCCGCAGATTTATGGTACTTATTGGTACGATAAACCAATCATGATTTATTGGCTCATTGCTCTTGGCTTTAAAGTCTTTGGAATTGCTGATTGGGTGGTGCGCTTACCGAGTGCTATTTTCGGTGCTTTGTCGGTGGCGACCATGTATCAATCTACGCGTACCATGAGCGGTAAGTGGGCGCTTGGTCTCATTGGGGCATCCGTTCTAGGCACATCTCTCATGTTCTGGACCGTAGCTCATGGCGTTATTACAGATATGGTGCTCCTTTATACGACATTGATGGTCATGATTTACTCCTACAAGGGACTGGTAGAACAGAAACCGTATGCCATGATTGTAGCCTATGTATTCGCAGCGTTAGGCGTACTCACTAAAGGTCCGGTAGCCATTGTGTTGCCTGGTATGATTCTACTTGTTTTTGCAGGTATTAATCGTTCTTGGTCTATGGTGAAAGCCATCTTCGATTGGCGTGGCATTTTAGCTTTTTGTGTAGTTTGTTTGCCGTGGTATGTGTACATGTACAGTGTTCATGGTCAAGACTTTATCAATGGCTTCTTAGGGCTTCACAATGTGACTCGCGCTACTCAATCGGAGCATCCAGAAGATAATGTGTGGTGGTATTATCTCGCTATCTTCCTTGGTGCTTCTATGCCGTGGACGGGTGCTGTTATTTACGGTATAATCGATGGTTTTAAACAACGTCATACAGGGTTTATCTATAATATGACTTGGGGTGTTGGAATTGTGCTATTCTACACCTTGATGGCAACAAAATACCCTCTATATACCTTTGTTAGCTTAGTCCCATTTAGTGCTATCGGTGCTTTGGGCGTTATGAAACTTATTCGCAAAGGCAAATCTAGAGCCTTAAAATGGATTATTATGGGGCCGACGTTGCTTTTGTGGATTGCTTATGTAGCAGGTTCTTTCTTCGCACCATGGGGTTTTTATTGTTTGCTCTATGTCGTGGTTGCTATGGCAATATTGGCTATGTTCTATACATGGTATACGAAAAGAGGATATCGTTTAGTTACAATTATTGTCCTTGGTACGATGGTTATATCTTCTATAGTTGTTATGGAAGGTTTAGAGCCATTCGTTAAGCAACGTAGTAATATTGATGTTGTTCCAGTAGTGGATTCCTATGAAGGGGATGTCTATTACTATAACGGCTATAGTACGGCTGTTGTGTATTATACGGGTCATAAGGTTATCAAGATTAATGGTGATGAAAGTCGCTGGGATGATCGAGATAAATTAAAAAAACGTAGCGCTGAATGGCAGAAAAAATATCTTATGGAACAAGTAAGTGAAGAGGAATTTAACAAGATTATCGAATCTGGTAAGCCACTTATGTTAATCGTTCCAAAAGGGGAAATTAAGCATTTCCATCAGTCCTCCATTTATCCACATGTATCTGAGTCTAGTGAAGCAGGTACATCTGAAGTTTACGTATTAAATAAAAAGACTCTATTCAAATAATTGTGAAAACTTAATAAACATTAAAAACAGGTAGTATCCAATGATATGTATCCCCTTTACTGGTTGTCTAGTAAAGGGGGTACATATCACAACGAATACTATCTGTTTTTTTGTTAATTAGCACCTTACCACTTTTCGTTAATTAGTTGTTTGCTGTTTTTGGTTAATTAAAATCTTGCGGTTTTATGTTATCTGAAAGTTTACTGGTGTTGATCCTATATATACTATCTATTTATTTGCCTTTTATATTAAAATGCTTATTTAAATGAATAGGATCTTGTCTATATTGACATTTTTCGTACATAAATAATAATACCTACAATATTAATATGATTTATTGACATAATTAATACATATTGATATAGTAGGTTATATTAAGTTTAGAAGACGAGGTGTTCTAAAGCCTGATTTCATCTAAGGTATAGAAAAATGCGAAAAGTGACATGAGTCAGAAACGCCCCTTGTTGTGAGGTAGAAAGAGGGGACATTATGAAGAAAACTTGGTATCTAATCATTGCTATCGTGCTGTTGATAGTAAGTGGGTTGGCGTATGGTTATCATGAACACAGTAAACCAAAGACCGCCCAAGAATTAAAAACTGTACGCGTAGCGTATTTGCCGATTACTCATGCGCTACCCGTATTTGCTACGAAGGAACTGGAGACAGCAGATGGTCCAGTCCATGTAGAGCTTGTTAAATATGGTTCCTGGCCGGAACTCATGGATGCGCTCAATACCGGTAAAGTAGATGCTGCAGCCGTTCTCGTTGAACTCGGAGTAAAGGCTCGTGAACAGGGAATTGATGTGCGCGCAGCGGCATTAGGCCATACGGAAGGCAACATTATCGTTGTAAATAACGACATTAACTCTGTACAGGATTTGAAAGGCAAATCCTTTGCTATCCCTCATAAGCAATCAACTCAAAAAATCCTTGTAGACCTCATGCTTGAACGGGCAGGCCTTAGTGAGAAGGATGTACAGATAGTGGAGATGAGTCCTCCTGAAATGCCGTCCGCATTGTCGGTCGGTCAAATCGCTGGGTATAGCGTGGCTGAGCCTTTCGGTTCTCTTGCCATAGAAATGGGCGCCGGGAAGGTCTTTGAAGACCCTGATCACTTATGGCATGACAATATCTGCTGTGCCCTCGTATTCAACGGTCAATTCGTCGATGAACATCACGACTTGGCGAAGGCTTTCACAAAAGCCTATCTCGATGCAGGTACATATTTAGATGAGCATCCGGAGGCGCAAAAGGAGATTGCCTTGAAATATATGAAATTTAAGGATCCTGTTATCGAGCGTTCCTTGCAAGTAATTGGGTTTGGAGATTTGGCCCTCACCGAGGATCGTTATAATGCGCTCGTGCATCACATGACCCATGTCGATTTGATTAAAAAGGTGCCGAGTTATTCAGAGTTTGTAGATACATCGCTATTGCCATAGGGGGTAGACCATGAAGAAATACACATATGTGCCGGGGGCGTTCATCGCGGTCTGGCTGATTTGGGAGCTAGTTGTTCGCATCGGCGGATTTAACGAGGCCTTGTTGCCAACGCCGTACAAGGTGCTGCTCGGGTTCGGAGAACTTATCGGGGACGGCGTATTGTTCAAGGATATTGCGGATAGTTTGGTGCGCTTTTTCATCGGCTATATCATTTCCGTCGTAGCCGGTGTGTTCTTAGGCCTTATTTTAGGCTGGTATAAGGGCATTTGGAACTATATTAATCCTATCGTTCAGGTGATTCGTCCTATTTCGCCGGTAGCATGGTTGCCGTTTATCGTTCTGTTCTTCGGTATCGGTCAAGCGCCTGCCATTGTTATCATCTTTATTGCGGCGTTTTTCCCGGTTCTATTGTCCACGGTGTCGGCGATTCAAAATATCGATCCCGTATACATCAAGGTGGCTCGAAATTTTGGTATCAAGCAGCCGGAATTGTTATTTAAAATTGTATTGCCCGCCGTGTTTCCCGGCATCGCATCGGGACTTCACATCGCGCTCGGTACGGCGTGGATTTTCCTGGTGACGGGGGAAATGGTAGGCTCTCAGACGGGTCTTGGATTCCTCATCATCGATATGCGGAACAATTTGCGTAACGATCTTCTGATGGTGGCGATTTTGACGATTGGCTTTGTAGGACTTTTGCTCGATTGGGGCGTGTCCCTCATCGAAAAATGGATTTATAGACGTTGGGGCATTGAGAAATAGGAGGTGGACGCATGGGTTACATTTCGGTGCGCAATGCACACAAGGAATTTATGAAAGATGGAGAACCGCTCACCATCCTTGAAAATATTAATCTGGACATTGAACGAGGTGAATTTATTTGTCTCTTAGGTCCTTCCGGGTCCGGTAAAAGTACGCTTTTAAATGCTATGGCAGGCTTTGAGCTCGTTACCTCGGGTTCTATTACCATTGATGGCGCAGAGGTGAAAGCACCCCAATTGCGGTATGTAACGGTTTTTCAGAATTACGGACTGTTACCGTGGCGAACGGTGGAAAGCAATATTGAACTGGGTCTTGAAAGTAAGAATGTACCAAAGGAAGAGCGACCTACCATTATCGATAAATACGTGAAAATGGTGGGGCTCGATCATGCTCGGAACCGCTATCCGGCGGAGTTGTCCGGCGGGATGCAGCAACGTGTTTCCATTGCGCGGGCGCTGGCGGTCGATCCGGATATTATCTTCATGGACGAGCCGCTAGGGGCCCTCGACGCGTTGACACGCATTAATTTACAGGACGAAATCTCCCGCATCTGCCGTGAAGAGGGTAAAACGGTGGTATTCGTTACGCATGACATAGAAGAGGCGGTGGTACTTGCGGATCGCGTCGTAGTGCTTGCCGCCAATCCGGGACGGGTGCAAACGATCATCCCCGTCAATCTCATCGATAGGACGGACAGGACCTCCGCATCCTTCGTCAATATTCGAAATCACATATTTGAACAATTCCAACTTGCCAAAGAAGACAAAATCGAGTTTTATATATAAATGTGAGATTGTATATATTAGTAGCAACAGAAGTCCAACAAAAACTGTAGTTTCAAAGATAGTAGGATCGTTCATTACCATCAGGGCTGTTACATGAGGCCTGTCGTTTTGATGGTAGAGAATCTAAAGTCGCTTTAAAATTACAGTTTTTTATATTTTGTTGCATGTGGATATTTTGAATATTAATTTCGCATCAAATTTTCAGAAATGGATGCTATTATAATATAGTAACGGCATACATTTTATGTAGTGCGTGATTATCAGATATATTATCACATATTATGATTGGATATCGTAATATATGGATTGTATTATTATGGGCTTTAGTGTATAAATACAGTATATAAAGCATTGATAATCATGATATACAGCATTATTTATTATATGGTTCGGTAGTATAAATTGGGGGAGAGCCTATGTCCTTATTTACATCAGAGGAAGAGAAAACGCTGTCTTTTGATGAATATATGACTTCGTTTGATACGAATCAGATTGCAAAAGTACAGCAGTTTATAGACTGGCTCGGTCAATATAGGGGCGAGCTTGTTCACAATCCATGGGGCGAGGTGAATCCTGACCTCGAAATTGTTCGGCCTGATTTTGATGCGGCTCAGGTGCGTCGTAACAATTTGATGGCGTATTTGCTGCCGCGGTTGGGACGCTCCAAGATCTTTGTGGTGGCGGAGGCTGTCGGATATCAAGGTGGGCGCTTTTCGGGCATTGCCATTACCTGTGAGCGCATGTTGCTGGATAAGCATAAAACAATTCGGGCACATCAGATAACGCCTATTACGTTACAGCGGACCAGTTCACCTACGAGTTTAATGTTGAAACGCACTCAACAGGAACAAGGCTTTAACGAGCCTACGGACACGGTGGTGTGGAGCGCTATCATTGAACAAGGTATTGATCCGTACGATGCGTTGCTGTGGAATATATTCCCCTTTCACCCTCACAAGGCGGGCGAACCGCTCACTAATCGGACGCCGACCGAGTCGGAGCAGCAGCTGGGTTGGGAATATACGAAAAGACTGTTGGCATTGCACACCGAATTAGGTGGACCGGAGCCGCTCGTGCTCGCTGTCGGTCAAAAATCGGCAGACACGATGGGGCGATTCGGCCTTTCAGCCATCGGTCTTAGACATCCGGCTAACGGTGGGGCTAATTTATACCGTGAAGGTTTTGCTAAAGCTATAGGCCAATTTATACCGTGAAGGTCTTGCTGAAGCTATATAGAGAGAGTTTTGAGATAGAAGGTATTACATATGAAACGATATTGTGAATCCTGCCGTCAGTATTGTGACGAGGCTGCCATGTTCTGTCCGCATTGCGGGCAGTATACGACTGCGGTGGAGGTTGAGAGAATCGCACCGGAAGGGGATATTATCTATCCGCTGGCGCATTATCGGTTGAGTTACAAGGATACATTTCTTTATGTGGTAGGCCGCAAATTTATAAATTCAGATGGCCGCGCGTCTAAAGGGGAATTTTTGCGGTTCTTTTTGTTGTGGCTATTAGTTATCGTTGGAATTCTGGCGCTTGCTTATGGACTTACGGCGGTGCTTCATAGGGGTATTTATTTAATCCTGTTGGCATGGATGTTACTGACAATCATCGGTCTAGTCTCGCTAATTCCGTTGGGGGCTCTATGTATCCGTCGCCTTCATGATACCGGTAAAAGTAGTGAACATCTATTTTTTGTTTTAATACCTTTTATAGGGCCAATAATTCTATTTGTTCTACTGTGTAAGAAAGGCGAACCGAAGGCTAATCAATATGGTGAGGCGTTGAGGAACATCACTATCGACAAACGGTTGGCCTCTATTATGAAAGTATCGCCTACGAGCAGCGCTTTCACTACTCGAATTCTCGTTACATTGCTGGTGAGTGCTATCTGCGTATGCAACGTTTCATCTCGTTATATAGGACTGGAAAATGAACTGGATCCGGGCGGATGGTTTACGAATATCATCGTCGGTCAAGGCAGTGATGAAGTTGCACGGGATGTTGTTCACGGTTATTTTGACGCCGTCAATGAAAAGAACTATGATAAGGCTTTCACCTATGTTACCAATCAGGCTAAGACGAATCCCGTAGAAAAGCAGAAATGGATGGAGTCTATGATGTCGGCGCCGAAGGTGGTTGTCGGGTCCTTAGGCACGAGTCGTATCAGTCGTATAAATGGCATGAAACGCATCATTTACGAAGCGGATCTGCAAGTCACTAAACCCGGAGATGGCGCGGTTGAGGCTGCGCACATGACACGCTACATATCTCTCGTCGAAGAAAATGGCGAATGGCATATTGAAGGGTTTTATAAAAGTATGCCAGATGATAAATAATGAAATGCTTCGGGGCGGTTCAATTTGAGCCGCCCTTTTAAGTAGTAGTAAAATTTTATGTTACTTTTAATGAATCAAGCGTAGAACTCTTTTGTTTATGTTGTTTTTATGTTATAATTAGCACAACGTATGAAAGTGAGGCTTTCATCAAAACAGATCGGACTATATTGCACTGCGTATCGGATTGAGATAAAAACAGAGGTCTCTTGCGGTTGAAGCATCTGATAGTGCACTATACTCATTTGCTGCGGCAAATGGCACACAAACTAGGAACGGCAAAATTTGATAGCGCATTTTTGCGCCCATTTGACGAGACGCTAGTATAATAGCGCCTTTTTCTTTGTGTGACATTTCCTCGTGGCATAGATCAATTCAAGTGATAGGTGAGAAAAACTATGTTAAATAAATTAATGAACAAAATTTTAGGAGGAACTGTGAATACAACAGATAATCAGGTTACTGCGCAAGTGAAAGCAGAACCGACAGTAGCAAAAGACGCTACTCTTACAGCTGCGACTGAAGGCGAGCAAAAACAAACGCGTCGCCGTACAAATACACGCCGCCCTGCTGGCGAAGGTCGTACGCGCCAACAAACAGCTGGTGAAGGTGCAACACGCCAACGCCGGTCTACAAATACTCGTACAAGTGCGAATAGTGGTCGTACTAATACGACTCGCCGTACAAATACACGCCGCAATGCGGAACAAGGTGAAGGTCAAGAACGCAAAACTCGCCAAACTCGTGCACCGCGTGGTGAAAATACACGTAATGCGCGTACTAATAATGGTCGCAATGGCCAAAATGGTCAGAACCGCAATAATAACCGCTCCAATAACCGTTCTACAGGTTGGAATAATCAAGAGGAACAAGTAGAATTAGTCGGTCGTACGCCAAATGGCGCCAACAAGGGCAAATTCCAAATCATCCCACTAGGTGGCCTTGGTGAAATTGGTAAAAATATGACCATATTCCAATACGAGGACGAAATTATCGTTCTTGATTCTGGGCTTGCATTCCCTAGTGAAGATATGCTTGGTGTAGATATCGTTATTCCTGATATGAGCTATATTATCGAGAATAAAGACCGCGTGAAAGCTGTCGTAATTACTCATGGTCACGAAGATCATATCGGTTCTTTGGCGTACCTTATGAAAGAAATTAGTTGCCCAGTATATGCAACAAACCTCGTTTGTGGATTAATCGAAGGCAAGTTTAAAGAACATAAGGTATCTCCAAAATGTCTTCGTACGATTGCTGCCGGCGATGAAGTTCAAATTGGTCAAGTGACTGTTGGTTTCATCCAAACAAATCACTCTATTCCTGACTCTTGCGCTGTATACTTTAATACACCAATCGGAACAATTCTTCATACAGGGGACTTTAAAATTGACCAAACTCCTGTTGATGGCCGTTTGATGGATATGCACAAATTTGCTGAGCTCGGTAACAAAGGCGTATTAGCGCTATTATCGGACTCTACAAATGTAGAAAAACCAGGTACTACCGGTTCTGAAAGTTCCGTAGGTCCTGCGATTAAACAAGCTGTTGGAGAAGCAAAAGGTCGCGTTGTTTTGGCAACATTCGCATCCAACGTATCCCGTATCCAACAAGCTATTGATGCGGCGGTTATGTTCAACCGTAAGGTTGTAGTTATGGGCCGCAGCATGGTCAATGTTACAGAGATTGCCCAAGAGCGCGGATACTTGAATATTCCACCAAATACAATTATCGACGTAGATGTAATGCACAACTACACAGATGACCAAATCATGATCTTAACGACTGGTTCTCAAGGTGAACCGATGGCAGGCTTGTCCCGTATGGCAACAAGCAACCATCGCACTGTAGAATTGGCACCGAATGATACTGTTATCATTTCTGCAACACCAATTCCAGGCAACGAAGGTGCTGTAGGTAGAACTATCGATAACTTGCTTCGTTTAGGTTGTAATGTGGTATACGGTAAAGACCGTGGTATTCACGTATCTGGTCATGCGAGCCAAGAAGAGCTTAAAACAATGCTTAACCTTGTTCGTCCGGAATACTTTATCCCAGTTCATGGTGAGTATCGCATGTTGCGCCGTCATGGTGAACTTGGTGTGGCCATGGGCGTAGATCCTAAGAAAGTCCTTATCGGTGATAATGGTCAAATCTTTGAATTCGATAAAGATGGTGGTCGCAAAGGTGGCCGCGTACAAGCTGGCGCTATCTTCGTTGATGGCCTTGGTGTTGGTGACGTAGGTAATATCGTTATCCGTGACCGTCAACAATTGGCACAAGAAGGTATGGTTATCGTCGTTATGGCGATGGATAAAGCTTCCGGTACTATCGTAGCTGGTCCAGACCTCGTATCTCGTGGTTTCGTATATGTTCGTGACGCAGAAGAACTCATGCTTGCTGCGGAGCGCCGTGTAGAACAAGTTCTTGAAGATTGCGAAATGCAACGCATCAAAGACTGGACAACCATTAAGCAAAACGTACGTGACGCATTGGGTAAATTCTTCTATGATAAAACTCGTCGTCGCCCTATGATCTTGCCAATTATTCAAGACGTATAGATATAATTAAGACAAGCAGTTGTTAAAATATTTATTTAACAACTGCTTGTTTTTCATTGGTATATGATTGTAAAATTAATGTAATCAAAGTAGGAATTTTATAATAAGTAGCGAATATTATTTAGTAGAAGAGTAATAAAGGGGAAAGGGAGGTGAGGGTATGTCCGGACGGTTTCCGGTGAGTGGAGCTATTTTAAACTGGTTACCTAAATATAGTGGTAAAGGTTATGAAGCTTTTTATAAGCGGTTTCCAAAGTATGGAGAGTGGATTGCCGGCAGTGTGCATCCGACAATTTGCCAAATACAGGCATTAGCTACTTTTTCCAATGTACCGTTAGGGTATATTTATTTAAAGAATCCTCCACAGTTATCGGATAAAGAGATTACTGATTTTAGAAGACTAAATGGTGAAATCCCTGATAGGCCATATAGTCCTGAGTTAAGAGATACTATTTATGATATGCAGATTCGCCAAGATTGGTTGAGTCAATATCGAAAGCTTAATTTAGGAATAGATGCGTTATCTTATGTAGGGGGTTTTTCTAAACACATGGATAGCAGAAGTCTTGTGCATCAAGCTTATTCGTTATTAAATATAGAGGCTGGTTGGCAAATAGGTATAGCAGATCCGTTTACATATATACGTGAACGCATCGAGGCTATCGGTGTTACTGTATTTGTTAACGGTATTGTGGGCTCTAACACTAGACGTAAATTATCTGTCGATGAGTTTAGAGGGTTTACATTAATTGATTCTTATGCACCTGTTATTTTTATCAATGGAGCTGATTCGAATCATGGGAGGCTGTTTACGATTATTCATGAGTTTTGTCATATATTATTAGGTGAGGAAGGCGTTACTGATAGCTCTTCTGAGCCGTATTGTAACAGCTTTGCAGGTGAATTTCTTGTGCCGGAATCTCGATTTATTCCAGTGTGGAATGAACATTTGGAGGATTATGAGACCGTAGCTAAGCGTTTTAAGGTGAGTGAATATGTTATCTATCGTATAGCATTAGAGCATGGATATATTACTCGAATTCAATATCATAGACTAGTGGAACGTTTTAATCAGCGATTACAAAGCTTACCTGAACGAGAGACAAGAGGTGGTGGGGATTTTTATGTCACTGCTCACGCTCGGTTGGGTGAAAGTTTTAGTCGTACTGTTGTCAAAGCTGCTCGAGCAGGTGAATTGGCGTATCGAGATGCGTATGAGTTGTTAGGCTTACGTGGTAGTACTTTTACAAAATATGTGAATGAGTATAGTTTTTAGGAGAAAAAACTATGTATGTTCTTGATAGTAATACCTTTATAGATGCAAAGAACCGCTATTATGGGTTTGATATTGTTCCATCGTTCTGGAATGAGTTGATATCTCGCAGTAGAGGTAATATTTTAACTATTGATCACATTAAAAATGAAATTATGAGCGGTAATGATGAGTTATCTACTTGGTTTAACACTCATTATTTGACATTTACTGAAGCGACAAATGATGATGAGATACAAAATTCATATGTAGATATCGCTGAATATGTGATGTCAAATCAACAATATAAGGATGCAGAAAAACATCGCTTTTTGGCTAAAGCGGATCCTTGGCTTATAGCTTATGCGAGTGTCCGCAGAGGTGTGGTTGTAACCCACAAAACCTTAGCGGGACCAAGCACTACGAAAGTCAAAATACCGGATATATGTGAGCATTTTGATGTTTCATATGTGAATGTATTTGAAATGATGCGTCAATTACATATGGTAATATGAGATGAGGAGCTACTTTAGGTGGCTCCCTATTTTTCGTTATTTATATGTATTGCCAGTACTATAAATAGCACCACTATCGCAATTGTCTACTATATGGGGTATTTGAAGTTACCCTTTTAAACTGTTATAATTAAAAGATACCAATTAATATATCTTCTTATGTAAGAATGGTGATTTATGAATAAAACAAATACAAGAGCGATGGTAGAAACTGCGTTTGTTAGTGCTATAGGTGTTATGCTAGGTGCTATCAGTGTATATGTGCCTGGTTTCGCTTTTTTAGCATTTTTGGTTACGCCTGCAGCGATTGGAATAATTGGAACAAAATGGGGCCGCAAGTATAGTATATCGGCAGCCGTTATTACTACATTTTTGTCAGTAGTGTTATTCGGACCATGGAATGGATTGGCCGTAGGGTTATTTTCTGTTGTAGGCGTAGGGGTTGGAGAAGGCAATCGTCTTTCGTTGGGAACGATTAAACGGTTACTACTTCCTAGTATTGCCATGTTTATTGCTGTATTAGTTAGCCTAATTTCACAAGTATATATATCTGGTATTGACTTATCAATGATAGATACTCAAATAACTGAACAAGCTCGTACATTAGCAGAACAGGCGTTACAAACAAATCCTAATATGACACAAGAGCAAGCGGATTTATTCTTAGAAAGAATGAATAAGCTTACTGCTTCTTTGAAGGATATGTTTTTTGTAGCTGTGGCAATAGCCGCAGTAGCATATAGTTATGTAACAATTCAGATATCTATATGGTTAGGCAAGCGATTACATATTTCCATACCTCGATTTTTACCGATTGAAGAATGGAAGATGCCTATTTGGAGTGCTGGTTTATATGCACTTGGTATCATTGGGATTTATGGCGCTCCACATATTAATATGGAGTCTTCATGGATTACAACTATTAGTAATAATTTAGTTCTTCTTGGTAGTTCTATGTGTTCTGTTCATGGCTTTGCTGCTTTAGCAGATTTAATGAGTAGTTATCGCATGAGTAATAAATTGAAGTGGATATTACTTGGTGTATATGCCTTCTTCTTTGGACAAGCACTAGCGATATTTGGTGTTATAGATATGTTTTTAGATTTACGGACACGTTACAAAGCGCGTCAATAGTAATAGAAAGGAGGCCGTTATGAAATCCTTTCAACGGAGATGGAAAGGTTTAGAAATTACCATTGTTGCCGTTCTCGTATTATTGCTATTATTGTTGGCCTATTTAAATTGGGCTATTGCAATTTTAGCATTAATCATTGTAGTAGCGGCGTATTTGGTTAATTATAATACCCTTCATAACCGGCGTCGTTTAGCAAGAGAACAGTTTAGTGCGATGATGAAAAACGTCACACAAGCTTCTAACTTTGCTTTACAAAATTTGCCAATGGGGATTGTTCTTGTTAATAAACAAGGTACATTGGTGTGGAATAATAGTGTTTTTGCTGACTGGGTTAGGGTGGACTGGAATAAGCTCCAAAAAATGTCTGCGTTGTTACCTGGTTTCCGTATCGATAAAATTTGGGGTAAGTCCGGATATATGACGGAAAAATATGAAAATCGATACTTCCAAATTATTTATAAATTTATCGATCCTCGGGATACGCGATCAGATATTGATAGTGAAGATGAACTTGCGGAACATGCAGTGATGGCATTGTACTTCAAGGACATTACAGACTTAGAAAAAGCCCGTATCAAAGCGGAAGAGGGCCAGCCTGTATGGGGCATGATCCAAATCGATAATCTTGAAGAATTGACTAAAGGCCTCAGTGATCGCGATTACACAAATATTTGGACTGATATTAACAATATTATTGTAGACGAAATCGACGGTAATGAAGGCTTTATTCGTAATTTCCAAGACGATATGTATACCTTTGCCATTTCTCGTGGTGCGCTTCATGAGATGGAGGAAGATGGTTTTAAAGTGCTCGAACGAATCCGTAAAGTACCATCTCCTCGTCAAGTACCAGCTACGATTTCCATTGGTATTAGTGAAAATATAGGTTCTGTGAAAGATGTATCTGGTCGTGCTCGTGCAGCCTTAGATATTGCATTAGGTCGCGGTGGTGACCAAGTGTGTATTATGGATGGTGAAAGTACGCGCTTCTTTGGTGGTAATACGGCAGGCGTTGAGAAAAATACGCGCGTTCGTGCTCGTGTTGTATCTCAAGCGATCCATGAGCTTATGATTGATTCTGATAAGATCCTTATCATGGGGCATCAGCGCGAAGACTATGATGCCTTAGGTGGCATTATCGGTGTAGCTGCCATTGCTCGAGCACTTGGTAAAGACGTGCGCATTGCGCTTTCAAAAGAAACTAGCGCCATCGATAAAATGGTGAATGTTCTTAACGAGTCAGAGTTCTGGAAAGAGAATATTATTACTGCAGAAGCTGCAAGAGTATGGGTAGATGCGAATACGCTCACTGTCGTGTGTGATACGCATCGTCAGGAAATGGTGGCGGCTCAAGAGGCGCTTGAAATTTCTGAACGACGCATCGTTATCGACCATCATCGTCGTGCAGCGGACTTTGTAGAGAATCCATTGCTCACCTATTTGGAACCATCTGCATCGTCCACATCTGAGCTCGTAACAGAGCTTGTACAATATGCAGGCGTTCCTGTGAAACTTTCAAAAGCGGAAGCCACAGGTATTTATGCAGGTATCGTGCTAGATACAAAGAACTTTGTTCAACAAACTGGTGCACGCACCTTTGAGGCTGCAGCATTTTTGCGTCGTGCAGGGGCGGATATCGACAGAGTTAAACAATTGTTTATTGAAACCTTCGATTCTATCCAATTGCGTGCTAAAATGGTATTTGAAGCAAGTCGTACTGAAGGGATCGCTATTTCCGTAGCTCCTGAAGGTTTGAAGGATATGATGGCGTTGGCTGCACAAAGTGCGGATATGCTCATCAGTAATGAAGATATTGAAGCAGCCTTTGTACTATATTCCTTGAATGAGGGTGGTATCGGCGTCAGCGCTCGATCCAAAGGCAAGGTAAACGTACAAGTTGTAATGGAAGCCTTGGGTGGTGGCGGTCACAGAACTGTGGCGGGTGCTCAATTACAAGGTATGACCGTAGAGGAAGCGAAGCAGGCCATCTTGGAGCATGCTCTTGAGGCGCTTCATTCCGCAGAACAAGAGGAGGAACAACAATGAAAGTAGTATTGTTAGAAGACGTTAAGAAAGTTGGTAAAAAAGGCGAAATCGTTGAAGTTAGCGATGCATATGGTCGTAATGTATTGATTAAAAAAGGTCTTGGTCTTGAAGGTACAACGACTAATGTAAACAATGCGAAACAAAAACAAGACTCCATTGCTCACCACAAGGTTGTAGCGAATGACGAAGCTAAAATCTTGGCAGCTCAATTGACTAAGGTTGAAGTAACTGTAAAAGTTCGCATGGGTGAAGAAGGTCGCGTATTCGGTTCCGTTACTGCAAAAGATATTTCCGATGCTGCTAAAGCTCAATACAAAGTAGATATCGATAAAAAGAAAATCGAAATCAAAGAACCATTGAAAACATTGGGCGTACATGACGTATTAGTTCGTGTTCATCCTGAAATTACAAGTACTATCAAGGTTAATGTAGTAGCCGAATAATAGTATTCACCATGCTCTTTGAGTATGGTGAATTCTTTTATCCATAGTGGTTGTGTGAAGGGGATTATCATGGATGTACGCATTCCACCGCATAATCTAGATGCGGAAAAGGCCGTTTTGGGGGCTTTATTAACTAATGGATCCAATATGGGAGCCGTTGTAGATACGGTGACGAGTATTCTTAAATCTGAAGATTTTTACCGCGATGCACATCGTATTATTTACGATGCTATTTTAGAAATCGTGCATGCCAATAAGACGGCTGATTTTATCACCGTTGGTGAAGAACTAGACCGTCGTAAGCGCCTCGATGCGGTAGGTGGTCTTGCTTATATTACATCTCTTGCCAATGAATCGGTGTCCTACAATGTTGAGGAACATGCGAAAATCATCAGCGAGAAAGCTCAGTTGCGCCGCCTCATCGATGCAGGGAATAAAATCGTAGGCATGACGTATGCTGGCGAAGATGAGCCTACGGCAATCCTTAATAAGGCAGAGCAAATGGTGCTAGACGTAAGCGGTCAAACTCAGTCTGAATCATCCTTTGCAGCCATTGGTGAAGTGGTTTTATCTAATCTAGATAAACTCAATGCACTGCAACAGCATGATGGTGCTATTACAGGCGTGCCAACAGGCTTTAAAGATGTAGACCATATTTTTAACGGCTTACAAAAATCTGACCTCATCCTCGTAGCAGCTCGTCCTGCGATGGGGAAAACAGCTTTCACCTTGAACATCGCTCAAAACGTAACGATGTTGTACGACAAGACGGTGGCGTTCTTTTCGCTGGAAATGGGCAAGGAACAGCTCGTTGGTCGTATTTTGTCCTCCGTGGCAGGTGTGAGCTCTGAAAAATTGCGCCGTGCGAACATGGATCCTGCTGACTGGGAAAAGGTGATTGCTGCGGCGGATCGCATGAGTAAATCTAAACTCTTTATCGATGATACGCCGGGCCTTACCGTACAAGATATGCGCTCTAAATTGCGCCGTCTCAAGGTGGAACATGGCCTCGACCTCGTTATCGTCGATTATATTCAGTTGATGCAAGGTCGCAATGCTGGTAAGGGCAGCGAGAACCGTCAACAAGAGGTATCCGAAATCTCTCGTAATCTTAAATTGATTGCTCGTGAATTTAACGTACCAGTTATCGCTTTGTCTCAGTTATCTCGTAGTGTTGAAAGCAGACCAGATAAACGGCCTGTACTTTCGGACCTTCGTGAATCTGGTTCCCTCGAACAAGATGCGGATATCGTTATCTTCTTGTACCGCGATAAATATTACGATGAAAACTCTGAAAAAGGGGACAATGCAGAAGTCCTCATTCGTAAACACCGTAATGGCTCCGTCGGTACCGTAGAACTCCAATTCGTTGGAGAATTAACACAATTTAGAGATGTAGAATTCCGAGACCTAGGGCCGGAACAATAATGAAAGCTATCGTGGGGGGACTATATTGATGGGGCCCCATAACATAGCTACATTTTGATTAAAAAGAAAGGACTATACTTCTTTGCTCCTCGTGACCTGATGTCGCTGCATAAGTATAGTCCTTTCTTTTTATCACTGTAGTTATGAAGGTGTCCCATCAATATAGTGGCACTAGATAGTTTTCGTTGTATTGTTGGGAGAGGAGCGTATGATGGTTAGAGGTACTGAGTTTTTTGTGTTTTACTTCTTTTGTGTGGCTCTTGGGTTAATAATTAGTGGGTTGTATTTAATTATCAAACGTTTTTTATTACGTCGCAATGGAACTCCAGTAACGATTGTGTCTATACTTCCACGAGTTACAAAGGAAATACCATTTAGAGTGATTGGTGCGGATAGATATATTTATGGTTATGATATTAAGTATATTTTGAATGGTGAAACTCATACTGCTGAGAGTGTAGAGTTTTATATTCCTTTTGCACCAACCAGTGGACCTATGGTTCAATTTAGTCCGACAGGTGTGCTTGCAAAAAATGGAGAAGTAAGTATAGGTAATGTGACGATAACTATTGAGTATGGCGCTGTTTCAATTGTATTAGGGGGATTAGTGTTATTAAGTTTGTTTTGATAGAAATAAATTAGCTATCTTTAATAGTTTGTTAAACATATAGGCATCTAACATTAGATTATATATCTAGTGTTAGGTGCTTTTTATTTTTCTATAAAATTACCTCTATAAAAACAAACATATGTTTGAAAATACTTTGTTTTTTTGTTATACTAGTCATACAAATTCTTGTGTTCTTAATTTTTGTAAAAGCTACTTGTTTAGCGGTTTAGGGAGGTGTTTGTATGGGTTCAGCTGATACGGATCGGCTGTATATGTGTATTGATTTGAAGTGTTTTTACGCGTCTGTAGAATGCGCCGATTTAGGACTGGATCCGTTTATGACGCCTCTGGTGGTGGCCGATGGTTCTCGTGGCAAGGGGGCTATTACGTTGGCTATTTCTCCTGCCTTAAAAAAGTTAGGTGTTAAAAATCGCAGCCGATTATTTCAGATTCCACCGTATATTGAGTATTTGACGGTGAAGCCACATATGAAGCGGTATATGCAGGTGTCTGCTGAGATTTATGGAACCTTGCTCAAGTATGTGGCGCCCGAAGATGTGCATGTGTACTCTATCGACGAGTATTTCATCGATATTACGCCCTATTTACCACTATATAAAAAGACGCCTCGTCAGTTGGCGCAGATGTTGCTTGATGCGGTGCTAGTGGCAACGAAGATTTATGCCACCGTTGGAATCGGAACAAATTTGTTTCTTGCTAAGATTGCCCTTGATATTTTGGCGAAACATGCGTCTGATTTTATAGGCTATCTTGATGAAAGCCTTTTTAAAGAGACAATCTGGTATCATCAGCCTTTGACCGATATATGGCAGATTGGTAAGGGCATAGCTAATCGTTTGCATAAGTATGGTGCTTATGACTTACATGGTATTACTATGATTCCAGAGACGAAGTTGTACAAGGAGTTTGGCATTAATGCAGAGCTCATCATTGACCATGCTTGGGGCCGTGAGCCTTGTACGATTGCGGATATCCATGCGTATCGACCTATTAAGCACTCTATCTCGCACAGTCAGATTTTGTTGCGTAATTATACCTATGAAGAGGCATACGTGCCTATGCGCGAAATGGTAGAGTCCTTGGTATTAGAGCTTTTACAAATCAAAGGGGTTACGAACCATATTCACGTTCATATCGGCTATGCTGATGAAATGATGCGCTCTACAGGAGGTTCTAAAAAGCTTAAGCAGTACACTGACTCTTTGCAGGTGTTAACGGCGGCAGTTATTAAATTATACGAGCAGCATTGCCGTAAAAATGAGCTCATCCGTCGCATAGGAATCAGCTTTGAGGATTTAGTCAATCGATCCGCCATACCTCAAGAGGTGGACCTATTTAGCACTCTTACTACAAATGAAGAGGAAAAAGAGCGACAGGTACAAGAGGCTATGCTATCCATTAAGAAACAGTTTGGTAAGAATTCTATTTTGCGTGCATCGAGCTTACAAGAGGAAGGAACCATGCGCTTTAGAAATACCTTGGTAGGCGGTCATAATGGGGAATAGATATTATAATGGATACATTGGAAATACATTAGTCGCGTAAGGGGAGGTATAAATTAATGAAACATCGCATGTCTCGGTTACAGCGAGCAAAACAATTTATGCCCTTTGCGGCATTGAGGGGATTTGAAGCGTTATTAGCCGCTGTAGCAAAGCCAAAAGAAAATCGGGCAGAGTTATCAGAGGATCAAATAGACGAGTTAAATACAGTTTTACAATCTGTACGTTGTGGGGAGTGGGTACGAATCGTTTACTACAACAAACGAAAATATACGGAACTTATAGGAGCTGTTGATATGATTAGTGAGCAATTACAAATTCTATCTGTACAAGGAACTGTTATTCCTTTCAGATATATTAAAGAGCTGAACTTGTATGATATATAAATATAAATGATGGCTTTTACTGTGTATGGTAAATAGACTAGAGTTAAGAAATAATTAGGTATACAATAGTATCATGGGTAAATATAGCTTTATAAAGATTTCTTGAGTTTTGTTGACTCTAATATACCTATATAATTTTTCGTGTTTTTTGACTTAGAAAGGCGGTGTATGTAATGCATGATGTCATATCATTACTTATAAATCGCTATGATTTTTTCCTCCAGCTATTATGGGAGCATATAGAAATTTCAGTATTAGCTTCTGTTGTTGCGATCATCATCGGTGGATTATTGGGTGTGTTTATATACGAATATAAACGGCTAGCTGCGCCAGTTATGGTAGTGGTTAATTTCCTATATACAATTCCATCTATATCGATGTTAGGCCTTTTGTTGTACGTATCAGGTGTTGGTAATACGACGGCTATCATTGCATTGGTTATATATGCTTTATTACCGATGGTACGAAATACATTTACTGGTCTTAACCAGATTGATCAAGCCATGTGTGAAGCGGGGATTGCATTAGGGCTCACGCGGATTCAACGTTTGTGGAATATAGAGATTCCTTTGGCTATGCCGACGATTATGGCTGGTATACGGACTATGCTCGTTATGACCATTGCCTTGACAGGTATTGCATCCTTTATTGGTGCTGGTGGTTTAGGTGTGGCGATTTATAGGGGCATTACAACGAATCAAAGTGCTTTGACGATTGCCGGTAGTCTACTGATTGCACTATTAGCCATTACTGTTGATGCGCTCTTTTCTCTAGGTGAAAGAGTAACGCGTATTAGCCCTCATATGAAGCGTTATACGATTATATTTGTTTCGATTATGACGCTAATTGCAATGGGTATAGGTGGCTGGGCTATGTATTGCCGTCATGTGAAGACCGATGTTATTCATATTGCAACGAAACCTATGACGGAACAGCTTATTTTGGGGAATGTTTTAAAAGAATTAATCGAGAAGAAGACTGATTTAACCGTAGAGGTTACAGAAGGTGTAGGCGGTGGTACATCAAATATTCAACCAGCTATGCTTTCCGGCCAATTTGATATATATCCTGAATATACTGGTACGGCTTGGTCTGCTGTGCTGAAACGTACGGATGCGTATGATGAAAGCCTATTTAATGAGCTTTCACAGGCCTACAAAGAGGAATATAATTTTGAGTGGGTCGGCATGTATGGCTTTAATAATACCTATGGCATAGGGGTGCGTAATGAAATCGCTCAGAGTTATGGCGTAAAAACATATTCCGATCTTGCTCGTATAGCACCATCCCTAACCTTAGGAGGGGAATATGATTTCTTTGGCCGTGAGGATGGCTATGCTGGATTACAACGTGTGTATGGCATGAACTTTAAAGCTACTAAAGATATGGATATAGGGCTAAAATATACGGCTATTAGTCGTGGTGAGGTGGATGCAATGCCGATATTCACGACTGATGGTCAATTAAGTATTGCACCGATTACGGTGTTACAAGATGATAAACATTTATATCCATCCTATATGGCTGGTAATGTCGTACGTAGCGAAGTGTTGATTGCTCATCCTGAACTGCGGCCTGTATTAGAAAGTTTAAATCATACGATTACAGATCAAGAGATGGCAAAGATGAATTATGCCGTTGAAACGGAACATCAATTGCCAGCTGATGTAGCACATAAATTCCTGGTAGAACGAAATTTGATATAAGGTGAATATAGTTAGAACTAAAGTAAATAAAATTTGATATATATTGAATATGATTTTGTATTGACATTTAATCTCCTTTGATGTAATATAAACATATGCACAGATATTCATATAAATAAAAATATCTGATGAATAATGTTTAGGAACATATATAACAAGATATGAAACAAGATATGTCTAATAAGTATTAGAAAAATATTACCTATTAACTTACAATACAGGATAGAAGCGTTCACTATTATCAAAGGAGATATCATGGAAGAAACATTGTTGTTGAAGAATTTGAACTGTCCGAACTGCGCAGCAAAAATTGAAGATCGTATCTGTAAAATGGATGTGGTAGAGACTGCAAATTTCACACTTGCTACACATCAATTAAAATTAACCGGCTCTTGGGAAGACCGTGAAGCTCTTAAACGTGACATTCAAGACATTTGTGATGCCATCGAAGAGGGCGTTACAGTAGCAGATTATGAACGTAAATCTAAAGCGGCTATGGATGATCATGGTCCTGACCAGGATCGTGGTGGTGATGCTGTAACAATTGCAGTCATCGTAGCAGGCTTGTTATTCATGATTTATGATGTTTTGTCATCCTTTATCCCATCCATCAGCTTGCCAGAGAGTATTGAGACTCCAATTTACTATGTTGCGTATATTCTTCTTGCATTCCCAGTATTGCGTATCGCAGGTCGCAATATCTTAAAAGGCCAAGTGTTCGACGAGAACTTCTTGATGTCTATCGCTACATTGGGCGCTATTGCTATCGATGCATTGCCTGAAGCCGTAGGCGTTATCTTGTTCTACCGTATCGGTGAGTTCTTCGAAGAAAAAGCTACTGATCGTAGTCGTACAGAAATTATGAATGCTGTTGATATGCGTCCACAAGAGGTGCGCGTTGTAGATACAGACTGCGGTGGTGAAATCGTAGTTATGGCTCCTGAAAAGGTTGAAGTAGGCTGGACTATCGAAGTTCGTCCTGGCGATTTAATTCCTCTAGACGGCACAGTGCTTGAAGGTGAAACACGCGTTAATACAGCACCTGTAACAGGTGAGCCTGTTCCTGTTCGCGCCGTACCTGGCACTCAACTTATGTCTGGTTGTATCAACGAATCTGGTCGCATTACAATGCGTGTAGATAAGGTTCTTGAAGAATCCATGGTTACTAAAATCCTTGATGCCGTTGAAAATGCAGCATCTTCTAAACCTAAAATCGACCGCTTCATTACGCGTTTTGCTCGCGTGTACACTCCAATCGTTGTATTCCTTGCTCTTGCTGTTGCTATTATCCCATCCCTTATTACAGGTGAATGGCATAAATGGATCTACACAGCCTTAACATTCCTCGTTATTTCTTGCCCATGTGCATTGGTGCTTAGCGTGCCACTTGCATTCTTCTCCGGTATCGGCAATGCGTCTAAACACGGTATCTTATTAAAAGGTGGTCGAGTTATCGAGGCGTTGGCTAATGTGAAAGCAGTAGCTCTTGATAAAACTGGTACTATCACATCTGGTGAGTTCAAAGTTCACAGCGTAGAAACTGTAGGCTCTCATGTAAGTTCCAGTCAATTGTTATCCATGGCGGCAGCTATCGAAGCCGTTTCTACACATCCAATCGCAACAAGCATCGTGTCTGAAGCAAAAGATCAAGGCCTTACAGTGGAACCTTCTGATTTCGTTCAAGAGTTAGCTGGTGAAGGTATGGTAGGTATGGCAGATGGTCAACAAGTACTTATTGGTAACCGTCGCCTTATGGAACGCTATAATGTGCAAGGCTATCCAACAGAGGCTGCTGAATATGGCACAGAAGTTCTTGTGGCAGAAGGTAATACATACTTAGGTCGTATCATCATCGCCGATGAAGCTCGCCCAGACTCTGCTGAAGCGATTGCTAATCTTAATGGTCAAGATATTAAAACTGTTATGCTTACAGGTGATGCTGAAGCAAGTGCAAATTACATCGCTAAAGAAACTGGCGTAAGTGCTGTACGTGCTCAGTTGTTGCCTCAAGATAAATTGTCCGTAGTACAAGATATTCGCTCTGAATATGGTCCAACTATGTTCGTAGGGGACGGTATCAACGATGCTCCAGTACTTGCTGGTGCTGATGTAGGTGGTGCGATGGGTAGCGGTGCTGATGCGGCTATCGAAGCGGCAGACGTTGTGTTTATGCGTCCGTCCTTGACTGCTATTGCACATATCCTTGACTTGTCCAAAGCGACATTGCGTGTAGCATGGCAAAACGTAGTATTCGCTATTGCTGTAAAAATCCTTATCATGGCGCTTGGCCTCATGGGCTATGCATCCATGTGGTGGGCAGTATTTGGTGATACTGGCGTATCCATCCTTTGTATCTTGAACTCTGTTCGTATCTTGCGCCGTTAATTTGGTGAAAGTAATCTTATAGATTAATGCAGAAATATAACAAATGACATGATTCTGATTTGACAGAGTAGGATAAAACAAATAACCTCTATATTAGCGATAAGCTAGTATAGAGGTTATTTTTATAAGATTTAACCTAATGATATATTGCTGATTATTTGTTTGCATACTTACTCACTGTAAGTTTTAGTGGTTTAATCTTTTGGTGGATTTTTTAGTTTAGCAGCTTTATTAATCTATGTGCTCGCTAGATTTTTTGGTAGATTTGATAAAAGGATGTTTTGAGATGCTTTTAACATATACAATTGTGCATTGTTAATAGACATAAAGTGGTTTATGTATATACTACATAAACAAAACTTTCACAATTGAATTGAATAATAGCTATAAAATAGTATATAATTTATTAGATGATTACTATATGTTCGTTGGAAGGAGGGATAGCATGATCACGGTGTACAAACACATAGAAGAAGAGTTGGTTTCAGACTGCACTGTATCAGATGCCACAAAAGGTTCTTGGGTAAATTTGGTGAACCCAGACCCCGATGAGTTGTCCCTCATCAACATTTTGACGGAAATTCCAACGGACGTTTTAAAGACCGCCCTCGATATGGAAGAACGTTCTCACGTGGAGTTAGAGGACAACTATATTTTTGTGGTTATCAACATTCCTGCGATTCGTGGTAATGATATGTACGATACGGTGCCACTTGGTATCTTTTTGACGCCTGACTTTTTTATTACCGTATGTCTTGAAGAGTCCGAGGTGTTGTATCCGTTCATTTCAAACCAACTGTCTACGTTCTATACGTATAAAAAGACACGATTCTTGTTCCAAATCTTGTACCGTACAGCGACGTTGTTCTTGCGTTACTTACAACAAATTAACCGCCGTACCGACGATATTGAAGTTCAGTTGCGTCATACGACGAAGAATAAAGACTTCTTCCAACTATTGGAATTACAGAAATCCATGACATACTTTACCTCTGCGTTGCGTACGAATGGAACTGTTATGGAACGCCTATTGCGCTTGCGTGGTCACAGCACTTATAGACATTTGCTTAAAATGTATGAAGAGGATGAGGATCTTTTGGAAGACGTTATCATCGAGAATAAACAGGCCATCGAGATGGTTGAAATGTATTCTAATATCTTGATGAATATGATGAACGCCTTTACATCGATTATCTCAAATAACCTTAATATGGTGATGAAAATGTTGGCGGCCCTTACGATTACTTTGGCAGTGCCCACAATCATATTCAGTCTGTGGGGAACGAATGTGGCGTTGCCGTTCCAGGATGATCCGAATGGATTCTACGAAGTAGTAGGTATTTCCGTGGTGTGTTCTATCATTGCTATCATCGGCATGTGGAAAAAAGACCTATTCTAATATATATGACAAATAACTAATAGATTAGGGCAATACTAAATGTTAAATACAAATGAAAAAGCTGGCTGTAAGTCAGCTTTTTTGCTTGCTTATGTATTATATTATTGCTTATTTACGTATTACGTTGTTGCTTATTATTAGACCAATTTGATATAATAGTACCGTTATGGAGAGGTGTCCGAGTGGTTTAAGGAGCTGGTCTTGAAAACCAGTGACTCCGCAAGGGGCCGTGGGTTCGAATCCCACCCTCTCCGCCACCAATAAATATAACAATCACAGATTATAACAAATCGTGACGAACTATAACAAACATAGTAAGAATAAAGGTTTATAATAGTATTATAGAATTGAAATTATAACGAATTGTAACGAACTATAACACAATTTTGCCACCATTTTGCCCCCAAAAGAATAAAATAATTTGCCCCCATTGTGCATGCAGTGTGTAATGGGGGCGTTTTTTGTATGCCGAATAGGCATACAATTAAAAGGAATGAGTTCGGTAGAATACCGAACTCATTCCCAAAAAGTAGCTTAATTATATCTGTCCAAGAAAATGGGTGCAGATCAAATGTGATACAGTTTTTTATATATTACAGAATACTAAATGTTCTCTGATGCGAAATAAAGATAATCATGATATAGTGGAATAAAGAGGTGAGACTATGGAAAATCAGTTAGCTATTTTATTACTTATTGTTCCAGGTTATATTGCTAGAAAAATCTATAAACATACAAATGACGTACGTGATGATTTAAGCACGTTCGAGGAAACATTATATTGCTTGATGTTTAGTGGAATTATTTCAATTGTTGCAGCATCTATTATGCTTGTATCTATTCATGGGCTTTGTTTTAATTACTCAACTCTACAAGCTACTGATGTACAAGTATATGCAAATAATTTAGAATTTATTGCCAAGTATATTGGATTAGTTTTAATAGTAGCTACTATACTAGGTTTAATCACGTATCGCTTGAATGAGTGGTATACATATTGGATAAATAAAGCTAGAGGTTCGCAGAAAACTGCGGTCACGCTAAATCAAAGTATATTTGATACATATTTTAATGATAGGAAATATCGTCATTATATCGAACTTTATAAAGATGACAAGCTTATATGTAGAGGGCGTTTAAATAACTGTGTAGAAAAATATAAGGAATTAGGAATTGAACCCTGTGAGGATCAGTTTATTGAATTAGAAGAACGATTAGGGAAAATTCCGTATAAGCATATTTACTATGATGGAAGACTAGGTATTATGATTAAAGAATACGATGTCAGAATACCAGTAACCCAAGATGAGTAATTATTTTTTCTTTTTAGGTAATTTATTTATATAGTTAGATAGTTCATCTGCTGCACTTATTGGCGGTTTATTTATATTTTGAAGATTACCGCCTCTAGTCTCTATTAATTTATTTATATTAGTGCTTTCTTCGATGAAAATTTTTTTTGACTTATTGTTAGTCATAAATAGACCTTTCTACGCCCTCAAAAATATAATAGCATAATCAATAGTTTAGGACATCTAATAATAGATGTCCTTTTCAATATTTGTCCACTATGATATGCTATCGATATATTTATTAGGTTTTCTGTAGAAAGGAGCTCGTATGAATCGACTTAGTTTCTCGCGAACTCAGATTTTAATTCTCCTTAGTGTGTGGCTCACGTTCTTGTTGAGCTTTGTTATGCGCTTGTCCTGGGCATCTGTTATGCCTATCCTCAATGAGGCGTTGCATTTCACAGCTAAGATGGGGGCTCAACATATTTCGGCCTTTTACTTTGGTTATGCGTTAACGGTATTACCAGGCGGCATCTTAGCCGATAAAATCGGTTACAGACGCACCATCTTGTTTAGTTTGATCGGTATGGCCGCTGTAACGGCTTTGATGAGTACCATTACAGACTATACCATGGCTTGGGGTTTGCGTTTCTTATTAGGCGTTATGTCTGGTCCTGTACAAGCTTCTTGCTTGAGTGCTATCGGAGATCACTTCGGTCCGAATCAACGGGGTGCGGCCGTAGGTATCTTTATGAGCTGTACGTCCTTTGGTATTACTACGGTAAACCTTTACGCTCCATATGTAGCTACACATTACGGTTGGCAAACGGCATTCCTTGCTACAGCCATCTTGCCATTGGCAGTACTCGTGTTATGTTACTTCACAGTGCGTAAGCCAAGTGCAGAAATCCTAGCACAACGAGAAGCCGAGGCTTCTGCAGCGGCTGCTAAACTTGGCGTAGGCCAAACGTCTTTAGTAGAAAACTTGAAGCACATCATTTCCAACCGTAACATTCGTTGCTTGGCAATTGCAGGCTTCTTCGCAACAGGTACGACTTGGGGCGTAACGCAATGGGCGAACTTGTACATGGTTAAACAATTAGGCGTAACTGCTATCTATGCAGGCCAAGTCATGAGCGTGTTCGGTACGGCGGCACTAATTGCGAAACCAACAATTGGTATTTTATCTGATATTTTGCCAATTAAGAAGAACCATTTAGCGGCGCTCGTTATGTTCTTATTTGCGCCCGCTTTAATCTTGTTTGCAAGTACGGCAAATCCAAATATGCTCTTTGTAACAGGTCCAATCCTCGGTATAGGTGCCTTCATGCATAGTGCGTTGACTAATGCTCTTGTAGTTCAATCGGCAGCACCTCATTTACGCGGCACTACAGCGGGCTTTGTAAACTTGTTTAATCAAATTGGGGCTCTCTTGGCACCACTGCTCTTGGGCAATGTCCTCGTTATGACGGGCAGTTACCAAATGTCCTTGATGTCTATCGCCATTGCCCCTATTATCGGTGCATGCGCATTGTTTTTCATTCGTCTTAAATAATATAAAAGGATCCGTAAATGAACTGCCCTTCTAAAAATTGCGCCTAATTGGAGGGCAGTTCAAAACGGGTCCTTTTTGTAATTAATATGTATATTGTGTATGGTGTTCTTTTATTATATGATTGAGTCATATTACAGGAGGGATGTAAATGGAAATCATCTGTTTTGGCGATAGTATTACGCGTGGCTATGATGTACCTTATGGACAGGGTTGGGTCGAAATCTGTGATGCATCCATAGAAGGTGCTAATTTTACAAATTATGGTGAAGATGGCTGCTCCGTACAGGGTATGATTTATAATATTGAAAATTGGGCAATTACGGCTACAACTGATCCAACACGTCATATTTTCTTGATGTGTGGCACTAACGATATTTTACAAGGTCGAGATAGTACCTATGTGTACAAGACTTTGGTGAAAGCTATTGAGCTGGCTAGTACAAAAGGGATGGTAATCATCGGTTTAGAAACTCAAATTGATAGCGATATGGATGGATTAAATCTGGTTGTACGAGAGGTTAATGAACAGCTAAAAGCCTATGCAGAGGCACGTAATATTAAGGTCATAGATTTTTATACCACCTTGTTTGAAGCGGATCAAATTGGACAAATTGTCTTTGCCGGAGAGGTACACCCCAACGAGCGCGGTTATCGATTAATGTCACAAACCGCATTGAAGGTATTTTTACAAATCGGTTAGATAGAATATTTAGAATGTATACATAGGTGCTTTATGGAGTTTATCAAAATATAATGTATTTAGTTGATATAATTTTTTGTGTATATTAATGAATAAATATAATAAAAAAGGGTTGCTATATATCATTTACATATAATACTATTTAGATATACTTCTAAAAGGTTTTATTAATTAAAAAAATAAGATGGATTGAATACAGACTAAATGTACTTTTTTGAATTATGATGAGTAAAAAAACACACATTAATTATAAAAGTGAGTTGACATTATAGTTAGTTAATGTATAATGTAATTAAATCACATGTGAATAATATTTCAAATCTTTGAATGAGAAGTAGTAACTATACTAACTATTCTACAGCAAGTTGATGACCACTATGGAGATGAGATGATCAGCGATTAGCGTATAGTGAATGGGCTCATGAGAGTTCACCGAAAGTATTTCGAGTAGGCTGGAACGGTTGTCACCGTTATATGACTAGAGTATCGAAAGGTATATTGACTTTTCCGCACTTGAAAGTATACATAATGGGTGGTATAGCGAACACATTTCGTCCTGTTTAGGATGAAATGTGTTTTTTATTATTTAGATCTAAATTGGAAAGGTTAATATCTATTAATTGTTGGAGGTATTATATGAATACAGATTTAGAGTTTGGAATAGGAAGAGGCCTTATTAAGTGTACTTGTGAAGCGATTCAATGTTATATGGCTATTCAGGAACTTTATGGAGCTAATAACTGCTATATTTTTGAATCGCTAGCGGGACCGTCTCAGGATGTTAATTCTGCATATGTAGGTTTTGATAAGGTGTTGTCAATATCTATAAAGGATAGTTATTTAAATCTACAGGGTGATAGTGCTTTGATAGATTATATTAAGAGTAATTTAAAAGCTATAAATACAGTTATTATTGATGGACTTGAAATATATGTTCGAGAGGGGCATATATTTGATGTTTTGAGTTTTATTACAGGATTATTTAATAAAGAAGAATGTAATACTAAATTAAGCTTTTTATCATTTATTTCTTATGAAAGTATACGATATATAGAGGATATACCAGACTTAAACCGAGTATGTAATTATGAAATACCTGATATAGTGCTTGACTTATATCGAGGAATCATTGAGTTTAATTTAAATGATAACAGTATAACTTATGAAGAACTGAAGTTTACCGGACAACCTGTTATCGATTGGGTGAATATTGAAAGCACTTTACAAAGATACACAAAATATGATTTACCAATACCAGAAATTTATCCAGTCAATACTATAAAAGACAGTATGAGTAAATCTGAATTCTTAGAGGTTGCAAATGAGTGTTTGCAGCATATTGCTAATGGGGATATTTATCAAATTCAAATTGGTCATGAAATATCTATTAGTACTAATACAAGACCATTTGATGTATATTTGCGTTTGCGTGAAATTAATCCTTCCCCATATATGTATTTTGCACCTATAAATAGTGTTTTTTCAATTGGTGCTAGTCCAGAGCTATTTGTAAGAAAAAATGGTCGTACTATAGAAATGAGACCAATTGCAGGTACTACAAAGCGGACTCATGATGAAGAACTTGATAATATGGCTATTGAAAAACTTAAATGTGATGAGAAGGAAATCGCAGAACATTTAATGTTAATTGATTTATGTAGAAATGATTTAGCTAAAGTTTGTTCTAAAGGAACATTGGAGTTGACACGGCAATTTTTTGTAGAAACTTACTCACATGTTTTTCATTTGGTTTCTGATTTACAAATAGATTTAGAGGATGTATATGATATTTTTGATGTGATTAAAGCCACTTTCCCAGCAGGAACTATGACAGGGACACCTAAAATTGAATCTATGAAGCTTATTGAAAAATACGAGAATAATAAAAGAGGACTTTATGCTGGTGCTATAGGTCAAATTACATTAAATGGAGATGCTGTTTTAGCGCTTTGTATTAGGACGGCGTTATATTATGCAGGAAATTATCATATCCGGGCATCTGCTGGTATTGTTGCAGATTCAAAGCCTTGCAATGAATGGAATGAAACATTAAATAAATTAGCTGCAACATATCTTACTATTACTGGCAAATCACTTTTAGATTGATTTAGGGGGATAACATGAAAACATTAGTTGTAGATGCATATGATAGCTTTGTATATATATTAGTTGAATATTTAAAGCAACTAGATATGAATCCAATTGTATATAGGATTAATGAAATTAATATAGCTTTAATCGAGGAACTGAGTCCTGATATGATTTTATTAGGACCAGGTCCAGGTCATCCAAAAGATGCTGGTTATACTGAGATTATTCATAGATTCAAAGGCCAAATTCCTATATTGGGAGTTTGCTTAGGACATCAAGCGATTGGCTTAGCGTTTGACTGTAAAATCTCTAAAGCATGTAACTTACGACATGGAAAGAAAAGTTTAATAACGAATGATCAACAATGTATATTTCAACATTTTGACTCTCCTTGTTTAGTAACACGATATCATTCTCTTATTATTGATAAAGAAGGTTTTAATAATGATGAACTAATTATAACTTCGAATTCTATGGATGATCATTATATCATGGGAGTTAGGCATAAGAAGTATTCTATAGAGGGGATACAGTTTCATCCCGAAAGTATAGGTACTATCAATGGATTAGAAATGTTACAAAATTTCAAAAAGAGGTATGTAGAATGAATTTGTCAGTAAAAAATATAGGCTTATTGGCAATATTTTTAGCAACTATTTTTTTATCAACGAAATCGATTTTTGCGAAACTTCTTTATTTAAACGAAATTACTCCTATTATAATATTAATGTATAGGTCTATCATTTCATTACCCTTTTTCTTATTTCCATTACTGAATGTAGATTGGGAAAATAGGGGAATTAAAAAGGTAGTGATATATGGTGCAATCGGATCTTTCATCTATTTGTTGTCATCAATAGCAGATTTTATCGGATTGCTATTCATATCTGCATCTTTGGAACGAGCTATTCTGTTTACTTTCCCAATATATGTTTTTTTGCTATCTAAAGAAAACTCTAAAATTACGATAGTTCAAATGGGTTTAATTTTTTCGACAGTAATTGGTCTAATTTTTATGTTTAATCCAATTGTAATAGGGAATATTAAAGAGACTCTACTTGGTGGAGGATTAGTTTTGCTGTCCGCAATTTTTTGGGCTATATTCATAATTTATAGTAAGCATGCCGTTCGAATGATTGGTGCAACTGTTTTTACCAGTGCTTATATGTGTATAAGTACTATAGCTTTAGTTATTATTTTTATGATTTTTTCAAGAGATATTGCAACTAGTTTTTTGTTTGAAGATAGCGTGATGGTTTATTTAGTATTATTGGCTTTAATGTGCTCAATAATCCCTTCTTATCTTTTATCTTATGGAGTAAAAATTATTAGTGCAACACAAACTGCAATAATTAGTGCTTTAGGACCGATTTCAACATTAGTGTTAGATGTCATTGTATTGAATCATAATATTACTATAAATGAAATTATTGGCACTATAATTGTAACTTTAAGCGTTACCTATTTAACTAGATCATATAAATAATGGAGGCGCATATGAAAATAAAGTTTCTTGTTATCAATGGTTCTGAACGAACTAATGGTAATACTGAATTTGCAATAAATATTGCGAAGGAGATTTTAATAAATGTATCAAAAAAGTATAATGTGGTTTTTGACGTGATAAATTTGCGTGAGCTATCTGTAAAATCTTGTAATACTTGTGAGGATGTAGAAAATTGTAATTATCGAACGGAACCATGTAGACAGAATGATGATGTAGTAAAAGTATATGAGAAAATGAAAGAGGCAGACTGTTTGATATATGCAACTCCAGTACATGGATTTGGCATGCCCAGTTTAATGCAATCTTTTATTGATCGTTTAGGCGTGGGATATTTAAGGTTTGAGCGTCCATTAACTAATAAAATTGGAGGAATTATTGCTGTAGGACGAAGATATGCTCATTCTGCGGTTTTTACTCAGTTAATTCAAAATTTTTTACTGAATAGAATGATTGTTGTTGGTAGCGGATTTCCAGTATATTTATATGGAGGACAGAAGGGTGAGATACAAAATGATACAGAAGGCTTAGACTCTTTATATAGAATGGTTATTAGGATGCTTGAATTTGCCGTATTTATCAAATTAAAAAAAACAAATATAGGTATTGATAAAGAAATATTGCTTAATGAGAGAGATTTTATATATTCAATAAAGACTACAATATAGAAAGAAAGGCTGTACTCAAAATGTAATTAATTTTACATTTGAGTACAGCCTTTCCTTGCTACTTTTTAGCTTTAATTTTTGTACGAATTATTTTTTAGATTTAGTAGATACTTTGTTATTGGATACCTTAGCAGATTGTGCGATTGCATATGCAGTGCCTTTTACTAAATCAGAAGCTTCAGCAGTGTTGCCAGATACGGTTACAGCTGCTACAGTGTCTTCAGTTACTGCGAATAATGCAGTTGCGTAAGGGTGTTGCGCACCATTTGGTACAGTTACAGCACCGGATTTAACAACGATGTAACGACCGTTATTGTTGAAGATATCGTAATGAGCCGCTTGTTTTACACCATCATAGCTTTCATTGTAAGCGAACAATGCAGCTACTTCACCACTTGCTACTTGACCAGTTTGTTGCATGGAACGCAATTTAGCAGCTGCTACAGCTGTTGGTTGAGTCATGTTTACAGTGATGCGCAAAGAGTTGTTGTTTACAACTGCTTCAGTGATTACGTTTGTAGAGAATACATTCGCAACACCGTTGCCAGCACGGTTGTAAGAGCTAGCAGTTTTCACTTGGTAGCCGTTAGTGTATGCAGGCAAGTCATATGTGTAAGTTTTACCATTTAACAACAAGTCGAAAGCGTTTAATTGGTTAGCTTTGTAGCGAGAAACGTAGGAGCTGCCGTTGCCATTAGCTGTTACGGAGTTTACAGTTTCTTGGTATACAGGTTGGGCTTCAGTAGGGATAGGATCCATGATTTGAAGACCTACAGCTGTTGTTTGTGGTGCCACAAAGATTGGATCACCTAATTCTTTAGATACAGGCATTTGTTGAGCCATATCGCCTGCTGTATAAGGCACTGCTGGCAATGGTTTGTAGCCAGGGCGTGGTGCACTTGTGGCATAACTAGTTTGGTAAGCTGGCGTAGCCGCTTGTGGTGCAGGATAAGAATATTGTTCTGCTGAAGCACGTTCGTAAGCGCGTGCATTAGCATCAATAGTTGCAGCAAAAGCAGAGAAAGACATCGTTGTCGCTGCAAACACTGCAAAAGCAGTTGCTAAATGTTTTTTGTTCATAATAATTTACTCCTAAATACATGATTTTACAAATAACACAGATACTAACTTGTATTATATAGGAATTCATGCTAATTGTAAATAAAATATAAAATATTATCTTAATTATAAATAAATATAATCAAATGAGTCAAATATTGTACAATTAGCCATAGAATGTCATATTACTATATAATAATAATCAGTATAGTAATTTATTATATCGAAAAACTTCGTTTAATGCTATATCTAATTCGTATAGTGCTACAATTAATTTGTGTAGTGCTATTCTAATGCGTTAACTGATATGAGCAATATACATTTGTGGATTATATCAATTGAGATGGTGAAAGTTTCACTAGGGAGGTCTCATGAGTATTAGTGTCTATTATGGACGGGCTGGATCAGGCAAGACGCGCGCCGTATATGAGCGCATACGTCAGGTCATGACAGACTGTCCAGGGGAACCAATAATCTTGCTTGTTCCTGAACCTGCCACCTATCGGGTGGAACGGGAGCTAGCTGAATTTATGCCTGAAAAAGGCTTTACTACGGTTCGCGTCGTAGGCTTTGGTCGTTTGGGTTATCAGGTATATCAATCGATAGCCTCAAAAGGGGTCGGTCAATCAAGTTTATCAAGCTTTGGCCGGTCTATGTTGTTGCGCCTTGTAATGAAACGAAAGCAAAAGGAACTAGGGCTGTTAGAACAGGCCACAAAGCGACCTGAGTTTTCCTCTGTATTGCAACAACTCTTTTCTGAGTTCCGCGCCTTCCGTGTAGGCCCTGTGGACCTAGAACGAGGGGCAGAATCTGTTAAAAATAAAGTATTACAAAAGAAATTGCGCGAGCTAGCTATTTGTATGTCTGCCTATGAAGAAGAACTCAGTCGCCATGGGGAGCGCGACATCGATCCTATCATGGAAATCGTAGAGGCTTTGCCACAATCTCCTCTCATGGAGAATAGCCACGTCTTTATCGATGGTTTCCATTGGTTTACGCCCACACACTATGAGTTGATTTATACCTTGTTTGACTTGGCGAAGGAGGCCGTTATTACTATCGATTTACCGATGGATCCGAAGGCGTTAAATCTAGCTCGTCGAGGGGAGCATCTCTTCAGCCGTCCTTTAGAGATTTACGACACCTTAGTCGCTCGTTATGGCTCTAGTATCAACTGGGTTGGCTTTGACGGGAAACGAGGCCCTCAAATCGTTCAAGCTCTAGAGTCTAATTACTTTGCTAGTCCTAGTAAGAAAAACTCTACAGATGAAACGATTCCGCTTATTCGCGGCTATAACCGGGAACGCGAAGCCGATGCGGTGGCTCGTCGTATTTTAGCCTATATAGAATCATCTGAAGAGGCTCGTTACCGAGATGTATGTATTATGCTCCGCGAGTCTGAAACCTATGGTGATACTTTAGAAAAGGTCTTTGCTCGCTACGGTATCCCGCACTTTATTGATCGTCAGCGGCCTATGAAAAACCATCCATTAGGCGAGCTATTGACGGCACTCTTTGATATCGTGCGTCATAACTATAGTCGGGACAGCATGTTCCTCTTGCTCAAGACGGACTTGATGCCTCTTAGCCGTGAAGCTGTAGATGAGTTAGAGAATTATGTTCTCGAGTTTGGTATCGATCATTATAAATGGGAACGTGAAAGCTGGCCGTACTTACGAGGCTTTCATGAGGGGCAAGATGAAGAAAGCCACGTAGATGCACCGCGCAGAGCACGTATTAACAAAGCAAGACAAACCATTATGGATATATTATCTCCATGGTTTGACTTTGCTGCTAATGCGGATGGTCATACAGGGGCTGAGTGGGGTACACAACTTTATGGTTTATTAGAAATCTTACAAGTGCCAGAGCGCCTCTATGAATGGGCGAAGGACGCAGAAATTGTAGGTGATCAAGAATCCAAAGCTAGTCATGAACAGATGTATAATGCGGTTCTTTCCTTTATAGACGAAATTTCTATGGTCATGAAGGATGAAATATTGACTCTGGATGAGATGATGCTCCTCCTCGAAGAAGGCCTTAGCGATGTAAACTACTCTATGATTCCGCCGTCTTTAGACCATGTGGTGATTACCACTATCGAACGTGGTTACAGCCAGTGGTGGCCTAAGGTGTTCGTAATGGGCCTCAACCAAGGCGTATTTCCTCAAAGTATGGGAGATGAAGGCCTCATCAAGGATAAGGAGCGTCAAGAATTGGCCGATGCAGGCATTACCTTAGCAGAAGGGGCCTTGCCGAAGGCTTTCAACGAGAATTTCCTATTATATCTCGCCATGACACGGGCATCCGATTCGTTGACCTTGTCCTATGCGGGCTCTGGTGAGGATGGAACAGGTCTTGAGCCATCCCTCGTTGTAAAGCGATTAGAATCTCTTGGGTACGTAGATCAGGCAGTAGATATTCCTCTCTCTATTGCACCTGATACAGAGGCAGATTACATGTGGCGTCCGCTCCAAAGTCTGTCATTGCTATCTGAGCGTTGGGGGGCTCTCTTTAGTGGTTATGAGGTCAATCCTCTTTGGTGGGGACTCTATAACTGGGCTCGTGAAAGCGAAACATATCGTCCTCGTTTAGCGGAGGTGTCACGTGGTATTCGAGATAACAACGATGTGCCTGTCATAACGCAGGATTTAGTGAATGGTCTATTCTTGTCTAAAGGCTACATGTCTGGCTCTGTGACGCGCCTTGAACGATACCAACAATGTCCGTTTAAGTTCTATGCCCAATATGGTTTGAAGCTAGAACCGCGTCCAGTACGCTCCTTTGGAGCTCCTGAAATCGGTACGTTCTTACATGCTAATTTAGAGCGCTTAGGTAATTATCTGCTAGAAAATAACAAACAATGGCGTGACCTCGACGAAGAGGAACAAGAAAATCTATGCCGTACTGTGGCAGACGAAATCTTGCAAGAAAATCAGCTAGGTGAAGAAACGAGCGATGCCTACCAAAAGGCCATCGAACAGCGTGTACAGAGAACATTACATGTGACGGTAGATCGTCTCGTAGAGTGGTCTAAGCGCAGCGATTTTGATACGAAGTATTTAGAGCAAGACTTTGGTCGTCAAGGTGGCTGGGATCCTATTCGGGTCCCTCTTGGTGAAGACCGTTACTTGCGACTCATCGGTCAAATTGACCGCATCGACGAATATACACGGGATGATCAAACCTATGGCATGGTTATCGACTACAAGTCGGGTGGTGCTCATGTGACGGCCCAAGATGTGTACTATGGACTTAAACTGCAACTCATGACCTATCTGTTGGCTTTGGAGTCCGCTTATGGTAAAACACATGGCGGATCTATGTCCCCTGCGGCGGTGGTTTACTCTTACGTGAAGAACCCTAAAATCCCTGCTGATGCGCCTATATCTTATGAAGATGCGGTTTCGTTGGCTAATGAAAGCGATGCTTGGCAAAACAGTGGGTACTTCTCCGATGATATAGAGTTGTTGACGCATATTGACAATAAGTTCTTGTCCTATGGATCTAAGCGTGGGCCTTATGTGCCGATTGCTACGAAAAAAGATCAAACCATTTCTAGCAGAGATTTGCGAAAAGTTAAGTCTACAGGTGAATTTGACGTAATGTGCTGCTATACAAATCACGTGATGGCTGAGACGGGTCGTCACATTGGGGAAGGGCAGTTCCCGATTAAGCCATATCAATTGAATGGCCTTAGACCTTGCACATTCTGCGATTACAGAACGGTATGTCGCTTTGACTCTAGCCGTAATCGATATAATTATTTGTCTAGATTGTCTGAAGATGATGCATTAGAACGGATGAAAGAGGTCTTAAGCGACGGAAACAACGGAAACAACAGTAACGACAGAAATAACAGCAACGAAAAAAATAATAATAATGACGGAAATAATAGTAGCGAAGGAGGTGAAAACCATGGGTGTTAAATGGACGCCAGAGCAGGAGTCTGCCATCATAGCACCTAAGGACTCCTCCTTAGATAATCAGACCTTACTTGTTGCGGCTGCTGCCGGTTCAGGTAAGACAGCGGTCCTCGTAGAGCGCATTATTACGCGCCTTAAGGATATGGATAATCCCTTATCCGTTCAAGAACTCATGGTTGTAACTTTCACAAAGGCTGCAGCCCAAGAGATGAGCGCTCGTATTGGCCTTGCCTTGGCTAAAGCCATGGAATCTACAGATGATGCAGTACTACAAGAGCGCCTTGAACGACAGCTCAATCTATTGCCGTCTGCTCATATTTCTACCTTGCACTCCTTTTGCCAATGGGTAATCCGGTCCTATTTCTACAAGCTCGATATTAATCCAACGGCTCGTATCGGCAATGAAGCAGAAATGGCGTTGTTACAACAAGAGGTATTAGCCGATTTATTAACTAAGTCCTATGAAGAGGGCCTTTATAATATCTATGAGCTAGCGGACTTCTTCAGCGACGATAAATCCGATGCGGGCTTAACGGCAAAGATTATGTCTTTATATAATTACGCCATGTCCCTTGCTAATCCCGATGGATGGCTAAGAAAAGCCTTAGAGCCTTATAAAGAGGCGATGAACATAAACCCTAGTGATACGATGTGGGGCGAATATATGTGGTCGAATCATTTAGCTGTTATCGACCGTATTCGAGAGCGCTTAGAGCGGATGGAGCAAATTTTACTTGATCCCGTAGGTCCTCATAAGTGGCAAAATATATACGATAATCAACTGGCTGCACTAAGTATGCTTTCAGCAGCTCAATCTTGGAATGATATGGGCGATGCTTGTAAGCATATGGATACCTTTATTAAGGATCAATTCCGTATGGGTTCAAAAGAGGCACAAGCTTATGACCCTATTTTGGTGGCAGAGTTTAAATCTTTAGGTGGTCAAAATAAAGATGACCTCAAAGCCATGCAAACCGCTATATTCACTGTTCCGGAAGCTACCTTGCAAGAGCAGTTTAAGGCTCAATATCCAATCATAGAAGGCCTTGTAGAGCTGACGATTGCTTTTCATAAAGCTTATAGAGACATGAAGCAAGAGCAAGGCATCATGGATTTCAGCGATCTTGAGCATCTATGCTTGGCTCTTCTCGTTGCACCTGGCACAGAGGATGAGCCTCAGAAATCTGAAGTAGCAAAGGAACTGCAAGATACTTTCAAAGAAATCATGGTCGATGAATACCAAGATACGAACGGTGTTCAAGAAACGATTATCAATTTGATCTCTCGCGTTGATAATAGATTCTATGTGGGGGACGTGAAGCAGGCTATTTATAGCTTTCGTATGGCTGATAGTTCTCTATTTATGGAGAAATATAATACGTACGGTGGTACTGATGCGGTAGAACGACGTATCGACTTGGCGAAAAACTTCCGATCTGATGCAAATATTTTGGCTGCTACGAACTTTTTGTTCTATCAAATCATGACGGAAGACGCGGCAGAGCTTAATTATACAGAGGCTGAATCGCTTATTCCTGGCCGCATCGTAGAGGATGCACCAGAGGATTGGGTTGGAGGCGACGTGGAATTGCAGCTCTTAGATGTGAGTAAGGATACCCTTGGTGCTAGTGAAAGTGACGAAGATGAAGGGGATGACCCTGAAAACAACGAGCGTGAGCTAGATTTCATCATTCAAAAAATCAAGGAAATCCATGCTGCTAAGAAACAGGTGCAAAATCCAGATGGCACATTCCGTCAAATCGAGTGGCGAGACTTTGCTGTTTTGCGCAGATCCTTGGCGGGCTGGGGTACGCGTGCCGTAGAAGCCATGCGTCAAGCGGGGATTCCTGCGGTTGTAAATGAGCGAGACGGTTACTTTGAAGCACAAGAGATTCAACTTTTATTGGCATTGTTATCCATCATAGATAATCCGGAACAAGATTTGCCGATGGCTGCCGTATTGCACTCTGGCCTGGTAGGCCTTGATGCGAACGAACTAGGCGCATTGCGCCTGTCTGGTGAGGGGTCCCTATGGTCGCTCATGCCAGCCTATGCAGAAGTGGCTCAAGATGAGCGCTTATTAGCTTTCATTGGTCATATGGAGCGATGGCGTACCTTGTCGCGTCGCCACGGTGTGACCGATTTGCTATGGGATATTTACGAATCCCAAGATTATGTAAACTATGTAGGGGCTATGCCGAATGGCCTCGTTCGACGCGCTAATGTGCTCGCCTTATATGATAGAGCTAAGGGCTATGAAGCCTCTGGCTTCCGCGGGCTCTTTAGGTTCTTGCGCTTTGTGGAAAGCTTGCGTGACAGCAACCAAGATATGCCACTTGCCAATGTGGTGAGCGAGGCAGATAATGTGGTGCGCCTCATGACCATCCATAAGAGTAAGGGTCTTGAATTCCCTGTAGTATTTTTATCTGGTGTACAAAAAAGATTCAATATGATGGACTTGCGTTCAGAGCTTCTTATCGATAAAAATGCAGGCCTTGGTTTGAAAGGGTATTTTCCAGATATTCGAGTGTCCTTCCCGACCATGCCTTGGTTCTATGTGAAAGACGTAAAAGAGGCGGCCCTCAAGGCGGAGGAGCAGCGCATTCTTTATGTTGCCTTGACACGGGCACGAGATAAGCTATTCATGACAGGCTTTATTAAAGGCTTTAAAAATTCTAAAGGTATGTTAAGCACCATAGGTGAGCTCATTAAAAATGTGGCTTCCGTAGAAACTCAACAGTTACCGACAGATATTATTACACAAGCTAATACCTATCTAGACTGGATGATCATGGGCTTTGCTCGTCATTTAGATGGCGGTAATCCATTGCGCGTAGCCATCGAGTACGAAGGACCCACCTATTTTGATTTACCGGATAAACAGTGTCGTTTAAAGGTTGAAATCCATGATGGCTCTCTTTATGGTGATCTCGATTACAAAGCGGATATCGACGAGACTACAATCAATAAAGTTCGGGAGTTGAAAGTGGTTAATTCTGTAGAGTTGCCACAGGAAATCGTGAATCGATTCAACTATAGCTATCCGTACAGTGATGCTACTCGTCGGACAGCGAAAATCTCAGTTAGTGAATTGAAACGACGGTTCCAAGAACGAGAACTAGAGGCAGGAAATATAGACACTCTTAATGAATCTGTTGCAACGGTAGATTTGGGTGCTAAACGAGCTGTGTCGGATGCGGTTCAGGCTATCGAGCTAGATACAACGAACCTGAATCTTAGTGCCGATGATACTAGTAATATTAGTGTTCAGCCTGTTATAGTTTCGGAGGATGATTTAGCAAATTCCGTATTCGGTCGAAAGCCACAAGCATTACAGTCTGAAGATGATGTATTGACCGGTGCTCAATGGGGGACCTTGATGCATGAGGCTATGCAATGGCTACCTCTTGTGACGTATACGCAAGCTTCTTTGACGAAAGAACTCGATGCACTGGTGGCGAATGGAACTTTTACAGAGGAAGAACGGAATTTATTAAGCGATACGAGTTTGTATAAATTTTTTAGCTCTGATCTTGGTAAGCGCCTTATCAATGCAAAACGTATCGAACGAGAGTTGCCGTTTAGCATGCTCTTTGAAGGAAAACGCGTATACGACACCTTAGAGGACGGGGAAAATCTGTTCCTCCAAGGTATTATTGATACGGCCTTTGAGGAGGATGGCGAATGGGTTCTCGTAGATTACAAAACGGATCGCGTTACATCCGGAGAAGAACTCATTAAGCGCTATAAAATCCAAATGGACCTCTATAAAGAGGCCTTGCAGCGATTGACGGGAATGCCCGTGAAAGCATGTTACATTTATAGCTTCCGCTTGCATGATGCAATCATTGTGGACTAATGCGCATAGATTCTTATAAATTAATAAACACAAAAGCTCTCTATCTTTTGATAGAGAGCTTTTGTGTTACCAATTACTTATTATATATGTGGTAGTTTAGGCAGATTTAAGGCTTTTTTCTTTTTGTGCTTTGCAGGTGCAAATACTTTGAGTACGCGTGGCAATACTTCAATATCCACAGGCATATCCGGACCTGCATCACCATCCATATTAGTCGATAAATCATCGACGTCAGATAGAAGTTCGATATGAGCTTTTTTCACCGTTAATGTCGTTGTATAACGAGAATTATAGATGGCACCACTGATAATGAGTGGTAATACGCTGAGAATATCGAGGATAAAATATTCCTTGAAGATGATGATACGCATATAACCATCATCTACAGAGGCTTCTGGCATAAAACGTTCAAAGCTAGAGACTACATTGGTAAGTAGGGCTAAAACGAGAGGGGATTTGCAGATGAAATCGTCGTTCTCTGTTTTGATGCGGTACGTGTAGTCCTTTGTAGTGAACAACGCTTGGCCTGCTCGCAAGAAATACGCAAGAGGGCCGAGTATGCTTTTTTCCTTTGGCGTAACTTCATCCACAACCTTAGGAATAACACCAGCTGCAATATTATTGCAGAAATACCGATCATTACAACGGCCGATATCAATGGTTCGAGTTTCATTGATATCGATACGCCTGATAGCTTGTGTTGGATTTTGGTGAATGCCGAGCGCACGAGACATATCATTTACTGTACCAACGGGGATAAACCCAAAGGTACAGGAGAATCCACCTTGGGCAATACCATTAACGGTTTCGTTAACAGTGCCGTCACCACCCATGCAGAATACGGCATCAAACCCGCGCTCACAAGCGTTCTTAGCGAAACGTGTAGCATCGCCTTCACCTCTGGTGAATTTGACCTCAATCGTTTCGAACAATGTACTCAATTTCCATTGTAAATCGAGGGCGTAACGGCGCGCTGCACCGCCTCCTGAGACAGGGTTGATGATAATCAAACAACGGCTCATAGTATACTTCCTTACTTTCAAAAATGAGATATAGCTATTATCTATAGTTAAATTGACAGTCTTAATGATGAGTTCTATAATTGTAATGTATGCACTTAATTTCGCACAACATACTGTCTAAGATATGTTGTATACTATATTATACTCATTTTAACCGTTCTTTGAAAGTCTGAAAGCATGAATGGTTAGTAAGGTTTAGGGGCTAGTAATGGGAAGACAAAGTTCAAAAGATAAATACAAATTGTCCGCAGTGGATTCTATCGAAAGATTACCTCTCAGTGAACAAGTATATTTAACATTAAAAACAGCTATCTTAACAGGCGAATTGATGCCTCAAGAGAAGCTTAACGAAGTAAAGATTGCAGAACAATTACAAGTGAGTGCTACACCCGTGCGTGAGGCATTCCGCAAATTGGCTAAAGATAATCTCGTAGTTATCGTTCCTTGGAAAGGTGTTACTGTAAAAGCTGACACGCCAGAAGAAATCGTAGCACTTTACCAAGTTCGTGAAGTAATGGAAGGACTTGGTGCTAGATTATGTGCTCGTCATGCTACACCTGAGCAAGTACAAGAGCTAAGAACCCTTTGTAAAGAAATGCATGAAATTGAAGATGCCACAGAACGTGTTGATGTAAACAGCCGATTCCATACAATGATTGCTCATTACTCTGGCAATGAACGCATTGTAGATTATCTAGCAGGTTTCCGTGAACGCGTTAATCGTGACATGTACATCAGTTCTTTCAATGCTGTACGTACACATGACTGTGATGATGAGCATGATCAAATCGTAGACGCTATTGAACGTCACGACGAAGTAGCTGCAGAAACAGCTATGCGTCAGCATATCAACAATGCATTTATCTTCAAAAAAGCAAATGCGGAAGTACAGCATAAAAAACTTAATGAAGTATAATGCCTGCTGATGCAATGGGCATAATTACATATGAGAGGCTCCGCCAATGGCGGAGCTTTTTTGATTATTATTTTGAATATCTAATTCAATTTTCATTTAGAGTATTTAGAGCATCTTGATATAAATTAGTTATCATTTGTTGTATTTAATTAACCGTTGTTTTAGACTATTGGACTAGTTTTCTTTTGTTTGATTTCGAGACGTTCTCTTGGTGTGGTTCAGAAGCTCTAGCCGTTTATAATGTGATGTTAGGTGCGCATTACAGTTTTTATAATCTACAACACGCAGTCTTACGAGCTGACCTACGTTGATTTGAAAGGCTTGAGCGATTTTAAAAAGAATTTCTAAAGACATGCCTGAGATGCCTGTACCACATTCTAATTTACTTAAATAACTACGACTGATACCAATGTGACGAGCTAACTCTTGTTGAGACATATTTAGGGATACGCGAATAATGGCAATTTTATGACCTAAACAAACATATTGATGTTGTAAAAACGGGTCTTCGTATGTGTTGATCCGCAGTTCGGTGAGCGGTGTAGACGAGGGGTGCATAGGGACTCCTTTCTTTTCCCTACTCTCTAAATATAGTATACTGAGATTATTAGCATCTGACTAATATAGAAAAGTAGATAATTATCGGCTATTACAGATAATTACACGAATTGTGAAAGTAGTATTACATGTATGCTATAGTAATGTGATCATACCATCTAGTATGTTATCTTGAGTAGAGGAGGCAATATGGAAAAATACATAGCCGTTGCCCTCGGTGGCGCCACTGGGGCCTTATGCCGTATGGCTCTTGGTGAATGGGTGATGACAAAGGTCAGCTCGTTTCCGTATGGTACGGTAGTAGTAAACCTCGTTGGTTGCCTCATTATCGGTCTAGTCTTAGGCCTTTATATGCAAAAGCCAGATCTACCTCAATGGGCGAGATTCTTCCTCGTTGTAGGTGGGCTAGGTGCATTTACCACCTTCTCAACCTTTGCCTTTGAAATGCTACAGCTTATGATGGCTGAATCCTATGTACAAGCATTATGGTACGGTGCAGTACAAGTCGTAGGGGGCTTAATCCTCTGTTGGGTTGGTATGCTAATAGTGCGTCTACTCTGTACTATGTAAACATATTAATATTGAATAATAGTATTAAATACATTTTGATGTTATACAGTAACGTATTTTGTTATTAATGACTTGGGAGATATTATGAAATCTATTAGAACACAAGATGCCGTAGGGCAAATATTATTACACGATCTCGTAAGAATCGTCATCGGTGAGGTGAAAGACACGCCCTTCCGCCGTGGACATGTAATTACAGAAGAGGACATTCCTAAACTCTTGGATCTTGGCAAGGAACATGTATTTGTAATGGAGCCAGAAGATGAGGGGTTCTTGCACGAAGAGGATGTAGCTCGTGCTTTATACCATATGGCAGGCGGTGAAAACATGCACGATGGCCCTATGGCACAAGGTAAAATTGAAGCCATTGCGGATGTAGATGGCCTTTTCAAGGTCGATGTAGACCGATTATATGCTATCAATAGCATTGGTGAGTTGACTATTGTAACGAGATTTAATAATACACCTGTGAAAGCTGGTGATAAACTAGCAGGCATGCGCTGTATTCCATTGTTGTTAGAAGAACAACAAGTAGAAGATGCAAAGAAAATTGCTGATGGTAAGCCTTTGTTACATGTAAAGCCGTTCGTGCGCAAAACAATGGGTATCGTTACGACTGGTTCTGAAGTATTTGAAGGTCGTATTAAAGATGCTTTCACACCAATCATTGAAGAACGTTGTGCTGAATTTGGTGTTACAAAGGTAGCTCACGAAATTGTAACGGATAATACAGACGATATCGTGGCGGCTATCGACAAGGTGAAAGCAGCAGGCGCAGATATCATTTTCTGCACTGGCGGTATGAGCGTTGACCCAGATGATCTCACTCCAGGAGCGATTAAACGCTATGCAGATCGAGTAGTTACCTATGGATTACCTGTGTTACCAGGGTCCATGGTTTGCATTGCTTACTGTGCAGATGGCACACCAATTCTTGGTGTACCAGGTGGTGTATTGTTCAGCAAACCGACTGCTTTTGATGAAATTGTGCCACGCCTCATCGCAGATGATGAAATCACCAAAGAAGATTGTATAGCTATGGGCCATGGAGGATTCTTGGGCTAATAGGCTAGTATAACAAGATTAGCTAGAATAACCAATATAGCTATTCTAAGTAATATAGCTAAAGCAAATAATATAACTAGAATAATTAGTATAGCTAATATAATGAATATAGTTAATATAGCCAATATAAGGAGATAAGATAAATCTTATCTCCTTATATTGTTATTATGCTATTAATTTATAGTATGATGAATTTGATAGAATTTTTATTTATAGATAAAATTGATAATTTTATCTATTTTGTTAAAAAATTCGTTTACTTCATTTAATATTTAAAGTACAATAATAGTTAAGGATAATGATAATACATTAGTTAATAATGGACATATTTTATGCTGAGTTTTGTTGAATATATATTATAAATGATAATATATTATCCGTTGTATTTATAATTTTAGATGTAGGGAGGAATAGTAAACGATGAAAAGCAAACAAGTTGCATTATCATTGGCAATACTACTTGCGTTAGGCACGGGAACTGTATTACATGTAGAAGCACAAGGAAATCCGACAGAGTATTCACGTCACTTTGGTGATGAAAACACGGTTACCAGTGACCATAGTTTAGCAGTAGGTTTCAGAAATACGGTATCCGGTTCATATTCAACTGCTGTAGGACAGTCTTCTACCGCATCTGGTGAGACTTCACTAGCTATCGGACGAAGTGCACAGGCAACTGCTAATAATACCAATGCTATTGGTCGGAGTGCACGAGCAGAAGGTGAAAATGCTACTGCAATAGGCCATGGATCAGTTTCTTCAGGGCGTAATTCAAATGCCTTTGGTTCATCCGCTAAAGCATCTGCTGAAGCTTCTACAGCGGTTGGCAATAGTACAAAGGCTAGTGGTATTTCAAGTACCGCTACTGGCTTTAATGCTGAGGCATCTGGTAATTTCTCTTCAGCATATGGTAATGATGCTAGAGCAAAGGGAAATCGTTCAGTAGCCGTTGGATATAATGCAAAAGCTGAAGAGAGTGCAACTGCTGTAGGTAATAATGCTAATGCTGGTGCTGCAAATGCTGTTGCAGTAGGTTCAGGTAATACGATTACTGCACGTAGTGGAGTTGGAATTGGTAGCAGTAATTCTGTTTCTGGCATTGATTCTGGCGCTTTTGGGGTTAGAAATAACGTAGCGCAAGCAAATACATATGTACTGGGCAGTAATGTGACGTCAACACAAGGAAATAGTGTTCTCTTAGGCAATGCATCTACCGATAGAGCTGCCACAACAGAAACACAAGCTAATATAAATGGTATCAACTATTCCGGCTTTGCTGGGGTAGGGTCAGCTCGTAACGGCGTTACGAGTGTTGGTGCATCTGGTAAAGAACGTCAGGTGATTAATGTAGCATCTGGGAAAGTATCTTCTGATAGCACGGATGCTATAAATGGTAGTCAATTATATGCAGTAGCAAATACAGTGGGCGGAATTCTTAATAATCACAATACATTAATTCAAAATAATATTAATGAAATCGATAAAAATAAAGAAAAAATTGCCGACAATGAACGAAAATTAAAAGATCATACAGATGTCTTACAAAAACATGAAGATATTTTAAATGGACATAGTCAAGAATTAGAAAAACATAATAAATTAATTGTAAATCATGATAATCAAATTACTCGTTTAACTAAAGAAAATCTTCGTCAAGATGCTGATTTACTTCGTCATGAAGATCAAATTCAAAATCATGACATTCAATTAAAAAATCAAACTGAACGTATGAATAATCAAGAAAAACGTATTGACAATCAAGATAAGCGTTTAGATTATTTAGATAATCGTGTTGATAATCATGATGCTCGAATTGAAAATCATAGTGAGCGTATCGAAAGTCATGAACGTCGTATTGAATATAATAAGACTTTAGCCACAGAAGCATTAAAAGAAGCTAAAAAACATACTAGCATTTCTGCAGGTAATAATGTAACTGTAACTACAAGCACAAATGCTGCTGGTGGTACTGATTACAAAGTATCTGTAGATAAAGTTAAATTTGGTAATGTTTCTTTGGACAATAAAGGTCTAAATAATGGTGGCAATAAAATCACTAATGTAGCCGATGGTGAAGTATCCGCTACATCTAAAGATGCCGTTAACGGTAGCCAATTGTATCAAGCTACTAGCGGTATTAGTAATGGTGTGAACCTATTAAATAGCAAAATAGGAAAAGTTGGTGCTGGTGCGGCTGCATTAGCGGCTATTCATCCATTGGATTTTGATCCTGATGATAAATGGAATTTTGCGGCTGGTTACGGTAACTATGCCGGTGAAAATGCGATGGCATTAGGTGCTTTCTACAGACCAAATGAAGACACTATGTTCAGCGTAGCTGGATCCATGGGTAACGGTGAAAACATGGTCAATGCCGGCGTTTCATTGAAATTAGGTCAAAAAAATGGTGTATCTACTTCTAGAGTAGCTTTGGCTAAAGAGGTTCAAGACTTAAAGGCCATTGTAAAAGCCCAAAATGTAGAGATTCAACAAATGAAGGTATCCATGGGAATGGCACCTCAGTATGACAAGAAAGATGTGAACTTCCCTGATGTACCGGCTAATCATTGGGCTTATGAATATGTAAAAGACTTGGCTGATAAAGGTCTTGTTGAAGGTTATCCTGATGGCGAATTTAAAGGCGATCGTACGATGACTCGTTATGAGTATGCTGCGATCATTTACCGTGCTTTACAATTGGGTGCTCCAATTGATGGTAAAATGGGGCGTGCGATTAACGAATTTAATCCTGAATTGGCTCGTCTTCGTGACTTGGATCGCATTCGTGTGGATCGAATCTCTGGTAAAGACAATGATCGTCATAAGGTAGAACGACTTCGTGTAAACAATAAAGACAATAAGCAAACTAATGATTACAGAGATGTTTATGGTAGTCATATCGAGCGTAATGCGAAGTAATTACTTGTCATGAATTAACCTTTTAAACTAAAAGGAAGACAACAAAATAGTTCTTGTATAAACTAAAGAAAAAACAAAGGAGGCTGTGATAAACGGCCTCCTTTGTTCAATTGATTGCATTATTAAATACGTTATTAAAATGATTTTTTACCTAGTGTAGGGTGGCTACAACGTTTTAGCGTTAGGGTATCAATCATATGGACGGCTTCGTCCAATGTAATATCTTCGCGCTTCGTTGGTGTTTCTAGGACAGCTAACGGATGCTCCGTGCCCACCTCACCAGAAGGTAAGTATATATATTCTTGGTTGACGGTGTCACCAAAAATATAGCCGGCTTGTAAATGTTCTTTGTGAATGCGACTCATGGTCTCTCCTTAAATAATTTGCTTTAGTTTGAAGTCTAGATAGTCTGCAGATACCAATTCTAGTTTTGTCGTACCAAATTCCTTTGGAATCCGGTTAAAGGAAATTTGATCGTGTAAGTGGCCAAAGATGCAGATATCTACCTTATATTGCTCCATGAGGTCCGTAAAGCCCGAAGGAGCGTTGGACTCGTTGAATGGAGGGTAATGTAGCAACAATAACTTTGTTATAGGAATAGTCTCTATATCTATAATAGAATCAGGTGTTGATGAATAGGACTTTTTAGAACCGGATGATTCTGTTATACAGACCTTTGTTTCCGTCCTGAGTTCTTCAAGTACTTTATGTATTGCCTTATCCATTTCTTGAAGTGCCGCTTCAGTACGCATCACTTCTCTATCGTAAATGGATTGGTCCGTTTCTGGGGAAAAGTGGGAGTCTCCAGGACAAAGGTAGGCACGCGTTCCTCCGAATGCAATAAGGCGCGGACCTTCTTCGGTTTGGATGAGTTCTGCGGTGCCGTGACCTTGTATAAAGGTAATAGCGTCTCCCATGAGATTATGCATCTTGTTTGCCGATGCCCACCAATAATCATGGTTGCCGCGAATCATATATTTTTTACCAGGTAGAGATGCAATTTCTTGTAAATCGCAGGCCGCTTCTTCAAGGCGGAGAGCCCAGCTCATGTCACCTACGAGAAAGACGATATCTTCATCGCTTACATTGGCATTCCAATGCTCTTTGATGCGGGCCCAGTGATCATTCCAGTGAGGACCAAAAATATCCATCGGCTTTGTAGGAGGATTGCCAGATAGATGGAGGTCGCCGATGGCAAATACTTTCATAAAAATCCTTTCAAATATGTATGGTTAAACCATATATAAAATTATCTATCAAATTATGTACGGTCTATGGTTAGCGCTATTTAGTAGCTTGAAAATAAGGCGTAATATCGTGCTTGATTTTAGCAGCTCGTCCCTCATCGCAAGTTTGTGGAATTTTGTATCCTACATAGAGGGGCGTCGTTACATAGCGCGCCACTACTTTGATGTAATCATAGCCGTCCTCAAGATTATATACGAAGTAATTATAGGACTGGCTAAAGTTTGCTACACTATGCAATACATAGCGCAAAATTTGCTGTAGGCGAAGGGCTACAGCACGAACCGGTGTATCTGGTTTAAAGCGAATATTGTACTCAAAGAACCCGATAATCGGATGGGTAGACAAGGTGATGCGTACATCTTGATCCTCGTGTAAGAGCCAACCCTCCATATTTTGCACCGTAATATCTTTATGGTAATCGTAATTCTCAAGGCCTATGATTTGGCTGTGAGGATGGCGAATAGAGCCACCGGACATATAGCCATAATTCTTGAAGAACAGTACGGATTTAAACTCTTTACGCTGACGAGTTTCGCGCCATTTATCGAGACCAAATTGGAGAATATGGGCGGCTTCATCTGTAGGTAAGGTGGAAAATTCGCCTTCGTCGGTTTCCGTTTCAATGATGACGGTAGGCCAAGTTTTTTCTAATACAGGATACTTGTTCATGAGCCATATAATATGACCTGATGTATCGAGAATATCCGTTAATTTGGAACGATCACAGAAGGGACAACGCACTTGTTCATTGCGAATATTGACGGGCTTTGTCCGTCCTAATTCGATATTAAATCTAAGTGGTTTGTTCATCATGTGCCTCCTCCCTTGTAAGAAATTCTATACTCTTAATCATACCACAACTAGCACATTCGTACATGAAATAATGGTATAATAATAATGTGTTATTTTTGTGACTAAGGAGGCCCTATGAAACCAACGACGCTCGTATTTCCCATTGATGAACAAAATCGTATATTGTTAGGGCGTAAGAAGCGTGGTTTTGGGGCTGATAAATATAATGGTTTCGGTGGTAAACTAGATGATGGTGAAAGCTTCCGAGAGTGTGCCATTCGCGAACTCTATGAGGAATCTGGCCTTCAGGGGACCCCTGAAGACTTAGAATGTGTCGCGGCTTTTGATTTTCAATTTCCTTTTGATGAAAGCTTAACGCACGTGAGTTATGTGTATTTCTTGCGTGCTTTCACAGGCAATGTAGAGGAAACAGACGAAATGGAGCCTCATTGGCTAGAACCGAATCAAATTCCTTATGGACATATGTGGGATGGTGACCGCAGATGGTTGCCGATGTTGTTAGAAGGTAAGAAATTAAAAGGACCTATTGTGTTTGGACGAGATAATAATATGGTGGATAAGATGGATTTGACCACTGTTGATACTGTTCTTGAAAGCGAACACTTGGCGCGCATCGATCTGTATATTAATGGATGATGAATGTACGATTTGTTACAATTTAACGTTAAAATCGTTATCTGGTGGGTATTGGAGTATAAAATAGGGACTATGTAGCCGTGAAAGTGGTACTAGGCTCCTAAATTTATAATATATTGAGGTAATATGACTGATAAAAAGAACCCAAAGTGGGTGCCACAGCTATTGGCGTGGTATGATGTACATAAACGGGAGTTGCCGTGGCGCGATTGTGGGGACCCTTATAAGATTTGGGTGTCCGAGGTGATGAGCCAACAGACGCGCATTGAGGCGATGAAGCCCTATTATGATAACTGGATGCGTCTATTTCCAACCTTGGAGGATTTGGCAAAGGCCTCCGAAGATGAGGTGGTTCACGCATGGCAAGGGCTTGGTTATTATAGTCGTGCTCGTAACTTGCGTCTTGGCGTAAAGGACGTCGTTGAAAATTACGGCGGTATCGTGCCTCATGATCGTAAGACCATGGAGTCCTTAAAGGGCGTAGGTTCTTATACAGCAGGGGCTGTGCTGTCCATGGCGTACAACGAACCAGAGGTGGCTGTAGATGGTAATGTGTTGCGCATCTATGCTCGGTTGTATCGCATCTTTGATGATATTTTGAGCACTAAAGGTAAAAAGGCTATTACGGCTATCGTAGAGGAGACTTTGCCTCACGATCGACCTGGCGACTTTAACCAAGCCTTGATGGACTTTGGGTCTGCCGTATGTATTCCAAAGACACCCCGCTGTGGCGAATGTCCTATTGTAAATATGTGCGAAGCATACCAACATAAGGATACAGATAAACTACCTGTGCGTATCAAGAAAACAAAGGTAGTAGAGGTGCCTTTATTCGTGGGGATCTTGCAGTATAAAGGCTATTATTTATTGCATAAACGGCCGAACCGTGGACTCTTACGATCCATGTGGGAATTCCCATCTGTGGAAATGGTATCTGCCTTTGAGGACGGAGAACGAGGCCTTGAGGAATTAGTTCAGGCCCTTGGCTTTGAGTTATCTTTGCAACCAGTACTTGTGAAAGAAATAACACATATTTTCTCTCACCGAAAATGGTTTATGAAAGCATTCCGCGGTGATTTAACGTACACAGGGGACGCTAATAATATATTGATTGCAGATATCCAACAGCAATTGCCAAAGGACTGGATGCTCATCAAGCGCGATGAGTTCTCCGACTATGCTTGGGCGGGACCTCATGGTAAACTGACGGAAATCGCAAAGTAATTTGTAGGAGCAATGAATGAGAATTCTATTTAATATCATTTTTTCTGCCATCCTCGCAATAGGTCTGGTAGGATTTTGGACTCTATTCCTCAACTTGTGGAAGCCTAAAAAGAAATGGCCTGCCTGGGTGGGCTATATCATCATTATCGGTGCGTGGTTCGCGGCTATCCGATACTATATACTCAATCAAGTGGATTTATATGGTACGATGTACTATCCTTTGATGAATATGTTCCGTACTGAAAGCTATGGATTCCTCTTTGGCGTATTCCTAGCGATTCCTGTATTTATCATACTTAGTCTATTATATTGGACAATTAATAAGATTTGGAGCAAAACACCAGAGGAAAATAGAACGGGTCGTCGTGCTTTCTTTAGAACTGCTGCAACTATAGTGCCGTTGGCTACTATCGGTGGTTCTAGCTATGCTGCCTTTGCAGGTCAACAAGAGGTAGTAGTAACGCATGAAAGCTTTGGCTACACGAATCTACCACCTGGTTTGAAAAACTATAAAATTGTTCAACTTAGTGATATTCATATAGGTCCGAGTATCGACTTAGATGACTTTGATGAAATCCTGAAACTAGCGCTTTTACAAAAGCCTAATCGCGTTGTTATCACTGGTGACCTCATTGATAAGCTTGCATGGTTGCCGCAAGTCTGTGAAAGACTGACAACCTTTGCAAAACAAATCCCAGATGGGGTTGACTTTATCTTGGGAAATCACGAGTATCATCACGATGTAAATAAGGTGCTGGATTCACTTAAACGAAATACACCTATGAATATTCTTGTGAATAGTAATATTCAAATCATGGGGGGCAAACAACCTGTATATATTGCGGGCGTTGCGTACGATAACGATCGGGAAAAAGAAAAGCGTGAAGCTATGATTGATAAGGCTTTATCTGGAATTCCAGACTATGCCTTTGTTATCCTATTGGCTCATCACCCTGAATTCTTCGAAGAATCTATTGAACGAAAGATTCCGTTGACTCTATCTGGACATACCCACGGAGGTCAAATCGTATTTATGGGTATGCCGTTAGTACCAACAGGCACACCATATACAAAAGGTCGCTATGTAGAAGAACAAAGCGTATGCTACGTTAATAACGGCACAGGACACTGGTTCCCAATTCGTATCAACTGTCCACGAGAAATTACGGTTATTACATTCTTTGATGGAGTAGCTTAGTTTGAAAGACAAACTCACTATAGGTATACATTAATGTATAGTAAATCCTTTATTTATAAAATCCTTATATGTATTATTGTGCTTATGCTATTTGATATCTCTCTAATCTACGATATGACAGCGGATATATATAAGAGATATCTCAAAATAGCAATACTAGTGGCAATTGGATGCCATTTAGATTTATACCTGGAACTTAGTAAACAAGAAATACTGCTAATACAGGCGTTTAAGAATGATACATTTAACGAAACCTATGAACTGTTAAATACAAAACAGGCGATTTTCATTATAGCATTGGCCGTGCTAATGAATACACAGCTTATGTGACTATAGAGGATTAAGGGTTACCAAATAAAAGGGGTATTGTATTTAGAAATGTGGACATTTAAAAAGATTCTTATTACTATTCTAATTTTATTTCCTTTTTGTTGGTTCTATAATTTTGATTTAGACGGTACAATGAATTGGGCTTTAGGACGATATGAATGGCCGTATCAATTTAATATGGCATTACGGGATAATTGGAAAAGAGTAGGAATAGAAGGTTATGTCTTTTCTTATGAAACACACTTTCCTTTTATATATGTTTATGGGGCTGGAGGGTTCACAAAAATATTGAATATTCCATTTATAGGTTATATAGAGAAACTGCCCAATGATAGTTTTTATAATCAAAAAGGAGACGGTGAAAAGTTAAGTTATGCTGATGATACAATAGATGATATGAGAAAAGCCTATGGTAGTACACTAGTTATTTATACATCATTTAATGATTTCTCTATACATGACCAAGAAATTTTTAGAAATATGGTAATAAATACAAAAGCAAATGATTACAGACCTCCATATAACGCAAATGCTGTTCAAGAAGGATACGTTAATATTATTAAAGTTTTCAAAGGGTTAGAAGCTTTATTAGGTCAAAAAATTACAATCTAATTTTTTTAGTCTTATAAAACTTAAAAGAACGCTATAGTCTAATCTTCAGTAATAAGTAGTACTGAAGAATTCAAGACTATAGCGTCCTTTTATGTTCCGTTCATTTGAGGTATGAGAGGATGTTACAGATATGTCATAGAGATGTGAGAGATTTTATTTCATGCGAACTGCTTCAGCAAATTCGTCTTCTGTCATGAGTTTTTCTTCCAAGATGATTTCTTTAATAGAGCAACCGCGTTTGTACGCTTCTTTTACAACTTTAGCGCTCTTATCGTAGCCGATGTACGGTGTTAAGGATGTTGCGATCATGAGGGATTGTTCTACGAAGAAGTTGAGTTTTTCAGGTACGAATTCTACACCGTCGATACAGTGTGTTGTGAAAGAATTCATCGCATCTGCGAGGAGGCGACAGCTTTCAACAAAGTCATAAATCATGATAGGCATATATACGTTCAATTGGAATGCACCGCTACCTGCACAGATTGTCATAGTCGTATTATGGCCAAATACTTGGGCGCATACCATGGTCAAGGCTTCACATTGTGTAGGATTTACCTTGCCTGGCATGATGGAGGAGCCCGGTTCGTTTTCAGGAAGATGCCATTCGCCGTAGCCACAGCGAGGGCCAGAGCCTAAGAAGCGCACATCGTTAGCGATTTTGAATAGGGTAGTCGCTAATGTGTTAAGTGCACCGTGAGCCATCATAAATGCATCTTTGAGAGCAAGTCCTTGGAATTTGTTATTCTTAACGCGGAATGGAGCACCTGTTACCTCTGGCAATACAGTTTCCATAACGTCTAGATAGCCCTTAGGTGTGTTTACACCTGTACCGACCGCAGTACCACCGAGTGCTACGTCGAGGAGGTGGTCAGCATTTTGAAGGAGCATAGTTTTGGCAGTTTTTAGGCCGTCCACAAAGGCGCTAATTTCTTGGTCTACCATGATGAAAGTAGCATCTTGTAGATGGGTACGACCAACTTTTTGCAAGCCTTTCCCTTTTTCTTGCAATTTTTCAAAAGATCCGATAAGGCCATCCAATGCAGGAATTACGCGTTTTGTAATTTCAAAGTACGCACAGATATGCATTGCCGTAGGAAATGTATCGTTTGTACTTTGGCCGCGGTTTACATCGTCGTTAGGATGAAGCGGATTGCTTTCATCTAACTGTTTAGCCCGGTGAGCGATTACCTCGTTCACATTCATATTCGTTTGTGTGCCAGAACCTGTTTGGAATACAGTTAATGGAAATTCTTCATCCCATTTGCCGTCCACGATCTCATCTACTACTTGAGCGATGAGTTTCGCTTTTTCCTCAGTTACTGCGCCACACTTTGCATTGGTTAAAGCACATGCTTTTTTTACAAGCGCAAGCGCTTTGATTTGCTCAATAGGGATACGGTGGTCACCGATCTTAAAGTTATTGAACGAGCGTTGCGTTTGAGGTCCGTAAATTCGTCTAGCGTCGACTTCGACTGGTCCCATTGAATCATATTCAATTCTTGTTTCCATAATGTTTACAACCTCCTTAAAAGACATGCCGACTCTATTGTCGGTACTTTAATTATATAAAATCCTGTATATTTGTACAGAATAAAAGAGAATGATTTCTATTTTCATATAATTGATAGGTGTATATGCATAATGCGCATATACACCTATCTCCTCCTTACAATATATATGTGATGATTTATATTCAATTTGTATACATGTTTTATATAATGCTGATTTGAGAGGGAGAAGACGATAGCCCAAAATGACTTAGCGGCCCCACGGAGCGGGATAGGTGGCTTTGGAGGCTTTTGGAGGGCTACCACGCCTAATAAAGTGTTTAGGGTACAGAATAGACCTTTTAAGATATCTGTTGGAGGAAGCTAAATTTATAATCTTTTATATGTATACATTATAAATATCGCATATATATTGAAATCATCGCTTTAACACGATAAAATGGAAGTAGCTTAGTATATTGTTTTAAGTTTATGATTTCACAGAGGAGGTAAGTACTTATGAAACATGACTTTACGAGCCATGACCTTCATCTGCCGGAACTGACGTTACGTGGGATGCTACTTGGTGCATTGATTACTGTTATTTTTACAGCATCTAACGTATATCTCGGTTTGAAGGTAGGTTTGACGTTCTCGTCATCCATTCCGGCAGCTATTATTTCAATGGCAATTTTACGGTTCTTCAAGGATTCTAATGTTCTTGAAAATAACATGGTACAAACGCAGGCTTCTGCGGCTGGTACATTGTCCGCCATTATCTTTATTTTGCCAGGTTTACTCATGCTTGGGTATTGGAATGGCTTTCCATTCTGGCAAACATTCCTGCTCTGTGCCTGTGGTGGCTCTCTAGGTGTATTATTCACCATTCCATTGCGTCGTGCCATGGTAGTGAATAGCGATCTACCATATCCTGAAGGTCGTGCAGCAGCAGAAATTTTGAAGGTTGGCTCTCACAATGGTGAACAAGGTCCTCAATCTAGCTCTGGTATGACAGACATCGTGTCCGGTGGCTTTGTAGCTGGTCTTATTAGCCTCTGTGCAAATGGTTTTAAGGTGCTTGGCGATAGCATGAGCTTCTGGATCCCTGTAGGTAGTAAAGGGATTACTCAAATTCCTTTGGGCTTCTCTACAGCGTTGTTAGGTGCTGGTTATCTTATCGGTATCGCCTCTGGTATCGCTATCCTCGTCGGTGTACTCATCGCATGGGCTGGCTTCGTGCCTTACTTCACTAACATGTTTGCTCCAGATGGCGGTGCTACTGCTAAGTTTGCAATGGCTATTTGGAAATCTAAAGTTCGTTTCATCGGTGCTGGTGCTATTGGTATTGCTGCGATTTGGACTTTGATTACCTTAATCAAACCTATCATCGAAGGTATGAAAATTTCTGTTAAATCCATGAATAGCAGTTCCGCAGAACGTGAATTGCATCGTATGGATACAGATATGAGTACAAAATCCGTTTTAGGTGTATTCATACTTATTCTTATTGGTTTAGTATTTACATTCTGGGATTTCGTATCTGTCGTACCTATTAGTGCAGGATTAATGTGGACACTCGTTGTAGTAGGTATCGTAGTAGCTTTATTGATTGGCTTCTTCGTAGCTGCAGCATGTGGCTATATGGCAGGCCTTATCGGTACATCTGCTTCTCCAATTTCTGGTATCGGTATTTTAGCGACTATTATTTCTTCCTTAGTTGTATACTTTATCGCAGCGGAAAATAATTTATTTGCTACACAAGAAGGTGTTCAGTTCGCTACTGCTATGGCTATCTTTATGACATCCGTAGTTATTGCGATTGCATCTATTTCTAATGATAATTTACAAGATTTGAAAACTGGCCAACTCGTTGGTGCTACACCTTGGCGTCAACAAATTGCCTTGTTACTTGGGTCTGTAGCTGGTGCCATTGCAATTGCTCCAGTTCTTAACTTACTTTACCAAGCATACGGTTTCACAGGTGCGTTACCACGTGCCGAAATGGATCCAAGTGCTGCATTATCTGCTCCTCAAGCGACTTTGATGACTACCATTGCACAAGGTATCTTCAACTCTAGCATGGATTGGGACTATATCTTAATCGGTGTTGGCGTTGGTGTTGTGGCGATTATCGTCAACTTGATTCTCAAGAGCACAACTGCAACCTTAACATTGCCTCCATTGGCTGTTGGTATGGGTATTTATTTACCACCTACTTTAGAAGTACCGCTTATTATTGGTTCTTTCGTCAGCTACTTCGTAGGTCGTTATCTTGTAGCTCGTGCTAAAATGCGTGCCGGTGAGCTTGCTGACTACGATGTAGAGCAATCCAACCGCCGTGGTGTTCTCTTTGCTTCTGGTCTGATCGTTGGTGAAAGCTTGATTGGTGTAATCATAGCTGTTATTATTGTATTGTCTGTTACAACTGGTGGTGGGGAAGCTCCACTTGAATTAGTAGGTCCTGAATTTGAAAGCACAGCACAATGGTTAGGATTGCTTGCATTCATATTTGCTGGTCTCTATCTTGTTCGCCGTGTTGTTACACACAAGTTCAATAAAGAAGAAGCTCTTGCTATGAAAGCTGAGCAAGAACAATAAGAGGTTAAACAATGAAATTAAAACAGTCTGTACTCATCATTATGGCTGCTGCATTGCCAGTAGTCTCCTTCGCAGCAAGCGAAGTAATACCTGTAACGCAAGATACTGTAAATGTACAAGCAAATCAAACAAATGCGAAACGTGTTAATCGTAATGATTTAACATATCGTATTTCTAGTACTGCTACACCTGAGCAAAATCGTGCGTTGCGCTCTAAAGCGTCTAAAGTAGATCGTAATGCAGTGGAAGTGGTAGCTCCAAATGCGGACCGTTATATGGATCGTAAAGAGGTTGCTGTATCACCTGTGGAATCTACTACAGATCATTTGGATTTAGTATTCCCAGAGGTTAAATCTGTTAGCCCTGCGGTAGAAAAAGCAATCAATACGACCATCAAAAAGTATGTTTCTAAAATACAAAATGATGTAGAAAAGTTAAATGCTAAAGAATCTGATAAAACAAATGTAGTTATGTACTATGATGTTAAAACAGATAAAAACGGTATTTTCAGCGTATTGATTCACACATATACTATGCGTGATCATGATGCCAATGGTGTAAACTATGTAAAAGGCTTCACATTTAACACTACAACAGGGCGACAATTGTCCTTGTACGATCTTGGTGGTCTTAATAAAAAAGAACTGGTGAATGCGATTAATAATAATCAAGATGTGAAAGATAAATTAGGTGGCGATGTAAATATCGATAAAATGCCTACTGAATTCTACACAACAGATGATTATTCCGTTGTAATGATCTTGCAACAAGATGTGGATGCAATCCATAGCGCAGGTACGGTATATGTACCAGTTGGTATCTTGCGTGACCGCGAAAATGATGTAACAAAAAAATAATCGAACTGTGTAAATTCGATTATGTGTGTATAGTAACAGCTGTTTAATTGTGAAAAGAACCGCTCCTAAGGGGGCGGTTCTTTTTTGTCTATGTTATTGTTTGTCGTTATAATAGTTTACGCGTGGTGGTAATGGGAATTGAATGTTTCCGTCTGACTTTGTAAGTGGTTCTGGTGGTAACTGTAAGAATACATTATCATGGAATTTCTTTTTAAATGCTTTCAATGTCGATTTTTGAATAGAATCAACGGTAATGAGAAGGGCACTTGTATCAGTATTTGGGGAGATGGAAAGAATCTTTCCTTGAGGTTCTTTTTGTTGGTAAAGGGCGATGGCATCGGATTGATACTCCTCTAGTTGGGCCTGATTTAATTTACCTTTTGATACGACTACAGTTCTATCTAGCTGTGGATCATGAGCCTCTGTAATCGCTTTGGAAACAAGGTCAGTTTTCTTTTGATCCGTTAAAGATGCATGTAATTGGCCTGCCTCCCAGAATAGAGCTCCGTCTTGACGGAATTTGGTGAAATCATTGCCATAGCCTAATGCTTTGTCGATGATATTAGCTGTTTTGTTTTCTACTTGTTGCTTGAACAATGTATTGTGGAAGGCAAGTGCTTGTTCTGTTTGTGTCATGCGGTACGCAATTTCCGCTGCTTCTGCACGAGTTACATATTTTTCAGGGTTAAACAATGTACCTGGAGCGTAGTTTGTGAACCCAAGATAGGCAAGCTCGCGAACGGCATCTTGTGCCCAAGGAGCTACAAATTTTTGGTCTCCATAGGCTATATTATCAAGAACTGTTGGGTCTTCAGTGGTATATCCTAAGTAATGGATATAGTTATCTGCTACTACCGCAAACTCTTGGCGGGACATATATTTCTCAGGTTTATAAGTGTCATCACCATAGCCGCTGATGATATTCTTGCGAGCTACAGATTCAATAGCAAGAGCAGACCAACGGTCAGATGTAATATCTTTAAATTTACTTGATAAAAAGGCGGCCGTACCATCATCCGTAATATTGTTGAAGAGCGCTGCTACTTCTTCACGTGTCATAGGTTGGTTAGGTCGGAATGTACCATCAGAATACCCTTTCATTAGGTTTGCTTTTGTTACAGTGCTAATCGAGTTAGCTGCCCAAAAATCACTAGGCACATCTGTAAAGATGTGGGCGCGGATTTTTTGAATATCTTGAGGTGTACCGATAGAGGTGTTTACAATTGCAGGTGATGCGGTATTAGTAGATTTAACGTTAGCCGCTTCTGTTTTAGTAGTCTCCATCTTCGTAGCATCTGTTTTAGCCATTGGTGCTTTAGTTGTTTCCATTTTAGTGGCTTCAACAGTAGTTGCAGGAGCATGAGTTGTAGTGGTTGTGTTTGCAGAAGCAAAACCAAGGCCTGTTGTAGTCAATAATGTGCCGAGTACGAGGGCACGTAATGCGTGAGGGGTATTCTTGTACATAAAAATCCTTCCTAATCATGGTAAAGGCTAGCGCTTGATAGCCGTAGAATATAAACTTTCACCAGCATAAAAAGCTATATCCGTCGCATCATAGTCAATTAGTTGGCATGCATAGTGATATACAACAAAGCAGCGTAGTACTGTCGAGTATACGCTGCCTTGGCTGGTTAAGTGTAACGCCGATTAGCGTTTTACTGTCATTTTTACTTTGGAACCGAATAATTTAGAGATTCCTTGTTGTGTTTCTTTAGATGCTGTAGATACAACTGCGTAAAGTTGGTTATTTTCTACATCAGGGAATGTAGCTAGAATTGTACCTGCTTTTTCATTTTTGTTGTAGTAGTTGCGGAAGTTTGTATCGATTGCATCGTATTCAGCTTGGCTGTATTGGGAGGATTCAACTACAACATAGTTATTTACAGTAGAATCACCACGGTTTGCAAGGTTAGCTTTTACTGTGGAAATATCGCTGTCTGTTTTCAAAGCTACGTGTAATTGATTGTCACGCCAGTACATTACGCCATAATTTTGGAATGCATCTTCTGTTTTATAAGTTTTATTTAATTCAGAAAATACTTTGTCTTCTAATGCAGCTTGTTGTTTTTGATCAAGTGCTTTTAGTGTGCTGCGACGAACAGGGCGAACGGCACGAGTAGGTTCAGCTTTTTCAGCTACTGCAGCATCTTTATTGCCTTTTAGGTCTTTTTCAACTTTTTTTGCATCAGATTTTACAGCTTTATCAGCTTTAGCTACATCTTTTTTAGCGTCTTTACTTACTTTAGATGTATCTTTCTCTAATGCTGTATCAGCTTTTTTGGCATCTTCTTTTACAGCTGTTTCAGCTTTAGCTTCAGTTGTAGTGTGTTTTGGTGTTGCAAGGCCAGCACCATTAAGCATACGATTTAAGATTGTTGCCGCTTGTGCTCTTGTTACAGGTTGTTTAGGGTTAAAGTTTTCTGTTGCCCCAGATGCTACGATGCCTCGTTGTGCCATGTATTGGATATCTGCCAAGTAAGCAGAGGAGATGCTAGCTTCGTCCTTGAATGTTACTTTTTCTGCTTTTACAGGTGTAGAAAGATTCAATTTTTTAGCTAGACTAGCAGCAGATGCAACGAATTGTTCGCGGTCCATAGTTTTGCTAGGTGTGAAAGCTGTTTTAGATGTGCCGTCCATTACGCCTGCAGCACTAACTAATTTGATAGCAGAGCTAGACCAACGATCTGCTTCCACGTCAGAGTAGGAGGTAGAGGATTCTTTTGTTGCAATCTCTGCTAATTCTTGTTCGTTTAAGTTGTGTTGTAGCACTTTGCCATAAATAGCAGCTGCTTGTTCACGAGTAATTTGTGCACTAGGTTTGAATGTATTATCAGCATAACCAGAAAGGTAACCAGCTTGTGTCATTGCTTGGATAGCATCGCGAGCCCAGTTATCTTTTGTGTCAGGGTATACACCAGTAGGTAAGTTTTCTTTAGTTTTTACAACTTTTTTACCTTCTACCTTTGCAGCATCTTCTTTTACATCATTTTTTACGGAAGTATCAATGCGTTTAACGTCATTTTTTACAGAAGTATCAACGCGTTTAGTATCGTTTTTTACGGATGTATCAGCGCGTTTAGCAGCGTTTTTAGCGGATGCATCAGCATGTTTTGCATCACGTTTTACAACTGTGCTACCATGTTTAGCATCATTTTTGACGGATGTATCAATACGTTTAGCATCGTTTTTAACAGATGTATCAACACGGTGTTCATCCGCTTTAGCAGATACCTCAGCTCTAGTAGCCACATTAGATACTTCAGATTTTATATGAGTCGCAGTTGTTTCAGCGTGAGCCATGCTGAATGTAGAACCAAGGGCCAATGTAATTGCTAAAGACAAGGATAATTTATTTAGTTTCATGAAAAGGGCTCCTTTCAAACTATACTTATATAAAATAAATTATAACACTTTTTAAATTTATACACTACTATAAGAAAATGTAATCTATAAGGATAAAACTTACATGAATTTGAAAATTTGAGTACCATTATATAAATATAGAATGAAATATAGATAAAAGTTGATTTTCTAGTAGTTAAAAAAGTAGTTAAAAATGCAAAATGATAAACATTCGCAAAATCTAGATTTTATAGGGCTTTTACAAGAAAAAATGATAAATGAAATAATAGATGTGATAAAATTCAATGTTTGTTATTACAAAAAGTCATAACGATATAAGAAATAAAAGGGTACATACGAATATAGCAATTCTTTGGACAATATCTACATGATTAATTTATAATTATAGCGATGAGCTTTTGAATATTTATTTGAAAGCATAAGTAATGTTCAGGGCAGAAATTTAGTCGAAAAATTCACTACTAAAAATTGCCATAACACATACATATCAAAATTTTTTATTAGGTTAAGTACTAGAAAAGACGAGGAAGATAATATGAAAATTCATCTTTTCCAACAGTGTTTGATTGACATGTTCTACCCTCATGTAGGTATGGCTGGTGTAGAAGTACTTGAAAGATTAGGTTGTGAGCTTGTAGTACCTAAGAAACAAGTATGTTGTGGACAAATGTTCACTAACTCCGGTTATAATGACGCGGCTATGGACGCAATTAAGAATACAATCGAATGCTTTGAGAACGCTGAATATGTAGTCAGCATGTCCGGTTCTTGCGCTTTTGCAATCCGCGATGAATATCATCATTTCTTAAAAGATCAACCAGAGTGGTTGGCGCGCGCAGAAAGATTGAGTGGTAAAATTTACGAATTCACTCAATTTATTACTGACGTATTAGGTGTTGAAGATGTAGGGGCTCGTTTTAACGAATCCGTTACATACCATACATCTTGCCACGTAACTCGTTTGATGGGCATTAAAGAGCCTCCTTTCAAACTCCTTAAAAACGTTAAAGATATCAACTTGATTGAATTACCACGTGCAGATCGTTGCTGTGGTTTCGGCGGTACTTTCTCAGTTAAAAACCCTGAAATCAGTGAAGTTATGACACGCGAAAAAGCATTGGAAATTGCTGGCACAGGTGCCAACGTTATCTCCGGTTCTGACCAAGCGTGCTTAATGAACATCGCTGGTATGCTTGATCGTCTTCATAAAGAAGGCGAAATTGATCGCCGTATCAAAGTTATGCATATTGCTGAAATCTTAAACTGCCGTTAAGGAGGAGACGACATGGCACTTATATATGACAATCGCCCCTATAAAACACGTATAAAAGAATGTTTGGCTGACGATTTCAAAGTTGCAGCTATTAAAAAAGCACAAGACGTGTTTTATGATAAACGTAATACAGTAGTTGCGGATGTTCCTGAATGGTTAGATTTCCGCGCTGAAGCGGCTAAAATTCGCGATCACGTACTTAACAACTTGGATTACTATGTAAGTCAATTTGCTGACAATGCTGAAAAAGCTGGTTCTAAAGTTCACTTTGCGTTCGATGACAAAGAAGCGACTCAAATTGCATTAGATATCCTTCGCCAACGCGAAGCAAAAATGATCGTTAAATCCAAAACTATCTTAACTGAAGAAATTGGTTTGAACGAAGTATTAGAAGAAGCTGGTATTGAAGTTAACGAAACTGACTTGGCTGAATTTATTTTGCAAACTGCAGTAAGTCCTCCATCTCACATCGTAGTACCAGGTCTTCATTTTGAACGTAACAAAATCCGCGAAATTTTTGCTGAAAAATTAGGTTATACAGGAACTGAAAACCCTACGGAAATGACTCACTTTGTACGTGGTTATGTACGTGAGCGCTTCTTAAAAGCTGATGTAGGTGTTAATGGTTGTAACTTTGCAGTTGCTGAATCTGGTACATGTACAATCGTTTCCAACGAAGGTAATGGTCGTATGGCTAGTTCTATTCCTAAGACTCAATTGATTTTCTTAGGTACAGAACGTATTGTTCCTGATTTCAAAGCTCTTGATGTTATGATGGAAATGTTGAACCGTTCTGCAGTAGGTTCTAAGATTTCTAACTACTTCTCCATGATGACTGGTCCTGCGCGTCCTGGTGAAGCTGATGGTCCTGAAGAAACTCATATCATCATTATTGATAACGGTCGTTCTGGCATCTTGGGTGGTACATTCCAAGAAATGCTACGTTGTATCCGTTGTGGTGCATGTATGAATATCTGTCCTGTATACCGTCACGTTTCCGGTCATGGATATGGTTCTGTATATCCAGGTCCAATGGGTGCTGTATTGACTCCATTATTCAAAGGTTACGATGTAGCCGGCGATCTTCCATATGCTTCTACATTATGCGGTGCATGTACAGAAAACTGTCCAGTAGCTATTCCATTGCATGAATTGTTGATGGAGCACCGTCATATCATGGCTGATATTGAAAAGACTCGTCCAAAAGCAGAAGAAGCTATCTTCACAGCAGCTGCTAAGATGTTCGGTAATGCAACATTATTTGATCTTGGCACAAAAGCTGGTGCTATCGGTATGAACTTAATTAGTAATAAAGAAGGTAACATGCCTGAATGGACTCAAGCTATTCCAGTTATGAACGGTTGGACTAAGTCTAAAGAGTTGGGTTCCTTGAAATTCAAGAAATTCCGTGATTTATATGCTGAACATGAAAAGAACAAGAAGAAGGAGAAAAAATAATGGATGTAGCTAAACGTAATCAATTTATTGCACGTTTATCTCGTGCATTAGGCCGTGATCAAGAAATGTGCCCTGCTTTTGTAGAAGGCTTTGATTATAGCCATGGTCCTCAAGAAACTATGTTCCAAGATTTGAGTCGGGATCAAATTTTGACAATGTTTAAGGAACAATGTCAACGTGTTGGTACAAAATTCGTTGAAACTACACCTGACAAACTAGGTGAAACAATTTTTGCAGCTATCGAAGACTGGGGAAACGGTAAAATTGTATTCCCAAGCTCTCCTGAAGTAGAAGAATATAAATTAAAAGAATTGTTCGAACAAGATGCAGCTAATAATGGTGGCACTCGTACATACTTCCAATGGGATCCAGCTAAAGGTCGTGAAGAATGTATTTCTAATACTGCTAATGCTGATATTGGTATTACATTCCCATACTGCGGTATTGCAGAAACTGCTACTGTAGTACAAGCTTCTGGTGAGGACTCTGGCCGTGCGATTAGCTTGTTGCCTACAACACATATTGCTGTGTTGTATACTGATACAATCAACCCTCGCATGACACAAACAATGGAACATTTGGCTGAACGGTATCACAACGATCCAGCTAAGTTCCCTACAAATATCTGCTTGATTTCTGGTCCGTCCCGTACGGCGGATATCGAATTGGTAACTGTAGATGGTGCTCATGGTCCTATCCAAGTAACTTATATCTTAGTTAACAGATAATATAATAGCTAGATTTACTAAAGGCGATTTTCTTCTGGAAAATCGCCTTTTTGGTGTATATATTACAGAATACATTAAATGTTACCAAAAAATAAATATTATACTTGTATTTTTTTCGATATATGCTATACTAAGTTCATAACCTATTGTTGTGATATGAATTAAAGAGGTGTATTATGAATATTCCATTCTTTACAGATTACCTCATGTTAAGCAATCCACTAAGTATTGGTATTATCGCGGTGTTTGTGCTCGTGTTAATTGGTATTTATGTATTGCAACGCAAGGGCACATCCTTCGGTAATCTTGTTATTATTGGTACTATTGCTGGTGCCGTACTTGGTATAGCGGTCCAAATTATTGCAGGCTTCCCTGATGATCCATCCAAAGTGGTTTACATCAAGGAAAGTACAAAGTGGTTCTCTCTCGTAGGGGGCGGTTTCATCGACTTAATCCGCATGCTTGTTATTCCTATCGTTTTTATCTCTATTGTTCACGTTATTTTACACATGGAGGCAGGAGCTAACCTCAAAAAGTTAGTAGTTGCCATGATTTCTACAAATCTCGGCATGGTAGCCGTTGCTGCTATAGTCGGCCTAATTTTGGGGAATGCCTTCGGTTTAGGTCAAGGTTTTGATATTGTTGAATCTGGTAAGAAGATTCGTGAAATCAAACCTATGGTTGATACATTCCGAGCACTAATCCCAAGCAATCCGATTCAAGCGGCTGCTGAAACAAATGTTATCGGCATTGTCGTATTTGCAATTATCTTGGGTAGCGTAGCTCGTCTGTTAAAACAAACAGGGACAAACTCTATGGAGGTGTTCACAAAACTATTTGATGAACTTCACCAATTGATTTCCTGGGTAGCTGATTTCATTATTGGTCTTATGCCATATGGTGTAGTTGCTTTATTAGCATCTACATTGGCAACACGCGGTGTACAAGCTATTCTTGATATGGGCTTGTTCGTAGTATTGCTTTACGTTGGTCTTTTGATTATGTTTGTCGTACAAGCAATCTTGATTACTAGCTTTGGCTACAATCCGATTACATACTTCAAGAAAGCGAAAGCACCACTCTTATTGGCGTTCACTTCTCGTTCTTCGATGGGTGTATTGCCATTAACTGTAGAGACTTTGACAAAACGTCTTGGTGTAAATGCTACAACTGCTAATACAGTAGCTTCCTTCGGTACTACTGCGGGCATGCAAGGTTGTGCGGGCGTGTTCCCAGCACTTGTTGTGGTGTACATCTCTAATGTAGCCAATATTCCATTTGATATGACTATGTATATCATGAGTGTTATCGTTATTGCTATTGGTTCTGTTGGTATCGCAGGCGTGCCAGGTACGGCTACAATGGCGGCATCTGTATCCCTTAGTGGTACAGGCCTTGGAGCATACTTCACCTCCATTAGCCCAATTCTAGCTATCGATCCATTGATTGACATGGGACGTACATGTTTGAACGTATCTGGGTCATTAACAAATGCTTTGGTAGTAGACAAAATTATGGGAACCATCGATAAGGATGCATACAATAATCCTAACGAAGGTCGAGTATAATAACTAGCAATACTTAATCATATAATTATTATAAAAAGGGGCTGTAGCTGAATGTGGTAAAACCACATTTGGTTACAGCCTCTTTTGCCTTTTTTAAAAGTGATAATTATTACAGATTGTAAACTATATTATTAAGAATCGATATTGAAATTGTGAGCTTAGCTACTAACATACTTATGCATATATGGTATACTAAGCGTTATAAAGTTACGAATTATGCTTAATAAATATAAGCCAAGAGGGTAATAGTATGATTACACAAGAATTGAAAGATCGATTAATTGCAGATTATCCAAAGTTTGAGGATATGACACATAAGTTCTATAAGAAAGAACTATCTATTGCAGATTATAAAGGGCAGTCCGGTGCCTATGGTAGTTACGCTGAGCGCGGTGCAAATACTGGTATGAGCCGTTGGCGTTTCAATGGTGGCCGCATGACGCGCGAGCACATGCAGTTTTTAGCGGACTCCATTCGTAAATATAACCTACAACACGTACATTTCACTACTGGCCAATGCTTACAAATGCACGGCCTCGATGGTGATACAATATTAAAGCTCTATAAGGAATGTTATGATCACGGTATTTACAACCGTGGTGCTGGTGGTGATAATCCCAATGTGGTAGCTAGTATTTTACGCGGCATTGATCCTCGTGAAACTCTAGATATTACGCCATATGCAACGGCTATTAGTGAATTTCTTATGGAGCAAATGTTCTATATCAAGATTCCTCGCAAATTTAAAATGGGCATAGATAATGGTTTTGATAGTACCCCACATTCTACGTTCAAGGACCTAGGTTTTAACTTAACAAAACACAATACCTTTGATGTGTATGCTTGTGGCGGTATTGGTCCTAATCCTCGCATTGGTATTCCGGTGGCACATGATGTAGCGCCTGAGGATGTTTTGTACCATGTGAAAGCTATGCTTATGGTCTTTTCTAACCATGGTAACTTCAAAAACCGCGGTAAGGCTCGTACTCGTTACATGCCTGCTGAAATGGGTGGGGCGGAAGCTTTCATCAAAATCTATGAAGAAACCCTAGCTATGGTAAAAGAAGTAGAACACCTAAGTATTAATCCGGCTGATTACGCTTATGAAATTACAAAAACTGGTAAGCGTGATGCTTCTGTGGAAAACTATCGTATTCACCGTCAAAAACAAGACGGGTTATACTATGTAGAATACCATCCGGCAGGTGGCGATGCGAACGTTGAACACTTGCTGGCGGCCCTTGACTATGCGGTGACACTTGATCAAGTTGAAGCACGTATTGCGCCAGACCAAGCATTGTTCTTCATCAATCTCACAGCTGATGAAGCACGCAAAATTGCGGAATTAACTGATGACAGCGCTAAAAATGATTTCCGCCGTTCCGTATCTTGCGTTGGTTCTACTATATGTCAGATTGGTATGCAAGACTCTAACGGTCTTTTGAAAGATATCTTCGCACACCTTGAAGAAAAGGGCATAGATACAAGAAAACTACCTCGTTTACATATATCTGGTTGCCCACACTCCTGTGGTACACACCAAATTGGCGAAATTGGTTTCCATGGTGCTGTAAAATTAGTAGATAAGAAACCTATGGTAGCATTTATCCTTGTAGACGGTGGCTCAGAACACATGGGCTCTGAAAACTTCGGTAAAATGGCCGGCAATATTGTAGCTACAAAAATTCCAGAATTTTTGGAATCTTTGGCAAATATTCTAAACCAATCCGCAGAACCAGACTTTGGGACCTGGAGAATGACACATAAAGCGCAATACATGGAACTTATAAAAGCATTTGAGTAAATCTTCTCCGCTTGTGATGGGGCCCTGTTAGATTGCGACAACTCAATAAATAATAAAAAGAGTTCCCTCTTTGCTCCGTTCTTCGCAAAGTCGCTGCATAGGGAACTCTTTTTATTATTTGAGCGTCTGCTATTAACCGGTCCCATCACAAGCTACATCTGATATTTACTGAATATGCTTTTATAATTAGAGGAACGGAGAGGCGAGAGCGGCTAAGTAGTTTTGACTGAATTTGCATCAAGACAAGCCAGTAGATTATCCTCTGGCTAGTCCTTCCCATACGGTGGGCATGGCGCCACTACTATAAAGTTTATTATAATGTGTAAAATGATAGTGTTTTCTATGATTTATTTCAAGGTGTAATTGTAATGACTCTATATAAGTATTAGCTAGATTATTTACGCTTTTGGATGGGGCATCTTTATAAATACAGTGATAAAAAAGTAAGAATACGCTTGTGCAGCGACTTTGCGAAGAACGGAGCAAGCAAGCGTATTCTTACTTTTTTTACCAAGTTGTATTAATGAAACGGGGCCCCATCCAAAAGGCAAATATAGGAACAGGGATTAGCTCCATTACAATTAGAATAATTGTTTAAAACTAGATATGACTTGATTTTGTATGTTATAATAGGCTTTATAGTAGTATTTGGAGGATATTCAGATGTTATTTACCGTCAATACAGAAGTCTGTACACGATGCGGCCTTTGCGTTGCTGACTGTCCGACCGGATTGCTGGTGATGTCCGATGCTGGACCTGTAACTGGCAGGGGAGGTTGTATCTCCTGTGGGCATTGTATTTCCGTATGCCCAACGCTTGCTCTTGATAGCGATATGACACCGCGTAAGGAGCAAATCGATATTACAAAGGAACCTAAGTTAACGCCTGAGCAAGCTGAGCTATTCATGCGTAGTCGTCGCTCTATTCGTAACTATCAAAATAGACCAGTCCCTGTAGAGCTCATTCGCAAAGTGCTAAACGTTGCAAGAATGGCGCCAACAGCGACTAACACACAAGGTATTTCGTATATAGTAATCCGAGATAAACAAACGTTGCGCCGTATTGCTGATCTTGTTCTAGAGTGGATGCATCTGGCTGCAAAAACAGTACCGATTATGCGTCTCTATGCTCGTGCTGCTCAAGCAGAGGTAGATAAAGGCAAGGAGTATATCTTGCGCGATGCGCCGGCTCTCGTAGTGGCAATTGGCTCTAAAAAAGATATTCATCGTACCCATGATAGTGGTCACTCTTGCTTGTCTTATGCTGAGCTATATGCGCCGACTTTAGGCCTTGGTACTTGTTGGGCTGGTTTCTTTGAACATGCTGGAGAAGCTGAATACCAACCATTATTAGATGAATTAGGTGTACCTGATGATAAAATTGTAGCTGGTGGCATTCTTATGGGATATCCTAAAGTACGATATCGCAATATTGTAGAGCGTCAACCATTAGATGTTACATTTGATACAGAAGAGTAAAAAAGAGATGCCCCAATGATTGTAATCATTGGGGCATCTCTTTTTAGTTATATAGTGACGATATAAACTTTATTAGTTGGCAGTTGTAATAGTGCCTTTGAATGTTTCGTCGATGTATTGTTTAATAGCATCAGATTTGTAAATATCTGCAATTTTTTTGTATGTTTCGTTGTCTTTGTCTTCACTACGAACTGCAAGTACGATAACTGTTAGTGGTTCATCTTTAGATTCGAAGAAGAAACCTTGTTTTTCTACACTAAGACCAGCACTTTGCACATAGTTCATTGGAATAACTGCAATTGTTACATCATCTAGACTACGAGGTAATTGAGCTGCTTCTAGTTCTTGAATCTTTATATTCTTCGGGTTAGATGTGATATCTGCAACTGTTGCTTTGAAGCCGACACCATCTTTTAACGTAATTAATCCAGCTTTAGCTAATAATGCTAATGCACGACCACCATTAGTAGGGTCATTTGGGATAGAAACAGTAGCGCCTTCAGGTACATCTTGTACGCTGTGTACGCTATTACTATATAAGCCCATACGCACCAAAATTGTTTTACCGATTGCTACTAAGTTGGAACCATTTTGTTTGTTAAAGTTTTCCATAAATGGTACATGTTGATAAGCATTCAGTTGAATATCGCCATCTGCAAGGGCTTTATCAGGTGTTACATAGTCTGAGAATTCAACTACTTTAAGATCGATTCCTTGTTTTTTAGCTTCTTTTGCTACAGCTTCAGCTACTTGTGCATGAGGACCAGATGTAGCACCTATTTTGATTTCTTTTTGTGTTTGTGTTGATTGATTTGATGTACTACCACAACCAGCGATAGCAAATGCAAGAGCACCGATAAGTAATGGTGCTAACAATGTTTTTAATTTCATATAATCATCCCTTTCAAGTCTTATAATGGTTATATCCTATCATGGATGAAGGGGATTTGTATATGATAAAAGCATATCAGTTAGCTATAGATTAAAACTATGGTGAAATTCTAGCTCATTTATAATACAATTCAATATAATATATTGATTAATGTGTTATATTGAATGTGTGATCGCTAGGTAGTAAATTTATATTTTAAATATTTTTGTATAATTCTAATATGGATTCATATATCTATATGTCGGATTAATGGAGGATGTATGTATAATTTTGATTTTTATAACCCTACACATATCGTATTTGGTAAAGACCGTTTAGATGAATTAGATACATTGGTACCAAAGGATGCAAAGGTGCTCATTACTTATGGTGGTGGCTCCGCTGTGCACAGTGGTCTTATTGATCGCATTGTGAAAGCTCTTGGTAACCGCAAGGTTGAGCAGTTTGGTGGTATTGAGCCAAACCCATCTCTTGAAACTTGTGAACGTGCGGTAGCTTTCATTAAAGAACATGGCGTAGATTTCGTTCTCGCTGTAGGCGGCGGTTCTGTAGTAGATGCTACAAAACTTATCGTTATGGGTGCTACCTATGATGGTCCCGTTATTGAGGTAATGAAAGTTGGTGTGCCAGAGGTTCCGGTAGACATGGTACCAAATCCATTACCATTTGGCACAGTTATGACACTACCTGCAACTGGTTCCGAAATGAACAATGGTGCAGTTATTACTTATGGTGACGGTAAATACCCTGTATTCAGTAGCTTAGTATTCCCTAAGTTCTCCATGCTTGATCCAACATTGACTTTCACCTTGCCTGAAAGACAAGTTAAGAATGGCGTTATCGATACCTTTGTGCATACCACAGAGCAGTATTTAACATACCCTGTAGAAGGTCGTATTCAAGATCGTTTCAGCGAAGGTATTTTAAAAACTATGATTGAAATCGGCAAAGAAACAGTAGAAAATCCAGAAAACTACGATATTCGTGCTAACCACGTGTGGGCCTCTACATTGGCATTAAATGGTTTAATTGGTGCCGGCGTGCCACAAGACTGGGCAACTCATCTGATTGGCCATGAGTTAACTGCGGCGTACCATCTTGACCATGGTATTACATTGGCTATCGTATTACCTGCATTGTTAGAAGTGAAAAAAGCAGACAAACTTGAAAAATTGGCACAATATGCTACACGGGTATGGCATATTACAGAAGGTACAAACGAAGAAAAAGCGGACAAGGCTATCGCTAAAACTCGTGAATTCTTCGAGTCCCTTGGCGTATCTACGCATTTGAAAGACTATGGTCTTGGTGAAGAAGCAGTTGATAAAATTGTGAAACAATTAGAGGACCATGGCATGACACAACTTGGTGAAAATGGTGATGTAACACCAGAAGTAGCTCGCGAGATTTTAATGCGTGCCTTATAATTAAGGGGATTAACAGTGTAAACTTGTATGATATGGAAAGGAGGCGCTCCCTATAAATAAAATAAAAAATAGAAGTGCATTTTCTTTTGCACTTCCTATTATGATTCCCATGGGGCTTAGTTTCCTCTTTCTTGGAGTAGGCTTTGGTTTGTATGCTACCAGTCAAGGGTTTCCTTGGTGGACCGCTCCTGTTTTAGCTAGTACCATATTTGCAGGCTCCATGGAGTTCGTAACTATTGGGCTGTTAATGGCAGGCTTTGATCCAGTGAATACTTTTATGTTGACCTTGTTTGTCAATGGGCGTCATTTCTTCTATGGTCTATCTGCACTACAGCGATATGTGCATATGGGATGGAAGTGGTTTCCTACAGTTGCGTGGATGTGTGATGAAAGTTTTGCAATTAATGTATCTACGAAGTTACCCGATGATGTAGATGAAAAATGGTTCTACTTCCATGTATCGTGGCTTAATTATATCTTCTGGGTTGTGAGTACTCTTGTAGGGGGATTGTTCGGCGATTTATTAGCATCTGTAGATTTGCGAGGTATTGGTTTTGTATTACCTGGCTTATTTATTGTTATATTCCTTGAAATGTTATTTAATGCTAAAAGTAATAATATTCGAGGCTTAGGTGCTGTTGGAGCCGTTGTAGCCCTAGCAATGCTTCTATTAACGGGAAAATCCTTATTTATGCTTGCTTCTATGGGGTGTATGCTCGTAGTATGTTATATAGCGTATAAGTGGGGAGGTGTACATCTTGACTAGTTTTGAAATAGTCATTACCGTTGCCATTGTTGTAGCGGGCACATTACTTACACGTTTCTCTGCTTTTCTTATTTTCGCACCTGGTAGGAAGGCCCCAGATTTTGTACAGTATTTAGGCAAGGCATTACCTGCAGCTGTTATGGGGATGCTTGTTGTGTATACCTTTAAAGATACAATTGTGCTTTCTTATCCATATGGAGTACCGGAACTTATCGCTTTATTAGTGACCGTTGCCATGCATGTATGGAAACGAAATATGTTCATGTCTATTGGAGCAGGCACTGTAGTATATATGATACTTGTTCAAGCCGTATTTAATGTACCTAAATAGAATAAAGCACACTAAAATAAACCACTTATATCTATTCCTAAATTAGATATAAGTGGTTTTGTTATTTATGTACTGTTTTATTTATTGAGACAGCGTAGTTGTAATATTTATTTTAACTATTGCCAATTATAAATAAATGTTAGTATATTCTATTTAAGTTGTAATAGTCTTTCAAGACCTGGTGCAGTATGATGGTCTTCCAAGAAGTCTTGTTGGTCTAATAATTCCATAACGTCCATGTCGATGTTAGTTAATTTGAAATCGAATACATCAAAGTTAGCTTCCATATGGCTCACGTTATTTGCCTTTGGCAATGGAATGATGCCCCGTTGGATGTGCCAACGCAAGATAATTTGATGTTTTGAAACACCGTATTTTTCCGACAAGCTTTTGATGATTGGATGGTCAAAAATTGGTTGGCGGTCACGGGTAAATGGAGACCATGCCATACCTACAACTTGATGCTTTCTCATCAATTGTAAGAGGGAGTGACGTTGGTTGAACGGGTGGCATTCGATTTGGTTGACCACCGGTTTTACATTGCAGTGGTACAACAAGTCAATGAGGCGATCCTCGTAGAAGTTAGATAGGCCTAACCCACGAAGTACATTTTGATCGTATAATTCTTCCATGGCGCGCCAAGAACCGTAGTAATCACCCAGTGGTTGATGCACCAGCATGATGTCAATATAGTTGGTATTTAATTTCTTTAAGGAACTTTCAATAGTACGCATCGTATTATCGTAGCCTGCATCAGTGTGCCAAATTTTAGTAGTGATGATTATATCTGTTCGTTTGATACCAGATGCTCTGATTCCTTTAGCCACGGCTTCTTCATTGCCATAATAGGCGGCCGTATCGAGTAAACGATAGCCTACGCCAAGTGCATTGGCAACAGCTTGTTCAGTCTCTCCTTCGGTACCTGTTTTATAGGTACCATAACCGATGGAGGGAATGAAGCTACCATTATTTAAAATCCTAAAGTCCATCCGTTCTTCCATGAGAACCTCCGTTATATCCATAAATTAAAGGAATTAGCTTTCATACAATTCTAACTGATTTTATGATATACTAAGGTATTGATAAAAATCAATATGATAGGAAGTGACAGAATGCAAATAAATCGTTTTTGCTCTGTAATTGCTATCCTTGGTGTTATGATTATGACACTCGCTATTGCGGGATGTGGTACGAAAACCGTATCCGTCGCAGAGGTAACGTACAAGGATATGCCGTTGCAGATTCATAATGATGCCAATGTAACGGCCCTTAATAAGGCGACGATAACGCCGACCTTGACGGGGCAGGTCGTGTATGCCGTGAAAGTAGGCGATCAAGTACAGCAAGGTCAAACTGTGGCAACTGTAGATACATCGGCTTTACAACAACAGCTAGCATCCTTGCAAGGACAATTAGCGCAAGCCCAATCACAATCATATGCCTCAGCTGTGACGACTACGACTGCAGCATCTATAGACAGTACTCAACTGGAACAGGCTCAACGCATGCGTGAAGCGGGCATAATCACACAAAAAGAATATGATCGTATTTTGGAACGATCTCAACCACAAACTACAACAGTTACAACCGGTGGTGGCGGAGGCATCAATACGGCGGCCATTGAGGCACAAATCGCACAAGTATCGGCTCAGATGGCGGCATCTACAATCGTGGCTCCTATAGCAGGTACTGTAACATCTATCTATAACGAAGACCGTCAAATGGCGATTGCAGACCGTCCATTTATGATGATTCAGCAATCTACGCCGATGGTTGCATCCCTCAGCATTCCTCGTGATGCGGCTATGAAATTAGGTACACCTGAAGCGAAGAATGGCATGAAGGTACTTCTCAAGGTAGGTGACCAAGAATTACCAGGTGAATTGACTTACGTAGATATTACTCAACCTGAAAATGTGCCAAGTGTTCTTGTGAAAGCCACTTTCAATAATGAGAAAGGCCTTATCAAGGCTGGTGAATTCTATACACTCGTTATTGAATCTAATGTGAAAGCCAAGATGCTGACCGTTCCAACTAAGGCGGTTCGGGAAAATCAAGATGGCAAATATGTATATGTATTAACCGAGAATAATACAGTTGATGTACGTGTTGTTGAGGTAGGCATTACTGAAGGTGATGACGTAGCTATTATTTCTGGACTTAACGAAGGTGACAAGGTTATCACAACGGATGGCACCTTTGAGTTAGGTGAATCTGTAAAATTGTAATTACGAACCCTATGGGGTTAATACTAGATTGTTAGAATTTATGTTTAAATATGATAGAATCGAAACTTTCACAAATCGTGAAAGTAACCTCAAAAGAGGAATCTGATAGGAGGGATTATTATTTTAGAATTTAAACGTTTTGAATTGCGAGATAAACCATTAATCGACAAGTATTTTGAACAACATCATTATGAAGCATCCGATAATTGCTTTACTACATTGTTTATGTGGCAAGATCCATACGGTATTCGCTGGGCTGAAGAGAATGGCGTATTGTATATCCAAGGTGGTGGCAAGCGTGAGCCATTCCTATTGCCTCCATTTGCTGGTAAAGATGCAAAGTTCCTTGATGGTTTGTTGCGTGCTAAAGAATGGTTCGTAGAAAATAAATTGCCGTTCCGATTTAAAGGCGTTAGCAAAGATGTGAAAGAACGCATGGAAGACCTATGTCCTGGTCGCTATGCATTTACACCTGACCGTGACAATTACGAATATATTTACAAGTCCGAAGATCTTATCAACTTGTCTGGTAAGAAATTCCGTCAAAAGAAAAACCATTTAAACCAATTTCGCATGCAATATTCTAACTATGAATATGTGCCAATTACAGATGATATCATCCCATTATGTCGTGAAACGGCAGCATCTTGGGTAGAAACGCATCATGAAGAAGGTATCGAAGATGAATTGGTAGCCATCAACTTGTTGTTTGATAACTGGGACGTGTTGGGCCTTAAAGGCGGTGCCATTAAATTATTCGGCCGTGTTGAGGCTTTTAGTATCGGTGAACTTCTCAATGACAGAATTGCTTTGATTCACATTGAAAAAGCAAATCCAGATATTCGTGGTTTGTATCAAGCTATCAATAATGAATTCATTCGTCATGAATTTAGCGAAGTAGAATTCATCAACCGTGAAGAAGATATGGGCTTGCCTGGTCTTCGTCAAGCAAAAGAATCTTATAACCCAGATCATTTTGCTGAAAAATATGACGCAGTATATGCTAACGAAGCAGATAATGCGACAGGTGGTAAATAAAATCTGAGCTATGAAGTCGATGTGCTTCATAGCTCATTTTGTTATAATAGAATTGTTAGACTATCTATTTGAATGTAACTATCGTATCATCATGGCGATATGGCGATATGGCGATATGGCGATATGGCGATATGGCGATATGGCGATATGGCGATATGGCGATATGGCGATGTGATGTGCTTAAATTAGATCAGATTAGATATTATACGCTGTGACGCGACAGATAGATAACGGCTCTTATGATATAACGAGGACATAATTATGGAATTTAGAATTGCGACGGCTCAAGATACGCCTCATGTGGAAAATCTATGGGCGTACTGCTTTGAACCAAAGGAAGATCCATTCTTCCAATATTATTTTACAAATTGTTATGAACCAGAGAATACAATGGTCGGCCTAGAACAGGACCAATTGTTGAGTACCGTTCATTTGCGTCAATACAATCTTAATGTACGTGGTGCCGTATTGCCTACGAGCTATATGGTAGGCGTTGCAACGCATCCAGCAGCCCGCCGTGGTGGTGTAGGCGGTGCACTGTTAACTGCTGCACTAGAGGAGCTTCGTAAACGCGGTCAAGCTATGACGATTTTGATGCCATCCAAGGCAGCGTTCTATCAACAATATGGTTGGGAGCTTTATGCTCATCAATGGGTGAATACCATATCGCTAGAAGACTTGCGCCCTATGACAGATAAAACGTTGAGCTTTGGCTTACTAAATAGCGTAGATCAATGGACTTTGTTAGATCCAGTATATAAAACATATACGGCTCGTCTTTCTGGCTACGCAGAACGTGGTGAAAAGGAATGGAAACGTTTGTTAGGCAGCTTTTTTGCAGAAGGCGTAAATGTTGCTGTAGTGCGCAACGATGACCATGTCATTGAAGGCTACGCAGTGTATCGTTTAGGTCAGCCTGAAATTCCTGTTACTGAGTTGGTTTACACGACACGCCGTGCACAACGTGCATTATTAAATTATTTCTATAATCACCGTTCTCAAGGTACGTCTATCCGTTGGAATGAAGGCCTTCACGATACATATTATCGCTTCTATCCTGATGGTAGAACTGGCCACGCTACCATGCCATATATGATGAGTCGTATTGTAGATGTAAAAGCTGCTTTCGAAGCAATTCCTGTCAATCAAGAGGCATTGATGATGCCTATAACAATGACCTTTGCTGTAAAAGATGGGCTTTGCAGTTGGAACGAAGGTCGCTATGAAGTACAATATGGCGGTGCATTAACTCCATCCGTTAAAAAGATTTCTGATACATTGGATGGCGAAGCGGATGTTACCGTTGAAGTTGGTGCATTGAGCCAGTTATTAATGGGCACACTTACGGCTCGAGACCTTGCTTTTGAAGGGAAACTATCAGTAAGCGAAGAATGGTTGGACTATTTCGATATTCTCTATCCTGAACAAAAAACATATATTAACGAATGGTGGTAATATGAGCTGGAAAACGTATACGGTGAAAGAACCTACTGAGTTGACGGTTTCTAAATATGTAAAGGAACGATTTTCCCTATCCTCTCGGGATATCCAAATGGTATTTCGCAAGAAACGGGTAAAAGTTAATAGCCGTGTGGCTCATTCGCAGCGAGCACTTAAAAAGGGTGATGTATTAACCTTGGAGTTACCACAAGATAAGGATTATGGGATTGATGTAGAAAAGGGACCGATTACAGTTCTCTATGAAGATGCGCATACGTTAGTTGTAAATAAGGATCCCTTTATGCTCGTTCATCCTGCAGGGCAAACGAAGTCTTGTACATTGAGTAACTATGTGGCAGGGTATTATGCGAAGAAAAACGTAGTTCATAAGGTTCGACCTGTGCACCGCCTCGACCGAGATACATCGGGGTGCATTCTCTTTGGTAAAACAAAAGAAGCACAACAATACTATACGGATGAGCTACAAGCAGGTCGTATCGACCGTATTTATACAGGTCTTGTAGAAGGTCATATTGATGCGGATGGCATGGTAGATGAGCCTATTGGGGTAGATCCAGTATTCGATAATCGCCGTGTTATCGATGAGTTTGGTCAGCCTGCTCAAACGGAATATACCGTTCTCGGTTATGAAGGAGACAATACTCTGTTACGTTTTAAATTGTTGACTGGCAGAACTCATCAAATTCGGGTTCACATGGAACATATTGGTCATCCTATCGTAGGTGATGCTATGTATGGTACGCGCAAGAAGCCCTATACACGCCAATGTTTACACGCATCAGAGCTAACTTTCGTGCCGTATGGTAAGGACGAAGCTATTACGATTATTTGTGAAGTAGGGGATAATTTTGGTCGAGAAAAATAACTGTTGATTTTTCCACTCTAAATAATAAGCCCATCGTATTTATTGGATGAGAAGCTTAGTATCCCTGTATCCTTGTATACAAAAAACAATAGTGATAAAAACTCATAGTCTATGCATGAAAAGCATAGACTATGTTTTTTTTATATTTTCAATTCACAGTGGACAGGAGTATACTGTGTATAGACATAAAATTCTATAGAATGTTAAATTGATAATTTTATAGAGAAATAGTTTGTTAGTTATACTTTTACCAAGACCGAACGGAACGATGCCGCAGTGCTTGGAATGATCAAGTGATATGAAGGAGTGCACGTTATGGATATGAAGCAAAGCACAATAGAGCAACAACGTCTAGATCAAGCTAGACTTGAAGCCAATGGTATGTACAGTAGCCAATTTGAAAAGGATGCGTGTGGCATGGGCTTCGTTGTTAATATTAAGGGGAAAAAATCTCATGATATTATCGACGATGGTTTACGCATTTTAGAGCGCTTGGAACATCGTGGCGGTGCCGGTGCCGACAAGGATACTGGGGATGGTGCCGGTATTTTAGTACAAATCCCACATGAGTTCTTCAAGCGGGAGTGTGAAGTGCTTGGTATTAATCTACCTGCAGCTGGCGAATATGGCGTAGGTATGGTCTTTGCCCATAAATATGAAAGTCTCCGTAACGAGCAAAAACGAATTCTCGAAGAGGTCGTGCGCGAAGAGGGGCAAGTTGTTCTCGGCTGGCGTGAAGTACCGGTTGATGGTACAAAGGTCGGCAAAGAGGCTGCGGCGATTCGTCCTTGGATGATTCAAATCCTCATCGGCAAAGGCCCTGATGTAACGAACAATAAGGAATTTGAACGCAAATTATATATCATTCGTAAATTGGCAGAAAAACGCATTATCCCATTGAGCAAGGAATTGTCTAGCGATTTTTATATTGCCTCCTTATCCTCCAAAACAATCGTATATAAAGGCATGTTAACACCTGGTCAATTGCGCGACTTCTACCTCGATTTGAGCGACCTTGACTTTACCTCTGCGTTGGCAATGGTTCACTCCCGATTCAGTACGAATACATTCCCAAGTTGGGCTCGAGCACATCCTAACCGTTTCTTAGTTCACAATGGTGAAATCAACACCATCCGCGGCAATGTAAACTGGATCAATGCTCGTGAAGGTAAAGCGGAATCTCCATTGTTCCCAGATATCAAAAAGGTATTCCCCGTAGTAGATGATAGCGGTTCTGACTCTGCTATGTTTGATAACACATTAGAATTCTTGCACATGACAGGTCGCTCCTTGCCTCATGCGATTATGATGATGATTCCTGAGCCTTGGGAACGCAATAATCTCATGAGCCAAGAAAAACATGATTTTTATGAGTTCAATAGCTTTATGATGGAACCTTGGGATGGCCCTGCTGCTATGGGATTTACCGATGGTATAGTTATCGGCGGTGTCCTTGACCGCAATGGTTTGCGTCCTGCTCGTTACTATGTGACAACAGATGATCGCGTTATCATGGCCTCCGAGGTTGGCGTTGTAAACGAAAATGCTGAAAACATCCGCGCTAAAGGCCGTTTGGAACCAGGTAAAATGCTACTCATTGATACAGAGGAGCAACGTATCATCTCCGATGAAGAAATCAAACATCGCGTCGCTACTGAATTACCATACAATGAATGGGTAAAGGAACACGTTATTCATTTGTCTGAAATTACGCAGGCCGATGAAAGTACAATTCCAACAGTAGATGATTTATTCAAAGAACAACAAGCTTTTGGTTATACCCAAGAAGACCTTGTGCGTATGATTGTGCCTATGGCAAAAGATGGGAAAGATCCTGTTGGTGCCATGGGGGCCGACGCGCCTTTAGCTATCTTGTCAGATAAACCACAATTGCTATATAGCTACTTCAAGCAAATGTTTGCGCAAGTAACGAATCCTCCAATTGATTCTATTCGTGAGGAAATGGTTACATCTACACGGGTTATGCTTGGTAACTCTGGTAATTTAACAGAACCTAACAAAGCTGGTACCTATGCATTGTCCATGCGTACCCCAATTCTTACAAACCAAGAATTGGCATCCATTAAAGCTCTTGATTGCCGTCGCATGAAATCTGTAACCTTGCCAATCCTATTTGATCCAACTAAGGGTGCCGAAGGCTTGCGCGATGCATTAGATGAATTGTGTGCTAAGGCAGAAGAAGCAGCTCGTACAGATCAAAATGTATTGATTTTATCTGATCGTGGTGTCGATGAACATCATGCGCCAATTCCAGCGTTGTTGGCTGTAGCAGCCGTTCACAATCACTTGATTAGCAAAGTATTGCGTACAGAAATTGGTCTCATCCTTGAATCTGGTGAACCTCGTGAAGTACATCACTTCTGTACATTGATTGGCTATGGTGTAACAGCTATCAACCCATACTTGGCGCTTGAAACTGTACGCGATTTACAAGCTCGTAAACGTCTTGGCGATATTTCACCAGAACAAGCAGAAAAGAACTACATCAAGGCCGCTGTAGGTGGTATTATGAAGGTTATGTCCAAAATGGGTATTTCCACAGTTCGTTCCTACCACGGTGCACAAATCTTTGAAGCGTTGGGCTTGAATACTAACTTCATTAATAAGTTCTTCGTAAATACACCAACACGTATTGGCGGTATTGGTCTTGGTGGGGTAGCACATGAAGCATTAGCTCGCTTTGAACGTGCTTTCAAATCCGATGAAACAGTACTCGAACCAGGCGGTTGGTATGGTCCTGTAAAAGATGGGGAAGAGCATCTATTCAATCCTAAGACAATCGAGCTTTTACAAGAATCTCTTATCAACGGCGACTACACAAAATATAAAGAATACTCCAAAGCGATTCGCAACGATTACCACGTTACATTGCGTTCCTTGATGGAATTGAACTACCCTGTAGGTGGCGGTATTCCTATCGAAGAGGTTGAACCTGAAGAATCTATTGTAAAACGCTTTAAAGCTGGTGCTATGAGCTACGGTGCGATCAGTAAAGAGGCTCATGAAGCTATCGCCATCGCAATGAACCGTTTAGGCTCCACATCTAACTCTGGTGAAGGCGGCGAGGATGTAGATCGTTTTAAACCATTGCCAAACGGCGATAGCATGAATTCCGAAGTAAAACAAATTGCATCTGGGCGGTTTGGCGTAACTGCGAACTACCTCATTCATGCAAAAGAATTGCAAATTAAATGTGCTCAAGGTGCTAAGCCAGGTGAAGGCGGTCAATTACCAGGTAAAAAGGTATATCCTGAAATTGCCAAGGCTCGCCACTCCACTCCAGGTGTTGAGCTCGTATCTCCACCACCACATCATGATATTTACTCCATCGAAGACTTGGCAGAGTTGATTTACGACTTGAAATGTGTCAACAAAGATGCGCGTATTTCCGTTAAATTGACTTCTGAAGCAGGTGTTGGCACAATCGCTGCTGGTGTTGCGAAAGCAAAAGCAGATAACATCTTGATTTCCGGATACGATGGTGGTACAGGTGCAGCAGGTCGCACGTCTGTAAAACATGCAGGGGTACCTTGGGAACTTGGTCTCTCTGAAACTCATCAAACCTTGATGCTCAACAGATTGCGTGACCGTGTTCAATTAGAAGTAGACTCCAAGTTGATGACGGGATTCGATGTGGCTGTGGCAGCTATGCTCGGTGCTGAGTTATTTGGCTTTGGCACATTGCCTCTCGTAGCAGTAGGCTGTAAAATGGCTCGTGTATGTAATCTTAATACATGTCCTTATGGTGTAGCTACACAAGACGAAAAATTGCGTGCTCGTTTCACAGGTAAGCCTGAATATGTTGAAAACTTGATGATTTTCATCGCACGTGAATTGCGTGAAATCATGGCTCGTTTAGGTATTCGCTCCGTAGCTGAGCTCGTTGGTCGTATCGATCTTGTGCGTCAAAAATCTCAAGATGATAACTTCAAATTGTCTCGCGTTGATCTTAAACGCATATTGTTCCGTCCGTACATCGATTCCTCTGTAGGCCATATGCATATGGTTGACCAAGATCACGAGCTGGAACGCACCTTGGATATGTCCAAACTCTTGCGTATGTGCCGTCCTGCTATTGAGGACCAAAAACCGATTCGCGCTAAACTGGCTATCACTAACATCAACCGCGTTGTAGGTACCTTGGTTGGTTCTGAGGTTACACGTCGTTATGGTGAAAGTGGCTTGCCAGACAATACAATCAAGTTGAATTTCGAAGGCTCTGCAGGTCAATCCTTCGGTGCTTTCATTCCTAAAGGCATGACACTAGAACTTGAAGGTGATGCGAATGATTACCTCGGTAAAGGCTTGTCCGGAGGTACCATCACTGTATATCCACCGAAGAAATCCATCTTTGAAGCTGATGAAAATATCCTTATCGGTAACGTTGCCTTCTATGGTGCAACCTCTGGTACATCCTACATCAACGGTGTGGCCGGTGAACGTTTCGCCGTACGTAACAGCGGTATTACTGCCGTTGTGGAAGGCGTTGGCGACCATGGCTGTGAATACATGACTGGTGGCGAAGTGCTCGTACTCGGTAAAATTGGCCGTAACTTTGGAGCAGGTATGTCCGGTGGCTATGCGTACATCCTTGATTGCGATGAACGCTATGTTAATACAGGTCTCGTAGAATTACGTACAGCCAATAATGATGACCTTAAACGCATTAAAGAACTGATAGAACAACATGTATTGCATACTAATTCTGCTAAAGGCCGTCACATCTTAGAAAACTGGAATAACTTTGTAAACAGATTTACAAAAGTTGTGCCTGTAGCATACGAAGAAATGCAAGCTGCTATTGAACGCTTCAAAGAACAAGGCTTATCCTTAGAAGAAGCACAATTGGCTGCATTTAAAGAGAAATATGCATAATAATTTTTAATTTGATTGAATATCGTTTGGATAGGATATATGAAAAGCCTCTATAGCTTTGACTATAGAGGCTTTTTCATGTATAATATTTATATTGCAATATTGGATCATGGCAGTTCTCGGGCCTGTGCAATGGGGGCCTGTGAATCGTGTCAGGACTGAGAGGTAGCAGCACTAAGCGGTAACCTTCATGTGCCACGGGGAACCCGGGGGCTGTCGTGATCGAATATTGCAAGGCGGCCTGTGGGGCCGCTTTTTTTATGTCTAATTGATGGGCTCAAATGACTAGTATGAATTACTGATAAAACTCTATAAAATGAGTCAGATTTTCTTGAATATGGTATAATAAAGTATTGTAAGTTTCGGAAAAAGGGGGTGTTCCAATGGCATATATTGCGCTATATCGTAAGTATCGTCCACAGACATTTACCGATGTAGTTGGTCAGCATCAGGTGTCTGATACGTTGATGCGCGCTATCCGGGAGGATAAGGTAGCTCATGCCTATTTATTTGCCGGTCCTCGGGGGACTGGTAAGACGAGTATGGCGAAGATTTTTGCGCGCGCTATTAACTGTGAGCAGGGCCCAACGGATCACCCTTGCAACGAATGTAGTGCTTGTAAATCGATTTTGAGTGGACAGTCCATGGACGTTCTTGAAATCGACGCCGCATCCAATCGTGGTATCGATGAGGTTCGTGCTCTTCGTGAAAGCGTCAAATTTATGCCTGTTGAGGGGCGTAAAAAGGTGTTCATCATAGACGAAGCCCACATGCTCACTACAGAGGCGTGGAATGCACTTTTAAAAACCATAGAAGAACCTCCTGCTCATGTGATGTTTATCTTTGCTACTACAGAAATTGAAAAATTGCCTGTTACTATCGTGTCTCGTTGTCAGCGGTACACTTTTAGACGCATTACATCTGATGATATCGCTCAGCGTTTATCCTATGTAGCAGAAAAAGAAGGCTTTGGCCTTGATTCTGCAGCGGCGCAGCTCATTGCTGTTCATGCAGATGGTGGCTTGCGTGATGCCTTGAGTATTTTAGACCAATGTGCCGGTATGGCAACGGGCTCTATTACACCGCAAGTGGTGGAAGAATTAATCGGTCTCGTAAGTAAGGAATGGATTATTCACTTCCTAGATGCTTTGCGCAATGGCGATGGCCCTAAAGTATTATCCTACGTTCACGATGCATTGGCAGAAGGTCGTGATGCAACGCAGATAATGGAAGCTCTTATTCAACATGTGCGCGCCTTGCTCGTTGGTAAGGTGGCTCCAGATGCAGATGAACTCAAGGTATACGATGCCTTTAAGGATGAGTTTTTAGCTCAGGCTAATAGCGTTGATTTCAATGAACTTAACCAATATGTACGCAGTGCGCAATCTATCATGAATGATGCGAAACAAGTGGATAATCCACGAACCATCATTGAAATGGGTCTACTTGTGCTTTGTGCTAAATTAGGCTCTGTTGATGAAAGCTTAGAAGACCGTGTATATGCTCTAGAAAGTGCTGAGCGATCTGAACGAAATGATTTATTGAACCGCATGGCTCAATTGGAACAACGAGGCCCAGCGGCTCCTACACCAGCTTATGGTGCTAATGCATTTGGTCCACCTAGCGGCTATGCGAACAGCTTTGTTCCTGTAGATAATGCTGCTGTACAGAATACTTCCATGAGTAGTATTCAAAATACTGCTGTTGGCATTGTGCCACCTCCAAGCAGCGTAGGCATGACACCACCGCCTGCGAGTGTGGGTATGACGCCTCCACCGATGGGAGCACCAGGTAGTACACCTCCTCCGATGAATGGAGTGGGTATAGCTCCGCCACCAATGGGCGGCGTTGGCATGGCGCCACCACCGGATAATGGAGACCCAGTTTCCCGAAAAAACACGAGAAACCAAGCTAAAGGTCGCGGTAAAAAAGGCATTAGTACACAAGCTATCATTAGTGACCAAATCTTGTCTGCTCAAGAGTATCGCAATGTACAATCCAATGTGATTAAATACTTGAAGGATAGCAATCGCAATATGACCTCTACCGTTATCGGTCAAGGTCAGCTAGTGTACGTAGACCAAAGCAAGGCGGTCATGGCCTTTAAAAATGCATTGCATCTCAATGTAATGACCAATGAAGTGAATTTGGCGGAGGCGGTTGATGCTTTCACCTATACACTGGGCTATGCAGTACATGTAGAAATCGTGGATGCTCTCACGCAAGTTTATAAAGACTATAAAAAGGCTGCTGGTAGCACCACACAACGCCAAGTAAAAGCACCCCAACGACCACAAGAACCGATGGTTGACGTAAAGACGACCTCTGGTGGGCAATCGACACAAATGGATTTAACCAATGATCCGCAAGAGAGTAAGCCTGATTCTGCAGCCGTGGACGCGGCTAAGGCTGCGGCTATGGCATTCTTAGCCAAGAAAACCGGCGGTGCTGTTGCAAATACAGCAGTTAGTGATAGTGCGAATACAAGTACAATAGATGCATCAGAAACTGCAGTAGGAGCTGATGTAGAAACAGAGCCTGCATTTGGTGGTGATGTGCCGATTACAACTTTTGATGGCAGTCCATCTAATCAGGTCCCCGATGGTGAGATTCCTATTGAGTCTCTAGCGGGTTCTATTGAAGGGGATGATATTCCAGTTCATTCCTTTGATGATGTGCCTGTAGATGATATGGAGGATTCTTATGTATCATCCTTAGATGATATGCCGCCACATCCATTAGATAGTGTGACTGTTATCAGCGAGGATGGCGAAGTGTTAGAGCGCCCTATGGATAGCGGTGCGCATATCGAGGTTGAAGCTGTCCCAAAGTCTGATGGGGGTGAACCTCGTGAGGTAACCCCGCATCAAGGTGATGACAATGATATGCTTTCAGCAGCACCTATTGAAGTAGAGGCTATCGATAGTGTTACGGTGGCTCGAGAATACGCTTGGGATCCAGAGCATATGACAGAAGAGGAACGAAACAATCCTCTCTTGGCGGAAACGTTAGAAAAATTATCTGAAGACCATGACATCATAGTTGAGGTCATCGAAGAATAGATGAAAAAGTAATTGTTATATAATAACCTTTGGCCTTGGGGCTATTAGGTGACATATATGTTATAAATCTATGTCATATATTGTTAATGATGTGGACTTAGAATATTAGTATAGGACGATGTCCTAAAAGGAGGAAATACAATGTTTGGTAAAGGTATGGGCAATATGACTGGCATGATGAAAAAAGTTCAAAAGATGCAAGCAGATATGAAGAAAATGCAAGAAGAGTTAAAAACTCGTACTGTAGAAGCTTCCGTAGGTGGCGGTGCTGTAACAGTTGTGATGAACGGCGAAAAAATCATCGAGTCTTTGAAATTGAACCCAACAGCAGTGGATCCTGAAGATGTAGAAATGTTAGAGGATCTAGTAATGGCTGCGGTAAACGAAGCTAGCAAAAAAGTAGACGACCTCTTGGCTCAAGAAATGGGCAAAGTAACTGGTGGTCTTAACTTGCCAACAGGTTTATTCTAAATGACAAACGCTTTAGAACGGCTCGTAGAACAGCTGCGCCGCTTGCCTGGCATCGGCTCCAAGTCGGCTAGACGCTTGGCTTTTCATTTGGTAGAAATGCCGAAGGAAGAGGTAGACCGCCTCGTGGAAACTATCGTAGAAGCGAAGGGGGCTACGCGTCACTGTTCTATTTGCTTTAACTTATCAGCTCAAGATCCTTGCGAATTCTGTAGCAATCCAAATCGCGACCAAACGACGATTATGGTTGTTGAAACATCTCGCGATGTGATTGCTATCGAGCGCAGTGGTGATTATAAGGGCTTGTATCATGTATTGGAAGGCGCTTTATCCCCTATGGAGGGCATCGGTGCCGATGATATTCGCGTAAAAGAATTGATTGCACGCCTTCGTGATGGTGTTGTACAAGAGGTTATCCTCGCGACAGACCCAGATGTCGAAGGAGAAGCAACAGCTCTGTATTTGGCGAGATTATTAAGTCCAAGTGGCATCAAGGTAACGCGCATTGCCCGCGGTGTTCCTGTGGGTGGCGATATCGAATATGCCGATGAATTAACTCTAGGCGGTGCCGTAGTGAACCGTCAAGAAATGAAAGGATAGTAGTATGGGAGCTTTATTAGCATCACCGATTATATCGGCGGTTATTTCCATTGCTGTAGCCTACATTGCTTTCAAAGTAGCATTTTTCACCATTAAACGGGTGGCTATGAATGTTGTGATTGGTGGGTTAACCTACTGGGTATGCGTTCATATACTTAATATTCCAATGGATATTGGGGTGGGTATTTGGGCATTAACAGCAATTTTAGGCCCTATTCCTATGGTCTTAGCTGCTATATATTACGGCATTAAATAACAGGAGGTTTTTATGCTTATCAATCGTGAACAACAACGCGTTATTGATGAAGTGGAACAGAATATCCTCTTGTTAGCGTCCGCTGGGACGGGAAAAACGAATACACTTGCTTATCGGGTGGCTCATCTCATCGAGGGTGGCTATGCGAAGGCGGAGAATATCTTGTGCATGACCTTTACGAACAAGGCCGCAAACGAGATGAAAGGCCGCATTCAATCGCTCGTGGGCAGTCCTGCAAAGGCTGTGGAGGTTAGTACATTCCACAGCTTTTGCTTTTTCATTCTCCAACAAGAGGGCAAGCGCAACGAAACCTTGTACACGGATGTGACCATCTTTGACGAAGAAGACTGCAAGGAACTCTCTGAACCGTACCGTCCTGGTAAATTGCGAGAAATGTCCTTTGCTAATGTTATCTCCATGGTGAAAGAATATCGTTCCTTATATGGCTTTTATTCTGATGATCTCGTAGGTGACTACAAGCGGACAATCGAACGCTTACAGAAGGAACAGCGCGAAGCTATTGAGCAGCTCTTCTCTAGCTTTGGTAATGTCCTCTACAGTGAACTCCATGATTTCTTGAACCATGGTCACGAATGGATTGCTGCGTATGATGAAAGCTTAGCTTCCGTGCACGGCCTAGATTTTACAGATCTCATCTGCGGTGTTCATCGCCTATTTCAAGATCCTGTAGTTCGTGAGCGCTGGCGCAGTCGTTACAGCTATATCTTTGTAGATGAAATGCAAGATACAGGCGTACTAGAGTACAAAGTTCTAGAAATGCTGTGGGAAGGTAATCACGTGCTATTATGTGGTGACTATTTCCAAACGATTTACGAATGGCGTGGCTCCGATCCGTTCCGCTTGCTCAAGCAATTTGATGCGGATTTCAAGCCTTTAAAAATCATCTTCTACGAAAACTATCGTTCTAATTGGACGCTCTTTACGATGGCTTTCAAAACCTTACAAAATATGTTCCCTGACCTGGTTGGGTCTATCTACACTGAATTGCCTCGTGCCAATAGTGAAAGCAAGGGTAAGCCTGTTCTCATTAAAGGTTGTAAAAATAGCTACCTTGAGGGCCGATATATCTACGAAGCTATCTGTGCATTACCGAAGGATGCTAATATCGGCGTTCTCGTGAGGGATAATAAAAAGGCACAGCAGTTAAGTGATTCTTTTGAACGTCTTAACGGCGAACGACCTGAAGAGGAACGCCGTCACTTCATGATTATCGACGAGTTTAAATTCTTTAGACGTCAAGAAATAAAGGACATTATGGCCTACTTCAAACTGCTCATGAATCCAAACGACTCTGTCAGTGCGAAGCGCATTATCAAGCGATATGTTGCTGGTATTGGTGATGCTCGTATCGCTGCGATTGAAAGCCCAGAGACGCGCCAAGTAGGTTTAAAATTGACAGATTTTATGGATATGCCTATCTTTGAGGCGGAGCCTTATGCAAAGCTTGTCAGTGGCTTAGAGCAGCATGAAGTAGTTGTTTATGATGTGGAGAGCACCGGCACAGATACGTCTCAAGACCGCATCATTCAAATTGCAGCTATCCGCATCGATGAAAATGGACAGGTCTTAGAGGCCTTTGAACGCTTTATCAATCCTGGTATACCTGTTGGTCAATCCGAAGAGGTACACGGCTTCTCTGATGCGTATTTACAAGAACACGGCGAAGAGTCAGCTATAGTATTACAAGCCTTTAAGGAATTTTCCAAGAATGCTATTATCGTAGGTCACAATGTAAACTATGATGTGACCATCTTTACGAATGAATTGGCGCGTCATAACTTAGGTAATCCTGAGTTCAAGGCTATTTACGATACCCTCGATATTTACCGTCGTTTTTATCCTAATTTGCCAAATCATAAATTGGGCTTCCTAGCATCTAAGTTCCCTATACATCATGAGCCAACACATAATGCAATGGATGATATCTTGGCTACTGCACAGCTTTTAATTTATGCGGTGAAAGAAAAAATCGTACCGACCACAACGGGTCGCATGGTAGCTATAAATAAATATAAGGCAGCTTTCACGGATATCGCCTCTCAAATGGCGACCTTGCGTAGAAAAGCCTATACGGAGATGCCAACGAAATTATTGGTGTATATCATGAACCAAATGGGGGTTTTAGAGTACTATAAATCTCATGGGGAAGCGGCTAAAGTAGAGCATATACGCGATTTATATCGCATCATGGAAAAACTAGATACGGCTTATGAAGGGCCACCAGGACTAGCGCGGTTAAATCAAATCTTACAGATGGCGGCCCTTACGGCGGGCGAGCCTACACAACAGGTGCGAAACGAAGACCGCATTCCTATCATTACCATTCACCAAGCAAAGGGCAGTGAGTTCGATTATGTATTTTTAGCAGGACTCAACGAAGGTACGTTCCCAAGTCCTTTTGCCCTTGCAGAAGGTCGTGATGATGAAGAAAAGCGCTTGTTCTATGTGGCCATCACTCGACCTAAACAAGAATTGGCCATTACCTTTGAACAGACGAGTATAAGAGGTCGAGCGGTTCAACCAAGCTCGCTACTCAACTATATGCCACGAGACCCTGATCTCGTAGAAAGGAGATACTAATGGCGCGAAAAACACATCGTCCTGACGATATTCTGTGGACCGTGACCGCTGCAGATATAGACGCTGTGCTTAGTCAGAAATATGCAAAACAAAATTTGTCTAATAACGGTCGAGACGTATTTAGTAGCAGTCGAGGTATATCGAGTAGCAATCAAGACATGTCAAGTGGTGATCTAGAACATACTGGCGAAGCATGTGATATTTCACTCGGTGAAGTGTTAGATACTAAATATCCTCGAAAGTCCTTAGTTAAACTCTTTGAAGAGAAATTAATCCACATTAATGGGCATAAGGCTACACCAAAGGATGCAATCTCCGTAGACGATGAGATCTGGATTGCTATGGCTAAAGAGAAGATTGACCACGATCCAATTGAAATGGACTTATCCGTTTTATACGAAGACGAGGATCTTTTTATTGTGGATAAGCCAAGTGGTGTGACGGTGAACTCTAAAGATCAACTATCTCTTGCCAATGGTGTGGCGCACTATTTTAAAGAACATGGTATCAAGCGAAAGGTACGTTTCTTGAACCGTTTAGATCGAGATACGACGGGCTGTATTATCATTGCTAAAAGCGGTCTAGCTCAAAGTCTTTATCAACAACAAATGGATAATAACACCTTTGAAAAGTGGTATATGGCTACTGTAGAAGGCATCGTAGAAGCTGATGAGGATACTTTAGTATTCCCTATGGAACGCAGTGCTGATGGTATTCATTACGAAGTAAATGCAAAGGGCAAAGAGACTCGCACAGATTTTTCCGTCCTATGTAGACATTCTTCCCAGCCTGTGGATAACTCTGTGAATAAGTCTGAAAATTCTGTGGATATAGGACTAAAAAATGTGGATATAGAATTAGTAGATGTGGATAAAAATAATCCAAATGTGGACAAAACTGTGTATAAGTCCAATAAATGTGGATATACTGAGGTTTTAGTTCGTTTGTACACAGGGAAAACACATCAAATTCGAGTAGCTTTCAGCCATTTAGGGCACCCTCTTGTAGGAGATACATTATACGGTGCACAACCTACGGGACAGCCATTCCAATTGCGCGCTCAAAAGGTAGTATTTACACACATTCGAACAGGAGAGCATATTACGGTTATGGCATAATCTGATCTGGTTAACTCGTTACGTAATACAAAATACTAGTTTGTTAGTCATAAGTTTGTACTATACATTGTGAAGTCACAATACATCAAAGTTCCTAATTGAGAAATGAGAATTATTGATAATTCAGTAAAATCAATAAGTTTAAAAATATTTTTCAAGAAAAATAATGACAAATGATAATCGATAAGCTATAATATAAATAGGAGCAAATCGATATAGTTCAATTTAAGAACTATAAATCAGAATGTAAGAGGTGTAGTATGATTTTACAAGATAATGGTGCAGCACGTAATCGGGGGATTACGCTTGCCAGTATAAAAGGCATTATAGGTAATGTCGTTCTCGTTATTTTTAAAATGATTGTGGGCCTTGCGTCTAATTCTATCGCCATCATCCTTGATGCAGTAAATAACTTAACAGATGTATTGTCCTCTGTATTAACTATTGTGGGTACGAAATTAGCCGCCAAAGGGGCTGATAAGGAGCATCCATTTGGTCATGGCCGTATAGAATATATGACTACTATGGCCATAGCTTTCATCATTCTCGGTGCTGGCATTGGATCCCTTAAAGAATCTGTGGAAAAAATTATTCACCCTGAGGTATCTACATTTGATATTCCAGGCCTTGTTATCATCGCTGTTGCCATCGTGGTGAAAATAGTGATGGGCCGTTACATCAAGGCACAAGGAGAAAAATATAAATCCGATGCACTCGTAGCATCTGGTATAGATGCCCTTTTTGATGCAGTGATTACCTTTGCTACATTGGTATCTGCAGGCTTAGTATTTTTCTTTAACTTTGATATTCAAGGTTATGTGGGCGCTGTTATTTCTGTTTTGATTTTAAAAGCAGCGTATGATATTTTACGTGAAATGTATAACCATTTGCTCGGTGTTCGAGCAGATGATAATTTAATCCGTAATATTAAAGAAACTATTGCACAGCATCCAAATGTGGGTGGTGTATATGATTTGGTATTAAATAGCTATGGTCCGGGAGAAACAATCGGTTCCGTTCATATTTCTGTACCAGATTCTATGACAATGGCAGAAGTCCATCCTCTAACAAAGGGCATTGCGGTTCATCTTTATAAAAAGTTTGGCATCAATATGACCGTTGGTGTATATGCTGAAAATAAACCAAGTGTAGAAGTACTTGAAATTAGAAAAGCTCTTGATCAAGTTATTAGTTTATATACACATGTAGTACAAGTACATGCCTTCTACGTACAAGAAGAAAAGAAGGTTATCTACTACGATATTATCTTTGACTTTGACGAAGAAGATCCACATGGTACATTGGAAAAAATCAAGGCAGAAATGCAAAAACGTTACCCTGACTATACACAATTCGCTATTGTGGATACGGATTTTAGTAACTAGTTTAGTAATATTGATTTTAGATATCTAAGCGAATAGAAACTTCTAAGTATATCTCTTTACTATATGGGATAATTTCATAACTAATATTATAAAATTAAAGGCTTTTACCAGTAATTGACCGAATATAATCGGTCAAGAATCGGTAGAAGCCTTTTCTTTTATTAATCGATAGATTTAGTTATACTATAGGTAAGAGAGGTGGTCCTATGTTGCAATGGATAAAGAAATATTATATTGTAAGTTTTTTAATTATCCTTATTCTTATTTTGTGTGCCTTACACCTCAGTGGTACGAGAAATGAGAAATGTATTTTACCAAAACAAGGGATAATTTTAGAAAAGGATATTACAGTTGATATTAATCGTAATCCTAATGCAATCTTAACAGTTATAAATGCAAGTAATTACTCTGAGTCTTATGCCATTGATGTATTACCTATTATGAAAAAATATAACTGTTATATTTTTGATTATCTTATCGTTAACGATGAATTATATCTGCTTGCACGCTCTAATGATACTATTTCTAATATGAATTTGTATCCGCTTTTGATTTTGAGGGTCACTGATACATCTTTGACTGCTAATGTTATAGGATATGATTTTGATAAGTTTTCTGCTTCCTTAGACTATATCAATGGTAATATTATAGCCTCTAATAGGGAGGGAAAATATATTTTAGATGCTACTTTATCTGCTACTAAAATAGTTGATACAGATCCACGTTTGGTTCAACAAAAGAAAGTAAGTAAACATGGTATTAAAAATGATAAAGTAATATTAGATTCTCTTATTCCTAGAGAATTATATATAAATGGTAAGGTAGGAGATACTTATTTACTAACAGTTACTTCTCTTATATATGCGAAACCAAATATGAATTTACCTTTTGAGTTTTTTAAAGCAGAACAGTATTATGGTATTCCTATATATGAAAATATGATGTTGTTTTGGAATGTTAAGACTAATAGAATGGAAAGTTATGATAATCTAAAGTCTATAACTTCTTTCAATATAAAATATATGGATATGAATTATAATACTGAACTTTTCGAACAATGGAATCAAATAATTAAGAATGTAAATACTGAAAAATCAAATTAACTTGATAATATATAGTTGAATGAATATAATATATTGTATAAAATGTAATTTGTGTTGATAAATTCTCTAAGGAGAGATGGAATGAAAAAAATTGCTCTTACCTCATTAGCTGTAATGGCGGTTGTTGGCGTGTTTGCGATTCAGCCTGTAGATGCAAAAAAGGTAGAACAAGATCCAGTAATGACACCTATTGAAATGCCTATGAATGATGAAATTCAACAGGTTAATGGTGTATCTAAGTCTACTAATCAAGAAACACGACGTTTGTCTAATAATTTAGCACAAGCTACAAAAGTGATGATTAAGAAGAATTGGAAGATTATTTATATTAAAGCAGTCCCTGCGGGGGATAAGGATGCTGTGCGCTTCTATTACAAAGATAATAGAGGGCAAGTATATAATGGTCAAATCATTAGAAATACAGGCCTATCCAAGGGTAAATATAAGGCTGGTTCTTTACGTCAAATAGAGGCATTGCAAGAATTAGTTAACCATTTGCAACAGAATGGTCAAGAAGTACCATCCTCTATTGATATCATCATCACTCAAGAAGGCTATCGCATTAAGACTATCTTTAATTACAATGAAAATATAAATAATCTACCAGCGTATCAACAACAATATGAACAAGAAAACTTCCCGACTATGAAGTAATAGAAAAGCCCGTGCTATGCACGGGCTTTTGTTAGATTACGTAATCATCGGAATCGTCTTTTTTAGGTTTTTTGTAAATTTCTTTTACACCAGCCATTTCAATGAGTTCTTCTCCAAGCGCATCTTCATCGTCCGTGTTGAGCATGGAGTAGAAGGCCCAAAGAATGATGAACCAAATTGGTGTGAACAAGAGGGCAATTCGCGTATCTTCATTTAAGGCTAGAATGGCTAGAACAAAAACAAAGAAAGCTAGGATAATGTAATTCATTACAGGGTATAGAGGCATTTTGAATTTAGATTGTGCTGCTAGTTCAGGATTTTTCTTACGATATTTGAGGTGACAAATAACCATCATGGCCCAAATAAAGATAAAGCAGAACGTGGAGATTGATGTAATCATAACGAATACTGCTTCAGGCATTACGTAGTTGAGTACAACTGTAATCAATAATACGGCTGCCGAGAAAATCGTTGCTTGGTATGGCACACTGCTGTGCGTCAAGCGACGCATTGAGCTTGGTGCATGACCGCGTTTTGCCAAGGCATAAATCATACGGCCTGTACTGAAGATACCAGAGTTTGTAGCAGAGGCTGCAGAAGTAAGAACAACGAAGTTTACGATACCTGCGGCGGCTGTAATGCCAACGGCGGTAAACACCGCTACAAATGGACTTGCAGCAGGGTTAACGGCAGTCCAAGGGTAAATACTCATGATAATGGCTAAAGAGCCTACATAGAATAAAATAATACGCAATGGGATATTGTTTATGGCCATTGGGATAACCTTTTCAGGATCTTCTGTTTCGCCAGCCGTTAAACCTACGAGTTCTATGCCTGTGAAAGCAAATACAACCATTTGGAATGATAGGATAAAGCCCATCGTTCCATTCGGAAACCATCCTCCGTAATTCCACATATTGCTAAAGGCGGCGACGCCAGCATCTGTGGTGAAACCAGTAACAATCATGATGATACCGATAATGATAAGAGAGATAATAGCAATTACCTTAATCAAGGCAAACCAGAATTCCATTTCGCCAAAATATTTTACAGCTGTCAAGTTCATTAACAGCAAGGCGACTAGAACAAGTAAGGCTGGTATCCATTGAGGAAGCCACGGTATCCAGTATTGCATGTAGAGGCCTACGGCTGTCAAATCCGCCATGGCTAGTGAAAGCCAGCAGAACCAGTATGTCCATCCCGTGATAAAGGCTGCTCGATCCCCTAAGTAATCTTCTACAAAGTCGATAAAAGAGTGGTGATTTAGGTTAGATAACAATAACTCGCCTAGTGCTCTCATAATAAAGAAGCACATAACACCTGTTATTAGGTAGGCGAATATGATGGATGGACCAGCCAAGTGAATGGCGCGACCGGAGCCTAAGAATAGGCCTGTACCAATAGCACCGCCGATGGCGAGCAGCTGTACATGCCGGTTCTTAAGACCCCGTTTTAACTGATGCGTATCAGACATAATAAAGACCTCTTTTCTACAAACTATCTATAAATATAAAGGCTATGGATTACCATAGCTTTAACAATCTATAGAATCTTTAAAACTATTTTTTTATAATACAGTATCTATCCTAAAAAGTCAAATGTATTTTTACAGTAGACAAAAGGTCTGATGATTTTCTGATGAGAGTATACCCTTATATTGATAAACTCATAGAATATCTTTTTTATGAAGTTAATTGACGAATAATATAAAATAATTTATAATAAGTACACTTATAATAAAACACTAATAAAAAAGGAGGATATAAAATGGAATTTAGTTTTAGTTTGAACATAAAAGCGCCAAAAGAAGCTGTGTGGGCGTACTATGCGAATATCGAAAAATGGTATGACTGGGAAGAGGATCTAAAAAATATTACATTAAACGGTAAATTTGAGACTGGTTCATGTGGTACAATGGAGCTTGAAGGCATGCCACCTATGGAATATCAGCTTACTCTTGTAAAACCTTTTGAAGAGTTTTGGGATAAGACTGAAACTCCATTTGGAGCTATACTTTTCGGACATCAAATAATTGATAATCATGATGGAAGTGTAAATGTAAAGCATACTGTAAGTTTAGAAAGTGAAGATAAGCAACATTTGGAATTTTTAAGTCAAGTTTTTTCGGATGTTCCTCAATCTATATTTATTCTAAAAAATTGTTTAGAAAGATAAGGTGATTGCTGTTTGTTTACATCAAAATATAAAGACAATTCAGAAAAATCAACAGGATTATTGTTCATGAGGGTGTACAATAAATGGCATTTTACTATAAAACAAGCGTTAAAAGAGTTGAATTTAACACATCCTCAATTTGTTGTTTTAGCATCTCTTGCGTATTTATCACAACATGATAACGAAGTTACACAAGTTATGATTTCAAAACTTTCAGGGATAGATGTTATGACGGTATCTCAAATATTGAGCTTATTGGAAAAACGTGGTTTTGTAGAGCGAAAAGAGCACTCTAGAGATACACGTGCGAAAGCGGTTCTTTTAAATGAAAAGGGCAGTGAAATATTACAAAAAGCAGTTCCATTAGTTGAAGAAATTGATGAAGTTTTTTTCGGAAAGCTAAATAGTGATGAGGCTCAATTTAAACATCTTCTTAGCAGATTACATGAAGCGTAAGGTGTATCAATTTTCCGATTCTTATGGAGGCTATTATGAGACGTCAAGATCGTATGGTTACAAATATAGATGAAATTAAAGGTATTTTAAATAGCACTCGCATCATTCACTTAGGGATGATGGATGGTGATTACCCTTACGTGGTACCTTTGCATTTCGGCTATGAATTTATAGATAATGTACTTCATATTTTTGTGCATGGACATCATGAGGGGAAGAAGTTTAGTTTGATGCAAGCGAATCCTCATGTATTTATCGAAATTGATGGTGATGATGAGGCTCTCGTTTCAGGTGGAGATATTCCTTGTAAATATAGTTCAGTCTATTCCAGTGTAATGGGACGAGGAGAGGCCACCTATATAGATAACATTGATGAAAAAGTTCATGGTTTACAAGTGTTGATGAAGCATCAGACCGGTCGAGAATTTACCTTTACCGATGCCATGGTAAACTCTGTGGGCGTAGTTCAAATTAAAGTTGTAGACTATACTGCAAAGAGACGAAGACAGCTTGAACAAGATATTATTATGCCTCCATTAACTAAATAATGACAAAACATCCTATTGAACTCTATTGTAATATAGCGTTTAGTAGGATGTTTTATTATGTATAACTAGTTAGCATTAAAGCAGCTGATGGCTCATAACTATACTTTCACAATAGGAAAGATAAAAGTTTTATGAAGTAGCTAGGGCAACAGAATTGGTGGTATGTTTTTGATATAAATAAGAAAATATATCATTATATGTGTAAAGTATATCAAGTTTTTATAAAAGGAGAGATCATGAAGAAGCTTCTAGTTAAGTCCGTTTTATCTGCTATGGCTGTAGGATTATTGTGTGCAGGATATGTTTTAGCTGATGTTGTTAATGATTCAATATCTACCGATAATGTTGGCGTTTCCGCTACCATTACAAATGATATGCCTAGAGTTCATCCTGATTCAGCAATCAAAGCATTACCAAGAAAGACTTTATTAGAGTGGCCTATGAAAACTCAAGAAGGAGCTCGTAATTGGAAAGGAATAGTAGAAGCTGCACAGCAACTGCCGTATGAGGTCAAGGCGCCTAGCTATATACCTTATGGTTATCAGCTTTATACAGCGCGTCAAGATCAAAATGATGTATTAGAGGTTGTATATTATAAAAAAGGTGTGACTATCTATCGGGATGGGAAAAAATATATAGATAGTATTATGGCATATAGAATGGGATATTCCTTGGATACCGTAAGAGATACACCATATGTTCCATCTGAGTACGGCGATCTCGAATGGTCTAAATCAGGTGATTCTGGTGATGTTTATTTTACAGGTAATCCTGAAACACATATGGTTCGCAGCATTTCGTGGACGAAGGATGGTATGGCTTATTCTCTATTCTTCTTAGAACGGATGAAAGAGGCTGATGCGGAATTCTATAAAGAGCATGTAGTACCGTTGAAGAGTATTGATAGCTCTCGTTATGAACTAGTTGGTAACTATCCGACAACACCGATTAAACCTAAAACTATTGAAGAAATGAAACAGGAACATGTAGTTCCTATGAAAGCAAAGACTGGCGTGTTTTAGAGAGAGAAGAAATTATGAGATTGAAAATAACAAAATCATTATTAGCAATAGGAATACTAGCTGCTGTGGTAAGTAGCTTTGGAGTACAACCAGTTAGTGCATTATCTCCTTTAGTGGATGAAAATGGACATACAGTTACCACTGATACAGTGGAAAAGAATAAAGAGCTAATGAATCGCTATCGGTGGTATGATCAACTTGATAATGGTGATATCCTAGAGCGTAATATTGAGGCAACTACTAATTATTTTGGATATAATTTACAAATTCCGTCTTATATGCTTGAAGATTATGCAGTACGCGATGTAAAGTCAAGTGATCATGACGTATTAGAAATCGTGTATACGGAAACGGGCCATAATGGAGAATATGGTCAGAAATTAACCTTCTCTAATACAGATATTGTGTATCGCATGGGGTGGGCTATCGATACCGTGGTAAAGCCTATATTGGAAAAGACAAAATATGATGCTGATGATGCCGTTAGCTTTACTACCCCTAATGGAGTCCCTGTACATACTTTAGGCTCTAGCAACGACTCTGTTCAAATTGCTTACTGGGAAAAAGATAATAAAGTATATATGCTCTACTTTGCCTCTACAAGAAACCAAAACTTTGTAAGCAAAATTGTAGACTCTGTAGGTCCTCTTACTAACGTAGCCGCTGATGATACTCGATTACGTGGTGAACGCAATGATAAGCAACATGTTGAAGAAAACGATGCGCAAAGTGTTAAACAAAATGGTGAACAAGATAGACCTCATTTTGAAACTATTGGTTTGCCACTGCGTACACATACGAATTCTGAGTGGCCTATACTTACGAGTAAATCCATCGGCTTACCTAGCGGTGTAATTGATGCATCTCGTAAGATGTCCTATGACGTATCTGTACCAAGTTACTTGCCTCTTGGCTATACATACTATGCTACACATTTTTATGATAATGATGTATTAGAAACTGTATATTGGAAGGAAGGTCAAGAATATCAAGAACGCAGCGGACGTTGGGTAAATCATACGATGGTCTTTCGCATGAGCTACTCTATGGATACAGTATGGCCTAAAGAATATGTTCCAACGGAATACCATGACGTACAGTGGATTGACTCTACGCCAACCGGTGATGTGCAGTATACAGGTAATGTAGATAAGGGCTTAGTACGCAGTGTTGCGTGGAGCAAAGATAACATGGCATATTTCTTGTTCTTCCAAGTGCCTGTGAAAGCATCTGAAGCAGAGTTTTATAAAGATTATGTAGTACCATTAAAAAATATTGATTCAAGTCGTACAGACTTAATCGGTGTAAAAACAATTCGTTAATACTAAACCCTAATAAGACTCTATAGCACGATTCGGTGATGCCATACGACGTTAGCGTTTAGTAAAAGCGTACATAATAAAAAGAACCTATTTCCTAGATATTAGAGTAATATCTTTGGAGATAGGTTCTTTTAGTGTATGTAATTTACATATATTTTGCTTTTAGGTATTAGTGATTTTATAGTTATCGAATATAAAGTAGCTTTCACTAATAGCATCATTATGGGTATACGTTAATTAGAAGAATACGTAGCGGATAATAACGAGAACCGCCAATACGTACATAATCCAGTTAACTTCTTTTGCACGGCCTGCAATGATTTTGAGTAGAGGGTATGCAATAAGACCTGCAGAGATACCGTTAGCGATGCTGTATGTGAACGGCATTAATACGATAACGAGGAATGCAGGGAAGCCTTCAGTCCAATCATCGAAGTCGATGTTGCGAATGGCACCTAACATGAGGGCACCTACGATGATAAGAACAGGAGATGTGGCTGCATTTGGAACCAAGGATACCAATGGAGCCAAGAATAAGCAAATTAGGAAAAGTACGCCTGTTGTGACAGCTGTTAAACCTGTACGGCCGCCAGCCCCTACACCTGCCGCACTTTCAACGAAAGCCGTAATTGTAGAAGTACCGAGCAATGCACCGGCACTAACACCGATAGCATCTACGGTCATGGCTTTACCAAGACCGGGGAATTTACCAGATTTAGGATCTGCGATTTTCGCCTCTGTAGCGGTACCAATCAAAGTGCCCATAGAGTCGAATAATTCTACAAATGTGAAGGAGAAGATAATCGTAATTAAGCCCATGTGAAGAGCACCAGGAATATCTAATTGCAAGAATGCTGCTTTGGAGAAATCAGGAACGGCCAATACGGTGAAGTTCTCAGGCATTGTGGAAAGGCCTGTCGCATAGGAGATGATTGTTGTTACTAAAACGCCGATCAAGAGGGAACCTTGAATTTTGCGAGCCATCAATAAAGCTGTAAAGATGAGGCTGAATAGTGCTAACAATGTTTCACCACTGTGCAAATTACCAAGCGTTAAGAGTGCCTCAGATGCTGGAGGGACTAAATTACCATGTGTTTGTACAACCTGACCTAAGGAGTTTGGAGACAAACTAATGGAGATGGCCATCAAGCCGGATAACTTCAAACCGATGATAGAAATGAAGAGACCGATACCAACGGTAATGGCAATTTTCATGGAGGTAGGGATGCCTTCAACAATCATTTGTCGCACCGACGTAAGTGTTAATACGAGGAATACGAGACCTGAAATGAATACCGCACCTAATGCTGTTTGCCAAGATACGCCCATACCGAGAACTACAGTAAAGGAGTAAAATGCCAAGAGGCCAACTCCTGGAGCGAGAGCAATTGGGTAGTTTACGAATAAACCCATAGCAATCGTCACAAGACCTCCACCTAAGGCTGTGGCAATGAGGACCGCATCCTTATCCATACCTGCAAGACTAAGAATGTTTGGCGCCAAGAATAGGATGTACGCCATCGTGATAAACGTAGTGATACCTGCTAAAATTTCTGTTTTAACGGTTGTGCCACGCTCACTGAGTTGAAATAATTTATCTAACATTAGATAAAATCCTCCCTATATGAAATTAAAATCATACCTAAATAAAGATATTTCGATATATGTATAGTGTATCATATTTCCCACCATTTTTTGTATGAATTTGTGATATACTATTAATATATTATGAATGATATAGAGGTTAACTTATGAAAATATCTACAAAAGGGCGTTATGCCTTACGGATATTGGCGGATATTGCAGAACATGGAGTAGAAAAAAATGTACCAATTCGTGAGATTGCAGAACGCCAAGGATTTTCCGATAAATATTTAGAGGGGATTGTATCTCGATTATCCTCCGCGGGCCTTGTTAAAAGTGGACGTGGTAAATATGGAGGATATCGTTTGGTGAAATCTCCGGCTGAATACAATGTATATGAAATTTTATATGCCGCAGAGGACTCCATTGCTCTCGTGTCTTGTTTAGAAGATGATGTAGAACCGTGTCCTATGTTTAATGACTGCTTGACAGCTCCATTGTGGCAGTATTTACAAGATGAGTTCCGACATGTTATGGAACATGTTTCCTTGCAAGATGTAATGGATCACAAATTTCCTACGGAATAATTGATAGTCCGAAAACTTTAATTTGAATAATCTTTGAGGATTACTACATTGTATACCTATATTTTAGGTATTTTTTATGGAAAGAGTCGCGTTTCGTATGCGGCTCTTCTTTATATATGAAATTAAAATGTAATAACATTTTATGAATAGTAACATAGATTGAAATCTAAGTAGGACTGTAATTTAAATGGAACTGTAATTAAAAGTGATTTATGTGTATATTAGTTTATCTAAACAATTTTATGTGGAAGGGAGGGTACTATGAGTACAAGTGTATATGATGCTCGCGGTGGCATGCGCAATGTATGGATTATTACGGCTAGTATGACCGTGCTAGCCATATGTTACACAATGATAATTCCTTTTCTGCCTATATATCTGTTGGAACTCGGTGTTCCTAAGGCTGATGTGGCACTTTGGTCAGGTCTTGTCTTTGGTATTACCTTCCTTATTGCTGGTATTATGGCGCCTATATGGGGCAAAATTGCAGATAATAAAGGGAAAAAGCGGATGGCTTTGCGCGCTGGTTTTGCCATTGCTGTCAGTTATGTCCTCATCGGTATGGTAACGGATCAGTACCAATTGTTGATGGGGCGTGCCTTGGTAGGTTTTGCCAACGGTTTCTATCCTGCGGCGATGACCATGGTTTCCCTGAGCGTTGATGAGAAACAGGTGGGCCGTGCCCTCGGCATATTCCAAACAGGTCTGATTTTAGGCAATGTCATCGGCCCATTTTTAGGTGGTGCCGTTGAAAGTGTCGTAGGTATGCGCCCTGTATTTTATATTTCTGGTATAGCTGTATTCATTGCTACTTTGGCGGTATTGTTTCTTGTAAAAGAACCAAAACTAGAAGTTGAAAATACAACTTCTAAGGAGCAGTCCAAACAGCCGGTAAAAGCTACATCCTTGCGAGAGGATTTTAAGTCGGTTCAAGAACAACCTGTATTAGTAAGACTTTTATGGATTTACTTCTTTATGCAATGTGTCATCATGATGCTACAGCCTATTTTGGCGCTTTATGTAGGTGATATGCAAGGCACCATGGAAGGGGCAGCCATCATTTCAGGTACAATCCTCAGTATCGGTGGTTTAGCCGGTTCCTTAACGACCAATATATGGGTGCGCCTCGGTGAGCGTCGTGGGTACTTTAGAACCATTTCCTACTGTATGCTTGGTAGTGGTGTTGTTCTCTTACTTCAAAGCTTACCAGTAGGTATCTGGTGGTTTGGTGTACTACAAGTGTTAATTGGCTCTTGTATTGTAGGGATCAACCCATCTTTGAGTGCAGCTGTAACACTTAATACAGAACCAGGCTTTAGAGGTCGCATGTTTGGTATGACGACGACGGCTCAACAATTTGGTTCCATGGTGGGTCCAGTGTTTGCAAGTATTGTATCTACCTATATTGGGATATCCTATGTATTTAGCATTACAGGTTTGCTATTACTCTATATGGGATTCCAATCACGGAAACTATCCGTACAACATGATAAATATAGTGTGTGAATTAGAGTCTAACAAGCTCCTTACTAATATATTGGTAAGGAGCTTTTACTTTTTTAGGCTATTTTTATAATACGAAACTTTCAAGTACAGATTGTTTATTGGTAAGAGGTCTTAATCTAGGGTATAAGAAAAAGTAATGTTAATCGTTAATCTAAGAATACTGTTTTAGTGCATAATAGCAGGCTTTCATACGTTTTTAGTGAATAGCAATCCAATATGGGCTGATTGATTGCTTTTACAAAAATATTGGTATATAGTTAGTTTAAGGTAAGTCACTAGTCTCACCGCGTGGGACAGAAAGGAGTTATTATGGTCCGTATCGGACATACTGTACTCGGAGAAAAGGGTACAAAAATATGCGTGCCTATTGTGGGCACAACAATGAAAGAGATTCTAGATGCCACCGCGGTAGCATGTAATACACCGTGTCATGTAGTGGAGCTACGCATTGACTATTTCGAGCGGGCCCACTCCATTGACGCTATTATTGAATTATTAATGCTCATCAAGCCACAACTGAAAGGTCGTGGGTTGCTCTTTACATGGCGCACAAAAGGTGAAGGTGGGGAAAGAACGATTTCTACACAAGATTATTTTACAATGCTGGAGCGCTTGATTCCTACAGGATTGGTGGATGCTATCGATATTGAGCTGTTTTTTGATCAAGATAGAATGCTTAAAACGATAGAGTTTGCTAAGGTTCATGGAATCACTATTATCATGAGCAACCATGATTTCCATTGTACGCCGAGCCGTGAAGTCATTGTAAATCGACTTATTCAAATGAAAGAGTTCTTGGCCGATGTGCCAAAGATTGCCGTTATGCCTCACACAACTGGTGATGTATTGACGCTACTTGAAGCAACTGCTGAAGTGAAAGCTTTGTATCCTTCGGATCCAATTATTACGATGGCAATGGGAGAACTAGGTGCTGTTACACGCACTGTAGGTGCTCTATTTGGAAATGCCATGACCTTTGCCTCTGCTGGTAAAGCATCGGCACCAGGGCAAATCGATGTACATGCTTTAAAACGAATTCTAGATACCATCGATGTAGATGGTGTATTTGACGAACAACAACATAAACGCGTAAAAGTGCATTAAAAAAGTCGGCGAGAGCCGACTTTTTTATATGTTTTGTATTTCTTGTAGTATATTCATTTTTGAAGGGCGGATATAAAAAATATATATGTTATTATTAATGACTTTATATAGAATAAGATATTTTTTGTATGATAATTTTCTGTAATTGGTATTACTATTTACAATAGGATAACGTTCAGGAAAGATAGCTAATGAAGAAATTTTTTGATAAATCAACTTTAATTCTTTTCTAATAAAGGAAGAATCTATAATCTGTTGTTCTAGTGAACTTTTGAGATTTACTATATCAGACTTAGCTGTAGGCGTCATAATTACTGTATACTTCATTTCAGCTCTCCAAATTTATAAATCTTCAAGGAGTTCATTAAAAATTTTTTCCGCAGGTTCACCAATTTCTTTTTCTGCTTGATTTAGCCCTAATTGTATTCTTGTAGTTAAATCTTCTTCAGTCCAGAAATCATTATTAATAGCATCAATCCATTCTGGACGGAGGATAGTAGGTGGAATATCCTTATTAAATTGTATTTGTTTAGATACAAGTGTAACTGTTTGTGACATGGTTAATCCCATTTCTTTTAGAATAGCTGTTGTTAGTGTCTTAACTTTAGGATTGATACGGATGTTAAGAACTCCTGTCTTATCGATTGTATCGAAGGATATTTCTTGATTTTCTTCTCTTGGTGTACCATATGCACCTATATAATCTGAGGCTTTTAATGTAGTTTGTGGTTGTTCATAGGTGCCGTTGTTGAGTGTGCTTGGTGTAGGTGTTTCATCGATAGGTGCCGTTGGTAACGCAATGGCAAACGGAATGCGACGCTCTTTGATGATTTGGCGGAATAGTGCATCTAGCATAGAGGTGTATGATAGACCTTGTGCTTTTAATATGCTAGATACTTCTTGTTTTAGATCTTCGTTGATACGGACTTGTAGGTTTACGGTTTTCATAGTATCTCTCCTAGTATTCTTTTGGCTTATGACTGAAACATCTTGGTTATATTGTTGATTTTATGTTAAAAAGTATTTAAGTTACTCAATCCTATTTGTAATTACATTGTAATTGCAAATGTAGTTTTCTACCAATATATATAATACATAGGAGACCTAAAAAAGCAGTAGTTACCCTGAGGATAGCTACTGCTTTTCAGTTTATATCATGTATGTCATGATATGAGTTTTAGTTTTATCTAAAAATACAGATGTAAATGCTCTCACTTCTAAAAATGTAGAAGTCCTTACTTATATAGAGGAAACAATCTTATAAATACCGTTATATAAACTCTTACAATAAGTTTGCTTCGAAGTCTTCTAGTATAGCCGCTACTGTTTCCGGTGCATTACGATTATGTTCTACGATGCATTGTGCAAAGCTTTCATACATTGGAGTGCGAGTTTCTTCGAGTTCACGTAAGCGCTCTATACCGCCACTAGAGAGAACACGACCTGACGTAGATAGCTTTTCTACAGGCTGCGTTAATTGGTAAATACGACCATTTTGACGTAGATGTACATAGTTTTTAGGTACTGTTACACAGCCGCCACCAGTGGAGATGACAAGGCCAGTTTCTGTGCCTAATTTTGCAATCATTTCTGCTTCTTTTTCACGGAATGCTGCTTCCCCTTGCTCCGTAATATATGTGGATATATCACCGATTTCTTTTGCTAACTCTTGATCGACATCAATACAAGTACGGCCCATCTCTTTGCCGATTGCCTTGCCTACAGTTGTTTTCCCAACACCAGGCATGCCGATGAGGATGATATTTTCCTTTTCACGGCGCATATCTCGCAAAATTTGCTCGATTTCCTTGGTGCCAAAGCTTTCACCTTGGAAATGATTAGCTGCCTCAACGCCTTGTGCCACGAGGAAAGGTAGACCATCACAATGAGGAATATCCATCATTTCTGCTTGTAAAAGCAAAACGGTACGGCGCGGATTGTAGATGAGATCTACAACGCCTTCTAATTTGGAAAATTGCATAATATCTATCAGGCTAGCCGGATTATGCGGATACATCCCGATAGGCGTGCAGTTAATGATAATCTGTGCTGTTTCGTAGTAATTAGGTGCATCGGTATAGAGCGGAGCTGTTTTACGGGATAGATGCGTGATGCTCTTAGCACCTAGATCTTCAAGAGCCACGTGAACGGTAGCAGAAGATGCGCCATCGCCAAGGATGATGCACTCCTTATCAGATACATCGATACCAGCGTGTTTTAGGGTGAATACAAATCCATCGTAGTCTGTATTGTAACCATGCCATTTGCCGTCTTTACGGACCATAGTGTTTACACAGCCAATGCGTTCCGCGCGAGGGTCAACTACATCGCAAGCCTCAAGGGCATTAACCTTGTAAGGAAAGGTAATATTAATACCTTGTAATTCTGGATTTGCGAAGAACTCTTGCAGTTGGCTCGGTTCTCGTTCAAATAATTCATAATTAGTATTTCCCAAAGCATTGTGGATGCGTGGGGAAAAGCTATGGCCCAACGTACGGCCAAGTAAACCAAATTTCATAGGACCTCCTAGGTCAATATACACAAAATGGCTAATAGGCTGTCACCTATTAGCCATTGGAGTTTTAAAACTATATCCATTGTACTATATATGCCATTAATAAGCACTACTATAGAGGAAAATATTAATTTTCAGGATAATTACCGAGCAAGCGGAATTTATCTTGCGATGCGTGGAGTTCTGCCAACACGGAGAGTACTTTTGGATCTGCTAAGGATGCTTCCAAATCAAGGTAGAACAAGAATTCAAAGTTATGTCCTACGATAGGGCGGGACTCAAGTTTTGTAAGGTTTACACCGATGTTAGCAAATTTGGTGAGCAATGTACCAAGGCCACCAGGTGCATGACTTGCAGTGGTTACAACAGAGATTTTATTGGCTCCTGGGTATACGTGGAAGTCCTTACTAATACAGATAAAGCGCGTATAGTTGTTGTCGCTATTTTGGATGTTTCTTAGCAATGGAGACAAATTATATAGGTCTGCACATTGAGGTGCTGCGATAGCTGCCACACCTGGGTCATCACTAGCCGCTACGAGCTGTGCAGCTCGAGCCGTGTTGTCATAGGAGCGTAATTCTACGCCTTCTAACTTATCTAGGAAGTGACTGCATTGGCCCAACGCTTGAGGGTGGGAAATTATGGTATGGATATCTTCTAGTTTAGTGCCTTTTTTTACGAGCAAGTCATGAGAAATCCAAAGGCGCGTGCCGCGAACGATATAGCATTTGCGCTCTTCTAAGAGGTCATATACTTCTTTTACAGAACCATTGGAGCTGTTTTCAATAGGCAATACACCGAATTGACATTCGCCTGACTCTACGGCATCGAATACGGCACGGAAACCCGTTACATAATGGATTTGGCTGAGGGGTAATAATTTATCACACGCCATTTGAGCATTGCTGCCGAATACGCCGGCGCAAGCTACACTGCCCCGTTGAGGTGGCAAAGTAGGGGATTGGTCAATGGCTTTTTTCATTTTTAAAGTGAATTCATTGTCTTGGAATAGTTGCTCAGATTGGTAGGTACGACTCAAGCTAAATAATGCTTCAAAAAAGCGGCGTGCATATAGATCGAGGTCTGGACCTGCATCTTTTGTTACCTTGTCGAGGATGTCGCGCTCTCGTTTGGCATCGTAAATAGCCTTATTCATTTCTTTTTTTGCAGCCGCTACGTCCTTAGAGAGTTCCATGCGCTCTTTGAAGAGGGCTAGCATTTGGTCGTTTATATCGTTAATCTTAACGCGTACTTCATCTAAGTTCATGGTCAATATCTCCTAAGAAATCAAGAATGACAAGGGCCGTAACGGCTTCGATAACAGGTACAGCACGAAGCGCTACACATGGGTCGTGACGACCTTTAATGGTGAGTAATGTGTCCTCTTTTTGTGAAAGAGACACAGAATATTGTTCCTTATAAATGGATGGAGTAGGCTTGATGCCCACTTGCATAATGAGGGGCAAGCCGTTGGTGATACCGCCTTGAATGCCACCGCTATTATTGGTAGTTGTTGTGATTATATCGCCGTCCATGGTGAAAGCATCGTTCACTTCTGATCCAAGGCGAGAACACATGTCGAAGCCACCCCCAAAGGACACGCCTTTGATGGCAGGTACGCCAAAGATCACGCGAGCTAATCGGTTCTCGATGCCATCAAAGTTTGGATTGCCTAAACCAACTGGCAATCCTGTAGCGATAACCTCTACGATACCACCGGTAGAGTCGCCGTCTTTTTTTAGTTTCATGACCAAGTTTTCTACTTCAGAGCGCTTGTCTGCATCGACCATAGCGATAGTTTCGGTAGCTATTTTGGCAAGTGCTTTCATATCTGGATGAACCATATCGATAGGAGTATCTTGGATTGTACCAACTTGTTTTAAATGGCCGTGAATTTCGATACCTTTTTCACGCAATAACTGTAGTGCAATGCCACCAGCTACGCAAAGAGGTGCTGTAAGACGTGCCGAGAAGTGGCCGCCACCTCGCATATCTACCTTGTCACCATAGCGCATGCGAGCCGTAAAGTCCGCATGAGATGGGCGAGGAATGTCGCGCAAGTTATTGTAATCACCGGAGTGCTGCGATGTATTGCGAATCATAAAAGCTAATGGAGATCCACTGAGCATGCCATCTACCATACCTGATAAGAATTCAGGTATATCGGCTTCTTTACGTTGCGTTTGTAATTGGTTTTGACCTGGCGCACGGCGCTTTAAGAAGGCTTGTAGCTCGTCGATGTCGATGGTATGTCCACAAGGGAGGCCTTCCACGATACCACCGATGGCGTACCCATGAGACGCGCCAAAGGTAGCTACTTGTATAGTTTTACCGAAATTAGATGCCATTATATTAACTCCTACTTATAGTATGTATGACTAGTATTCTTATCTATTGAAACGCATTAGCTGTGACTAGGACGCTATACTTGCTGTGCATTGCCACCTAGCATGTTCCAGTCCTCGAAAAAGTCAGGATAGGATTTTGTAATAGCTTCGCTATCTTGTAAGATGACAGGGGTTTCACTAATGAGAGCCATCAATGTGCCTGCCATAACGAGGCGATGGTCGTTAACACAATCACCTTGTCCTCCTTTTAGTATACCACTACCGATGATATATAGGTCATCACCATCTTCGCGAACCGTGCCTCCTAAATCTCTGACGAGATTAGCAACGGCTTCGAGGCGATCTGATTCTTTTAACCGTAGGCGAGCACCATTAACAAAGGAGCTTTCACCTTGGATAGAGCAAGCGAGGGCTGCCATAACTGGCAACATATCGGGCATTTGCTCGAGGTCGGCATGGATTGGCTTACTAGCGCGACCTGATACAGTGATATTCATGCCATCCCATGTAATAGTGCACCCTGCGGATTCGATGACCTGCATGATGCGGCGGTCAGCTTGTACAGAATTCTTGTTCATACCCGTAATGGTAATAGCTTGGCCTGTCATAGCGGCAGCAACCATCCAAATCGCTGTATTAGACCAATCCCCTTCGATTTGGTAATCGTTCTGTCCTTTGAAAGTAGCATTAGCCGCTACCGTAAAGGATTCTTGGACTGTGTCAGCGGCAGGTATATGGTCGACTGTTACGCCGAAGTCTGCCATCGTTGTAGTTGTCAATGTGACATAGTCGCTAGATTGAAGTGGTGTCGTAGATATAATTGTAGCGCCTTCACATTGTGGAGCTGCTAACAATAATCCAGAGAAAAACTGGCTACTCACATCGCCAACCATACAGAACTCTCCACCTTGGAGACGACCTGTCATGGTGAATGGTGGTTTATCTTGGGAGAATGTTACGCCGTGAGCTTTTATTTCACCGAGCATGGGCTCTAAAGGACGATCTGGTAAACGCCCTTTCGCATCCACAGCTACCACATTACAAATGGAGGCCGCCACAGGCAATAAGAGGCGCAATGTAGTCCCTGATTCGTGCGGTACTACATTGCCCTTTGTAGGTACAGGACCAGGTGTAACAGTGACAACTTTATTTTCATACACAACATGTGCTCCTAAGCCTCGTAAGGAGTCCATAGTTGCATTGATGTCTTTAGAGGTGCGGCTCAGTAGTATGGTAGATGACGAGTTTGCGAGAGCTGCGCAAATCAGCGCACGGTGTGCATGAGCTTTTGCAGGGATGGACGCGATAGTCCCTGTAGGGATGGCGTTCGTTACAGAATGCATATAAATCTCCTTAATCTAAATAGGTAGCAAGTTCCTCGTGCGTTATTACCTTGAGTTCGCTGTGACCATAGCTAGTAGGTACTACGATTTTAATGGTTGCTCCTTCGCTTTTTTTGTCGTGCTTAGCGGCAGCTAGAATCTCTTTTTTGCTTATCGTTGTTGTGGTTGGCAAATCGTGTGCTTTGATGAGGGCCTTTAATTTCTCTAAAGCCTCCGTATCTAATTCTCCATGTTTGACAGCACCTTGTGCCATGAGGACCATGCCAATGGCAACGGCATAGCCATGATGCACTTCAAAGTGGCTCGCTTTTTCAATACCGTGACCAAAGGTATGACCCAGGTTTAGGAGAGCACGTACGCCAGACTCGCGTTCGTCTTGTTCCACGATATCCGCTTTTGCTTGTACGCAGCGGGCAATAACGCCACTTACACTACTGCGATGTTTAATTAGTGGTCTGTTCTCGAGTTGAGTGAGTAAACCCGGTACGTCGAGGAAACCGTATTTGATAATTTCACCGCACCCATTAATCCATTCCATTTCAGGTAATGTATTGAGTGTAGCTGGATCACAGAGGACAAGGATAGGTTGTTTGAAAGCGCCCCATAGGTTTTTGCCGGCTTCGAGATTGACCGCTGTTTTACCACCTACAGAGGAGTCTACTGCGGCTAATAGGGATGTAGGAACTTGAACATAGTCGATACCACGTAAATAGGTCGCTGCCGCAAATCCTGCCATATCGCCTACAACACCGCCGCCAAGGGCGATGAGCAAGTCTTTGCGAGTCAATGATTGGGCCGCCATGTATTCTACTAAATCGATGAGTTGATGAGCATTTTTGGAGCTTTCACCAGCAGGGAAAACATAATCACAAACAGCATAACCCGCATGTTCCATATTAGCTTTCACAGAGTCCAAATAGTGAGGCGTCACGTTGCTATCGCTGACGATGATAACACGGCAATTTGGTTTTAATGGTTTAATATAATCGGTGATGCGTTGTAAAGCGCCTTCCTCGATGACAACATCATACGGTGTAGATGCATTAATATGGATGCGAGTCATAACGGTTCCTTTCTTAAAAGAATAAGCTAGTATCTATTATAACGGATACTAGCTTATTTGTGTGATATGTAAGATTATTTAGTGCATTCTACCAATGCTTGGCGTAACGCGTTAATTTCTTTCATAAGGCTAGTGAATTGGTCTGGACGTAATGCTTGCGGACCGTCGCACAATGCTTTGGCTGGATCGTTGTGAACTTCAATCATAAGGCCGTCTGCACCGCCGCCTACGGATGCAAGTGAAAGCGGACGAACCATGCGGCTCATACCTGCTGCGTGGCTAGGGTCCATGATAATTGGCAAGTGAGATAATTCATGCATCATAGGAATTGCTGTTACATCTAAGGTATTGCGAGTCTTTGTTTCGAATGTGCGGATACCGCGCTCGCATAATACAATTTGTTCATTGCCTTCGGACATGATGTACTCAGCAGCCATCAACCATTCTTCGTATGTTGCAGATAAACCACGTTTTAAAAGAACTGGTTTATTTAATTTGCCCACTTCTTTTAAAAGCGTGAAGTTTTGCATGTTACGAGCACCGATTTGAAGCATATCTACATTATCAAAGTATTGTAATTGGGAGATATCCATAACCTCAGAAACAATAGGAAGACCTGTTTCTTTTTTAGCAAGCTCTAATAACTCTAAGCCTTCTGGGCCCATGCCTTGGAAGGAGTATGGGGATGTACGAGGTTTGAAAGCGCCGCCACGAAGGATTGTAGCACCAGCTTCTTTACATGCTTTAGCAGTGGCTAATACTTGTTCAGGTGTTTCCACAGAGCAAGGACCGGCCATTACTGCGAAGTGGCCACCACCGATAAGTGCACCACCTACATTGATTACAGAATCATCGGGATGGAACTTGCGGTTTGCTTTTTTGTATGGCTCTTGAATGCGAGTTACTTTATCTACGAAATCTAGGGACTCGATTTGACGCGCATCAAGAGATGCAGTATCACCAATCAGACCTAGAATATTGTATCGTGTTCCTTCTACTGGGTGGATAACAAATCCTTGAGCCTCTAATTCACTGCGTAAACGAGATACTTCTTCCGCTGCTGCATTTTGTTTCAATGTAATAATCATGATAATTCCTCCTTGTAACTACAGTGAATAGTTGGGCTGACCATACGGATAGCAAACAAAAAGGGCTACCCGTAATCTAATACGGGTAGCCCTTTTACTATTCTAAGCAACTAATGTTGAATAATCCTTTATTAGCGCATCACAAATAGTTCCTTACCCGTACGTTGGATAAAGAACCAATAAAAGTATTGCTTTGCTGTGAGGCTAATTTGGTTAGTCATCTTTGGTTGCTCCTTTCTAAAATGTTGGGTATAGTATAAACCCAAATGATAAAATTATGCAATACCTAAAAGTGAATTTCATGGAAGTTTTAAAATATTTTTGATGTGGGAATTAATAGGAACTGAGGTGCTTTGTGGTATTAATCGTATTTTTGATATAATAAAAACAAGAAGTTTTCATTGTTTATAGAGTATTTCGTAATACGCCTAAATCAATTCTTATAAATATGCTTATAATCAGAAAGGGCACCTATGATTATTCAAATCTTAGATCATATAACAGAGGAAATAAAACAAATTCGTGTCGATGTATTTATAAAAGAACAAGGGTTTGAAGACGAGTTTGATGAAATCGATGAGACTGCAAAGTTTGTGCTCTTATCCATTGATGGTAAAGCGGCTGGTACGTGTCGATATTTTCCCAGTGACACAGCTGGAGATGCACATATTGGGCGTATGGCGGTACGCAAGTTGTATCGTGGACAACATTTAGGTACTAAGATCATGATGGCCGCCGAAAATGCTATTCGTCGTGACGGCTTTAAGACGTGCTCCTTGTCAGCGCAAGTACAGGCCAAACCATTCTATGAATCCCTTGGATATCGTGCTGAAGGGGACGAATACCTTGATGAAGGCTGTCCGCATGTGATGATGCGGAAAGTATTATAAGCCGTTCAATAGTGTTGTATAATAAGAATTGATGGATATATTATTATTGTACATAGTATTTTATAAGTAAATTGATATATCTTTTTGAGAGGTGAGAGTTTATGAAACTAGCAGAAGCATTACAAGAACGATCTGATTTAAATTATAAAATAAGCGATTTAGAGCTTCGCTTAACTCAAAATAGTTTAGTGCAAGAAGGGGAAGTACCGAATGAGAACCCTGAAGAACTTTTGAAAACATTAGAACAATGTGTAAATAGACTTCAAAAATTAATTGCAGATATTAATTTAACAAATTGCAAAACTATTATAGAAGGTCGATCTATTACTGAAATCATTGCCGAAAAAGATTGCGCTGCTTTGCGCCTAACTGCTTATCGAACTTTGGCATCTAGCGCAGGAAGTATCAATTTCCGTGCGAGAGGGTCTGAGATTAAGCTAATGCCGACTGTGAATGTGGCAGACATCCAAAAAGAAGCTGATCATATCGCAAAACAAGTACGTTTATTAGACAATCTATTGCAGTCTGCTAACTGGACAACTGAATTGATTGAAAGCTGATAATAGTTGGTAGTTTGAAACAGGGTGGACACAAAAACTTTTGCTTTTACCAAGCTTATTATGAATACATTCATGGGGCGAATGAAAATCTACGGTGTAGGCCTATTTGCGCACAAATGTATTGATATAATTTACAATGTATAACCATGTGTCAACTGTAAAACGAGGGTGGCGTTTGGGGACTATATTTCTAGCAACATATACACTGATATGATAGTTTTTTGTTTTTTAGAGATAAATAGGAGAGAGCTGTTTAAATTTGCAGCAATTCCTCATAACTAAGGTTTAAATAATCATGAAAAAAGAGCTGATAGCGTTATAGCTATTAGCTCTTTTCTATTGGCTCGTATGTCCTTAGATATTGTATTTTATAACGTCTATTATTCTAAATCGTCAAAATCAAATGCCGCTGCTTTTGTATAGTTTGTAACTTTAGCTTCGAAGAAGTCAGTTTTTGTGCTATTCAAGTTAGAAAAGCTTTCGATCCACTCCATTGGATTATCCTTGATTTCAGGATATAAATGAGGTAAGCCGATTGCTTCTAAGCGGATATTGGCAAGGTATTTGATGTAGCGCTCGATAAGAACGTTGTTAAGGCCGAGGATTTTATCGTCGGTGATGTATTGACCCCAAGCGATTTCGTTTTCTGTACCTTGACGAATCATGTCCGTAATTTTCGCCTCTAATTCAGGTGTAAATAAATCAGGGCGTTCACGGCGTAACTCGCGGATGATGTTTTGGAACAATACAAGGTGAGTTACTTCATCGCGATTGATATATTTGAAGATAGTGGATGTAGCTGTCATCTTGCCTTGACGTGCCAAAGTGTAGAAGAAGCTAAAGCCAGAGTAGAAGTAGATGCCTTCTAAGATATAGTTAGCGATGATTGTATGAATGAGATTTGCTTCGCTAGGCTCATCACTGAAACGTTGGTATGCATCGGCGATGAAACGGTTACGTTCAAGCAATGTTTTATCTGTACGCCATTCATCATAGATTTTGTCACGTGTAATAGGATTTGTTACAGTGTCCAAAATGTAGGAATAACTTTGAGCGTGAATTTCTTCTTGGAATGCTTGGATATTCAATAAGGATGCCACTTCAGATGCTGTAATATAGCGGCTCAAATTAGGCAAGTTTTCAGATTGAATGGAATCAAGGAAGTTCAAGAACGCAATAATTTTATCAAAGGCACGACGTTCATAATCTGTTAAATATGGGAATTGTTTAACGTCTTCGTTCAAGGAAATTTCTTCCGGAATCCAGAAGTTGTTGAGCATCGTACGGTACATTTGGTTTGCCCAGTCGTACTTGATACGATTCCACTCGCGAAGGTTCGTGGTATTACCGCCAATCATAGATTGCGTGCCACGGTCACCATTTTCGTTGAAAATCAGTTTTTTATCCATAGTAGGACTCCTTTATACGATGATGCGACCTATACTGCTATAGGTCGTCATCAGATTTACATTGTTCGTGAAAGCATCTTTCCCGAGTTTAGTGCTCTCTAGTTATAGAGCATATTTTTTGTAAACTATGGCAATGATATCTTTAACTTTTACCATAGCTTAAATTGCATTATAGAATGTAGCGTGTATCTATCCTATATTAGGAGGAACAGCTTGTGCATTCATCCATTTCAAGGGATTGATTGCGGATGTAGTAGATTGTTTTAATCCCTTGTTTGTAGGCTTCTACGTAAAGGTCAAGAATTTCTTTTGCTTTCATTTGAGGCGTGATATACAAGTTGAAAGATTGTGCTTGGTCAATATGACGTTGACGTACGCCACAAGCTTTGATGGACCATTGTTGGTCGATTGTATGTGCCTCTTTGTATAGCCAGAATGTTTTGTCGTTCAAATCTGGTGCCGTTTTTGGTGTGAAAGAACCTTTCTTCTCTTCGATGAAGAATTTTTTGAAGATAGGGTCGATACCAGCTGTTGTATTAGCGATGTTGGATGTAGAACCTGTAGGAGCTACGGCCATCAAGTAACCGTTGCGGATACCGTATTTTGCAACGTCCGCAGCCAATTGTTTCCAACGATCAGATGTGTAACCACGACGTGTGAAGTATTCACCAGTTTCCCATTCGGAACCTTTGAATGCTGGGTACGCGCCTTTTTCTTTTGCAAGCTCCATAGAAGCTTTAATCGCATAGAATGCAATGTTTTCAAATAATTTGTCCGCTACTTCGATGTGTTCATCAGATTCCCATTGGATATCATGGTTTACAAGGTAGTGGTGATAACCAGACGTACCAAGACCGATAGCGCGGTATTTATCAGAAGTCATGCGAGACTCTGGTACTGGTGCTTGGTTGATGGAGATAACATTGTCTAACATACGAATTTGAAGGGCAATGTTTTCTTCCAACTCTTCGTCTGTAATACGGCCAAGACTGATAGAGTTCAAGTTACATGTAACCATGTCGCCTGTATTTGTTTTAGTAGTAATTGTACCGTCTTCGTTGATGATTTCTTCAGCAAGATTAGTGAAGCCAACGTTTTGTGCGATTTCGTGACACAAGTTGGACGCGTAAATCATACCTGCATGTTTGTTAGGATTTGCAGCGTTTACAGTGTCGCGGAAGAAGATAAATGGCGTACCAGTTTCAACAGCGGAGCGCATGATTTTTTTCATCATGTCCAACGCTGGCACTTCGATGCCGTGTAAATTAGGATCTTGTTCACATTCGATATAGCGTTTCGTGAACTCTTTTTCGTCCTCTGTATCAAAGTAGTCCTCTAAAGAGTAGCCTTTTACAGCTAAAATTTCATGAGGGTCGAAGAGGGTGAAGTTTTCACGAGCTAACATACGTTCCATGAAGATGTTTGGAACGGAAATAGCAGGGAATATATCGTGCGCTTTACGGCGGTCATCACCGTTATTTGTACGAAGTTCTACGAATTCGTAGAAGTCTTTGTGCCAAATATCAAGTGTTACTGTAGCGCCGCCCTTACGTTTACCCAATTGGTCTACTGCAACAGCTGTATCATTGTACAAGCGAATCCAAGGAATAACGCCGCCAGAGGAGTTTTTAAAACCGCGGATATCGGAGTTCAATGCACGAACTTTACCAAGGTAGATACCAAGAGCACCACCGTGTTTAGATACGCGAGAGAACTTGCTATTTACGTCGTAGATAGACCATAAATTGTCGTCTACACCAGAGATAAAGCAAGAGGACAATTGGTGGAATGGTGTACCAGCATTTGCCAAAGTAGGTGTAGCTGTCGTCATTTTTAATTGGCTCATCAAATCGTAGAATTTCTTAGCGTATTTTACTTTATTTTCCCCTTCTACAAGAGCCAAATGCATTGCGATAGCCATGAAACGTTCTTGCGGTAATTCAAAGATTTCTTTGTTAAAACCTTTTACCAAGTAACGGTCAGCCAATAATTTGAGACCTTCATAGTTGAAGAGATAGTCACGCTTAGGTTTGATGTAATCGCCTAACTCTTGCAATTCGTCAGCAGTGTATTCTGTAACGAAGAAGTCTGCGTATTTTTTCTCTTCTACAAGCATGTTTACAAGATTTGGGAAGTTGCCGTAGCCAAATGCTTTGTAACGACGAGTAATAGCGGCTTCTTTATAGAGATCGAACAAGAATAGGCGGGCTGCTACGAACTGCCAATCTTGGTTCATTTTATTAACTTGGTTGCCGAAGCCGTCGTCTTTTTTAGATATAACTTTTTCGATGGCTGTTTGGACTAAAGTTTTTTGAATTTCTTTAGTGGTCATGCCATCAACGAATTGCAACTTCGCATCCATTTCCAATTCTAGTGGATCACAAGAATCTAACCCCAAACATGCGAAGGCTATCATTCGTTTCGTTTTTTCAACGGACAACGGCTCGAAATGGCCATCCCGTTTCTTGATCATAATCTCCATTACTGTTCCCCTTGAGAGCAAAAAGTCATAAAACTGTTAATATAGTCGTATAAGTATATATAAGATTAGAATGAATTATATAAAATATCTTTAAGTTGAGTCTAATCAGAAAAATAAGAAAACTACTATATATGGTAGTTTTCTTATTTGGCTTATACATTATGTTACGATTATAGCGAAAAATTTCTATATAATCAATATTGACTTTTTACGAAAAATATAAGTATAGTTGCCTCATTTTTGGGAAGTAGTGAAAAAAACGTATAATTATTGTATTGATGGGTAATATATGATATTTTTGAATAATGTATCTCTTTTTAGAATTATTAAAGTATATTTTACTGAGAATATTTTATTTTTATGGAGTGATACTTTCATTATTTATGATAATATTGTATCTCATTATAAGATTAAAATAAGGAGGATTGAAAGAATAAATACAAATTACTTTTTAATAGTCGGAATTAGAAAAAGCTGAATTTTAGAGATATAATAATTTTATATAAAGTTATATTAAATCATAGAAGATATAATGTAGATTTTATAAAAAGAAAAAGTCAGAGGTGCTATTAGTGTTACATTAATACTTATGGGGGTAAATATAAGAGGGGGATCGATTTATGACTGGAATGGAAATAATTGCTTTATTAAGTAATAGTCCAACTGCAATAAGTGTTGTTAGTTCAGTAGTAGGTGGATTGTTTACAACTATTTTTTTAAGGCGTAACACATCAGTTGCCGAATTTGAAAAGATTAAAAATGGACAGTTTAAGGAAGTTGCTGATAGTTTATTAAAAGCAGGTAAAATGACCTATGTAGAGTATTACCAAGCGAGCAATTTTTTAGAGGTTGCAAAGAAAGCTGATAAATACTATTCGGAAATACATCATGATAATAACAATGCAAATTATGATTTTGATTGGTTTGTAAGATTTTATGAAGCTGTAGGTAATATTAGTGATGAAGTAATGCAAGACTTATGGGCTAAACTTTTAGCGGGTGAGGTTGCAGAACCATCGTCATTTTCACTTAAAACAATTGATGTACTAAGAAATCTCAGTAAACAGGATGCTGAGCTGTTTAGTTTGATATGTTCTCATTCTGTTATGACTAGGGGACAAAATTTTTTGCCCCATTATGACACCTATCTTGAAAAGCATAACATTTATTATACTGATATCATGAAACTTAATGAACAAGGACTTATATTTAACGACGGCACAATTGGATTTAGTATGAGTATTGGTCAAAATCCTAACGTTTTATTCTGGAATAATGATTTAGTTATGACGATTGAATCATCAGATGATAAAAATATTGAAATACACATTAAGACGTATCCTTTTACTAAAGCAGGACAAGAACTTGCTGTATTAGTTTCTAAAAGTGTATCAGAAGAAAATTTTATTGAACTTGCAAAGGAAATAGCTAATAAAAATCAGGAGTGTATTTTAGGGGTATATAAAATTGTTAGTTTAGATGAGAAATCTATCCTACATGATGGTAAAAATCTACTAGCGTCTATTTCTAATAACGAAGATTGATTTACATAATAGCAAATACTATTAGTTTAATCTATAAAAGGAGTGTTCTATTTGAACACTCCTTTTATAAGTTTTACTGATATAATACGCTAAAAATAATTCTTCGTGCGCTATCTTGATATGCATAGTAGGAGTGGATTAAGAGTTTGTATCCCGTGCCTTCTATAATGACTGAATCTGAAGCCGTTTTTGGTACAGTGAGGAATTTTTCATATATATGATGAACTTCGGTCACGCCATTTGGTAGAGATACTTCTAAATCAAGCCCTTCATTGATGAATCTAAAGTTGATCGATTCATATGACGCTGTTGGTATGTCAGCTGTACTATCAGCAGGCTCACGTACCTCTAATTCAATGTTAGAAATGAATTTATTATATCCTACAAGCGAAATAACATGTGGTTCTTCAACGGCCGTAAAGCTGATAAACTGAATATTTCGTTCCTTATATATTTCCGTTGCTCCTAGTTTTGGAGAATCCCCCTGTATAATCGTCCTGCCATAGTCTGTAAAATCAGGGTTAAATGTTTCTGTAATAGGCAAGTATACGTGCCATTGACCGTCAATTTTTGTATAGTTTGTAAACTCTCGATGGGATGTGTAACCGATAAAAGGCATTAAAAGGACTGCACCTAGGGCGAGTGCCATAATCGTTGTATGGATCGATGGAGTCAAACGCTTTACAAAGGAATATACGTTATGTGCTAAGAAGATTAGATTGAATGCGGCTACGTAAATCGTATTGAGCCAGAGTACAGGCTCATTTATTACACGTTTGCCAATCAGGATTAGGCACAATATTGTAATCGTAATAAATAAGAAACATAGGATCCTTTGTGTCTTGCTGCTTTCACTAGATCTGAAACTAGCCAAGTAAAATAGATAGAAAATGGCTACATACGGATAATATGTATAAAGGAACCGCGCATCTTCGCGGAGGCCTAAGAGAATCAATACCAAGTAGATATTAGCTAGAATACCTGTAATGATGGAAGCCTTTGGTAGTATGATTCCAAAAACAACATTATAGAATGTATTTGGTTCTGGTGGTCCATCAGGCTCCTCTTTGTAAGTGCACAGCATGGACATACAGATAAATATATTAATAGCGGCTAATACTTTAAAGATTAGATCATCAAAGGTAAATGGTTTGTTCAGAATGATGAAGAAAAACCATAGAGTCATGATTATGACGACATTATACAGTGTTGATGTAACAATGGTAATACCAATCCGTTTCAGGCGATTGATGATTTCGCCAATGTAGTATTCTCCAAGCGATGTAAAATATAGAGCAATCATAGAGTACAGCCATAGATATGATATGTTTTCTGTGGCTAGCTCGATGCCTCGTATGTGATGGTACGTTTCATGAATCGTATATAGACCAACGCTGATACCTATGCTTAATAATGTATATACTACGGAGAACTTTCGATCTCGTGTTATATATGATTGTAGTATGACGATGAAGAAATACAGCCCATAGAACCAAAGGTCTATATCGGTAAACCAATCTTGCTCTAGATAAAACGGTGTACATGAAAATACGGCAATTAATGCCAGTAATATAGGTGACTGCGTTGCTAGGTCACGCAGCGAAGACCATAAATGTGTAATTGCAGATTTCATAGATTCTCTCCCTTTATAAAAATAAATGCCCCCCTCTTATCTGTAGTATACATGTTTTCTAGTGAAAGTCCTATGAGGTTTTACAGGCGTCTGAATATACATTACAATAACATTAAGATCTAGTATTTATAGAAAAGAGGTCGTTCACATGGAGTTCTCTTATTTTTTACCAGTACATATCCAATTTGGTTGGGATAAAGTCGATAGTGTTGCTGATTTTGTTAAGCCTTATGGCAATAAAGCGCTCATCGTAACAGGGCGGACAAGTGCCAAAAAATCTGGACTATATGACCGTGTGACGGCAAAACTTGATGCGGCACATATTGAACATGTATTGTTTGATCAAGTGGATGCCAATCCCTTAACGACGACTGCATTGGACGGCGCTGCTTTAGCTAAATCTGAAAGCTGTGATATGGTTATTGCCATCGGTGGCGGCTCTATCATGGACTGTGCAAAAGGCATTGCATTTATGTCCGTTAACGAAGGTGACATTAACGATTATATCTTTAATCGTAAAACCAGTGATAAGGCGTTGCCTCTTATTGTAATTCCTACAACCTGTGGCACTGGTTCCGAAGGTAATGGCTTTGGTGTACTTACTAATTCCGAAACAGGAGACAAGAAATCCTTGCGATGTAATGCCATCGTACCAAAGGTATCCATTGTAGATCCTGCTGTAATGGGTACAATGCCGCCCCATGTATTGGCATCTGTGGGCTTTGATGCACTCTGTCATAATATCGAGGCGTATACTTCTAAAACGGCACAACCTTTTACCGATGCATTAGCTCATTATGCTGTAACTTTGTTAGCACAATATCTTGTGCCTCTATATAAACATGTGAAAGCAATGGCTGAAGGCAAATCAGCTGTTCTCAACGAAACTCAACTTACAAAAGCTTGGGAGTCCGTTACATTGGCTAGCACAATTGGAGGCATGGTTATTAATACCGCCGGTGTAACACTTGCTCATGGCATGGAACATCCTGCAAGTGGGCTTAAGGATATTACCCACGGTGTAGGCCTTGCCGTTATTGAACCTGTTGCAGTGGAATATACATGGAGTGCAAACCCTGATAAGTTTGGTGCCTTAGCTCGTATATTCAACCATGGAGATGGCTCCGAACTAGGTGAAGCATTACGTTTGATTGTACATGACCTGGATCTTACCACGAACCTTACAGAACTAGGCTTAACGAAAAAAGACATTCCTTGGCTCGTCGATAACGTATACGTTGTAGCTACCGGGAATATTGCTAATACAGTGGCCGACGTGAGTCGGGAAGATATAGAAATGTTGTATAAGAAAATGTTCTAAGTATTGTCATGATAGGAGAGAGTTTTGTTTCAAGGATTTTATGGCCTATTAACGGTTATGCTATGTATGTTGTTTGCAGTTGTGGCAACCCTATTTAATATAGCGCCTATTACATACATGGTTTTTGGTATAGCTATAGTATTGAGTGTGTTACTGCAATATGGTCGCTTTAAGAAACGAACTATATCTGAAAGAGCCTATAATCGATTGGCTTGTGGTTTGTTTGTTGTCATAACCCTTTGTATATCTTGGCTCGTAGCTGATTGGCTTAAATATGATACTCAAACGACTCGTGATCAAACTGATGGTTTTGAGTTTAGTACAATGGATTGGAAACGTGGTTGGCCTGATAGTGATGAATTACCAGAAGGATTAAAGCGTCCTAGTGTACTTCCAGAAGGGATTATTAGAGCCTCAGCATCTGGTGATGACTTAGCTTGGGCGGGTGCATATCCTACGAAATATACCGTTTTAGAAGGGGACCCTGCAGTTATTGCACAGTATGAGAAAATTGCAAAGGCACAAGCTACTTATCAAGTACAAATCGATAAGCATGGTGTTTTACGTGATTTAAAAACGGGAGAACGAAAAACGTCAATATCTCATCCGAGTGAATATAATATTATTGAAAGTATAAATGAAGAGCCAATAAATCTACCTAAGCGAGATTTTGTTGAATGGTTGCGCTTTGCACCTAGAAAAGAAACAAAAACGGTGGTTAATCAAAGTACTAGCTCCGTTCGTAATCATAGACTATATGTATTTGTAGATAATGGTGATATAAAAAGGCCTCATTTTGTAGAACTGTTAATCAATGATGATGGGACTCGAGCTGTGTTTTATCAGTCGAATTAAAATACTTAAGACTTTTACAAATTCGATTGTGGAGAGTGTATATGCGACAGTGTTTAATGTATTTAAAGAATTTGTTTACTGAGCCTCCATATAGAAAAAGTATATGGTTCTTTATAATTCTTTGGGTACTAACATTTTTGTTTTCGGATGAGATATCATATTCTGGGTTATACTATCTGATTTTGTTAGTAGCTACGATTGTGTTATTGTTTGAAAAATGTGGAGTAATCGATAGTAAGAAAGCTATACGAAAAAGATTTTTAACATATTTTTATGTAATCTTTTTTCTGTGTATGTTTCCTACATTAGCTGTTAATTTAGCATTTTCTGCTATAGGGGTATCTCATTATGATACAAGACAGTGGCACTCTACATGGCCCTCATCTAAAGCGGGGTATATTCCGGCTCCATTACAAACACCTAAGTCTTTACCAGAGAGCTTGAAAGTGGTTTCTTCTGCTGAGGTAATTGGATTGGGTGGGAGTTATAGTTGCTTGGTATTAGATGGTGATGAAGCTACGATTTCACAGTATGAGGAAACTGTTAAATCTCATGCTTGGTATTCGTTTATAAATAGTAGGGATAAAGATACTACCGTTGAAGCACTCAATTCATTTACATATCCAAAGGATAGAAATTTATTAGTTAGTGACGTGAATGAATATTATGAGATTATTACCGTTCAACGACAAAATTGGAAATTATTTCCCTGGGTAATTGATGGTACACAGAGTGTCGGTGATGATCCTAAGGAAGATTATTATTATAGTACTCGGATATCAGCTGAGAAATATATAGTATATGTTGTTTACCATAACTTTGATCATGACCAGCCTAGAGTCATTTACTTTATGTTTAATCCAGAGCGAACGCGAATGATTACTGTAGATATAGATATGTATCATTAGTTTTTATTAGAATGTCTATATAAAATTGAAATAATACTTGAATATATTATAATGTGTTCAAATATTGGAATTGACAATTTTAAATCATATCTCTATAATGTGAATTAAAGAGAGACTCGGATATTCACTGTCCCAGCCCTAGGGCTGGGATTTCTTTTTTAGTCTCTAGTAGTTTAGTTTGTAGAGAGGTGTTATCATGGCAGATCAAAACAACAAAAATGTCGATGCCCTAGCGCAAGAGATTACCTTGAAAAGTCGTGGACAAGGAAAATTGCGTCAGTTCATTTTATGGATGGGAGCTCTCATCATAGGCGCTATCTTAGGATGGCAACACATTCCAGCTCTAAATGAGCTCTTTAATTTTATTGCAGCAGTCTTTACTCGTTTGTTCCAATTCATTGCGATTCCAACAGTGTCTTTAGCGGTTATTACTACATTATCTATGCTAGGTGCTAAAAAGGACACAGGTCGTATCTTTGGACACGCCGTAGTATATACATTGCTTACTACCATTTGTGCAGCAGCTGTTGGTCTTGGCTTATACCTATGGATTGCTCCAGGTAATTTACCACTTGATGTAATTGGTGCCGGTGCATCTCAAGTACCAGAAAAACTCGGTACCGTTACCTATTACGATCATTTCTTATCCGTTATTCCAAACAATATCTTGCAACCTTACTTACAAGCTAATGTATTGTCCGTAATGTTCATCTCCGCATCCGTTGGTTTAGCCTTTGCTTTCATGCCACGCACAGAAAATCGTGAAGCGGTGTTGAAAGTGTTATTTGGTTTACAAGAGTTATTGTTCACGTTGATTAAAGCATTGCTTTATGTATTGCCAATCGGCATCCTTGCCTTTGCAGGTCAATTATCTGCACAAATCGAAGCAGGTGTAATTGTTGGTGCCTTAGGTAAATATACTGCTGTTGTTATCGGCGGTAACTTAATCCAATTCTTTATCGTAATTCCATTGTTCTTGTTATTCCGTGGTTTAAACCCTGTAGACGTATTCCGTAAAATGTCTCCGGCCGTAGCTGTTGCGTTGTTCACAAAATCTTCTGCAGCAACTTTGCCTGTTACATTGGCATCTGCTGAGGATAATTTGAAAGCGCATCCTGCAGTAGCTCGTTTTGTATTGCCAATTTGTACAACCATTAACATGAATGGTTGCGCAGCTTTCATTCTTGTTACATCCTTATTTGTAATGCAAAATGCCGGAATGGAATTAACGATTGGCATAATGGTAGCATGGTTATTTATTGCCGTTCTCGCTGCTATTGGTAATGCGGGCGTTCCAATGGGGTGTTATTTCTTGACCTTGTCCTTGATGAGCTCCATCGGAGCACCAATCGGCTTGCTTGGTATCATCTTGCCAATCTATACGATTATCGACATGATTGAAACCGCTGAAAACGTTTGGTCTGATGCATCTGTGTGTGCCATGGTTGACCATGACCTTCAGGGTAAATTGGACGACTCCAGTGGTGATGATATGCCACAATTCCAAGGTGCTTAATTTCGTAGGTTAGATAAGCTTAAGAAAATACTTAATTATATAACTCAAATAAAAGGTTATCCTGTGAGGGGATAACCTTTTTTATCTGCTAGATTGATTGTAATTATATAATGATAATTTCAACTAAAAATATAGATGCTAAAAGACTAAAATTCAAAACTAAATTATATTTTTAAAAACTAACAATAGTCACATTACTAGATATATAATTTATGCTATACTTTCATATAGAATAATATCGAATTAAAAGAAGGCTAGTTGGCATATTAGTTGCGGACTAGAGATTAGAATGAAAGATAAGTCAGTATTACCTATAGAGAAACAATTAAATAAATTTCTCCAATCGAAATGTCTCATCCCAGGAGGTCTTGGTTTATGGGAAATATATTTCCGTAAGATTTGCGCGGCTTGGAGCGAGATTAATGGTGAGATTCGACCACAGCATATCATATTTTCTGCCGATAATGGTTGTAACATGGAAGGCTATGTAGGCTATAACTACGAGGTGACACAAAAGCAATCTCGTAATATGTTACTCGGTGGTTCATCGGCGACACAATTTTGTAACTTTAACAATATTCCTTATGAGGTTGTAGATGTAGGAATTGCCTCAGATGATGGTATTGGTGTGAATCGCAAAGTAGCGAAGGGTACAAAGAATATTTTGAACCATCCTGCCATGGCTGAGGATGAATTTAATAGCGCCTTTCAAGCTGGATATGAACGGATTCAACATTATGTAGAACAAGGAATCAATCTGTTCTCCTTTGGTGAAATGGGCTTGGGTAATACAACAACCTCTGCTTGTGTTTTGTCTGCATTAACTGGAGCTAAGCCAACGGAAACCGTGGGCCCTGGTTCCTGGCCAGACAAACCAGAGCTGATGAAGCGTAAAATTGATTTTGTTCGGTCTGTTTTAGAGCATCATAAGAACAATATGGCTTCTGAACATGAGCCTGACCGAGTTCGTAAAATCGTAGCTCATGTTGGGGGCTTTGATATTGCCGCTATTCTTGGAGCCATGCTAGCTTGTGTAGATTTTGAAAAGCCTTTTGTTATTGACGGCTTTATAACATCTGTGGCAGCTGCTTGTGCAACGCACATAAACGCTCGTATTAAGGACTATGCATTGCCATCGCATTATTCTAAAGAAAAAGGTACGGAAATCGCTTTGGCTGAGGTGGGGATCACTCAAGACATGGTTCCTATTCAAGCACAAATGTCGATGGGAGAAGGCACGGGGGCCATCTTGATGGTTCAAATGCTAAAAACAACGCAGCATATGTTTGTAAATGTGGGCACCTTTGCAGAGCTAATGAAATTATAAGGAAGAAGAATGGAAATAAATAAATACTTTGATATACATTTTGAGCGAGCCGATGATGCAACCATTGCTAAAAGGTTGATAGGTGGGGCTAAGATTAAGGGACCTGCTTTGGTTATCCTGATCCTCTCCATGTTTATTGCCTCTATTGGGTTGAATATGAATAGTACGGCAGTTATTATTGGTGCTATGCTTATATCGCCGTTGATGGGACCTATTCTAGCAACTGGTTTTGGCTTCGCTACGCTTAATTTTACAGTTGTGAAAAGCGCTATTTTAAGATTATCCTTACAGATTACGATTGCTGTTTTGGCATCTACTTTATATTTTTATATTTCCCCCGTTCAGACGGCTACATCTGAACTATTAGCGCGTACAGAACCGAGTATTTTTGATGTATTTATTGCTATATTTGGTGGGTTAGCTGGGATTATTGGGCAAACGCGTAAGACCTTAGATAATGTTATACCAGGGGTTGCGATTGCAACTGCACTTATGCCACCACTATGTACGGCAGGGTATGGCCTTGCTAATGGAAATTGGAACTATTTCTTTGGGGCTGGCTATCTATTCTTTATAAATGCATTCTTTATCTTCTTTGTATCTTTTATTGTTTTAAAGGGTGTATATAGTTTGCCATTCCATAAACAAGCAGAAGAGCTTATTCGTCGTAATCAGCTAATATTTCTTGTGATTGGTCTTATTATGGCTATACCAAGTATTTATGCAGGCTATGATATGACCATCAAGTATTCTGAGTCAAATCATATAGAGCAGTTTATTAAGAATGATATTAATCAAGATGGACGTCGACAAGTGATTGATTATTCATTGGATCGAACGAATAAGCTAGTAGACTTAGTAGTTATAGGAGCTCCTGTGAATTCAGAGGAGCAAGCCCAGTTGGATGACAAGTTACAGAAGGATGAGTACTTGCAGCCTTATACATTACGATTTGTTAATAGCGTAGATGAGAAAAAATCTACTATGGATAAGACGAACTTGAATAAATCTTCAGAGAATCTTGAAACATATAAAAACTTGAGTAATCTGTACCAGCCGACTTATCAATTAGTAAGTGAAACTATAAATACTATGAAAACGACAGAAGCTGAAGCAAAGGCGTTGTTCCCATTTGTAAGTAAAGTGGAAGGCATGCCTTTGATAGATAATCTAGAACAGCCTAAAGCGAGTCGCTATATGGTGATTATCTATACCACGTCCACTGTATCTGATGCAGATTTGGAACGAATAAAAGCTTGGCTAGAGGCTAAATTATCAGCACCTGTAACTATTTCTATCGAGCAAACAACGTCAACTCTATAAGTTGATTTTTTGATTTTGATTAGATTGTTTATTATATAGAGCAATATTAATAACGGTACTAAGTTTGATTTCACCTATTAGGTATATTACCTAGTAGTATGGGGAATCATCTTAGTACCGTTTTTATGTACTTGGCATAGTTAAATGTAATTACTCTTATCTTGCTATAGATTTTGGTTATATTAATTGATATATAAAAACTATTATACGGGTAGGATTTAAATTGCTATACTTACAACATCGAAATTATTAAATGATTAAATGTAGATACATGAATAAGAATATATAAATTTATTACAATATCTACGTGTGTTGTATACGCGTGAGTCCTCGTCAATAGATGTAGGTGTTCATCGTAGATAGGAGGATTACATGAAAAAATGGTTAGCATTAGCAGCGACGGCCGTATTAGGCGCGTCCTTATTGATTAGTGGTTGTGGCTCTTCCACAAATGATGCAAGTTCCAGCAGTGCTGGTAGTTCTAAAGCAGAGGTGTTAAAGGTAGCAGCGAACCCTGTACCTCATGCTGAAATCTTAAATCAAATTAAGCCTTTATTGGCTAAGGAAGGTGTAGATCTTCAAATCATTGAATTTACAGACTACATTCAACCAAATATGGCATTATCTAGCCATGAAGTAGATGCAAACTTCTTTGCTAACGTGCCTTACCAAAATAACTTCAATAAAGATCATGGTACAAACTTCGTAAGCTTTGCCCCAGTTCACATCGAACCATTGGCTATTTACTCTCAAAAAATCAAAGATTTAAAAGATTTGCCTAATGGAGCAAAAGTAGCGATTCCATCTGATCCAACAAACAGTGCTCGTGCACTTCTTTTGTTACAAAGTGCAGGTCTTGTAACTTTGAAAGACCCAACTGGTTTGACTAATACACCATTTGATGTGACTAGCAACCCTAAAAACATCCAAATTACAGAGTTAGAGGCAGCCCAAATTCCTCGTTCTATTCAAGACTTAGACGCAGCTGTAATCAATGCTAACTATGCATTGCCAGCAGGTCTTAATCCTACAAAAGATGGTTTATTCGTAGAAAAAGCGGATTCTCCATACGCAAATCTTCTTTCCGTAAATCCTGGTGATGAAAACAAACCAGCTATCCAAAAATTAGCTAAAGCATTACAATCTCCAGAAGTTAAGAAGTTCATTGAAGAACATTATAAAGGGGCTATCATCCCAGCGTTCTAATCAATGATTGGAATAACATATATGTATTAAATTTAATACTCTCTTATGACATAACTTTATAGATATGAATAAGACGTACTGTCTTATGAACTAACCCCGAAATTGGAATCAATTTTGGGGTTAGTTTCTTATATATTACATATTGTCTGATGCAATTAATATATTTGATTTGACCTGTTATGTTACAAAAGATACGTTATTTTTCATTGTAAAATGGTATAATATTTTTTACATCCTATTATATATATGACTTTGAAATTCAAATCTTAACATATTTTCTATAACATTTTAGATATAGAAATAACTTAGATTTTAACTGCTATTGTTGTATAATAAAGATAGGATATTTAAAAATTTAGATATTTTGGTGAAAGTATTATATCCTTATCTATTTTAATTTTTTATTTTAGATGCTTAGTACAGTATATATGTTGTACATATTACATGTGAGACTTTCACAAAAATAAGTATGGTCACATAGGTGGTCATACAGTCGTTAAAAAGAGAGGTATTTATGCAGCACATGCTACGCATGGGGATTGACGTGGGGTCTACAACGGTTAAAGTTGTATTGTTGGACGAACACGATAATTATTTGTATAAAAAGTACATACGCCATTATGCAAACATATTGGACACAGTATATACCTTGCTACAAGAGGCTCAAGTTGGTCATGAAGACGCTCTTGTTCATGTATGTATTACTGGTTCTGGTGGGATGGCTATGGCCGAAAAGGTGCGCATCCCATTCGTACAAGAGGTGATTGCTGAAACGCGAGCTGTAAAAGCCCTCTATCCAGAGACAGACGTTATCATCGAACTTGGTGGTGAAGATGCGAAGGTTACATATTTAGGTCAAACTGCGGAACACCGTATGAATGGCTCCTGTGCTGGAGGTACGGGCGCTTTTATCGACCAAATGGCGACCTTATTGCAGACAGATGCATCTGGTCTTAACCAATTAGCCATGAATGCTGATACGATTTATCCAATTGCGGCACGTTGTGGCGTATTTGCTAAAACAGACGTACAAGCTTTGTTAAATCAAGGCGCATCTCATGAAAATATTGCAAAATCCGTATTCCAAGCAATTGTAAACCAAACGATTGCTGGCCTTGCATGCGGACATAAAATCGAAGGTAATGTAGCATTCCTTGGCGGTCCATTGACATTCTTATCCGAGTTGCGTCAATGCTTCTGCGATACTTTAGAGTTGGATGAAGCGCATCGCATTATCCCTGAGAATGGTGAGTTGTTCATTGCTTTAGGGGCGGCATTGATGAAAGATGAGTGCCGTGAGATCACTGTTGGTCAATTGACAAAGGAAATCGGTGCACTTATCGGTATTCCTATGGAAGCTACAGACCGTGTCGATCCGCTATTTAAGAATGAACAAGAATTAGAAGAATTTCGTGCTCGTCACGCTAAGGCGGTAACGCCAAAAGCGAATATTGAGGATGCTCAAGGTCCTTGCTATCTTGGGATTGATGCTGGTTCTACTACACTAAAGGTAGTACTCATTAATAGTAATAAGGAAATTATCTTCTCCCACTATGGTCCTAATCATGGTAAACCATTAGAAAAATCTCGTGAAATCATTGAGCAGATTTATACATTATTGCCTAAAGGTGCTTATATTGCACACTCTGGCGTAACCGGCTACGGTGAGGCCTTTCTTAAACGCGCTCTTGGCATTGATATAGGCGAAGTAGAAACGATGGCTCACTATCGTGCGGCCCGATTCTTCTGCCCTGATGTATCCTTTATTTTGGATATTGGCGGTCAAGATATGAAATGCTGTAAGGTTCGTGATGGGTATATCGAAGATATCGTGTTGAACGAAGCTTGCTCATCTGGTTGCGGCTCTTTCATTGATACATTTGCATCCGGTCTACGAATTCCAATCGATCAATTTGCAAAAGAAGGGTTATTGGCACCTATGCCAATCGATTTAGGCTCTCGTTGTACCGTATTTATGAACTCTAAGGTTAAGCAGGCTCAAAAAGAAGGTGCTACGGTACAAGATATCGCGGCAGGTCTTGCTTATTCTGTAATTAAAAATGCCCTTTATAAGGTTCTTAAGGTGAAAGACCCTAAAGAATTAGGCGATCATATCGTTGTACAAGGTGGTACGTTCTATAACGAATCCGTTTTGCGTGCCTTTGAGAAATTGATGGGCGTAGAGGTGATTCGCCCTGACGTATCTGGATTGATGGGTGCATACGGTATGGCTCTTCTTGCAGCGGAAACGGCGGAAGAGTTACAAAAGGGTGAAAGTACATTGCTAGATAGTGAAGGCCTTAATTCTTTACAAGTATCTACGACAATGCGCAATTGTGGCCTTTGCCCAAATAACTGCATGCTTACTATCAACGCTTTCTCCGATGGTCGTACGTACGTAACGGGCAACCGTTGTGACCGCGGTGCTGGCGATATGATCCAAGAGAAGCGTAAGCCAGTTCCTAACTTGGTAGATGTAAAATTACGTCGTTACTTTGATTACTACTTGAAGAAAAACATTCCAGAGTTTGAAGGTAAAATGCGTGTAGGTATTCCTCGCGTTCTCAACATGTATGAGGACTTCCCATTCTGGTTTACATTCTTCAATAGCTTGGGTTATGAAGTAATCCTTTCAGATTATACAACTAAGGATCAATACAATAAGGCTATCGATACGATTCCATCTGATACGGCTTGCTATCCTGCAAAAGCTGTACATGGTCATATTCGAGACTTAGCGAATGCACAGGTAGACTTTATTTGGTACCCTTGTATTCAACATGGCCCTAAGGAATTTAGCCGCGACAATAATTACCATTGTCCAATGGTTATTTCCTATCCAGAACTTATCAAAAATAATATGCAAGAGGTTTTGGGCGATACTCCGTTCCACGCCCCATTCTTGCCGCTAGCTGATAAAAAATCCCTTGTTCCGGCCCTTGTGAAAGCATTGGATTTCTTAGGCTTAAAGAAGAAGGATATTACTAAGGCTGTAGACCTCGCTTGGGAAGAGCAGGAAAACTGTAAAGCGTCTTACCGTGAAACGACAAAGAAAACTGTATCTCGCCTCGTGGCAGAACAAATTCCGACAATCGTATTGGCTGGTCGTCCATATCATTTGGACTCCGGTATTAACCACGGTATTCCTGAACTTATCACATCTCTTGGCATGGCTGTTCTTACAGAAGATGGTGTTGCACCATTAGGCAATGAAATCAAGCATTTGCGTGTTGTAGACCAATGGTCCTACCATAGTCGCCTATATCGTGCCGCTGAATTTGTAAGTAGAACTGAAGGATTCCAAATTGTAGAACTCAACTCCTTTGGTTGTGGCCTCGATTCCATCGTAGCAGATCAGGTAAAAGATATACTTTCAGCAAATCACAAAATCCACACCTTGCTCAAAATCGATGAAGGTACAAACCTTGGAGCCGTGACAATCCGTTTGCGTTCCTTGCAATCTGTAATGGAACGTAGCTTGCGTCGTCATCATAATCCTGAGGCACCGGAAGAAGTAGTGGTAGAGAAATTACCAACTTACGATTACAATCGAGTTGTCTTCACAGAAGAAATGCGTAAGACATATAAAATCTTGGTGCCACAAATGTCACCATTACATTTCAGCCTTTTGGAGCCTGTACTTCAACATGAAGGTTACAACTTTGAAATGTTGCCAGCTCCAACACGTGACGATATTGAAGTGGGCTTGAAATATATCAATAATGATGCATGTTACCCAGCGATTATCGTTGTAGGGCAGCTCATGTCCGCACTATTATCCGGTAAATATGATGTAGATAAGACGGCTGTTATCATCTCTCAAACTGGTGGTGGTTGTCGTGCTACAAACTACATCGGTTACTTACGTAAAGCATTGATTGATGCTGGTATGAAACAAGTGCCAATCCTATCCCTCAATGCGAGCGATATGGAACGTCAACCGGGCTTCAAATTGACAAAAGGTTTCTTACATCGCATGATTCAAGCTGTTGTATACGGTGATGCGCTCATGCAATGTGTTCTTGCCACACGGCCATACGAGACAAATCCTGGTTCTACCGATGCATTATGTGATTATTGGATTAAAAAATTACGTGATAATATTACATCTGCCAGTCTTCGACAATATAATAAGTACATCAAAGAAATCATCCATGATTTTGATAACTTACCAATTAATAAAGATGTACAAAAACCTCGTGTTGGTGTCGTAGGGGAAATTTATGTTAAATTCCATCCAAGTGCTAACAATCATATTAATGAACTCATTGAAAAGGAAGGCGGCGAAGTCGTTACATCTGGCTTGCTAGATTTCTTCTTGTATTGTGCAATGGATAGCACATACCGTGCTAAGCACCTTGATGGTACATGGCTATCTGGCTTCTTTGGTACATTGGCTCGTGAAGCCCTTGAGCTCTACCGCTTGCCATATGCAAAAGCTGTAGCAGCGTCAAAACATTTTGACCCGCTACAACGTATGACAGAAGTAGCAAAAGAAGCAGCTCAATTCATCGGACTTGGTAACCAATGTGGTGAAGGCTGGTTCCTCACAGGCGATATGATTGACCTTATCGAAAAAGGAGCTAAACAAATCGTATGCTTACAACCATTCGGCTGTTTACCAAACCACGTAACAGGTAAAGGCATGGTGAAAACACTATCCGCTGCCTACCCAGACGTGCGAATCGCAGCTATCGACTACGATCCAGGATCCAGTGCGGTAAACCAAGCAAACCGATTGAAACTACTACTATCGACAATGTTTGAATAAGGGTGCTCTGTTATATTTTCAATGGGGCCCCGTGACAACTACATAACACTAGTATAGAAAAAACACAGCCCTCTCTTGGCTCAGTACGGCGCTACGCTTCGTAAAATCGCTGCAGAGAGGGCTGTGTTCTTTTCTATATACACCTGTATGAAGCGGTCCCATTGAAAATATAACTAGTGCAGTGGGGAGAAGTTGGGATGGAATTTAGTGAATAAGCGATAAGGTCCCTTACATTTTATAATGGGGCCCGAATACAACTGCATATTACTAGTATAGAAAAAATACAGCCCTCTCTTGGCTCAGTACGTCACTACGTTCCGTAAAATCGCTGCAGAGAGGGCTGTATTCTTTTCTATATACGCTAATTATGAAGATGTCCCATTGAAAATATATAACTAGTACAGTGGATAGGGAGAGGAGATGTGCCTATGGCACATCTCTTTTTCTCATAATCCGTTGGACAGGAGAGTTCCTTTATTGTGCTTAGAATGTTGTAGGAAGAAAGAATTAATATATTTTAGATATAGTTTGTTAGCCCTACAATGGGACGTCTCTACGGGTAGTGTCAATACAAATAAGATACTCCTTTCCAAAGCAATTTTACGAAGCGTAGCGCCGTACTGAGCAAGGAAAGGGGTATCTTATTTATATACTAATAATATTCTGTTGTAGTTGGGCCCCATTGTGGGACTTACATAAATGTAAAATAGATTATTCTTTCTCAACTAAACCATATAGGCACAATAAGGAAAGCGCTGCACATACTAGCATTGTAATCCCCATGGGAATACCCGTATATTCCCCACCAATACCAACGAGTGGAGACACGATCCCTGCAGAGAACATGCTGGCAAAGCCAAGCACTGCAGAGGCACTACCAGCCATTTTCCCATATTTGGTCATTGCCATAGAGAAGGAGGCGGAGCCGAATAGGGATACTGTACATACTGTAAAGAATAGAATAATTGTTACGGGAATAAGGGATAATTCTAGAATCATAGCTACTAAGAATAGTAAAGAACCGATTGTAAGTTGCCATAGGCTAAATGTAAGTAATTGACGGCTTGTTACAACATTACTTACTCGGCCATTAATGGCACTGGCTAAAATGATACCACAGCTATTAACACCAAAGAGATAGCTGAATTCTTGGGCGGATAGTTGAAAGATATTTTGGTATACAAAGGATGAGCCTGAGATATATGAGAAGAATGCACCAAAGGCAAAGAATTGGATTAAGGTTTGCCCAAGGAATGGTTTATCTTTCATCAGCGTAAGATAATTTTTTACAGATGTAGTGATACCACCTGCAATACGTTTTTCTTTGGGTAAACTTTCACGGAAGAGAAGAGAACCTACTAATAGAATGGCTGAGAATACAGCGAGGATAATAAAAATAACGCGCCATGTAGTAAAGAGTAGCAATTGGCCACCTATTAATGGTGCAAGTACTGGCGCAAGGCCATTAACCATCATAAGTAATGCAAATAGCTTAGTCAATTCTTGGCCGGATGCAAAGTCACGAGCGATAGCTTTGGCGATTACAACGCCTATAGATCCAGTTAATCCTTGTAAGAAACGACCTAGTAACAGTATTTCAATACTAGGTGCGTAGGCACAGATGATACCAGAGATGACACACAGTAAATTACCAACGATAAGAGGTAGTTTACGCCCCATTGTATCACTAATGGGGCCACCAAATAGTTGTCCTAATGCGACACCAAAGGTCATAATACCTATGGTCATTTGAATATTAGAGGCTGTTGTATTCAGCTCCCCAGGCATAATTGGTAATGCTGGTAAATAAAGATCTGTTGCTAAGGGTGTAATCGCCGTCAACAGACCGAGGAATACTACCAAGATGAAAGAGACCTTAGCAGAGCTTTCTTGAGTCATAAAACCCTCCTATACTAAAAGTGAGAAAAATAAAAGTCTGCGAATCGCACTTCGCAGACTGCATTAAATTTTATCTTATAATAAAATGTATTGTAACATAATTGTATGGATTATTCTATAGATTTATATGTAAAAGCTTTTTCTATTTTGGTCTGTATATACCTCTAGCCTTTATATACTATTTTACTTAGGTTAAATTTTTGTATTTATATATAAAATATTTTTGTGAGTATATAAATAATAACGTAGTGTATAGTGTTTGAGAGGTGGTTGTATACCAAAAGTTTGAGTTTGATGTATTTCGATTTATAGATTAGAATAAATTTATAGAGTAAATCTAAAAAAATCAATATAATTTATCGTATATAGGAGGTTATTATGAAAAAGTTTATGAAAGCCTTGGTATTGGCTGCTGTGGCTGCTGTTGGATTAACAACATTTGCATCTGCGCAAGGTATCGGTGAACAAGAGGCATTAAATCGTGCATTGGCACGCGTGCCAGGAGCAACACAAGCTAATGTAACTGAATTTGGGCATGACTATGATCATGGTCGATTAGAATACGAAGGTGAAATTCGATACAATGGTTACGAATATGACTTTGAAATCGATGCAGCAAGTGGCAACTTTACAAAATGGGAAGTTGAGCGCAAGTATTTCTAATTATAATTAGTAAGAATAAAAATGTAGTATCTTAATACAAACAAAAAAGAACAGCTCGTAATGAGCTGTTCTTTTTGTTTCACTAATTCTTAGAAGAAGAAATGATGAATTTCATGGATGAAATGTTGACCGAAGAAGGAGATACAACCATGCATAACGATGAAGATCAAGAAGTATTTGAATGCGCTGTTCATGATAACGCTTGCTTCGATTTCATGTTCTAGTTTATGAGCTTCTTCAGCACTGATTTCTTTGTGGTTTTCTAGGTATGCTTTTAAAGCAGGTCCTACGGCACCAATAGAAATCGCGATGGATTGTGGGGACAACATTTTGCCGATACCAGCTGCACCGGAGTTAACTGCTGCCAACCAGAAGCCAAGGTCTTCGAAGTTTGTAGGATCTAAACCTTGAGCTGCAGCGATTTGAAGTGGACCAAACAATACGTTGGAGTTTGTACCAGAACCAGTTAAGAATGCACCCAACGCACCCACGATAGGAGCGAATAGAGGATACAATGTACCTGTACCAGCAACCATTGCTTTTGCAATGTCTGCAGTCATACCAGAGTAAGTCATCAATTTAGCTGTCATAACAACTGTGATGATTGTAAGGTATGTGAATTTCAAGTTTTTAACTGTGCTACCCAATGTACCGAAGATTTCGCCAGCTTTTGCTTTTTGGATGAAACCACCAACAATACCAGCGATAAAAATCATAATACCAGGAGTTGCAATCCATACGAATGTGTAAGGTTTTGCACCAGCACCTTGATAAATAGGTACAGATGTTTTAATGGACGCAAGAGGACCATTAATTGCAGGGAACAATTTAGAAGTTAATAACAATAATACGAAGATTAAGATGAATGGCATTGCAGCTACAAGGCCTTCGCCACCAGAAACTTTAGGGACTTCGCCAGTTTGTTTAACTGCGTATTTAGGATCATTAGGAGGCATGATTTTTGCACAACCAATGATAACTGCCATGATAACGATGGATGCAGAAATTACGGATAATTCTGGACCCATTACAGCGTTGATTACAGTTTCAGGAACTGCTAATGCTAAACCAGAAAGCAATGTTACAAGGAATACGCCTTTTAACGCTTTAATACCGCCACCAATAATCATAACAACAAAGAATGGAGCGATAAGGTTAAGCAAGAACAATTGTACGGAAATGAATGTACCTAAATGGCTTGGATCAAGGTTTGTTAAGGATGCCAATGTAGTTGTTGGAATCCCGATAGAACCAAATGTTGTTGGTACGGAGTTTGCAACGAGACATGCGATGATAGATTTAAGTGGGTCAAAACCTACGGCAACCATCATAGCTGCAGGAATTGCAACGGCAGTACCGAAGCCAGCCATACCTTCCATGAAGGCACCAAAGCCCCATGCAAGTAGTAATGCAAGTACACGAGTATCAGATGTTACAGAAGAAAGCATGGTTTTAATAGTTTCCATTGCTTTCGTATGTACTACCAAGTTATAAACGAAGATAGCAGCTGTAATAACTAATAGGATTGGCCAGATTGCCAATGCGGCACCTTCAAGGGCACCAGTGACCATAATAAATGGGTCAGCTTGGAATGCTGTAATAGCGATAATGAAAGAACCAATCGCAGCAACACTTGTTGCTTGCCATGCAGGTAATTTCAAGATGGATAACGCTACAATCAACCAAATGATTGGAGATAGCGCTAATAGAACGGTGATAGCACTCATTTCTAAGATCATCCTTTCAAGTAAAACAAAAATATATGCTCAACAGGACGACGTAGTTTAATCAATTTAATTGATGAATAAATCGCTATGATGTTAATTTGTAAAAGTTCAGTTAAAATAAAAGCTTACAATAAAATAACAGATATACTTATCATAAAAATTGATATAGTACATAAAATTTTTTAACCTCATAGCCTATGAGGTTAAAAACATAAGAGAGGGGACATAAACAGTGTTTATGTCCCCTTCTGTACTAACTACAAGTCCTTGTTAGGGCCATTACTAAGTTTAGGTATTAGTAGTTACCTTTGAACATTGTAGCAGGAGCTTCTGGTACATAATCGCCGAAGTAGGATTTGAAGTCTAGACCTAATTCATTGCAAAGGTCTTGAACTTCAAGCATTGTACCGTTAAGTACAGGGATGCCTTCAGCTTTAACTTTTTCAACGGATTCATGTTCTTTTTCGCCATGAGTATAGATACGATCTTGACCTTGAGCTTTAGGTGCTTCACGTAATTCTTGTAAGAATTGGGAGAAGTGTTTTTTGATTTCCGCAGGGTCACCGAAGAATTCAGGGTTGATAGCCATGAAGCCATGACAGATGTTGGATTTACCACCAACCATACATTTGTTGGAAGTACCACCTTGGGACAAGATAGAGGAGAACAACTCAGCAATCATGCCGTTACCATAACCTTTGTGACCGCCAAGAACTTCTGTAGCACCACCTAAAGGAAGGATACCGCCACCTTCATGACGGGAGATGTTGCCCAATACTTCAGCTGCATCAGTGGAAGGAACGCCGTCTTTATTAACAGCCCAGCCATCTGGAGTAGCTTTGCCCATTTTGTTGTACATTTCAAGTTTACCACGAGTTACTACTGTAGTGGAGCAATCGAAGAAGAAGTCAACTGGATCAGCTGGTACAGTCCAAGCGATAGGGTTAGAACCAAGCATAGCTTTACGAGCATATGTAGGAACCATGATTGCTTCGGAGTTTGTACAAGAGAAACCGATTAAGCCTTGGTCGGATGCCATTTTAGCATAGTAACCAGCGATACCGTAGTGGTTGGAGTTACGTACAGATACGATACCAACACCGGATTTTTTAGCTTTTTCGATAGCCATTTCCATAGCTTTATGACCCAATAATTGACCCATGCCGTCATGACCGTCGATAACTGCAGAAATTGGAGTTTCTTTTACGATTTCAGGTTTAGCATCGATTTTAATCAAGCCATTAGTGATACCTTTATGGTAACGAACCATACGTTGCATACCATGGCTTTGAATACCGAACAAGTCAGAAGTCAAAAGTACGTCTTGGATGATGTCAGCTTCTTTTTCGGAGAAACCAAATTTTTGGAAAGCGTCCATGCTCAATTTTTTTAGTGTTTCATAAGGGAATAACACAGTGTTTTTTGCGTCTGCCATCGTTAAAACCTCTTTTCAGAAAATATGTACCTGATATAGCTACTTCACATTAGATAACCATGAATTCAAAATGATTTCTTGTGAGTTCTATATCCTCTCAAATGACACTGTCAGTATAGCACAGAAACAAGTGAGATTGAATAGTCTTACAGTCTGAACGACATTACTAAATACGCATACGTACCGGTGATTTTTGTCACATAATCTATACGACACTATTAAAATGTCTGATTATACCTAAAACTATATGGTTATGACTTTTAGTAATGATTACATGATTTTTTTGAAGAATTTTGGTATTTTTATAGAACTTATTAGTATATCTGTTTAGGCATTGGACAAGAATGATAATGGATAGATATCGATAAAACTTGAAATGTTTAACTACATATATCAAAATAAATGATGAGGTCATAAATGTAATGTGATAATTGAATGCATTGATATACATAAAATAATCATTTCTAAAACCTTTTTAATTCAGAATATGTGCAAAAGGTTATACTTATACGAGTCATACTATAATATAATATAAATATACATCCTATAGTTTATACAATTTATAAGCGAGGTGCTTATCATGAAAGAATATAAATCTGTATGCCCTTACGATTGTCCTGATGCATGCGGACTCATTGTATCAGTCGATAATAATAAAGTAATATCTGTTCGAGGGGATAGAGCACATGCTTTCACAAGAGGTACACTATGCCCTAAGATGGCACATTATGAAAAAGTAATCCATTCTCCGTTGCGCTTGAAGTACCCTATGAAGCGTGTCGGTAAAAAGGGAATTGGTGAAGCTCAGTACACTCGTATTAGTTGGGATGAAGCCCTTGATGCAATTGTCAATAATTTCAAAGAAACTATTGATACTTATGGCAGTGAAAGTATTTTGCGTTACTCTTATGCAGGAACAATGGGGGTTATTCAGAGTCCTGCAGCAGATTATTTTTTTCGCCGTATTGGTGCTACAGACCAAGATCGAGGTATTTGCTCTCCTGCTAAACAAGCGGGGTTCCGGTCCGTTTATGGTGAAACATTAGGTATTAAACCACAAGAGGCGCAACATAGCGACTGTATCGTCTTGTGGGGGATAAATGCGACAGCTACAGATGTTCATATTTTACACGATGTGAACATAGCAAAAAAGAATGGTGCCCGCGTTTGGATTATCGATACTCATAAAACCTATACTTTTAGCCAAGCTCATGAGCATATTTACGTTAAACCAGGTAGTGATGGAGCGCTAGCATTAGGTATGCTCCATATCATTCATCGTGACGGTTTGGCGGATACAGATTTTATTAAGGAACATGTCCAAGGCTACGATGAGCTGGTAAAAGAGGTGTTGCTTAATTTTACGCCGGAGAAAGCATCTGATATTTGTGGTGTTTCCGTGGATCGTATGACTGAGTTCGCTCATGCATACGCTACATCAAAAGCGCCGTTTATCCGTCTCGGCAGTGGTTTGTCTCGATATGGTAATGGTGCTATGACATGCCGTGCTATTAATGCCTTGCCTGCTGTGGTTGGAGCATGGCAATATCCTGGGGGGGGATTGTTGTCGAGTGCTAGTGGTAGTAAATTTATTGGCAAAGATATGATGCAACAGGCTCATGTTCATGCGCCAGCTAAACGATTGATGCCTATGATTAAACTTGGGGAGATGCTTACAAATCCCGAAAGAGTTGGGGTCCATAGCTTATATGTGTTTTCCTCAAATCCTGCTATTACAGCACCTAATCAAAATGTGGTTCGTAAAGGTTTGATGCGTAATGACTTATTCACAATTGTGCATGAGCGTTTTTTTACGGATACCTGTAAATATGCGGATATTATTTTGCCGGCCACAACATCTGTAGAGCATGATGATATTTATAATTCTTATGGTCATTACACAATTGGTACGGGTTACAAATTGATTGATCCAGTTGGGGAGTCTCGTTCCAATTGGCAAGTTATCGCCGAGTTAGCAAAACGTATGGGGTTGGAGGATGCATTTTTTAACCTTAGTGAAAGAGAGCTTATTGAACAAATTGTGCACACTTCGAGTCGTATATCCAAGAGGGACCAAGAGTTGATTTTAAACGGTGAGCCTGTGGAGATGACGGTACCTGAAAATTATAAGATGGATTTCAAAACACCGTCTGGAAAAATTGAATTATATAATCCGCAAGATGTAGAACCATTAATTCGGTATATGCCTCCATATGGTGACAATGCACCGTTTTGGCTCATAATCGGTAATGATATTCGAATTTTGGACTCTAGCTTCTGCGAATTAGACTTTAATGATCCTGAGTTGATGAAACTTCGCATTCATCCAGAAGATGCAAAAATGTATAACATAAACGATGGTGCTGAGGTAGAAATCTATAACAATCGTGGCAGTGTAAAAATTAAAGCCTACTACGACGATGAAGTGCAACGGGGGACTTTGGTAACGCTAGGTGTATGGTGGCAATCCCAATCGAGTGATCCTCATGTGGCAATCAATGCGCTTACCGCAGCTCGTCCCACAGATCAAGGCTGGGGTAGTACCTTCTATGATGTGCAAGTTCATATAAGAAACCTTTCATAGATAATAGTTTATTACCATATCATGAACGAATATGTATAAGATGTGTGATGTCACATGCTTTTACAGCTATATTTAAAAATTAAATCCTTTTACTTATGGGAATAACATTATACGGATATAGAATAGTGAGGATATTTTTCTTGTATACCTTAGCTCCTTTAGATTATAATGGTAATATTATTTTATTGACCTAAAGGGGGTTACATTTATGAATGGTAACGACAATCTGTCGACCCGTGCCTATTTGGCTATAGGTATGATGTTATTTGCTCTATTCTTTGGGGCAGGAAATTTGATTTTCCCAGCGGCCTTAGGGCAACATGCTGGTGATAATGTAGGTTGGGCTTTGCTCGGCTTCGTATTAACTGGTGTAGGCCTTCCACTCTTAGGTGTTGCAGCGATGGGTTACTCTTCCTGTAAAGATGTTGAAGAACTTGCAAGTCGTGTTCATCCGATTTATGGCTTGTTGTACACAATTTCTTTATACTTGAGTATTGGTCCAATGTTTGCGACGCCACGTACTGGTACTGTAGCTTATGAAATCGCAATTAAACCTTTTGCTGAAGGTTTAAGAATGAATATGGAACCAATTTTCTTGGCATTATTCTTTGGTATTTCTTTGTGGTTATCTATTAGTCCGCAAAAACTTGTTAACCGTATCGGCAATATTTTGACACCAGCTTTACTACTTGTAATTCTGTTGTTAATTGTTAAATCCTTTATTACTCCACTTGGTGGTTATGCGGTGCCACAACCGGCATATGGTGATGCGCCAACGGCTGTATTACAGGGTTTCCTAGATGGCTACAATACAATGGATGCCTTAGCTTCCGTAGTATTTGCTATTCTTGTAATCGACTTTGTTCGTCTTAGCGGTGCTACATCTCGTGCTGTGATTACAAAAACGGTAATGGAGGTAGGTGCTATTGCGGTAGGTCTTCTTGGTATTGTTTACGTATTTATCGCTAATATCGGTGCTACTAGTGTTGAACGCTTTGGTTTGTTCGAGACAGGGGCTCCTGTATTGTCCGTAAGTGCTAACTATTTGTTTGGTGAGTTCGGTCAAATCATCTTGGCTATCATCGTTTTGCTAGCTTGCTTGTCTACAAGTATTGGTCTTATCACTTCTTGCGGTACATATTTCCACAAGTTGACGCCAAAGATTAGTTACAAATTATATGTAGTAATTTTCTCTGTAGCGGCGTTTGGTCTTAGCATGTTTGGCTTGAAAACAATCATCAGTGCAGCAATTCCTGTGTTGATGCTCTTGTATCCGTTGACTATCGTAATCATCTTGTTGGCACTTCTTCATAATGTGTTTGGTGGTCGTCGTTGCGTATATGCATGGACTATGGCTTTCACAATGATCTCTGCCCTCATGACTGGTCTTGAAACTGCAGGTATTGCACCTACAGCTTTGGAACAGCTCTTTGCTCAATATATTCCATTTCAAAGTGCTGGTATGGGCTGGGTAAGCTTTGCGGTATTAGGCTTTGTTGTGGGTCTTATCCATAAAGGTCTTGCTTCCGATAATAAGTAATAAAGATAAAGGCTCTATGCTTTCATTTTGTGAGAGTATAGAGCCTTTTTATGTTTTGATTGTTGTCATATAAAATTGATTTTGTGTGTAGAAGTTTCTATAATAAGGATAAATAAGGATATAAATGATAAAAGAAGGAAGGAAATTTTATGCGTAGTACTCATTGTTTACCTAGTTATAGTTTTGGAGGTCATGATGTATTTGACGCTATTCCAAAGTTTACAAAATTATATGGCAAGTCTGTAGCTATCATCGGTGGCGAAACAGCTCTTTCTAAAGCTTTGCCACACATTCGTCCCGTGCTTGATAAAGCGGGGATTAAGGTGCTAGATATTATCCACTTTGGTGGAGAGTGTACTTTTGCTCGAGGCAAGGAAATTGCACAAATGGCATCTGTAAAAGATGCGGACTTTTTGTTTGCTGTTGGTGGTGGTAAGGCCATGGATACAGTAAAAGTAGTAGCTATAGAGTTAGATGATAAACCATTCTTTACAATTCCAACCATTGCATCTACTTGTGCGGCAACGTCAGAAGTGGCAGCTGTATACACGGCAGATCATACTTTTGATGACGTAGCTTTTGTAAATCATCCTCCTGTGCACTGCTTTATTGATGCTGATATTCTCGTAGAAGCACCAAGCCGTTACTTGTGGGCAGGAATGGGAGATACTATTGCAAAACACTATGAAACTCATCTTTCTGCTCGCAATCGCGAGCAAGACTATAATACTCAGTTAGGCCTTACTCTAGCTTCTATGTGTAGTGAACCAATTTTAGCACATGGTATACAAGCCTATAAAGATAGTCAAGCTAATAAACGTAGTGATGCCTTTGATACCATTGCTATGACTGTTATCTTTACTACCGGTGTTGTATCAGGTTGTGTTCCTATGGCATATAATAGCAACATGGCTCATGCTGTATGTTATGGCTGTGTTACTAATAAAGAAACAGAAGAAAATCATTTGCATGGTGAAATAGTAGCTTATGGCTTACTTATTTTGTTAACCGTTGACCAACAAATGGATGAGTTACAACGGTGGTTGCCAGTATATCGCGAATTAGGTTGGCCTACTAAACTTTCACAATTAGATCTTACTGCATCGCATATTCCTCAAATTGTTGAAAAGGCTACATCTGTTCATGATATTGATGTATCTCCATATAAAATTACAGCAGATATGTTGACTAAAGCTATTCAATATATGGAATCTCTTGATTAATATGGTTTGTAACTATTTGTGTATGTTATGTGATGAGGTTATAAATGCAAGAAATTGTAAAGGGTGGCTTATATCGTCATTTTAAAGGCATGTATTATTATGTGCTAGATGTAGCGACTCACTCTGAGACGGGTGAAAAGTTTGTAGTATATCAGAAACTGTATGATGAGCGCGATATGTATGTACGTCCCTTAGAGATGTTTGTAAGCGATGTAGATCGTGAAAAATATCCAGATGTAGTGCAAAAAGAACGATTTAAGTTAATGAGTGGACGTGATTAGGAGGGCCTGTGGAGCAGAAGTTTTTCTTTTTCGATATCGATAATACCTTAGCTGTATGGCCTGAAGGTAAAATCCCTGAAAGTGCTCAATACAGTTTAGATGAGTTAAAGCGTCGTGGTCACCGTGTAGCCTTAGCAACTGGTCGTATTCAAGTGGATGCTAAGCGTTTCGCAGAGCAAGCAGGCCTTACTGATTTCGTAGCAGATGGTGGTCACAGTATCACTGTTAATAATGAATTGGTATCCATGATAGGTATGGATCGTGATGCATGTATTAAATATTTAGAGTATTTAGAATCACATAATATTCCTTGGGCCGTAACTGACCGTAATAAACTCGGTCGTATTACGCCGTATAAGGAAATTTTAGAGTGGCATCCAAATTGGGATGTATTTAAAACAACTGTAGACCCTAATTTTGACTTTCATAGTGTTGAAGAATTTTATAAGATATATGTGTTTTTCAAGGAAGGAGAGGAAGAGGAGAAGGATATCGAGCATATGACACATAAGCTCATTCGTTATGGTGATGGCTGTGTTCTATATGAGCCTATGGAAAAGGCGTTGGGTATTCGTAATATGCTTGAACACTTTGGAATGAAGCCAAATCAGGCTGTTGTATTTGGTGATGGGTATAATGATTTGTCTATGTTTAGGCCTGAGTGGCTAAATATTGCTATGGGTAATGCGCGCCCTGAATTAAAGGCAAAGGCTGATTATATTACTACAGACTGTGATAAAGATGGTATTTATAATGCGTGTAAGCATTTTAAATGGATCGATTAATTATTGATAATTCCTCTAAACTAGGTGAAGCTTATATGAAGATTTGTTTTTGTAGCTGTGGCTACAGAATTGGTGTAGTATAGTTAGTATAATGCGCTTAGTTCAATATTCATGTGTTAAAAGGAGAAGAGAAGATATGAACAATAAACGCAGATTATTTTCAACTTTACTTTGTGTAGCAGCATTGACAGCTGGTTTATTTGTTTCTGGTTGTGGCAGTGATAAAGCGGGTGGCATTGGCTCCGTAGTATCCTCCGTAGTTGATGGCGGTAGCGATGAGAAAGCAGCTGCTAAGCTTAATACACTTATTGATGCAACAAATCGCTTCAATGGTGATAATGCAACTTGGGGTCAAAACTATGCAGATAGTTTGGCTAAACTAAAGGGTGGTTTCCAAGAAGGTGCTATTGGTCGTCAACCTCACTATGATACTTTAAAAGATGCTTTGGAAAAATCTAAAAAAGAAGGTTCTACATTTAAAGAAGTTGACACAGAACGCGATAATGTATTAAATATTCTTAATGAATTAGTACCAACATTCAAAGATTTGAAAGCTTATGATGACTCTAAAGCCTATATGAATGATGGTGGTGCTAAAGGTAAAGAACTAGCAGCTAAATACGTAGCACAAGTAGAAAAATTTGATGCAGCTTATGCGAAGTTCAATGATGCTCTTAACAAAGCTAACACCGAACAAACTAAGAAACAAATCGAAAAATTGAAAAAAGACGGTAAAAAAGGCTATGCAGCAGCAATGGAATCTACGCTTCGCTTGACTACTCTTGTAGAAAATGTAGAAAAAGCTCCTAAAAATGCAGACAAACAAGCTGTAGAAAAAGAACTTAATGAAATTCAAACATTGCTTAAGAGCATAAATAATGATCGTGGAGAAGTGCTTGTTAACTCTTATAACTCTGTAGTTGGTTCTGTTCGTCAAGTACTTAACGATGCAAATGAAAACAACCTTAACGACATGATTGAGAATTTCAATAATTATATTGAGTCTTATAACAATACAACTCCAGACCAATTTGACTCTAAATAATCGAATTAACTACGTGATTATCTGAGGATTACAAAAACAGAGCTCCTTTGAAGCTCTGTTTTTTGTTGTTATTATTTATTGTTATATTATTTTTTTATATTTTTAATCTCAATAGTGCCATAATATGATATACTAAAAAAGAGCCGCTCATGGGTTGAGCGGTTTTTCTATGTAAATTTTAAATCTACATTTTAGTTAAATATAATATTAGTATTTTGGGGGACATATGAACTGGAAACGCTTGGCTTTATGCGCAATGTTGGGGATTACAGTGCTTGGTACAACTGCATGCGGTACAAACAGTGGTGAACAACCACAAGGTAACACCGTGAAAGCAGAAACTGTAGCTATGCCCAATTTTACAAACGCACCAATTGCTGATGAATATGCTATCTTTGATACAAACTATGGTCAATTTAAGGTTCGTTTGTTAGGGTCTAAAGCGCCGATTACGGTCAAAAATTTTGATTATCTCGTGAAAAAAGGCTTCTATAATGGTGTGACATTTCACCGTGTTATCGAAGGCTTTATGATTCAAGGTGGAGATCCTGATGGCACAGGTGCTGGTGGCCCAGGCTATACAATTCCTGATGAATTCTCCAATGATTTACACTTCAATAAAATGGGCGTTCTAGCCATGGCTAACCGTGGTCCTAATACAGGAGGATCTCAATTTTTTATTACCTTGGGACCTACGGATTGGTTAGATAATAAACACACCATCTTTGGTACTGTAGTACAAGGCATGGATGTAGTTGAAAAAATCGGCAAGGTTAAAACCGGTCGCAATGATAAGCCAGTAGAACCAGTAATCATCAATACCATTACATTGGAGCCGATTACTGATGATGCGAAAAATGGCAAATAAGAAAAGTACTTCTCAAGAGTCTCTTTCTGGTGAATGCGCATCTACACAAGAGGTACAAGGTATAATTGTAGATTGTGATACAATCTTGAACGACGCTAGTGTTCAAGGCGATGAATCAAAAGAAATGCACTATATTTACTTAGTGCGTTGCTCTGATGATTCTTTGTATTGTGGATGGACTACAGATCTCAAACGTCGAATAGATGCTCACAATGGACATATCCCAGGCGGTGCAAAATATACGCGAGGACGTCGTCCTGTGACCTTGGTATATGCTGAAAGCTTTCACCAAAAACAAGAAGCACAACGCAGGGAATATGCTATTAAACTGATGACGAAGACTAAGAAATTGAGACTCATTAAGGGTGCAAAATAGTCCTTGATTATGGTATAATATGATGATTAATTACTACCACGGAGGTTGAAAATGAAGCGGGTTCTAGTGTCCGTAAAGAGTGTACAACGAGATATGGATGGCAAGGATACCGTAGTGGAACTGATTTCCCCAGGTACGTCACATGAAAAAGGTAATGCTCAATATGTGCGTTATGAAGAATCTAGTGTGACTGGATTGGATGGGGTTAAGACGACCATTAAAATTCATGATGATTCTATCGTGTTGCTCCGAACAGGGGCTGTCAATATGCGTCATCAATACGTCCGTGGTGAAGAACGTGAAGCCGTATATGAAACACCATATGGTGATTTACATATGGCTGTAAATACTCATGAATTAACAGTAGACTTTCATGATGGCGTAGGTCATGTTCATTTAGGATATGATATTTCCGTTGAAGGTGAATGGCAATTTTATAATCAGTTAGATATAGACGTGCGGGAGGATATAGAGCATGGACATGAAGGAAATCCTGAAATCGGGGATTGAACAGGCATTACAAGATACGATTAACAGCGGTGATTTGCCGGCTGGGGAATATCCAGAAATCGTTCTCGAAGTGCCACCTCAAAAGGAATTCGGTGATTTTTCTACAAACATCGCTATGCAATCCGCTCGTGTAGCTCGTCAAAATCCTCGAGCCATTGCTGAAGCTTTGATTAGTCATATGAATTTTGATTGGCTTGAACGTGCTGAGGTTGCCGGCGCAGGTTTTATTAATTTCTTTTTGAAATCTGATATGGTGTACGATACGTTAAAAGCCATTTTGAATGCTGGTACTGAGTATGGTGTTCAACCATTGCGTGCGCGCGATACAATTCAAGTAGAGTACGTAAGTGCAAACCCAACAGGTCCATTGCATGTTGGTCATGGTCGCGGTGCTGCGTACGGTAGTGCTCTTGTAAACTTGTTACGTGCAGCGGGTTATAATGTACAATCCGAGTACTATATCAATGATGCAGGTAATCAAATCGACAACATGGCTATTTCCATTGAGTACCGTTTCCAAGAGTTACAAGGTGCTACATTAGTATTCCCACCTAAACGCAATGAAGACGGTTCTATGCCTGAGTTCGATATTCCAGAAGGGGCTTTAGTGTTCCCTGAAAATGGCTATCGTGGCCCAGATATTATTGAAACAGCGAAAGCGATTGCAGAACGCGAAGGCTTTGATAAATTAAATGCTATGAACGAAGCAGATCGTGTAGCCTTGTTTAAGGAAGAGGGCTTAAAAGAAAAATTAGCTCGCTTAGAGGAAACATTAAGAAACTTCCGCGTTACTTTTGATAATTGGTTCTCTGAACGTACAGTTCATGAAACGGATGAGATTCATCATTCCGTAGAGGCATTAAAGGCCCTTGGGAAAGTTTATGAAAAAAACGGTGCATTGTGGTTAAAATCCACTGATTACGGTGATGATAAAGACCGTGTAGTTATTCGTGATAATGGGGTTCCTACGTATTTAGCGGCAGATATTGCATATCATCGCAATAAATATGATCGTGGTTTCAAAGAAATGATTGATATCTGGGGCGCTGACCATCATGGCTATGTATGTCGTGTAAAAGCGGCTATGGCGGCGTTTGGTTATGACCCTGATAAATTAACAGTATTGTTATTACAAATGGTAGCATTGTTCCGTGACGGACAACTTGTTAAATTGTCTAAACGTAGTGGCGATAGTGTTACATTAGATGAATTGATCGAAGAGGTTGGCGTAGATGCGTCTCGCTATTTCTTCTTGATGCGTTCCTTGGATAGCCAACTTGATTTCGATATTAACTTGGCAAAATCTCGTAGTAATGACAACCCAGTGTATTATATCCAATATGCTCATGCTCGTATTCACAGCATTTACAACCAAGTGCGTGAAGCTGGCATTGCATTTGGCGATTATAGTGAAACTGATTTCACAACGCTTACAAGTGAAATGGAATTAGAATTAATTAAGAAATTAGCTGAATATCCGGAAGAGGTCGTTCAAGCTGCTGAACATCGTGCACCTCATCGTATTGCTCGGTACTTATACGATTTGGCAAGCATGTTCCATTCGTTCTACCGTCAAGGTCGTATCATTGGCGTAGATCCAGCATTACAACAAGCTCGTCTTGGATTAATTACAGCGATTGCTCTCGTTCTTCGTCAAGGCTTGGGTATTTTAGGTATTTCCGCTCCGGAAAAAATGTAATAGGTGGGAGGCATCATGGCAACTAAGTATATTTTCGTAACTGGCGGCGTTGTTTCTTCTCTTGGGAAGGGAATTACAGCAGCATCTTTGGGTCGTTTACTAAAAAACCGTGGTTTCAATGTAACGATTCAAAAATTTGACCCATACATTAATATCGATCCGGGTACGATGAGCCCTTACCAACATGGTGAAGTATTTGTAACAGATGATGGCGCCGAAACGGACCTTGATTTGGGCCATTATGAACGCTTTATCGATATTAACCTTAGTAAACGTTCCAATATTACAGCTGGTAAAGTATATTGGTCTGTAATCAATAAAGAGCGCAAAGGTGATTACCTAGGTAGCACTGTACAAGTAATTCCACATATTACAAATGAAATTAAACAAAATGTTTACCGTGTAGGTAAAGAGGATAATGCTGATGTAGTTATTACTGAAATTGGTGGTACCGTAGGTGATATTGAAAGCTTGCCATTTATGGAAGCTATTCGCCAAGTGAAAAAAGAAGTAGGTCGTAACGACGTACTTTACATTCACGTTACATTAGTGCCTTACATCAATGCCGCAGGCGAGTTGAAAACAAAACCTACACAACATAGTGTAAAAGAATTGCGCAGCATTGGTATTCAACCAGATATTTTGGTATGCCGTAGTGAGAAACATATCTCTGATGATATGAAAGAAAAACTTGCTTTATTCTGCGACGTAGAACCTGAAGCAGTTATTGAAAATCAAACTTGTAGCTCCATCTATGAAGTGCCATTGATGATGCAAGATCAAGGCCTTGACGATATTGTTATCAAAAAATTAGGCCTTGAAGATCGTCCTTGCGATATGACTGCATGGAAAGAAATGGTTCATAAGATCTTGAATCCTAATAAAGATATTACAGTTGCTATCGTTGGTAAATATGTAGCGTTGCATGATGCGTATTTATCCGTAGTTGAAGCTCTAGATCATGCTGGTATTGCTACGGGTACTAAAGTGAATATTCGTTGGATTGACTCTGAAGAACTTGATGATACATCTGTAGATCCTAAAGAGGTATTTGAAGGTGTTGAAGGTATCATCGTACCTGGTGGATTTGGGTCTCGTGGTGTAGAAGGTAAAATTCGTACAATCCAATATGCTCGTGAAAACAATATTCCATATCTCGGCCTATGCCTTGGCATGCAATCTGCAGTTATGGAATTTGCTCGTAACGTATGTGGCATGGAAGGAGCAACCTCTAGCGAATTCGACGAAAATGCTAAGTACAAAGTAATTGACTTGATGAGTGATCAAGTTGATGTAGATAAAAAAGGCGGTACAATGCGTTTAGGTATCTATCCATGCAAAGTGGAAGCAGGTACGAAAACTCACGAGGCTTATGGAGAAGATTTGATTTATGAACGTCATCGCCATCGCTATGAGTTCAACAATGAATATCGTCAACAATTGACTGATGCAGGCCTCGTAATTTCTGGTACATCTCCAGATGGCCGTCTCGTTGAAAGTATTGAAGTAAAAAATCATCCATTCTTCATTGGTACACAAGCACATCCAGAACTTAAATCTCGTCCAAATAATGCACATCCATTATTCCGTGGTTTCGTAGATGCAATCTTAGAACTAAAAAAATAGATTAAAGCGATGGAATCTATTTTATCTATTATAGGTTTATTTATATTAGCTGCACTCAAACTAGAGCAGTTTGTATATGGTAAATCGGGAAAAGAACAATCTACAACTGGTCACATAGCACGGAGAGGGCTTGCTAATATAGCGGGTTTAATAGCTTTTGATCACGCTACTGTGAACAGTAAGTCTGTTGTAGTACGTAAAAAGAAGAAAGATGCTCAGAAATGAGCATTTTTCTTCTTTTTTTGCCTACATCGAAAATGTTGAAAAAATATATCGATAAATTTAAAAATAACGCTTGCAATATTGAATGATATTTGTTATTATATAGACAAAGATAGATATAGATATGGTGTTAAGTACACCAATGTAAATATATTCGTTACATATGGAACTCAAATAAGGAGGACATAACATGTCTATTATTGGTAAACAACTTCCTGAATTTACACTTGATGCTTTCAAAAAACCTGAATTGGTAAAAGTTAGCACTGCAGACGTGTTGGGTAAATGGTCTGTATTCGTATTCTATCCAGCAGACTTCACATTCGTATGCCCTACTGAGTTGGAAGACGTACAAAATTCTTATGCAGAGTTGAAAGAATTGGGTTGCGAAGTTTACTCCGTATCTTGTGACTCCGAATTCGTTCACAAAGCATGGTCTGATGCTTCTCCAAGCATTAATAAAATCGAGTACTACATGTTGGCTGACAAAAAACATGAATTGGCTGATTTCTTCGATGTATTCCAAGAAGAATCTGCTATGGCTTACCGTGGTACATTCGTAGTAGATCCAGAAGGCTTCGTGCGTACAGCAGAAATTCATGATATGGGTATCGGCCGTTCCGCTGAAGAATTAGTTCGCAAAGTACAAGCTGCTCAATTTGTAGCTAAACATGGTGATCAAGTGTGCCCTGCACGTTGGAAACCAGGTAAAGATACTTTGAAACCAGGTCTTGATCTTGTAGGTAAAATCTAATTAAGAAACTTATACTTAAATGCTAGAGTAATCTAGACAACTCCTCAAATGACATAAACACGGGCGCGCATCGTTTTCCTGACGATACGGTAAGTCCCAATACCAGATGAACCCTCTCCAATTCATCATGGTAAACCTCATATAACAAACTACAAACTATACGCAAAAGGACTGGCCTTCGGGCTGGTCCTTTTGTGTTATAAGATTATCCTTACTTCGTTGTGTTGCGAATTAACAAAAGTATTATAACTTGAGCTTTCTACGAGGCAAGTTATTAAGTTAAAATATAGGATAAACTCAATAAATATAGAATGAGTAAATATCCCTTTATAAAAGTAGGAAATAAGTTCTTGCATTTTTATAGTGAGTGGTCTATAATGAAATTAATTCCTATTAATATGAAAGGTTTTATAAATATAATATAAGTACTTTATAATATAGGGTGTGTTTAACACTAACGTTTACAAAGAAAGGCAAAATATATGAGGATTTCCACAAAAGGTCGGTATGCATTGATGGTCCTCATCGATTTGGCAGAGCAAGGTCAAGATAAACCTGTCTCCTTGCGATCTGTGGCAGAACGACAAGGCATATCTGAAAAATACCTAGAAGGTATCGTAGCTCGTTTAGGCGCTGCAAAACTAGTGGATAGTATCCGCGGTAAGTATGGCGGCTATCGCTTATCTAAAAGTCCTAAAGAATATACAATTATTGAAATTTTGCTTGCTACAGAGGAATCTATGGCTATCATCTCTACCCTTGATGAAGGGGTGAGTACTGATACAGTGATCAACGAACGGACTGTTGGTTTCTGGGCAGGATTACAAAACTATATTCATGATTATTTAGAAAACGTAACCCTTCAAGATGTAATCGATGGGACCTATGCTAAACTTGATACAAAATATGATAATTGGGATGGTTCTATTTAATAAGGAGTGACCACTATGTCTAAAATTGCAAAATCTTTTGTTGAATTAATCGGTAAAACACCATTATTAGCTGCTACACGTTTTGGTAAAAAATATGGTGCAAACGCTAATATTTTCGCAAAATTGGAATACTTCAACCCAGGCGGTTCCGTAAAAGACCGTATCGCAGCAGCAATCATTCAAGCTGCAGTTGAATCTGGTGAATTACAACCAGGCGGCACAATCGTAGAAGCTACATCTGGTAATACTGGTATTGGCTTGTCTGCTGTAGGTGCTGCGCTTGGTTATAAAGTTGTAATCGTAATGCCTGAAACGATGTCCATTGAACGCCGTAAATTAATGCTTGGTTATGGCGCGCAACTCGTATTGACTGACGGTTCTCTTGGCATGAAAGGCGCTATTGCAAAAGCTAAGGAAATCGTAACGGCTACAGCCGGTGCTATTGAAGCAGGTCAGTTCGTAAATCAAGCTAATCCAGCAATTCATTACAGAACAACTGGACCTGAAATCTGGCAAGATACTGATGGTACTGTAGATATCTACGTGTCTGGTGTTGGTACAGGCGGTACGTTGACAGGTGCAGGTCGCTACTTGAAAGAACAAAACCCTGATGTACATGTGGTTGCCGTAGAACCAGCAGATTCTCCTGTATTATCTAATGGTAAACCAGGCCCTCATAAAATCCAAGGCTTAGGTGCTGGCTTCATTCCAGATACATTGGATACTAACATTTACGATGAAGTAATCCAAGTTTCTAACGAGGATGCTTTTGCTACATCTCAAGCTTTCGGTCACACAGAAGGCGTATTGGTAGGTATTTCCTCTGGTGCTGCGCTTTGGGCGGCTCAAGAATTGGCAAAACGCCCTGAAAATAAAGGCAAAAATATTGTAGTAATTCTCCCTGATACAGGCGAACGCTACTTATCTACAGCATTGTTCCCTGAAGTTTAATCGCCTATCATGGTGAAAGCATAATAATTGCTTTTACCTGGCTCAAACACATAGATGCCCCCTGTATTTTACAGGGGGCATCCTTTTTTGATTGAATTCTTTTATTATTATAATAGGGTGATGTACTGATTAAATAATGGTGCAGATTATTCATAGTCGGAGAGGGACTTTCACAATAACATTTATAATTGAATACACAAGAAAATTTATAATTGTATATGAAAAAGGAACTACTAGGTAGCTCCTTTAGTATTTTGGTATGTATTTAATTGTGATTATCTACCGTTTTTAACGATATTATCCATCCAGTTGAATAATTCTTCTAAATCGTAGTCACCAGAGTGATCTACATTAAATGGTGTTGCCATATCTACTCTGTACCCAAGGTTTTGAGCACGTGTACCTACGATTAAAGGAATTGCAACAGATGTATTACTGTCGGCTGTGCCATAACGAATACGATAGAATCGTGCATTTGTCGCAGCAGGAGAACCAAGATAGTTCATTGGGTTCATCATAGTAACGATCTTAGCATTTTCTACGTATACATCTTGGTTAGCTGTTGAATCGTGTAATGCAGCAGTAATGGTAAAGTGATTATTATCTGTAGTACTTGTACCAAATAGATTGTTTTCACCTGTATCATTAGCACGAGAGTCAAAGGCACCAGGCGCTTTTGAGCGACTTACAAAGTGGTTATATGCTTCCCAGTTTATGTCTTTGATAGTTCCTGTTTTATTATCTCGTACAAGGTATGTATGCTTGGATAAATCAGTACCTTTAGCTGCTGCTTTATTAGCGGCAGCAACAATAAATTCTTTTACATAATTTTTGAAAGTACCGTTACCGTTCTTGTCAAGTTTTAGTACACGACCTAGAGAGTCACGTAATTGTAAGTTATTTACGTAATCAGGGAAGTGTTCGCTGAGCATTTTAGAGTATGATAGATCGTCTGCATTCAAGTTTACACGTTGCATCGTGCGTTGTGGTGGAGCAGAGTTGCCACCTACATTAGCTTGTGGTAATTCGCCTTGGCCCATAGTTACTTTGTTAAAGGATGTGATACCATTATAGCTCCATTCGTAAGCCATATCAGCCGCATCAAGGTTAGTGATAGGGGCATACGCAGATACTGCGTATACATTAGTTGCCGCTGTAGCTGCACCTAATGCTTGTAAATATGGTTGGAAGTCGGAACTGTTACCAGTTGCACCTTGTAACAAGGATACACCACCGCCTGCACTTGTACCATTTGTGATAATGCGGTTTGCATTACCTGGCATAGCGGAATCGTTAGCGTGTAAGTAGGCTGTAGCCGCTTGTAAGTCAACGATTACTGCCGGGGCCTTACCGATGAAGTTGCCATCGGAAGCTTTATTGGTACGACCACGAGTAGATGGGGAAGCTACTACATAACCACGGGATAATGCGTAAAGAACACTGTTAGGTTTTCCATTTTCCACCTTAGGCGTCATAGCTTGGCTCGGCATGTAACCACCTACTGCATTTGGCATGAAGATAGGGGCTGTTTGGGTATTGTAACCATTGATTGTACCGTTGTTGAAATATTCCTCTGGTACATAAATGTTCATGTATTGCTGATCTATGTCGATTGGATTAGCCACGTAAGGGATATACTCGAAGGCGCGATATTTAATTTCCTTATTATCTACTGTGGTAGACATGGATTCATAATTTTTCGCGTCGAAAGCAAGACTAATCTTTGCAGACGCATCAGCTTGCAATGGGGGTTCAATTGGTTGGGAGAGAATATTTTTCTCTTCTGTAACAGTAGAGCCCTTTGTGGAAGCTTCATTACGAGCGTTTACATAAGATTGCGGTAATTTACTTTCTTGAACCTGTTTAGTCTCTGCGTCAGATTTAGCTTTTGCTTCGGCTTCAGATTGAGCTTTAGCCTTAGCCTTAGCCTCGGCTTCAGCCTGAGCTTTAGCAGCAGCATCTACTTCTGCTTTAGCTTTTGCCTCTGCTTCAGCTTGCGCTTTAGCAGCAGCGTCTGCTTCTGCTTTAGCTTTTGCCTCTGCTTCAGCCCGAGCTTTAGCTGCAGCGTCTGCTTCTGCTTTAGCTTTTGCCTCTGCTTCAGCCTGAGCTTTAGCTGCAGCTGCCGCTTCTTCTTTTGCTAGTTGTTCAGCAGCTAAACGTTCTTGTTCTTCTTGGATCACAGCTTGTCTTGCAAGTTCCGCTTGTTTAGCAGCAATACGTTCTTGCTCCGCTTTTATAGCGGCTTCGCGTTCAGCTTTAGCTTTCTCGGCCGCGATACGCTCTTGTTCAGCTTTTAAAGCTGCTTGCCGTTGAGATTCAGCCTGTTGTGCGGCGATACGTTCTTGTTCTGCTTTAATAGCTGCTTGGCGTTGAGCTTCAGCCTGTTGAGCTGCCATACGTTCTTGTTCTGCTCTAATAACTGCTTGTCGTTCGGCTTCAGCTTTAGCGGCGGCTTCAGCACGTTGGCGAGCTGCTTCTTCAGCCGCTAAGCGTTCTTCTTCAGCCTGTTGAGCGAGGATACGCTCACGTTCAGCTTTTAAAGCTGCTTGGCGTTGAGCTTCAGCCCGTTGAGCGGCAATACGCTCTTGTTCAGCTTTAATAGCTGCTTGGCGTTGCGCTTCGGCTTGCTGAGCGGCGATACGTTCTTGTTCTGCTTTAATAGCGGCTTGCCGTTGCGCCTCAGCTTGTTGAGCGGCGATACGTTCTTGTTCAGCTTTAATAGCTGCTTGGCGTTGAGCTTCAGCCTGTTGAGTGGCAATACGCTCTTGTTCAGCTTTTAAAGCGGCTTGGCGTTCAGCCTCAGCTTGTTGAGCAGCGATACGTTCTTGTTCAGCTTTAATAGCGGCTTGCCGTTGCGCTTCTGCTTGTTGAGCGGCGATACGTTCTTGTTCAGCTTTAATAGCGGCTTGACGTTGCGCTTCGGCTTGTTGAGCGGCGATACGTTCTTGTTCTGCTTTAATAGCGGCTTGACGTTGCGCTTCGGCTTGTTGAGCGGCGATACGTTCTTGTTCCGCTCTAATAGCCGCTTGACGTTGAGCTTCAGCTTGTTGAGCAGCGATACGCTCTTGTTCCGCCTGTTGCTCAGCAATACGGCGTTGTTCCTCTTGGATACGAATGCGTTCCAGCTCTGCCGCTTGACGACGTTCTTCTGCAATACGCGCTTGCTCAGCTTGTTGGGCCGCAATACGTTCCTGCTCAGCACGTAAAGCCGCTTGGCGTTGAGCCTCTGCTTGTTGAGCTACCACACGTTCTTGTTCCGCCTGCAAAGCTGCTTGCCGTTGGGCTTCTGCTTGTTGTTGTGATTGTAGTGCGGCTTGCCGTTGTGCTTCAGCTTGCTTTTGAGCAAGTTGTTGTTGATCAGCTTGTGATAAATTTTCTTGTTGGGATGCTTCTTCAGCGGCTAGTTGAGCTAGACGCTCACGCTCAGCTCGTTGAATATCTCGAATCGTAAGCCTCTGTTTTGCTACTACGGCTTTTGTTACTGTAGTATTTGATACAGTTAATGGAGCTATGGATTCTTGTTGAATAACAACAGGCGTACGCTCTACTTGTGTAGTTTGTACTTGTTGCTTACCATCCACTGGTTTCTCTACAGTAACAGGTTCAGTTTTTCGTTGTACATTTATCAAACTGTGCATTGCTAATGTAGGCTCCATGACAGTTTTTGTATCTTTATTGACAACATACTGAGGTTGAGTTTGAACCTGTTGTTGAGATTGCATTGGTACTACTTGTTGCGGTACTGATTGCAATGGTGTAACTTGTTGAGTTTGTACAGGGCTAACCGTTGCTAGTTGCATCACGTAGGATGGTTGAGGTTGTGCCATCGGTGGTGTTTGTTGTTGTACAACGGTGGCCGGTTGTGGTGTAGCTGGTAAGACTGGCTGAGTTGCAATTGGTTTCACGACTGGAGTTGCTACACTTGTAGGACTCTGTGTCGTTGATTCAGCACTGGTACTCGTACCTACTAAATCATTCATGTTAAGTGTAGGCTCTGCATGGGTAACACCACCCAACGCAGCTGCGGCAAGAAATGCAGCAGTAACCTTACAATTTTTGGATGACTTCATGAATTAGTTCTCCGAACTAGATTTCTAATAATAATTTATAATTTTAAAGTTAATTAATATTTATATAGTTTAACATAAATCAATGTAATTGTACAATTTTGAGGATTTGCTTCCACTTTTGAAAGTAGTTTTGATCATGAGTTATAAAATAATATTAATTATTTTTGAATATAAGAAAAGGACTAGATCACGTATACTTCTGAACTGTTGTTCCAAAACTGTGTCCAATTTTAGGGCAGTTCAGAATACGTATATTCTAGTCCTTTTACTATATCTACTGGTGTGACACCAGCTTTCACCATCGATAAGAGTCATTAATCAATTAGTCGCTAAATGTTAACTATTAGTTACTAACCGCTAATCGTCGAAACTCATCATAAACAATCAACAATCATCAGCCATCAATCATATATAAGTTATAATTGATGGTTAATTTTAATGATTTATTTTGTGATACTATTTTTTAAGCTTGGCTTTACAAGTGCTAAGATAAAGCAAGCCACAACGGAACCGATTGCGATGGATGCAAGGTAAAGAAGTGGATTACCAATTGTTGGTACTACGAAGATACCGCCATGTGGAGCGCGTAGTGTGCATTCGAAGAACATGGATAATGCACCAGCTGTACCAGCACCGATGATGCAAGCTGGTAATACGCGAACTGGATCGGCTGCTGCAAATGGGATGGCACCTTCTGTGATGAAGGAAAGGCCCATGATGTAGTTTGTGATACCAGATTTGCGTTCAGCCTCTGTGAAGCGACTAGGGAAGAATGTAGTACAAAGAGCAATTGCCAATGGAGGAACCATACCGCCTGCCATTACAGCAGCCATGATACCGTATTCTCCAGTTGCAAGAGCACCAGTACCGATAACATAAGCCGCCTTGTTTACAGGGCCGCCCATATCAACGGACATCATAGCACCAAAGATTAGACCTAATAATACGCGGCTAGTAGTGCCCATGGATTGTAAGGAGTCCATTAACCAGTGATTAAGTGCAGATACAGGAGGATTGATGATAAAGGTAATAGCGATACCGATGAACAATACGCCAAGTACAGGGTAGAATAGAACCGGTTTTGTACCTTCTAATGCTTGAGGCAAACCAGATACTAATTTCTTAACTAATAATACCAAATAACCTGCTGCGAAACCGGCAATCAATGCGCCTAGGAAACCAGAGCCACCTTGGTTAGCTAATAAGCCACCAACGAAACCAGCTACAAGACCTGGACGGTCCGCAATACTCATAGCGATGTAACCCGCTAATACTGGTAACATGAAGCCAAAGGAAGCTCCACCGATTTGCATTAAGAAAGCCGCAAGAGGTGTACCGGAACCAAAGTTTTTAGGATTCGCTGGATCGAATACGTCGAATAAGAAGGCGAGGGCAATCAAGATACCGCCACCGATAACAAATGGCAACATGTGAGATACACCGTTCATCAAATGTTTGTAGATTTGACGACCTACGCTATCAGATGCGCTAGCTGCAATCTCAGCAGCTTCGCGGTCAGCCGCAGATGCTTGATATACGGCAGCTGTGCCAGCCATAGCTTCTGTTAGTAGCTCTTCCGCTTTATTGATGCCATTCGCTACCTTAGTTTGAATCATAGGTTTACCGTCAAAGCGTGCCATTTCTACTTGGCGATCGGAAGCTACGATAATACATTTAGCATGTGCAATTTCTTCTGCTGTAAGAGCATCTTTAACGCCAGAGGCACCGTTCTTTTCTACTTTTAAGGAAATACCCATTTCTTTAGCCTTGCGTTCTAAAGATTCAGCAGCCATGTAGGTATGTGCGATGCCAGTAGGACAGCCTGTAACAGCTAGTACATCATAATGCGGGTTATCTACAGAAATCTTAGGTGCTACCTTTTCAATTGCTTCCGTAGCCTTTGCTTCGATAGCATCGGTAATGCTGGTTGCTTTTTGATCCTCTGTTGGTTTGATATATCCTTCTACAGATGGGTCAAAGTTTCCTTCTTCTTTAGCTGTAATGAGATCTAAGAATCGATCAACAGTAGCCGCTTGAATTAGGGCTTCTTTGAAGTCTGGGTCAATCACCATAGTTGCTAGTTTGCTCAATACCTCTACATGAGTGTCAGCCGCGCCTTCTGGAGCAGCAATCATAAAGAATAGGCGAGATGGTTGACCATCAAGTGCTTCAAAATCCACACCGTTAGGCACGACCATAGCGGCTAGGCCTGCTTCTTTTACGCCTGCAGATTTAGCATGTGGTGTGGCAATACCGTCGCCAAGGCCTGTAGAACCAGACTCTTCACGAGCGAACACTGCTTTTAAATATTCTGCCTTGTCTGTCAAGTGGCCGCCTTTGTCCATCAATTCACCTAAGGTGTAAATGGCGTCAGCCTTTGTGACAGGATCTGCGTTCAACAGGATAGATTGCGGTTTTAATAAATCAGTGATTTGCATATGTGTACTCCTTGATGCAAATAAAACATAAAATTATTTAACTCGTACTTGTGAAAGTAGTGTTTCTACTTCTTCAAGGGTTGCGAGGTTTTCAGAGTAGGCAGAGGCAGATCCACTGGAGATGCCCCAGTAGAGCGCCTCTTGTAATTTACCTGTCTTTTCATAGCCCGTAATAAAGCCAGCGACCATGGAATCGCCAGCGCCTACGGAATTTACGAGTATACCTTTAGGGGCAGGACTCGTGTATACAGTGCCGTCAGCAGCGACCAAGATAGCTCCATCACCAGCCATGGAGATGAGCACGTGTTGTGCACCTTTCTCTTGTAATGCTTTAGCAGCTTCTACAAGGTCATCCTTTGTAGCGAGAGTGCGACCAAAGATTTCGCTAAGCTCGTGATTATTTGGCTTAATTAAGAATGGTTTATAAGGCAAGACTTTTGTGAGTAGATCTTTTGTAGCATCGACTACGATGCGAATATTTTTATGTTGTAAGCGATCCATAATGAGTTCGTACATATCGCTTGATAGACTAGAAGGAATGCTGCCAGCAAGGATTAAGGTATCCTTTTCGGTCAATGCATCAAGCTGTTTGTATAGGGCCTCTAATTCGTCGGCACCGATGATTGGGCCGCGGCCGTTAATCTCTGTTTCCTCATCAGAGGCCTTTACCTTAACATTGATGCGGGTTAATCCTTCGCGAAGTCGGATGAAATCTTCTTTTACGCCGAAGTTCTTGAGTTGTGTTACGATTTCTTCGCCTGTAAACCCTGCGATGAAGCCGAGTGCTGTCGTATCCATGCCAAGATTATTGAGCACGATAGATACGTTGATACCTTTGCCGCCACCGAGAACGTATTCTTGGATGGTGCGATTAATAGTGCCCGTCTTGAGGTGATCAAGGCGCACGATATAATCGAGAGCTGGATTAAAGGTAATAGTGTAAATCATACAATTTCCCCTTTTGAGATAATACTAATTAGCGTATGATTGATTGATCTTGCTTCCGTAGTCGTAACCAATAGATGAGTGGTACTAGATATAGGAAGAAGGCAAATGGTACGTAACCTGCTGAACTTGTACCCATCATGACAACGGGCACGTAGGCAGCGATATTCCACGGTTGCAATGGAGCGATGAGGATGCCGCTATTTTCAAAGTCTAGCATTACATCTTCGTCTTGAATGCCTCGCTGCGCGTAGGTAATACGCATAATAGAGTGCGTCATAACTACCGCAATAGCTTGGCTGCATCCAATAGCACCTGTTAAAAAGGCAAGACCTACATTGGCAGCAAATATATCGCTCCGTGTTTTAGCTCGTTCTAACAGTTGTCGTATGTCGTTCCAGAAGCCAACCCCTTCAAGCATGCCTGAAATGGCAGTAGCCATGAAGATCGAAAGGGTAGGGATAAACATCGTTTGTAGACCGCCGCCATGAATGATATTAGCTAGTGGATTGTAGTGCGGTAGTTCAAAGCCCGTTAAGGTATACCATCCCAACTCAGAAATGGTGGCTCCTTGATTTGTATAAGCTAGAATGGCCGCTGCTAATGCACTGAGTCCGATAGGCCAACGGATAGATACTTTCAAAGGCAATAGACCAATGACGATGATGACTGGAATCCATAATGTCCAATCGATGTTGAAAATAAAGTGAATTGTATCGGATAGTAAACTATTTTCGTAATTGAGTGGGTACCACTGAGATAGTAATAGATACAGCACTGTAGAGATGATGAGTGCTGGAATACCATCTTTAAACATGATGGGAATATTCGTCGATACCTTTGTATGGGTTAAGGCTGCTACGAGAGACGCACTAGAGGATAGTGGCCCGTTTCGATCACCAAAGTAAGCACCTGCAATAATGGCACCGGCTACGATATTTTCTGGAATACTCCCAGCTCTTGCCATCGTGATGAGTACGATGCCTATCGTGCCTACAGTTCCTAGTGCGGTGCCCAACAGCATGCTCACGGCAGCTGTTATTAAAAAGGCACAGACGATAAAGATAGACGGATCAATCAAGTCGATGCCTGTGGCAATGATCATAGGGATAATGCCCGCTGCTTGCCACATGGCGATGAGCCAACCGATGAGAAGAAAGATTTGCATCACCACGATGGACGTTTTAGCACCTGTCCAGGATAGGTTTAATAGTTCCTTTGGTTGATATCCTTTGCGATAAAATACAAAGGCCATGATGCACCATACGACAATCAAGGCGTAACCAATGGCGATGCTATTGGCTACAGCAATGAGGATGACGAGAATGGATGTAAGTAGTCCTAAGAGGGGCTCTATATTCCGTGGCATGAGTGAGCGACCCTGCTGGTATCTTAGGAACGCATTTAATATAAGTTGTAACCACTTCATCTTAGTCGATAGGAAGTTCTGTTTCGAAGACTTCCTCAGCAGGGCCTGTCATGAACACCGTGCCATCCTCCAAGTATGAAATATGCAATGTACCTAAATAGAGTTCCACATCTACTTCGCGGCCTGTTAAACCCTTTTCAAAGGACATAACGGCAGAGGCACAAGAGCCTGTTCCACAAGCTAAGGTAGCACCAGCGCCGCGCTCCCAAGTGCGCACCTTGATATGTTTGTCATTTACTACTTCAATGTAGTTTACATTTGTGTTAGCAGGGAAGGCATCGTGCTTTTCAAGGATTGGGCCTTGTGTTGTAACAGGGGCCTTTGTAATGTCGTCGATGAATACCTCCGTATGAGGCACGCCGAGCAATACGGAGCTTACTATTACGGTATCACCGTTTACATCGAGGTCTACGTCGATAACCTTATCCATGTTTACATTCATAGGAATGTCTTGGGCTTTGAAGAATGGTTTGCCCATGTCTACAGTAACTTGTGTGACTATACCGTTTTCGATAGTCAAGGTAGGCTTCATTATGCCTGCTAAGGTTTCGATGGTGAAAGTCTCTTTCGTAGTTTCACCGTGTTCATAAGCGTATTTGGCAAAGCACCGAATCGCATTACCGCACATTTCTGCTTCACTACCATCGGAGTTGATGATACGCATGCGCACATCACAAGTTTCGGAAGGTACTAGGATGGCAAGACCATCGGCACCAATACCCGTGCGACGATCGCAAAGGCGGATAGCGAGGTCTGTGTAGTCTTTAGAAGTCCCTTGTGGGTCGGCAAATAGGATGAAATCATTGCCGAGACCATGCATTTTTGTTAATTTCATAAAGTCTCCTATCAATAAGTAAGACTTTCACCATGAAGCCCGTGAAAGTCTCAGATGCATATAATTATATATTCTATATTATATCATAAAAGGCCCTCGAAAATGAGATGTTTGTTGCTTTATTGTTTAACCGAGAAATGATAAAATAAAAAGTAATGTAGCTAATCGTAATAGAAAGAGGAACACATATGCGAATTCAAGGGATTTCTGGATCTCGTGGCGTTGCAGTAGGCAATGTATATAGATATATTCAAGAGGAAATTGTCATTCCTGATTACACTGTAGCGGAAGACAAGGTAGAAGAAGAAATTAGCAAGTTTGCAACTGCTATGGCATCTACCTTAAAACAATTGGATACTATTCGTAAAAAAGCGTTGGATGAAATGGGACCAGAAGAGGCGGCTATTTTTGAAGCGCACATGCAAATTGCTCAAGACCCATCCTTGTCTGACGGAATTAAATCCCTTGTTGAGTCTAGCCATATGAACGTGGTAGCGGCCACGTCTCAAACAATTGAAAGCTTTGCCAATATCTTCCTCGGTATGGAAGATGCCTACATGCGTGAACGCGGTGCAGATATTAAGGATATCGGCGATCGTTTGATGCGCAATATATTAGGTATGAATCCTCGCGGTTTGTCCCATATTTCTGGCGAAGTTATCTTGGTGGCTCATGATTTGGCACCATCTGATACGGCCTCCCTCGATAAAAATGTGGTAAAAGGCATTGTCACTGCGGCGGGTGGTCCTACATCTCATGCGGCTATCATGGCTCGTACACTCGAAATTCCCGCTGTTATGGGCGTTGGCGATATTGAAAGTTTCGCTGATGGCGACAAAGCAGTCGTTCTTGGTACCGATGGTATCGTAGAAATCAATCCATCTGATGCGGATTGGACGGAATATACAAATCAAGCGTTGGCGTTTCAAGAGGAATTAAAACGGTTGCGCGAATCTGCTAATCTTGAAGCTACCACCACTGATGGTCACCATGTAGAATTATTCGGTAACATCGGCAAGGCAAAGGATGCTAAACATGTGCTCACTATGGGGGCACAAGGTATTGGTTTGTACCGCACAGAATTTCTTTACATGGAAAACGATGAACTGCCTACAGAAGATGTACAATTTGAAGAATATAAAAAGGTAGCCCAAGAGATGAAAGGGCAACCGGTTATCATTCGTACCATGGATATCGGTGGTGACAAGGAATTAAAATGCCTTGATTTGCCAAGTGAAATGAACCCATTCCTAGGCTATCGTGCCATTCGTATTTCTTTAAATCGTCCAGATATCTTTAAGGTACAATTGCGTGCCTTGTTACGAGCTAGTGCATTTGGTGATATTCACATCATGTATCCTATGATTGCTTCCGTTGAGGAAGTGAAACAAGCAAATGCTATGCTTGACGAATGTAAGACGGAGCTGGCGGCTGAAGGAAAGGATTTTAATAAGGATATCAAGGTTGGCATTATGATCGAAGTACCAGCGGCAGCTGTTATATCTCCAATCCTTGCTAAATATGTAGACTTCTTTAGTATCGGTACGAATGATCTTTGCCAATACACATTGGCAGTAGACCGTATGAACGAAGCAATTGGTAGCTTGTATCAACCATTGCATCCAGGTGTGTTACGTCTTATTAAGCACGTCATTGACGCTAGTCATGAGCAAGGTAAATTTACCGGTATGTGTGGTGAGCTTGCTAGTGATCCTGTGGCGACTATGATTTTATTAGGTCTTGGTCTCGACGAATTTTCCATGACTGCTTCTTCGATTCCTCTTATTAAAAATATCTTGCGTTCTGTTTCCAAAGCAGAATGTGAAGAGGTGGCAAATAAAGCACTTACTATGGACACAGCAGAAGAAATTACAGAATACGCTAAATCTGTATTAGCTGAAAAAGGTTTACTATAATCCAGCTTTGCCTTAAATAGAATCATTATATAGCAAATAAGATGTAATATACTTGAATTGAAATACTTGATATTGATACAATATATCTATTAGAACGTATGAGATAGGCTCTGCCTATCGAGATAGAAAGAGGTTATCATGAAAGAATTAACAGTAGAAATTACTAACGAATCTGGTTTACATGCTCGTCCTGCTACAGCCTTCACACAATTGGCTGCTAAGTTTGCTTCTAAAGTGACTATTGCTGCCAATGGCAAAACAGCGGATGCTAAGTCTATCTTAACTGTATTGACTTTGGGTGCTACAAAAGGTACATCCGTTACATTGACTGCTGACGGTGCTGACGAAGATGATGTACTCGCTGCATTGAGCGAATTCTTAACAACTAACCACGATTAATATGAGGGTAATAAAAAGGACCCTACATTTTGAACTGCACCTCCCAAAATTATGTCTAATTTTTGGGTGCAATTCATTTGTAGAGTCCTTTTTTATTTACCCATATTTGCAAAGCGTTCTACAGCTTTTGTAAAGTCGCTAATGGTTTTTTCTACGTCACCATGTTCGATACCATCTCGTACGCAGTGGTTGATATGTCCTTCAAGAATTACTTGTCCTACTTTATGTAGTGCAGATTTAGCTGCATTAATTTGGCTCAACACATCTTCGCAGGGAATGTCTTCTTCAATCATTCGATCAATAGCTTGCACTTGACCTAAGATTTTACGCAATCGACGATGCAGATTTTCTGAATCCATACACTGTTTCATATTACTCCTCCATAGGCATGTTTTTATCATCTCATATATTATACTCTATTTAAAGTTTTTAATACAACTTAATAAGTATAACTAATATGCATTAATCGGTATTTATAGATATATAGTGTCGTGCCGTTATAAGATATATTAAATATATTTGTAGTATGAGTGGACGTAAAAACTAGTGTTTTACATATCTTCTTCTTGATTGATGTGATACAATACATTTAATATACTTTATATTTGTATATGTATATAAGGTATTGTATAGATGGCTAGATTATAAACTTATGTTTACATGTGTTTATATTACAGACCTTTAAGAAATAGGTGAAAGAAATGAAAGTATTTCGCTACCTTCGAAACCTAGTTGTATTCGTGGTGGTCATGATTTTGGCTATGTTTATATATGACGGATACCATAGCTTTCAAGGGACAAATCGTGAGAGTAAAGCTCATACACTTGTTGAAAAACAAATAGAACAAAGTGAAGACACGCTCAGTCGTACGGATCGAATTATACGACTGTTTACATTTAGAGATAAAGTACAGATAGCTCTTAATCAACGTGTTTCAAAAGAGCATTGGGTGAAAGGGGATGTTATTCCTGAGTATACAAAAAATGCATTAATCGCTATTGAAGATAAGCGGTATTATAAACATGGAGCTATTGATGTACTCGGTATTATTCGCGCCTTGTACACAAATACCATAGCAGGTGAAACCTTGGAAGGCGGTAGTACTATTACACAACAACTTGTAAAAAATCTGTTCCTTTCCTCAAAGCGCATCATGAGTCGTAAGGTAGAAGAGGCCATCCTCGCTAGCGAGATGGAACATTACTATTCTAAGGAAGAAATTTTAACTATGTATTTGAATACCGTATATTATGGTCATAATTATTATGGTATCTACGAAGCAGCTCACGGATACTTTGGGACGAGTCCCAGTCGATTAACATTGGGGCAAAGCGCTTTACTCGCAGCATTACCTAATGCACCGTCCTATTTAGATCCTTACACGAACTATGAAGGGGCTAAAGCTCGACAAAAGCTGGTGCTCGAACAAATGGTAGACCAAGGTATGATTACACAAGCCGAGGCAGACTATGCGTACGAACAGGACTTGGAGCTTGTGGAAGAATAACTTAATATATTTAATAAGCTATATCTGGTGTTCGATTACTAGATATAGTTTTTTTATTAGTTCGGAAAGGAAATATATTATCAAAATGAATAAAAATAATGCTTGCATTTATAATTATACAGGTGTATACTATTTTTTGTCAGAAGGAGAAAATGCCTGTCGGTAATAGAAGATACCAAGGTGCTTTCACAATTATCTGATATTGTATTGATTATATGAGTCTAAATAGATAGTGGTTTATGAGGTGTTATCATGGGTAAAGCAAATAAAGTAGTACTCGCATATTCTGGTGGCTTAGATACTTCTGTTATCATTCCTTGGTTAAAAGAAAATTATGGCGCTGAAGTTATTGCTGTGTGTGTAGACTTGGGCCAACCTGAGGATTATGATGCAGTTGAGAAAAAAGCAATCAAATCTGGCGCATCTAAAGCGTACATCGTTGACGCTAAGGAAGAGTTTGTAAAAGATTATGTATGGCCTACAGTAAAAGCTGGTGCGATCTACGAAGGTAAATATTTATTAGGTACATCCTTTGCTAGACCTTTAATCGGTAAAATCCTTGTAGATATTGCAAAAAAAGAAGGCGCTGATGCAATCGCTCATGGTGCGACTGGTAAAGGTAATGACCAAGTTCGTTTTGAGTTGACTATCAAAGCATTAGCTCCTAACATGAAAATCATTGCTCCTTGGAGAGAATGGGATTTGAAATCTAGAACAGATTGCATGGAATATGCTGCTAAACACGATATTCCAGTTGTAGCTACAAAATCTCATCCATATTCTATGGACCAAAACGTATGGCATTTGTCCCATGAAGGCGGCGAACTTGAAAATCCAGCAAATGCTCCTAAAGATGATGTGTACTTGGTAACACATACACCAGAACAAGCTCCAGATGAAGCTGGTTATGTAACTGTATCCTTTAAAGAAGGTGTACCTGTAGCCGTAGATGGTCAAGAAGGCACCCCATTACAAATATTAGAAAAACTCAATGAAATCGGCGCACATTATGGTGTGGGCGTTGTAGATATCGTTGAAAATAGATTGGTAGGTATGAAATCCCGTGGTGTTTATGAAAACCCGGGTGGCTCCATCATCATGTATGCTCACAGAGAACTTGAATACCTTTGCTTAGATAGAGCTACATACCACTACAAAGAACTCATTGCTAACAAATACGCTGAACTCGTATATGATGGCATGTGGTTTGCGCCATTGATGAACGCATTACAAGCGTTTGTTGATGAAACTCAAAAAACTGTAACCGGTGAAGTAAAACTTAAATTGTACAAAGGCAATATCATTTCTGCGGGCAGCACTTCCCCATATTCCTTGTACAGCGAAGATTTCGTAACATTTGAAGAAGATGATGTATACGATCAATCTGATGCAGAAGGTTTCATCAACTTGTTTGGTTTACCTCTCAAAATTAATGCATTGATGAAAGAGAAAGCAGGTAAATAATGGCTAAATTGTGGGGCGGGCGTTTCATAAAAGGCACTGATAAAGCGGTAGAGGATTTTACATCCTCTATCGCTTTTGATGCGCGGATGTACGCCGAAGATATTGCAGGTAGCAAGGCACATGCGACAATGCTGGCAAAACAAAATATTATCTCCGACGCAGATCGAGATGCTATTTTAGCAGGTTTAACAAAAATTAAAGGGCAAATCGATAAAGGGGAATTCCCATTTTCTATAGCTCTTGAAGATATTCATATGAATATTGAAAAGCGTTTAACTGATGACATCGGTGAAGCAGGTGGTCGTTTGCATACAGGTCGTAGCCGTAATGACCAATGCGCAGTAGACTTGCACATGTACGTGCGTAAAGCTGTTGTGGAAATGGGTGAACTCATCGTAGATATGCAGAAGGCTCTCATCGAAACAGCTGAAAAGTATAGTGATGTTATCATGCCTGGCTATACGCATTTACAACGGGCTCAACCTGTATTGTTTGGGCATCATATGATGGCCTATTTCTCTATGTTGGAACGCGATTTTGATCGTTTGTTGATGGTATTCAAACATGCTGACATCATGCCACTTGGGGCCGGCGCATTAGCTGGTTCTACATACGGCATTGATCAAACATATACGCAAAAGCTTTTGGGCTTTTCTCGTATTTACGAAAATAGTATGGACGCCGTATCTGACCGTGACTACGTAGTTGAATTCTTGTCCTTTGCATCTCTAGTGATGATGCACTTGAGTCGTCTTAGTGAAGAATTGATCTTATGGTCTACCAACGAGTTTAATTTTATTGAACTTGATGATGCTCACTGCACGGGCTCTAGTATTATGCCGCAAAAGAAAAATCCTGACGTTTGCGAGCTGGTTCGTGGTAAAACAGGCCGTACCTATGGTCATTTGTTAGGCCTTTTAACAACTTTGAAAGGCCTGCCTCTTACATACAACAAGGATATGCAAGAGGATAAAGAAGGTATCTTCGATGCTATTGATACAGTACACTTCGCATTGTCCATTAATGCGGCTATGATTCGTGGTATGAAGGTCAATGGGGCTCATATGAAAGCAGTCCTTGATGACGACTTCTCTAATGCTACGGATATGGCAGATTATCTTGCGAAGAAAGGTGTCCCATTCCGTGAAGCCCATGAAATTGTAGGTAATGCAGTGCATCATTGCATCGAAAAAGGCTGTGTACTCCTTGATCTATCCGTAGAGGACTTCAAAGCTATTTCCAACCATTTTGATGCAGATATTCTTGACGCTATCTCCATCGAAGCTTGCGTTGCAGGTCGTAATAACTATTCTGGTACGGCTCCAGAATGTGTGGAACGACAACGTAATAATGGTAAAATTATTATCGCTGCTGAGGAAAAGCAAATTGCTGAATGGAAAGAAATCGTTGAATCTGTAGAAGAGTAGAGCTTAGTGCGGAATAAGCAGTAGATAAAAATAAAGAATAGTTATCAATAAAATCTGGAAAAATAAGATTGATATACATATAAGGATTTCATTAAGGGTCTAATATTGCCCATTATACTTATATGTATATCGATTTTTTATTTAAAAGCTAGACGATACCTATAAAGCCCAAAATTCTAATTGATAATCCACTATTAAAATGATGTATTTACATGTACATGTACATGTATAGTGGACTGTGAGAGAATAATAGTCTTGTACTAGGACACTATAACCGTGATAGATAGGAAAAATTACATCTATACACAGAATAAAATGGGGTAAAAATATACTTTGCCACGATTAAAATGAGTTCTGTTCGATTTTGATGATAAATTACCTATGATTTATTCAATTCGTGTAATATGCCTTGTCCGCCAATAAAGTACTTTTATTTTGGTTTCATAGGTGTTATTATTTAACTCGTAATAAGAATAAAAACGGTAAATTCACATTCAAGCCCATCACAGCACGAACTGAATTTACTTAGCGGTATATATATTTTAAGTGAATTATGGACGAGAAAAAATTCACCTTAGTGAAAGGGGATTGATACATGAAAACCACCGCTAAAAAAATGTCTGTATTCCAGCTAACCACAATGGTAGCAGCCAATATGCTAGGAGCTGGGATCATTATGTTACCAACTAATTTGGCTCAAGTTGGTACTATTTCAGTTTTATCTTGGCTCGTGACAGCTGTGGGTGCGCTTTTACTAGCGTATATTTTTGCTCAAGCGGGTATGTTCTCCCAAAAACAAGGGGGCATGGGCGGTTATGCAGAACATCGCTTCGGTAAAACTGGACATTTTATGGCGAGCTATGCTTACAGCATATCTCTCATCATTGCTAATATCGCCATCGCGGTATCTGCCGTAGGTTATGGCGCAGCTTTCTTTGGTGTTGACCTCAATGCGACACAAACAAGTCAGGTAACAATTGTGCTCTTGTGGTTTGCAGCGATTCTAAACTTCAGAGGGAATCGTTTCACAGGTCGACTCAGCAATATGACTATTTGGGGCTCTATTGTTCCGGTTTTATTAATCGGTACAATCGGCTGGTATTGGTTTGATCCATCTATTTATTGGGCGGCATGGAACCCAAATGATCTTCCGCTTTATGATGCGGTAAAGCAATCTATTTCCCTAACTTTATGGGGCTTCCTAGGATTTGAGTCCGCAGCGGCTAATGCTGATGCTGTTGAGAATCCAAAGAAAAACGTACCTATCGCAACTGTGGCGGGTACATTAGCAGTGGCAGTGGTTTATATCTTGTCCACAAACGTTATGGCAGGTATTGTGCCTAACGTTGATTTATTAAATTCTAATGCACCATTCGGTTTGACATTCGTATACATGTTCAATGATACAATTGCAAACATCGTTATGGCTGCTATGGTTATTTCTTGCTTTGGCGCTTTGCTTTGCTGGCAATTCACATTGTCTCGCGTCTTCAAAAGTGCAGCAGAACATGGTTACTTCCCTAAAATATTCGCTCGTGTAAATAGCAAAGATGCTCCTGTTCGTGGTGTATTGATTTTACTCGCTGTTGAAACATTACTTACTTTATTCACTGCAAGCGAATCCTTGCGTGAGCAATTTGAAATCTTAGTAAACTTAGCGGTTGTAACTAACGTAGTACCGTATGTATTGTGCATTTTGGCAGTACCTACAATGATGCGTATGGCTGGCGTAGCTGAAAGTCGTATTAAACGCTCTAATTACTTGTTCGGTATAGGCGTTCTTTATTGTCTATATGCAATCTACGCATGTGGTTTTGATGCTATGGTAGGTAGCGCAGTGGCAGTAAGCATAGGTTTGGTGATTTATGTTTTGCGTAAAGCGTGGGATACACGCAGAGCACACCGCTTACAACAAAGTATTGATTAACTGAATACATCTCGTCTTATTAGAGGCTATTACTTGGTAATAGCCTCTTTTTTATCATAATCATGCATTAGACTCATAATTAATGCGAGCTAGATATGAAAAAACATGAAGAGTATAATTATTAATCAAATTTTTGCTGTGTATAAAAAGATTTTATAATAAAGTTTTTACATTGCTTTATTATTAATAAAATTAATATATATACTGTCATATACAGTAAATATAATAAAAAATTATTTATATAAGTTAATTTATATAATTTTATGCAGGATTGTGAATTTAATCATTAATCAATATTTTTTATCAGTATAAAAATTATATTGAAAATATGCGAAATACATATACCCATAAGGGGTATATGTATTGTAAATAGAGTGTTAATATAGTATATTTATAATCGATAAAAATGAATGAACTAGTGAGTGTCGGTATTTACCGAGCGTAAAAGAGGAAAATGGGTGAAAAACCCATACTATGTAAATAGCTGTAATGAGGAGCAAGGTTTCATTATAGGGTCACTGGGAAACTGGGAAGGCCGAAATATTGCGATGAATCAGAGTCAGAAAGCCTGCTCTAAAGGCATGGTATGCATATGCTGTGCTTAATTTGGGTTAGTCGGGCGACTAACCTTTTTTCGTTCCCTAGCCTTTAAGCTTCATCGCTATATAAAAAAGCTAGTACCATTAGTTTGTCATTTGAATTGTTGTTAGTGTTTAGAGAGTTTAGGAGGCGCCTATGGGCAAACGCTTTGTCAAACAATTGGGGCAATTTATTGTTACCTTGTTTGGCATCACATTTTTGACATTTTGTCTCACCTATTTAGCACCAGGTGACCCAGTAACGATGTTACTTGAAACGGCAGATACTATCGTATCTCAGGAGCTTATCGATGAAACTCGGGCTCAGCTTGGGTTAGATAAACCATTTGTAGTACAGTATGCAAACTGGGTCGTCAATGCCGCACAAGGTGATTTAGGGATGAGTTATTCTGCTAAAAAACCAGTAGTAGATCGTATGTTGGAGGCTTTACCAGGTACATTAATGTTAGCGGGTACGGCTTTAGTATTTACGCTGCTCTATGCATTGCCTGCAGGTATTATAAGCGCCTTAAATCGTAACAAATGGGTTGATTATGTGTTGAGATTTCTATCCTTCGTAGGCGTATCTATGCCTACGTTCTGGTTAGGTCTTGTACTGATTTACATCTTCGGTCTTAAATTGGGCCTTGTACCGATTGCATCCTCTCGAGTGACTGCGTCTGGTGTTATTTTGCCCGCTATTACTTTGGCAGTTGTTGTTGGGTCTAAATACATGCGTCAAGTGCGGCTCGTTATCCTTGAGGAAATGCAAAAGGATTATGTTATTGGCGCTCGTGCTCGCGGTGTTAGTGAGATAAAAATTTTATTCGGTCATATTTTACCTAATGCGGTGTTACCACTCATCACTATTCTTGGTGTTGTTATTGGTTGGTTACTAGGTGGTGTGGCAGTCGTAGAAATGGTATTCTCTTGGCCGGGACTTGGGAATATGGCAATTTATGCTATTACTATGCGCGATTATCCATTGATTGAAGGTTTTGTGTTGTGGGTTGCTTTAGCATATATGTGTATTAACGCATTGGTTGATGCATCATATATCTTATTAGACCCTAGATTGAAAAGGGAGAGAGCATAATGGCAGAATTTATTCAAAAACATAAATTGTTCTCTTTCTATAGTGGGTTGATGATTATCATTGTTCTCATCGCTATCTTTGCACCCTGGCTTGCACCGGGCGATGCTTTCACCTCAAATATAAGTCAGGCATTGCAAGCACCAAGCAGCCAACATTGGTTTGGTACAGATAAATTAGGACGTGATGTATTATCTCGTATCATTTATGGTACTCAATTATCCTTGTTCATGGGCGTATCCATCGTCGTTATCATGGTGAGCATTGGTACTATCATCGGTGCTATAGCAGGCTATTTTGGCGGTAAAGTTGAAATGGTTCTTATGCGTTTAGCAGACATCATGTTATCATTCCCTGGTATCGTATTGGCTATTGCTATTGCTGGTATTCTAGGTGGTAGCATTGTAAATACGATTTTAGCCTTATCTGTTGTAGGTTGGGCAAAATATGCTCGTATTGTACGTTCTATGACGCTCAAGGTGCGCGGTGAGGAATATGTAACGGCTGCTGTTATGATGGGCGCATCTACGACGGCCATCATCAGACGTCATATCATTCCTAATATTATGCCTCTCGTTATTACAACAGGTGCATTAGATATCGGGGCTATCATGATTGAGGTAGCAGGTTTATCCTTCCTTGGCTTTGGTGCTCAGCCACCGACTCCAGAATGGGGTCTTATGCTTAACGAGGGTCGCCAGTACTTGCAAACGAGTCCATGGCTCATGGCATTCCCTGGTATGTCCATCCTTATCGTGGTTGCTATTTTTAATCTTTGGTCTGACTCCTTACGAGATGTAGTGGATCCAAAAAATCAAGGATAAAATTGTTTTTACCTTCATAAATTTGAATCTTTATCTAGTGAAAGTTTCATTATGATTGGTAAGAAATTATGGTTTTTCCATCACAACTATTTTAGATAGTGATGATGTTAAATGTTTTTATGTTTTACATGTAGTTGTAAAAGGAGATTTTAAATGAAAAAATCTTGGAAAAAGGCCCTATTAGCAGGTCTTAGTATTGTAATGATGGGTTCCTTCATAGCTGGTTGTGGGTCTGATAATAATGGTGCTGCTAACAAAGATGTATTAAAAGTAGGCGTTACTAACTTCGCATCCACATTAGAACCTACAGAAAACTTCTTCGCATGGGTTGTAATGCGCTATGGTGTAGGTGAAACATTGGCTAAGTTTGACGAACAAATGAAACCTCAACCATGGATTGCATCTAAATGGGAAGTATCCCCAGACCATAAAACGTGGACTTTCACAATCAATGATAAGGTGAAATTCTCCAATGGTAAAAAAGTTGATGCAGCAGCTGTAAAGGCGTCTATTGAACGTGCTTTTGCAAAGTCTAATCGTGCGAAAACATTCTTTGAATATGACTCTATGGAAGCTAATGGTCAACAATTAGTTATTCATACAACAAAAGAATATCCTAATATGCCTGGCCTTTTAGCGGATCCGTTGTTCCTAATCGTTGACGTTCAAGCTGAAAAAGATGGCCGTAACTTTGCGAAGGAAGGTCCTATCGGTACAGGCCCATATGTAGTTAAATCCTTCACTAAAGAACGTGCTGAAATGGCTGCGAACGAAAACTACTGGGATGGTACAGTACCATTTAAAACTGTAGAAATTCCTTCCATCGATGATCCTAATACGCGTGCTTTGAGCTTACAATCTGGCGACGTAGATATGGCTGTTAACATCGGTCCTGGTGAAATTGGTTTATTCCAAGGCAATGATAAATTCAAAGTAGATGAAATCGCATCTCTTCGTGTCGTATTGGCCCGTATTAATCAAAAAGGTATTCTTGGGGATGACAAAGTTCGTGCTGCAGTTATCTCTGCAACAGACCGTAAAAACTATGCTGATGTATTGTTAAAAGGTACATTTATTCCTGGTTCTGCTCCAATTCCACCATCCATGGACTATGGCTTCAACGATTTGAAAGATCCTAATGCGTATAATCCTGAACGTTCTAAACAATTGTTGGCTGAAGATGGTTGGAAAGATACTGATGGCGATGGGATCCTTGATAAAGATGGCAAACCATTAACATTCAACTTCATAGTATATAACTCTCGTGCAGAATTACCACTTTATGCAGAAGCTGTTCAAGCAGACCTTAAAAAGGTTGGCATCGATATGAAAATCAAAACAGTTGACTATAACTTGATCGATAAAATGGGTCAAGACGGCGACTATGATATGCTTATCTCCAACATTGTAACAGCTAATACAGGTGATCCAATCTGGTTCTTGGCTAACTATTGGCACACTAACAACAATGGCTCCAACCCTCAAAATGGTTCTGGTTACTCCAATCCACAAGTTGACCAATTGTTAGATGCAGCTGAAACTGAATTCGACCCAGCAAAACGTCGTGATTACGCAATGCAAATTCAACAATTGTTGATGAATGATGGTGCTGCATTATTCTTAGGCTATCCTAAAACTAATATCGTTACAGGTTCTTACTTGAAAGGTGCTGTAATGTACCCAAGTGATTACTACTGGATTACTAACAAAATTACAAAATAGTGAGGAGCTATAATGGCAGAAAACATACTAACTGTAGAAAACCTTAACATTGCGTACCAAGGTGTGCCTGCTGTTATGGATGTGAACTTTACCTTGGAACGCGGTAAGGTATTAACCATTGTAGGTGAGTCCGGATCCGGTAAAACTACTGTAATCCGGGCCCTCATGGGTTTATTACCTGTAGGTGGTGAGGTTACAGACGGTACAATGATCTTTAACGGTCACAACCTTCGTACCCTATCTAAGTCAGAATGGAGAGCCATACGTGGTAAAGATATGGCTATGATTTTCCAAGATAGTGGTAGTGCATTAGATCCAATTGTTCGCATTGGTAAACAATTTAGAGAATTGTTTACATCTCATATTGAAATCACTAATGATGAATGTGATCGACGAGCAATTGAGTTATTAGAATCTGTATCTCTTCCTAATGGAGCGGATATATTGCGCCGTTATCCACACGAATTATCTGGTGGTCAACGTCAACGTGTTGGTATTGCTATGGCGTTAGCATTGGACCCAGCATTACTCATCGGTGACGAACCGACATCTGCACTCGATGTAACAACACAATCTCAAGTGGTTATGCAAATGCTTGAACTAGCTAAAGAGCATAATTCTGCAATAGTCATGGTAACTCATAACCTTGGTGTAGCAGCGTATATGTCTGACTATATTATTGTTATGAAAAAGGGCCGTGTTGTAGATGCTGGAACCCCACAAGACATTTTGGAAAATCCATCTAATGAATATACGAAACAACTAAAAGACGCTGTGCCAACATTGGGAGGAGGTCGTTACATTGACTAATTACGCAGTAGAAATTAAGAATGTATGTAAACGATTCCCACTTCCTACTGGTGGTGAGCTTGAAGCATGTAAGGATATTAATATAACTCTCGAAAAAGGTCAGTCCCTTGGGATTGTAGGGGAATCTGGCTCTGGGAAAACAACATTGGTTCGTATGATCATGAAAATGCTTCCTATTACGGAAGGCGAGATTTATGTAGAGGGTGTAGAGATTCAACATATGAATTCTGAACAAACGAAAGAATATCGTAAAAAGATTCAAATGGTATTCCAAGATCCATCTGCAGCTTTTAACCCACGTATGAAGGTTAAAGATATCATTCTTGAGCCACTTTATAATTTTGGTCTTCTTGAAAAGGGAAAAGAAGAGCAAATCGCAGGTGACTACCTGGAAATGGTAGATTTACCTCGCGAGTTTATGCATCGCTATCCTCATGAAATGTCTGGTGGTCAACGCCAACGTGTTGCCATTGCTCGTGCTATCGTTTTAGAGCCCGAAATCCTCGTGTTAGACGAGGCTACTAGTGCCCTAGATGTATCTGTACAAGACTCCATTGCGTACCTTTTGGCGCGTTTACAAAAAAAGAAAAATTTAACATACCTATTTATTGCTCATGATATTGCCTTTATTCGTACTATGTGCCACAAGGTGGTCGTAATGTACAAAGGTGCTATCGTTGAAGAACTAGATGCTTTCCACTTGGCGGATGCAAAACATCCATATACAAAGGTTTTATTGAGCTCTATCTTTGAAATTGGTCAAGATCATAAGCCGCTTACCTTGGATGAGGCTGCATTAGAAGCTTAATAGGAAAATTTACTTTCAAAATTTCAAAAGTATAAATTTGAAATGTAGAGAGTTACATCGGATAGGTAAACTTAAAATAGCAGTTAGTTTCAAGACTAACTGCTATTTTTATGCATAGTTAAGATATGAAATTTTTTAATAGATATATTGAAATGTTTCTCAAATTATACATTGTGTTAACACCTAATATATAGTATAGTTGACTGTATAAAATATACCCCTATGGGTATAATAAGATATGCTCATATGAAGTGATGTACATAGATTCTCTTTATATTAACTATTGTAAAAGCAGGTTATATTTACTAGATTATGTTAATGCAAAAAATAGTGAGTATCTGAGTATAAATAGATAGTTAATGTGTGTAGAAAGGTTAGGTGTATAAATGAAAGGATTACGCAAGGCTTTACTAATTGGTATGACCCTTGGTGTGACTATGCTCGGGACTATTGGTTGTATGAATCAAGATTCTGCTTCATCTAATGATGTATTAAAGGTAGGGGCTATTAGTTTTGCTGGCACATTAGAACCAACGGAAAATTATTTTAGTTGGGCCGTTGTACGATTTGGTATAGGTGAAACGCTTATCAAGTTTGATGATCAAATGAAAGCAACGCCTTGGCTTGCCACCTCTTGGAAGCAAGGTGATGACAAGTTAACATGGACTTTCACCATCAATGATAAAGTTAAATTCTCAAATGGTAATAGTTTGACAGCTGAGGCGGTAAAAGCATCTTTAGAACGAACTTTTGCTAAAAGTAAACGAGCAAAAACGTTCTTTAACTATACAGAAATTACTGCTAACGGTCAGGAGTTGACCATCAAGACTGACAAGGAATATTATAATTTGCCCAACTTGTTAGGAGATCCATTGTTTTTGATTATGGATGTGACAGCAGAAGCGAATGGTCGTGATATTGCAAAGGACGGTCCTGTTGGTACTGGTCCATATGTAGTATCCTCTTTCACAAAAGAGCGTGCTGAACTAAAACGTAATGATAATTACTGGGACGGTAAGGCAGGCTTTGCTAAGGTTGAGATCCCGTCCATTAATGATGCAAATACACGTGCTATGGCATTACAATCTGGTGATGTGGATATGGCTATTAGCATTGGACCAGGTGAATATAGTATCTTCCAAAATGATAAGAACTTTACTATCTATGAAATGGCTTCCTTGCGTGACGTATTTGTTCGTATGGGTCAAAAGGGGAAACTACGAAATCCAAATCTTCGTGCAGCCCTCATTGCAGCGGCAGACCGCGAGTCTTATGCGAAAAATCTCATGAAAGATACGTTCGTAGCTGGTAAGGCTCCATTGCCACCATCCATCGATTATGGCTTTAACCAATTACGCGATCCTAATAAATATAATGTAGAGCGCGCTAAAGAATTACTTAAACAGGAAGGCTATGAAGATACGAATGGTGATGGCATTGTCGATAAAGATGGTGAAAACCTCGTACTTGATTTTTATGCCTACACAACTCGTCCTGAATTGCCATTATATGCGGAAGCATTGCAAGCGGACTACAAAAAAATCGGTGTAGATTTACGAATTAAAATCGTAGATTATGCGGTTATCGACACATTATCTCAATCTGGTGATTATGATATGATTATCTCCAGTGTTGTAACCGCTAATACGGGTCAACCAGTATGGTTCTTGAAACAATATTGGGGTACAGGTGTTGAAACTAATGGGTCTGGCTTCTCTAATCCTCGTTTCGATGAATTGTTGGCTCTTGGTGAAAGCAGTAGCGACCCAGTGGTGCGTCGTAATGCGGTTATCAATGCGCAACAACTGATGTTAGATAACGCTGTAGCATTATTCCTTGGGTATCCTAAAATTAATATTGTAGGTAATAAACGTATTGATGGTATCAAGATAACACCGTCTGAATACTATATCATTACAAAAGATTTGAAAAAGAAATAAAGTTTGCTGCTTACATAAAAATAAAAGGACTAGCTCGCATGGGCTAGTCCTTTGTGTTATCTAAATATTATTTTTTTTCTGTTACATCTAAGTCTGCCATGTTAACTGCATTGGCCTTGCCAATCATTTTATTATACTTGGTAAATAATTGCGTATAAGCTTCGCCATAAGATGAGTTGATAATAATGTAGTTGCGTGCTTCTGCAACAAATTCTTTTACTGAGTCTTGATACTCTCTTACCGCATTTTGTACTTCTGGTGTAGTACCAGGTTGTAATTTATTGAGGCGTTGTGTAATTTGTTGTAAGTTTGATTCTACCTTTTGGGTGTCTGTATTCCCATCTGGATCAATAAGGTCAATAGTTTGTGCTGTTATGAGATTTATCTCTATAAAGTTAACCGCATTTTCCCGTTTTTCTCCCTGATACTCAGTCATGCGTTCGTTATAAAGCTCATTATTACGATTATCTAAAGCTAAGTCTAATGCATTATATGTAGCGTAGAACTGTTCTGCTAAAGGTACATATTGAGCTGCTAGCTCATCGCTACCTTTATAATTATCCTTTTCATAACGACGTTCCACATAGTAAGATTGCAACTGATCAGCAATAGGAATAATTTGATCAAGTACTACGAGGACATCATTTGTTGCTTGGTTTACATCTTCGTAGGGCGTAGAACTATCTTGTTTTGCTACCTCTAATGCAGCTTTAAGTTCCTTATATTTAGGTAAGGTAATCGTCGTATTATGAGACCCATTGCGCAACTCTTCAAGAGTTGGCTGTAATTGGCTAGCATAGGCTACACTGTATGAGTTATATGCATCTAATGCAACAATATAAGGTCGTATGGCGTTGATTTTATCGTCAACGGTTGATCGATATAAAATTGTCGTTGTATTGGATGATAAGAGTGTATACACCCCATAGATCCCACCACCGATAATAGCAGCACCAAGCACAATGGCTGCTATTAACTTGATGTACCCCTTTTTCAACTGCGCACGCTCCTTGAAAACACACTAACTCTTTTGGATCCATTTGGACAGACTAATGTCCTAAGAGTAATTATTTACATTATATCACAACTTTACGTGGCAAAAAAGACGTATAGATACGATAATTATAAGGAATAGATGAAAATGTTAGATTTGGACATGTATTTATATTTATAATTAGCGATTAAACGATGAATGAGGCTGTAAGCTGTTATAAAAATATACTTTTAAAAGTAAAACTATATACTCTCTAGACGTTGCAGCTGCGGCTGGTATAATAGCAAGTATAGTATTCATTATATGGGGAGTTCGTTATGTCAGAATCGAATCATTTAATCAATTTTGCTACATCTTCGGAACTTATTGCTAATGGGGAAGGGCGTAATGTGTTATCTGCCATTGAGGACGGATTACGCAGTTGTGATGAGTTTTTAATATCTGTAGCTTTTATTACCCCAGAAGGCTTGTTGACGTTAAAGCCAATCTTAAAGGAATTAGAGGATCGTGGTGTTCGAGGTCGTGTGTTAACGACAGATTATCTTGGTTTTAATAGTCCACAAGTTTTGGAAGATTTAGGAAGTTTAAATAATATTGAGTTAAAAGTGTATTGTACCACGCAAGGTAGTGATCATGGATTCCATACAAAAGGCTACATTTTTAGAAAAGATGAATCTTATCAGATAATAGTTGGTAGTTCTAATTTAACTATTAATGCATTAAAGAAAAATCGTGAATGGAATACTCGCTCTGAAGCTCATTGCAGTGATACCTATGCTCGAGAAATTACGGAAGAATTTGACTTATATTGGAATTCAAAATTTTCTATTCCCTATGAAGATTTTATTCCTTGGTATAAACCAAGATGGGTACGGCCAGAGCGCGCTTCACAAAAGACTGTAGCAGAGCAATTTAGAAAAATAGATTTGGGTCAACTAGAGCCTAATACCATGCAACAACAGTTTATTGCTAACTTCAATGAACTAAGGGCTAATAATGCTAAAAGAGGCCTTTTGATTTCTGCTACGGGTACCGGCAAAACCTATGCGGCGGCTTTTGCTATGAGAGAAATGAAGCCTAAAAGAATATTATTTTTAGTACATCGGGAACAAATTGCAAAACAAGCGATTGCTAGCTTTGAGCGGATTTATAATGATCCATCCATTACATTTGGTTTGGTTTCTGGGAATGCTAAATACTATAATGCGACTCATGTATTCTCTACGATGCAAATGATGGGTCGTAATGATGTAATGAAACAGTATGATCCAAAGGAATTTGACTGTATTATTATTGACGAAGTGCATCGTGCAGGTTCAGATAGTTACCAACGCATCATTGATTACTTTGATCCTCAATTTTTATTGGGAATGACAGCTAGCCCGGAACGTACAGATGGTTATGATTTATATGAATTGTTTGACCATAATATTATTTACGAAATTCGATTACAACAGGCTTTAGAAGAAGATTTATTATGTCCATTTCATTATTTTGGTATTAGTGATTTATGGGTAGATAATCAAGAAGATATTTCTGATATGGAGGTATCCTTTTCAAACTTGTCTACAAAAGAGCGGGTAGATAAAATTGTAGAAAAGATTCGCTATTTTGGTCATAGTGGTAGTCGTGTAAAGGGCTTAGTATTTTGTAGTAATCGAGTTGAGGCAAAAGAGCTGTCTAATGCTTTTAATGAGCGTGGTGTTTATCGCACTGTATGTTTGACTGGTGAAGATAGCCAAGTAACTAGGGAAATAGCAATTGCTCGATTAACGGGAACCGGTGATTATCAGGGGCGTCCAGACCTACAATTGGATTATATCTTTACCGTAGATATCTTTAATGAAGGTGTTGATATTCCAGAAATTAATCAAGTTATTATGCTACGTCAAACTGAAAGCCCTATAATTTTTATTCAACAACTTGGACGTGGCCTTCGTAAATTTGAAGATAAAGAATATGTAGTTATCTTGGATTTTATTGGAAATTATACTAATAATTTTATGATTCCATTAGCCTTATCTGGTGATAGGAGCTATAACAAAGATACATTGCGTCGTTATGTACAAGCTGGCAATCGTATTATTCCAGGTACATCAACTGTACATTTTGATAAAATTGCAAAACAACGTATTTATGAATCTATTGATACGGCAAGATTTTCCGATATGAAATTAATTAAAGAAGCCTATTTTAATTTACGCTTCAAATTAGGTCGTATTCCTAAAATTTCTGATTTTGCTGATCATGGTTCGATTGATGTTAGTAGAATTTTTAGTAAATTTAAGTCCTATCATCATTTCCTGATAAAGATTAAGGATAAGGATTATGATATATCCTTTACACCGGCTCAGGAGCGAATGCTACATTTTATATCTCAGAAATTAACGACAGGGATGCGTGTAAGAGAGCTTCTATTATTGCAAGCGTTACTAGATGGTCGTGATGATGTGATTAATTATGTTTCCGAAGAGCTATTTGATAGTTACAATGTAGATCTATCGGAATATGGACGTGTTAATCTCATCAATATGATGACAAATCAATTTGGTGTTCAAGTAGCACAAAAGACATTTGCCGATAGTGAATTTATTGAATTTTCCAATGGTAGCTATGGTATATCTCGAATCTTTAAACAGGCTTTAGAGGATAATAATTTTAAGGAACAAGTTCAAGAGCTTATTGCTTATGGGTTGAAGCAGTTCAATGAAAAATACAAAGACAATATTTATAGTAATACACCATTTGCATTATATGAAAAATATACATATGAACAGGTGTGTCAATTATTAGAGTGGCCTCAAAACGAAGTTCCTCTCAACATTGGGGGCTATAAATTCCATAAAGAAACAAAGACATATCCCGTTTTTATTAATTACCATAAAGCCGACGATATTCAAGATACCATTAAATACGAGGATAGATTTGAGAATCCAGGATTACTAAAAGCTATTTCTAAAAATAAGAGAACCTTTGCCTCTGATGATGTACAAACCGCGTTTAATGCTGATGAACTAGGTGTTGCTATGCATTTATTTGTGAGAAAAAACAAGGATGATGAAGAGTCTAAAGAGTTTTATTATTTGGGACCGATTCATTCTACTGGTCAGGAAAATGCTAAAGAAATTTCTATGGTTAATGGTACTGCGGCGGTAGAGTTAGAATATGTACTCGAAGTACCTGTACGGGATGATATTTATGATTATATTGTTAATGGATAAGGATATTTATGAGTGAACAACGAAAACACATTGAAGTTGTAGCAGCTATTATAAAAAAGGATAATACCATATTAGCAACTCAGCGTGGATATGGTGATTTAAAAGATGGTTGGGAATTTCCGGGTGGCAAAATTGAACCTGGTGAACCCCATGAAGTAGCTCTTATTAGAGAAATCAAAGAAGAACTAGAAGCTGATATTAATATTCAAGAGCATATTATTACTATCGAATATACCGGTTATGAAAAATTTGATTTAACAATGCACTGTTATTTATGTTCGTTGAAAAATGATTCTAATATTACCTTAGTAGAACATGAAGCTGCTAAATGGCTATCTAAAGAAACCTTATATTCTGTAGATTGGTTACCTGCTGATATTGATGCGGTAGATGAAATGTATAGACGTTTATAAGCTTAACATTGAATTACCTAAAAGTCCCTATCTAGGATAGGGGCTTTTTATGTTTACTCTAGTTGTTACATGGCAAGAATAAATAACTTTCACTATACCAAAATAAATTGTATATTCGGTTATAGTCGTATATAATAATATTAAAAGATTTGTATTTTTCGATATAATCAAAGAAAGGAGTACAATATGTCAAATTTTATCACTCCTAAAGAATTATTAGCTTGTCTCGATGAGGTCATCGTTTTAGATGCTAGAGGGTATCAAGATTATAAAAAAGGCCATATTAAGGGGGCTTATGCGGTAGATTTAGACAAGGATTTGACTGGTCCTTTAGGCGAGCATGGTGGACGTCATCCATTGCCAGATATGGAACAGTTAGCTCATACCTTTGAGTCTTATGGCATCACTCGTAACTCAAAGGTTGTAGTATATGATTCGTGGCTATTCTTAGCGGGCCGTCTTTGGTGGACGTTACGTTACATGGGCTTAACAGATGTACGCGTTTTATCTGGTGGTATTGAACGCTGGGTTCGAGAGGGCCATCTCCTAACTAAAGAGCCGACCCCGTTACCTGCTAAACCGTCTATTTTTAACTATGAGTTGCAAACGGATATGGTTATGAGTCGCGATGAGGTGCTCAAGGCTAGTGAAAGCGGAGATCATGTTATCATCGATGCTCGTGCGCCATTCCGTTATGATGGATCTCAAGTGGATACGATGGATGGCATGACAGGACATATTCCTGGGGCTGTTAATCATTTTTATGAAAGTGGTTATACCGTAGATGGTCCTAAATCCTTGAAAGATTTAGAGGCTGAGTATTACAACGAAATCTACCAAAATCGGCCAGTTGTAACGTACTGTGGGTCTGGTGTGACTGCCTGCAATGCGTTGTTAACCATGAGTGAAGTAGGCCTTGAATCTGCTTTATATGTTGGTAGTTCTAGTGACTGGGTAACGTATGAAGGTTTTCCTCTTAGCACAGGTGTAGAAACATTAAACTAACATAGGAGGGCGAATGAATCTATTAAAACAATTATTAACAGTCGTTGCCTTTGGTTATTTGTGTTATCACATCTATACCTTCGGACCGGGTATGTTTAATGTAACCGTATTAGTGATTCTTATCTTGTCGGCGGTGGCTAACTATTTCCGTGAGAAACGTGAAAGCGATCTTAAAGCAAATGAAAATGCCCGCAAGGCTCGTGCCGAAGCAAGACATGCTAAAAAACATAAAAAGCAGTAGTATTGCTAACATATAATCCTTAAATTAGCTTACGGTAAGCAAAAACTTGATGTATATTCTATGTGAAAGAGACTTTCACCAAGTTAAATACGGTGAATAGTATTAGATTGATGCGAAGTATTATAAAGGAGTAAGAATTGAAATTAATTTCTTGGAATGTAAACGGCCTCCGCGCCGCTGTAACAAAGGGATTCATGGAATCCTTTAATGAATTAGATGCAGATATTTTCTGCCTGCAAGAAACAAAATTGCAACCCGATCAAATTTCTTTGGAGTTGCCAGGGTATGAGCAATATTGGAATAGTGCAGTTAAGAAAGGCTATAGTGGCACGGCTGTATTCACGCGTATTAAGCCATTGTCCGTAACTAATGGCATCGGTATTGAAGAACACGATCAAGAGGGTCGTGTTATCACTGCTGAATACGATAATTTCTATTTGGTATGCTGTTATACACCGAATAGCCAACGTGAATTAGCTCGCCTTGATTATCGCATGACTTGGGAAGATGCATTCCGTAATTATCTACTTGAATTAGATAAGAAAAAGCCTGTCATTCTATGTGGTGATCTCAATGTAGCACATCAAGAAATCGACCTAAAAAATCCTAAGACAAACCGTAAAAATGCGGGCTTCTCCGATGAAGAACGTGCAAAGATGACAGAACTCTTAGGGGCAGGTTTTACAGATACATTCCGTCACCTCTATCCAGATGCTATTGAGCAATACAGCTGGTGGTCCTATATGGGGAAAGCTCGTGAACGGAATACAGGATGGAGAATTGACTATTTCATCACATCTAAACGTCTTGATGATAAAATCCAAGAAGCGAAGATTCATCAACAAATCTTTGGCTCCGATCACTGTCCAGTAGAATTGGTTATTGATCTATAAAATTTTAGTGAATGTAAAAGTACAGCCTCATCTACGGATGAGGCTGTTGTGATAGAAAAGGAGATAATATGGCTCAAAAACAAAAGGCCGTAGTTCTTTTTAGTGGTGGCGTAGATAGTACTACTTGTTTGGCCCTTGCCATTGAACGATTTGGCAAAGATAATGTGGTGCCTTTATCGATTCAATATGGTCAAAAACATAGTAAAGAATTAGAGGCTGCTATAGCTATTTTAGAGCACTATGGTATGGAAGGTAAAACGATGGATGTTACCAAGCTATTTGCCTTCAGTAACTGCTCCTTGTTAGTACAATCTAGTGAAGACATTCCGCAAGGTTCCTACAAAGAACAACAAGATGCAGAAGGGGAAGGTACGGTGAGTACTTATGTACCGTTTAGAAATGGGCTATTCCTATCTGCGGCAGCATCCTTGGCACTATCTCTAGACTGCGGCTATATCTATTACGGTGCTCACAGTGATGATGCGGCGGGTAATGCCTATCCTGACTGTACAGAACACTTCTACAAATCCATGGGCGACGCTATCTTTGAAGGATCCGGTAAAGAATGCTCCTTAGAAGCACCTTTTATTAACTCCAACAAAGCTGCCATTGTAAAAGAAGGCCTACGCCTCGGAGTACCATACCACTTAACCTGGTCCTGCTACGAAGGCGGAGACAAACCATGCGGACACTGTGGCACCTGTATCGACAGAGCCAAAGCCTTTCACGCAAACGGAGTCGAAGACCCAGCACTATAATTCCCATAAACTGGCTTAGACAAGTAGTCGCCTTTTAGGTGGCTACTTTATATATATTCTAATAGAGTAGCATGTATATGTAATTCAAGGCGGACTTGTACGTCACTAGTATTAGGGTATAAGTAGAGTTGCTAAATTTGAAGTGGTGGCAGATACCTTTTCAAAGAGCGACTTTGGCAGGTCAAGGCCCTAGGCCGATGACCGGTTCGCCAGTGGAGCGATGAGGAAAGGTATCTGCCACCACCCCCACCTTACAATCTTGATACTAATCGTAGATGATCATACAAGTCCGCCTTAACCCCAATTAATTGCGAAAATATTAGATATATGATATATTAGTACTGCCTAAAGGCGACAACTAAATAAGACAGTTTGAAACCATCCTGTCTCTAAACAAAACTACGGAAATTCATAAGCATTGTAAGCATGGTAGTTTTGCCATGCTTTTTTTTATTTTGAGGAGGTGAGTGTTATGATTTCTACACGCAAATTGACTATTTCTGCCATGGTTGTGGCATTGTACATCGTTGTATTGTATATAACGCAAAGCGTTTCTTTCGGGGCGTATCAAATTCGTATAGCAACATCATTATATGCACTTGCTTATGCCTTTCCGTTCTTGGTAATTCCCATGGGGATTGGCAACCTCATTTCTAACTTCCTATTCGGCGGTCTTGGTATCTTCGATATGGTAGGGGGCTTTGGTGTCGGTGTAGTAACGACAGGCATCATCGTAGGGATGCGCAAGCTTGGTCTCAGCGCTTGGTGGGCAATGATTCCCATTGTCTTTGTGCCTGCACTATGTGTGCCATTGTGGCTCAGCCCATTACTTGGCCTACCGTACTGGCCATTAGTATTGAACCTTATCGTGGGTCAAACTATTCCAGCGATTCTTGGTTCTGTATTGGTGAAAGCTTTGATGAGCCGTCCTAGTGTGGCTGCTTTGTTAGGTGCTTTTAAATAATAAGTGGTTTTATTGATAAAACTAAGTAAATAATTGAATCTCAAGAGATGTTTTGATTATGTATCTAGGTAAATAAAAAGGCGTAAGCTCACATTGAGCTTACGCCTTTTTCATGGCTAACATGTATGGAGGTATAGGAGTTTAACAGTTGTAGCCACGCCATTTAGTTTCAACTACGAGTCGTTCAAGAGCAACCATGTACGCTGCTTGACGAGGTGGTACATTATATTTATGTTGCATTTCCCAAACAGCTTCGAAGCTATTTTGCATATTCTTAGTTAATCTTTCATTAACCTCTTCTTCAGTCCAGTAGAAACTAGCTTTGTTTTGTACCCATTCATAGTAGGATACAACTACGCCACCACCGTTGGCAAGCACGTCAGGAATGATATCGATGCCCTTTTCATAGAAGTATTTATCCGCATCATTAGTAGTAGGGCCATTAGCGCCCTCCAAGATGATCTTAGCTTGGATATTTTCCATGTTATCTTTGTTTAATTGGTTTTCAAGGGCCGCCATGTACAATACATCAACTGGTTGAGCCAATAACTCTTGAGGTCCAATTGTAGTCATGCCTGGTTCGCTGTAACCTTCGAGGGAACGACCATGGGAGTTAGCATATTCGTATGCTTTTTCAACATCAAGACCGTTAGGATTGTAGATGTTAACGCTTACGTCGCCGATAGCCACAACTTTTGCACCTGCTTGTGCAATGAGACGAGCACCTACGGAGCCTACGTTACCAAAGCCTTGAACTGCAACTGTAAGGTTTTTGATATCTAAGTTTTTCTTAGCGAGATAGCTTTGCAATGCGATGAGACAACCGCGACCAGTTGCTTCATTACGGCCTAAGGAACCGCCAACTTCGATTGGTTTACCAGTAACGATACCTGGGCTCCATTCGCCTTTTAATGTGCTGTATTCGTCAGCGATCCAGCTCATGATTTGAGCATTTGTATTTACGTCTGGAGCAGGAACGTCAGTATTAACACCAATGATAGGTGCAATACGGCGTACGAAGTTACGAGTTAAGCGTTCTAATTCACGAGGGTTTAAAGTTTTTGGATCGACTTTAATGCCCCCTTTACCGCCGCCATAAGGAATGTTAGCGATAGCGTTTTTAATAGTCATCCATGCCGCAAGTGCACGCACTTCGTTTTCGTCGGAATCTGGATGGAAACGAAGACCGCCCTTAGCGCTACCACGTAATGTGGAATGTTGGCAACGATAGCCTTCGTATACTCGAACTTCACCATTATCTAATTGAAGAGGAACCGCTACTTTTAGTTCCCGTTCTGGGTGACGCAATACTTCGTATTCACTACGAGTATAGCCGAGCTTTTCAGCTGCTACGTCTAATGTGTTTAACATGTTTTCATATGGGTTATAACCGCTCATAATTACCTCCCGGATAACAGAGTAAATTAATTAGTGCTAATTTTTCACATACTTAAGTATTCGACATTATAAATAGAATACCCTTTATATTTTTATAAATATATTCTATAGTTTTTAACCTTTAAAAGTAGGAAAAATATAGATGGTTACTGTGATATCTGTCACTTTAAAATCTCTTGGTGGAGGATAGTCTTATCTATGAAAATGGATACTTTTACAAAAAATAAAAATCTATATTCCGAAGAATATAGACCCATCTGTATGTATTAATAAAGTATTTTAAAGATTATACGAATTTAAAGATTATACGAAAAAGACTGGTGAAAGATACTTTCACCAGCCTCATAGGTCAATATATTTTATTTTTCCACTGTATCTTCAATCGGAGTAGGAGGTACGGAGGAGTCTGTAGTTTGACCATCGCCCCACCATACGATGCCATATGTGTGATTTAGGATGGAACGGTTAAATACAGGCGTTTCAATACCTGCTTTGCGTTGTTTGATATAGTCGTCAAGGGCAAGACCTGCTGTGCGCCCCATGCGTACGATGGAACTTACGTTAGTTAATACTAAGAAAGCCATGAATAAATCGGCTAGATTCCATACGAGATCTAGTGAAGCAATAGAGCCAACAAATGTCATAAGAATTACGCCAATACGGAACAAATGTAGGTAGAATCGTTTATTTGTTAAGTGGCTGATATTGATTTCACCGTAGTAATAGTTACCAATTAAGGAACTAAAGGAGAACATAACGATGAAAATGGCTACGGCTGTAGGCGCCCAAGAACCAAGTTGTTGAGCTAGATTATGTTGTACAAGAGCAATGCCTGTTAGACCTGTAGTGCTGTAATCACCCACGATGAGTACGATGAAAGCAGAAGCTGTACAAATGATGAATGTATCAAGGAATACGCCGAATGCTTGTACAAGACCTTGTTCTACAGGGTGGTTAACAGCTGCCGTAGCGGCTGCGTTTGGAACAGAACCTTCCCCGGCTTCGTTAGAGAAGAGCCCCCGTTTGATACCATTCATAACAGTAGCACCTAATAAGCCACCACCTGCTGCAACAGGCTCAAATGCGGAGGCGAAAATAGTATAGATTACATGTGGGAATTGGGTGATATTCATAATTACCACAAATAATGCAGTAGCAATGTATAGAATCGCCATGATAGGAACAATGATTTCAGATGCTTTTGCAACGCGGTTGATACCACCGAATATGATAATACCAAGAAGGACTGCTACTACAGCGCCTGTATAGGACACATCAAGGTTAAATACCTGGAGAGATGCAGCCAAAGTATTGGCTTGTACAGAATTGTAAATCCAACCATAGGTAATACTGATTAAAATAGCAAATAGAACAGATAATGCCTTGTTGTTTAGACCATACCGAATATAGTAAGCTGGTCCGCCATAGAAACCGCCCTTAGCAACAGGTTCTTTGTAGATTTGTGCTAATGTAGATTCGATGAAGCCCGTGGCAGCACCGATGAGTGCGATAACCCACATCCAGAAAATAGCACCAGGGCCACCAAGTACAACGGCAATAGCTATACCTGCGATGTTACCAACACCTACACGAGATGCGGTACTAACACAGAATGCTTGAAATGAGGATACATGGTTCTTTTCTGTAGAGCTACCTGCGCCGTTAATTACGAGGCGAATCATTTCTTTAATCATGCGAATTTGTACAAAATTCGTTGTCATCGTAAAGAAGAGACCTGCGCCGATAAGAATAAAAATGATGAAATAACTCCATAAATAACCGTTTATGGTGGATATAGCATCATTAAGCATTGCTTCCATAAAAACTCCCTTTCTTATAAAAAATCCATATTTCATACTAATCAATGATATTGTATCAATTTCTATAGACTATGTAAAACAAAAATCCTTCACAAATAGGAAGGATTTTGCTTTATATAGTATTTTGTAGGATGTTTTTTATGCCTTAGTAAATTCTTGTGACTCTTCCATTCCTTGCAACAAGGTTTGTTCAGAATGTTCCATGTGAATTCGAGCTAGTTTACGAGCTTGTGCGGCATTGTGAGAGGCAATGGCTTCCACTAATTGACGATGTTCCTCCCAAGTTTTTCTAAGACGACCTGGTTGGTTCATAGAAAAACTACGGAAGCGGTAGGTTTGTTCTCGCAAATTGTGAACAATATCCGCCAATCTTTCATTACGAGATGCGCGGTAGAGGACTTCGTGGAATTCTACGTCCGCAGCCACAACGGATTCCATATTTTTGTTTTCCATATGATCGCCGATTTCTACAAGCATTCTCTCCAGCGTTTCGATTTCCTCTTCTGTAATGCGTTCTGCTGCAAGGCCTGCCGCAAGTTCTTCCAGGGCAGAACGGATTTCAAATACTTGCGTGATATCCTTCAAAGAGATGTTGGCAACGTAGGTGCCGCGGCGAGGCACCATAACGACAAAGCCTTCTAGTTCAAGTTTACGTATGGCTTCACGAATGGGGGTACGACTTACACCTAACTCTTCGGCAAGGGGAATTTCCATGAGGCGCTCCCCAGGTTTTAACACCCCATCTTGGATGGCTTGACGCAATGTTTCACTTACCACTTCTCTTAGTGGTTTATACGCATCGAGTCGTATAGGTTGTAACCGTTTTGTCATACTAAGTCCTCCTGTGTACATGTTTTAGTAATGAGTGACAGCCAATCATGACCAGCTGCTTTAATCTCTTCTTGTAATTGTAAGGCTTCCATAGGTTTGTTAAGTAATACTACCATCGTAGGACCGCTTCCTGTCATGATGGTTGGGTAACCACGGCTAGTGAAAAACTCCTTACATATTCCTAGTTTTTCGTGATCTGGGAATAATAATTCTTCGAAAGTATTAGCGCTACTAGTGAAAGCAGATTGTAAATCATTATTCTGAAGATGATTCAGAACGGTATCGATTGTTTTTGCGGTGGCATTAGATTTACCACTGAAGCGACCATAAGCAATCGCTGTAGAAATAGATACCTTTGGCTTTACTAGTAATAGCCAATGTGCTTCTGGCGATTGGCTATAGGTTAACACTTCGCCACGACCAGTTCCGCGAGCTGTACCACCTTGTAGTAGGAACGGCACATCAGATCCTAGTGAGGCACCAATGTTTAAAAGTTCCTCTTGTGTGAGCCGTAAGTCCCAAAAGCGGTTGAGACCTAATAACATGGCTGCTGCGTCTGCACTACCGCCACCAAGACCCGCTTGAATAGGAACGCGTTTTAATAGGTGGATGGCGGCACCGGCTTTACAACCCGTATAGGCCTGTATGGCGCGTAACGCTTTGAGCGCGAGATTATCTTCTCCATAGCTTACGAGTTTTTGCATGTAGTCAGGCAATTCGGGAGCGCCACCAGAAAATACTACGGAATGATGCTTAGCGAAATAAATAGAATCACTAAGGCGAATCGATTGAAATATAGAATCGATGTCGTGGTATCCATCGTCACGCTTGCCTGTAATAGCAAGCCCAATATTAATTTTGCTGCAACCGAGTTGCTCAAAACTTTTACTCATAATAGCCTCGTTTGTAATGTACAAAATATATGCAGTTTATATGTTTATTTTATACTGTTATAAAGTGATTGAAAATAACCATTAAGTGGTTTATGATGATTTTGTATATACCTGTTGTTTGATTATTAAAAGCATTGTAAACAGCGTATGTTTTAATTAGTTCATTATAGAATATTTATAGTGAAATGGCAATTTGGAGGGAGCTATGTTCGCCAAGTATAAAGATGTTGTCTATCAATGTGTCATAGTTGCTATTGGTTGTGCAATTTTTGGTGCTGGTTTAGATGCCTTTGTACTACCTCACAAACTGGTTAGTACTGGTATTAGTGGGGTAGGGTTGATTTTGTATTATCTAACGGGATTATCCGTTGGTTCTTGGAACGTTATTTTGAACGTCCCTATATTTTGGGCTGCTTGGAAGTGGCTTGGTAAACGCGTAGTGCTTAATACCTTGTATGGTACGCTCATGTTATCGTGGATGATTGATCTGTTTAGTTTCTTGCAATATGACATGATCATTAAGGATCCACTACTCAGTTCTATGATGGCAGGTATCACAACTGGACTAGGGCTTGGTATCGTCTACCGTGTAGGTGGTAATACAGGGGGACTTGATCCAATTGCACTTATCGTTCGCAAATATTATGGCCTTCAAATGGGGTCCATTAATAGCGCTATCAACTGTGCCATCCTCTTAGTTGCTGTCGGCGTTGTTGGACTTGAAGCGGTAGCTGTAACTCTTATCAGTGTGTATGTGTATACTATTATTACAAATAAGGTGGTAATCGGGTTTAATCAACGTAAAGTTGCTTTTATCATTACCTATCGCACCGATGAAGTATGTGAGTGTATTATCAATAAGGTTGGTCGTGGTGCCACTATTATTAATGGTATTGGTGCCTATACACGGACGCCTAAGCAAATTGTGATGGTTGCAGTCAACTTGCTGCAGGTAAATAAATTGAAAGAGGTTATTCAAGAAGCGGACCCAAATGTGTTTATCTTGATTACTGATGCCCAAGAGGTTATCGGTCAAGGTTTTACTCAACCTATTGTTCCTGCGGAAATATCTAAACAGCTAAAATCACAAGATATAACTACCGAAGCGAACAATAATGTTGTAATAGATGAAAATAGTTGTAACAAATTAAAATAAAGAATTATGATAAATCTCTGGCTGTTGTCATCTTATATTAATTATGCGTAAATATAATATTTTATGAATGATACATACATTTTGAAAATAATTTAATGTGATTGATTGAATATCAAGGTTGTAAAATGAGAGGGCTTGCCCTCAAGATAAGATTAGAGGTTTCTATGACTCACAAATTAGCAGGTACGCCTGTACAAGAACAAGATATTATCGATGTGCAAACCCTTGTGGATGCATATTTTGATAATACTCCGGATATTACAGATCCGACACAACTCGTATCCTTTGGCACATCTGGCCATCGCGGTACATCTTTAAATAGTACGTTTACAGATTTACATGTGGCCGCTATTACACAGGCTATTTGTGATGGCCGTGGTCAATTCGGCGCTACAGGTCCGATTTTTGTCGGTCAAGATACACATGCTTTATCTCAGCCAGCCCTTGTGACGGTTCTAGAGGTCCTTGCTGGCAATGGTGTAACGGCAATGGTTGATTCCGATATGGATTTCGTGCCAACACCATCTATATCTCGTGCTATTATTCGTTATAATGAAAGCCACGATGATAAGGCGGATGGTATCGTGATTACGCCGTCTCATAATCCTCCAGATAATGGTGGCATTAAGTATAACGCTACCAATGGTGGTCCAGCGGATACGTTGATTACTAAATGGATTGAAACACGTGCCAATGAATATGTTCACGCATATTGTGAATTAGAAGGATTTAAACGTATTAGTATCGACAATATTGAACCCGACCAACAGGTTCCATATGACTATAAAGGTCTATATGTAGAAGAACTATCTTCTATCATTAATATGGAGGCAATCCAAAGTGCAAAACCTAAGGTCCTCGTTAATGCCCTCGGCGGTAGTGGACTAGGTTATTGGCGTGCTATTAAAGAGCGGTATAATCTAAACCTAGATATTATTAATGATGAGTATGATCCAACCTTTAGCTTTATGACCTATGACCATGATGGTAAGGTACGTATGGATTGCTCATCTGAATATGCCATGGCTGACGTAATTAAACAAATTGGTAATTATGATCTCGCTGTTGGGAATGACCCTGATTATGATCGCTATGGTATCGTTAGTCCGCATGGGCTAGCTTCTCCAAACGCATTTCTTGTGACTGCGGCGGATTATTTGTTTACGACTCGTGGTTGGACAAATAAAGGGGTCGGTAAAACCGTTGTTTGTACCACTATGATTGATAAATGGGCTGCTAGTAAAGAGGTTCCTGTTTATGAGGTTCCAGTAGGTTTTAAATATTTTAGTTCCCTATTATTCGATGGTGAGATTGGTATTGGCGGTGAAGAATCTGCTGGTGCATCGTTCCTTAAAAAAGACGGTACCGTATGGACTACTGATAAAGATGGCATGGTAATGGCTCTCCTTGCGATGGAAATGTATGCCGTTATGGGGGCTACTGTTGACCGACTCTATAATAATCTTGTTGTAGGGTGTGGCGATCCTCGTTTTGGTCGTATTGATGCGCCTTGTACAAAGGAGGCCAAGGTTAAGTTGAAACAATTAAATGCAAGCTCCATTACGGCTACCGAAGTAGATGGTGATGCGATTACTAATGTTCGCACTACTTCTCTGTATAAAGATATGCCTATCGATGGTGTTCGTGTGGAAACGGAAACAGGATGGTTTGTAGCACGCCCATCTGGCACTGAAGATTTATATAAAATTTATGGTGAAAGCTATAAAGGGGATAAAGGTCTTATCGCATTGTTAACTGCTGGTGAAGAGATTGTAACAAGTGCTTTGTCTGACGAAGTGTAACATGTTGTTTTCACTAGAAAACTCATAAAGATTTCACTCATGAAAAATAATAAATGTGTTATAATATATTAATATAGTTTATTGAATGCCCTATACTGGCTATATAGCTTGTAGTGCTTAGAGAAGGTGATGTTATGAAATTAGTTGTTACCGTTGTCGGCGTAGACCGCGTTGGTATCATTGCTGGGGTTAGTACCGTACTCGCTAACTACGGTGTAAATATTATGTCGATAAATCAGACCATCCTTGATGGCGTTTTCAATATGATTATGATGTGTGAAACCAAGTCTGAAGATATGAAAAATCTTACAGCTATCCAAGAGGCTTTGACGACTCAAGGTAAAGAACTAGGTGTTGAAATCCGTGCACAACATGCTGATATTTTCTTGAGCATGCACCGTGTAGGATAGGAGGCACTATGTTATCTATCGACAATATTTTAGAAACGAATCAGATGATTCACGATAATAAGCTTGATGTGCGCACTATTACGATGGGGATTAGCTTGCTAGAATGTGCATCTAGTTCTGGTAAAGAGCTGTGTGACCGTATTTATGACCGTATTACAAAAGAGGCAGAACATCTTGTATCTACAGGGGAAGATATTGAGCGAGAATTCGGCATTCCTATTATCAATAAGCGTATTTCTGTAACACCCATTTCTCTAGTTGCAGGGGGGAGTGATTTAACAGCTTATGTTCCTGTGGCGGAAGCTATGGATCGTGCTGCAAAAACTGTAGGTGTTAATTTTATTGGTGGCTTTTCTGCGCTTGTAACAAAGGGCGCCACTCGAGCTGACCGCATTTTGATTGACTCTATTCCTGAAGCGCTGGCAACTACGGATATCGTTTGTAGCTCTGTTGCTGTGGGCTCTACTAAAACTGGTATCAACATGGACGCAGTGCGAGACATGGGAATCATCGTTAAGAAAACTGCAGAGCTTACAAAGGATAATGATGCTCTTGGTTGCGCTAAGCTCGTAATTTTCTGTAATCCTGTAGAGGATAACCCGTTTATGGCGGGTGCTTTCTTCGGGGTAACAGAAGGGGATAGTGCTATTTCTGTAGGTGTATCTGGCCCGGGCGTTGTAAAACATGCGCTTGAATCCGTTCGAGGTCAATCCTTTGACGTTGTAGCAGAAACGATTAAACGTACTGCTTTCAAAATCACGCGCGTAGGTCAATTGGTAGCCCAAGAGGCATCCCGTCGTCTCGGTAAACCATTTGGTATTATTGATTTATCTTTGGCACCAACGCCAGCTGTAGGTGACTCTGTAGCTCATGTTCTTGAAGAAATGGGCTTGTCCTCTTGTGGTTGTCATGGTACCACAGCGGCACTAGCATTACTTAATGATGCGGTGAAAAAAGGTGGTCTTATGGCTTCCTCTCACGTAGGTGGTCTTAGTGGTGCATTCATTCCTGTCTCGGAAGATGCAGGCATGATTGATGCTGTATCCTGTGGCAGTTTGACGCTTGATAAATTAGAGGCCATGACATGTGTTTGTTCTGTAGGGCTTGATATGATTGCTATTCCTGGAGACACTACTGCTGACACCATTTCTGCTATCATTGCAGATGAATCAGCAATTGGTATGATTAATAATAAGACAACTGCGGTTCGTGTAATTCCTGTACCTGGTAAGACTGTTGGAGAGGTTGTTGAATTTGGTGGATTATTAGGTTATGCTCCTATTATCGAAGTGAGTCCATATAGTGCAGCCGAGTTCATCGCCCGTGGTGGCAGAATTCCTGCTCCTATTCGTAGCTTAACGAACTAATCCGTTTTTACAACCTACTTGTTGGAGGTGTCTTATGAGTGAATATGTGCTCGATTATGTGTGGGCCTTTGCACTAGCGCTCATCATAACCTTTGCACTTACCCCATTGGTAAAACGCTTTGCCGTTGCTGTTGGGGCAATAGATAAACCTGATGCTCGAAAGGTGCATCATGGTGCGATTCCACGACTTGGTGGATTAGCAATCTTTCTCGGTTATGTGGGATCGGTTCTTTTTAACGATTCCATTCCGCATGATCATAAATTGTTTGGGTTTGTCCTTGGTACAGTCATTTTGGTGCTAGTTGGTATTTGGGACGACATTAAACAAATTGAGCCAAAAACTAAGTTAATGGGCCAAATTATAGCCGCCGCTATCCTAGTGGCTTATGATATTCGAGTAGATTTCATCAACCTTCCTTGGGGTGGTGTAGTATATCTCAAGTATTGGGCTATCCCATTGACTATTTTCTGGATAGTTGGTTTTACAAATATTGTAAACCTTATCGATGGCCTTGATGGCTTGGCTGCAGGTATTTCTTTTATCGCATGTATCGCTGTTTGTGCAATGACATTGCAACTAGGTCAAACTGATCTTGCTTGTATCTCTCTTGCCTTAGCAGGTGCGACTGTAGGTTTCTTGCGGTATAACTTTAACCCTGCAAAAATATTCATGGGTGATACGGGATCCATGTTGTTAGGCTATACATTAGCGGCTATTTCCGTTATGGGGGCCGTAAAGACGGCTGCTACGATTGCTCTAGTGGTACCTGCTATTGTGTTAGGATTGCCTATTTTGGATACCTTATTTGCCATTGTGCGCCGTAAAATCAGTGGACGTCCAATCTTTAAACCCGATAAAGGTCATGTTCACCATCGCTTGTTGGCACAAGGGTTAACACAAAAGCAAGCTGTATTGTTGATGTATGCAGTAACAGCTCTTTTCGGCGGTGTATCTGTTATCGTTGCAGAGGTTAATGCTTGGGTCGGCGCGACCTTGGTATTAGTAATTTTCTTGTGTAGTATTTATATTGCACGACGTCTTGGCGTTATCATGCATAGTGATGCGGCAGGGCATCCGTTACCACGTCCTACAATTGAACGTAGCGACTCGGATGATACCATATCCTTTGATCGCGATGAATTGGCTAAAGCCTTGGAGAATACTGATGATTCTCATAAGGAATAACCATCTGTGGGGCGCTTGGCGCCCCATTTTTTCTATCCTACTACGTTGGAGGCAACTATGTTAAAAGTTATGACAATCTTTGGTACAAGACCTGAGGCTATCAAGATGGCTCCTCTTGTAAAAGCATTACAAGCAGCACCAGATATGGAACCTATCGTCACCGTTACGGCACAGCATCGAGATATGCTCGATCAAGTACTAAACTTGTTTAATATTACCCCAGACTATGATTTAAATATTATGAGCCAAGGTCAAACACTATATGATGTAACTAATCGTGCTTTGATGGGCCTTAAAGATGTATTAGAAGAAGCAAAACCTGATGTGGTACTCGTTCATGGTGATACTACAACTACCTTTGCTGGTGCCTTGGCTTCTTTCTACCAAGAAATTCCTGTAGGTCACGTGGAAGCAGGACTACGGACAGGTGATATTTACTCTCCGTTCCCTGAAGAGATGAATCGCAAATTGACGGGGGCTATTGCGACGTATCACTTTGCGCCTACTTCTAGTTCTGAAAGCAATTTAAAAAAGGAAAATATTAATACAGAACATCTTTATGTAACAGGGAATACTGTTATCGATGCTCTTGATACGACGGTACAAGACAACTATGTATTCGATGATGCAGCTATTAATGCTCTTGATCCTAAAAAACGTACGGTTCTTGTTACCACACATCGCCGAGAAAACTTAGGTGAACCTATGCGCCATGTATATCAAGCCATTCGCGATTTAATTAATGAATTTGAAGATATTCAAGTTGTTTTCCCTGTACATAAAAATCCTAAAGTTCGCCAAGTTGTACAAGAGGAGCTTGGCTCTGTGGATCGTGTTACATTAATCGATCCTCTTGACTATGAACCATTTGCAAACTTGATGGCTAAATCTTACTTGATTTTGACTGATTCAGGTGGGATTCAAGAGGAAGCCCCAGCTCTTGGTAAGCCAGTTCTCGTATTGCGTGATACGACAGAACGTCCTGAAGCAGTAGAAGCAGGTACCGTTCGCCTTGTAGGTACTGATAAAGATGCGGTACATAAAGCCGCTTATGAATTATTGAGCAATGCTGAAGCGTATAAGTTGATGTCTAACTCTGTTAACCCATATGGTGATGGTAAAGCATCTGAACGCATCATCCAAGCGTTGCGCCATGAGTTCTTAGGCAATCCTAATCGTCCTGAACGATTTGGTAAATAATATGGATAAGGATCTTGTGAAAGCCCTCGCCATGGCAACATCAGCGGGGGTCACACTGGTCTCCTGTATAGGAGGTTTTATTTGGCTAGGTTATAAATTGGATACTTGGCTTCAAACGGAACCACTCTGCATGGTCATATTTGGCCTAATAGGAGCTATAACAGGGTTTTATATGTTATATAAACAAGTTAAGTAGTGAGGTATGTATGAATCAATATATAAAATTCATAGTGCGCGTGCTACTGACTTGTTTTTTTATTGCCTTTTTAGGAGTAATAATACAGGTTACATGCGGATTACAACACTATGTATGGGGCTGGCTGTGGGGCATTTTTATAATGGTGCTCTACTTGCTTAGCCTAGCTTTGCATGGACAATCTATTGTGTCAGGAGATCCTTATAAAGCCGTACGTAAATCTCGTAGACAGATGATTTGGCGCCTTATGTTAGTAGGTTCTCTAGTGGTCTTAGGTCTGAAAATTCCGGGTGTAGAGGCTGTTAGCATGTTTATAGGTATCGCGCTTATTCAGCCTGCATTATATGCTGTGTACTGGTGGCTCAGTCGTCAGTTTTAGTTCTAAAATGACGTAAAATAGGAACAACAAAGGTATTCCAATTATGCATTGTATACATTATATTTATGATTAATTGGAATTGCTTACCCTTCAAGTGTTGATTATATATCTATAACGATGTATGATGATACATATATGTTATATTTATATTAATTGTAAATATATTAGGTTTTATTATATCTATGAAAGGGGTTGAGAACGTGGTATTACATGCGGGACACCATGAGGTCGTGCAGTGGTTGGGGTTGACATTTAATATAGATACCTTGATTGCTACATGGGTTACTATGGCTATTGTAATATTAATAACAATACTAGCCACCCGAGGACGTAAATTGGTGCCTGTAGGCTTGCAAAATATAGTGGAATCTATATTAGAAGGCTTAGAGGGGCAATTAGCTCCGAACTTGGGTCGTCATTGGCCGATGGTGAGTTCCTTGTTATTTACGTTTTTCTTATTTATTTTTGTAGGAAATGAATTAGGCTTAATGCCTACACTTAAGGCGTTAACATCACCAACATCTGATATCAATACTACAGTTGCATTGGCTTTATGCAGTACATTAGTAGTATGGGTTATGGGTATTAAAGTTAAAGGCTTATCTTACTTTAAGCATTTTGTACGACCTTATAAGGCTTTGCTAGTACTTAATATCTTTGAAGAGATTGCTAGACCTGTTACGCTTGCTTTCCGTCTATTCGGCAATATCGTAGCTGGTGAAATTTTGTTAGAAGTATTATACAAGTTGCCTTGGTTTGTACCTGTACCATGGGTGTGGATTGCTTTTAGTTTGTTTATCGGCATTATTCAAGCCTTTATTTTTACCGTTCTTACAGCATCCTATTTAGGGATGGCTCTTAGTGAGGAACATTAATTATTATATATGGAGGATATATTATGGAAGCTCAAGGTTTATTCGCATTAGCAGCAGCGATCGCAGTAGGTTGTGGTGCCATTGGTGCAGGTATCGGTGACGGTCTTGTATCTAGTAAAGTAATCGAAGGTATTACACGCCAACCTGAATTGCGTGGTCAATTGATGTCTACTATGTTCGTTGCGATTGGTTTAATCGAAGCGATGCCTATCATCGGTGTAGTAGTTGCGTTTATTTTGTTATTCAGATAATAACGAGGAGGAATAACCTTGGTTGACTTAAGCCTTGGAACGATTCTTGCTCAAATGTTGAACTTTTTTATATTAGTTTGGCTATTGGCGCGTTTTGCATATAAACCATTATTGGCTATGATGACAGAACGTAAAGAACGAATTGCTAAAGATTTAGAAGCTGCTGAACAAGCCCGTGCAGAGACAGAAAAGTTTAAAGCTGATTATGCAGCTCAAATTTCTAATGCTCGTGTAGAAGCACAACAAATTGTTGAAAAAGCAATTCAAGAAGCAGAAAATACTACACGAGAACAATTGGCAACAGCTCGCGAGCAAATTGAACAAGAAAAAAATCGTGCTCGTCAAGATATTGCCATCGAACGCGATCGTGCTATGAACAGCTTGCGTAACGAAGTGGTATCTTTATCTGTAGCTATGGCTGGTAAAGTTGTTGCTAAAGATATGAACAGCGAAACTAATACAAAATTGATCGAAGACGCTATTCGTCAACTTGATAGTAAAACGATAGGGTTGTGATACGATGAGCATAGAAATTGTAGCAGATAAATATGGTTCGGCTATGTTTGAATTAGCTCAAGAACAAAATATTTTGGAACTCATGGAGGAGCAATTAGGTTATGTAGCGTCCGTTATGGCGGAACAGCCTGAACTTCGTTTATTCCTTGAAAATCCAATCGTTACAGAAGATGCAAAGATTAAGTTAGTTGGTTCCATCTTTGAATCTAGTATCGACAAAGTTGCTTTACACTTTATCTATGTGATGATTAAACGCGGGCGCCATCGTTATATTGCACAGGCCATTGCAGCGTTTATTCAAAAATCACGAGAGGCTCGTGGTATTTTGGAAGCTACTGTAACTGTAGCAGAACCAATCACAGCTGATGTAGAAGCATCTGTACAAGCTAAATTACGAGAAGTAACAGGGAAAGATGTTATTTTATCTGTGCGTCAAGATCTATCTATTATGGGTGGTATTATTATCCAAGTAGGGGATAAACGCATTGATGGCTCTGTATCTCGTCGTTTAGAGGAATTAGAAAAATCTTTATTAAGAACGAACTCTATTAGATAGGGGTGAATGGGTATATATGAAAATGAAGCCTGAAGAAATCACTGCTATAATCAAACAGCAGATTCAGGACTATGATGTTGACCTCAATGTCGATGATGTGGGTACTGTTCTCGACGTAGGGGATGGCATCGCCCATATTTATGGTCTTGAAAGAGCCATGGCCGGTGAGTTGCTAGAATTACCACACGGCGTATATGGCTTGGTTTTGAACTTAGAATTAGATAATGTGGGTGCCGTACTATTAGGTGATGACTTCTTGATTAAAGAAGGGGACCAAGTGCGCCGTACTGGCAAAATTATGGACGTTCCTGCCGGAGATGCCTTGATTGGTCGTGTAGTAAACCCTCTTGGTCAACCTCTTGATGGCAAGGGTGCTATTCAAGCTACAGAACGTCGTCCTATCGAACATCCAGCACCTGGTATTGCGGATCGTCAATCCGTAAATGAACCATTGCAAACAGGTCTTAAAGCGATTGATGCGATGGTACCAATCGGCCGTGGTCAACGTGAGCTTATCATCGGTGACCGTGGTACAGGTAAAACTGCGATTGCCTTAGATACTATTTTGAACCAAAAAGGCAAAGATGTTATTTGTATTTATGTAGCTATTGGTCAAAAAGAATCTACGGTTGCTCGCGTAGTGCAAAAGCTTGAAGAAGCAGGCGCTATGGAATATACAATCGTAGTTTCTGCGAGTGCTTCCACAGGTGCACCTCTTCAATACATTGCACCATATGCTGGTGTTGCCATGGGTGAATACTTTATGTACCAAGGTAAACACGTATTATGCGTATATGATGACTTAACAAAACAAGCGGCTGCATATCGTGCTATGTCCCTATTATTGCGCCGTCCACCAGGGCGTGAAGCATATCCAGGTGACGTATTCTACTTACACAGTCGTCTATTAGAGCGGGCTGCGAAACTTTCATCTGAACTTGGTGGAGGTTCTATTACAGCGTTGCCAATCATTGAAACACAAGCAGGTGACGTATCTGCATACATTCCAACAAACGTAATTTCTATTACTGATGGTCAAATTTTCTTGGGAACAGATATGTTCTATTCTGGTATTCGTCCAGCTGTTGACGTAGGTTTGTCCGTATCCCGTGTAGGTGGTAGCGCACAAACTAAAGCGATGAAGCAAGTGGCGGGCCAATTGCGTTTGGACCTTGCTCAATATCGTGAGTTGGCTGCTTTCGCTCAGTTTGGTTCTGACCTTGATGCGGCTACACGCGCTCAACTTGATCGCGGTGAACGCTTAACTGAAATGTTGAAACAAGGTCAATATGAGCCTATGAGCGTAGCGGAAATGGTTATCAACCTGTACGCTGGTACTAAAGGGTACTTAGCAGATATTCAAGTGGCAGATGTATTGTCCTTTGAATCTGAACTTTTACGCTATGTAAAAGCAAATTACCCTGAAATCATCACTAACATTGAAACGTCTAAGAAAATTGACGAAGAAACTGAAAATCTATTGAAGCAAGTAATCCCAGAATGTGTTGAAGCATTTGGCTCTACACATACATTAGTGTCTCGTAAGGAGGCGTAATGTATGGCTAGTGCACAAGATTTGCGAAAACGCATAAAAAGTGTTACCAATACGCAACAAATTACAAAAGCGATGAAGATGGTAGCTTCTGCTCGTCTTCGTAGGGCACAAACAAAAGCGGAAGCTACTCGTCCTTACGCAGAAAAGATAGGGCAAATCTTGCGTCATATGTCTAATAGTGATTTAGAAGGCTTTGAAAGTCCTCTCTTAGATGTGCGACCTGTAGAGCGCACTTGCTATATTGTAGTAGGTGCAGATAAAGGTCTTGCAGGGGCATTTTCGTCTAATGTGTTGAAATTTGCTATGGAACAATTACATGGTAAATCTCCTGATACATACCGTGTTATCACGGCAGGCAGAAAGCCTAGAGATAGCATGAAATCTAGAGGTATTCGCATCGATAAGTCCTATGCGGGCTTTTCTGATAAACCGTCCTATGAACATGCGCGTGCCATCATGCATGAAGCACTTTCACTATATGAACGTCATGAAGTAGACGAAGTCATCATGATCTATACACGTTTTGTAAATTCTATGACGCAAATTGCACAGGCTGAGCGCTTGTTGCCAATAGAGCAACCACAAGATGAGGTAAAAGGCGAAGAGTATGATTTTATGCCGTCCGCCGTATCCGTCTTGGAGGCGTTGCTGCCAAAATACTTAGAAATTACAGTTTATAATGGATTGTTGCAATCTGCAGCTAGTGAATTGGGTGCTCGTATGACGGCCATGACATCGGCTACAGATAATGCAGGGGAACTCATTGAGTCCTTAGGCCTTGAATATAACAAGTTGCGTCAATCTAGCATTACAAACGAAATTTCTGAAATCGTTGGTGGCGCTAATGCCTTGCAATAGATAAGGAGACATCTGTCGATGAGTAATAATATTGGTAAAGTTGTGCAGGTCATCGGCCCAGTTGTAGACGTGCGCTTTGATGCTGGTCATTTACCAGCTATCTACAACGCCATCCACATCTACCATGACCACAAGGCACACGATAGACAAAAAATCGTAGTAGAGGTTATGCAACACTTAGGCGACGATACAGTTCGTTGCGTTGCCATGAGTTCTACTGACGGTATGACACGTAATATGGAAGCAGAAGATACTGGTGCTCCAATTTCCGTTCCTGTAGGGGAAGGCGTATTGGGTCGTATCTTTAACGTACTTGGTGAAACTGTAGACCATGATCCAGCTCCAGTTGTGGCTGATGAAAAATGGCCTATTCACCGTCCAGCACCTAAATTTGATGACCTTTCTCCAGATACACAAATCTTGGAAACAGGTATTAAGGTCGTTGACCTTATCGCTCCATACGTAAAAGGTGGTAAAATCGGTCTTTTCGGTGGTGCCGGTGTAGGTAAAACCGTATTGATTATGGAATTGATTCACAATGTTGCTACAGAGCACGGCGGCTATTCCGTATTCTCCGGTGTAGGGGAACGTACTCGTGAAGGTAATGACTTGTGGAACGAAATGAAAGAGTCTGGCGTTATCAATAAAACAGCCCTCGTATATGGACAAATGAATGAGCCACCAGGGGCTCGTATGCGCGTAGGTCTTACTGGTCTTACAATGGCTGAATACTTCCGTGATGTGAAAAAACAAGACGTGCTCTTGTTCATTGATAACATCTTCCGCTTTATTCAAGCGGGGTCCGAAGTATCCGCCCTCTTAGGTCGTATGCCATCTGCCGTAGGTTACCAACCTACATTGGCTAATGACGTAGGGGCATTGCAAGAGCGTATTACATCTACAAAAGAAGGCTCTATTACCTCCGTACAAGCTGTATATGTACCTGCCGATGACTTGACTGACCCGGCTCCAGCAGCGACATTCGCTCACTTGGATGCGACAACAGTATTGTCTCGTTCCATTGCGGAACTTGGTATCTATCCAGCGGTGGATCCTCTGGACTCTACAAGCCGTATTTTGGACCCACATGTACTTGGTGAAGAGCACTACGCAGTAGCTCGTGGAGTACAAGAAGTATTGCAAAAATATCGCGATCTTCAAGATATTATCGCAATCCTCGGTATGGAAGAATTGTCTGACGAAGATAAACTCACTGTATCTCGCGCTCGTAAGATTCAACGTTTCTTGAGTCAACCATTCTTCGTAGCAGAAGTATTTACCGGTTCTCCTGGTAAATATGTGCCATTGTCCGAAACATTGAGAGGCTTCAGAGAAATCTTGGATGGTAAACATGATGAATTGCCAGAAGGTGCATTCTACATGGTTGGTACCATAGATGAAGCCGTTCAAAAAGCAAAGGAAATGCAAGAGAAGGGGGAATAATCCATGGCGGAACCTATGACCCTACAGATAATTACACCTGATGCGATTGTATTCGAAGGCAAATCTACATTCTTTGTAGGTAAAGCTATCGATGGTGCTTTTGGTATTTTGCCAAACCATGCACCTATGATTATCGCATTAGACTTGGCACCTTTACGCATTGATCAACCAGATGGAACATCTCGTGAATATGCTGTATTTGGGGGCTTCTGTGAAATTGAACATAATAAGGTGAGTATTGTAACCCCTGACTGTCAAGATCCAACATCCATTGATGTGGAACGTGCTCGTCGAGCTAAAGAGCGTGCTGAAGGTCGGTTATCAAATCCTACACCTGATATTGATGTAGAAAGAGCGGAAGCAGCATTGCAACGTGCCTTATTGCGCTTGCATGTTACAAAAATGTTATAAGAAAAAGGCTAGCCAGCTGGCTAGCCTTTTTATCTTTCTAATTTTGATTATAAAACGCTCACACCTTTTAAGGAGTACGCAGTATTCTTAGGTTGTTCTACTTGAAAATCTAGTACAACAGGTGCCTCAGAATTGATACCAGGTGCTTGGTAACGGTCACGGTCTGTTGGAATTCGTTTATATGGTAATTTATCAAGTAATATAGTCATAACTTTGTTCCAAACTGATTTATGTGTTGGCATAGTCAAAGAGTCATCAGTTTGGTTGAAGCCCGTACGAACAGTATGGATTATCTTATCGTTTACATCATAATAGTATAAAAGGGCATTAACCTTTGCGGCGATATAAATTTCATGATTATCCTTATTATACGGATCTGGGCTATTAATAGTATTAACTTGTACATATACGTCTTGTAATGGTACAGGCATAATAACGATTTCAGAATTTTGGGCCTCTGCAATTTGAGCAAGATCAGCGGCTTTAATTTCTGCAGTTGGTGTGTTAGTACTTACGATGGTTGTATTATAGTAAGGATATTTAAGTGTATTTGATAAGCGATCTGTCATGTAGCGACCAAATTGAGCTGTGTTTTCATTGCGCAAATTTGCTGGTACAACAATAGTAACTTTACGGCTCGGAAAGTTTTCTAAGTGTCCATCATGACTTGTACTAGAAGTATTAATTGTGGCTTTTTCTGGAGCTCCAGAAATCGGTGTAGATGTTGGTGTTGCAGCCACTTTTATGACAGGCTCCATATTCGTTTCAGGGGCTAATGTAGGAGCTTCATTACTTGTGCTACTTTGTATAGTGCTAAGAGCTACAGGTTGTGTTGTATTTGGTGTTAACTGACTCAAATCGATCATAGCGGCACTGGCTGTTGTAAATGCAGTTGTGAGTAGTACAGCAAGTACTGTAAGTAGTGGACGTTTATAGAGTCCGAAGTTATGTAACATAATTCCTCCTCTTAATAAAACTCTTTTAAAATTACAAATTATACAATTTATATTATTATATCATATATACAAAAAAAAGAAGCAAGCTTAATAGCTTGCTTCTTTAGTCTGGTGGACGATGACAGGATCGAACTGCCGACATCCTGCTTGTAAGGCAGGCGCTCTCCCAGCTGAGCTAATCGTCCATGGTGGTGACCCGTCCGGGAATCGAACCCGGGATACCGCCGTGAAAGGGCGGTGTCTTAACCGCTTGACCAACGGGCCAAAATGGCTCCTCGAGTAGGACTCGAACCTACGACCGATCGGTTAACAGCCGATTGCTCTACCGACTGAGCTATCGAGGAATGGTACGATTGTTATTATATGTTAGTTTAATTATAAAAGCAAGCATTTTTTTTAGAACACTATAAAATAGATATTGTCAATTATGACTAAAAGACATAACTTTATAAATAAAATTAGTTATCAATAATTTTGATGAGAGAGTCATTAAAATTAATAAAATCTATAGAGCTTATTAACTATAGATATTTACTGCGTTCTAAGGTGATTGTATGGCTCTAAATGAATGGGAGTTAGCAATATAAGTATATTGAAGATAATCGGTATACATATGCATTATAGAAAAGTTTAAAAGATTTAGTTGAAAAGTAGTATCAGTTAAGATGAAAGTGTATTTATCTTATTAGATATAGTCTATGTTTGTGGTTCATTTTAAACCAAATTTATATATAAGAAAGTAGGTAAAAATATAAGATATTAAAATCTTATTGATATGTGATAGACTATGACTTTTATCACAGAATGGGGCTTTTTTAGTGACTGGAGAATAAAGTCTATGTAGGCTATTGAAAAACCGAAATATATACAAAAATATTCATGAAAACAATTCTCAAAAACTGGAAAAGCATTGAGAAAACTGTATAGGTGAGACGTTGAATCCCCTTATATTGTGTGCTACGATTTATGTATAGAGTTAATCTCATCGGTTTGAGATAGATATTCTTTCATATGTTTGAGAATTTTATTTTATCTCATCGGTATTAGAATTAATATTCAACTATTTTCCTGAGGAGGGATTATCTTGCGCGAGATTCAAGTATCTGAAATCACAAAAACAGTCCGTCAAATGTGTATGGACGCAGCTTACCACTTGCCAAAAGACATCTATGAAGGTTTGAAAAAAGGCCGTGAAACAGAAGAGTCTTCGGTAGGTCGTATCGTTCTTGATCAAATTATTAAAAATGCAGAAATTGCCGATGCTGAAGATCGTCCATACTGCCAAGATACTGGTATGACTATGGTATTCTTAAAAGTTGGTCAAGATGTTCATTTCGTTGGTGGTGATCTTACAGAAGCTATCAATGCTGGTGTTGCAGCTGGTTATGTTGAAGGTTATCTTCGTAAATCCGTTGTAGCTGAACCATTGTTCAACCGTAAAAATACACAAAATAACACACCTGCAATCATCTACACTGAAATCGTTCCTGGCGATAAAGTAGATATTCAAGTAGAATTAAAAGGTTTCGGTTCTGAAAATAAATCCGATGTAGCTATGCTCGTACCTGCTGATGGTGTGGAAGGCGTTAAAAATGCAGTCCTTGAAATCGTAAAACATGCAGGCCCTAACCCATGCCCTCCAATCGTACTCGGCATTGGTATTGGCGGTACTATGGACCAAGCAGCTGTTATGTCCAAAAAAGCGTTGCTTCGTGACATTAGTGTACCTCATAAAGATGCAGACTATGCAAAATTAGAAGAAGAAATCATGGAAATGGTTAACAAAACTGGTATTGGACCACAATTGGGTGGCACTACAACTTGTATCGGTGTAAACATCGAATGGGGTGCAACTCACATCGCAGGTCTTCCTGTTGCAGTTACTATCATGTGCCATGCTGCTCGTCATGCTCACGTAGTACTTTAATCGATAGGAGGTAAAAACAATGGCTGAATCAATTCGCATTAATACTGAAGAATATAATGAAGAGTTTTCCCGCAAATTAAAAGTTGGTGATAGCGTTCTTATTACTGGTAAAATTTACTCCGCTCGTGACGCTGCTCATAAAGTTATGACTGAAGCTTTAGCGCGTGGTGAAAAATTGCCAATCGACTGGACAAATAAGTTTGTTTATTATCTTGGACCAACACCTGCAAAACCTGGTGATCCAATTGGTTCCGCTGGTCCTACAACTTCCGGTCGTATGGATGCTTACACACCAACAATGCTTGATCAAGGTATCAAAGGCATGATTGGTAAAGGTTCCCGTAAACCAGAAGTAGTTGAATCCATGAAGAAAAATGGTTGCACATACTTCGCAGCAGTTGGTGGCGCGGCAGCATTGATTGCAAAATCCATCAAAAAATATGAAGTACTTGCTTATGGTGAACTTGGACCAGAAGCTTTGGCTGAATTGACTGTTGAAGATTTCCCTTGCATCGTAGTTGGCGATACTGAAGGTAATAACTTCTACGAATTAGGCCAAAAACCTTACAGAAAAATCTAATATCACCATTGAGTGATAGAAAGAGGCTTGCTAAAGCAAGCCTCTTTTTGTTGTTAAGCCATAATCATATGATGTTCATCCGTTACGTGTAGAGTTTAGTCTACCGATTCTGTCGGTTTTATGATAATATACATATAGATTTTATACATTCAATTTGAGTGAGGCGATAACATGACTTCTGTAGAAACTATTCGTCAGTCAACTCGCAACGCGATGGCTGAATTACTTGATTTAGCAAAGGTTCGCGAAGGTCAATTATTCGTTGTTGGCTGTTCCACTAGCGAAATTGTAGGTAAAAAAATCGGCACTGACTCTCACCTTGATGTGGCTCAGGTCGTATTTGATGAAATATACAATGCTGTTAAGGCTAAAGGACTTAACTTGGCGATTCAATGTTGTGAACATATTAATCGTGCACTTGTTATGGACCGTAGCGCTATGACATGGGAGGAGGAAGTTAATGTTGTTCCTCAACGTCATGCGGGTGGTGCCCTGGCTGTGGTGGCGTACGAACATTTTGATGATCCTGTGATGGTTGAATTTATTCAAGCTGAAGTGGGCATCGATATTGGAGATACTTTCATTGGTATGCACATGAAACACGTTGCAGTGCCTGTACGTCTTTGTGTGAAAGAAATTGGGAAAGCACATGTGACCGCTTGTCGTGTTCGTCCGAAGAGCATTGGCGGTGAGCGTGCTGCATATAATGAAGCATTGATGTAGGGGGATAGTATGTCAAACCTAATACCGTATTTTGTATTAGCCGTCGTGGCATTGGGATTCTTTGCTGTTTGCTATGCTGTATTTAGCGGTGGTGATGGTGAAAGTAAGGCAAAAGAAAAATCCTATAAAAACATAAGTAATAAAAATAATCTTAAAGAGCATCATGATGTTATATTTGCAACGGAGTCGCAAGAGGGCAATGTAACAATCACACATACGAGTGGGACTAATGTATATACTGCATCAATTCCGGATACAGTTGAAACGGTGGTCGGTGAAGAGCGAGAACCGGCTGAACCTCTGGTTGATCCTATAGATACCTCTTATAATAGAAGAAGTACTCTAAAGTCTAATTCAAGTCATGTTTCAGAGGGAGAATATGCGTTAGCATTAGGTTCGGATAATGGCACACCAATAGGGGATGAAACCATTGTGATGACAGCCGTATCAGATCTTAAGCAAGCTAATCAAGCTAATCAAGGTGTTACTCCGTTGGTGGATAAAACTATTGTCCTCGATGTTGTTACAGATGAACTTCTCAATAACGCAAACTCTGTTGAAGATACAATTGCTATGGGTGAATCTGTGGAAGCCTTTGAAGCTGATGAAGCGGATAGCATAGATGCTACGCAGATGATAGGTGGTGCGAACGAAATACAAACCGCGGAAGGTCCATCGGTATTAGATGAAACGCGTTTGTTTGATGCTTCTGAAATTGAAGCACAATTGGCGGCAACAAGTTTAACTGAAGAGGAGGAACCGCATGGTCAATGGGCAAAAGCGGCGCATGAGGATAAATGCGTTGAGTTGGCTATAGCACCATTTGTTCATTCCTTTGGGGTGTTACATGGTGATACGCAACACTATGTAGAATCTATTACAAGAGATGCTTTAGCAGCTCTCAATATTACAAAAATTGTTGAAGTGAATGCATTACTAGAGAATATTGTTATTCAAGAAGCGTTGATGAGTATGCAAAAGGCATATGCCGCTACAAATACGGAGTGGATGAAGTCCGCTGGGTTAGGTGCTTTTCTAGATGTAGTTCAATCTCCTAAATCTAGTACGCCATACCTCGTAGCTTTTGATGCATTACGTGTATTACCTCATTTAACATTAGGTCACTTCCAAGTTATGGCCTTAACATTATTGTTACAATATTCTAGAAATTCTAATAACTATGGATTGATTCACTTCCAACATTATGTGGAAAAATATATTGAGCCATTCATCTCTGATTTACCTCGAAATGATTCCTTCTATCGCCAGCTGGACTACTTACGCTGTACACAAGAAGAACAAGAGCCTATCACTTTATGCCAAGTGTTGTCGAATTCATATCCGTTTGTATTCAACTATCGTGGTTTCTCTAAGGAAGAACTCTTCCGTGCTACAGATGGTCATGGTGTAGATCCACGTTATGTGGTGCGTAGCTTGAACTCCAATCTTTATAAATTAGCCTTGGTAGATGAGTCTTTAGCACCACAATTCTTTAGACAAACACGAATTTCTAATGCTATGGTTCAACGTGATCTTTTAGCTCTGATGAAGAGCAAACCTACTGCTTTCAGGGGACAAGAGGCGCGTGATATCATGGATGATATTTCACCGGTTCTATTGGACTTAGCTGATGTCTTTGATAGCACGCCAATGTCTAAAATTAGCTTAACATTGTTAGGCCTTTACTTAGGTCGTGCTCATGTGAAAGCAACCATTGGTGAAGAATTTGATTTGTCTCATTGGTTCTAATTTACAATTTTAAGCACTATATAGTTTGAAAAATTATATTATATAGTTATTATATACTTAAAACCGTTATATATTTTATGAGTCGTGTAATAAAAAAGTCTCTCAAGATAATCTTGAGAGACTTTTTAGTTTGTTAAATTTAATAGACATTAAGTATTAAAAGGTGTTAAAGCCGAATTCTTCAATGTCTTCAATATTTTTAATTGTTACGGTGCGCCCTGTAATATCAATGAGACCTTCATCGCGAAGGCGTCCTAATTCACGGCTAAGGGCTGTGCGAGATACATTGAGAACCTCAGCCATTTGCTCGCGGTTGTGGGGTAATTGAATTGTGTTAGAATGCTGACGTTTATAAATATCTGTTAAGTACGCAAAAATCTTTTCGCGCATCCCTTTTAATGTGAGGTAGTGGACTTTTCTGGTTAATAGAATTGCTTTTTCAGATAAATCCTCTAATAGATTAGATAGGATTTTAGTTTGGCATTGATGACAATCCGGTAATGTTTTAATAAAGGTTTCAAGGGGAATAAACATAATTTTAGTTGCTTTTGTTGCTTTAATGGTAGCAGGCCATAAAGGCTGTTTGCTAAATAGTAGTGCTTCTCCAAAAATATCTGATTGCTCTAAGTTTGCCATAATAACCCGTTGCCCCATTACATTTTCACGAGTCAGTAAAGCGCTGCCTTCAAGAATGACACCAATACCCTCCATAGGATCTCCAGCGAGGGCTATAAAATCATTTTTTTGGTAACTGTGGATGATAACTTTGGCATTATTTAAATAGCTACGCAGCTCTGGCTCTCCTAATGTATTGAATAAAGGACATTTCACGAGGGTGGGCATATATTGATTAATGATATCGTTTGAAAGTATTTGTTTCATAAGCACCTCCGGTGTGATAAAGTCTATAGCAATTAAAAATGATTATTGTATAATAAAAGTATAAGACTAAATGGTCTACCTGTTCCATAAGGGAAGTCAGGAAAATTTTTGAAAAAGTTTTTATTTGTTGCTCAAGCTACAGAAATTGTATCATCTTTACGTTATACTTTCAAATGTAATCAATCAGACAACTGATAAAACATCAGTGTAATGTATAGGTTTTATATTATCTAGCTTGACTGCGAGGAAGTCTCGCAAAGGAGGATTTTTAAATGAGTATGTTCTGTTATCAATGCGAACAATCTGCAGCACCAGGTGGCTGTACTGTACAAGGTGTATGTGGTAAAACTGCACCAGTTGCTAACTTACAAGACGAATTAACTGCTGCCTTAGTTGGCTTGGCTCGCGCTTTAGACGTAAAGGGTCATACTAAAGAAGGTATCGATTATATTATGCGCGGTTTGTTCATGTGTGTAACAAACGTAAACTTCTCTGAAGACCGCGTTCAAGAATTCATTGACGAAGTAAATGCTTACCATGCAAAAGTGGATAGCGCTCAACAAAATTTCGATTGGGAACAATTGTGGAAAGGTGAAGAAGACATCGTATCCCTTCGTTCCACATTATTGTTAGGTATGCGTGGTATGGCTGCATATGCATGGCATGCTGCTCGCCTTGGCTTCCACGATGCTGATGTTGACGCTTGGTTCGTTAAAGGCATGGTAGAATTCGCTAAAGATCACAGTGCTGAAGAATGGCTTGATCTTTTGATGGAATTTGGTCAAATTAACTTGAAATGTATGGCTGTTCTTGATAAAGCTAATACTGAAACATATGGTACACCTGTACCAACTACAGTTCCTTTGACTGTAGAACCAGGTCCTTTCATCGTTGTAACTGGTCATGACCTTCATGACTTGAAACAATTATTGGAACAAACTGATGGTAAAGGTGTAAATATCTATACTCATGGTGAAATGTTGCCTTGCCACGCTTATCCTGAATTGAAGAAACATCCTCAATTGAAAGGTAACTTCGGTACAGCATGGCAAAACCAACAAAAAGAATTTGTTGATGTTCCTGGTGCATTCTTGTTCACTACAAACTGCATTATGCCACCAAAAGAAAACTACAAAGCTAATATCTTCACTACAGATATGGTAGGTTTCGATGGTTGTGCACATATCGAAGAAAAAGAAGATGGTACTAAAGACTTTTCCGCAGTTATCAACCGTGCTATCGAATTGGGCGGCTACAAAGAAGCTCAAGAATTCACTGGTATCAACGGTGGTCATGAAGTAACTACTGGTTTCGGTCATGGCACAGTATTGGGTATTGCTGATAAAGTAATTGACGCTGTAAAAGCTGGCGCTATTAAACACTTCTTCTTGGTAGGTGGTTGTGACGGTGCTAAAGTAGGCCGTAACTACTACACTGAATTCGTTAAACAAACTCCAAATGATACTGTAGTATTGACATTGGCTTGTGGTAAATTCCGTTTCAACGACATGAACATCGGCGAAATCGGTGGTATCCCTCGTATCCTTGATATGGGTCAATGTAACGATGCTTACTCCGCTATTCAAGTAGCAGTAGCTTTAGCTGGTGCATTTGAATGTGATGTAAACGATTTGCCATTGACATTGGTATTGTCCTGGTACGAACAAAAAGCGGTATGTATCTTGTTAACATTGTTGGCATTGGGTATCCGTAACATTTACATCGGACCTTCCTTGCCTAAATTCTTCTCCAGCAATGTATTGAACATTTTGGTAGATAAATTCCAATTACATCCAATTACAACTCCAGAAGCTGACATGAAAGCTATCTTGGGCTAATAGGATCTATTAATCTGTTAACCACAGTCCTACGTCCCCTCTCTTTTATGATTTAGGACTGTTGTTATAAATAACGCACCTAGGGTTATCCTTAGGTGCGTTTTTTTACTATTATTGTGAAAGCTATCTATCGAGTATTTGCATATTGATGGGGCCCAGTTTTGTATCCACAACTTAGTTAGAAAGGAAAGACTATACTTCTTTGCTCCTCGTGACCTGATGTCGCTGCATAAGTATAGTCTTTCCTTTTTATAACTGTAGATATAAAGGCGTCCCATCAACATACTTCTCTTTGATAGTTTTCATATAAATAGTAGTCCTTCATAGACGCACAAATATGCCTCTAATGTGCATATAGACATTTATCAATATTGATTGTTATACTATAGGTAAGTAAGAACTTTCTCACATTATTTGTGTGTATGTAGAGGCATATATGAATAGTATTTTTGATATTATAGGACCTATTATGATTGGTCCGTCTAGTTCGCATACAGCGGGGGCTGCGCGGCTAGGGAAGATGGCGCGTTGTATTTTTCGTTCTACTCCCAAAAAGGTAGATTTAACATTATATGGATCTTTTGCAAAAACCTATAAAGGGCATGGCACGGATCGTGCTTTGATTGGCGGCTTATTAGGTTATAAAGAGGATGATGCGAACATCCGAGTTGCCCATGAATTAGCGAAAAAAGAGGGGATGGAGTTTTCTTTTATTGAGTCTCCTCTTGATGTAGGGCATCCGAATGTGGTGCGTTTTGATATGTATGATGAACATAATCGTCATATGACTGTTATTGGTCGCTCTCTCGGCGGTGGTCAGATTATGATTACCGAAGTAGATGGAAATGATATGTCCATTACAGGAGATGAGTTCACTCTTGTAGTGTTCCATGAGGATAGACCTGGTGCGATTTCTCTCGTGAGCCAAGCATTGAGTGAGTCCGATATTAACATCGCTACGATGCGCGTATTCCGTAAGGGCAAGCATAAGGATGCAGTCATGGTTATTACTACAGATACAGTGGTAAATCCTATTACAGTTCAGTTTATGCGCGAGTTTCCAGGCATCCAGGATGTGATGACCTTTGAAGCATTATAGGAGGGCGAATGATGAGTTATGCATATGATACAATTGCAGATATTATTCGCCTAGGTGAGGAAAACAATATTTCTTTTGGCGATGTAGTATTGCGTTATGAATTAGAGAATTACGACCGCAGTGAAGACGCGGTTGTTCGTGAAATAGAGAATCGCTTAGATATTTTTGAAAGCTCCATTCAAGATGGCATAGCTTATGCGGAGAAAACGGCTTCTGGTATGTCCGGTGGTCAAGCGGCACAGCTTAATGGGCAAACACCTCGTTTTATGAGTGATATTGCGTATAAGGCAATGACGTATGCTATTGCTGTAAATGAGGCAAATGCAAAGATGTTCCGCATTGTTGCTTGTCCTACGGCGGGTTCTTGTGGTGTTATGCCTGGTGCTGTGAAAGCCGTAGCGGACCACTACCAATTAGATAGAGCTACAGTGGTAAAAGGCTTCTTAGCTGCGTCTGGTATTGGTAATGTAGTAGCAAATCGTGCTTGTGTTGCTGGTGCTGTTGGCGGTTGCCAAGCGGAAATCGGTACAGCGGCGTGTATGGCGGCAGGGGCCATTGTTGAAATGATGGGTGGATCACCACGTCAAGTAGGTCATGCTATTGCATTGTGCATGAAAAATCTATTGGGACTTGCTTGTGATCCGGTAGCAGGGCTCGTAGAGGTGCCATGTGTTAAGCGTAATGGCTTTTATGCAGTCCATGCTATTACTGCATCTGAAATGGCGTTAATGAATATTGAAAGCCAAATTCCACCAGATGAAGTCATTGAAGCGATGAATAATATAGGCCGTGCTATGCCGGCAGCATTGCGTGAAACAAGTGATGGCGGTCTTGCGGTGACACCGACAGGTACAGCTATTGCAGAACGAGTGCAATCCTTATAAGGATTGCACTTTTTTCATGCTTTCATTTGTAGTAAAATAAAGATTAGACTAGTTCAGAAAGGAGCGTGTATGATGGAACAAGCAAATCGAATATTGACCGTATTAGAAGAAGCCGGCCATGAAGCTTATATCATAGGCGGCGCTGTGCGCGATATGTTGATGCATCAAAAGCCACATGACTTCGATATTGTGACGTCTGCACGTCCCGATACAGTGATTGAGGTTCTTCGCGGTCATGATATTCAAACGACAGACCTCGTAGGAAAATCTTTTGGTGTAGTGGTAGCTACATTAGAGGGCAAGCAATACGAAATCGCTACATATAGAACAGAACGATATGGTGCAGATAGCCATCGTCCCGAAGAAATTACTTATGCCGATACCTTAGAAGAAGATGTGTTGCGTCGTGATTTTACTGTCAACGGCATGGCTATGAACCGTTATGGTGAAGTTATAGACCTTGTAGGTGGACGACGTGATATTAAACATAAGATGTTACGAACCATTGGTAATGCGCAGGAACGTTTTGAAGAAGATGCATTGCGATTATTTAGGGCGTGTCGCTTTGTGGCAAAGTTGGATTTCTTGCCGAGTAAAGATCTATTAGAGGCTATGCCTAAGGCCTTTCATCGCGTACCTGGGTTATCCTTAGAACGCGTACGGAGTGAGATTAATCGTCTTATGTTAGAGCCTGCGGTGGCTAAGGGACTTGATGTCCTTGTTCAATCTCGTTTGGCAGAATGCTCTTGTCGCGTTGTAGAAAATGGTGTGGCTCGGGAGGTTCCCATCTTGCCTGAACTATATCATCTCGTGAATTTGCCCCAAGAAAAGGACTTTCACGAATTCGATGGTTGGTATCATACACTAGCCGTTGTGTCCCATACGGAGCCGGATTTGGTGTTGCGTTGGGGTGCCTTATTACATGATGTGGCAAAGGGAATGCCAGCGATACGTGCTGTTATTAATGGACGCCTTACGGATCGTGGGCATGATACACTAGGTGCGGAGATGGCAGAAACGTTATTAACCCGACTAGGATATCCGAAGACCTTTGTAAAACGCGTGGCGTGGATAGTGAAAAACCACATGCGTTTTCACTATTTTGTACAAAATGGCGATGCAAATGAGAAAAAATGGCTTCGCAAGGAAGCCCGTAGTGGTGAATTCCGAGATAGCCAAATTATGCGCACTGCATGGGAGCAATTAGCTAAGGTTTGTGCTGCCGATGTATTAGGTTGTGGGAAACCTTACTCGTCTACAGACGGAACATTAGCCTTTGGAGAATGTATGGCAGATCTTAGTTTAGAGATGCCTGTACATACCAAGGACTTAAATTATGACGAACGAGTGATTAAGCTCGCTGGGAAACAAGTAGGGGAAGGATTGCAGTATTTATTAGGTCAGGTACAAAATGGGGTTATTCCTAATAAACCAGATGCGCTATATGACGCATTAGACCATAAGTTACGCCGTCCAGTGGAGAAATGATGAATTTACTAAATAAAGCGTTGCGACACGTGAGTGGTTGGAGTCGTACTACTTGGTGTCTTGCCATTCTCATGACTGTTGCCTTTGTCCTCATAGGGCGTTTGGCACAGTTGCAGGTCTTTGATACATTTGACTTGGAGAAGAAAAATTTATTACAGGTTCAAGTAGATAGAAAATTACAATCACCGCGCGGTACGATCTATGACCGTAATGGTAAGCCTTTGGCGATGAGTGTGGTTACAAAATCTTTGTATGCGGACCCTAAGATGATTAAACAGTCTCCCCAAGAGATTGCGGAACTCATTTCGCCATATGTAACCATGTCAAAAGAAAATATTGTGAAAGCTCTGCAAGAGGATTCTGCCTTCGTATGGATTAATCGCATGATGGATGCGGACAAGTCTAAGGCGGTGGCACAAGTCATTAAGGATAATAATATTGCGGGCCTTAACTTTGTGGAAGAGTCCAAACGTTATTACCCAAATGGTGTACTAGCGGCTCAAATACTGGGGTTTGTAGGAACCGATGATAAAGGCCTTGATGGTCTCGAAATGGTCCTTGATGAAGAGTTAAAGGGTGGTGTGCAGCAAGAAATCGTTGCTACCGATAACAAAGGTAATGCTATCTTTGGTTCCGTTTTGTCCAAGTTCTTACCTGATAAGGGTAAAAGCGTAACATTAACAATCGATGCGACCATCCAATTTATTGCAGAACGTGCGCTTGATAAGGCGATGGCTGATACAGGGGCTAAACATGCTAGCGTTATCGTTATGGATCCCAAGACGGGTGAAATTCTTGCGATGGCAAATCGTCCAAGCTATGATCCTAACAATTATAACCAAAGTGGAGAAGAGGCTTTCAAAAATATTGCTGTTACTAACTTATACGAACCAGGTTCTACATTCAAACCAATCGTTGCATCTGCAGCTCTTGCATCAGGAAAGTGGAAATTAGAAACCGTGTACAATGATAAAGGGGCCTTTGTAGCGAATGGTCATGTGATGAGAAACTGGAATGGTGAAGGTTATGGACCAGTTCGATTGCTAGATATCTTGAAGTATTCTATCAATACAGGTATGGCAGAAATTGGTACAACAACTGGAGCAGATATCCTTTCTAAATATGTACGCGATTATGGTTTTGGCTCTGAAACAGGTATTGAATTGCCTGGTGAAGGGGCAGGTATCCTGTATAATCCAGAAGATATGAGTAAGTTGGATGTAGCGACTATGTCTATCGGTCAAGGTATTGCGGTTACGCCATTACAAATGGTACGTGCCTTTGGTGCTCTTTCTAATGGGGGTGCTATGATGCGTCCACATATTATCAAGTCCTATAGTAATGCTCAAGGGGAAGTAACAAGCACTACCGAAAATACTGTAGTAGGTCAACCAGTGCCAGAGGAAACAGCAAAAACTATTGTAGATATCTTGGAAAAAGAGGTGTCTGAAGGCGGTGGTAACAAAGCGATGGTGGAAGGCTACCACTTCGGTGGTAAAACTGGTACCGCAGAAAAACTAGACACTAAACGTGGGGGCTATTTAGATGGTCAATACATTGCATCCTTTATCGGCTTTGGCCCTGTAGAGGATCCAAAATTTGTGGTCCTTGTAGCCATTGACGATCCTCAAAAAGGGTCTATTTATGGTGGACAAATTGCAGCGCCAGTATTTAAAGACATCGTGTCTCAACTTGTACGGTACTACCAATTGAGCCCATATGTTAAAGATAGTACTCCTGTAGCTGTTAAACCTAGCAATACATTACCAGAGCCACATCTTTCTGGTGATGGTTCCGTAACATTACCTAATTTTACGGGCTTCACCTATGGTGAGGTACGTGATTGGTTACATAAGGCGGGGCTTGCGTTTAAGCCAGATGGAACGGGTATTGCCGTTTCTCAAGATGAAAGTGGGGGCACTACTGTTCAACCCGGGACGGCAATTACCGTTCACTTTAGTAGATAATTAGAAATTATAGACAGTTCGTTATATAATAGAATAAGAGACTTTGGTGCCTCTCAGGAGGCACCTTTTTTATAAATAGTTTGAATGAATGGAGATACTTATGATCGAATTACGAGGGAAAGCGGTAGCAGATGCCCACAAGGCGATTTTACAAGAAAAAGTTGCAGCAGTAGGCAACTCTGTGATTACTATGGCAGTGTTACTTGTCGGTGAAGACCATGGCGCTCATATGTATGCTACATTTATGGAAAAAACAGCTAAAAATTTTGGCTATGGTTTTGTGCTAAAGCAATTGCCTGAAACGACAACGCAAGATGAAGTAGTAGCGGCGTTGCATGAATTAAATACTGATCCATCTATTCATGGAATTTTACCGCTAATGCCAATGCCTAAACACATTGATACAGAAGCTCTTATCGATATGTTAGATCCTAAAAAAGATATTGATGGTCTTACAACATATAACATCGGTTTAGTAACAGCTGGTAAGGGTGGCTTTGCTCCTTGTACGGCTAAGGCTTGTATGGCTATTTTAAATCACTATAATATTCCTTTAGAAGGAAAACATGTGGTTGTAGTCGGTCGTAGCCAAGTTATCGGTAAACCTGTAGCGCTTATGGCACTCGCTGCACATGGTACTGTTACAATGTGCCATTCTAGAACTTCTGATCTAGTAGAGCAAGTAAAGCGTGGTGATATTATTATTGCTGCGGCTGGTCGTGCTCATATGATTACTGCTAATATGATTAAGCCTGGTGCTGTTGTTATTGATGTAGGTATTAATGAACTGGACGGCAAAACTGTAGGTGATGTTGATTATGATGCGGTAAAAGATATTGCATCTGCCATTACTCCTGTACCAGGAGGTGTTGGATCCGTAACAACGACAATGATGCTAGAAGCGGTATACGAGGCATATCATGCATGAGATGTCTATAGCAGAAGGTATTCTTGATGTAGCGCTCGATACCTTACGTCAACATGATGCGACAGTCATTCATTCTATTCAACTAGACTTAGGTTTAATGAGTGGGGTAGAACCGGATTCATTGCTATTTTGTTGGGAAGCCATTACGAAGGGAACACCTGCGGAAGGCTCACGCATAGAAATCAATACAGTTCCTATTGAAGGAAAGTGTTTAGATTGTGATAAAATATTTTTTGTAAAAAATTATACGTTTATTTGTCCTTATTGTGACAGCCATTTCGTACAAACTATAGGCGGTCGCGAGCTACAAGTGACCTCTATAGATATCGATTGATAGAAAGGTTAGGGCATGCAAGTTCAAGTTAAAACTAATGTACTGGCAAAAAACGATGCTATTGCAGAGTCCTTACAACAGTTGTTTAAGGAAAAGAATATATTTGTATTTAACCTGTTAGGTTCACCTGGGGCAGGTAAGACCTCCCTTTTGGAGGCAACCTTACAAGATTTAAAAAAGGATTATCGCTTAGCCGTTATTGAAGGCGATTTATTTACGGCAAAGGATGCCAAGCGCATTCATGAGTTGGGTGTGCCTGTTATCCAGATTAATACAGTTGGTGGGTGCCATCTCGATGCACAGATGATTCAAGATGCCTTAGGTGATCTTAATCTTGATGATCTCGATATGATTATTATTGAAAATGTAGGCAATTTAGTCTGCCCTGCGGAATTTGAGATTGGTGAAAGCATGAAAGTAACGATTTTATCTGTTACCGAAGGTGAAGATAAGCCCCTTAAGTATCCGTTAATCTTTAAAGAGTCTAAGGCCATCCTTATTAACAAGATTGATTTATTGCCTTATGTGCCTTTCAAAAAGGAGCAGGCAATACAAGATATCCGTAATTTAAATCCAAATGGAGAAATTTTTGAAGTAAGTTGCACGGCCCACAACGGTCTTGAAACATGGTTGAATTGGTTGCGTGCACAGTTGGAGAATAATCGATGAACTATTCTATGAAGAGCCGTATTGTAGCAGCCCTCCTTGTGGGCTTGTGTGCTACTACAATCAGTTATGCAGCAGAGCCTGCCATTTCCACTGTTAACCCAGTTGCAGTAGAAACTACTGATGACACTAACGTTGTAGCTCAAGATTCCGCTAATGCGAGCAATGATGGTAGTGTAGATGGAACTGGTGAGGTTGATAGCTTGTCTTACCTTGATAATGCACCAGTTAGAGTTGTTAAGCTAGACCCAAAAACGAAACAGGAAGGTTCTAAAACTGGATGGCTCGCAGAGCAAATGGCTGTAACTGAATTTGGTGATTCTATACAATTCTGGCAAGCGGCTAGTGAGAACGAAGGTCCTTTGCCGAGTATCACTCAGAATAATTTAGCTGATATTGGTAAGTCTTATACGGCAAACAGTTTACCGCCTTTAGGTTCTCAAGATGACTATGCTATTGGCACATACCGATTGGGGAATCAGTTTGAAGTCCCAAAAGATGTAGAAAAAACTGAGGTACGTGATAACTTTACTACGTATTACATGAAAGATGTAGCAGTAACTGTATATACTGGACCTGCTCAAGAATTGTTGGTTAACAATCAATTGCGCGGTCAAGGGGCGACTTACTTCTTTGAACCAAATACTATTACAAATATTCATAGTACGAAAAAAGGCGCTAATACAGTACGTGACATTGGCCCTGGTAGCACACGGATGGAATTGATATTTGCCTATGGCAGTCCTAATGCGATGTGGCGTGATAAGAAAAATGAGACGTATATTTTCCTTTATGAGGGGCATTCCGAAAATTCATTGCCTCAAAAAAAGGAGTTTAAGAGTCCTGTAGAGAATACAAATAGTAATAGCCAACAACAATCTATGCTTGGTCAGCAAAAAGAATATATTGCTTTCACCATTAAACAAAGCAATATAGAGGCTGTAGACATTATTAGTGGACAAGTATGGCCTAGGTTTGGATTGCCGAAAGCTGAAGTGTATGATTTTGAAGCTGGTACACTTACGGCTGATGATTTTGTATTGCGTGGTTTCAAGTTGAATGACCATTTTGTTAATGATCCTAATAATGATTGGAAACATCAAGGCATATTGTTTGGCTCCACATTTATTGGCTATAATGAATACGGTGTGAGTGTAGATAAAAAAGATCTTATCAATCGCGTATTATTAAATGTTTATACGCCTACACGTCGTGGAATCGCGATGGGTGATACCAAATATTTATTGCTCTTTGTGTATGGTATGCCAACTCGTATTGTTGAATCTACAACAAAGGCGGGGACGTCTACCGTATATGAATATAAAAATCCAGCGGCAAGCAACTCTTATTTACAGTTTGCCCTAGATGATAAAAACCAATATATCAAATCCGTTATGTTATCTGACCGTCCTGTAAAATAGGATAGGTCACAGCGAGGAGGCAAAGGGTATGGTTACTGTACAAGATGTAAAAGAACGTTGGGAAAAGATTCAAGGTGATGATGAACGTATATTGTTTATCGTTGGTGGTCCAGGTTCTGGTAAAAGTTTGCTAATTCGTGAATTGTCTGAGCAGAAGGGCTGGAAATACTTGGAAGCTAAGCAACTCATCGAGGAAGAGTTTTTGCTCGTGCCTCGTGATGAACGGCCTCAATTAGCGGAAGAAGTTATTTGCCGTGCTCTTAGCCGTAGCGATACGGAAGTAGTCTTGCTAGATGGCATTAATGTATTCTTTGCACCTATCTTAAATCTAAAACCATTTGAGTTGTTAAAAACTATTAGTAAGAAGTATCCTATTGTCGTTGGCTGGCGTGGACATATTGAAGGGGATCAGTTGTACTTAGAACATAACAATAATCCTAAACATGCTGTAGTTAGTATTGCACATCCAGATCATGTTATTGCAATCGACTAAATGTATGTTTGAACATATTGGTTGAATATAGGGAAAACTATAGATGTATAGAAGGAGATAGCGGGCTATCTCCTTTTTTAGTTATATAATTACAGTTATTAGGTAAAAAATATAGTTTTGTAATTTCCTATTATTTGATTTTAGTAAACCTGAAATATGGATGTTAGCAGACATGGACTGGTAAGGAATGAAACTATGTAAAGGTATATAAAGAATATACTAGTAAATAAAAGTTGATTACTGGATATATACTGAAAACGAGGCATTTTATAGAGGATTGATAAAATATAAATTTTTTTTGACAAAATACTTGCATAGGGTATCGTTTCATGTTATTATGATTAAGCACTAAGAGTGACCACAGTGAACGAAAAACTTCAAAAAAGTTTTTAAATGTTCTTGACACTTAGTGTGCTAGGTGATACAATTCATCTTGTCGTAATGATGCTGGCGTAGCTCAATAGGTAGAGCAGCTGACTTGTAATCAGCAGGTTGTGGGTTCAATTCCTATCGCCAGCTCCATTTTATTTATGGAGGGATTCCCGAGCGGCCAAAGGGAGCAGACTGTAAATCTGCCGTCTTCGACTTCGAAGGTTCGAATCCTTCTCCCTCCACCATTCATAGCGGGGTGGAGCAGTTGGTAGCTCGTCGGGCTCATAACCCGAAGGTCGCAGGTTCAAGTCCTGTCCCCGCAACCATAAAAACCACAGTGAAATGATCGTTCATTGTGCTGGTGTAGCTCAGTCGGCAGAGCGTATCCTTGGTAAGGATAAGGTCACCGGTTCAATCCCGGTCACTAGCTCCATACATGGCGGCATAGCTCAGTTGGCTAGAGCAATCGGTTCATACCCGGTGTGTCCGCGGTTCAAATCCGTGTGCCGCCACCATTAAACCTCACCTTGGTGGGGATTTTTTTATTTCTTTACATATGACATGCTATTCTAAGACTTTGTATATATGGTATAATAATAGGTAAGGAAATCTTATATTCCATTGATAAATTAGGGTTAATATATTATATTAATACTAGAATGTAATTTGTTTTTGTGAAGGAGGATATAATCCTAATGGCAAAAGAAAAATTTGAACGTACGAAACCGCATGTTAACATCGGTACAATCGGTCACGTTGACCATGGTAAAACTACTTTGACTGCTGCAATCACTAAAGTATTGGCTGAAAAAGGTCAAGCTGACTTCCAAGATTACAGCATGATCGATAAAGCTCCAGAAGAACGTGAACGCGGTATCACAATCAACACTGCACACGTTGAGTATGAAACTGCTAACCGTCACTATGCACACGTTGACTGCCCAGGCCATGCTGACTATGTTAAAAACATGATTACTGGTGCGGCTCAAATGGACGGCGCTATCTTGGTTGTATCCGCAGCTGACGGCCCTATGCCTCAAACTCGCGAACACATCTTGTTGGCTCGCCAAGTTGGTGTTCCTGCAATCGTAGTATTCTTGAACAAAGCTGACATGGTTGACGATGAAGAATTGATCGAATTGGTAGAAATGGAAGTTCGTGAACTTCTTTCTTCCTACGAATTCCCTGGCGACGAAGTACCTATCGTTGTAGGTTCCGCATTGAAAGCTTTGGAAGGCGACGCTCAATATGTAGCTAAAATTGACGAATTGATGGATGCTGTAGACTCCTACATCCCAACACCAGTTCGTGACACTGATAAACCTTTCTTGATGCCTGTGGAAGACGTTTTCACAATCACTGGTCGTGGTACAGTAGCAACTGGCCGTGTTGAACGTGGTCAAGTAAACGTTGGTGATACAGTTGAAGTAGTAGGCTTGAAAGAAAAAGCTGAACAATACGTAGTAACTGGTCTTGAAATGTTCCGTAAAGTGTTGGATTCTGCAGTAGCAGGTGACAACGTAGGTGCATTGCTTCGTGGTGTTGATCGTAAAGACATCGAACGTGGTCAAGTATTGGCTAAACCAGGTTCCATCAACCCACACACAAAATTCAAAGCAGAAGTATACGTATTGACTAAAGAAGAAGGTGGCCGTCATACTCCATTCTTCTCCAACTACCGTCCACAATTCTACTTCCGTACAACAGACGTAACAGGTGTTGTAAACCTTCCTGAAGGTGTAGAAATGTGTATGCCTGGCGATAACGTAACAATGGAAATCGAATTGATTACTCCAATCGCTATCGAAGAAGGTCTTCGTTTCGCGATCCGCGAAGGTGGCCATACAGTAGGCGCTGGCGTAGTAACAGAAATCGAAGGTTAATACAAGTTTATAGCTCAATGTATCGATACATTAGCTATATAATTGAATTTTAGATTCAATAAAAGGGACCCAATGGGTCCCTTTTATTTTGTATATATTGATGATTAAGAGTATAGAATTGAATCGCTAATATATTGAAACAATGATGATTTTGTAAGGTGATATATACGTTGTATTCAGGCTTCAAAGGATAATCATACTATTGATACAAATTGAGAAGAAATTTTAATATATTGTAACCTTAGATACAACTTTATTTATAAAATTAGTGTATATTATATATGAGGAGAGCATAGGCTCTCTTTTTGTGCTTTTATAGAAAAGGAGGTAATGTGATGGGCGAATACAAAAAGTATTGGATAGCCGTAGTAGCAGTTCTTATTATTGGATTCTCTATTCTTGGCTATTTGGGTACTGATGTATATCATCAAGCGCCACCGGTACCAACCGCGTATGTATCTCAAGATGGACAGGTTTTGTTCACTAAGGATGATATCTTACATGGTCAATCGGCTTGGCAATCTACAGGTGGTCAATCTGTAGGGACCGTACTAGGTCATGGCGCATATCAAGCCCCGGACTGGACAGCTGATTGGTTGCACAAAGAAGTGTCCGTAATGCTTGATATCAAGTCTCAAGAAGCTTTTGGTGTTCTTTATGAACAGTTAGGTGATGTGCAGAAAGCGGCTGTTAAAGAAGCAGTTAAAGCAGAGTACTTTAACAGTGCTGTTCGTGAAGATGGAACTGTTGTGCTTTCACCGGAACGTATTACAGCGATGAATTTAACCGGACAATATTTTATTGAACTGTATGGTGATAACCCTAAATTGTCCGAAACACGCGATCATTTTGCGATGAAAGACAATACGTTGCCAGAATTAAAAGATCGTATTGATATGGCACGATTCTTCTTCTGGACTACGTGGATGGCATCGACTCAACGCCCTGGTACAGATGCAACATACACCAACAATTGGCCTCACGAGCCATTGTTAGATCATAATCCAACACCGGAAAGCGTAGCTTGGTCTGTTGTGAGTGTTATTATTTTACTTTGTGGTATTGGTATTGTCGTATGGATGTGGGCATTCGGTCGCAAACAAGATGAACATGAATTAACACCACCTGCGGAAGATCCAATTTCCAAATTGCATCTCACACCATCTCAACGGTCTTTAGGAAAATATTTATTTACGATTTTGGCATTATTTTTACTCCAACTTGGTATGGGTGGTATCATTGCGCACTACACCGTAGAAGGACAGGCTTTCTATGGCATTCCATTGGCGCAGTATTTCCCATATTCTATTGCTCGTACTTGGCATATTCAAGCATCCTTGTTCTGGATTGCGATGGCATTCTTGAGTGCCGGTTTATTCTTGGCGCCGATTATTAATGGCGGTAAAGATCCTAAGTTCCAAAAATTGGGCGTGGATATTTTGTTCTGGGCACTCGTTGTGTTGGTAGTGGGTTCCTTTACAGGTACATATTTAGGTGTTGCTCATGAGATTCCGGCGTCTCTAAACTTCTACTTGGGTCACCAAGGATATGAGTTTATCGAGTTGGGGCGCGTATGGCAATGGATTGAATATATCGGCATTCTATTTTGGCTTGTACTCATGGTGCGCAGCATCATTGGTGCTTTCAAAAATAAAGGGGATAAAAACCTTATTGCTGCCTTTATTTTCTCCGTTGTGATGGTCGGTATTTTCTATGGACCAGGTCTTTTCTACGGAGAACACAGCCACTTGGCAATCATGGAATACTGGCGCTGGTGGGTTATTCACCTTTGGGTAGAAGGATTCTTTGAAGTATTCTCTACTACGTTGATGGCCTTTATTTTCGTAACACTTGGTCTCGTATCTTACCGTGCAGGTACCATAGCAGCGATTTCGTCCGGTGCCATTTACCTTATCGGCGGTATCCCTGGTACATTCCATCATCTTTATTTCACCGGTGTTACATCGACTATCGTGGCCACAGGGGCATCGTTCTCCGCGTTGGAAGTAGTGCCTCTTGTACTCTTGGGATATGAAGCGTTTGAAAATTATACACGCCTTCATAGTGCTCCTTGGATGCATCGACTAAAATGGCCTGTATACTGCTTCATTGCCGTATCCTTCTGGAACTTGGTGGGTGCAGGCATCTTCGGCTTCTTAATTAATATGCCGGTTTCCTTGTTCTATATTCAAGGTCTAAATACGACAGCTGTTCATGCTCATACGGCGTTGTTCGGCGTATACGGGTTCTTGAGTTTAGGCTTTGTATTCCTCATCGCTCGTTATATTCGACCTGAAGTGGAATTTAACGACAAGTTGATGAAATTCGGTTTCTGGGCATTGAATTGGGGCCTTGCGTTAATGGTTCTTATCAGTCTATTGCCAATTGGCTTGATTCAAAGTTGGGCAAGTGTTACACAAGGCTTATGGCTCGCTCGCAGTGAAGACTTTATGCAACAACCATTGTTACAAAATTTGCGTTGGCTTCGCATGGTTGGCGATACCATCATGATATTGGGGGCATTGGCCTTCTTCTGGCAAATCGTGAAAGTAACTTTCACAAAGAAACAGTAATAAACGAAGCAATAATAGTAAATATGTAATTATAATATTAAATATAATATATATAAGCTAACTATAAGCTAATATGACATGGCGTTCTTTGGGTAGACAAGGGGCGCCATTGTCTGTTATACTATCCATGTCAGGCATACGTGCCTGGCTTTTTTGAGTTGCTTAATTTCTTGACATCGCTTGCTACGTATGATATAGTTTTTTAGTATGTAGTCGAGCGTTTTCGAGTACAAGAGACAGATTAGTAAATATAAAGCGAGGTGTATCCGGATGCGTAATGCCATTACTTTAGCTTGCACAGATTGCAAACAACGCAACTATCAAACGAACAAGAATAAAAAGAACAATCCTGATCGTATTGAAATGATGAAATATTGCAAATTCTGCGGTAAACATACATTACACCGTGAAACAAAATAATTCTTATCATTCATTACCTGTTGATTTGAGGATGTGAAACACAATGGCAAAGTCTAACTCAGCAGTGCAGCAGCGTGGTGGATTTGGAAAATTCTTCCGCGGTGTGAAAGCTGAACTAAAAAAAGTAGTCTGGCCAACAAAAAAAGAGCTTATCAATTACACAATAGTAGTATTCTTAGTGACCATATTCATCGCTTTGATTATTTCTGTGCTTGATGGACTCTTTGCCCAACTTTTTAATACGTTGTTGCACTTTGTTGGATAAGGGGGCCATTACATGGAAGCAGATAAGAAGTGGTATGTAATTCATACCTATTCAGGCTACGAAAATAAAGTAAAAACCACTCTTGAACTTAAAGTTCAATCTATGGGGCTACAAGATGTGATCAGCCGAATTTTGGTGCCTCTTGAAGACGAAATAGATGAAAAAGATGGGGTTAAAAAAGTAGTAAAACGTAAGATATTTCCTGGGTATGTATTGGTGGAAATGGAAGTTAATGACCGTTCTTGGTATGTTGTACGCAACACGCCAGGTGTAACAGGTTTCGTTGGCTCTGCTACAAAACCAGTTCCACTTTCTGATTCCGAAGTAGAACATATACTTAAGTCTCAGGGCTTGGATAAGAAACCAACCATTAACGTTGATGTAGAAGTTGGTGAAACGGTTCGCATTACGTCCGGTGCCTTTGAAGATAAACTAGGTGTTATTACCGAACTTAACCCTGAAAAAGGAACATTGAAACTTAGTGTGGAAATGTTCAATCGAGATACCGAGGTAGAGGTAGAGTTCTCTCAAGTTGAGAAAGCTCTTTAATATATAAATATAACTCTAAAAAGAGCAATCGATTTTGGTTGCCAGTGGGAGGATGTATATCCGTTACCACCACAGTATAAGCATAGGAGGTTTAATTACCCATGGCTAAGAAATTAGTTAAACAAGTAAAACTACAAATTGAAGCCGCTAAAGCTACTCCAGCACCACCAGTTGGTCCTGCACTAGGTCAAGCAGGTGTTAATATCGTTGCTTTCACAAAAGAATTCAACGAACGCACTGCTAAACAAGCTGGCTTAATTATTCCAGTAGTTATTAATGTATATGAAGATCGTAGCTTCGACTTCATCACTAAGACTCCACCAGCTGCAGTATTGTTGAAAAAAGCTGCAGGTATTCCAAAAGGTTCTGGTGTACCTAACCGTGATAAAGTAGCAAAAGTAGGTCGCGATAAAGTTCGTGAAATTGCTGAATTGAAAATGCCTGACTTGAATGCTAATACCGTAGAACAAGGTATGCGCATGGTGGAAGGTACTGCTCGCAGCATGGGCATTGAAATCGTTGACTAATAAGCGTACGACTTGCGCATAAGGCGCAAATCGGTGGGAGGGAATTCCCGTTTGACCACATAAGGAGGATATTATAATGGCAAAAGTAGGTAAGAAATACGCTGAAGCAGTAAAACTTATTGAAGCTGGTAAATTCTACGAACCAGTAGAAGCAATTGAGTTGGTTAAGAAAACTGCAACTGCAAATTTCGATGAAACAGTTGAAATTGCTTTCAACTTGAATGTCGACCCTAAATACGCTGATCAACAAGTTCGTGGTGCAGTAGTATTGCCTCATGGTACTGGCAAAACTAAACGCGTTCTTGTATTCGCAAAAGGCGACAATATTAAGGCAGCTGAAGAAGCTGGTGCAGATTTCGTAGGTTCTGAAGAGTTAGTAGCTAAAATCCAAGGTGGTTGGAGCGACTTCGACGTAGTAGTTGCTACACCAGACATGATGGGTCAAGTTGGCCGTCTTGGTAAAATCTTGGGTCCTAAAGGCTTGATGCCAAACCCTAAAGTTGGTACAGTAACTCCAGACGTTGCTCGTGCAGTAAACGAAATCAAAGCTGGTAAAATCGAATACCGTACTGATAAAGCAGGTATTATCTCTTGTTCTATCGGTAAAGCATCTTTCGATGAAGAAAAATTACTTGACAACTACCGTACAATCGTTGATACTATTATCAAGGCTAAACCTGTAGCAGCTAAAGGTCAATACATTAAATCTGTAACCTTGTCCGCTACAATGGGCCCTGGTGTACCTTTGAACGTGTTCAAATTGAGCACTGTTTCTAAAGAGCAATAATTAAATATGTCTCTTAGCTGTAGACGGCTGGTATGTATAATGGATGAAAATCCGCCCGCTGAGGCTGACACTAGAACAACCTAGGACTAGTTACGACCTCATCGCGTGCGATGGGGTCGTTTTTACGCTAAGATAGTACATAGAGCACCAAAAAAATCTACAAGGAGGTAATCTAATGGCTGTCACTGAATCAAAAAAAGCAATCGTTGCTCAAATGAAAGAAACTCTTTCTGAAGCAAAAGGTGCTGTATTGATTGGTTACTCTGGTTTAACTGTTGCGCAAGCAACTGATCTTCGTCGCAAAATGTTGGCTGAAGGTGTTGAATACAAAGTAATCAAAAATACTTTGACTCGTATCGCTGCAAACGAATTGAATCTTGAAGGTTTCTCTGAGCATTTAGAAGGTCCAACTGCGTTGGCTACTTCTAAAGACGATGCTGTTGCACCTGCTCGTGTAATCGAACAATTCATCAAAGCAACTGAAAAAGAAGTTGTAACAGTTAAAGCTGGTATCGTTGAAGGCGAAGTTATGGACGCAGCAGGCGTTAAAGCAATTGCATCTCTTCCAAATCGCGAAGGTATGCTTTCCATGTTGCTTTCCGTATTGCAAGCTCCTGTTCGCAATGTTGCATACGCTGTCAAAGCTGTTGCAGAAGCAAAACCTGCAGAATAATATTTTTTGCAAAGTATTCGTTGGCCGCTTGAGGCTGGCACTATAAACTAATTTATGGAGGAAATCTAAAATGGCATTGAACATTGAAAACATCGTTGCTGAATTGAAAGAAGCAACAATCCTTGAACTTAATGATCTTGTAAAAGCAATCGAAGAAGAATTTGGCGTAACTGCAGCAGCTCCTGTAGCTGTAGCAGCTGCTGGTGGTGCTGAAGGCGGCACTGCTAAAGATTCCTTCGACGTAATCTTGAAAGATGCTGGCGCATCTAAAATCAACGTAATCAAAGTTGTTCGTGAAGCAACTGGTCTTGGCTTGAAAGAAGCTAAAGCTATCGTTGACGGTGCTCCTGCACCTGTAAAAGAAGGCGTTGCTGCTGAAGCTGCTGAAGCTTTGAAAGCTCAATTAGAAGAAGCTGGCGCATCCGTAGAATTGAAATAATTCTAACCATATTAAAGGCGTACCCTATGGGTACGCCTTTTTTATTGAAGCTTATAAATTGATGCGAGTTTTGTTTTGTTGACTAATTTTGCCTTTGGATACGGTAATGCATTAGAGAAATCCTTGTCATATTTTTTAGGAACGATGACATAGGCACCACGATTATTTGATACATCTTTTAGAAATGTTTCTTTAGTTATTGTAGGCATCAATGTTTTGCCTTCGGTCCATATAGAATCATCTGTTGTATCTACAAAAACTTGGGTAGGTGTAGTGTCCATGTAATATACAATAGAAGTATAGTAACTGCCATATACATATATTGGTTTTGATGTATCTTCGATGAACGTTCTAAACTGTAAACCAGATTGATTAAATAATATTGGTGGTACTGTAATTGTAATAGCTGAGTATAAAGTAATTAGTGGAACTAAAGCATATATTGCTAGTTTAAAAAATGATGTTATGTAGTATCGACCGATTAAAATCATACATACTATAATAAAGGAACCTACGATTAACGGTTTACTATCAAGACTTTTATCAAAAGCTGTAGTAAATGTAAAAATCATGTAGTAAATACCTAGTGGTAGGGTAATTAAATAATTAAACTTTTTGAATGATTGAGTAAATTCACCGGTTTCTTTGTCAGTAACTAATTCACAAATTTTTACAGCCGCCCATATTATACAAGGGATAATGGCAGGTAATGTGTAGGTTAGATACTTTGTAGCTACTAGAGAGTAGAATAGAACTATAACTATAAACCATATAATACCTAATAGATCAAAATCATCTTTCCAGTTAAGATCTTTTAAATGATAGACTATTACAGGTGTCCATGGTAATAGTGAAAGGGGTACAATTAATAGATAGTAATACCATACATTAAATTTAGGATGCTCAGATATAAGAGCTCGATCTACATTGTGTAGACCTAAGAATCCGGAAATAAACTGCTCACCGTGAATGGAATACATAGCGATATACCAAGGGCTAGCTATCGCTATAAAGGCTAATAGTCCTAAGGGATTAAATAGTAATTTAATATCCTTTGAAAGCTGATAACTTTCATCTTTTCTATGGACTATATAGCGAGCGCATACATAAATGAGTAATATCAGGCCGGGCAAGATGATGCCTATAGGTCCTTTGGTAATTACAGCTAAGGCAGCAGCAATGTAAGCTTTCACCATAGCTGACTTGTCATTATTGGTAAAAGCTAAATAGCTATATCCAAATATAGCTAAGGTGAAGAGAAGTAGAAATCCGTCGGTTATAATTGCATGAGATATGTACCAAAACTGTAGTGTACTCATTAATAGAATAGCACAGAGTACACTAGCAAAAGTATTTTTAGATATGCGGTAAATTATATGGTACATTAGGGCCACGCTGGCTCCCGCAACAAGCGTATTTGGTATACGAGATGTAAAGTCAGATATGCCAAATAGTTTGTACGTAATCATAAGTGCCCAATAGGTGAGCGGTGGTTTATCATACCATACGTGATCGTATATCATGGGGGATATCCATGAGTTATGTTTTAGCATGGTGATGGCGGAGAGAACATAGTTGGACTCCACCGGATCAGTGATTGGCAAATAGGCATTATAAAAGCCGTAGCTCAAAACGGTTAATAAAAAGAGCGCACCTATGCGCAGCATGTGATTGTTAATCATAGTTACTCCTTACTTACATAGTTTATATTATTGTACTATAGGGCGTGTAATATTTAAACCAATCAAAGATAAAAACAGAGCCTTTATAAATATGGAGATAATATGGAGATAATTACAAAAAAATAATTATTTATGAAATAATATATTGTATAGAATATTGTTTATTCGGAATACATGAAATAACTTTTATGTATACAAAATACATGCTATAATGAGCGCATAAGATAAAACCGTTTCATTAAACTATCATCTAATATATGAAATAGTGGAAAGAGGATCTATTATGAGAAAAGAACATGATTTCCTAGGTGAATTAGAAGTAGCGGATGAGTTATATTATGGTGTGCAAACGATTCGTGCCTTAGAAAACTTCCATATTACAGGGAAACATTTAGACCAAGATTTTATTAAAGCTCTAGCGATGGTAAAAAAAGCATCTGCTTTAGCTAATATGAAAACAGGTCGTCTCAATGTATCTATCGGTAAAGCGATTGTTCAAGCAGCTGATGAAGTTATTGCAGGTGAATTTGCTGACCAATTTCCAGTTGATCCAATTCAAGGTGGTGCTGGCACTTCTGTGAATATGAATATGAACGAAGTGTTGGCAAATCGTGCTTGTGAAATTTTAGGTCATCCAAAAGGTAGCTATGATATTGTAAGCCCTAACAATCACTGTAACATGGCACAATCTACAAATGACGCTTTCCCAACAGCGATTAAAGTTTGTGCAATTTTGAAATCTAAACCGTTACTTGAAGCTTTGCAACGTCTTGTTGATGAGCTTGAGAAAAAAGCTGAAGAATATAGTGAAATTTTAAAAATGGGACGTACTCATTTACAAGATGCGGTGCCTATTACATTGGGCCAAGAGATGGGCGCTTATGCATCTGGTATTCGTCGTGGTATTAAACGCATTAAATCTGCCGTTGAAGGTGCACATGTAATCAACATGGGTGCCACTGCAGTTGGTACAGGCCTTAATGCTGAGCCTAATTATATTCATGATGTAGCTTATGAACTTAGTGAAGTAGTAGGCGAACCGTTCTACACCGCGGAGAACTTAATCGATGCCACAAACAATACAGACGTATTTGCTGATATCTCTAGCGGTTTGAAGGTAACTGCACTTGTGTTGATTAAGATGGCAAATGATTTTCGCTTAATGGCATCTGGACCTCGCTGTGGCATTGGTGAATTAAAATTGCCTGCCCGTCAACCAGGCTCCTCTATCATGCCAGGAAAAGTAAATCCTGTTATTGCTGAAGTATTGAATCAAGTGTGTTACCAAGTTATCGGTAATGACCTTACTATTACATTAGCTGTAGAAAATGGTCAATTCGAGTTAAATGTTATGGAACCTGTATTGGCATACAACTTGTTCAATAACCTTTGCTACCTTAAAAATGGTGTAAATACATTCGTTGATAAATTGCTCGTTGATCTTGAAGTAGATCGTGAACAATGCGAATACTGGTTGAACCGTTCCGTAGGTATCGTAACAGCATTGTTACCACACCTTGGTTACGAAACTGCATCTGCATTGGCGAAAGAAGCGTATGAAACTGGTCGAGCTATTCGTGATATTATCTTGGATCAAGGCTTATTGACTGAGGATGAAATCAATCATATTCTTTCTCCTAAAGAAATGACTCGCCCTGGTATTGCTGGTGCGAAACTTTTAAAACAAAAAGGTAACTAATCTTATAGTTCTCTTTTGATACATGAATAGAGCATGAAAATGAAAGACTGTCAACCCTTTTGGTTGACAGTCTTTTTTAATACTGATAAAATTATATATTGCAAAAGTAGCGTTTTCTGCTTTTGGATGTAAAAACTATAACACAAATAGTGATGAGGTTTTCTTCCAAGGTTGTGCTTGGTTAATGGGAAGCAAGGTTATTTTAAAAATGAAATGGACCTTGCTTTATTTGACGTTGCCCGAGCAGGAAAACTGAGACCTGTAAGATGTCTTTTTCATGCCGTTATAGAAAATGGTAGACCAGTGTGTTTTGATAGGGGTGAAAGCAAATATGTTCAAACCTGAACAGGTAGGCAAACGAACTCGTTATACGTACGCTAAAATTAACGAAGTTATCAAGATGCCGCATTTATTGGACATTCAACGTAAATCGTATGAGTGGTTCTTGGAGAGTGGTTTACAAAATATTTTCAACGATATTTCTCCGATTAAAGACAATTCAGGTAATCTAGTACTTTCTTTTGAAGGTTTCAGCTTAGGTGAACCTAAGTATGATATTAATGAATGTAAAAATCGTGATGCTACTTACGCAGCACCACTTCGTGTAAATATTCGCTTGGTAAATAATGATCCAGAAAATATGGACATTAAAGAACAAGAAGTATTCATGGGCGATTTCCCATTGATGACAGATACAGGTACTTTCATCATCAATGGTGCAGAACGTGTTATCGTATCCCAATTGGTACGTTCTCCAGGCGTTTACTACAATAAAGAAATCGATACAATGGGTAACCGTTTGTATGATTCCACAGTTATTCCTAACCGTGGTGCATGGATTGAACTTGAAACAGATGCTAGTGAAGTGGTAGCTGTTCGTATCGACCGTAACCGTAAATTACCAGCCACTGTATTGGTACGTGCATTAGGTTGGGATACTAATGAAAGTATCCTCGACCTCTTCTGGAATGGTAAAACTGATGAGGATGGTTTACCAGTATATGATGAACGCATCGTTCGTACATTAGAAAAAGATACAACTCAATCTGCTGATGAAGCATTGGTTGAAATCTATAAAAAATTACGTCCAGGTGAGCCTCCTACTGTAGAGTCTGCTCGCAACTTGTTCGATAACTTGTTCTTCGATGCACGCCGTTATGACTTAGCGCGCGTTGGTCGTTACAAATTGAACAAAAAACTTGGCTGGCGCCAACGTATGTTGGGTCAAACATTGGCTCAACCAATTGTAGATCCAGAAACTGGCGAAATTATCCTTGATGCAGGCGTACAAGTTGGGGAAGAACAACTTGATATCGTTGCTAATAGCCATGTATTCGATGGTGAAGGTTTCGCTGAATTCTACATTGTAAATAATGATGGTGTAGAGTCCAAAGTTATCTGTAATAACTGCAACTTACCATATGATCACCGTACAGTAACACGTGAAGACATGATCGCTAACATTTCTTACTTGCTCAACCTTATGGATGGTGCAGGTCATACAGATGATATTGATCACTTGGGAAACCGTCGCCTTCGTTGCGTAGGCGAATTGTTGCAAAACCAATTCCGTATCGGTTTAACTCGTATGGAACGTGTTGTTCGTGAGCGCATGACCATTCAAGAAACTGAATCCATTACGCCTCAAGCGTTGATCAATATTCGCCCTGTAGTGGCAGCTATCAAAGAATTCTTTGGTTCCTCCCAGTTGTCCCAGTTCATGGACCAAACAAACCCATTAGCAGAATTGACTCACAAACGTCGTTTATCTGCCCTTGGACCTGGCGGTTTATCTCGTGAGCGTGCAGGCTTCGAAGTCCGTGACGTGCATCACTCTCATTACGGCCGTATGTGTCCTATTGAAACTCCAGAAGGTCCAAATATCGGTTTGATCAACTCTTTGTCCAACTATGCAAAGGTAAACGAATTTGGTTTCATCGAAGCACCATACCGTAAAGTAGAAAAAGTGTATGGTAAAGGCAAGGATGCTGATAAAGTTGTTAAAGTGCGCGTATCTGACAGCGTAGTATATATGACAGCTGATGAAGAAGAAGGCATGACAATTGCCCAAGCAAACTCTCCGCTTGATGCAGAGGGGTACTTCACAACTGAACACGTAGCTTGTCGTCGTGGTCATGACGTATTAGAAGTTACACCGGATAAGGTTGACTATATGGACGTAAGTCCAAAAGAAGTTGTATCCATTGGTACAGCTATGATTCCATTCCTTGAAAATGACGATGCTAACCGTGCCTTGATGGGCGCGAACATGCAACGTCAAGCAGTACCACTTTTGCGCGCTCAAGCACCACTTGTTGGTACAGGTATGGAATATACAGCAGCTACTGACTCTGGTGTTTGCGTATTGGCGCGTGAAGCAGGTAAAGTTGTACGTTGTTGGGGTAATGAAATCCACGTTCTTCGCGACAGCGATGGTCGTGTTGATACATACCGTTTGAATAAATTCCTTCGTTCTAACCAATCCACATGCTTTAACCAAAAACCAATCGTTAATCGTGGCGATCATGTTGTAAAAGGCCAAGTATTGGCTGATGGTCCTGCTACAGATGGCGGCGAATTGGCATTAGGTTATAACGTTCTTGTAGCGTTCATGCCTTGGGAAGGTTATAACTACGAAGATGCTATCTTGCTTAGTGAAGAACTCTGCAAAGAAGATATCTATACATCTATTCATATTGAAGAATACGAATGTGATGCTCGTGACACCAAATTAGGTGCTGAAGAAATTACTCGTGAGTTGCCTAATACAGGTGACGACACACTTAAAAACTTAGACGAAGATGGTATTATCTGCATTGGTGCAGAAGTACATCCTGGCGATATCCTTGTAGGTAAAGCTACACCAAAAGGTGAAACTGAGCTTACTCCAGAAGAACGTTTGTTGCGTGCTATTTTTGGTGACAAAGAACGTGAAGTTCGCGACACTTCCTTGCGCGTGCCTCATGGTGAATCTGGTAAAGTCGTAGATGTAAAAGTCTTTACCCGTGAAAATGGCGACGAATTACAACCAGGTGTAAATAAACTTGTTCGCGTATATATCGCTCAAAAACGTAAGATTCATGAAGGCGATAAAATGGCGGGCCGTCATGGTAACAAAGGTGTCGTTTCTCGCGTTATGAGAAAAGAAGATATGCCATTCCTTCCAGATGGTACTCCAGTACAAATCGTATTGAACCCATTGGGTGTACCTTCTCGTATGAACATCGGTCAAGTTCTTGAAACTCACTTGGGGTGGGCTGTTCAAGGCTTAGGTATGAAAATTAAAGCTACAGACCTTCACATTCAAAACGTGTTGAAAGAAGCCCGTACTGATGCATCTTACTGGGAACAAATCGATGCAATCCGCGACCTTTATGCTCAAATTGAAGCATTGGAAGCGAAAGTTTCGGAAGATGTTACGGTAAATCATTTCGAAGAAAATGAGCAAATCATTACTTTGAAAACTAAAATCTTAAAACATGTAGAAAAAGCAGCGCAAAAGAAATTGGATGCTATGGGTGGTGAAGCTCGTTTCCAAGAGCTTAAAGCTATTGAAGCTAAATACAATGTACTTCATGTAGAATTTTTTGATTCTGAAGAAGAGGCTCCTGAAATGGATCCTGCGCTTGTAGAAGAATTAGAGGCAATTAGCAAAGTCAAGAATACTCTTAACAACATTCACTCTGCTGAAGAAAAACGCGTTGAAATTCGCAAAGAGTTGGAAAGCCTTGGCTATGATTTTGACAAATATGGCATGCCAAAACCAGATGTAGCAGGTATTCATATTGCTACACCTGTATTTGATGGTGCTCACGAAAAGGACGTATTCGAAACATTGGCGATTGCAGGTCGTCCTGATGATGGTAAAACTGTTCTATATGATGGTCGTACTGGTGAACCGATGGATAACCGCGTTACTGTTGGTTACGTTTACATGCTTAAACTCCATCATTTGGTTGATGACAAAATCCATGCTCGTTCTACAGGTCCGTACTCCCTTGTTACACAACAACCTTTGGGCGGTAAAGCTCAGTTCGGTGGCCAACGTTTCGGGGAAATGGAAGTTTGGGCTCTAGAAGCATATGGCGCAGCCTATACCCTTCAAGAGCTATTAACTGTTAAGTCTGACGACGTTGTTGGTCGTGTGAAAGCATACGAAAAAATCGTTAAAGGCGAAAATATCCCTGAACCAGGTGTACCTGAGTCCTTCAAGGTATTGCTTAAAGAACTTCAAAGTATCGGTCTTGATGTAAAAATCTTGAATGAAGATCAAGAAGAAGTTGTTATGAAAGAACTTGAGGACGAAGATGAGGTGGTAGAAACTGGTATTGAAGAAGTTATGGAAGGCAGTGCTGTAGAAACTGATGAAGTAACTGTAGTAGAACCAGAAGTAGAGGAAGAGGAAGAATTACCAGCTGATAATGGCGGTGAAGATGATATCCTTAGCCAATTGGCGTACCCAATGGGCGACTCCTCTAACGATGAAGACTAAAACTATCTATAAGGAAGGGAGCGATAGTAGTGCTAGACGTAAATGAATTCGATTCCATGCGAATCGGTTTAGCCTCTCCAGAGCAGATTTTATCCTGGTCTCATGGGGAAGTTAAGAAACCTGAAACAATTAACTACCGTACGTTGAAGCCAGAACGTGATGGTCTATTCTGTGAACGCATTTTTGGACCAACAAAGGACTGGGAATGTCACTGCGGCAAATATAAACGCATCCGCCATAAAGGCGTAGTCTGCGACAAATGTGGTGTAGAGGTTACCCGTGCGAAAGTACGTCGTGAACGTATGGGCCATATTCAATTGGCTACTCCTGTATCTCACATTTGGTACTTCAAAGGAATCCCATCCCGTATGGGTCTTATCCTTGACATATCACCACGTTCTTTGGAACGCGTATTATACTTTGCTTCCTACATCGTAGTAGATCCAGCTGGTACACCATTGACAAAACGTCAATTGTTGTCCGAGCAAGAATACCGCGAATACGAAGCTCAATTTAATGAAGACGGTTATACTATCGGTGGTAAATCCGTCGTAATCGAAACAGTGGCTCAACGTAATGAACGTTTAGCTATTGTTCGTGAAGCACAACGCAAAGAGCGCTATAATGCGGCTCTTCGTGATGATGCAACAATACCAGAAGCTGATAAGGAATACGAAGAATTAACTCGCGAAGAACGCTATGAGTTAGGCGCTGCTGAAGAGGTTCTCTTCGCATGTATCGACATGGGTGCTGAAGCGGTAAAAGCTCTCTTATCAGAACTTGATCTTGAAGCATTGAATGCCGAATTGCGCGAAGAGTTGAACACTGCTAGTGGTCAACGTAAAATCCGTGCAGTTCGTCGTTTGGAAGTAGTAGAAGCATTCCGTCAATCTGGGAACCGTCCAGAATGGATGATTATGGACATCGTTCCTGTAATCCCACCTGAATTGCGTCCTATGGTCCAATTAGATGGTGGCCGTTTTGCTACATCTGACCTCAACGATTTATACCGTCGTGTTATCAACCGTAACAACCGTTTGAAACGTTTACTCGACTTGGGTGCTCCTGATATCATCGTGCGCAACGAAAAACGCATGCTTCAAGAAGCGGTTGATGCATTGATTGATAATGGCCGTCGCGGTCGTCCTGTTACAGGTCCTGGTAACCGCCCATTGAAATCCTTGTCCGACATGCTTAAAGGTAAACAAGGTCGTTTCCGTCAAAACTTGCTCGGTAAACGTGTTGACTACTCCGGTCGTTCTGTAATCGTAGTAGGTCCTGAACTTAAAATGCACCAATGTGGTTTGCCAAAAGAAATGGCATTGGAATTGTTCAAACCGTTCGTTATGAAACGCTTGGTAGAACGTGGTCAAGCATCCAATATTAAGGCCGCTAAACGCCAAGTCGAAAGAATCGGCCCTGGCGTATGGGAATCCTTAGAAGAGGTAATCAAAGAACATCCAGTTCTCTTGAACCGTGCCCCTACATTGCATAGACTTGGTATTCAAGCCTTCGAACCAATCCTTTGGGAAGGTCGTGCTATCAAATTGCATCCATTAGTATGTACAGCCTTCAATGCCGACTTTGACGGTGACCAAATGGCGTGTCACTTACCATTGTCCGTAGAAGCACAAGCGGAAGCTCGTACATTGATGCTTTCTAGCCATAATATTTTGTCCACTAAGGACGGCAAGCCGGTAGCAGTACCTTCTCAAGATATGATCTTAGGTACATACTATTTAACAGTTGTACGCGAAGATACTCGTGATAAAGCAAAAACATTTGCTACCTATGATGAAGTTATGCTTGCCTATGAGTCTCATATCATTGGTTTGCAAGATATTCTTTATATCCGTTTACCTGATCATGGCCGTGTAGAAACAACAGCAGGTCGCTTGATCTTCAACAATGCTTTATTCCCAGAATTGTGGCAATACGAGAAACGTGAAGATGGCACTTACTCTTTAGGTAAGGTTATGGATAAGAAAACAGTTGGTAAATTGGTTGATCAATGTTTCCAATTGTTTGGTAATGAAAAAACAGCAGAACTATTGGACCGCATCAAGTCCTTGGGTTACTCCTTCGCTCGTCGCGCAGGTATGACGGTAGCTATTGCTGATATTAAAGTACCAGAAGTTAAAACTAGTTTGTTAGATACAGCGGAACAAGAGGTAGAAAAAGTATCTCGTATGTACCGTCGTGGTCTTATTACAGAAGAAGAACGTTATCGTAAAACTATCCAATTATGGACAAAGGCAACAGAAGATGTTACCGATGCGATGATGGATAATATGGCGTGCGATAAAGACGGCTTTAACCCTGTTTACATGATGGCTATCTCTGGTGCCCGTGGTAATAAACAACAGATTCGTCAGCTTGCTGGTATGCGTGGTTTGATGGCCGATCCATCTGGTCGAATCATTGACTTGCCAATTAAAGCAAACTTTAAAGAAGGTTTGACTGTATTGGATTACTTTACATCCTCTCATGGTGCTCGTAAAGGGTTAGCCGATACAGCGCTTCGTACAGCTGACTCCGGTTACTTAACACGTCGTCTTGTTGACGTATCTCAAGACGTAATCGTTCGTGAGGACGATTGTGACGTTGTAGGTATCGATCTCGTTCGTGAACGTGCTCGTTTGGCTACATCTCCACGTCAAGCATTAGAATTGCTTAAAGATAAACTCATTGGTCGCGTTTTAGATAAAGATGTTGTGAATGCTGAAACAGGGGAACTTGTTGTACCAGCTGAAACTATCTTGGATGAACAATGCTTGGCAGATATTGCTGAAGCTGGTGTTACATCTATCGCATTGCGCGGTGCACATTTGGGCTCTGATAGCGATATTAACCATACTAACTTGGTTCAAAAAATTATTCTTGGTGAAAGCGACGATAGCATCCGTGCAACATTGAAAGAAACTATGGTTCAAAATATGTTGAACAAGGATACTGTACAAGCAATCGTTGACAGCGAAGGGGTAGAAATCTTCCCAGCTGATACACGTCTCACTGAAGAAGGTATCGAAGCTATCCTTAACTCCGATGTAAAAGAAGTACAAGTACGCAACAATGAGATCCACGGTATTGAAGTGGAAGCTATCGTTGAAGGTACTGGTGTTATCGAGCCATTAAAAGACCGTATCGTAGGTCGTATTGCAGCTGAAGAATTAGTTAACAAGGAAACTGGCGAAGTCATCGTTCCTCTTAATGGTGAAATCACAGAGGCGTTAGCTGATGAAGTTGTAAAACACTATGAAACAGTAAAAATCCGTTCCGTATTGACTTGTCGTAGCCCATATGGCGTATGTCGCAAGTGCTATGGTCGTGATCTAGGAACTGGCAACCAAGTTCAAGTTGGTGAAGCTGTTGGTATTATTGCGGCACAATCCATCGGTGAACCTGGTACTCAGTTGACAATGCGTACATTCCATACTGGTGGTGTCGCAGGTGATGATATTACACAAGGTTTGCCACGTGTCGAAGAATTGTTCGAAGCTCGTAAACCAAAACGTAATGCTATCATCGCTGAAAATGAAGGTACAGTTCGTGTTGTACCTAATGAAGGTAAGAAAGGTACGAACACTATCTTTATCACTGGTGAAGATGGTATTGAACTTGATTACCTCATTCCTTACGGCTCCCGCATTATCGTTAAAGACGGGGATGTGGTATCCTTGGGAGCTCGTTTGACTGAAGGCTCCATCAATCCTCATGACATCATGCGTGTCATGGGTACTGAAGCAACTCAACGTTACCTCGTATACGAAGTACAAAAAGTATACAAATCCCAAGGTGTAGAAATTAACGATAAACATATCGAAGTTATCGTTCGTCAAATGCTTCATAAAGTTAAAATTGAAACAGCTGGCGATGCGGATATGCTTCCAGGGGATATGGTGGACGTTAATACCTTTGACGAAGAAAACCGTCGTCTTACTCTCAATGGTCGTGAAAATGCTACAGGCAAACGCACGCTATTGGGTATTACGAAAGCCGCTTTGGCAACGGACTCATTCTTGTCCGCTGCGTCCTTCCAAGAAACAACACGTGTTCTTACCGACGCTGCTATCAAGGGTAAAATCGATCCATTATTGGGTTTGAAAGAAAACGTAATTATTGGTAAGTTGATTCCTGCTGGTACAGGCATGAGTCGTTACCGTAAGATTGAAGTTGTAAAAAATACACCTGAAATCATTGATATTACGGAAGAGGTTATGTCTGAAGATTAATTACTTCGGACCAGCGTCTAAGCTATATTAATTGTATAGGCTTGTTGCATAGTTGATATTGTGCGACATAATAAAAAAGGGTGCACCTGCGGGGTGCACCTTTTTGTTATAGGTATTATTGGTTTGAGAGATATATGTGTATGAGTTCTATGATTATATGTCTCTATAATTATAGGCCTATATGAATTGAGAGCTTCATGATATGTGTTAGTATCAGTTTGTAAAATAAAATGATACTTTGTTAAGGTTGTGGTATGAAAACTATTCAGCTGCTTCTTCCGCGTCATGAGCCATGATGTCATAACCGACGTCATCCGATAAAGTAAGATATCGTTCGTACTGTCGAATGATATCGGTAATGATATCCTCCCGTGTCATATACTGTGCATCGTATCCGGCGCGCCCGTCACTGAAATATGTCATAGGAATTGCGTTGGTGCTTTCAGTAATGTGAGGAATGTTAGGATCTTCAATGAGATGATCCGATACTTCTTGCGTAACGAGTTTGATGCCGTAGGTAAAGTTGCGCATTGATTCTTTTTCGATGGTTAACTCTACGGAAGCGTCGTTACCATTGAAATGTTTGTCAATTCTCGCAGTTAATCCGTACTCTTCGGTTAATTCTTTATTGAGCTGATACATAGCAGGCAGTGCTGTTGTTTTCATAAAGGAAATAACATCTTCCGACTGCGTTTGGTTGAGTATCTTGGCAAGACCTTGTTTCCAGTTCTTGCTGTCCCAGTAGATGGATGTGGTTGAAAGTTTTGTGTTAAAGTATTGCGTATCTGTCAATAATCCTTGCCATAAGCTGTAGCACATGATAACCATCAAGGCTGCAAATGGTAAGGCGAGAATGAGCGTTACCGATTGTAGTACATTAAGCCCACCGATGCTGAGCAAACTGATGGCAAGAAAGGACATTACAGAGCCCCACATCAAGCATTGCCACTTTGGAGATGAAGTGGATTTATCATAGGCCGCAATATTATTTAACACATAAATACCTGAATCGGCAGATGTAATAAAAAATAATGCTAATACGATAATCGATAGAAGACTAGTTAAACCGGATAAAGGTAAATATTCAAGGAATGCAAAGAGTAGTTGTTCTGGTTTATCGGTTAATGCACCGAGTGCACCGTTTGCTACTGTTTCATCGATATAAATTGCAGTATTACCAAAGATAGTAAACCAAACGATAGTAAAAACAGTTGGAATAATGAGTACCCCAAAGATGAACTCTCGAATAGTCCTACCTTTTGAAATACGCGCAATGAACATGCCCACAAATGGTGCCCAAGATAACCACCAAGCCCAGAATAGTATGGTCCAGCTGAAGAACCATGGACGGGTTTCTGGTGTATAGATAGATGTATAGAAGCTTTGCCCTAAAATATGTGATAGATAGTATCCAAAGTTTTCTACCATTGTATTTAATAGGAGTAATGTAGGACCTGCACATAGTACAAAAAGCATTAAGACTAATGCAACAGATATATTGATTTCGCTGAGCAGCTTAACGCCTTTATCAATACCTGTAACAGCAGATAGAACGGCAATGGACATAATGATGATAATGATGACCGTTTGTGCGGAAAAGTCATTAGTGGAGATGATATCAATATATAGGAACCCTGCACCTAGTTGGGCCGCACCAAATCCTAAGGTGGTTACGATACCTAATAAAGTTACACAAAGTGCGATGATATCAATAATGTGCCCTCGTGGGCCATTGATCTTATCCTTCCACAGCGGATAGAAACATGAACGTAGTGATAATGGCAACTTATAGCGAAAACCAAAATACGCTAATGCTAAAGCCATAATTCCGTATACCGTCCATGCATTGATGCCCCAGTGGAAGATGGAGCGGAATAACGCTTCCTTGGCGCTAGGAACACCATCGACTAAGCCTACAGCGGAGTGATAATGTGAGAGCGGTTCAGCAGTACCGAAGAACATGAGACCTACACCAGTACCTGCCGCAAATAACATGGCGAGCCAAGCTGTATAAGAGAATTCCGCTTCTTCATCGTCGCTACCAAGTTTGATGTCACCTAGCGAACTAAGTGCAAGAAAGATATTGAAGATAAAGAAGAGACTTATGGATAAAACATAAAACCAGCTGAAATCTTCAAATATAATATCACGAATCCCTTGGAGGATCGTTTGAGATATTTGCGGAATCAGAAGGGCACATAAGCTCAGCCCTAAGACGATAGACAAGCTACCTATAATTACAGGGGGATTAAAGTTTGAATAACGTTTAATGAGTTTAATCATATAATCTCCTTTCTTTAGTAACTTATAAATACAAATATTTGTTCTGTATTAATTTATATCATAATAAAATGGTGTTTATATTAATTTTGCATAATTGGTAAAAGAAAAAATAATAGTAAATGCATAGAATGATTATTTATACATAAAAATAATGATATATGAATAAAAAATCACTCTTCATTTATAATTCAAGTTTGAATGGAACACACGGATAAGTGTACACATAAAATGCAGCTGTAGAGCGGTGTGTGACATTGGAAATTGTTTGACATGAACTGCTGTAATTGATATACTTACATAGTGCTTTAGGCGAGGTATGCCTAATGGGCATAATTTCGTAAGGAGAATTAGTACAATGGACATTGCCCATCTGAAGTCGGTGAACAAAACAATCGGTGCCAAGCAAACGTTGAAACAAATTGCTAAAGGTGCTGTGAAGTACGTGTTCCTGGGTTGTGATAGTGATGAACGTGTGGTACAGCCTTTACGGATTGCTTGTGAAGAACAGGGAATACCTGTGAATGACAAACACACCATGGATGATCTCGGTCGTGCGTGTCGCATTAAGGTGCGGGCCACAGCTGTAGGCGTCCTACGTTAATCTTGGTAATATCCGATGTAACACTTTGTTATGACGGATCAATTATAAATCTCAAATTTGGAAAGGAGGTGCCCAAATGCCAACAATTAATCAGCTAGTACGCAAAGGCCGCATGAGCTTGACTAAAAAATCTACAGCTCCTGCCCTTCAAGAATCTCCACAAAAACGTGGTGTATGTACTCGTGTGTACACAGCTACTCCAAAGAAACCAAACTCCGCGCTTCGTAAAGTTGCCCGTGTACGTTTGACAAACGCTATTGAAGTAACTGCTTACATCCCAGGCATTGGTCACAATTTACAAGAACACAGTGTTGTACTTATCAGAGGCGGTCGTGTAAAAGACCTTCCAGGTGTGCGTTATCACATCGTTCGTGGTGCATTGGATACAGCTGGCGTACAAAATCGTATGCAAAGTCGTTCCAAATACGGCGCGAAAAAAGCTAAAAAATAATTTTAGCCATTAAACGAAATTAACACACATCATTATAAAGGAGGAATTGAACATGCCAAGAAAAGGCCCTGTTCCGAAACGTGATGTACTTCCAGATCCGGTGTACAACAGCAAATTAGTAACACGTTTCATTAACAAAGTTATGTACGATGGTAAAAAAGGCATTGCTGAAACTATCGTATATGATGCATTCGAAATTATTCGTTCCAAAATGGGTCAAGACCCAATGGAAGTTTTTGATCAAGCATTGAAAAATGTTATGCCTGTACTTGAAGTACGTGCTCGCCGTATCGGTGGTGCGAACTATCAAGTGCCAGTTGAAGTTCGTGCTGATCGCCGTCAAACCCTCGGTATTCGTTGGGTTGTAAATTATGCTCGTCTTCGTGGTGAACGCACTATGAAAGAACGTTTGGCAGGCGAATTGATGGACGCTTTCAACAATGCAGGCGCTGCAATCAAGAAAAAAGAAGATACTCATAAAATGGCAGAAGCTAATAAAGCATTTGCTCATTATCGTTGGTAATAAGAGGTGACAACTGTGGCAAGAGAGTTTTCCTTAGCAAAAACTCGTAATATCGGTATCATGGCTCACATCGATGCTGGTAAAACAACAACTACAGAACGTATCCTCTACTATACAGGTATCGTTCACAAGATCGGCGAAGTACATGAAGGCGCTGCTACGATGGACTGGATGGAGCAAGAGCAAGAACGTGGTATCACAATCACTTCTGCTGCAACAACTTGTCAATGGAAAGAACATCGTATCAATATCATCGATACTCCTGGTCACGTTGACTTTACTGTAGAAGTAGAACGTTCTCTACGTGTACTTGACGGTTCTGTTGCGGTGTTCAGTGCTAAAGGTGGCGTTGAACCTCAATCCGAAACAGTATGGCGTCAGGCTTCTAACTACGGCGTACCTCGTATCGCTTATGTAAATAAGATGGATACTGTAGGTGCTGACTTCTTCAACGTAGTTGACATGATGAAAGCTCGTTTGGGTGCAAATTCCGTAGCTATCCAAGTACCAATCGGTGCTGAAGATACTTTTGAAGGCATCATTGACTTGATGACTATGAAAGCGGAAATTTATAAATCCGATGACGGTAAAGAATATGAAATCACTGATATCCCTGCTGAATATCAAGAAGTAGCAGAAGCTCGTCGCGAAATGATGATCGATGCTATCGCTGAAACAGATGATGATATCATGATGAAATATTTGGAAGGCGAAGAAATTTCTGTGGAAGAATTGAAAGCGGCATTGCGTAAAGCTGTTATTGCTAACCAATTATTCCCAGTTCTTTGCGGTTCTTCCTATAAAAATAAAGGTGTTCAAATGTTATTGGATGCTGTTATCGATTACATGCCAGCTCCAATCGATATTCCACCTATTAAGGGTGTTGTTCCTGGAACTGAAGAAGAAACAACTCGTCCTTCTTCCGATGAAGAACCATTCTCTGCGTTGGCATTCAAAATCATGGCTGACCCTTATGTTGGTAAATTAGCGTTCTTCCGTGTGTACTCCGGTACATTGGAATCCGGCTCCTACGTTTTCAACTCCACTAAAGGTAAAAAAGAACGTATCGGTCGTATTCTTCAAATGCACGCTAACTCCCGTAAAGAAATCGAACGCGTATATTCTGGTGACATCGCTGCGGCGGTTGGCTTAAAGGATACTACTACAGGCGACACATTGTGTGATGAAAAATCTCCTGTAATTCTTGAGTCCATGGAATTCCCTGAACCAGTTATCTCCGTTGCTGTTGAACCTAAAACAAAAGCTGACCAAGAAAAAATGGGTACAGCTCTTGCTCGTTTGGCAGAAGAAGATCCTACTTTCAAAGTTCGTACTGATGAAGAAACAGGTCAAACTATTATCTCCGGTATGGGCGAACTTCACTTGGATATCATCGTTGACCGTATGAACCGTGAATTCAAAGTAGATTGTAACGTAGGTAAACCTCAAGTAGCATACCGCGAAACTATCCGTAAAGCTGTTAAGGCTGAAGGTAAATTCGTACGTCAATCTGGTGGTCGTGGTCAATATGGTCACTGCTGGTTGGAATTGATTCCTCAAGAACCAGGTGCTGGCTTCGAGTTTGAAAACAAGGTTGTAGGTGGTGCGATTCCTCGTGAATACATCGGACCTGTTGAAAGCGGTGTTAAAGAAGCTATGGAATCCGGTGTTATCGCTGGGTACCCTATGGTTGATGTTAAAGTTATCGTATTTGATGGTTCCTACCATGACGTTGACTCCAACGAAATGGCCTTCAAAATTGCTGGTTCTATGGGCTTCAAAGAAGGTGCTCGCAAAGCAGATCCTGCATTGCTTGAACCATACATGGCTGTAGAAGTAGACGTTCCTGAAGAATATATGGGCGACGTTATCGGTGACTTGAACTCTCGTCGTGGTCGCATGGACGGCATGGAAGCTCGTAATGGTTCCCAACATATCAAAGCATATGTTCCATTGAGCGAAATGTTCGGTTACGCAACTGACCTTCGTTCCAAAACGCAAGGCCGTGGTAACTACTCCATGACATTCGATCATTACGAAGAAGTTCCTAAGAAAATTGCTGAAGAAATTCAAGCAAAGAAAAACGGTTAATCTCATATTAGATTAATAGAATTACTATTTTCCTCGGAGGATAATTTAAAATGGCAAAAGAAAAATTTGAACGTACGAAACCGCATGTTAACATCGGTACAATCGGTCACGTTGACCATGGTAAAACTACTTTGACTGCTGCAATCACTAAAGTATTGGCTGAAAAAGGTCAAGCTGACTTCCAAGATTACAGCATGATCGATAAAGCTCCAGAAGAACGCGAACGCGGTATCACAATCAACACTGCACACGTTGAGTATGAAACTGCTAACCGTCACTATGCACACGTTGACTGCCCAGGCCATGCTGACTATGTTAAAAACATGATTACTGGTGCGGCTCAAATGGACGGCGCTATCTTGGTTGTATCCGCAGCTGACGGCCCTATGCCTCAAACTCGCGAACACATCTTGTTGGCTCGCCAAGTTGGTGTTCCTGCAATCGTAGTATTCTTGAACAAAGCTGACATGGTTGACGATGAAGAATTGATCGAATTGGTAGAAATGGAAGTTCGTGAACTTCTTTCTTCCTACGAATTCCCTGGCGACGAAGTACCTATCGTTGTAGGTTCCGCGTTGAAAGCTTTGGAAGGCGACGCTCAATATGTAGCTAAAATTGACGAATTGATGGACGCTGTAGACTCCTACATCCCAACACCAGTTCGTGATACTGATAAACCATTCTTGATGCCTGTGGAAGACGTTTTCACAATCACTGGTCGTGGTACAGTAGCAACTGGCCGTGTTGAACGTGGTCAAGTAAACGTTGGTGATACTGTTGAAGTAGTAGGCTTGAAAGAAAAAGCTGAACAATATGTAGTAACAGGTCTTGAAATGTTCCGTAAAGTGTTGGATTCTGCAGTAGCAGGTGACAACGTAGGTGCATTGCTTCGTGGTGTTGATCGTAAAGACATCGAACGTGGTCAAGTATTGGCTAAACCAGGCTCCATCAACCCACACACAAAATTCAAAGCAGAAGTATACGTATTGACTAAAGAAGAAGGTGGCCGTCATACTCCATTCTTCTCCAACTACCGTCCACAATTCTACTTCCGTACAACAGACGTAACAGGTGTTGTAAACCTTCCTGAAGGTGTAGAAATGTGTATGCCTGGCGATAACGTAACAATGGAAATCGAATTGATTACTCCAATCGCTATCGAAGAAGGTCTTCGCTTTGCGATCCGCGAAGGTGGCCATACAGTAGGCGCTGGCGTAGTAACAGAAATCGAAGGTTAATTTAACCTTTTATGCTCATCGTAGAATGCGTTGAGCACAATACATGCAGCACTCAGAGCGGCAGATAATGCCGCTCTCGTGTTGTGTTTTTAAACTATGAAGTAGAAGGTTGCCTCTGCGGAGGAGAATTTCTATGGAGCAGCCCATTCACGAAATGGACGACAGGAGGAATTATTAATAATGGCTAAACAGCAAAAAATCCGTATTCGCCTTAAGGCATACGACCACAAAGCTCTCGATCAAAGCGCTGCTAAGATCGTAGACACTGCAAAAAGAAATGGCGCTATGGTATCTGGTCCGATTCCATTGCCAACAGAAAAGAATATCTTCACAATTCTTCGTTCTGTACACGTAAACAAAGATTCTCGTGAACAATTCGAAATGCGTACACATAAACGCTTAATCGATATTCTTGAACCAAATTCGAAAACAGTAGATGCTATCACTCGTTTAGATTTACCAGCTGGTGTATCTATTGAAATAAAACTATAAGGAGGTGCGATAATGTCTAAAGCTATTTTGGGTAAAAAATTAGGAATGACACAAGTCTTCACAGCTGAAGGCCAATTAGTTCCTGTAACAGTAGTGGAAACTACCCCAAGCGTTGTAGTGCGCGTAAAGACTGTAGAAACAGACGGCTACGAAGCAGTACAAATTGGTTACGGTTCCATTAAAGAAAAACATTTAACAAAACCTGTAAAAGGTCAGTTCGACAAAGCTGGCGTAGCTCCAGTGAAATATCTTCGCGAAGTTCGCGTAGCTAATGCAGCTGACTACACAGTAGGCCAAACTCTGGCAGCTGATATCTTCGCAGAAGGTGAATTGGTGGACGTAGTGGGTACAGGTAAAGGTAAGGGTTTTGCTGGCACAATTAAACGCCATAACTTCTCCCGTGGTCCTGAAACTCATGGCTCCAAATCTCACCGTGAACCTGGTTCCATCGGTCCTATGATCTCCGGTGGCGGCGGTAAGGTATACAAAGGTAAAAAACTCCCTGGACAAATGGGTGGTTACAGAGTTACCGTACAACGCTTATCCGTTGTGAAAGTTGATGCTGAACGTAACCTTTTATTGGTTAAAGGTGGTATCCCAGGCGCTAAAGGTAGCTTGGTTATGGTTCGCAACACGGTTAAACCTGTTAAATAATCATTTGTCGAAAGGAGGATTATGTAATGCCTACAGTAGCAACATATAATCAATCCGGCGTTAAAGTCGGTGAAATACAGTTAAACGATGCAGTATTCGGCGTTGAAGTTAACGAAGCCGTAATGCATCAAGCCGTAGTTCGTCAATTGTCTAACGAACGTCTCGGCACACATGCAACAAAAACTAGAGGTATGGTTCGTGGCGGTGGCCGCAAACCTTGGAAACAAAAAGGTACTGGCCGTGCTCGTGCAGGCTCCAGCCGCTCCCCAATCTGGATCGGTGGCGGTACTACATTTGGCCCACAACCTCGCAGCTATTACAAAGCTATGCCTCGTAAGGCTAGACGTTTAGCAGTTAAATCTGCTCTTAGCGATAAAGTGAATAATAGCGAATTATACGTTTTGGAAGAAATCACATTAGCAGCTCCTAAAACAAAAGAAGTGTTGAACATTATTAACAGCTTCAACGTTGGTGATGCAAAAGTATTGTTCATCACTGAAGGTGATGTAAATGTTGAACGTTCCGCTCGTAACATCCAAGGTGTTAAAGCTTTGGCTTGCGAAGGTATGAACATTTTCGATCTTCTTCATTACGATAAGCTCTTCATTACTAAAGGCGCTGTCGCAAAAATCGAGGAGGTGCTCGGATAATGCAATTACATGATGTACTAATCCGCCCGGTTATTACCGAAAAATCCACTATGCTTATGGAAGAAGGCAAATACACTTTCCGTGTGCCTTTGACTGCAAATAAAGTGCAAATCCGTCAAGCAGTTGAAAAAATCTTCAATGTAAAAGTAGAAAAAGTAGCTACTATTCGTGTTTTAGGTAAGACTAAACGCATGGGTCGTACACAAGGTAAACGTAGCGATTACAAAAAAGCTATCGTAACCTTAAAAGCTGGCGAATCCATTGAATTCTTTGAAGGTGTCTAAGAGTCTAGTTGTAAGGAGGCCCACTAATGGCAATTAAATCATTTAAACCGTACTCCGCTGGTCGCCGGTTTATGACAGTATCCGCCTTCGACGAAATCACAGCAAGCAAACCAGAAAAATCCTTGCTCGCTAAGATTTCTCAAAAAGGTGGTCGTAACAATACTGGTAAAATGACAGTTCGTCACCAAGGTGGCGGTCACAAACGTCAATACCGTATTATTGACTTCAAACGTACTAAAGATAATATTCCAGCTAAAGTAGCAACAATCGAGTATGATCCTAACCGTTCTTCTCGCATCGCTTTGCTTAACTACGCTGATGGTGAAAAACGCTACATTTTAGCTCCTAACGGTCTAAAAGTTGGTGACGTTGTATTCTCCGGTCCTGAGTCCGATATTAAACCTGGTAACTGCTTACCATTGGCTAATATTCCAGACGGTACACAAATCCACAATATCGAATTGAAAATCGGTAAAGGTGGTCAAATCGTTCGTTCCGCTGGTACATCTGCTCAATTGATGGGTAAAGATAATGGCTACGCTATTCTTCGTTTACCATCTGGTGAAATGCGTCGTGTTCGTCAAGAGTGCCGTGCAACAATTGGTGTTGTTGGTAACGCTGACCACAGTAACCTTGTAATCGGTAAAGCTGGTCGTCATCGTTGGATGGGTGTTCGCCCTGGCAACCGTGGTGTTGTAATGAACCCTTGTGACCATCCACATGGTGGTGGTGAAGGTAAATCTCCTGTTGGTCGTAAACATCCTGTTACACCTTGGGGCAAACCAGCACATGGTGTTAAAACTCGCGACAAGAAAAAAGCTTCTAACAGCTTAATCATTAAACGTCGTACAAAATAGGATAAAGGAAAGGAGATAAAATAGTGTCCAGATCTATTAAAAAAGGCCCTTTCGTAGCAGATCATTTGCTTAAGAAAGTTGAAGCTTTAAACGAAACTAACGAAAAGAAAGTTGTAAAAACCTGGTCCCGTGCCTCTACTATTATCCCAAGTTTTGTAGGCCACACAATTGCTGTGCATGATGGTCGCAAACATGTACCTGTATTCATTACAGAAGATATGGTAGGTCATAAATTAGGTGAGTTCGCTCCTACACGTACTTATAGAGGTCATGGTAAGGACGAAAAATCTACAGGCAAAAAATAGGAGGAAATAATACATGGAAGCAAAAGCAATCGCTAGACATATCCGAATCGCGCCTCGTAAAATCCGTATCGTTGCAGATTTAGTGCGCGGTAAAAACATCGGCGAAGCATTTGCCATCTTGAAGTTCACTCCGAAAGTTGGCGCTGATGTAGTAGAAAAAGTTATGCGTTCTGCAATCGCAAACGCTGAACATAATTTCGATATGAATGTTGACAATCTTTACGTATCCGAGATCTTCGTTGATCAAGGCCCTACATTAAAACGCATTCATCCTCGTTCCCGTGGTCAAGCTTTCAAAATTTTGAAACGTACTAGCCACGTAACAGTAGTAGTTAAAGAAAGAGCTTAAGAAGGAGGGAAACAGAGTGGGTCAAAAAGTTAATCCACACGGTTTGCGTGTCGGTATCGTAAAAGATTGGGACGCAAAATGGTATGCAGATAAAGATTTCGCTGCTAATCTTCATGAAGACGTAAAAATTCGTAACTTCTTGAAAGAAACCCTTTTCATTGCTGGTATTTCCCGCATTGAAATCGAGCGTACAAATAAACGTATTAAATTGACTATCCACACTGCGAAACCAGGTATGGTTATCGGTCGTGGTGGTGCTGGTATCGAAGATATCAAAAAAGCAATGACTCGTTTCACTGATAAACAAGTGGACGTTAACATTGCAGAAATTAAACAAGCAGACATGGATGCAACATTAGTTGCTGAAAACATTGCGGGCCAATTGGAACGTCGTATCGGCTTCCGCCGTGCAATGAAACAAGCTGTAGGTCGTACAATGCGCTTAGGTGCAAAAGGTATTAAAATCATGGTAAGCGGTCGTCTTGGCGGTGCTGAAATCGCTCGTAGCGAATCCTATCGTGAAGGTTCTATTCCTTTGCATACACTTCGTGCAGACATCGACTACGGTACTGCTGAAGCTCATACAACATATGGTTGTATCGGCATTAAAGTATGGATTTACAAAGGTGAAGTTTTGCCAGAAGCAAAACAAGCACCTGCTAAGAAGGAAGAAGGTGGCAAGTAATGCTTATTCCAAAGCGCGTAAAACATCGTAAGCAATTCCGCGGCCGTATGAAAGGTCGTGCTATGCGCGGTAATACAGTGTCTCATGGTGAGTTCGGCTTGGTAGCATGCGAACCATCTTGGATCACTAACCGTCAAATCGAAGCTGCCCGTATTGCTATGACTCGTTATATCAAACGTGGTGGTAAAGTATGGATTAAAATTTTCCCTGACAAACCAATCACAGCTAAACCAGCTGGTACTCGTATGGGTTCCGGTAAAGGTTCTCCTGAATACTGGGTAGCAGTGGTTAAACCAGGTCGTGTAATGTTTGAAATGGACGGTGTGCCAGAAGCTACAGCTCGTGAAGCTATGCGTCTTGCAAGCCATAAACTTCCAATCAAATGCAAATTTGTTGTTAAGGGTAAAGAATTGGGTGGTGACGTAAATGAAGGTTAATGACATTCGCAATATGAGCGCTGCCGAAATGGAACAAAAAGTTTCCGGTCTTAAGGAAGAGTTATTTAACCTCCGTTTTCAGCTTGCAACAGGTCAATTAGAAAATCCTATGCGCATTCGTGAAGTTAAGAAGACAATCGCTCGTATTAAAACTGTACAACGTGAAGTTGAACTTAAATCTGAAAACGCATAATAACAGATTTGTTAAAGTTTGAAAAGGAGGCTTAAAATCGTGGCAGAAGAAAGAAACGTACGTAAAGTCCGCGTAGGTAAAGTTGTTAGCGACAAAATGGACAAAACTGTTGTTGTTGCTGTTGAACGTAAAGTACCTCACGCATTATATAACAAGCCAATGGTTAGCACAAAACGCTTCAAAGCTCATGATGAAAATAATGAGTGTCAAATTGGCGATACAGTTAAAATTGTAGAAACTCGTCCACTTTCTAAAGATAAATGTTGGAGAGTTGTTGAAATTCTTGAAAGACAAAAATAAGAGTGATGTAAGGAGGAATAGACGATGATCCAGCAACAAACAATTTTGAATGTTGCCGACAACACTGGTGCTAAACGTATTATGTGCATCCAAGTCATGGGCGGTTCTTATCGCAAATTCGGCAATATCGGTGACGTAATCGTTGCTTCTGTAAAAGATGCATCACCCGGTGGCGTTGTCAAGAAAGGCGACGTAGTTAAAGCTGTTATTGTTCGTTCTAAAAAAGGTATCCGCCGTCAAGACGGTTCCTATATTCGTTTCGATGAAAACGCAGCAGTAGTTATTAAAGATGACAAGACCCCTCGTGGTACTCGTATCTTTGGACCTGTAGCTAGAGAACTTCGTGAAAAAGACTTCATGAAAATCGTTTCTTTGGCTCCAGAAGTATTATAAGAAGGAGGAACGCAGCATATGGCTAAGCTACAAATCAAAAAAGGCGATACAGTTGTTGTTATCTCCGGTAAAGATAAAGGTAAGCAAGGTACAGTTATCGCAACTGAACCTAAAAAAGAACGCGTATTTGTTGAAGGCGTTAACACTGTAAAACGTCACACAAAACCTTCCCAAGCTAACCCACAAGGCGGCATCGTTACTAAAGAAGCTGGCATTCATGTTTCTAACGTAATGGTTGTCGACCCAGAAACTAAAACAGCTACTCGTATCAAAAAGGTAGAAGGCAAGGACGGTAAATTCGTTCGCGCTACTGTTAAATCCGGTACAGTACTTAAATAATCAGGAAAGGAGGAGCTACATAAATGTCTCGTTTGTTTGAACAATACAACTCTGAAATCAAAAAGAGTATGCAAGAAAAATTCCAATACGGCAATGTAATGGAAATTCCTAAATTGGAAAAAATCGTTATCAACATCGGCGTAGGTGATGCAGTAGGCAATGCAAAAGCATTGGAAGCAGCAGTTAATGACTTGACTATTATTGCTGGTCAAAAACCTGTTATCACAAAAGCTAAAAAATCCATTGCGAACTTCAAAGTTCGTGAAGGCATGGCGTTGGGTACAAAAGTTACTCTTCGTGGCGAACGCATGTATGAATTCCTTGATAGATTGATCAATGCGGCATTACCTCGTGTACGTGACTTCCGCGGTATCAGCGCTACTGCATTCGATGGCCGTGGTAACTACGCTTTGGGTCTTAAAGAACAGCTCATCTTCCCTGAAATCGAATATGATCAGGTAGAACGTGTTACTGGTATGGATATCATTATCGTAACAAGTGCTAAGACAGATGAAGAAGCTCGTGAATTGTTGACTCAATTCGGTATGCCTTTTGAAAAATAATAGGAGGAACATATAGATGGCTAAAAAATCTATGATTGAACGCGAAAAGAAACGCGCTAAAATCGTTGAAAAATATGCAGCTAAACGTGAAGCGTTAAAAGCAGCAGGTGATTATGAAGGCTTATCCAAATTACCAGCAAATGCATCCCCAACACGCTTGCACAACCGTTGCAACTTAACTGGTCGTCCTCACGGCTATATGCGTAAATTCGGTATCAGCCGTATTGCGTTCCGTGAATTGGCGTACAAAGGACAAATTCCTGGTGTTAAAAAAGCCAGCTGGTAATATTAGACGAGAGGAGGTTTTTAGATTATGGTAATGACCGATCCTATCGCGGATATGCTTACGCGCATCCGTAATGCAAACGCTGCACTTCATGAAACGGTAAACATTCCTGCATCTAGAATGAAAGCAGCCGTTCTTGACATCCTTTTACAAGAAGGCTTTGTAAAGAACGTTGAAAAAGAAGAAAACACTTTAAAAGTAACTTTGAAATATGGTTCCAATAACGAGAAAGTTATTACAGGAATTAAACGTATTTCCAAACCAGGTTTACGTGTTTACGCGAAAAAGGAAGAACTTCCTCGTGTACTTGGTGGTTTGGGTATCGCAGTTATTTCTACGTCCAAAGGCGTTATGAGCGACAAACAAGCTCGTAAAGAAGGTCTTGGTGGCGAAGTAATCGCATACGTTTGGTAATAGTAGCAATAGGAGGTAGAAATAATGTCACGTATCGGTAGAATGCCTATCGAGATCCCTGCAGGCGTTACTGTTACATATGATAACCATCATATGAACGTAAAAGGCCCTAAAGGTGAATTATCTCGCGATTTGCATCCAGATATGAATATCACTGTAGAAGGTAACACAATCACAGTAACTCGTCCTTCCGACGATAAAAATCATCGTTCCCTTCACGGTTTGACTCGCGCTCTTGTTGCTAATATGGTAACAGGCGTATCTGAAGGATTTACAAAAACTCTTGAAATCAACGGTGTTGGTTACAGAGCGGCTAAACAAGGCAATAAATTAGCTCTTACACTTGGCTTCTCTCATCCAGTAGAAATGGAAGCTCCAGCTGGTATTACAATCGACGTTCCAGCTCCTAACAAAATCGTTGTGTCTGGTGCAGACAAAGAAGTTGTAGGTGCAGTAGCAGCTGATATCCGTAAATGGAGAAAACCTGAACCTTACAAAGGTAAAGGTATCCGCTATGAAGGCGAAGTTGTTCGTCGCAAAGCTGGTAAAGCTGGTGCAAAAGGTAAATAGTAATATCATCTATATGAATGAAAGGAGTGAATATCTTGCCTCGTAAATCTAGTAGAAATATCGCTCGAGCAAAACGTCATCTTCGTATTCGCCGTCACATCTCTGGTACGGCAACTTGCCCACGTTTGAACGTTTACCGTTCTTTGAGCAACATTTACGCACAAGTAATCGATGACGTAGCAGGTACAACTTTGGTTGCTGCTAGCTCTTTAGATAAAGATTTGAACTTATCCTATGGTGGTAACGTAGCTGCTGCTAAAGCTGTTGGTGAAGCAGTTGCTAAAAAAGCTATCGCTAAAGGCATTGACACTGTAGTGTTTGACCGTGGTGGTTACATTTACCACGGCCGCGTAGCAGCCCTTGCAGAAGGTGCTCGTGAAGCAGGCTTAAAATTCTAAGAAGGAGGAACTATAGACATGGCGAGAATTGATTACACCAGTCTTGATCTTAAAGAAAGAGTAGTATTCATCAACCGCGTAGCCAAAGTAGTTAAAGGCGGTCGTCGTTTTTCCTTCAGCGCTCTTGTAGTTGTTGGTGATGGCAACGGTTATGTAGGCGTTGGCTTAGGTAAAGCAGCGGAAGTACCAGAAGCAATTCGCAAAGGTATCGATGATGCTAAGAAAAATATTGTAAACGTAGCTATTAAAAATGGTACAATCCCTCACAGCGTAACAGGCGTATTCGGTGCAGGCCGCGTATTCTTGAAACCAGCTGCTGAAGGTACTGGCGTTATCGCTGGTGGCCCTGTTCGTGCCGTATTGGAATTAGTAGGTGTTCGTAACATCTTGACTAAATCTTTGGGCTCTTCTAACCCTAACAATATGGTTCGCGCTACAATCGAAGGTTTGAAAGATTTGAAACGCGCTAGCGAAGTTGCTGAGCTTCGTGGTAAAACCGTTGAAGAAATCTATAACGCGTAATAAGGAGACAAGAAATGGCACAAGTTAAAGTAACATTAACAAGAAGCTTAATCGGTCGTCCTGAAGATCAACGCGCGACAGTTAAAGCTTTGGGCTTGAAAAAAACTAATTCTCAAGTCGTAAAAGAAGTAACACCTCAAATCGAAGGTATGCTTCATAAAGTTAGACATTTAGTAAAAGTTGAAGAAGTTTAATACTGATAAGGAGGTGCACTGAATGAAACTTCATGAATTACAACCAGCAGCTGGTTCTAAAAAAACTCGTACTCGTGTAGGCCGTGGTTTAGGTTCTGGCTTGGGTAAAACATCTGGTCGTGGTCAAAAAGGTCAAAACTCCCGTTCTGGCGGTGGCGTTCGCTCCGGTTTTGAAGGCGGCCAAATGCCTCTTTATCGTCGTTTACCAAAACGCGGTTTCAACAACAGCGTTTTTGCTAAACAATATGCTGAAGTTAACGTAGCACAATTAAATCGCTTTGAAGATGGTGCAACAGTTGATCCAGTAGCTCTTATTGAAGCTGGCATTTTGAAAAATGTACGCGATGGTATTCGTATTTTAGGTAACGGCACATTGGAAACTAAAAACTTGACTGTTATCGCTAATGGCTTCACTAAAGCTGCTGAAGAAAAAATCACAGCAGCAGGCGGAAAAGTTGAGGTGATCTAGGGTGCTAGATAGCCTCTCGAACATCTTTAAGATTACTGAGTTACGTAACAAGATTTTGTACACATTGATGATGTTTGCTGTGTTTAGAGCCGGCATTCACATCCCAGTACCAGGTGTAGATGCATCTGTTATCGAATCCTTGTTTACATCCGGTAACCTATTTGGTCTATTAGACTTGTTTGCTGGTGGTGCGCTAAGTAAGTTCTCTATCTTTGCGATGAGTATTACCCCTTACATTAATGCTTCCATCATCATGCAACTGCTTCAGTCTGTAGTTCCTCAGTTTGAAGCATGGAGTAAAGATGGTGAAGACGGGCGTAAGAAAATAGCGAAGGTAACTCGTTATGGCACCGTAGTCCTTGGCTTTGTACAAGCCGCTGGTATGGCATTTGCTCTTAGAGCAAACAACGCTTTGGTAAATAATGATTTCCTTAGCGTATTCGTTGTGGCCATCATCCTCACAGCAGGCACATGTTTGTTGATGTGGATTGGTGAGCAAATCACAGCATATGGTATAGGTAATGGTATTTCCTTGATCATCTTTGCTGGTATCGTAGCTCGATTGCCAGATGGTCTCGAAACTATTTATCAATATATCCAAAACGGAACCATTAACATGTTCCAAGCATTCTTATTTGCTGTAATTGCACTTGCGATGATCGCTGTCGTAGTGGCAGTTACACAAGGCCAACGTCGCATTCCTATCCAATACGCAAAACGCGTAGTAGGGCGTAAAATGTACGGTGGTCACTCTACATTCTTGCCGTTGAAAGTCAATCAGGCAGGTGTAATCCCAATTATCTTTGCGTCATCTGTGTTGATGTTCCCTGTAACAATTGCACAATTTATTGACAATGAATTTGTTCATAAAGCTGCTGATTTATTTACATGGGGGACGCCGTTACAAACGGCATTGTATGCGATATTGATCTTTATCTTTACGTATTTCTATACTGCAATCTCTATCAACATTACAGATATGGCAGATAATATGAAAAAATACGGTGGTTTTATCCCAGGTATTCGTGCGGGTAAACCAACTGCTGATTATGTGGATAACGTGATGACCAAGATCACTTTGGCTGGCGCTGTATTCTTAGCTGTCGTTGCTATTATACCGAATTTCCTCGGTAGTATAACCGGCGTCCAAGGCGTATACTTTGGTGGTACGGCTCTTCTTATCGTTGTAGGTGTAGCACTTGATACAATGCAACAAATTGAGTCGCTCATGGTAACACGCCACTATAAAGGCTTTGTGAAATAGGAGGGAAACGATATGTATATTTTATTAATGGGACCTCCTGGTGCAGGTAAAGGCACTCAGGCAGCTCGACTTATTGAAAAATACGGTATTCCCCAAATTTCAACAGGTGATATGTTCCGCGCTGCGATTAAGAACGAAACACCTCTTGGAGTTGAGGCTAAGAAATACATCGATGCTGGTCAATTGGTACCAGACAGTGTAACTGTTGGTATCGTACGTGATCGCTTGGTGAAAGATGACTGCAAATCTGGATTTATTCTTGATGGATTTCCAAGAACTACAGCGCAAGCTGTATCCTTGGATGCAATCCTTAAAGAATTAGGAATTTCTTTGGACGCTGTACTTAACTTAAACGTTCCTTCCGAGGAATTGGTTAAACGTATTAGCGAACGAGCTGTTCTAGAAAATCGTGCTGATGATAACCCTGAAACAGTACAGAAACGTCTAGCTGTGTACGAAGAATCTACTAAACCATTAATTGATTACTATCGCAATAGCGGATTATATCAAGAAATTAATGGTTTACAAGATGTAGACGCAGTATTTGCTGACATCATTAAGGCGTTGGAGAAATAATCTATGATTATTTTAAAATCGCCCCATGAGATTGAATGTATCCGCAAGGCAAGTAAGCTTACAGCAGACACGTTGTCCTTGTTAGTAAAAAAGGCTAAACCTGGCATCACGACGCTTGAGTTAGATACAATTGCCGAAGAATATATTCGCAGCCACGGTGGTATACCAAGTTGTAAAGGGTACTATGGATTCCCCGCTACAATCTGTGCTTCTATTAACGAAGAAGTCGTTCATGGTATTCCGAGCGCTAAGCGTAAGCTTAAAAACGGCGATGTCCTCAGTATTGATCTCGTATCATCTATTGATGGATATCACGGCGATTCGGCTGTGACGATTCCTATCGGTCACGTCAAACCCGATGTGATGAAATTGTTAAAAGTTACAGAGGAAAGTCTGTTCAAGGGAATTGAACAAGTGAAAGTCGGTAACCGTATTGGTGCTATCGGTCACGCTGTTCAAACGTATTGTGAGAAACATGGTTACGGTGTCGTACGCGACTTCGTAGGTCATGGTTTAGGCCGCGAAATGCATGAAGATCCGCAAATACCAAACTATGGTAGTCCTGATCAAGGACCTCTTATGAAACCAGGTATGGTATTGTGTATTGAACCGATGATTACATTAGGTACTCACCGTGTTCGTGTATTAGGGGATGACTGGACAGCAGTTACAGTAGATGGTAAACCTGCTGCTCATTTCGAACATACAGTGGTTGTTACAGAAAACGGCCCTGAAATATTAACTATGCGGGAAGAACCGCGGTTAATTAAATAAACAGGTAACCGGAGGAAAAGATATGTCAAAAGAAGACGTTATTGAGGTGGAAGGTACGGTCGTTGAGGCATTACCGAATGCCATGTTCCAAGTTGAATTGGAAAATGGTCATATCGTATTGGCTCATGTGTCAGGTAAAATGCGTATGAATTTTATCCGTATTCTTCCTGGTGATAAAGTTACTATGGAACTGACACCGTATGACTTAAATCGTGGTCGCATCACCTATCGCTTTAAATAAGCATAGGGTCCACAAAGGAGGTACTAATGAAGGTTCAACCATCAGTTAAAAAGATATGCGAAAAATGTAAAATCATTAAACGCAAAGGCCGTGTAATGGTTATTTGCGAAAATCCAAAACATAAACAAAAACAAGGATAATCTGATAGGAGGTGGATGATTAGATGGCACGTATCGCCGGTGTAGATTTACCTCGTGATAAACGAGTGGAAATTGGTTTAACTTATATTTATGGTATTGGTCCGACTTTAGCATCTGAAATTATTGCTAAAACTGGCATCAATCCTGACACACGCGTTCGCGATCTTTCTGAAGATGAAGTAGCGAAAATCCGTGAATTGTTAGATGCTGATTACAAAGTAGAAGGTGACCTTCGTCGTGAAGAAGCTCTTAACATTAAACGCTTAATTGAAATCAACTCCTATCGAGGCAAACGTCATCGTATGGGTTTACCACTTCGTGGTCAACGTACTAAAACGAATGCACGTACTCGCAAAGGTCCTAGAAAAGCAATTGCTGGTAAAAAGAAATAAGATAAAGGAGGGATAAAGCGTGGCTAAAAAAGTTGTTAGAACTAAAAGAAAAGAAAAGAAACATATTGAATCCGGTGCGGCTCATATTCGTTCTACATTCAATAACACTATCGTAACTTTGACAGATACAAACGGTAATGCGTTGTCTTGGGCTTCCGCTGGTGGCTTGGGCTTCCGTGGTTCTCGTAAATCCACTCCATTTGCTGCTCAAATGGCTGCTGAACAAGCTGCTAAAGCTGCAATGGAACATGGCCTTCGCACTGTTGAAGTATTCGTAAAAGGTCCTGGATCCGGCCGTGAAGCTGCAATCCGTGCTTTACAAGCTGCAGGTCTTGAAGTTACTTCCATTAAAGACGTAACTCCAATTCCTCACAATGGTTGTCGCCCTCCAAAACGCCGTCGTGTATAATTTATAGCGACCGATATGATACGGTGCTATAATTAACTATGAACGTGTGTTATATAGGAGGATGTTCCTGATGAGCGAAGAAAAGAAACTTAAAATCGAGAAAGTGGACATCGCCGATGGCGGTCGTTATGGTAAGTTCGTATGTGAACCATTAGATCGTGGTTATGGTATCACTCTCGGTAATAGCTTACGCAGAATTTTGCTTTCATCCTTGGATGGGGCAGCTATCACCTCTATCAAAATTGATGGAGTTCTTCATGAATTCTCTACTATTCCTGGTATTCGCGAAGACGTTACGGATATCATCCTTAACTTAAAGCAATTGTGCATCAAAGTTGAAGAAGAAGCACAATTACCTTTGGAAGTTCATTTTGACTTCCAAAAGGATGGAATATTGACAGCTGCTGATTTGGCTGAACAATTCCCACCAGAGGTAGAAGTATTGAATCCTGAACTCGTGATTGCGACAATGGATGAGACAGCTCATCTCGTAATGGACGTAGTAATCGAACGAGGTAAAGGCTATGTTCCTTCAACGAAGAATAAAAAAGATACTGATGTTATTGGTTGTATTCCAATCGATTCCATCTTCTCTCCAATTCTTCGTGCTAAATACGAAGTGAGTGATGTTCGTGTAGGCAATGAAATGGACTTCGACAAACTTACATTAGAAGTTTGGACTGATGGCTCCATTACTGCTGCTGATGCAGTGGCAAAATCTGCTGCCATTATGATTGGTTATTTAGGGAACTTCACTAAATTAGCGCATTCTGCAGATGTTGTAGATGTAAACACTGGTGAAGGCGGTATCGTTATAGATCCAGTAGGTTCCGATAATGAAGAACCAGCTGTAGATGACGGCCCAGCAAAGATTTCCATCGACGAGTTGGAACTCTCTGTTCGTGCGTATAACTGCTTGAAACGTGCTGGCATTAATACAATTGCAGACTTGCTAGACAAAACCATTGATGACTTAGGAAAAGTTCGCAACTTAGGTAAAAAATCTATCGATGAAATTGAGGAAAAACTCAATAATCATCCAGGTGGTTTTCAACTTAAACAAAAAGGCGAATAAGGAGGAAGACGAATGTACAGAAAATTAGGCCGCGACAGCTCCGCTCGTAAAGCGTTGTTCCGTAGCATGTTAACATCTTTCTTCCAATATGAGCGTATTGAAACGACTGAAGCTAAAGCGAAAGAACTTCGTTCTTTAGCTGATCAAATGGTAACTTTGGCTAAACGTGGTGATCTTCATGCACGTCGCCAAGTTCTTGCATACCTCATGGATGAAAGTGTAGTAAAAAAATTGTTTGATACAATTGCTCCAAAATATGCAGACCGTCAAGGTGGTTACACTCGTGTAATCAAAACTGGTCTTCGCAAAGGTGACGCTGCACCTTTGGCTATTATCGAGTTAGTTTAATCAAACTCATACGGTGTTGTAACTTATGTTGCAGCACCGTTTTTTTATTGTCAATTTTATGGTACAATCGACTAGTATAATATCGTAATATGTTAGCAGTTATCGTAAAGAATGAATATGTATTGTCAACCTTTTGCATAATATCTAAGACATTATTAAATTCAAGTTCTATTAAATAGGATAAATTGAAATATGGGGATTATGCACAACATGAGTATGATAGATGATGCAAATGGTTCTACTTTCATAGAAACGAAATTGACTAGAAAGATATGAGGTTATCCATGAATGAACAAGACATTATGATTGAGGTCAATCATATGAGTCATATTTATACTGATGAAAACGGCAATGATGTACGTGCCTTGGATGATGTGAATCTATCCATTAAGCGTGGTGAATTTGTTTGTATCATTGGCACTAATGGCAGTGGTAAAAGTACGCTTGCCAAGCATTTTAATGTGTTATTACAACCTAGTGAAGGTCATATCAATGTATGTGGCTTTGATACGCGGGATGAAGCGCATATTTGGAATATTCGCCAACATGTAGGAATGGTATTCCAAAATCCTGATAACCAAATCGTAGCGGCCGTTGTAGAGGAGGACGTTGCTTTTGGTCCAGAAAACTTAGGTATTCCTAGTGCAGAAATTAGACAACGTGTCGATGCAGCGTTAGCCGCTGTTAATATGACTGAATATAGAGAACATGGGCCCCATTTATTATCGGGCGGACAAAAACAACGTATTGCTATCGCAGGTGTATTAGCGATGAAGCCAGATTGCATCGTTCTTGATGAACCAACAGCGATGCTCGATCCAAAAGGTCGCCGCGAAGTGCTTGAAACGGTTCACAAGCTCAATAAGGAAGAGGGCATTACGATTGTATATATTACGCACTTCATGGAGGAAGCTGTTACGGCAGACCGAGTTGTGGTTATGAAAAATGGTGTGAAATTACATGATGGTACGCCTCGTGAAATTTTTAGCCATGTAGATACTTTAAAAGGGCTGGGCCTCGATGTACCGGTAGCCTCTGAGATTGCTTTCAAATTGAATGCTAAAGGTTATGAAGTGGGTAAGAGTATCATTAATAATGAAGAGTTAGCAAAAGGGCTCAAAGGCTCAAAGTTAGGCAAGCAATTATCCGCTATACACTCAACAGATGCTCCAAGAGGGGAGGGAACCCATTAATGGCGATTGTGTTAGATAATATTACATATACCTACGGCATGGGTACCCCTTTTGAAAAGACTGCGCTTCGTGGTGTATCACTTACCATTGAAAATGGGGAGTTTCTAGGTGTTATCGGTCATACTGGTTCCGGTAAATCTACCTTTGTACAACATCTAAATGGGCTATTACATCCTACAACTGGTACAGTTACTGTCAATGGTGTAGATATTAGTGCCTCCACAGAGGAAGCTAAAAAAATGCGTCATAAGGTGGGGATGGTATTCCAGTATCCAGAGCATCAATTGTTTGAAGAAACCATCGCTCAAGATATCGCCTTTGGTCCTAAAAATTTAGGGCTTAGTGCTGATGACGTAGACGAGCGTGTGCGAGATGCGATGAAGTTCGTAGGGCTCGATTATGACACATATGCAGAACGTTCTCCATTCCATTTATCTGGTGGTCAAATGCGCCGCGTGGCTATTGCTGGCGTAGTGGCTATGGATCCAGATTTTCTCGTGCTCGATGAACCATCTGCTGGTCTTGATCCATTTGGACGGGAAGAAATCTTTGAAGAAATCATTCGACTTCATAAAGAAAAGGGGATCACTGTAATTCTTGTATCTCACAATATGGAAGATATTTCTCGCATGGCCTCTCGTCTTGTGGTACTCGATAAAGGGCGTATCGTTCTCGATGGTGAACCGATGGACATCTTTAATAATCATCGTGATGAATTACAGGCTGTCGGTGTAGATGTACCGCCAGTGTCTGTTACCATGGAATATTTGCGCGAACAAGGTCTTGATGTGTCTAATCGCGTACTATCTGTAGATGATGCGGTGCAAGCAATTCTCGAAGGAGGTAACCATGTTAAATAATATTACTATTGGTCAATACTTCCCAGGAAACTCTTTCTTGCATCGCATGGATCCACGCGCAAAGATTATTGCCACTACTATATTCGTTGTAGCCATATTCTTGGCGAATTCTCCACTGGCATATGGCATTGTAGGTGGGTTCACTATCTTTGCAATGTTGTTATCACGTTTGCCGTTACGTCTGATGTGGTCTGCTATTAAACCGCTTTGGATTATCATCGTATTTACTATGGGGATTCATATTTTTACGACACCAGGCAATCCAATTTTTCAATGGGGGATTATCAATATTACCGACCATGGCGTGGCAATGGGCCTTCAAATGGCGGCACGCTTAATCTTCTTAATCTTGTTTTCTTCTTTGTTGACCTATACCACATCACCAATTCGTTTGACTGATGGTATCGAGCACTTGCTCAATCCGTTTCGTCGCATAGGTGTTCCTGCTCATGAGCTGGCTATGATGATGACTATTGCGCTGCGTTTCATCCCTACCTTATTGGACGAGACGGATCGTATTATGAAAGCACAATCTGCTCGTGGGGCAGACTTTGTAACAGGCTCTATCATTCAACGCGCAAAAAATATGGTGCCTCTTTTAGTGCCATTATTTATTAGTGCGTTTCGACGGGCCGATGAATTAGCTATCGCTATGGAGGCGCGTTGCTATAGAGGTGGCGTCAATCGTACACGTATGAAAGAATTACAAGTTACCTATGTCGATTATATTGGCGTCGGTGCTGTTGTCTTGATTACGATTATACTCATTGCATTGTGGTGGTTAGGTCTATGAGAAACATACGGATCATAGTGGCTTATGATGGTACAGATTTAGTCGGTTATCAAAAGCAATCTAATGATAAGGGTTTAACTGTACAAGGTTGTTTGGAATATGGTTTATCACGTATTTGTAATGAACCGATTCAAATTTATGGTGCCTCTCGTACTGATGCGGGTGTGCATGCTAAATTTCAAGTTTGTACATTTCAAACGTCGGGGACTATACCAGTAGAAAATATTCCTCGTGCTATGATAGCTCATATTCCTAAGGATATAGTCGTTCTAGAAGCGGTAGAAATTCCGCTAGATTGGAAGCCACGGTGGAATATATACGGTAAAGAGTATGTATATACGATTCATAATCAGCTCATTGCAGATCCTTTGACGCAGCGATATCATTGGCATGTGAAAAAGCCCTTAAATATTGCTCGTATGCAGGCTGCAGGTAATGAACTAGTAGGTACGCATGACTTTACAACCCTAAAGGGCACCAACTCAACTCCGGCGGATCCTGTAAAGACAATTATGGGAATTCGTGTTGAGGCCCGAGGTTCACAGGTGACGATTTCTGTGATTGGTGATGGTTTTTTATATCATATGGTCCGCAATATTGCAGGTTTACTTGTAGATATAGGTCTTGGTCGTCGCAAGGTTGAGGATATTAAAGGATATTTAGCTGCTAAAGACCGGCGTGCTATAGGGAAAACTGCACCTGCTCAAGGCTTATGTTTAGAAGAAATATTCTTCACTGAAGAGCGACAACAAGAGGTATTACGGAATAAATATTTTAGATGATTCGAGAATAAATATTCTATATAATTTTATATAGACTCTTTTTTTGATGTGAAAGTATAAAACGTTGAGCATAAATACTAAAAGGATACTACTTCAAAAGTAGTATCTTTTTTTTTTATAATTTTTAGTTATAATACCTTAATTTATACCTATTATTATGTGAAATGATACATTGTAAACCTAAAATATACATGATACAATGACGATATAAGACAGGTTCGTACTATAAAACATTAACATAGTAAGGTAGACTCTTGTCAGCAGTGTAATTTTTATCCTAAGGAGGGTGAATCTCTTGCAAAAACGTAAAGATTTTATCTGGAAAATGGGCGGCCAACAAGGTGAAGGTATCGAGAGTTGCGGCGAAATTATGGCCACAATCCTTGCTAAAGAAGGCTACTCTTTGTATAGCCAACGTTTATTTGCATCTCGCATCAAAGGTGGTCATACTACATTCGCATTGCGCGTAGCATTGGAACAAATTATGTCCATTGGTGAAGGGGTAGACTTCTTGCTTTCCCTTGATCAAGAAACCGTTGATATGCACGGTTCCGAAGTACGTGATGGTGGATATATCATCTGTGATAGCAAAGTTAATCCAGACTTTTCTAAATTTGAAGGTACAAAGATTAATTGCTTATCTTTGCCTATCTCTGAAACAGCAATGAAACAAGGCTCCTTGTTGATGCGTAATATCGTAGCACTGGGGATGTCCGTAGCGCTTCTTGGCTTTGATACTAAGATGTTTAAAGATGCTATTATTGAGAAATTTGCAAAGAAATCCCAAGAGATTATTGATAAAAACTTGGCTGCTTTCGATGATGGTCATAGCCTTGTAATGGAAAAATTAGGCGATGTTGAAATCGATACATTGCCAGCGCCTGGTAAGAAAGATCAAATGTTCTTATTAGGTAACGAAGCATGTGCTCTTGGTGCTATTGCAGCAGGCTCCCGTTTTATGGCGTCTTATCCTATTACACCAGCATCCGAAGTTATGGAATACATGATTAAAACTATGGATAAGTTGGGCTCAACTGTTGTTCAAACAGAAGACGAAATCGCAGCGTGTATGACAGCTATGGGTGGCGTATACGCAGGTGTTCGTGGCTTCACATGTACTTCTGGCCCAGGTCTTTCCTTGATGGCAGAATCCTTGTCCATGGCTTCTATGGCTGAATTGCCAATGGTTGTTATCGACGTTCAACGTTCTGGCCCATCCACTGGTATGGCTACAAAAGTTGAACAATCTGATATTGATGCAGCTTGCTACAATGCACATGGCGACTATTCTGGTATCGTAATTTCACCAACATCTATCGAAGAATGCTTCTATGAAATTCAAAAAGCTTTCAATTTGGCAGAAATGTATCAATGTCCAGTTATCTTTATGCCTGACTTACAACAAGGTTTGAATAAACAATCAGTTCCTTCCTTCGATTTGAACCGCGTACCTATTAATCGCGGTAAAATGATGAAAGAAGCTGAACTTCCTGAATTGGTACAACCTAACTACTTCAAACGCTTTGAATTGACTGAAGATGGCATTTCTCCGCGTACAATTCCAGGCATGAAAAATGGTCTATTCCTTTCCACAGGTTTAGAGCATAATGAAGAAGGTAAACCAGCAGAAGCGCCTACAATGCACGTAGCGCAAACTGATAAACGGTTCCGCAAATTGGAAACTGTAGCTGACAATTATGAACCATTCTTGAACAATGCTAAATACGATGAAGCGGATGTACTCGTTGTAGGTATGGCTTCTAGTCGTGGTGCTATCGAAGAAGCTGTTGCTGAATTCGATCAAGAAGGCGTTAAAGTTAACCATTTACAATTGCGCTTAATTAAACCATTCCCAGCAAAGCAATTACAACCGTTCTTTGATGCGGCGAAAAAAGTAGTTGTTGTAGAACACAATAAAACTGGTCAATTGGCTAATTTATTTAAAATCAACATGCATAAGAAACATAAGATTTCTAGCTGCTTGAAATACGATGGTAATCCATTCACAAAAAGTTATGTGAAAAATGCGATTAAGGAGGTCCTATAATATGACAACAGCTAAAGATTACAGAAATGATATTCGTCCTAACTGGTGTCCAGGCTGTGGCCATTATGGGGTTCAAGCGGCGATTACTGACGCTGTAGTAGCGAAAAATATTCCACCAGAAAAATTAGCCGTAATTTCCGGTATTGGTTGCTCTAGCCGTATCGGTGGCTATTTCTACGCTTATGGTGCGCATACAACTCATGGCCGTGCGCTTCCTTATGCGCAAGGCGTTAAGCTTGCTAACCAAGACCTAGAAGTTATCGCATTTTCCGGTGACGGTGATGCCTTTGCTATCGGTATGGGTCACACCATTCATGCTTTTAAACGTAATGTAAACATGACATACGTAGTAATGGATAACCATGTATATGGTTTGACTAAAGGTCAAGCATCCCCTCGTTCTGATATCGGTTTTGTTACAAAAACAACTCCTCATGGTGCGTTTGAGTCTCCATTGTCCGTTTGTGAAACTGCGATTGCAGCAGGTGCTACATTTGTAGCGCAAAGCTATATGGTGAATCGTAAAGAGCTCGTTGATTTGATTCAACAAGCTATGGATCATGAGGGCTTCTCCTTCATCAATGTATTTAGCCCATGTGTTACATACAACAAACGCAATAGCTATGATTGGTTCAAAGAACATTTAGTAGCATTGCCTGAAGGTTATGACCCAACAGATCGTGCAACAGCGCTTAAAACTTTGGGTGATACTGATGGTTTGGTTACAGGCCTTATCTATCAAAATACATCTAAACCTTCCTTTGAAAAAGCAATGGCTGCAGCAAATGGCGGACCACATCCTCGTCCATTGACTGAAGATGTTGTAAAACCTGACCAAGCATTATTCGACAGCCTTTGTAATGGCTTCAAATAAGCATTAGCAGAACACTATAGATACTTGCTTGTCTACATAATAAACGTGTCACCTTTGGGTGGCACGTTTTTTGTATGTACTATTTTATGAAAAACTATTAAGTATATTGCTTTCTGCGATTTGTCCCATGTGGTTATATAACGTGATATAATAAGGACATTGTATGATATTCATTGCAATCGTATCGTATTCATTGCAGAGGTTTTTATGAAAGCATACGAAAAGGGGATTAGTCTATCTATCTGGACTTTGAGTTGGCCTATATTTATTGAAGTGTTCCTACAGATGCTAGTAGGTAATATAGACCAATTGATGATGAGTCACTACTCGCCTCAAGCGGTAGCAGCGGTAGCTAATGCCAATCAGATTTTAAATATCTTTATTATGCTCATCATCGTCATGAGTACAGCTACGACGATTTTGATTGCTCAATATTTAGGAGCGAGAAACCAGTCCAAGCTATCAGAGGTATGTACGGTCAGCTTAATGATGAATTTTCTCTTTTCATCTATAGCGGCAGTATTCTTTATTACTTGCCATGAATGGATCTTTACATGGCTAGGTATACCACCAGAAACGATGAGTGATACGTCGATATATACTACTATTGTTGCTGCAGGGCTACCGATACAAGCGATGTATTATGCGTTAGTAGCCGTATTTAGAGGTCAATCATTAACACGCGTTACCATGTACATTGCCCTTGTGATGAATATCATTCATATTCTAACAAACTATGTATTAATCTTTGGTCATGGTCCAATACCAAGCCTTGGTGTATTAGGTGTTTCTATTTCAACATGGCTATCTAAAGTCGTAGGGCTCGTGATTATTGGATATACTTTTAAGAAATTATTAACCTTAGAGGTAAACTTTAAATTCTTAAAACCATTTCCGTGGCATACGGTTAAATCTTTATTGCATATTAGTGTTCCTTCTGGTGGCGAAACATTGAGCTATCAATTATCTCAAACTACGATCATGAAAATGGTCAACATGTTAGGCTTAGCAGTTATTAATACTAAAGTTTATGTATCTGTTATCGCCATGCTTTGTTATGTATACACCATAGCGCTATCCAATGCTTCACAAGTTATCGTAGGTTTCCTAATGGGCGCTAAACGCCAAGAGGAGGTTACTAGTCGTGTATGGAAGTCCATGTATTTAGCGATTGCTATTAACGTAGGTCTTGCTACATTCTTCTATGTGACTAGTGATTTTGTTGTATCTGTGTTTACTTCGGATCCGGAAATCCTAGAGTTAGCACATAATGTATTACTGGTTGAGATCTTTCTTGAGTTAGGACGTGCAGTAAATATCGTTATGGTTGGTTGTTTGCAGGCTGCCGGTGATATTCGTACGCCTATGCTAGTGGGAATCTTTGGTATGTGGTTATGCGCCGTGCCATTATCGTATCTATTTGGTATTTACTGGGGGTGGGGCCTTGTTGGTATATGGATTGCCATGGCCGCTGATGAAATCTTGCGAGGTTTATTGTTTATATATCGTTGGTATAGCGGTAAATGGAGAAACAAGCATCTTATCGAAGCTTAATTTCATTCTCCCTAATTTTGATTTACAATTAGCTAAATAATAATGTAATATAACTAGCATTATATTGGAGAATAGACATTGCTAGTTTTACTTGAAAGTAGGTTTATATGAGTAAGACAGTGGGCATTATTGGCTTAGGCCTATTAGGTGGATCCTTGGCAAAGGCCTTAAAGGAATATACAGATTATGAGGTAGTAGGCTATGCACGTCGTCAAGAGGTCTGTGATGCGGCCATTCAAGATGGTGTGGTAAAAGCTGCGTGGACTGAAGTTGAGCCATTGATTAAGAACTCAGATATCGTTGTGTTCTCCTTGCCACCTGATACAAATGCACGACTTTTTACTGAAACGGCTCATCTATTTAGACCGGGACAAGTCATAACCGATGTATCTAGTGCGAAGGAAAATTTTGTACGAGCCATTTATGAATCGATTCCTAAGGGGACCGTTTTCGTATCTGTCCATCCTATGGCAGGATCCGAAAAGGGTGGGTATGAAGTATCTCATAAAAACCTATTCAAAGGTATGGGCTGGATCGTGTTAGAAGATAAGGCATCTGATGTATATAGTGAAGAAGTAGCTCAAGAATTAGCTGACATGGGTCGTGCCTTAGGGTCTCGTATCGAGTTTGTCGATATTTATGCTCACGATGCATATCTGGCTATGGTTAGTCATATGCCTCACTTATTGGCCTCTATTTTAACACAAGTTTCGGGAGGCGATGAATTGGGCGAATTGCGTATGAAATTGTCCGCAGGGGGCTTTAGAGACTGTACACGTGTGGCTGGTGGATTACCATCTATGTGGCGCGAAATTATCTATGGGAATCGTCATAATGTTATTGAAGGCCTTACACAAATTGAATCAGAAATTGAACATGTTAAAGCGATACTTTCACAAGATGACGAAGGACAAGAATTAGAAAGCTATCTTGAACGAAGTCGCGAGATTCGAGGAAAGTTACCGTATTTAACTGGTCAGATTAAGGATAATTAAAATGGCGTAGTTTTGTATCCTATAAGAGTGTAAATGTAACTGAAAAAACATGACATATATTTAGAATCGTGTATACTATATATCGTTATGAGTATGTAAATAGTATTATGTTAAGGGAGCTTTTATGAGTTTGTTACAAGAAACTTGTGGCGCTATTACAGGTCGCAGCTTAAAGATTGAACAACATATATTTAATAGCTGGAATGCAGAATCGCCGGTGGAACTATATGGTCGTCTTGTAGATGTTGTGGCTCAATATGGGGCGGCTACGAATCAAGAGCAGGTAACCGTGCCAAAACCATGTATGATTATTGCTTCTGCGGATCATGGCGTAGCTGATATGGGTGTTAGTGCGTATCCTAAGGAAACAACTGTTGGGATGACACAAAATTATCTAATCCCTAAAGGGGCGGGTGCTAACTCCCTAGCTAATTATTGTGGGGCCCAAATGGAAGTTATCGACATGGGGATTGATGCGGATATGAGTTGGGTTCCGGGGCTTCGAAGTCATAAACTGGGGATGGGTACAAAAAACTTTGTAGAAGAGCCCGCCATGACGCGCGAACAAGCCGTGGAGGGCATCGAAACAGGGATTCGTCTAGTAAAAGAAAAAATCGATGAAGGCTTTAACGTATTTTTGGTAGGTGAAATGGGCATATCAAATACGACAGCTAGTGCCCTTATGACTGCTAAGTTTGCAGGACTTACAGCGGAAGAGGCGACGGGACGAGGAACGAATATTTCCGATGAGCGCCTTAAATTAAAGCAACGCATTGTTCATGACGTACTGGAGAAATATAAGGATATTCCTAAAGACGATGCCATTGGGATTTTATCCTCTGTAGGCGGCTTTGAATTTGCTTGTATCGTTGGCGTTATCTTAGGCGCCGCAGCAAATCATGGGTTAGTTATTATCGATGGATTTAATACATCGGCTTGTGCATTGGTGGCTAAAACGTTGGCTCCAAAAGCGATGGATTATGTGATGGCATCTCATTTGTCTGCTGAAAAGGCTGCGAAGTCCTCCTTAGAAAACCTAGGCTTAGAAGCGTATGTAGACTTGGGACTTTGTTTGGGGGAGGCCTCTGGCAGTTCGGTACAAATGGGGATGTTAGATCTTGCGGTGCATATGTATATGGCCATTACAGGAGGTAATAAATGAGAACTTTCAAAATTGAGCCGTTAGATACACAAGCAATGGAAACATGTCGATTCCGTATTGATAATTTGACAAAGCCCATCTATAGCCTGGCTACGTTAGAAACTATAGCGGAGCGTTTTGCAGGAATTTTAGGAGACTCTAAACCAAATCATTTGCGTCAAGGTGTGCTCGTTGTGGCAGCTGATCACTTGGTAGATGGACCGCAAAATGATCAACATGGTAGTGAAAGTTATGCTGCCATAAAACGCTTTAATGAGGGAAGAACAGCTACACAAGGGGCTGCAGCTAAATTAAATGCTACGGTACATGTGGTGAATATAGGTCTAGAACAAGACACTTCTGATTTAGCCAATATTGAGCAACAGGTGATTCGAAACGGGTCCCATTTCTTTGGCGTAGAACCTGTTATTTCTCGAGATGAATTAGAGCGTGCTCTTGAGCTAGGTTTTACCTATGCAGATAAGTTACATAGAGATGGATTACAAGTGGTGGCTATTGGCAATATAGGGGAGCGGGCCTTTCTGGACTCTCTTGTAACGACGGCGACAATCACAGGTTGTGCCTATGAGGATATTCTCGTTCATAATGAATATGGCCCTACGATAGAGCAACGCGCTGCTCATATTCATTCTTTTGTAGATCGATTTAATATTTCTGTGGATGATTGGTCTACTATTAGTGAAAGTGAGCGCCGTGATGCGGTATTGCACTTGCTTCACATAGCGGGTGGTTTAGATATTGCATTTTTAACGGCCTTTATCTTAGGAGCTGCTAGCCATCGCATGGCTGTAGTCTTTGATAATATAGTAACTGGTGCAGCTGTTTTAGCGGCGGTTACCATTGAACCGCTAGTTAAGGACTATGTGTTCCCGTCGGCTGCCTATGATGAGCCTATACATGATGAACCTATACATAAGGAACAATGTCGCTTCTTAGGGGTGAAGCCTTATTTGCACTATAACCTGCTAATAGATGAAGCTTTAGGGTCAACTATGGGTCTATCTATAATCGATGCATCCATGCATATGCTAAATGACATGAAAACATTCATCGAAGCCGAAGTTAGCGTGGCTGAAGATGGGGCTGGTAAAGGTAGACAAAAGGATAAAGAATAACCCGTTTTGAAGGGGGATTGTATATCCCCTTTTCTCGGGTAAAAGACATTCTTGTATGCTATATTTTCAAGGAATTTTACGGAAAAACCATTGACACTATATGTGTAAATTGATATTATTATATGGCAGTCAGGACGGACTTAATTCATCCTTGACGACAGATTGATAATTATGTTATAGTAATTATCGGTTCTGTATGCGGGAATAGCTCAGTGGTAGAGCACCGCCTTGCCAAGGCGGGGGTCGCGAGTTCGAATCTCGTTTCCCGCTCCATACATTCCTCGATAGCTCAGTCGGTAGAGCAATCGGCTGTTAACCGATCGGTCGTAGGTTCGAGTCCTACTCGAGGAGCCATTTGACTCACTAGCTCAGTTGGCAGAGCACCTGACTTTTAATCAGGGTGTCCCGCGTTCGAGTCGCGGGTGAGTCACCATTTCTGGCCCGTTGGTCAAGCGGTTAAGACACCGCCCTTTCACGGCGGTATCCCGGGTTCGATTCCCGGACGGGTCACCACATATGGACGATTAGCTCAGCTGGGAGAGCGCCTGCCTTACAAGCAGGATGTCGGCAGTTCGATCCTGTCATCGTCCACCATTTGCGGGAATAGCTCAGCGGTAGAGCACCGCCTTGCCAAGGCGGGGGTCGCGAGTTCGAATCTCGTTTCCCGCTCCATACACATTCCTCGATAGCTCAGTCGGTAGAGCAATCGGCTGTTAACCGATCGGTCGTAGGTTCGAGTCCTACTCGAGGAGCCATTTTTATTGGCCCGTTGGTCAAGCGGTTAAGACACCGCCCTTTCACGGCGGTATCCCGGGTTCGATTCCCGGACGGGTCACCACATGGACGATTAGCTCAGCTGGGAGAGCGTCTGCCTTACAAGCAGGATGTCGGCAGTTCGATCCTGTCATCGTCCACCATATTAAGAGATCATCTTTGATGGTCTCTTTTTTGATGTGATTTTTATATGATTTTGATATAATAATGTAATATATTTAGTAGTTTTGTTTGATTGTGAGATTAATTAGATGTATCGTATAAAATATCATTTGAATAATATATCAACACTTGAATACATTATTGTTTTAGTATTAATTTTAGAAATTATAGCTCTTATTTTTGGCTATTCTTATATGATTCCATTTTTTTCAGAATTTTTTTTTGGAACCTTAACTCCTGTTATAAAAAAAATTATAGAAATTATATCTGATAGGAGAAGAATTTCTGTAGAAGCTAAAGTTTTTAACGGTGATGCTGCAATTAATAAATATATATTAGAGTTTTTTGAACGAGCATCAACTGTTGAAATTGTTTCACATGATGCATCTTGGATTGAGTCTTCTGAAAATGTGCAGAAAGAAATTAAAAGATTAGTAAAAAATTCTATATCAGTTGATATTTGGATTGGTAAAAATGTAAATGGTAGCAAGTTTAAAGCTCTAGGAATGAACGTAAAGAATTATAATTTAGATACTTTTAAACCTAATGCTAGGTTTACTATAATTAATAGAGGACGCGCTGGTGCTGAGCAATTAGCTATTTCTACAGGAACGAACAAAGAACACGAAATATATATCTTTAATAATAGTGATCATCCATATATGATTGCTTTGGCAAAAGATATTTTAAGTTTATTAGAAGGGAATGACAGAAATTAACTATAGTGATGATATTCTCCATAGAAGTTCACAGATTTTGTCTCATAAAGATATTACATTTGAAAAGATTTTTCTTCCATATTGGAAACAGTACTTTTCAAAATATAAATTAAATAAAGTTTTAGAAATTGGTTGTGGTCTTGGGTATCTTAGTAAAAGTTTATCAAGTGAGCTTGGTTTTTTATATGCCTTAGATAAAGCCAGTGATGTTATATCGTTTGCTATAAATCATAATTTTACTTCTAATATAAAATATATTAATGGCGATATTTTAACATATGATTCTGAACTGAATTTTGATGGCTGTTTTGCACATATGTCGATTCATAGTATTGGAGATTTGGATACTCTTTTGGAAAATGTTTATAAACTATTGCGTACTGATGCCTTATTTTCATTTAGTATTCCGCATCCATGTTTTTATCATTTGTTTAGATCGGAGGAAATGAAGGAATTTAGCTATTTAAACGTTCGAGAGTATGATTTAAACTTTAATATATCTTTAGATCGATTGTGTATGGATAATAAGATTAAATATTATCATCGAGCAATTAGTGTATATATGGAAGTTGCTTATAAACATAAGTTTAGAGATATTTCTATTGATGAGATATATCCAACTGATGATATAATGAAGTTATATCCCAGAACATGGGATTACCCCAAATATATAGTCTTTAAAATGAAGAAATAGAACTTTTACTCTAACTAAATATCCCCAAGAAGTATAACTAATTGATATACTTTTTGGGGATATTTTTTTATTCTAGTTTTATAGCTAAATTACCGTGGTGCATACATGATGATATATACACCTACAAGGCACACGATACCACCGATAATATCATACATGTCTGGTCGCAAGCCGTCCACAAGCCAGCCCCATAGAATAGAGAGGACAATGAATACGCCCCCGTATGCTGCGTATACTTTCCCAAAGCTAGCTTCTGGCTGGAAGGTAGGGATGATGCCATATAAGAATAAAATAAAAGCACCTGTGATTAGGTAAATAGGTCCTTTGTCGTCACGCATGTAGAGCCATACGAGATAGCCGCCACCGATTTCCGCAAGTCCTGCTAGTATAAAGAATAGAATAGATAAGAGCATAGTAACCTCACTGTATTCTTACTGTATTAATTGAAATCTATTCTCTATTCTACAACTTAGGATAAAAGAGAGCAATTGTTTTGTATAGATAGGTCATTTGTTGTTTATAGTAAAACCCCGTACACCAAAAGGTATACGGGGTTCTATTCGTTATTATAAACGTGGTGGTGATTCGCTTTGTACATAATCCATGAAGGTATGCATAGTTTCTGTTTTAGAATTATTCTTCTTAAATGCGAAGCACACTTGTAGTTTGAATAGTTTTTCTAAAGGTACAAAGCCATCATTGATGTTTAAAGAACTTAAAATTTGGCGTGCTACGATGCAACCAGATTTATTCTTTTGACAGTAGTCGATCATTGTATATGGATTGGATAGACGGCTACCGCGGATATGTAGGTTTTGTTGACCGTTCCCAACATAGTTTTTTAATGTGCGATACATAAAGTATTTAGGTGGATACATGAGCAGTGGTTGTTGCTGGATAGCTTTTAAACTGGCTGTTTCCATACCGTTCACTAAGTTTGGTGCATAGTATACAAATTCGTCTTCTCTAAGCGCGGTGGATTCGTATGCGGACATATCCTTATTATTTGGTAAATAGAGTAATGCAATATCGATGCGGTTTTCTCGCAAGTCGAGCATCAATTCTTCTTCTTCCATATCGTAAATACTAACAGAGAATTCAGGATGGTTTTGGAAAAAGTGGGAAACGTAACCGTTTAGACGGATATCCCCAAGACTACGTAATACGCCAATATTTAGAATTGGGCGTTCAACCTTGCTAGCCAAACGAATGGATTGGATAGCTCGTTCCAACGTGTCAAGAACTTGTTCAGCTTCTGGTAGAAATAACTCACCTTCTGGTGTTAAACGGCTACCTCTTGTGGAACGGGAGATTAATTTCACACCAACTAAACGCTCTAACTTTTTCATTTGAGCGCTGAAAGCTGATTGTGTAATATTCATAGATTGTGCAGCTAGTGTAAAGCTTCCTGTTTTATTATAGGTAATAAAACTTTGTAGCTCTTGCATTGTAGGTAACTCTTTCATGTTATTCCCCCAACTTAGACATAAGACTCCAATGATACCTATTACCTTACTTATTCATATTGTAGCATACTATAATTGATTTTTCATCTAAATCTATAAAATATGATGAAACATGCACAATCGATATAGTGCGTAGTATTATCGTAAAAAAGTGTAATTAAAAATTGTGATTATACACTTATTTCAATGACTTTCATAGGTATCGATAATTGACATAACTAGATGAAAATGATATTATACTTGGGTACCATTATGTGTAGGTACAAGTTTATTTTAATCTTATGAGGTGATAATCACATGGCAACGAGAAGAGAGGCTCGATTCAAACTTTGTCGTCGCTTTGGTGTGAACGTATTCGGTCACGCAAAAGCCTTGAATCGCGTCAAAAAAGACCAACGTCAGAAAAAAATGTCTGAGTATGGCACACAATTATTAGAAAAACAAAAAGTTAAAGCTTACTACAACTTGCTAGAACGCCAGTTCGTACGCTATTATGATAAAGCGAAAAAAATGCAAGGTGTTACAGGTCAAAACATGTTGATCCTTTTGGAACAACGCCTTGATAACCTTGTATATCGCATCGGTTTCGGTAATTCCATTCGTCAAGCTCGTCAAATGGTAAACCATGGACACATCTTGGTAAACGGTCGTCGCGTAGACATTCCTTCCTTCTCCTGCAAACCAGGCGATGTAATCGAATTACGCGAAGCATCTCGTGACAACGAAATGTTCAAAACTAACTTCCAAGAACTTCGTTCTTTCGAACTTCCTTACATTGAAAAAGACTTGGAAGGCTTCAAAGCTACATTCACTCGTCTTCCTCAACGTGAAGAACTTCCTATCGAAGTTAATGAAACACTTATCGTCGAATTGTACTCCAAATAATTTGGCGCAAGAATCCGCAGTGCAACGCACTGCGGATTTTTTATATATTATGTGTGTATTATTTATAAAAGGGTAAATCAAATAATTATCATAAAATCTATTTTTCTTGGTTTAATCGAGTATAGCCTATTATAATAACTGTGCTTATAATTATTCCCAGTCCACATATAAAAAATATATCATGTAGCGGTAATATATTTGCTAAGTTTGTAAATATAGTTATTGATAATATTGATCCAATAGAGAAGCCTGTACTTACAGAACCGCTAGCTAATGTTAACTCTTCCTGTGAAAAAATAGATTGTATATATGCATGAACTAAAACAACGGCTGTAAATAATAATATTTCAGATATACTATATAGAATATAAAGTTGTTTTATTGTTTCTATATAGCCTATGCAAAAAATACTTCCTCCATATAGTATAAAAAGAGGGAACAAAACTTTTTTAAAACTCGTTGCTAAGTTAATAGTAAAATATTTAGCAAGAAGTCCAAAAATAATGAATGATGCCAATCTAGAGATTGTTTGTGTATATCCATACTGACTATCAGTTAAATGTAAGATATCTTTAATAAATATTAATAGTAGAATTGGAATACACATATAAAATATTCTAGCTAATATACCCAAATAAACTATAAAATTAATTTTTTTATTTAGGAATAATAATTTATATCCTTTTATTAAAAGTTGAATGCGGTCATATATGCTTTGTCTAATAGTTTTTTGGGAGATAGTTGAGTGTGATTGTATTCTCACATTTCTATTTAATCGATAAAGTAGGTAGGCTGAAATAATATAAGTAATTGCATCAATAACAAACACCATCGTTAAAGAGTAATTAATTATAACGCTAAATAATAAGGAACCACTTATCAATGCAAAACGATTAATAGACCGGAGCAGTGCATTAAATTTGACTAGATCATTTGTTATATTAGGTATAAAAGAAAGTCTAGCGATTCCTAAAATTTTATTATTAAAACCTATAAGAAAAGCTATGATATATACTAAATAAAGGTTATCTATGAAAACAAAAATTAATAATATAAAACCCGAAACTATTTCAGGAACTACCATAGACCACATTAAGCCTTTTTCTTTTACCAGTATCCCTAAAAATGGGCCTAATAACATTCCAACTAATAATGTTGCTATCGTAACTGCCCCTGTATTAAAGGGACTGTGGGTGGTATTAAATATATATGTTATAAAGCCTAGTGTTGTTGCTGTGCTTCCCATTGTCGAAAAAAATAGAGCACTATTTAAGAGAAATGAGTTTTTATTTTCTAGATTCATATTATCATCTCCTAGATTATAGAAGTACAGATATAATATGTATTGTTTTACAAAATCTAAATTAAACTTTTATCAATTTCTGATATTATATATTCATAATTCTATATAAATATATAAATTTCCTGCACAATATAAAGTAATATGTAATATAAGTAGGTTTCTGCTAATGAAAGATAATAAAGGGAACTATTCATTTTTATTATTTAGAGGGGATACTAATGGATTTTATACGTGTTGAGTTAGAAGAAAAATATTTTGCAGATGTTGAGCCTTGGGAAGAGTGTATAGCTTTTAGTGTATATATCAAAAGTGGAGACTTTTCTGGTCGAGGTACATTTGTTTATACTGTAAATGAATTTAGACAATTAATCAGTCAACTCAAATTAATATATATTACATTAGATGGAGACGTTCGTATTGCTTATGATGATTCGGATGATTATGTCCATATTATATGTAAATCATATGGACAGATAAAAGTAGAAGCTCAATTAGGAGGCAGTTGGCGTGATAATTGGGTTAAACTTCTTCTTAATACTGATCAGACCGTATTGAATGAGGTAATACAGCAATGTAATTCTATACTAAAAAAATAATTTGATGACAGCATATAACTGCTAAATTTTAATTGACACAAACCCATAAAATCTGTATACTATTTTGAGTAAGCTTTAGTCGTGTTTCCATTAGCCCCGGAAGCAAAGGACAAGCTGATTTTGGTAGAATTATGACGTTATTAGGAGGATATGCAGCATGAAAACTACATATATGGCCAATCCGAACACAATCGAACGGAAATGGTATGTTGTTGACGCTGAAGGTAAAACTTTAGGACGCCTTGCTGCCGAAGTTGCAAAAGTTCTTCGGGGCAAAAATAAACCAACTTTCACACCACACGTAGACACTGGTGACCATGTGATCGTTGTAAACGCTGAAAAAATTCGCGTAACTGGTAAAAAATTGGAACAAAAGGAATACTTCCGTCACTCTGGTTACCCAGGTGGTTCCCGTTTCACTAAATTGTCCATGATGCTTGAAAAACAACCTGAACGTGTTGTTGAAATGGCAGTTCGTGGCATGCTTCCAAAAAATAAATTGGGTGCACAACAATACCGTAAATTAAACGTATACGCTGGTCCTGAGCATCCACATGCAGCTCAAAAACCAGAAGTGTTAGAAATTTCCGTACGATAATCTAGAGGGAGGAATATATAATGGCAGTAGCACAATATTACGGCACTGGTCGTAGAAAATCTTCCGTTGCTAGAGTTCGTCTGGTACCGGGCACAGGTAAAATCACTGTTAACAAACGTGAACTTAATGATTATTTCGGTCGCCAAACTTTGGAATTGATCGTAAAACAACCTTTGAACTTGACTAACACAGTTGAACAATACGATGTAATCGCAACTGTAGCTGGTGGTGGTCCTTCCGGTCAAGCTGGTGCAATTCGTCACGGTATCTCCCGTGCGTTATTGGACGTAGATGGCGAACTTCGTCAATCTTTGAAAAAAGCTGGCTTCTTGACTCGTGACCCACGTATGAAAGAACGTAAAAAATACGGTCTTAAAAAAGCCCGCAAAGCAAGCCAATTCTCCAAACGTTAATATTTGGAATACAGGATATTACACCTGCAGACAATGTCTGCAGGTGTTTTTGCATTATTAGATAATTTTTAATACTCAAGTCAGTTTAATTTTCATTCTTTCATTTACATCTATATTTAATTCTCCTATAATAGATATATAATAATCGAATTTTTTCGAAAATAGATTTTTATATAGGAGAAATCATATGATTTATAATACAATTCAGTACGTAGTGGACAACGGTATTGGTACGTTGACCTTTAATCGTCCAACCGTAGCCAATGGTTTTAATATCGAGATGTGCAAGGAGATCCTTGAGGTCTTAGATAAAGCTCATAATGATGAAAGCGTTCGAGCGTTGCTCATCAATGCAGAGGGAAAGGTGTTCTCGGCGGGTGGCGATTTAACAGAGATGGAGCGCGCTGTAAACGAAGGGGATACTGAGTCTTTATTTGAAATTGTTGAGCTGGTAGCTGAGATTTCTATGGCTATGAAGAAGTTACCAAAACCTGTTATCATGAGCCTTCAAGGGGCTGCAGCAGGTGCTGCCTTCAATATGGCTTTGGCGGCGGACTTTGTTGTGGCTGCTAATAACGTACGCTTTATTCAAGCCTTCGTAAATGTAGGTCTTGCTCCTGATGCAGGCGGTTTATTCCTACTAACTCGCTCTATTGGTATGAACCGTGCTATGCATATTGTTATGACCGGTGAAGCCGTATCTGCTGAAAAGGGTAAGGAACTTGGCTTTGTGTATAAGGTTTGTGAATTAGAAGATTTAGAGACTGCTACAAGACGCCTTGTTGAGAAGTTGGCAAAAGGACCTGCACAATCTTATCGAGTTATGAAGGAAATGATGTGGAATAGCTTCTTAGCTGGCTGGGAAGAGTACAAGAAGTTTGAAGTAGAAAACCAATGTGCATTAGGTCTTTCAGAGGACTTTAAAGAAGGTGTACGTGCTTTCACAGAGCGTCGCCGTCCTAAATTTGGTCAACAATAATATTGATTTATGAATATACGGACTGGAATTTCCTGTAATTCATAGGTAAATACAAATATAATTAGAACCGATGTGGCTCCAACTATTGAGTTGCATCGGTTTTGCTTTCATTACACAGAAAAAGTGTATATAATAGAACTATTGAAATAGTTTTAGGAGGTCATTATTACATGGCTCAAGATACAATTAAATGTTATGATAGCCCTAGCGATGTAGTTCAAGCATTGGCAGAGGATTTTATTGCTTTCACCAACGAGGAAATCAATCGCACTGAAACGTGTGTTGTTGGTATTACGGGCGGGACTGTTATTAATGGTTTATTAGAATTGCTTAATTCCCCAGAATATATTGAACGCCTCAATTGGGAACGCATATTCTTTGTGTGGACTGATGAGCGATTCTTGCCGCAATCTCATGAGGATAATTACTTCAATCGCGTGAAACCTTACTTGTTGTGTAAGGCGAAAGGGGCGGCTCATTTCTTGCCAATCAATACAGATTCTAAAACTGTAATAGAAGCGGCAGCGGAATACGAGAAAGAGGTTAAGAATGTTCTCAAGGCCTGTAAAAAAAGTGGACTAGATTTGGCATTGCTCGATCTTGGAGAAGATGGTCATACAGCCGGTCTATTTGCAGGTTCTCATGCATTGCGTGTCACAGATCAAGAGGTGGTAGCTGTTGAGGATGGAAAGGTGTGGGAACGTATTTCTATGACCTTTTCGTTCTTAGCAAAATCTGATGCGGTTTGGTTTACCGTAACTGGTGAAAGTAAGCGTACTGCATTGACAAAGGTATTGTATCAACGCGAAGATTACGAGGATTTACCTTGGGAAAAACGCATTGGTCGTGTATTGCCTGGAGCGGTGCTTTCACAAAAAGCTATGACCTGGTATGTGGACAAGGCAGCCTATGATGATGTACACTAAAGAGTATAAGTAGTAGTAAAAATAAAGGAGATACATATGGGGTCTATAGGAACACCTGAATTAATAGTTATATTAGTGATTGCTCTAGTTATCTTCGGACCTGGTAAATTGCCTGAAGTCGGTAAAGCTATTGGTAAAGGCATCAATGAGTTTAAAGATGCTATTTCGGGGCCTAAAAAGGCTGTTGATGAAACGAAAGAAGCCGTTAAGAAAGCGACTACTATCGATGTGACAGCAGGGGCTAAGAACGACGATAAACATAAAGAAGCTAAGGATTAATAGGAGGTAACACTATGTGCAAAGATTGTGGTTGTGGCGAAGATAATGGCGTTGTAACAAAGGTATTTACTGTACCGGGGATGATGTGCAACAACTGTAAAGAAACAGTTGAAGGTGCATCTCTAGGTTTGCCTGGCGTATTAAGTGCAGAAGTAGATTTGCCAGAAAAGACAGCTACCGTTTCTTTTGATCCAACAAAAGTATCTGTAGAAGTTATTACAAAAGCCATTGAACGAACTGGCTTTGAAGTGACAGGCGTTGCAGACGGTGTACAAAAACATAGTCATGGATTACTAGGCACTTTGAAACGTCTCTTCAAATAATCGAACCGATGGAGCTGTATTGAAACCTTGTTTCGATGCAGCCCTTTTTTGTTTAAAGAGGTAATACGATGATACGTAAGTTTGATGCTAAAAATTTTAAGTGGGATGGTATTGAAACCTTGGTATATAAACAAGATGGTAGTCCTTTTAAAGATGTAACACGTCAAGTATTATACGATGGTGCTTATGATATTCCGTGTCAATTCCGCTATTTTGAATGTTTGCCAGGGGGATATTCTACCTTGGAGTATCACGATCATACGCATATGGTTATGATATTTCGCGGCAAGGGGCAAGTCTTATTGGGCGATGAAATCCACGATGTAGAAACTGGTGATTTTATCGAAATTCCAGGCAAAACAATTCATCAGTTCCGTGCTAATAAGGGCGATTATATTGGTTTTCTTTGCTTGGTAAATCAAGATCGAGATAAGGTAAAATTATTATCCCCTGAAGAGATGGAAATGTTACGAGCAAATCCTAAAATCAAAGAATTCTTGGAAAGTTGTTAAGCCTGATGGAGGTTCTATGAATACTTTTACACGAGCGGCCCTTACCGTTTTAGTGGGCCTCGTTATTTGGTTTTTACCTCATACAGAGGCAATCAAGCCTGAAGGTTGGCATTTATTAGCTATCTTTACGGCTACTATTGTGGGCTTTATCTTACGTCCCTGGCCAACGGGTATTATGGCCCTCTTTGGTATTGTTGTAGCCGTAGCCACTAATTCCATCACTATGGTACAGGCTCTAGGTGGCTATGCAGAGGCGAATGTGTGGCTTATCGTAGCGGCCGTATTCTTTTCACGAGGTATTATTAATTCTGGCCTTGGTAAGCGTATTGCGTACACCTTGATTCGCTCTTTTGGCACAAGCTCATTAAAGCTTGCCTATGCGTTGGCTTGTACGGACTTGATTATTTCTCCAGCTACACCATCTAATACGGCGCGTGGAGGTGGTATTGTATTCCCCATTGTACAAAATATTTCCTTAGCTTTTGGTTCTGAACCTTATGGTAATACGGCCCGCCGCATTGGGGCGTACTTGATGACGACGGCACATACTATTAACACTATTACTGTGACGATCTTCTTGACCGCATGTAGCGGTAATTTGCTTATTACGTCTTTAGGTGCTAAACTGTTTGGCTATGATATATCTTGGTGGGAATGGTTCCAAGCAGGTGTCATTCCTGGTGTGATTTGTATGATTTTGATGCCTTGGTTTATCTATAAAATCTATCCACCAGAAATCAAGGAAACACCAGAGGCTGCTGTAATGGCTCAAAAAGAACTAGATGCTCTTGGACCTATTACGAAGGCTGAAATTTCTGTTGCTATTATCTTTGTACTTTGCATCTTGCTTTGGGCTACAGCAATTTGGACTAAGCTTCATCCTACAGTAGTAGCGATGATGGGGGTTCTGGCGTGTGTTGTGACTGGCTCTCTTACTTGGGAGGATATTTTGGGTGAACGTACCGGTTGGGATATCCTTATCTGGATGGGTACGCTTGTGGGCATGGCTGGGCTGCTTGGTAAACTCGGTGTAGTAGCTGTGTTTGCAGACTTTGTAAGTCAACATTTAGCTGGCTTTGACTGGTTCTGGGCATCCTTTATCATTTCCGCTACCTTTGTGTACTCTCAGTATTTCTTTGCCAGTGGTACGGCGCGTATTACAGCTTTATTCTCCGCCTTTGCAGCCATTTTAGTGGCGATGGGGGCTCCTATTCCGTTTACGATATTGCTCTTTGGTTTGATGAACAGTCCTGGCTGTACATTGACTCATTATAGTTCAGGTGTAACACCAATCTTCTTCGGTGCTGGCTATGTGCCACAAGGTACATGGTGGCGCGTAGGTCTTGCCATTTCCGTGGTGAGCTTCCTCATTCATTTCTGGGGCGGCACTTTTGGCATGTGGCTCTTTGGTATTTTATAATATATTCAATCCCTCACTACGGTGAGGGATTTTTCTTGTTATATCTATATTTTTTATACCTTACTACGTTTGCTATAGTTTTTGGGTATGGTGAACTTCATAAAAAAACTATGATGAATCTATAGAATTTATTGTGAATTATCTTGCGCGGGATAATATAACGTGTTATTATTATTCCGTGATTATTATTACAGAATATTTTAGGAGGAAACATGTTAGGTTTAGTCATTAGCTTATTGATTATTGCGCTAGTCGTGATTATTAATGACATTCGAATTATGAACAACAACTTAACACGTTTTTGTCTTAGAAGTTCCGCGAATGGTTTAATATACAATCAATAAGATTTGACTATATGGTTTGTTTCTTATGTGTATATTTTCCAAGGGGTACATAGGATTATTTATGTATATAGGAATTCTGTAAACAAAAGGAATATCATTTGTAAACTTTTAAGACGATTCATTGGAATCGTCTTTTTTTATGCGTCGTGAAAGCTGTCCAAGTGGATGCTTTCAAAAGTGAGGAGATTAACATGAGTTGTAGAAGTGACAATTTGAAAACAGGCGTAGCACGTGCACCACACAGATCTTTACTAAAAGCTCTAGGTTTTGTTGATGAAGAAATGGGTAGACCAGTCATCGGTATTGCCAATTCTTTCAATGAAATTATCCCTGGTCACGTAGGCCTGAAAAATATTGTACAAGCCGTAAAAGACGGTATCCGCAACGCAGGTGGTGTGCCAATCGAGTTCAATACTATCGGTATTTGCGATGGTTTGGCAATGAACCATATCGGCATGAAATACTCCTTAGTTACACGTAATATCATTGCTGATTCCATCGAAGCTACTGCTATGGCTACACCATTCGATGCGATGGTATTCATTCCAAACTGTGATAAGGTAGTGCCAGGCATGTTGATTGCAGCTGCTCGCCTTAATATCCCATCTGTATTCGTATCTGGTGGGGCTATGCTCGCTGGTGTACATAAAGGTAAAAAAATTGGTTTGTCCGATGTATTCGAGGCCGTAGGCAAACATCAAACTGGTGAAATGGATGATGCTGAGTTAGCCGATATCGAAAATACGGCATGTCCTACATGTGGCTCTTGCTCTGGTATGTATACGGCAAATACAATGAACTGTTTAACAGAAGCTCTCGGTATGGGCCTTCCTGGCAATGGTACAATCCCAGCGGTATATTCTGAACGTTTGCGTTTAGCAAAATTAGCGGGTATGCAAGCGGTAGAGGTATTAAAAGCAAACCTTCGCCCTAAAGATATTATGACTCGTGAAGCCTTTGAAAATGCGGTAGCTCTTGATATGGCTTTGGGTGGCTCCTCTAATACGGCGCTTCATTTACCGGCTATTGCTCACGAAGCAGGTGTACCATTATCCTTAGACGATTTCGATCGCATCGCCCAAACTACACCTCAATTATCTAAATTATCTCCATCTGGCGTATATTTCATTGAAGACATGTACGCTGCAGGTGGTGTATCTGCCGTGTTGAAACGTTTAGCAGAAAATGGTCGTCTTCATACAGATTGCAAAACTGTTGCTCTTAAAACACAAGGTGAAATTGCAGCGGCCGCTCACGTTGTGGATGAAGATGTTATCCATCCATGGGATAATCCAGTACATGAAACTGGTGGTATCGCGGTTCTTAAAGGTAACCTTGCTGTAGATGGTTCCGTTGTAAAAGCCGGTGCCGTAGATGCAGATATGCTTGTTCATTCTGGTCCAGCAAAGGTATTCAACAGCGAAGAAGAAGCGGTTGAAGCTATCACAGGCGGTAAAATCGTAAAAGGTGATGTTGTAGTTATCCGCTACGAAGGACCTAAAGGCGGTCCTGGTATGCGTGAAATGTTGACACCAACATCTATGATCGCCGGTATGGGTCTCGATAAAGATGTAGCATTGTTGACAGATGGACGCTTCTCCGGTGCTACTCGTGGTGCATCCATCGGACATGTATCTCCAGAAGCAGCTGCAGGCGGTACCATTGCTATCGTTGAAAATGGTGATATTATCAACATCGATATTCCAAACGGTAAATTGGAACTAGCTGTATCTGATGATGAAATCACTCGTCGTAAAGCTGCATTGAAACCGTTCAAATCCAATGTAACTGGATATCTTAAAAAATACGCTCTTCACGTATCCTCTGCTGCACAAGGTGCTATCGAAGTATTTGAAGACTAATACTAGACTTTCATTTAATACTAACTAGAGGAGATAGTGTACATGCACAAATTATATGATTTTATGGAGGCTCGAGAGCGATTAAGCACAATCACGGTGAAAACGAAATTGCTTCACAGCGATGTGTTTTCTGACGAGTGCGAAAATGATGTATATATCAAGCCAGAAAACTTGCAAATAACAGGCTCTTTTAAGGTTCGTGGAGCTTATAATAAAATTGCAAAGCTGACAGAAGAGGAAAAGGCGCGCGGTGTTATCGCTGCGTCTGCTGGTAATCATGCACAAGGCGTGGCCCTTGCTGCGAAACGCCTTGGCATTAAAGCGACTATTGTTATGCCGAAACACACGCCTCTTATAAAGGTTAATGCAACAAAACAGTACGGCGCAGATGTCGTATTACATGGTGAAATCTATGATGAAGCTTGCCAAAAAGCGATGGAACTCCAACAAGAACATGGTTATGTGTTCGTCCATCCCTTCGATGATGAAGATGTAATTGAAGGGCAAGGGACAATTGCTCTCGAGGTTCTCGATGAACTTCCTGATGCAGATGTATTGCTTGTTCCTGTTGGGGGCGGTGGTATCGTATCTGGTATTGCGGCAGCGGCAAAGTTAAAAAATCCGCGCGTTAAGATTATCGGTGTAGAGCCTGAAGGTGCCGCAAGTGCAATCGCTGCATTAAAGGCTGATCATCCGGTACCACTCGATGAAGTAGCGACGATTGCAGATGGTACGGCAGTACGCCAAATTGGGGAAACTACATTAGAATATATCAAGCAATATGTAGATGACATTATTACTGTTTCAGACTACGAATTGATGGAAGCATTCCTGTTGCTTGTTGAAAAACATAAATTAGTAGCAGAAAATTCCGGTATTTTACCATTGGCAGGTCTTAGAAAATTGAACTGCACAGGTAAAAAGGTTGTAGCCATTGTCAGTGGAGGTAATATCGACGTACTTACCATTTCCTCTATGATTAATAAAGGTCTTGTCGTACGTGGTCGTATCTTTACTTTCTCCGTTAACCTTCCTGATAAACCAGGCCAGTTAGTGGCTGTATCTCAAATGTTAGCCGATGCAGATGCAAATGTTATTAAACTTGACCATAATCAGTTCAAAAACCTTGACCGTTTCCATGAAGTGGAATTGCAAGTAACGGTAGAAACAAATGGTGAAGAGCACATCCAACACATTATTGATACTTTCAAACATAATGGCTACATTATTAAACGTTTAAATTCCAGCGAGATATTGTCTGAATAGCTGGGTGAAAGGGTTCCTATGAGCGCAGAAACAATCAATGGGGCACGCATTGTCCTTGAAACATTGCATCGCCTTGGTGTAACCGATATGTTCGGCTATCCAGGTGGCGCGGTAATTCCAATTTATGATGAAATATATAGCTTCCCTGAAATTAAACATTACTTCGTCCGTCATGAACAAGGTGCTGCACATGCGGCAGATGGCTATGCTCGCGTATCTGGTCGCGTAGGTGTATGTCTTGCTACCTCTGGCCCTGGCGCAACGAATCTTGTAACAGGTATTATGACTGCGTACATGGATTCCGTACCTATGGTGGCCATTACAGGTCAGGTTGGTCGCCCTTTTATCGGTAAGGACTCCTTTCAAGAGGCGGATATCCAAGGCATTACGATGCCTATAACCAAGCATAACTATCTTGTTCAAGATATTCATGATTTGCCTCGCATCATTAAAGAGGCGTACTTTATTGCTGGCACAGGTCGTCCAGGCCCTGTACTCATCGATATTCCTAAGGATATTCAAACCGAAAAAATATCCATGGCGGAATACAACAAATTGTACGAAGTACCTATTCATCTTGAAGGCTATGATCCAACCTATAAAGGTCATCAAGGTCAAATCAAAAAAGCAGCTACTCTCATCAAAAATGCAAAGCGCCCACTTATCATTGCTGGGGCAGGCGTATTGAAGTCTGGTGCTATGGATGAGCTTAAAGAATTAGCTGAAAAGGCTCAAATTCCGGTGACGAATACATTAGTTGGTCTTGGTGGCTTCCCAGGAGATCACGAATTGGCTCTTGGCATGGTTGGTATGCATGGTTCTGTAGCCGCTAATAATAGTACAGATGAGGCAGATCTCGTGATTGCTGCAGGGATTCGTTTCCATGACCGCATTACAGGCCATCCAGATTTCTTCTGTAAAAAAGCTAAAATCATCCATATTGATATCGATCCAGCTGAAATTGATAAGAATGTTACAATCAACGTGCCTATCGTAGGGGATTTAAAACAGGTATTAACGGAGCTTAATGCTCTTGTAGAACCTACAACTCATGAAGCGTGGCTTGAGCAAATCCGAGAATGGCAAGCGGAATACCCTATGGTAATCCCTGAGTCTAAAAATGGTGTATTGCATGCACAATATGTGTTATCTGAGCTTAATAAGATTGCCAAGGAAGATGCCATAATCGTAAGTGACGTCGGTCAACATCAAATGTGGGCGGCTCAATTCTTAACTCATAAAAAACCTCATACTATCGTTACCTCTGGCGGTGCGGGTACCATGGGGTATGGTTTGCCGGCGGCTATTGGGGCTCAAGTAGGGGCGCCTAAGAAGCAAGTTATCCTTGTTGTCGGTGATGGCGGGTTCCAAATGACTTGTGAAGAGCTCATGATGGTTCGCCAATATAATTTGCCAATCAAGATTGTTATTATTAACAACGGCTATCTTGGTATGGTTCGTCAATGGCAAGAAATCTTCAATGATAGACGCTACTCCTATGTAGATTTGGAAGTGAGTCCGAACTTCGTGAAACTCGCAGATGCATTTGACTTGAAAGCAGCGCGTCTAGATAATGTTGAAACTTTCAACAAAGAATTTAAATCATACATTACATCGGATGAAAGCATTGTCTTGGACTGTCGCGTTGAACGAGAGGATAATGTATTGCCAATGATCCCAGCAGGCGGCACGATAAGCGGTATGATGGGTAAGAAAGGGGTGCTATAATGGCGAAAGAACATCAAGTCTTAATCATTGCAAAAAATGCACCAGGTATTGGTACACGTATTTTGGCACTCTTTAACCGTCGTGGCTTTAACGTTACAAAAATGACATCTGGCATTACAAATCAGCCAGGTTATGCACGTATTACTATTACTGTAGAGGCCGATGATCGAATTCTCGATCAAGTACAAAAACAAATCTACAAGCTCATCGATGTTGTTAAGGTTAAAGTGTTTGAAGATCATGATGTGGTATGCCGTGAGTTAATGCTTATTAAGGTAAAAGCATCTGCTTCTACAAGATCACAAATTGTACAGATTGCCGATGTATATCGTGGTAATGTGTTAGATATTTCTCCTACATCTATGATCATTGAAGTCATTGGCAGTGTAGAAAAATTACGTGGCTTCATTCAAATTATGGAAACCTATGGTATTCTTGAAATTGCCAAAACAGGTATCACCGCTATGAGTCGCGGAGAAAAAATGTAGGAGCTGATAACGTGGGGCGTGAATTACTCCATTATGAAAATGTCTGCTTTCGCCGTGATGGTAGATCTATTTTAGATAATGTAAATTGGCATATAGAGGACGGTGAACATTGGGCCTTATTAGGGCTTAATGGGGCTGGTAAATCAACGCTACTCAGCATGATACCTGCTTATCAAATTCCCACAACGGGTACTTTGCGTGTGTTTGGTAAGGAATTTGGTAAATATGCGTGGCCCAAAATCAAGGCTAGACTAGGATTTGTTAGCTCTGTGCTTGGACAATTTCAGTCAACCTTGGATAAACAAGTCGTTGAAGATATTGTTATTTCTGGTGCATTTAGTAGCATTGGTATATACCAAGAGGTAGCACCTGAGGTGCGTCAACGAGGTATGCAATTATTATCTGAATTTGGACTAGACTATTTGGAAGGTCATCGTTTTCGAACCTTATCTGCTGGCGAACAGCGCCGGGTATTGTTAGCGAGGTCTATTATGGCAAATCCAGAATTATTGATTTTGGATGAGCCTTGCTCTGGTTTGGACTTACCAGCGAGGGAGCAGTTTTTACGCATCGTATCTACTTTGGTAGCTGAGCAGCAGACACCGATTATCTATGTGTCACATCAAATTGAAGAGATACTACCGTTTATTACTCATGTAGCTATCTTGCGAGAGGGCAAGATGATTCATGCAGGTCCTAAACACAAGGTACTAACTGATGATATTTTATCTGATGTCTTTGGACTTTCCGTACAAGTTGTATGGAAAGATGATCGTCCATGGGTGATGGTTCGGTAGTTATCAATTTTTTTTATCAGAGGCTTAAAACTTGGCTTGCTGATACTAAATTAATGTACGCCACATCTTGCAAAAATTTGTTAGATTGTGTACAGTATATATAATCTATATTCTATTGAATATGTTTGGAGGTTGTCTAATATGGCAGGTAAAATTTTAGGTACTACAGTTTATTATGATGCAGATTGTAATTTAAGCAAATTGGAAGGCAAAAAAATTACAGTGTTAGGTTACGGTTCCCAAGGTCATGCTCATGCATTGAACTTGAAAGAAAATGGTATGGACGTAACAATTGGTCTTCGCGGTGGTTCTTCTAGCTGGAAAGCGGCTGAAGAAGCAGGTCTTACAGTAAAAGAAACTGCAGAAGCCGTTAAAGGCGCTGATATCGTTATGGTATTGATCCCAGACGAATTGCAAGCAGACGTATATGCACAAGATATTGCTCCAAACTTGAAACAAGGTGCGTACTTGGCATTTGCTCATGGCTTTAACATTCACTTTGGTAAAATCGTACCTCGTGAAGACATCAATGTATTCATGGTAGCTCCTAAAGGTCCTGGTCATTTAGTTCGTCGTACATACCAAGAAGGTTCTGGCGTTCCTTGCTTGTACGCTGTAGAAAAAGACCCATCTGGCGATACTGAAGAAGTGGCATTAGCATGGGCATCTGGTATCGGTGGTGGCCGTTCTGGTATTTTGGAAACTAACTTCAAATCCGAAACTGAAACTGACCTCTTTGGTGAACAAGCTGTATTGTGCGGTGGTGTTACTGAGTTGATCAAAACTGGCTTTGAAGTATTAACTGAAGCTGGTTATGAACCTGTTAACGCTTACTTCGAATGCTTGCATGAAATGAAATTGATCGTAGATCTTATCTACGAAGGCGGTTTCCAAAAAATGCGCCACTCCATCTCCAACACTGCTGAATACGGCGATTACCATGCAGGTCCTCGCGTAATCACTGCAGATACTAAAAAAGCTATGGAACAAATCTTGGCGGATATTCAATCTGGTAAATTTGCTGATGAATTCTTAGCAGATTCCAAAAATGGTCAAAAATTCCTTAAAGAACATCGCGAAGCAGCTGCTAATCATCCAATTGAACCAGTTGGCGCAGAACTTCGCAACTTGATGAGCTGGTTAAAATAAGAGTATTACTTAGGTAATCTTTTGTGAGATTATATGCTTATTAAAAGCGACCCCGTAAGGGGTCGCTATTTTTTATCTTTTCTTACATTATTTTGGGCCATCTTGACGATTACATCGAAAATATTGGAATCAAATATGGTATAATAAAAAGTAATATTTGAAAGGAGTGTGGCATGGATTTTTACACATTAGCCTATGTTGAAAGTCAGGCTGTAATAGGTCAAACTTGGGGCTTTGTTATAATTGTAGCTGTTCTATTAGCATTGCTCATTTTGGGAGTACAAGTATTGCGAAATGGTTTTACTAGTCGCTATCGTGACTTGATGATTATATTGTCTTTAATCGTAGTGTTCTTCTTAGGGCTTGAATACCAAGAGTATAATCGGATGAAAACCTATTCTGAGGACTCCTCTCGTATGGCTCAATTTTTACATTCTTTTAGTTCAGATCGTTCCGTACCGAGCGACCAATTGGCGGTTAACTCCTCAAAGATTCGTAATGGTATGATTTTAAAAGTAAGTGATGCTTACTATGAGGTTCAATTTAATCCAGAATTTTCAACCTATACTATTACACGTGTTTATAAGGTAAGCCCTATAGATCGAATTCACGATAAAGAGGATGCATTACAATAAGGAGGACCACATATGACAGAAGCTATGGCCGTCTATGGGATGGTCTTTGCAAAACTCGCCATCGGTCTCTTGGCGATTATTTTACAAATCAATTTAATGGGTAAGGGCAATTTAGCCCCAACCTCTGCCTTAGATCAACTGCAAAACTACGTACTTGGTGGTATTATCGGTGCCATTATTTACAATGATCAAATTGGTATTTTACAATTTATGTTAGTCCTTATTTTATGGACTATCCTCGTAATGACTCTTAAGTTTTTAAAAGGGAATCTTCGTATTTTTAAAGCAATTCTTGATGGTCATCCAGTTATAGTAATCGAAAAAGGTCATATTCTAACAGAAGAATGTATGCGTTATGGTATACAAGCGGCTGAACTTAAATTAAAACTTCGTGCTGCCGGTGTTCAATATGTTACGGATGTTAAGCGTGCCGTATTGGAGCAAAACGGTCAGCTCAACGTGGTTCAATTCGGTGAAGATAATATCCGATTTGATCTTATCGATGATGGTCAAATTAATCAGTTTACCCTCGATGTAATTGAAAAAGATAGAGAGTGGCTTGAACAAGAAATCCAAGCTCAAGGATACTCTGTTAAGGATATATATATTGCAGAATATAAAGATGGTAAAGTTGTTGTATATCCTTATGATAAAAGAGAGAGACCTAATTTAGTAAGCTCTATAAAAAATAAGACTAAGAGCAAATTAAAGCCTTAATATATAGCTTGGAATATGAAACGTATAAATCTATTAACATTTTAATAATAGATACATAGTATTTAGTTTTTATTAAGCCCACTATTCGTAGTGGGCTTATATAGAAAGGAAATTAGTGAATCGTAAAGATTTAATTGATCGATTACAAGAATTATATAAAGATGAAGACAGTCGGGTAACAGTAAATCCTCATGCAGGGCAAAAGGTGGCCATCGTCTATCCAAATACATACTTCGTGGGCATGAGTAATCTTGGACTTCATATCATTTATGAGGAAATCAATTTGCGAAATGATAGCGTTTGCGAACGGATTTTCTTGCCTGAGAAAAAGGAATTAGAAGCTTACGATAAGACTAAGACTCCCCTTATGAGTGTTGAAACACAAAGGCCTATGCATCAATTTGATGTAGTTGCTTTTGATGTCACCTTTGAAATGGATTATTTCCATATTCCTTTGATGTTGCGCCATGGTCGTGTACCTATTATGGGAAAAGACCGCACCGAGTTTGACCCTATCGTTATTGCAGGCGGTCCTTGTGCGACGTTCAACCCAGAGCCTTTTGCTGATTTTATTGATGCTTTCATTATCGGTGAAGGGGAAGGCCTTGTGAGCCATGTCCTCGATATCATTCGAGATGGGAAACTGGAAGGCTTGGATCGTCACGCTATTTTACGTCAATTAGCGGATGTATCGGGTGTTTACGTACCATCCCTGTATGTGCCGATTTACAATGAAGATGGTGAATTTAAAGGCTATGATATTGTCGAGGGCGTACCTAAGACGATTAAACGTCACTTTGAAATGCTCACCAGCGGTGGTGAAACGGTAGTGGCTACGAACTATACTGAATTTGGCGCTATGTATATCATAGAAGTAGCTCGTGGTTGTGGTCGTCACTGTCGCTTTTGTATGGCTGGGTATTGCTTCCGCGTACCTCGTGTACGTCCTTTGGACATTTTGAAAGAAGGCGTAGAGCGCGCAGAAAAACTAGGTAAAAAGGTAGGCCTAATGGGTGCTGCTATCTCAGACTATCCTGAGGTAGATGAACTCGTTAATTATATTCGCTCTAAAGATATGCGTTACTCTTGTGCATCCTTGCGTGCTGACTCGTTAACACAAGCCGTAGTGGATGGACTAGCAGACAGTGGACAAAAGACTATTACCATTGCACCAGAAACGGGCAGTGAACGTTTGCGTCGCGTCATTAACAAGGGTATCAGTGAAGAGCATTTACAAAATGCAGCTACCTTATCTGCAAAGTCAGGTATTCAGCATATGCGCTTATATATTATGATTGGGCTGCCAACGGAAACCGATGAAGACATTGAGGCTATTGTAGGCCTTGCGGAAAGAACGCAGGCTCATATGGCTGAGGTAGGCTGTAAAGGTCGTTTGACGCTCAGTATTAATCCGTTTATTCCTAAGCCTTTTACACCATTTCAATGGATGGCCATGGATAATCAAAAAGCGGTGGAGAAAAAATTACAATATATAAAAAAAGCATTGCAAAAGAATCGCCGCATTGAGGTTCTCGTAGAGTCCCCTAAAGAGGCATATATTCAAGGGGTTCTTGCTCGTGGAGATCGTCGTTTAGGTGCTGTTATTGCAGCGTGTGCAGCCGATCGAGGTAGTAAATCTTTTAAGTCTGAAATGAAGGCGGCTGGTCTAGATATGGACGATATGAACTATCGCGAACGCAGTTTTGATGAATTCTTGCCGTGGAGCCATTTAGACATGGGGATGCAGGAGGGCTATCTTGAAATGGAATGGCAAAGATCCCTTGATGAAGCATATACACCTTCATGTGCAGTAGGTTGTAAACGCTGTGGTGTATGTAAATAGGAGTAATAGATGAATCAATCTGTAAAACGTAAAGATGTGAAAGGTCCTCATGGTATATGGTCTTATGAGACGCCAAGCTGGAGTGAGCGATTTCCTATTGTTATGGGCGATACCTATCGTCATGGTGGCGTATCTAAAGCCCCTTATGAATCATTAAATCTAGCTTTTCATGTAGGCGATGAAGCTCAGAGTGTACGAGAAAATCGAGCTATTGTTGCGAAATATTTAGGTGTTGAACCAAACCGTATTTCTTGTGGCAATCAAGTCCATGGTTTAAAGGCTGTAGAAATCACAGAAGACCTTATTGGGGCCGGTGCTTTTGGGGAAGATACGGCCATCGATGATTGTGATGCGGTATTTACAAATCTACCTCATGTGCCATTATTTCTGTTCACTGCAGATTGCGTTGGCGTAGGCATTTACGATGCCAAACATCATGCGATTGCAACGGCACATTCAGGTTGGCGTGGTGCCATTGGCCGCTTACCAGTACTTACTATTGAGGCCATGAAAGAGGCTTATGGGACCGAGTTCAAAGATTGCTATATATATCTTGGGCCTAGTATTGGACCAGAGTCCTTTGAAGTAGATGTAGAACTAGGTAAACGCTTTGAATTAGCATGGAGAGATATGACAGACCGAGATGCATCTGATGTTGTCAATTATCCTGGTGATAAATTAGATAAGGCTTATATCAATTTATGGAATTTTATTGGTGAGGATCTCGTTGTAAATGGAATTCCTCCTGAGAATATCACAATTGGTGGTACCGATAGTGTAAGTGAAGTAGACTGTTATTCCTATCGTCGAGAGGCAGGCCTAACAGGTCGCATGGCCTTATTTGCGATGTTACAAGACCGATAAAATTCGACTTTCACAGGAATCATAATAAAGTATGATATTTTATATATATACATGCTTGAATTTGTGGAAGGGATAAGCCTTAAATCATGTACATTTGACCTTAAATACTATATAATAAAATAGTCTATACAAATATATTTGATGATTATGATATATAGATTGAAGGGGGCATTCACGTGATTGAAGAATCCCTACACGCTATACAGCAGCGCATGGCCGATGCTATGGCGCGTGTTGGTCGCGTAGATACAGCATTATTAGTGGCGGTTACAAAGAACCACCCTGTGTCGGCTGTGGAAGAGGTCGCACGGCTCGGTGTCACTCATGTAGGAGAAAATCGAGTACAAGAGGCCAAAGAAAAGCAGCTAACCTATAAGGGGCCACAATTAACATGGCATTTGATTGGTCATTTACAGGTCAATAAGGTGCGCCAAGCGGTTCCTATGTTTGATTTAATTCATTCTGTGGATAGCCGTAAATTATTAGATGAAATCGAAAAGGTTGCTGCAAAGCACGATAAAATACAAGATGTATTACTGCAAGTCAATGTGGCCCGCGAAGCCTCTAAAACGGGAATGACCGTCGAAGAGTTTCCAGAAATACGAGATTATGCAAAAACATTGCCTCATGTACGCGTAAGGGGCTTGATGTGTATGGCGCCATTTTTCGATGATCCACAGGAAGCTCGTCCAATCTTTCGCGTAGCGAATGCCTTGTTTGAGGATATGAAACGCTACTTTGAAGAAGGGCAGATTCAATATTTATCTATGGGGATGACTCATGACTTTGAGGTTGCTTTGGAAGAAGGGGCTAACATCGTTCGTGTAGGCACAGCAATTTTTGGGGAACGTGTATATTATTAAGGTTCGGGTTACCTGATAATCGGAAGCGTTAATTGTATTAGGAGGAAATCCAAATGGCATTGGGAGATTATTTAGACAAAGCAAAAAACTTATTCTTAGGCAGAACTGATGATGACTATGAATATGATGATTACGAATACGAAGATGAAGAGGAATACGAAGCTGAACCTACCCCAGTAGCAACAGCGGCTCCCGTGTCCGGCGCATCTGAATTTCATCCACGCAAGGTAGGAGGCCAATCTACGATGACACAACGTCCAACAGCTATGAAAGTAGTTGTAATTGAACCAAAAGTATTTGAAGATTCTGAAAATATTACACATCAATTGCGCGACATGCGTCCTGTATTGATTAATTTTGAAAATACAGACCCTCATGAAGCAGCTCGTATTGTAGATTTCGTATCTGGTGCGACCTATGCATTGGATGGCAAATTGGAAAAAGTAGGTAAAGACATTTTCATGTGTGTACCTGTAAATATTTCCATTGATTATAATGACAATGAAAGCAGCACAACTGAGCAAAACGAATATTCTTGGGAAAACAAATAATCTCTCTATAAATGGTGGTGATAACTATGTTAGGTAAAACCCTATGTATAGGCGTTGGCTCAATGGGGGGCGCTCTATTGCGCGGTGCATTACAGTATGGTGTGTTGAAAGCCTGTGATACACACATTCTAGTGCGTCGCGAAGAACAATGTAAGGCTCTTGCAGAGGAGCTTGGTGTAGTAGGTTTTACTACATTGCCTAATGTAAACGAGTACAACACTATTCTATTGGCTGTAAAACCACAAGTGTTACCATCTGTATTAGAGACTTTAAAAGAAGTACCTTATGGGACTGTTATGATTTCTGTTGCCGCAGGTGTCACCTTAGATACTCTTGATGCGGCTATTCCACAAGCTAACTGGTTTAGAGCTATGCCAAATACACCGGCTTCTATCGGTGCTGGCATGACGGCACTTGCTGGAGATGATGTGAATACTGACCTAGGTCTTACTGTACAAGCCTTATTTGAGGCTGTAGGTGAGGTAGCAGTGGTGAGCGAAGCCGATTTAGATCGCTTAGGCGCACTATCTGGCGCGGGCCCTGGCTATATGTTCGTTATCCTTGATGCTTTAGCTGATGCAGGCGTTCGTATTGGTTTACCACGTCAGCTAGCCATAAGGGCAGCTGCTCAAACGATGTACGGTGCTGGTAAGATGGCTCTTGAAAGTGGCAATCATCCAGCAGTACTACGAGATCAAGTGACCAGCCCCGGTGGCACCACCATTGCTGGTATTGGTGCCATGGAAAAAGGTGGACTTCGCAGTGCTCTCCAAGATGGCGTAGTAGCATGTCTTTCTCGGTCGAATGAATTGGGGAAATAATTTTGGCAGATACTAGTAAATTAATACGATATTTCGAGGCCAGTGGCAGCGGTGAGGAAGCTCGTCGCATGCTTGACTTGGCTGAGCAGGTTGTTAAAGGTCGCCCCTATCGTGTGGCGGATTTTACGAGTCCTGCAGGCCTTGTTATTGCAGATGCTATCAAGGCTAATTACCCACAGTTAACTGTTAAAACTGACGGTGGCTATGAAGGGGCGGAACGTATCCGTATCGCCTTTGTAGATAGCGATTTTAACGGTACTGTGGATATGGGTATTCGCGCTCTTAAGGTGAATTGGGACCCTCGGTTCCGATTGCTCACTCACCGCGATGTGCTGGGCTCTTTGATGGGCCTTGGCATTGATCGCTCCAAATTTGGGGACGTTATTGTCCAGCAAGGGGGCGCTCAGATTATGGTGGATGAAAGCGTGGCTGATTTCGTAATTCAAAACTTTACGAAAATTGCTATGGTTTCTGTATCTGTAGAGGCTATTGAGTTATCAGATATTGCACCAAAAGAAGAAAAAATTAAAGAAGTCCGCACTACAGTCGCTTCCTTGCGTTTAGATGCGGTAGCAAGCTCAGGGTTTAGTGTATCTCGCACTAAATTGGTGAGTGCTATCAATGCGGGCTTATTACAAGTAAACTGGCAACCATCTAAGGGGGCATCCCAAGAAGTTAAAGAAGGGGATGTCATTTCCATGCGTGGTCGTGGCCGAATGAAGGTAGAAGCCATTACAGGTACCTCTCGTAAAGGGCGTATCGGCGTATATCTGAAACGATTTATGTAGGCAGTTGAAAATCGGCTTGACCATCAAGCCGATTTTTTTGTATATAGTAGGACAGCCATGGTATCCATAACATTTCAACCTACAACTGAAGATATAATCCTATTCGTAGGCGGCGGAGAAGTAGCGGAACGACGGATGCAGCTTTTTATTGAGGAGCCTTGCCAAATTGTCGTTATCGCTCCTGCTGTAACGGATACGATTAGCCAATGGGCAAAGGAAAATCGCATCACTTGGTGTGATCGGGCTTTCACAATGGACGACGAAGAGCATATTATTTCGAGTAGTTTGCTGTTTATCTGCACAGATAATCATGAACTAAACGATACCTTGTATGAGCTAGGAAAAAAACATCGTGTGTGGACCAACCGCAGTGATGATCAGAGCGCGTGTAGATTTACTGTGCCGTCATCCCTTGAACTCGGCGATCTTCATATTGCTATTAGTGCCAATAATGTAGGACCTCGTATCAATCGTCTCGTACGACAAGATATGATGAATCGTTATGGTCAGTTGCAAAAGGCTATGCCTAGACTTAAAATATTTAGAGAAGAAGTAAAGTTACTACTTCCTACGCCAGAGGCTCGACAGAAATTTTGGCGAGACAATCTGACGGTAGAAACATTTGAAGCCATTCTCAAGGGAGATTGGATGATTATAGAGGAGAAACTAAACCATGCAATTAGTGGTATTAGGTCTAAATCATAGAAGTGCCGCTGTAGAGGTGCGTGAACGTTTCTCGTTTGATAAAGACGAGGTAGTTGCCGCACTAAACCGCCTCTATGAATTTGACTGTATCTCAGAATGCGTTATATTATCCACCTGTAATAGAACGGAAATTTATGCTGCTTTAGAAGGTGTAGAATTCCCGAAGGATTACATGTTGGCAGTGTTAAAAGATTTAAAAAGAGCAGATCATATCGATGCAGATGCATTCTTCTTCTACGAAGAACGAGATTGTATTGAGCATCTATTCCGTGTTTCTGCTAGTCTTGATTCCCTTGTGTTAGGGGAAGGCCAAATCTTGAGCCAATTAAAAGGGGCTTATATTCAGGCTTATAGCGCAGGCTGTACGGGAACAATTTTTAATATTTTATTCCAACGGGCTATTAGCGTTGGTAAAAAGGTACGTACTAATACGGGCATTGCTAATACGCCTGTATCTGTTAGTTACACGGCGGTCAATCTTGCGGAGGACAGTTTAGATAAGCCATTATCCGAAGCTACAGTACTTATTTTGGGTGCTGGTACGATGAGTGAATTGACAGCTACTCATTTACAAGCGAAGGGTGTAAAAACGATTTTCGTATCTAATAGAACCTTTGCTAAGGCTGAAATGTTAGCGGAACGCTTTAATGGTAAAGCTGTTAAGCTCGATAACTTTGTAGAGTATGCTAAAGATGCGGATATTCTTATCACATCTACAGGGGCACCGCATTATATTATTACTGAAAAAGAAGCGAAGAAAATTACGACTCTTCGCAAGGGTGAACCAATCGTTATGATCGATATAGCGGTACCTCGTGATATTGATCCTGCGGTGGCAGATTTGGACGGTATTTACCTATTTAATATTGACTCTCTTGAAAGTGTAGTAGAAGAAAATAAGGCGCAGCGCGAAGAAGAAGCTCGTCGTGCGGAGCCTATTATTCATGATGCTATTGAAGAGTTATTGGATAAGTTGAGCTATTTAACAGTGCGTCCTATGATGGCATTGCTCACGGAAAAGGCTGAGCGTATTCGCCGTCGTGAATTACATCGCGCATTAGCTAAATTGCCAGATATTTCCGATAAAGAGCGCCGTGTTATGGACTCGATGAGTCGCATGATCATTCGCAAAATGTTGCGTGAACCGATGATTCACTTCAACGAAATTGCTGGTACAGAGGAAGAAGGCTTGTACTGGGACTTATTCAAAGATATGTTTAATCTTGAGAAAGAAGGCTAATGCCATGAGAGATCATATTCGAATCGGCACGCGAAAAAGTGCCCTTGCCCTGTGGCAGGCTGAACATATTAGTGCAGAATTACAGCGTCTGTACCCAAATATTACGGTAGAGCTGGTTCACTTTAATACAAAAGGTGACCGTATCTTAGAGAAACCACTGGCTCAAGTTGGTGGTAAAGGTTTATTTACTGCTGAATTAGAAGAGGCTATGCATGCAGGCAACATCGACATCGCCGTACATAGCTTAAAGGATATGCCTACAGAGTTGCCAGAAGGCCTTACTCTTGGTGCCATCTCCGCTCGTGAAGTGCCTTATGATGCACTAGTGAGTCCCGTGTATAAAACACTAGACAAATTGCCACAAGGCGCTCGCGTTGGCACTAGTAGTTTACGCCGGCAAGCACAGCTATTACATGTCCGACCTGACCTAAAGGTAGAGGTTATTCGCGGTAATGTGCAGACTCGTTTGAGCAAAATTGAAACGGAAAAGCTAGACGGTGTTATCTTGGCTCAAGCAGGCCTTAAGCGATTGGGGTTAGAAGACCAAATTACACAAGTCTTCAAGGCCGACGAAATGATTCCTGCCGTTGGACAAGGGGCACTCGCTATCGAGTGTCGTGCCGACGATACGGAGATGCTTGACATGTTGGATCCTATCAACGATGAAGCAACGCGTTATGCCGTTGAAGGGGAGCGCAGTTTCTTGCGTCAATTAAATGGTGGTTGTCAAGTGCCAATGGGCGTACATGGCACCATCAATAAAGGTCAATTGACTTTAAAGGCTATGATTGCATCCCTCGATGGAAAAACTGTGTACGAAGGGGAAATCTCTGGTCCCGCTAAAAAAGGCGAGATCCTTGGTAAAAATCTTGCAAAAGCCTTATATGAAGAAGGGGGCAAACGTATTGTGGATGCTCTCATAGAGGAAGGAATCATAAAATGACAGGTATGGTATATCTAATCGGTGCAGGCCCTGGCGATGTTAAACTCATCACTGTAAAAGGCCGTGAATGCATCGAAAAAGCAGATGTAATTGTATATGATTATTTAGCGGATGCTCATCTGTTAGAGTGGGCGCGCCCAGATGCAGAATTAATTTACGCTGGTAAGCAGTGTAAAGAGCACACAATGCATCAATGGGAAATCAATGAGCTATTAGTACAAAAAGGAAAAGAAGGCAAAATCGTAGCACGATTAAAAGGCGGTGATCCGCTCGTATTTGGTCGTGGTGGTGAAGAAGCGATGGCTCTTGGCGAAGCCGGTGTGCCATTTGAGTTCGTGCCAGGTGTAACATCTCCCATCGCAGCGCCTGCCTATGCAGGGATTCCTGTAACACAACGCGCTATGGCCACATCCTTTGCGGTGGTAACAGGTCATGAGGATCCTACAAAAGCAGTATCTGGCATCCATTGGGAAGGCCTTGCTACGGCGGTAGATACACTTTGCTTTGTAATGGGTGTTGGTAACTTGCCTGTCATTGCGGAAAAATTGATGGCTCATGGGCGAGCAGCCTCTACACCAGTAGCGCTTGTTCGGTGGGGAACAAAAACAGTACAAGAGGTATTAGTTTCTACCCTTGAACATGTCGTTGAAGATGTAGCAAAGGCTCAATTGAAAGCGCCAGCTATCATCGTAGTAGGTGATGTTGTCAACCTTCGTGAAAAATTACAATGGTTCGATAATAAACCTTTATTCGGTAAAACTGTCGTAGTCACACGCGCTCGCTCCCAAGCAAGTGCATTCCGCGAAAAATTAGCGGCTCAAGGTGCTAATGTAGTGGAAGCAGCGGCAATCAAAACATCTCCATTGGAATTGTTTGAGGAAGATAAACGCATCATCAACAATACAAAAGAATACCAATGTATCGTATTCACATCTGGTGAAGGGGTTCGTTACTTCTTCGATGCTCTATATAAAGAAGGCAAAGATACACGTGCTTTAGGTAATTCTAAAGTGGCGGCTATCGGCTGTGCTACGGCTCGTGAACTTCAAAAATATGGCATCGTACCGGATATCATTCCTGTAGACTACAAGGCTGAATCTGCTGTAGAGGCTCTTGAAGAAGAACTCAATGCAGGGGATTCTGTACTGTTGATTCAACCAAAGGTAGCACGCGATGTGATTCCACGTTGCTTGCGTCACCGCGATATGAATGTAGATATCTTGCGTTTATACGAAACTACACAAGATACATCTCAACAAGAAGCATTAGTAACAGCGTTAACAGAAGGCAATGTAGATTATATTACCTTCACAAGCTCCTCTACTGTAACAAATACAATCCAATTATTGGGCGACAATGCACTAGAGTTATTAGGCAAAACTAAAGTGGCTTGCATCGGTCCAATTACGGCTGCTACGGCTATGAGTGCAGGTCTTAAACCGGCTATCATCAGCGATGTATATACAACAGATGGCTTAGTAAATGCTATTGTAAAAGACATTTAGGAGGATTACATGTACGATTTAACATACCGTCCTCGCCGCTTGCGTATCAATCCAGAAATGCGTGATTTGGTACGCGAAACGACACTCGACGTAACTGATTTGATTTATCCATTATTTATCGTGCCTGGTGAAGGTATCAAAAAAGAAATCGACACATTGCCAGGTCAATATCACTTGTCTGTTGATGAGGCTGTGAAAGTAGCTCAAGAGGCTTATGATCTTGGTGTGCGTGGTGTAGAAATCTTTGGTATTCCTACATATAAAGATGAGCAAGGTTCCTCTGCTTGGGATATGTCCCAACCAGTACAACAAGCCATCAAAGCCATCCGCGAAGCCGTGCCAAATCTTTTGGTTATTTCTGATGTATGCTTGTGCCAATATACCTCTACCGGTCACTGTGGCATGATTGATGACCATGAAATCTTGAACGACGAAACATTACCATTGCTTTGTAAAGTTGCGGTAAGCCAAGCAGAAGCTGGTGCACATATGGTGGCTCCATCCGATATGATGGACGGTCGCGTAGGTGCTATTCGTGAAGCCCTTGATGCGGCAGGTTATACCAACGTATCTATCATGAGCTATGCGGCAAAATACGCATCTGCTTACTATGGTCCGTTCCGCGGCGCTGTTAATTCTGCGCCAAAATTTGGTGACCGCAAATCTTATCAAATGGACCCGGCTAATCGTTTAGAAGCTTTCAGAGAAATCGAACTCGATATCGCTGAAGGTGCGGATATTATCATGATTAAACCGGCGTTATCCTACTTGGACATCGTTCGTGAAACGCGTGACCGCTATGAATTGCCGGTTGCGGTATACAATGTATCTGGTGAGTATGCGATGGTTAAATCCGCCGCAGCGGCTGGTCTTATCGACGAAGAACGCCTCGTTATGGAAACAATGCTTTCCATGAAGCGTGCTGGTGCTAAAATCATCATTACGTACCATGCCTTAGATATTGCTAAATGGTTACAACAATAAGGAGGAACTATGTTCCAACTCGGTAAATCTGAAAAGGCCTTTAACGAGGCTAAACGTTATATGCCAGGCGGCGTAAATAGCCCTGTTCGTTCCTACCGTAGCGTAGGATCTAACCCTCCATTTATCAGCAGTGCCAGTGGCAGCCGTATTTATGATATCGATAACAACGAATACATCGACTATGTGTTGAGCTGGGGCCCTATGATTTTGGGCCATGCGAACCCTGAAGTTATTGCTAGTTTGCAAGAGGCGATTCCTCGTGGTACTAGCTATGGTGCGCCTACACTACTAGAAACAGAATTGGCTAAAAAGATACAAGCCTTCATGCCATCTATGGAGGTTATCCGCCTCGTAAACTCTGGTACAGAGGCTACCATGAGTGCATTGCGCGTAGCTCGTGGCTATACTGGTCGCGATCGTATCGTAAAATTTGTAGGCTGTTACCATGGTCATAGTGATGCGCTCTTGGTGAAAGCTGGCTCTGGCCTTGCTACCTTTGGCGTGCCGGATAGCCCTGGCGTTCCTCAAGGCGTAGCAGAGAATACCATAACATTACCGTACAATGATTCTGAAGCGGTTCGTAAATTATTCGACGATATGGGCGATACTATTGCGGCAATCATAGTTGAACCTGTAGCTGGCAACATGGGTTGCGTACCTCCAGTACCTAGTTTCCTCGAAACCTTGCGAGAAGTGACTAAGGCTCATGGCGCAGTGTTGATCTTTGACGAAGTTATGTGTGGCTTCCGCGCTAGTAGTGGCGGGGCTCAAAAACGTTACAATATCAAACCAGACCTTACATGCCTTGGTAAAATCGTTGGTGGTGGCATGCCACTTGCTGTGTTTGGTGGCTCTCGCGAGATTATGAACCAAATTGCACCAGCTGGTCCTATCTACCAAGCTGGTACATTGAGTGGTAACCCAATTGCCGTTACCTCTGGTTTGGCAACGCTTTCCATTCTGCAACGTGATCCAACGGTGTTTAAACAAGTAGAAGATACGACGATTGCCCTTTGCGAAGGCTTTGAAAGATTGGCAGCACAATACAATGTACCTGTTGTAGTACAGCGGGTAGGCTCTATGTTCACCATCTTCTTCACTGATAAACCAGTTAAGAACTTTGATGATGCAGCAGCTTGCAACGAAGAACAATTCAAAATGTTCTTCCACCATAACTTGAGCCATGGTATTTACTATGCGCCAAGCCCTTATGAAAGTAATTTCGTATCTATCTGTCATAAGAGCAGTGAAGTAGAACGCACATTAGCCGTTGCTGATGAAGCTTTCAAAAAAATCAGTGATACATTATTATAAAAGTATATAGTTTGTAGTTGTTTATGTATCGATACAGGTGATGAACATGCAGTTTTACAAGAACTTAAAGCGTGCTCGCGTGCGCATGGGCAAAAGCCAAATCGAAGTAGCAAAGGCCGTAGGTATCAGTAATGCGGCGCTTTCAAATTACGAAACAGGGTATCGCGAACCAGATTTAGATACACTCTGTGCCCTGTCTCGCTATTATGGATTGACCTTGGATGAGCTGTTGGATGTAAATGGAGAAGAACACGAGCCCATCTATGATCTCAGTCCTGTACTAAAAAATAAATACATCGCCTATAAAGGTGATGTATTCGAGTTGAAAGACTCACAAAAACGTGCGCTCTTGCGCGAGCTAGATAATCTATTTACTAAATTTGAGAAATCAAAAGTAGAAGATAAAAGTAGCAAGCCAAAGACGTACAAACATGGGAACCCTCATATCAATCGGGCTGGACTAGCTAGCAGTGCTGGTAGCTTAGTGGCAAGACGGAATATAAAGTAGTGCTATACTACATTGTAGACCGAGTGGGACATGTTTATTTGAACAATTTAATTAACTTAATTATAAAAAGTACCATCTATTTGGGGAGCTAAACGACACATAAGTCGTCCCTAGATAGATGGTGCTTTTTTTTTGCCGTATATAACAAAATATTCTTTGGTGGTATACGCTAGTTTAACATATAATTGAATTATAGAAGGGGAATAAATATTTATTAATTAGATATGATATTTGATATTATTAAAAGATGTTGGTGTTTTGTATGAAGCTATTTGATTATATAGCTTAGGTAGTTTGGTATGAAAAAAATTTGTTCTTTAATACTGATTGTTATAGCAATTATTAGTACCACTATTTATCAGTATTATTATCACGATGGTTCTCCTAATAATATAGTTATTCTGGATGAGTCCCATGAATTAGTAGATACATCAATTAAAGAAACCGTCTCTAGTCGTATTTTAGCCGTATATCTTGATGAGCCTTACTATTATTATTTAGGCTATGATGGAATCGGTCGATATGATATTAGAAATCACATGTTAGATGTTCTAGAATTTGAAATTTACGGTGATGAGACTGGCAAGCATAAAATTAATTATTCAAGATCTAAGATGATTGTTAATAAGAAATCTAAGTTAGAAGCTTTTTCAAAAGAGACTTTAGATAACTTTGAAAAAATGCTGATGAACTCAGAACGTGGTGCTAAATATTATAATAAACGATGGTATCATTCAGGCTATGAAGCCACATTTCTCGACTTAGATAAGCATCTAATTATTACAAATGACGTAAGAGGAATAAAAGAGACTCCTACTAAAATCTTAATATTTAATGTTAGTGGTTTTATTATCATTGATAAAGAAACAAATAATATACAAGTATATTTTGATGAAAGTATTGCTGGTAAAAAGGTTAGAGACTCTTTAATTACTATGTTGAAATATAACTATGGCGATTATCTAACCATATTAAATAGTCTTGATGAAATTGGGAAAGACGAACGGACCATCTTGTTACAATTAAGAGATAATTATGTTAATAAAAAGTAGTAATATATTATATTTATATTCATAATATTGTGTAGTAAAAATTGAGAGTACTTTAACGAGTTGATTTGATGGAGTTGTTAGTTTTGAAAAAGATAGGAATGTAAATATTCTATTTAGTATGTATTATCTTAATTATAAGGAGATTTAGTAGATCGATGGAGTTCTTTGATTCTTTTTTGAATTTATATGATACAAATTATGAGGTTAAAGGTACAATTCAGGCTATAGGATTTTTAATTGCATTTATTTGTATTCCTGAGTTGATTGGTAATCATGATAGTATAGAATCTTTTACTTCAGCTAAGCCTATAGTGAGATGTGTAGTAAGGATTATTTTGAGTATCTTCTTATTTTTTGCAATATTTACTTTGTTGGGTTTGCTGATGGATAATGGACTATTATAATTCACTAAGTAAAACGGGTTAATGATGAACGTATAGATTTTAAGCTAGAATAAATTAGTGGATAGAGGTATAAATATGATCTATTTTAAAAGTAAAAAAAGCTTAGATACATTTTTAATGGTCTTTATATTGGGTGCTGTTAAGGCATATAGACGAAATTATATTGACTTGACCATTTTAGAATATTACATATTTAGTATGTTAATTCGATTAATGTGTAGAAAAGCACATCTGTCCGATAAACTGTTAAATATAATTGGTGATGGGATGAGTTTAGAGGATGTTGATGAGTGGATGGCTCGTAGAATCCCTATACCAGCATTAAATGATACGTTAGATGATATTGAATGCAGTAGTTGGATTGCTTTAATAGAACGGGAGTTAGAGGGTAATACTTTATCTGAAGCGTTAAAGATTTCTACACATGATGAAAAGAAGTTCGGTATCTATTTCTTTACCGATTATGTAGAGGAGATATTTTGGGCGTTGTTTTTGTTAGGATTGTATGAAGTCTTACAAAAACCTGAATTCATTTCTGAATCAATCTTAAGTTGTATTAAACAGACCTATTTGTCTGAAATATATACGTGTGAACGTATTCAGAATGAAGATCTTCAAGCATGTATTTCCAATTTACAGGAGATAGCGGATACTAATATATCCGGGCAATTAAGTAAAGATTTAATTACTATGAAAGCAAAATTAGCATCATTACAGATATTATTACCATTTTATGATGTGAGTTTTGACAAGTTAGAAACAGGCATTGATTTAAAAGCCACTAAAGGGATGTTTTGGCAGATCAAAGTTTCAGGGAAGTTTATAGACTTGGGATTATAGATTCTAGAAGATTTTTAAGTTGTATATATACTTATGATTATTATTTAAGAAAACTAAGCTAGAAGACTTTTCAAAAGAGGCTTTATATAACGTTAGAAAAATGCTAATGAACTCAGACCATGGTGCTAAATACTAACAATAATCGCTGGTATTATTTAGGTTATGAACTAACATTTCTTGATTTAGATAAACATCGAATCATTACTAATGATGATGTAAGAGGGATAGAAGATTTTTCGACGAAATTCCTAATAATTAATGTGAGGATATATGGATAGATATATTAAGAAAATAAGAGATATACTTATTGATTGTATGCCAATACATTGGTATAAGTGTTATTTGTTTTTTGAATGTACAGAATCAGGCATGAGTTCAGCCTGTTACAATGTTAAGACCCCTTCCGGTTCTATTATTACTGATGGTGATTTGCTATATAATTGTAATGATGAAAAAGTAAAATCTATAAAAGCTGGGACTAGTGAGATTTTGACGTATGTACGTTTACTTCATGAAGCTTCTACAGAACAATGGACGTGGGGAACAATGTATATTTCACGCGATGATTATGAGCCCCATTGTGAATTTCATAATGATCCTGTAACTGACGATTGTTGGCTTCAAAATAGATATAAGTGGGAATATCAGAATTTTGGTGTTCTAGCTAGAGAAGATGAATTTGAGCCGGATATATATAAAGAAATGCTAAAAGGTCCACGAGGTATTTTATTATTGGAAGATATGGAGTCTAGTGTATTAGCAAAAAATTATACTGCCATTGATAAGGCGTTTAAGTTAAAGCATAAAAGCTTAGAATCGGAACTTGAAAAACATTATAATAAAGTAGCCAAAAGTATATACAAGTTAACGCCTCTAAATTGGCATCGTGCTAAATTACACTTTGATATGAATGTTAATAATTCCTCTGTAGAGCTTTTGGTTTATAAAACTGAGGATGATTCATATATTACAAAGTATGTAGAAAATAATGATGAAGAGCCGGCTATTATTTCGGAAGTTATGTATAATTTAAAGAATGAAATTTTATCAATGATTGAGACTTTTAAATTCTATAATCAAAATCCGTTCTCTGGATTAATATTTATATTAACAGCTAATGGTGAAGTATCTTTAGAATTATCTTACTCAGATTAGTAGGTTAGTATTACATACTATTATAATGACACCTATACCACCAACAAGGGCTTGGTATAGGTGTCATTTTTATATTACAAAATGATAAAAAATCATTATTACTTAAAATCTAAGTAGTTCTATTAAAATCACCAGATTTCTAAGTTTTTATGAGTGTTTTATGATAAAATAAAAGATATGAATATCTCAACAACTAGATTTATTATTTATAATAGAGATATTATTGAGTATAAGATGACGTGAGTTTATGGAGAAATATTACTAATATACAAATATGAATAAAATAATTGTTTTTATTAAAGGTCTACTGCAGTTATCCACGATATTGGTAGGTATATTTGGTCTATTTCTCTTTATAGGTGGGGGTTGGTTATATCATGATTTACAGTATCGGTATGTAGTTGATAGCAGATACAATACAATTTTTGATAAGGCCAACAGTGTATATCTCATTAATAAAGGTATTTCGATGGATATTATTAATGATAAAATTTATGCGATGAATGATGATGTCTATGTTATTATTAATCAAGAGAGCAATACAATTATTGTATATTATTTAAATCCAGAAGATGTTGAAATTATAAATAATTTTACAAGATTACAACAATGGTATTACGGTGATAATATGATATTACAACCGATTGAAAGTTTAGGTCCATCTGAAACATTTGATATATATAAGAAATTGTCAGAAGCGCCTGGAAGGTTTCAATCACAAGGTAGCCGAATTTCTTTTTAATAGCAGTATAATTTTAGATTCCAAGTTCTAATAACGTAGTTAGGACTTGGAATCTTTTATTATTTTTTGATCAGTTTAAGCGGTAGTCATTAAATATAAAACTTCTTAATTAAAGAGGAGTATTATGTTACTTATATTAAATAAGTCCTATTAAAATTACCGGAATTTTATGATTTTATGAGTGTCTTATGATAAAATAGATGCTGCATTTGGTAATGCTAAAGCTGCATTCGGAAAATTAAAGATTGGTGTTAGAATGACAAAAATTTCTGAAGATAAAGTTCATGTGGTTGGGCAAGCAAAAGATTTATATAATTTTGAATGGCTTCCTGATTACGATAATAAAATCGGATCTATTCCTCCGGCAGAGCTTTCTACTGCGTATATAGATAAACTATGGTCTATGGTAATGAGTGCATCAAAGGAGAGTGCATTAATTGCTGCAGCTAATATTGCATATTTAGAACAGAGAGCTAGAATTATAAAGCCTTTTAAATATGGAATTCAAATTGATACTGTTATTTAAGCTGAAGTGAGAGCATAGTAGAGATGAAATATATATTAATTATTTTGGTAAGTATTTTGAGTTTAGCAGTATGCTCAATAATCTATATTGGTGAATCTAATTCATATAAATATGAACCTCGTTATTTTTTGGGATATTCCAAGGGTGAAAATTATATATTGGATAATAAAACTGGGTCCACATTAGAATATAATGGATACTCTTACGAATCACAATTAAACTATCTATATAGTTATGGAAAAACAGGTTTTCTAAAAATTGATTTAATTTTAGATCAAATATACTATTTATTTGATGAGGAAACCGATGAAAATTATAAAAAATATACTTTAAACAACTATTTGATAGAGAAAAAAGAGCTAGAAAAAGAACAGAAACCAATTCACATACATATTTTATCTAGTAAGGCAGACCTAACTTCTGAGGAACAGGATATTTATAATCGGTTGAAAGATAAGAAGATGAGATATCCTAATCGTTCTATTATTGTTAAAGTAAAATAATATGCTTAATATTTTGGTGATTTGGATGCTTCGTAAGACAAGCTTGTGATGTATTTATTAAGACTTTTCTATACTAATAAATAATTTGATATTACAGATTATTTTAATGACACCTATACCACCCATAAGGGCTTGGTATAGGTGTCATTTTTATATTACAAAATAGTAAAAAATCAGAATTACTTAAAATCTAAGTCATTCTATTAAAATCACTAGAATTTTACGATTTTATGAGTGTTTTATGATAAAATAAAAGGTATGAATACTTCAACAACTAAGTCTATTACCTATAATGGCGACAGAATTGAATATGAGTTAACCATCAAGCGTGTGAAGAACATGAACATGCGCATTACCAGGGATGGTGTGATCCATGTGTCGGCGAATGGGTACATACCGGATTATGTGGTGGATAAATTTGTCATCGAAAATATGCCCTCCATTGAGCGGGCTCGTTACAAGATTGATGCATTGAATGCCAAGTGCGTTGAGGCGTTGCAGTATGTGAATGGTGAAAGCTTATCAATTCTTGGTATTCTCGTTACCTTACGCCTAGTTGAGCAGGATGGAAAGCCTCATATCGGCTTTGACGGAAAAGCCATCCTTACCATGGTAGTACCTCGTGGTACGACCTTTGAAGCAAAGCATAAATTAATGCAAAGTTATTGGCGTAATTTAGGGGAGAAGGTCTTTGTCCACTGGGCGAAGGTCGTATATCAGCGCTTTCACAAGCAAGGTATTGATGTACCTATGCCAACCATAAAGCAGCAGCGCATGAAGAGCCGTTGGGGTTCTTGTACGCCTGCAAAGCAGCTCATTAAGATGAATACCCGCTTATTAGAGGGGCCACAGGCGTATATTGAATACGTTATGGTTCATGAGTTTGCCCATTTTAAATATTTAGACCATTCCAAGAACTTTCACAATCTCGTGGCACAGTTTTTGCCAGATTGGAAGGTCCGCAAGAAGTCATTGAACGTGTATTTTGCTCATCGCCCTTAAAGGAGGTGTACCATGCAGCCATTTGTACATTTACATAGTCATACAGAATTTAGTTTGCTGGACGGCATCAGTCGTTTGCCTGACATGGTACGTCGTGCGAAGGAGTTAAATCAGCCGGCCCTTGCCATTACAGACCACGGCAATATGTACGCCGCCATTTATTTCTATAAAGAGTGTATGGCCCAAGGCATTAAGCCTATCATTGGTTGTGAAGTATATGTAACGGAAAATAGCCGATTCGATCGTCCAGAAGGTCGCAGCCGTGAAAGACTAAAACATCTTATCTTGTTGGCTGAGACCATGGAAGGGTATCGTAATCTCGTTAAAATCGTATCTAAAGCATCTACAGAAGGTATGTTGTATCGTCCTCGTGCAGATCGTGATTTATTGCGCCAATACAGCAAGGGTATAATTGCCCTTAGTGCTTGTATTCAAGGAGAAATCCCTCAGTATATCTTGCAAGATAATATGGAGGGCGCGAAGCGTTCCATCGAATGGTATATTGAGACGTACGGGAAAGACAATTTCTTCTTGGAAATCCAAAATCACGGGTTACCAGAAGAAGCAAAGGCACAAGAGGAGCTCATTAAGCTCAGCAAGGAATACGGTCTTGGCATCGTAGCGTCTAATGACTTCCACTATGTCTTAAAAGAGGATGCAGACGCTCAGGATATTAAGGTTTGTATTTCTACAGGCCGCCGCCGTGCCGAAGTGGACCGCTTAAAGTTCCCTAATGATGAGTTCTATTTGAAATCCGGGGATGAGATGGCGCAGTTGTTCTCTCATATTCCTGGGGCCATTGAAAACACATTAAAAATTGCAGAGCGCTGTAACGTAGAATTCAACTTCGACGAACATCACTTGCCTCACTTTGATGTGCCAGAAGGGGAAACGTCTAAAACGTATTTACGTAAGGTTTGTGAACAAGAAATTCCACGCCTTTATGGTGAAACGTCTGAAGAGTTACAAAAGCGTCTCGACTACGAGTTAGATGTTATCGGTACGATGGGTTTTGAGGATTACTTCCTCATCGTATGGGACTATGTACGATATGCCCGTGAGCACGATATCTTAGTAGGTCCAGGTCGTGGTTCTGCAGCTGGTTCTGTAGTAGCCTATCTATTAGGTATTACAGGTCTTGATCCATTAAAATACGATTTGCTCTTTGAACGGTTCCTCAATCCGGAACGTGTCAGTATGCCCGATATCGATATTGACTTCTGCTATGAAAAACGTGGTCAAGCTATCGAATATGTAACGCGAAAATACGGACAGGAGCGCGTATCCCAGATTATTACCTTTGGTACAGAGGCAGCGCGTGCCGTAATTCGTGACGTAGGTCGCGTGCTGGACTTACCACTGGCTGAAGTGAACCGCATCGCTAAGATGATTCCCAACGAACTAGGGATTACCTTGGATAAGGCTTTACAAGGTAAAGAGTTAAAGGCTTTATACGAAGCTGATCCAAACGTTAAAGAATTATTTGATTTTGGTAAAAAGCTAGAAGGCATAGCGCGAAATTCGTCCACGCATGCGGCGGGCGTCGTAATTTCTGCGGACCCTCTAGATGACCACGTACCAGTACAAAATGCCAACGATGAAGGCTTTGTAACGCAGTACGATAAGGATAACATCGAGGAATTAGGGCTTTTAAAAATGGACTTCTTGGGCCTCCGTACCTTGACGGTTATGGGGGATGCCTTAAAGCTCATCAAGGCGAACCGTGGTATTGACCTAGACTTAGATGCCATTCCGCTTGATGATAAGGCGGCGTGTGACATTCTCACAAAAGGCGACACCTCTGGTGTATTCCAGCTTGAGTCGGAAGGTATTACAAAGCTTGTAATGGACCTTAAGCCTGAGCATTTTGAAGATTTAATTCCATTGGTAGCCTTGTATCGTCCAGGCCCACTAGGCTCTGGGATGGTGGCGGACTTTATCGACCGCCGTCACGGTAAAAAAGAGGTTACCTATTTACATCCAATTTTAGAACCGATTTTAAAAGATACCTTTGGTGTAATCTTATACCAAGAACAGGTTATGCAGATTGCGTCCGCCATGGGTGGTTTCTCCCTTGGTCAAGCGGACTTGATGCGCCGTGCTATGGGCAAGAAAAAGGAATCTGTTCTAAAGGCACAACGGGAGTCCTTTATTCAAGGCTCTGTAGCGAACGGTATTACCGAGTCCGTTGCGAATGAAGTATTCGATTTGCTCGTATACTTCGCTGGTTACGGCTTTAATAAATCACATAGTGCGGCTTATGCGTATATCGCGTACCAAACGGCGTACTTGAAAGCCCATTATTTCCCTGAATTCATGGCGGCTACCATGACGAGCTTCATGCAGAACATGCAAAAGTTGACGTATTACATCAACTCCTGCAAGAAGCACAATGTTAAGGTTTTAGGTCCAGATATTAACTATTCTGAGCGCAGCTTTGCCGTACAAGACGATGCTATTCGTTTCGGGCTTGGCGGTATCAAGAACGTAGGGGACAATGCCATCGATCGCTTGATTACTGAGCGCAATGAGCATGGTCTATATACGGATATCGTGGACTTCTGCAAACGGGTGGATAATAAGGTCGTTAATAAACGATTGCTTGAAAGTCTCATTCGTTGTGGTGCCATGGATGGTTTCAAGGAAAATCGTAACCAATTGTTGCACATGTATGAAAGCGCACAAGCCGTTGGTGCTAAAGAGCAAAAGGATGCCGCTATGGGCACTATGAACCTCTTTGGCGATATGGAAGAATCTGTCGATTTTATCCCTGTTCCCAATGTGGAGGATTTATCGGAAGACGATAAGTTAAAGGATGAAAAGGAATATACCGGCTTTTACATTACGGGGCATCCATTGCAAGGATATGCGAAGGAGTTGGAGGGCCTCTTTGAACTGGGCGCTCTCGTAGAAAATCCAGAGCAATACGATGGTCAAACCATTACCTTTGGCGGTCTCATCGAAAATAAATCAGACCGCATGACGAAGCGCAATGAGGTTATGTCCATTCTTCGCATTGAAGATTATTCTGGTGCGGCTAATGTAGTGGCATTCCCTAAGGTCTTTAGTCAAAGCCAGCAATTCATTGCAGTCGATATGATTGTTAAGGTAAAAGGCCGGGTTGATGCGGATGAAAAAGGTGTGCAAATCATTGCAGACCGTATTACGCCATTAAAGGTAAACTATGGGCAGGCAAAACAGGTGGCAATCCACATTTATAGCCAATATGATACACCAGAAAATAGCGAAGCCTTAAAACGCGTGTTGACTAGCACTGCTGGCTCTGTGCCAACGTCATTATATTTACACCGTCAACGAAAACGGATTAATCTGCCACCAAATATGTGCTTTGACCCTAGTGATGAATCCATCAGGGCTATTGAATCTATTTTAGGTGAAGGCTCCGTAGAGGTGCAATAACATATGTTGTGTGAGGCACAGATAGCTTTCACCAACATTGATATAATAAGAAATGAAAGATCCAATCTTGGATGTGCTTTCATAGGAGGAAAGATGAAACGTACAAAGATAGTATGTACTGTAGGTCCGGGAACGGATAAATTTGGTATCTTAGAAGATATGATGCGGGCGGGCATGAACGTAGCTCGTTTTAACTTCTCTCACGGATCCCATGAAGAGCAAGCAGAACGCATGCAAATGGTGCGCGATGCAGCGATGATTGTGAATAAACCGATCGCATTATTGCTCGACACAAAAGGCCCTGAGGTTCGTCTCGGTCTATTTAAAGAAGGCAAGGTATTCCTCGAAGCTGGTCAACCATTTACGTTGACTACAGATGATGTGGAAGGCACAAAAGAGCTTAGCTCCGTGAACCACAAAGGTCTTACAGGTGATGTGTCCGTAGGGGATAAAATTCTATTGGCTGATGGGCTTGTAACACTTACCATCGATGCTATCGAAGGCAATAATATCATTACAACTGTTCAAAATAGCGGGGAAATCGGCAACCGCAAGCGTGTAGCCGTACCAGGTGTAGCACTAAGCTTGCCACCTGTATCTGAACAGGATGAAGCGGACTTGCGCTTTGGCTGTCAACAAGGGGTAGACTTTGTGGCCGCATCCTTCATGCAACGCGGTAAAGACATTGTGGCTATTCGCCGCATTCTTGAGTCTGAGAAAAAAGATATCAAGATTATCGCGAAAATCGAAAATGCAGAAGGCGTTAAAAATATCGATGAAATCTTGGAAGTAGCTGATGGCCTCATGGTTGCGCGTGGCGATCTCGGTGTAGAAATCCCTGCAGAAGAAGTGCCAGTACTTCAAAAGATGATGATTGAAAAATGCAATAACTTGGGTAAACCCGTTATTACGGCGACACAAATGCTTGAGTCTATGATTCAAAATCCACGTCCAACACGTGCGGAAGCAAGTGACGTAGCTAACGCCATTTTGGATGGTACCGATGCGATTATGTTATCTGGTGAAACAGCCAATGGTTCCTATCCTATAGAAGCTGTTGCGACCATGACTCGCATTGCAGAGGTAACGGAAAAGGCTGCTATTTACGATAGCTATAGCCGCGCTCGTGAGGATGAAGAAATGACTACTACAAGCGCCGTATGCTTGGCTAGTGTGCGCGTAGCTCAAAATCTCGGGGCCGCTGCTATTTTGACATGTACTGAATCTGGCCACACCGCACTTAGCGTGGCGCGTCATCGTCCAGATTGTAAAATCATCGCTGTCACACCTCATGAGGAAACTATTCGTCGCATGCAATTATGCTGGGGCGTAGAGGCTATTAAGGGACATGAAATTATCAACTCCGATGAAATGGTAAAACAAGCCATTACTGGTGCGCTTGGTACTGGGGCTATCGAGTCTGGTGACCTTGTAGTTGTTACCGCTGGTGTGCCATCCGGTGCAACCGGTACTACAAACATGATTCGCGTTCACATTGCAGGTCGAGTACTCTTGTCTGGCAATGGTATTTTACGTAAATCCGTTACAGGTAATGTATACATTGCGGCTAATCATAAGGGTAATTATGAAAGTTTCAAAGATGGTGATATCCTTGTGGTAGGCACAATTGAGCCTGAATTGATGGCTATTGCAAAACGAGCAGGTGGCATTATTGCCGTAGAAGATGGTTATACATCGGACAGCGCTATTGTGGGCATTACCTATGGTATTCCTGTTATCTTAGGCGCTAAAAATGCTCATGAAGTGCTTCTTGAAGGTCAAGAAGTGACTATCGATGGCGAACGTGGTAAGGTGTTTGCGGGCATTGCCAATGCTCGATAATCTCTATGAGTGATAATTAAATAAGGAGGGATAGTATGAATCCATATAATGTAACAGGACCTACTGCAGCTGAGGTTGCACAGGTTGAAAGTATCGTATCCCAACGATTAAAAGGCTCTTTTTTATGGATGGTTGTAGGTTTACTTACAACTATCGGTGTTGGCTTTGCTGCATTAGTGAATCCAAATTGGTTACGCTTTGCGTACCAAAATTTTAATATTATCTTATTAGTAGAGCTAGGTGTGGTATTCCTTTTTAGTGCTCGTGCATATTCTGCTAATGTAATGACGTTACGAGGTATGTTCTTCCTCTATAGTGCTTTGAATGGTCTCACATTGACTTTGGTATCGTTGCGATACAATGTGTTTGATGTTGTTATTCCGGCGTTAATAGGTACGCTTGCTTTCTTCGTTGGCTTTGCCGTGGTAGGGGCTATAACTAAACGTAATTTATCATCCCTTACACCATATGTGATGGCGGCATTGTTCGGCATGATCATCGTATCCTTGGTGATGATGGGGGCCCGCTTCTTTAACTGGACTGTACTCAGTGGCTTTAGTGATACTGTTAGTTTAGTTCTAGGTTATGTAGGTGTTGTAGTATTCTCTATCTTTACAGCTATCGATGTGAACCGCATTAAAAATAATGTGACACAAGTGGCGCTCATGGAGGATGAAACAATTTTAGACCGCATTGAAATCACTGGTGCTTTGAGCCTTTATTTAGATTTCATTAACTTATTCTTATCCTTATTACGCATCTTTGGTAATAAGCGATAACAAAGGAGTTTATATGGACGATAGAGAATGGCAAACCTTTGTTACTGTTGTGGATGAAGGCAATATTACAAGGGCTGCTGAAAAATTATTTTTATCGCAACCAGCGTTGAGCTATCGGTTGCGCCATATGGAAAAAGCCTTGAGCCATTCTCTGTTGTTGCGGACTGCTGAAGGGATTGCCCTCACGGCACAAGGCGAAATTTTCTATGATTACTGCAAGCGAATGATGCAAGAACAAGAGGCCTTGGAGAATGCTATGAATTCCGCTTCTGGCAAGATTCAAGGGACATTGAAAATCGCGTCATCTATTAACTTTGCAGACTATGAATTACCAGCCTTATTGAGATCTTTCCGAGAACAATATCCAGATGTTCACATTCAAGTGAAGACTGCTTTCAGCCATCAAGTGGTAAAGATATTTAATACCGGTGACTGTATGGTCGCCTTTGCTCGTGGTGGTTATGATGTGTCTGGCAAGTCTGAATTGTTACTAGCAGAACCATATTGTTTAGTATATAAAGAATTAGTGCCACCTGAATCCTTGGTAAAAGTACCATTCATTAAATATCAAACAGATGCATCGGTGGCAAATATTATCGAAACTTGGTGTGCAGAACATTTTGATGAGCCTCCAAGTGTGGCGATGGATGTAAACTCTATGAGTACTTGTCGCCATTTTGTTCGTGCTGGCCTTGGTTGGTCTATCTTGACCTATATGGGACTTGGATCCTGTAAGGATAAAGATATCTATGTGAGTCCATTGCGTAGCAAAAATGGTGAATATATCACTCGTGATACTAATATGGTGTACACAAAAGATTCGGAAAATTTAATCGTTGTTAAAACCTTTATTGAATATGTCCGTAATTACTATAAAGAACATACCGTAGTGGATGACAGTATTTTTAGGGAATATAAAGCATAGGATGCATTATAATAGAGTATATCTATGAGATTTTCTAACTGTTTATCCATGCTGTTTCAGTATTGGACTTTTTCGATATAATAACTCATAATATAGATTAAGAGCAATATAGTACCATGTAAGTGCATGTATATCCCCTTTGGGGAGGTATACATGCATTTTTTTCATTTGGGACTATAATTCTATGCTTAAAATGCATAAAAAGTATGATTAGTAGATATAAAAGTTTTTATAACCCCTATAAAGGTAATCTATTTTTCATATTACTTTTAAACATTTATAATGAGGGTAGACTTAATCAATGTAATCGACGTCGCGAGCGGTTATGTTGTTAAAGACTAGATGATTTTATGTATGCCTAAGTTAGTTAAGAAAGGGAAAGACACACATGAAAGACAAATTATGGCGCATTGGCCTTATGGTTGCCATCGTCGCATTTATGTGGTTCGGTGGCACACCTGAAGGCCTCAAACCAGAAGTATGGAAATTATTTGGTATTTATTTAGCTACTATCGTGGGCTTGGTATTAAAACCATTCCCAGTTCCTATTACAGTATTATTAGGTGTTGCTACATCTTCTGTTTTATTGAACAATACAAAAGACGTATTGGTTGGTTACAGTAATACAGCATTGTGGTTGATCTTCGCAGCCTTCGCTTTATCCGTTGCATTCGGTAAAACTGGCCTTGGTCACCGCATTGCGTACTACTTGGTTCGCGCTTTTGGTAGTACAACACTTCGTCTTGGTTATGTAACTGCATTCCTTGATATGATCTTATCTCCTGCAACACCATCCAACACAGCTCGTGCGGCAGGTATCGTATATCCAATCAACTTGTCCATCGCTGAAGCAGTTGGTTCTTACCCTGGTGAGACTGCTAAAAAAGCAGGTGCTTACCTCTTGCAGAATGGTTACTTTGCAACTAAAGTAACATCCTTCTTCTTTGCGACAGCAATGGCGCCCAACTTATTGGCTTTAGACTTCATTACTAAATTGACTGGTGTAACTTTAAACTGGGCTCAATGGGCATTAGCTATGTTCGTACCTGGTTTCATCATGTTAATGCTTATCCCACTTATTGGCTACATGTATGAACGTCCAAGTGTAAAAGACATCGACAACAAGAAAATTGCTGCTGACGGTTTGGCGGAATTAGGACCTATGAAAGCGTCCGAAAAAGGTCTTATCGCTATCGCACTTCTTGCAATCGTAGGCTGGATTCTTCCTACTTTTGATGTTACTCTTAATGCAACAGCAGTTGCTATCGTAGCGATGCTTGCTACATTCGTATTTGGTATTATTACTTGGGATGATTTGCTCAAAACTAAAGCTGCTTGGAACACATTGATTTGGTTTGGTGGTATCTTGGGCTTATCCTCTGCATTGACTAAAGGTAAATTCTTCGAATGGTTGGCTAAATACTTAGAAACTCACATGAACTTCGGTTTAGATCCATTCATGATGCTTATCCTTATCTCCATTGTTTCCGTTGCGGTTCGTTACTTCTTCGCATCTGGTACTGCATACATCTCCGCGATGCTTCCAGTATTCTTGATTTTAGGTGTTAACGCAGGCGTGGATCCTACATTACTTGCTTTCATCTTGATCGGCACAAACTCCTATGGTGGTTCCGTAACTCACTACGGTGCTGCTCCTGGTCCAATCATCTTCTCTGCTGGTTACAACAACGTAAAAGATTGGTGGACAGTTGGTTTGATTTCCGCTTTAGTATGTTTAGTATTGAACTACGTAATCGGTATCCCTTGGTGGAAAATCACTGGTTTCATGTAATATGAAGCTTTCACTATGGAGTGTTAGAATTTAATTGTTAGTATTCAATGTCTGTACTGGGCTCTCGCGACGAGCCTGTACAGACTTGAACTTTATATATGTTTCACAACGAAAGGATGCAACATGGCACAATTAGTAAAAGCTGCGCAAGCTGGCTTCGACGAAAAAAATGATGCATTAGTAACGGTTGAACCGATTGCTAGCGGTATCGAAATTGAATTAACATCCAAAGTTATCCGCCAATACGGCGACCAAATTAAATCCGTTATCTTGAACACAGTGAAAGAAGCTGGTTATGATGGCGTAAAAGTAATCGTACAAGATAAAAATGCTTGGGATTACACAATTAAAGCTCGCGTATTAGGTGCATTGGAAAGGGGGAGCAAAGCATAATGGCTAACGATAAAACATTCCCAGAAGTTAAAACTAACCCATTAACAGAGGCTGCTAAAAAACGCTTGTCTCGTTCCATGATGTTCGTACCGGGTAATACACCTAAAATGATTAACAGTGCAGATATTCACGGTGCTGACTCCATCATGATCGATATCGAAGATTCCGTGCCAATTACAGAAAAAGACACAGCTCGTCTTTTAACTGCAGAAGCATTGAAATCCCGTAAATTCCGTGCAGAAACAGTTGTTCGTATCAACCATCCTACACAAACTCCTTATGGCTATGACGATCTTGATGTTATCGTTCCAGCTAAACCTGATATGATTCGTTTACCTAAAACTGAAGATGTTTCTGAAGTTGAAATCGTAGCGAAGAAGATTGAAGAAGTGGAAAAAGCTAACGGTTGGCCGGAAGGTACAATCAACATTATCGTGGCTATTGAATCCGTCCGCGGCTTATATAATGTTCGTGAAATCTGCCATGGTCCTCGCGTAGTTGCTATCGCTCTTGGCGCTGAAGACTATCGTGCAGACCTTCGCACAGGTAAACATAAACCAGCTGTTGAATTGTTGTTCGCTCGTCAAACAATCCTTCATGCGGCGCGTGAAGCAGGTATCCGCGTAATCGATACTGTATTCTCCGACGTGAAAGACCCACAAGGCTTCCGCGAAGAAGTTGAATTCATTAAAGCTTTGGGCTATGATGGCAAATCTTGTATCCACCCAAGCCAAATCAAAATTATCCACGAAGTATTCACTCCTGACGAAAAAGAAATCGCTCATTCCGTTAAGGTATTGAACAGCTATGCAGATGCATTGCGCAACAATAAAGGCGTAATCTCCGTAGATGGTAAAATGATCGATGGTCCTATCGTAGTTCGTGCACAACGCGTAGTTGATAAAGCACGTGCAGCAGGCATTAAAGTTGAATTAGAGGAAGGAGCAGAATACGATGTTAAATAAAGTAGGTCGCGATATCCCAACAAATATCCCAGCACTAGAAGGTCGCGAAGTATATCAAGGTGAATTCGCAATCGAACCTAAAGCTCATCGCGCAGGTAAACCTGTACACATGAGCCGTGTTGGTACAAATAAAGTACTTGCTTCTATCGATGAAGCAATCGAAAAGGTTGGCGTAAAAGATGGCATGACATTGTCCTTCCATCATCATTTGCGTAACGGTGACTATGTAATGAAAATGGTTATGGAACGCGTACAAGCAAAAGGTATCAAAGATATTACTATCGCATCTTCTTCCTTGTCCCCATGCCATGAATTCTTGGTAGAAATGATTCAAGATGGTACTGTAACAGCTATCGAAACATCTGGCTTGCGCGATCGTCTTGGTAAATTCTTAACTCAAAACCCAGGCGTATTGAAACGCCCTGTAGTGATTCGTTCTCATGGTGGTCGTGCTCGTGCTATCGAATCTGGCGAAGTTCATATCGACGTAGCTTTTATGGGTGCTCCTACAGCTGATCCACGTGGTAATGCTACTGGTCGTATGGGTAAATCCGCATGTGGTGCACTTGGCTATGCTAAAGTTGACTCTCACTATGCAGACAAAACTGTTATCATCACTGATAATTTGGTTGATTATGTACACAACTATGCAATTCCTCAAACTGATGTAGATTATGTTGTTGAGGTTGAAAGCATTGGTGATCCAGAAGGTATCGCTTCTGGTGCGGTAGGTTTCACTAAAAACCCTATCCAAATTAAAATTGCTGAACTAGCTGGTGAATTCCTTGACCAAGCAGGCATCATTAAAGATAGTTTCGTATTTCAATTGGGCGCTGGCGGTGCTCCATTGACAGTTGCAAAATTCATCGCTGAAAAACTTCGCAAACGTGGTGAAGTAGGTGGCTTCGCTATCGGTGGTGCTACTGGTATCTTGACTGGTATGCTTGAAGAAGGCTTGATTCGTGCAATTTACGATACTCAAACATTCGATACAACTGCAGCAGCTTCTTTAGATAAAAACCCTGCACACATCGAAATGTCCGCTTCCATGTATGCTAACCCATGGACTGACTGCACTACAAACTACCTAGACGTAGTATTCCTTGGTGCTACTGAAATCGACCTTGATTTCAACGTAAACGTAATGACTGACTCTAACGGTGTATTGATGGGCGCTTCTGGCGGTCACTCCGATACAGCAGCAGGTGCTAAATGTACAGTTATTACTTGTCCATTGATCCGTGGTCGTTTGCCAATGATCCGTGACAAAGTTGCAACTGTAATTACACCAGGCTCCTCCGTTGATGTACTTGTTACTGAATACGGTATTGCAATCAACCCAGCTCGTACTGATTTGATTGAACGCTTCAAAGATAGCAACTTGCCTATCTACACAATTGAAGAATTACAACAATTAGCATTCGACTTGGTAGGTAAACCACAAGATATCCCTGTATCCGACAAAGACGAAGACATCGTGGCAATCGTAGAATACCGCGATGGTTCTATCCTTGACGTGGTTCGTAAACCTCTATAATTGAGTAGGGGTTGGAGTCCGGTAGAGTCCGTTTGGGTTTCGCTGTCAACTCACCATCCCATGCTAGTAAGTTAATACAAAGACCCGCTCCATGAGTTCGAGGACCATGAAGCGGGTCTTTTTGAATTTATGCGTTGTTTTATTATTAACTTCAAAGATAGAAATAAAGTCTAATGTGGCAAATATGGTACATGATTATAGTTATACTTTTACTATAAGAAGATTGGAGACTTTTAGGAGGTAGTTTTTATGTATCGTTGTATTGCCAATTTAGAGATTGATCTAGATGGGTTAGGTGAGTTTTATGGTGAAATAGGCGAATATGAAATACTAAATATGTACCAAATAATATCAGCGTGGTTACAGGATGATTTAGATGGGCCTAATCCAGAAAATACAGTATTCGGTGTATCAGAGTATGCCTTAAACTGGATGTCTGTATTGCCTGGAGATATTTCTTATCGTAACCTATTTGATATGGGGAGTTGTAAGGTTGGTAATCGTTATGAAAGTATTGATTATTTATATGCAAAATTTCTACAAACATTAGAGAATAGTAAACAGCTTGAACCTGAATATGAATCCCTATGTTTAAATCATATAAACGTGATGTCACAGTATATAGAAATTACTCTAACCTGTAGTCAAAATATAGACTTTATATTATTTATAAAACATTGGTTACGTAATTGTAGTACTTATAAACATCCGATATACTATAGGATAAAGGATGCATTTTATATTACGCTTTAACTATAGGAGAGAGCATATGAGCCAAGTTTTTAAACAAGATTTAACAGATACTTCAGTCCGACCAGGTGGTATTTTTTTCGTTGAGTTATTGATGCCAGAGCAGTGTGATATGCCTGGCCGCGATACAATGGTAGAGGTACTCACAAAGTATTTAGGACCTGTGGATTGTTTTGATCATCGTCGTGATTCCGCAGGTTTTGCACCTCAGAATTATAAGGTGCATTACGAGGATACTGATGCAGATATTCCACCGACCTTGATGGTGACGAATTGTGAGAAAATCGATAAGCCTGTATTAGATGATTTTGATCGTAGTCAGGTATGGGATTGTCCAAATGTGGATGAGTTATTAGCAGAGTGCCAATACAGGGTGTTTGCTACGGATATGTTAGCCTCTGGTTTAGCGGCCAAAGAACGTGCAGATATGCTTGTAAAGTATGTAGATGCATTACTAGAATTATATCCCTCTTGTAAAGCCGTTGTATTTGGACCATCTCGTAAGTTCTTAAGTCGAGAATCGATTGAAAATCATCCTGATAAAGAGGTGACTCGTTTCATGTATTATGCTGTAAATGTGCGTTATTTTAGTATTCAAGGTACCAATGATATGATGGTAGATTCTGTGGGTATGAGTACATTATTTTTACCTGATTTACAGTATCACTTTCACGGTGTAGATCCTAATCATGTAGTATTTCATGCTTATAATGTGTTGAATTATATTTTCGAACATGGTAATATAATAGGTGATGGGGAAACCATTGCGGGGTTACAAAATGGCGAGATGAATCAGGATATTCAGTGGAAGGTTCAATACGAGGATTCTTTAATCCAGCCCGTTCGAGAGGTTCTAGATATTAATATGGGTGAATACGCATCTGCAACTCGGTAGTTGTTAATCAATGAAAGGTGTGAGCATTATGAGTGATCAACGTGTTTTTGATATGGAACTTGTGAAAGTTGAAAGTTTGGAGAACGCTGTTAGGACGCCATTTTATCAAACTGATTCCACAGGTGGTTCAGTATGGGTTATTAAACCTGGTCAAATCTTACCAAAACATTATCATCATCACTCTGATGATATATGGGTTATATTGCAAGGCAAGGGTGTATTTTATCCAACGCCTAATACAGAGGTGCCTTTTACAAAGGGGCAAGTTATAGTATCTAAAAAGGGTGAATGTCATGGTGCAAAAAATACTGGAACGGAAGATATTGTCTTTGTGAGTATCGTTGCTCCAGTGCCTGCTGATTATGATCCTGTTAAGACTAATTAATATGAAAGCACTTTATAGTATTTTCTTCTCTTGTGATAGAGATATATTCATACTATAAAGTGCTTTTTTATTTTATACAGTCATTTCTAGCGAATATACCTTTTCTATTTTATATGTCATTATTTTGGTTTTACTATTCCTATTTGTTATTTCTATACTCTATAAAATTCCATTGACAGAGGACGTTTGTTCTTTTAAGATGGTAAAGTATGTAATATTTTAATAAGTAGAAAGGAATTATATGAACTCATCTACACTAGAGCCTCAAAGTGGGGATATCAATTTCAGAGATTTTACGAAACGTCGTATGCTTCACGTAGTCTTACCATTGTTTATTGTTTCTATTATTGCCTTCCTGGATCGCGTTAACATTGCTTATGCAGGCTTGACTATGAAGGAGAATTTACCATGGTTGACGCCAGAAGTATTTGGTATGGGGGCAGGCATTTTCTTTATTGGTTATGTTTTGTTTGAAGTGCCTGCATCTTTAATTGCAGCTCGTTGTAATGCTATGCATTGGGTGGCGCGTATCATGTTTAGTTGGGGGCTCGTATGTATTCTTATGACGACGATGACCACTGAGTTGGAATTTTATGTTTATCGATTTTTACTTGGTCTATGTGAGGCTTCTTTATATCCTGTAATTTATTCATTACTCATTCCAAATTGGTTCTTGCCAAAGGAGCGAGCGAAGGCAATCTCCTTGATGTTGACATCTTTATTGTTCTCTAACATCATTGGTGGGCCATTGGCAGGTATTTTATTGGATACAACGTTCTTTGGTCTACATGGTTGGCGTACACTCTTTATCGTTGAAGCTATTCCTGCTGTGATCTTTGCGTTCATTTTCGCATTCTGGATGAAAGAGCGTCCTGAACATGCATCTTGGGTAACTGATGTAGAAAAGGTATATATTAAAGCCGAGCTTGAAAAAGAAGAGCAACAAAAGCAAGCCGCAAAGAAATATACTATTTGGCAAGCGTTAAAAGACCCAAAAGTATTGCGTTTAGCGTTAATCTATTTCTTGTGGGTTATTGGTTTCTGGGGCTTTAGTTTTTGGATGCCTCAAGTTCTTAAAAGCTTATCTGGATGGCCACCAAGCGTGGTAGCGTGGTCTATTGCTATTCCAATGACAGCAGCCTTACTTGTACAAATATACTGTGGTTACTCTTCTGAAAAGCGCAATGAAAAACGTTGGCACGTTGCTACTACATTGTTCATTGGTACTATTGGTTTCTTAGCAACACCACACAGTCCATCTCCAGAAGTTAGCTTATTCTTTATATGCTTAACTGCAGTAGGTGTTTACGGTGGTATGGGTGTATGGTGGACCATGCCAACAACCTTCTTATCTGGCGCTGCTGCAGCGGGGGCGATGGGACTCATTAACTCTTCAGGTAATATGGGGGGCTGGGTAGGTCCTTATATGCTTGGATTCATCAATGGTCACACTGGTAGCTTTGCTTATGGTTACTATGTAATGGGGGCTTGTATGTTCCTTGCTGGTCTATTAATTTTGACACTTCCAAAATCTATGGAACATAAAGAGGATTAAGTAGAGCTATATTATAGATAACTAGATTATAGACAACTTAATAGGAAAATATTTAACGAATGCTTCAATGGTGTGATTTTGGATACTATTCAATTTTATGTTACAATTTACAAAATAGTATTATTTAAACTTGAGGAGACAAATATTGAAAGAGTGTAGACCTAAGTTTGATGAAATTACATCATTTGATGAATTTAATAAATATTATTGGTATCGTGATGAACTTTCACAAATATGTAAATCATTAGGATTAGAATATAGGGGAACAAAACAAGAACTTAATCATATTATTGAGCAGTACTTTAAAGGCGATTTAATTAAAAAATCATCAATAAAAAATAGAAGAAGGCAAGTGGAAAGTATTACTTTAGATACACCATTACTTGAATGTAATTTTTCCTTTAATACGAAGTTTAGAGAATATTTCTCTGCTTTAATAGGTGTTTCACGATTTAAATTTAATGCTGATATGGCTACTGCCTGGAGAAAAGTAAAAAGTGAAAAAAATACAAGCTTTACAATTGGAGATTTGCTGAAAGTATATTATGGTGAATCAGATTATGCAAAGTATGACAATTCGGTTTGTCAATGGAATCAATTTTTTAAGGATTTTTGTGCAGACGAATCTAGTGGCAATTATTCGAATAAATTAAAAGTAGCATCTATTATTTGGAAAGAAGTTAGAGATTCAAAAAATGAAAAAATTTATTCAAAGGAGCTTTTAAGTGAATATGCATATAAATTAGAAGCGTATCGCAAGTAGAAGCAACTTGTCGTTGCAGAGATGTATGGGAAAACTAGCAATTAAATCTATAATAGAATAACGATAAAAGCACCTTATATCCTATGAGAAGAGTCATTTGTGATGACTTTTGTAGGTATGTAAGGTGCTTTTATTTATTTCTGATTTCTTTATTGATTTTGTTTTGTTACATCAGGCACTTTCCCAGGATTCATATCCAGGTTTAGATCTGTGGATTTGAATGGGTGTGGGTTTGCCTCTGGTGGTTGTACTTTGAGCTCTGGATGCAACCATTGCAGTTGCTTTAGTTCCCAGTCGTACTTGGCACCGTCATTTTGTAGTTGACGAATATCTTTTAGGATTTCGTTTAGTTGATCACTATGCTTATTAGCCATCCCTTCAAGAATGTAAAGACGACCTGCTACACTGTCGATGGTAGAGCCATCGTGGTCTTCATCGACACGCCATTGTAATTCAGAGATTTGTATTTGCTGGAATATGATAACGATAACCAGCACAATGATAACGCCCCACATGGGAGCTTCTTTAGCTTTCAAAAGGGCTCGCAATTTAGATGCGAGCCCAGATGGTTTGTTCATTATTGACGATCCTCGAGTTGTAATCCAGGTAATGGTAATTTGGAGTTTACGAAGTCTAACCACAAGCGAGAAGCGTGGGAGAGGTAATGACCCTTTTTCCAAATTACATAAAGGGTATGAATAATTTCAGGTACGAGAGGTCTTACGACAACCTTAGAACCAACCTCTGTATTTTCACCTACCTCAGGGCAGAGGCGAGATGGTAATAATGCGATAGCAAGGTTTGCACTAACCGTTTGTAACATGAGATCACGTTGGCTCGTTTCAAACACGATATGCGGTTGGAAGCCGGTGTGTTTACAAGCTTTGATGATTTCATCATGTAAGTTGAAATCGTCTTTATGCAATACAAAGGATTCATCAGCTAGCATTTCTAGGCGAATTTCTTTTTCTTTTGCTAAAGGGCTAGATTTTGGAATGATAACGGACAGTGGGTCACTCGTAAGGTAGAAAGATTCAAATTCTTTAGGGTTTGGTTTAGTACAGATGATGCCAATATCAATTAAACCTTCCTGAACGCTGATCTCAACCTTTTTAGAACCTTGTTCGTAGAGTTCCAATTCGATTTGTGGATATACTTTTTTAAATTCACCTAATAACTGGGCAAAAATGGGAGCATCAGTAATTGGTGGAATACCAATTCTGATGGAACCTTGCTCCAAACGAAACTCGTTTTCAAAATCAGTTTTTAGATGTTCAAACATAAACACAACGCGTTTAGCGTGGGTTAAGAAGATGGTACCCCCATCAGTAAGTTCTACAGATTTAGCATTACGCATGAAGAGAACAACACCAAGTTCGTCTTCTAAAGCTTTAATTGTACGGCTGATTGCAGATTGGGAGATGTGTAAATTCCTTGCAGCCTTACTAAAGCTTTTTTGATCAGCTACTTCAACGAAGTATTTCAAATGATGAAAATCCATAATTAACCCCCTAAAAATAAAACTTGGTTATAGGACGTGACCTAACTAAATGAGAATAGTTATTACTGTAATGCAATTAGCTATTACTTTATGTAAAGCATGGATAGCAATATTGGCAAAGCGACAGTCACTGTATGTGTTGCGTTGATAGGGCCCAGCACGTTATAATTAGCATATAGGGCTATATCAAGTTATGATATTAGGAATTATGGTTGTGCCCATCACAAAAAAGTATGCTCACACATAATGCCATATTATATATAACATATATATTATTGCATTATTTTTTCATGTGCGCAAGTTTGTAATGGTTGTTATTCCTAAACATAATGATAGATTAAGCAAGTGTTCTATTTTTGCTAAATGCTTAAGGAGGCAATAATCACATGAGTCGTAAATTTAAAACTATGGACGGCAACCAAGCGGCTGCTCACGTTTCTTATGGTTTTACAGAAGTTGCTGCGATTTATCCAATCACTCCATCTTCTCCAATGCCAGAACACATTGATGAATGGGCTGCATCTGGTCGAAAAAACATCTTCGGCAACACTGTTCAAGTTGTAGAAATGCAATCTGAAGCAGGTGCTGCTGCTGCAACCCACGGTTCTTTACAAGCTGGTGCATTAACAACAACTTTCACATCTTCCCAAGGTTTGTTATTGATGCTTCCTAACTTATATAAAGTAGCAGGTGAATTACTTCCAGGTGTATTCCAAGTAGCTGCTCGTGCATTGGCTGCACATGCTTTGGCTATCTTTGGTGACCACCAAGACGTAATGGCTGCTCGTGCAGCTGGCTGTGCTATGTTAGCTGAATCCTCTGTACAAGAAGTAATGGACTTGTCCGCTGTAGCTCACTTGACAGCTATTAAAACTCGCGTACCTTTCATCAACTTCTTTGACGGTTTCCGTACATCCCACGAAATTCAAAAAATTCAAATCTGGGACTATGAAGATTTAAAACCATTGGTTGACATGGATGCTGTTAAAGCGTTCCGTAAAAATGCTTTAAATCCAGATGCTCCTGTAACTCGTGGTACTGCAGAAAACCCTGACGTTTACTTCCAACATCGTGAAGCATCCAACAAATTCTACTTGAACGTTCCTGACGTTGTAGAACACTACATGAACGAAGTTAACAAATTGGCAGGTACTAACTACCAATTGTTTAACTATCATGGTGCTCCTGATGCTACTGACGTTGTTGTAACTATGGGTTCTTCCGCTCAAGTTGTAGAATCCACCGTGGATTACCTCAACAAATTGGGCCGCAAAGTTGGTTTTATCAACGTTCATTTGTTCCGCCCATTCGCAACAGATCGTTTGTTGAAAGCTCTTCCTAAAACTGTAGAACGCATTGCAGTTCTTGACCGTACTAAAGAACCAGGTGCTTTGGCTGAACCATTGTTCTTAGACGTACAAGCAGCTGTAGTTGACGGTGGCCGTAATGTAAAAGTTATCGCTGGTCGTTATGGTTTGAGCTCCAAAGACGTTATCCCTGCAGACATCGTTGCTGTATTCGATAATTTAGCTGCTGAAAATGGTAAGAAATTCTTCACATTGGGTATCAATGATGATGTTACATTCTTGTCCTTAGATCGTGCTGAAGGCGTAGAAGTTGAAACTCCTGGTTTGACTGAATGTAAATTCTGGGGCTTCGGTTCTGACGGTACTGTAGGTGCGAATAAATCCGCTATCAAAATCATCGGTGACCACACTGATATGTATGCTCAAGCATACTTTGACTACGACTCCAAAAAATCTGGTGGCGTAACAATGTCTCACCTTCGTTTTGGTAAAAATCCAATCAACTTGCCTTACTTGATTACTGAACCTCAATTCGTAGCATGTCACCGTCAATCTTATGTACATGAATACGACTTGATTCGCGGCATCAAAAAAGGCGGTACATTCTTATTGAACTGTACTTGGTCTCCTGAAGAATTGGATGAACATTTACCTGCTAAATTACGTCGTCAAATCGCAGAAAAAGAATTGAACTTCTACATCATCAATGCTGCGAAAATCGCTTCCGAAATCGGTTTGGGCGGTCGTATCAACATGGTAACGCAAGCTGCATTCTTCAAATTGACTGAAATCATCCCTGTAGATGATGCTGTTAAATACCTTAAAGAATCCGTAGTAACTTCTTACGGTAAAAAAGGTCAAAATATCGTTGACATGAACAATGCTGCTATCGATCAAGGTGTTAACGCTTTGGTAAAAGTAGATGTTCCTGCTAGCTGGAAAGACGCAGTAGATGATGGCAATCATGCAGTTAAACCTGGTTGCGAATCTTGCCCATCCTTCGTTCAAAATATTGCACAACCAATCAATGCACAAGCTGGTTATGATCTTCCTGTATCCAAATTCTCTGGCTATGAAGATGGTACATTACCTGCTGGTACTGCTAAATTCGAAAAACGCGGTCCTGCATTGTTCGTTCCAAAATGGTTGCCTGAAAACTGTATTCAATGTAACCAATGTTCCTTCGTATGTCCACATGCTACAATTCGTCCAATTTTGGCAACTGAAGCAGAAGTGGCTGCAGCTCCAGAACATTTCGATACAATCCCTGCATTGGGTGCTAAAGATCTTCAATTCCGTATCGCTGTATCCCCATTAGATTGCTTGGGTTGCGGTAACTGTGTTGATATCTGTCCAGCTCCTAAAGGCAAAGCTATCGTGATGACATCCATCGATACTGAAATCGAACAAGCTGAAGCTTGGAACTATGGTGTTAACCTTCCTGTAAAAGAAAATCCTATGAAGAAGGAAACTGTTAAAGGTTCCCAATTTGAACAACCATTGTTCGAATTCTCCGGTGCTTGCGCAGGTTGTGGTGAAACTCCTTATGCTAAATTGTTAACTCAATTGTTCGGTGACCGTATGATGATTGCCAATGCAACTGGTTGTTCCTCCATCTGGGGTGCTTCCATGCCTGCATCTCCATACACAACTAACCAACAAGGTCATGGTCCTTCTTGGGCAAACTCCTTGTTCGAAGATAATGCTGAGTATGGTTATGGTATGTACATCGGTGTTAAGAAAATCCGCCAACAATTAGTAGAATTGGCTGTTAAAGCAGTTGAAACTGCTACTGGCGAATTGAAAGACGCTTTAGAACAATGGATTGAATTTGCTAACCTTGGTGCAGCTACTCGTCAACGTTCCGAACGTTTAGTAGCAGCTATCGAAGCTGAAGGCGCTACAACTCCTGAATTGAAAGAAATTCTTGAGAAAAAACAATTCTTGATCAAACGTTCTCACTGGATCTTCGGTGGTGACGGCTGGGCATACGACATCGGCTTCGGCGGTGTTGACCATGTATTAGCTTCTGGCGAAGACGTAAACATCTTCGTATTCGATACTGAAGTATACTCCAACACTGGTGGTCAAGCATCTAAATCCACTAACGTAGCAGCAGTTGCTCAATTCGCAGCTTCTGGTAAACGTACTAAGAAGAAAGACCTTGGCATGATGGCTATGTCTTATGGTTATGTATACGTAGCACAAGTAGCTATGGGTGCAGACAAAAACCAATTGATGAAAGCTGTTACAGAAGCTGAAGCATATCCAGGTCCATCCTTGATCATCGCTTACAGCCCATGTATCAACCATGGTATCAAAGCTGGTATGGGTAAAGCTCAAGAAGAACAACGTAAAGCAGTTGCAGCTGGTTACTGGGATCTTTACAGATACAACCCTCAACTTAAAGAAGAAGGTAAAAATCCATTCTCCTTGGATTCCAAAGAACCAACTGAAAGCTTCCAAGACTTCCTTAAAGGTGAAGTACGTTACGCTTCCTTGGCTAAAGCAGCTCCAGACGTTGCAGAAGAATTATTCGCTAAAACTGAAAAAGACGCTAAAGAACGTCGCTTAAGCTATGTTCGCTTACAAAAAGGTTTTGAAGACGTAAAATAATTCGTTATTTAACGACTGAAAACTATATGAGGCACCCTTTCGAGGGTGCCTCTTTTGTATGTAAATTTAGTTTTTCTAAATATCATATTAAGTATCTTCCATAAATCAGTTTATAGTGCTAGTTGCTATTGTATTATTTACGTATTAACTGCTTAAAATATAGGTAATATACTAGGAATTTGGTATAATGATAAGGAACCATGCATAATTTTAGCAATACATATTTGGGATAATTCTAATATTAAATATAGAGGTACATATGGCTAAGGATAATACACAAATGACAACAGAAGATACGCAACAAACGATATATAAAGAGTTAGGCTATAAATCCTATCCATTTCCTTTTACAACGCCTGCTTATTTAGAAGCGTATGGCGCTCTTGTAGGGCTAAATACTCCACCGGCGAAGACAGCTCGTGTTCTTGAATTAGGCGCTACTTATGGCGGTAATATTATTTCTCAAGCTGTATTTAACCCAGAGGCGACCTTTGTAGGCATTGAACTTTCACAAGACCAAGTAGAGAAGGGCAATCAAATTATCAGTGATGCAAAATTAGAGAATGTATCCTTGGTGCAAGGAGATATTTTGAATTTTGACGAATCTATGGGGACTTTCGATTATATTATTGCACATGGATTCTACTCTTGGATCAATGATGAAATGAAGGATAAGCTGCTCAATATTATTTCTAATCATTTGGCGGATAATGGTATTGCCTATGTGTCTTACAATACGTATCCAGGTTGGCATACCATGGAAGAAGTACGTCAGCTCATGCTGTTTGCTAATCGTGGCCAAGATAAGTTGACCCATAAGGAAAAGGTGTTGCGCGGTAAGACCGTAGGCAGTCTTGTAGGTGCTCAGATTCTTAACTATGATAACCTTAAAGAACGAAATAGTAAATTTCTTGGTGCATTGCGCTCTGTTATGCAAAAGGAGGACTATTATGTAGGTCATGACCATTTAGAACCTCATAATGATCCGTGCTATTTCTATCAATTTAATGATCATTTGAAAGCGCATAATCTTGCTTATGTATGCGATGCAGACCTTACACTATCTATGGTTCGTACCTATGATGAAAGTATAGCAGCTAAACTTGAACAACTGGCTCCTAATAGCCAAGCGGATCAAGAACAATATTTAGATTTTATACTAGATACAACATTCCGCAAGTCTATTATTTGTAAAGCTAGCGCTGCAAAAGATATCAACTATGCTATTGCGAATCCGGCTGAAGTGAATACAATTCCTGTACGTACTATTGTAAATAGCTTTGTTTTCCAAATTCTCTTTGATGAGGAAGCACTGGAAATGTTTGAAAATGAGCTCGTAAGAGATACGTTCCAAGCGCTTATCAAAGATGGTGGTACGTTCAATATGATCGAGGCCCTCGCTATTTTGAAAGCGGCTCATGAGGCGGCTCATGCATCTGATGATGAATTAGAACCTGTTGTATGTAATTTATATCGAGCTGTAGTAGAACATATGGTACGCGGTGGTATTCGCTTCTATAAAACATTCCCTGTAACAGAAGAGTATATGGAGGGCTTATCTTATATACCTGCCCGTTTTACAAACTTTGTAAAAGCTATTGTGAATGGTGGTAGTGAATATATGTATGGGGCAGATATGTTCAATGATGCTATTGGTGATATTTCTGAAGAGGATTTATTATTTATGGAGTTATTGAACAAACCAAAAGCGAAATCCACGATAATTAAAAAGATTAAAGATGCTCTCTTTAGTGCAGATCAGTCTCAACCTACAAAGCATCAAAATGCCATGGCTGAAGCTTTTTATAATGAATTAACAACGCGTATGGAAAAATTGGGCTTTATTAGAAGTAAGAAAACAGGTAGTATTTTCTAATTGATAGAGCTCGTTATTTGATTGTATTGCTATGAAGTTGTATTATATTCATTTTGATTTCATAGTTAAAATAAAAACCCGTTACACTTATAATATTTATATGTATTAAGTGTTAACGGGTTTTATTTAATATAATTAAATTTACTTTTATTTTATATTTATTACTTTTAGTTATTTTATATTGCTGAAAAAGTATAGTAAATCGATAATTTTAATGAGGAAAAAATGAACCGTTCATGAAAGTATGGTATAATGTGTATGGGTATTTTGTAAATATCATCCGATGTGTTGTGGATGATTCTATAAATTGTATTAGTTGATAAAGTTGTATTAATTGTATTATTTGTAAAAGGAGTCTTTTATGGCATCTAAGAAGGCAGTTCTAGTATATATACTAGAAATCCTGAAAGACGAAACAGATGCTAATCATACGTTATCTCAAGAGGAGATTCGCAGTATATTAGCCGAACGGTACGAGGTATCCGTCGATCGGAAAACCTTAGGCCGTCATTTAAATGATTTATATGAATCTGGAGATTTTAGTATTCAATGTGAAGAGTCTGCTGTGGGAGCAGATGGCACCATTCGACGTACTGATTTCTATATGATTCATACCTTTGAAGATTCTGAATTGCGATTATTGATTGATGGTATATTGGCATCTCGCCATATTACTGCATCTCAACGTAAAGATTTAATCGGGCGTGTTGCAAAATTGGGTAGCTCCTATTTTAAGCCTCATGGTATTGATATTGAAAGTAATACGGGGTACCTTCATAGAAGCCAAGATTTATTTCTTAATATTGATCTCATAGAAGAAGCAATACAAAAGGGTAGAAAAATTTCATTGGCCTATTGCCAACCAGATGTGGATAAGCGATTACATATTAATCTTGGGCCAGATCATAAGGAACGGAAGTATGTATTTAATCCATTCCAACTAGTAATGAATCGAGGACATTATTACTTGGTGGGAAATCACGAAAATTATGATGACATGTCTACATTACGCGTTGATCGAATTGCACATATTACGGTGCTAAATGAACGTAGAAAACCTTTGCGGGAGATAAAGGGATATCAACAACAACGCACCTTTAATGTGTCACAATACGTAAAGGAACATATTTATATGTTCGGTGGTGAATCTATTACTGTTACGTTTAAAGCTAGACGTTCCATCGTAAATCAAATTTTAGATTGGTTCGATGGCAATGTAGAGTTTACAAATATAACAGCTGATAATGTTGTATGTCGTGTACGTGTTAATCATGACGCCTTTAAATATTGGGCGCTCCAATATATGCAAAGTGTAAAGGTGCTTACTCCAGCTTCTTTAGTGACAGAAGTAAAAGCCGCAATTGAAGAAGGTTTACACCAATACTCATAAATAAAAGCTAGTTGATCGGTGAATCAACTAGCTTTTTTATGTTTTCTTATAGAATATGCATTTTTTCTGCTTCTCTATAGTCTTTTAGAACCGGACGTGGAGGTAATTTACCCATGAGGCTTACAATATAGATTGCGATAGAAGAGAAGATGAAGCCTGGCACAATTTCATATAGGCCAAAGAATCCAAATTGTTTCCAAATGAGTACTGTTAAACCACCTACAACAATACCAGCGATACATCCGTGACGAGTCATACGCTTCCAGAACAAGGAGAACAAGATTGCTGGACCGAAGGCTGCGCCGAAGCCTGCCCAAGCATAGGCTACCATCGTCAAGATATAGCTGTCTGGGTCCATTGCCATATAGATGGCAATCAATGCCACTAGAAGTACTACGATACGGCTTACTAATACAAGCTCTTTATCGCTTGCTTTTGGATGGATGATATTAGCATAAAAGTCGTTAGAAATAGCAGAAGCTGTTACTAACAACTGCGCTGAAGCGGTACTCATGATGGCTGCCAATACGGCGGACCAGATAAGCCCAGCTACAAATGGAGTAAAGAGGCGTTCTGTCATGATGAGGAATATTGTTTCCGCATCAGTGCCTACTAACTTATCTGGCAGCATGTAAACATGACCGATGAGACCTACAGCAATAGCTGCCATAAGGGATAAGATAACCCATACCATGGCGATGTTCGTAGATTTCTTAAGTTCTTTCGCATCAGAGATAGCCATGAATCTAACTAGGATGTGAGGTTGACCAAAGTAGCCAAGACCCCAACCAAGAGAAGAAATTAGGCCGATAGCCCAAGTAAACCAATCAGATGGATTACCAAACAAGCTAAGTCCTTGTGGAAACTCATGTTGGATGAGTTGGAATGTTTCAATAGGGCCACCCATGTACATGGCTGCTGTAATTGGTACTGCCAAGATGGCAAAGAACATTAATGCGCCTTGAATACAGTCTGTCCAAGATACGGCAAGGAATCCGCCAAGGAAGGTATAAAATACGACGATGCCAGCGGTGATAAAAAGGGATACGGTGTAATCAAGACCAAAGATGGTATTGAACAATTTGCCCCCTGCCACGAATCCTGATGATGTATAAATCAAGAAGAAAATTAAGATAAATAAGGCGGAAATGACAGCTACTGAATGCGATTGATCGTGGAAACGATTCTTCAAATAATCCGGTAATGTCAAGCTATCACTGGCTACCTCAGTATGGTTACGTAAGCGTCTAGAAACGAATTTCCAGTTCGCCCATGTACCTAATGTGAGGCCTACGGCAATCCATACACCAGAAATCCCTGTAGTATACGCTAGACCAGGCACACCCATGAGCATCCAACCACTCATGTCTGATGCTTCTGCACTGAGTGCTGTGATCCATGGTCCTAGTTGTCGGCCACCGAGGATGTAATCACCAATGCTGTTTGATTTGCGATAGTAGTAGACCCCAATATACATCATGAGTCCTAGGTATAAGGCAAAGGCGATAATAATCATTAAGTTGTCTTGTGTCATGCCTATATAAGACCTCCTTAGGTTTTAGTTATATTCTATAGTATAGTAAATAATTTTTATTGTACCACATATTAGTACTTTAGCGGGTAAAAATTTGGTGATATCAACAAGATTCCTATACCAATTTAGCCCATATACTTTAGAGATACGCATTAGATTGTTACTTATGAAATCATATACTAATGAATCCCATACCGAACGAAATATGATAAAATAAAAGAATGGAAAAACGATATTTCGTATTGGGTATACGAAATATTGGTCAGTAGTAATCGAGATTAATATTTACATTTCTGGAACGTGAAAGGAGGACCTTATGGAACAACAAGTAGGCACTAAGCATGAAGTACCTAAACCGCATCAAGTTGTGACGAAACAACAAGCGTTGCGTATGTTGGAGACCTACTTTGGGTATACCTCCTTTAGACCGGCTCAAGAGGCTCCTATTGCATCCTTGTTGAGGAACGAAGATGTAATTGGAATCATGCCGACAGGGGCTGGAAAGTCTATCTGTTTCCAGATTCCTGCGCTCTGTAAGGCGGGCTTGACTATCGTGTTTTCTCCTCTCATTTCTCTTATGAAAGACCAAGTGGATGGTCTTTTAGTACAGAATATACCAGCGGCACTTATCAATAGTACGCTTACCCAAGCAGAGTTTAATAAAACCATGTACGAAGTACGCAGTGGCAAAATTAAACTCTTATATATTGCGCCAGAGCGGTTGAGCTCTAATTTTTTCTGTAATGTACTGCGAGCGTTACCGATTGCTCAAGTCATTGTAGATGAGGCTCACTGTATCTCTGAGTGGGGCCATGACTTTAGACCGTCTTATCGACTTATCGTTGAGTGGCTCAATTCATTACCAAAGAGACCTATCGTGGGGGCTTTCACGGCGACGGCGACGAAATATGTAGAAAATGATATAAAAAAGTTATTAGGCTTAGATAAGGCTAATGTATACGTGACGGGTTTTGATCGGCCTAATTTATCCTTCTCTGTCATCCGCACACCAAAGCGGATGGATTACGTTGTCCATTATGTGCGTCAGCACGCCAATGAAAATGGTATTATTTATTGTGCAACGCGCAAGGATGTAGATCGAGTCTATGAAAATATAACCCGTGCGGGCATCAAAGCTGGCCATTACCACGGAGGCCTCAACGACGAGGTGCGCCGTGAAATGCAGAATGCCTACGCAGATGATAAATTACAGGTTATGGTGGCGACGAATGCCTTTGGTATGGGCATTGATAAAAGCAATGTACGCTATGTGCTACATTATCAAATGCCGCGTAATATGGAGTCCTATTATCAGGAGGCAGGGCGAGCCGGCCGTGATGGGGCACCTGCTGAATGTATTTTGCTTTATAGTGGGCAGGATGTACAAGTTCATAAGTATTTGATTGAACAGTCCATCGAAACGCCTGAGCGACAAGATGTGGAGTTACGCAAATTGCAGTCCATGATTGATTACTGTTTCTGCAGTAATTGCTTGCGTAAATATATGCTTAATTACTTTGGTGAAAGCACCGTTTGGACTACTTGTGATAATTGTAGCTCTTGTAAGGGTTCTGCTGATAAGGTCAATGTTACGAAAGAAGCAAAAGCTATTTTCCGTGCCATCATGGGCACCGATGAGCGATATGGGGCATCAATGATAACCTCTATCGTCCGTGGTGAGCGAACGGACCGGATTATGCGTGCTGGCCATGATGCATTGCTTGTCTTTGGCTTACTGAGCAATGTAGATGAAAAATCTATTAAAGGTCTTATTCAGCAGTTTGTAGCATCTGGCTACTTGCGCAGTTCAACGGGAAAATATCCTGTGTTATCCTTAACGGCTGGTGCCGAAGAAGTGTTAGCAGGTCGTAAAGAGGTAGAGGAAATCAGACAACATGTGTCTGTGCCTTCTCGCACTAGTAAGTCTGCTGCCTCTGTGGCACGAGGAAAATCCAGTCCTACATCGGGCGGTTTATTTGAACATTTGCGGCAACATCGCAAGCGCTTGGCTGAAGAAGCGGGCCTTAGACCATATCTTATCTTCCCTGATACAGTACTCATAGATTTGGCAAATTTACGACCTACTACATTAGGTGAGTTTGGCAATGTTAAAGGCGTAGGGGAAGCAAAATTGAAAAAATATGGACTTACCTTTTTGCAGGCCATTGCAGAATATAAGGGATGATAAATTTTACTGTATATATGGTAGTACCATATATTTTTTAGTATGATAGTACTATATATTTTAGTAAGATTATCAAGATATACGTTAGTATTTTTGCTTATTATAAATAGATCTAGGGGGATAAATGAGCTTAGCAGATACACAATACCTCGGTATTATTGAAAATATTTTAGATCAAGGCATTTATGGTCAAAATCGCACAGGAATCGCAACGTACAAATTGCCTCAACAAATTATGCAATTTGACTTGCAAGAGGAATTTCCAATTTTAACCACTAAATTTGTAGCTTTCAAAACAGCTGTAAAAGAATTATTGTGGATTTGGCAAATGCAGTCCAATGACGTGCGCAAATTACAAGAAATGAATGTGCACGTATGGGATGAGTGGATGCGTGAAGATGGTACTATCGGTAAGGCCTATGGATACCAAATTGCGAAGTATAAGCAATTAGACAAGCTCATCAAAACTATTAAAGAAGATCCTGATAGCCGCCGAATGATAGTAACCCTTTGGAATATTGAAGATTTAGATGATATGGCGTTGCAACCATGTGCGTATGAAACCTTATGGGATGTAGGGGATGGTTACTTGAACTGCATGCTCATCCAACGCAGTGGCGACATGGGGCTTGGCGTTCCGTTTAACACGGCTCAATATGCGGCATTACAATGTATGATTGCTCAAGTAACAGGTTTAAAGCCAGGTAAATTTACACATGTCATCAACAATGCCCACATCTATGAAAATCACGTAGATGCATTGCGTGAGCAATTAGCACGTCGCAATCAAGCGTTGCCTGCTCCAAAAATTATCGTGAATCCTGAGGTAAAAGACTTCTATGACTTCACACCAGAGGACATTACCTTAGATGGATATGAACATTTAGGTAAATTATCCATGACTGTTGCTGTATAGCATTGTATTCATGACAATTGTTAAATAGCATAATATGTATGGCTATTGCTATATAGTATTGTGTTCATAGCCATTGCTAAATAGTATAATTTATGACTGTTGCCATATAGTATTAACTGAAAGAGGGCAGTATGTTAGCATTAATCGTAGCCGTAGCACATAATCGTGTAATCGGTAAAGATAATACTTTGATTTGGCATTTGCCAAATGATTTGAAATTCTTTAAGGAAAAAACAATAGGACATGTTATTATCATGGGCCGTAAGACCTTTGAAAGCTTACCGTTTTTGTTGCCAAATCGTGAGCATTGGGTAATTACTCGTGATAAAGGCTTTGATGCACCAGAAGGTGTTAAGATTTTCCATAACCCTGAGGCGGCTGCTGAAGCAGCACGTGCTCTTGATGGGGCCTACGTTATTGGTGGCGCTCAAGTATACGAAGCTTTTCTACCTTATGTAGATACTATGTATATCACTGAAGTGGACCACGAATTTGATGGGGATGCATTTTTCCCTGAATTCTCAGAGGATGCTTTCACCATCGAATCCGTAGTAGATGGCGCGGTGGATGAAAAGAACAAATATCCTCATCGTTTTGTAACCTATCGCAGAAAGGCATCTAAATGAGTGAAAGAATGTTTGCCATTATTGGCAGTGAATTAAATGTTAAGCCAAAGCAGGTGCAAGCTGCCGTAGAATTGTTGGACGAAGGCAATACGGTGCCATTTATTGCGCGGTATCGTAAAGAGGTAACGGGCGAATTGCAAGATGAGCAATTGCGCACCATTGAAGAACGCATTAAATACTTGCGCAACTTAGAAACACGTCGCCAAGAAATCATTGCTTCTATTACAGAGCAAGAAAAGATGACAGACGAGTTGATGAAGTCTTTGGAAGCTGCTACAAAGCTACAAGAGTTAGAAGACCTGTACTTGCCATATCGTCCAAAGAAACGTACGCGTGCTATGATTGCCCGCGAACGTGGTTTAGAACCATTGGCTGATATGATTATCAACGATACGGTTACCTCTGGAGATCCGTTAGAGATTGCAAAAGAATACATAACAGAAGAGGTTCCTATGCCAGAGGATGCCATACAAGGTGCTTCTGATATTGTAGCGGAAATCGTCAGTGATAGTGCAGACTTCCGGGCGTACTTGCGTAAGAAGATGTGGAATGAAGGCTTTATTCAAGCTGAATTGAGCGGTGAAGAGGAAGAACAACAACAATTCTTGCAATACGCTGAATATGCTGAGCCTGTACGTCAAATGCCGTCCCATCGTATTTTGGCGGTTAATCGCGGCGAAAAATTAGGTGCTTTGAAATTAGCTCTAACTGTACCAGGTGACACCTATGTTGCTTATATGTTACAAAAGTTAGAGAAAAATCCGAAGTCTATCTTCGCAGAGTATAAAGCGGCTGCTGTAGCTGATGCGTACAAACGTCTTATTTTCCCAGCTTTAGAGCGTGAAATCCGCAATGAATTGACGGAAAAAGCCGATGAGCAAGCTATCAAGGTGTTTGGTGTAAATCTCAAAAATCTATTGTTACAACCACCATTGGCCGGACATGTTATCATGGGCCTTGACCCTGGTTACCGTACTGGCTGTAAAATGGCGATTATCGATCAACAAGGCAATGTGCTCGATTACGGTGCGTACTATTTAACAAATAGTGAAAAGCTTCGCAAGGAAGCTCAAAAGGTATTGGCTGATAAAATCCGTAAGTTTAAGGTTACTCTTTTATCTATCGGTAATGGTACTGCATCCTATGAAACAGAGCAATTTGCGTCTACTATGATTGAAGAGGAAAAATTAGATTGCCACTATATCATTACTAATGAAGCAGGCGCATCTGTATACTCTGCATCTAAATTAGCTATCGATGAGTTACCAGATTTAGATGTAACTATTCGAGGTGCTGTATCTATTGCACGCCGTGTGCAAGACCCATTGGCTGAATCTGTTAAAATCGATCCTAAATCTATTGGCGTAGGTCAATATCAACATGACGTAAACCAAAAACAATTGACTCATACCTTGGATCAAGTAGTTGAAACTGTAGTAAATCACGTTGGAGTAGAGCTAAATACTGCATCTCCAGCTATCTTGCAGCATGTTGCTGGTATTTCTAGTGCGGTGGCTAAAAATATTGTTGCATACCGTCAAGAGAATGGTGTGTTTAAAAGCCGTAAGGAATTGTTAAAAGTGCCTCGTTTAGGCCCTGCAGCCTTTACACAATGTGCTGGTTTCTTGCGCTTACAACACGGTAAAAATCCACTGGATAATACATCCGTTCATCCAGAGTCTTATGAATTGGCAGAGCGCATCATTGGTGAATTAGGCTTTACCTTAAAAGATTTACAAGATAAATCTCAATTAGAAGCATTGCAAGTAAAATTACCTCTTGTGGATGCCGATAAAATGGCTGCCAAGCTTGATGCGGGCGTGCCGACTGTTCGGGATATCTTGGCGGCTCTTGCTAAACCAGGTCGCGACCCTCGGGAAGATTTACCGGCTCCATTGACCAGAAAACACGTAGTGAGCCTTGAAGATATCAAGGTCGGTACCGTTGTAAAAGGTACTGTTCATAACGTAGTTGATTTCGGAGCTTTTGTAGACTTTGGGCTTAAAACGAATGGTCTATTACATCGCAGCGAGCTTTGCAATAGCCGTCAACATCCATCTGATGTACTTGCGGTAGGTGATATTATCGAAGCGCAAATTATTTCTGTTGATGTAAAACGCAATCGTATCGGTTTATCTGTAAAAGCATTGCAACCGGAAAAGTCGAAGAATAACGATAATAACCATAATAGAAATAACAACGGTCAGCGTCGAAATAATGATAACCGAAATAACAACCGTAATAATGGCGGACGTCAAAATGATAATCACAATAATGGCTCTCGTAATAATGGGAATCGTCGAAACTGATAATTTCTTAGAAGGCTAGTTAATCTATATTAATAGATTTTAAATGAAACTCATTCTTGACTAAAAGTCATTATACGAAAAACCGCACCCTCTATGGTTTTAGAGGGTGCGGTTTTTCTATATAACTAAAATCTATGCATATTAATGCAGAACAGATATATCGAAAATGGTATATCTAATTGAAAATTTTAGATATAAGGAGTATGATGTAATCACAGAGGGGAAATTCCTAAATCATATTCCTAAAGAGGAGGTAATGCAATGAGCTTGAACCTTAAAGAAAGATATGGACTTTTAATTAATAATGAATGGGTAAAGGCATCTGACGGTGCTGAATTCAATGTATATAACCCTGCTAATGGCGAACAACTCGCTATCTGTGCAGAGGCTACATATGGCGATGTTGATAAAGCTGTAGAGGCTGCAACAGAAGCTTTCAAAACGTGGAAAAACGTTTCTCAAGTAGAACGTGCTGACTATTTATTGAAAATTGCGGATGCTATCGATGCTCACAAAGAACATTTGGCACAAGTTGAAACATACGACAATGGTAAGCCAATCCGTGAAACATTGAACGTGGATATTCCACTTGGGGCGGACCATTTCCGTTACTTTGCAGGCGTGCTTCGTTCCGAAGAAGGCTCTGCACAAGTATTTGACGAAAATACATTGAGCCTTATCGTTCGTGAACCAATTGGGGTTGTAGGCCAGGTAGTACCTTGGAACTTCCCATTCCTAATGGCCGCTTGGAAATTGGCGCCAGCTCTTGCAGCAGGTTGTACAGTTGTAATCAAACCTTCTAGCCATACATCTCTTAGCCTTTTGGAACTAGGCGACATTTTGAAAGAAATCTTGCCTCCAGGCGTTGTAAATATCGTAACAGGTAAAGGTTCTAAATCCGGTCAATATATCCTTGATCATCCAGGCTTCAGCAAGTTAGCTTTCACAGGCTCTACAGAGGTAGGTCTAGATGTATATAAAGCAGCATCTGAACGTTTGATTCCAGCGACATTGGAATTAGGTGGCAAATCTGCGAATATCTTCTTTGAAGATGCAAACTGGAAACAAGCTCTTGATGGGGCAATGCTCGGCATCCTCTTCAACCAAGGCCAAGTATGTTGCGCAGGTTCCCGTATCTTCGTACAAGATACAATTTATGATAAATTTGTAGCTGAACTTTCCGCTTTATTTGATAAAGTAAAAGTTGGCTTACCTTGGGAAGAATCTACACAACTTGGTTCTTTGATTTACGAAGCACAAGTTAATAAAGTACTTAGCTATGTAGACCTTGCAAAAGAAGAAGGTGCTCGCATTGTAGCCGGTGGTGTGCGTGTTACTGATGGTGAACTTGGTAAAGGTTGCTTTGTAAGACCTACACTAATCGCAGATGCTACAAATGATATGCGCGTAGCTCGCGAAGAAATCTTCGGTCCTGTAGCCGTTGTCATCAAATTCCACAGCGAAGAAGAAGTTATAGAACAAGCAAATGACAGCTTATACGGCCTTGGCGGTGGCGTATTTACTCAAAACATCAACCGTGCTATCCGCGTAGCTCGCGGTATCGAAACAGGTCGTATGTGGGTAAATACATATAACTCTATCCCAGCTGGCGCACCATTCGGTGGTTACAAACAATCCGGTATCGGTCGTGAAACACACAAAGTTATCCTTGAGCATTACACTCAAATGAAAAATATCATCGTAAACTTGAGCGATAAACCATCTGGGTTCTACGACTTAGATTAATTATATACAACTTTCCAATAAACTATAGCAAAGAGGCCCCTCGAATGAGGTGCCTCTTTTGCGCTAAATAATAGTCTATTATATGTGAAAGTATACGGTATGTTATAATTGTAGCCATACGAAAATGTATTGTTTTGAGAGGACAATATAAACCATGATTCATTTAGATTATCTATTAATTATAGGAATATTGCTTAGTGTTTTACTATTTCTTTTGGTTGGCGTTTTCTATTATAGAAAATGTAAATTTTTAAAGGGAATAAATATTTGGTTCATAATAATACTTAGCGTTTTGTTAAGTTATTTATTATATCCCTTATATGAACTGACGGATTATAGAGAAGAATTTACTTCTATAGTTATCATCTCTGCGATAATTATTAAAATAATTATCAATTTATCTATATTTATGATTGCTGATAAAATAAGAACGAAATGGATTTCTAAATTACTATTAATTCTATGGGTTATTCTTGTTGAATGCTTGTATACGCCTATTCATTTGTCATATCTTGTTTTGTTATGTGTATCAGGTGGAATTGTGTTGATTGAACATTTAAAGGGGAAAAGAAATCCTATTTAGCTTAGATTCAGAATTACTTTTATAGCGCTCACCCTCGAAATATGATATACTATTTAAATGCGCATAGTTCGTGCGCGATAGGAGGAAACACATTTAGATGTTAGAAAAATTTGAACAATTAATGATTAGCGAACCTGTTCTAAGAGCGTTAAACGATATGGGCTTTGAAGAGCCTACGCCAATTCAACAGGAAGCTATCCCAGTTGCCATGAGCGGTAAGGACATGATCGGTCAAGCTCAAACAGGTACTGGTAAGACAGCAGCATTTGGCTTGCCTGTATTGGAACGCGTAGACGGGAATGAGCGTCACGTTCAAGTAGTTATTTTATCCCCTACACGAGAATTAGCTATTCAAGTAGCTGAAGAGCTTAACAAAATGGCTCAGTACACGAATATCACAGCACTACCAATCTACGGTGGTCAAGATATTAATCGTCAGTTCCGTGCCTTGAAAAAGAACCCTCAAATCATCGTTGCCACTCCTGGCCGATTGATGGATCATATGGACCGTGGTTCTATTAAATTTGACCATGTGAAAGTTGTGGTATTGGACGAAGCCGACGAAATGTTAAATATGGGCTTTGTTGATGATATCAATAAAATCTTGGGTGCTATCCCAGAAGACCATCAAACATTGTTGTTCTCTGCAACTATGCCTAAAGCTATCCAACAGTTAGCTGAAACATATTTGACAGAGCCAACATTGATTCGCATGAAACCGACTCAAGTTACGATGGACTTGATTGAACAATACTATATCGAAGTGCAAGACCGTCAAAAATTCGATGTTCTTTGCCGCTTGTTTGATATTCAAACACCTGAACTTGCTATTATCTTCACGCGTACGAAACGTCGTGTTGATGAAGTAACAGAAGGCCTTAAGAAACGTGGTTACATGGCGGAAGGCATCCATGGCGACTTGTCTCAACAAAAACGGGACAGCGTAATTCGCCAATTCCGCGAAGGTACCATTGATATTCTCGTGGCTACAGATGTGGCAGCTCGTGGTCTTGATATTTCTGGCGTATCTCACGTATATAATTATGATATGCCTCAAGATCCTGAAAGCTACACACACCGCGTAGGTCGTACAGGTCGTGCCGGTAAAGCAGGTCAAGCTTTCACGTTCGTTATCCCTCGTGAAATGGAGCATTTACATGCTATCGAGCGTTTAACAAAACGTAAAATTGCACGTCGTCGTGCACCTTCCTTAGGTGAAGTTCTTGAAGGTCAACAACGTTTGGCAATTGAAAGCCTCGTTGAAATGACAGATAATTTAGAAGCATTGGCGCCTTTCAAATCTAGTGCTGAGGAATTGTTGAATGATACAGATTCCGTAACACTTTTGGCGGCAGCTCTTAAATTGTTAACAAAAGAACCAGATACTACTCCTGTAAATATTACAGAAGAAAAACCATTGCGCGTACGCCGTCGTCGTGAAAGTGGTCGAAGTGATCGTCGCCGTCGTGATGGTGATCGTCGTCGAGATGACCGCCCACGTCGCAGTCGCGATGATCGTAGAAGTGATCGTCGCAATGACCGTAAAGGTGACCGCCGCAGAGATGATCGTAAATTTGATCGTCCGCGTGGCGAGAAAAAAACTCGCCATCAAAGTGAAGGTTTTAAACCTTACTTTAAAGACTAATAGGATGTGGGTTGCTTCTGTCAATCCACATTTTTTATTACTTAATAGTTAATACTATTTATCTTGATAAGTATTGAGAATTTTGGTATAATAAATAATAATTATTTCTTGTAAACGGTCGATAATGGCCTATGCCTTATAGATTTCCAAGTGGAGAAAGGTAGATTATTATGGATATCGCACAAATTTTGCGTAGCCAGGGGTTTAAAGTAACTCCACAACGTATTGCGATTTATGATGCTTTGCGTGGTCATCATGATCATCCAACAGCAGAGATGTTGTATCATACGTTGCGCCCAGAACATCCAAGCATGAGCTTGGCTACAGTGTATAAGACGATGGAGATTTTTGAAAAAATCGGTCTTGTTAAAATTCTAGAAGTTGGTGATGAGCGCGCTCATTACGATTGGGACACACAAGCTCATTCCCATATCCGTTGCATTCGTTGTAATAAGGTAGAGGACATGATGGGCATTGATTTGAAAGCTATCAAAACGATTGCTGATCAAGGTAGTGAATATCAAATCACAGGTCAACATATTACCTTCGAAGGTGTTTGCCCTGAGTGTGCAAAAAAAGAAAGTCATTAATAGATAACCCCTGTTGTTGAAGGGCTCCTTCACGGCAGGGGTTATATTAGTTATCATATATCTTTATCTATTAGTGTTATAGAATAGCTATAGTAACAAAAATAGCTATAAGCATAATACAATAGATATTAGAGTTAGGCGTTTTATAATTATAAAATTGTAGAAATCGTATAGTCATATATAGAGGAGTATTATGTTTGTAATAGGCAGTCACTTATCAATTAGCAAAGGTTATTTACATATGGGCAAGGAAGCGACTAAAATTGGGGGCAATACGTTCCAATACTTTACGCGCAACCCTCGCGGTGGTAGCATGCGAGCTCTCGATGTTGAGGATATGAATAACCTTAGTATATATATGAAAGAACACAACTTTGGTACCTTGTTGGCCCATGCACCGTATACTTATAACCCATGTGCCGCCAAAGAGGATTTACGCGCTTTTGCGAAGCAATCTATGATGGAAGATTTAGAGCGTATGGAATATTTACCAGGTCAAATGTATAACTTTCACCCTGGTAGCCATGTGAAGCAAGGCGTAGATCAAGGTATTGAGTACATTGTAGAGTGCTTGAATGAAATCTTATTCCCAGGTATGAAGACAACAGTCCTCTTGGAAGTAATGGCTGGTAAGGGTACAGAAATTGGCTCTCGTTTTGAAGAAATTGCACGCATCATCGATGGCGTAAAACTAAAAGAGTACATGGGTGTGTGTGTTGATACTTGCCATATTCACGAAGGGGGTTATGATATCGTACATAATCTCGATGGCGTTATTGACGAGTTCGATCGAATTGTAGGTCTTGATCGTTTGAAAGCCATTCATTTGAATGACTCTAAAAATCCTATGGGTGCTCATAAAGATCGTCATGAAAAAATTGGGGAAGGACATATTGGTATCGATGCTATTGCTCGCGTTGTAACACATCCTAAATTGACGAACTTGCCATTCTATTTGGAAACACCAAATGAATTGGACGGGTACGCAAAGGAAATTTCTATGCTACGCTCTATCGTAGAGAATAAATAATTAAAATACAGAAGTTAATTTAGTTATATAATAAATATGTAGAATACCTGATACTATACTAGTTATTGCAAATACATAAAGTTATTAAAACTGTTAAGGCTATTAAAGTTATATAAAATTATTGAATTTCCATAAACTTATGGGACTAATAGCTTGTTTTGGCCTTTGAATACATACATTGTGTAAGGTATAGGGAGAGCTGGAAAGGGGGACAAAATGCGTTTTTTACATACTGCTGATTGGCATTTAGGGCGTATTTTTTATGGCCAGTACTTAACAGAGGACCAAGCTCATGTGTTGGAACATCAGTTTTTTAATATTTTGAAAGATGAAAACATCGATGGTATATTGCTCGCAGGGGATATTTTTGATAGAGCGGTGCCACCCATTGAAGCTATCGAATTGTGGGACTCCATCATCACTCGTCTCGCTATGGACTGCAAGGTGCCTCTCTTTGTGGTGAGCGGTAATCACGATGGGGCGGAACGTCTTGAAATGGGGCGCTCTATGTTGGGCCAATCGGGTATCCATATTTGGGGCTCTCCTCATCACGCGTTGATGCCTTTTGAATTTGAAGGGACAGATGGCAAGGTGGCAATTTGTCCTATGCCTTTTAGTGAACCCCGGCGCATAGGAGAGGCTTTATTTGCTGATGTAGAGTCTACTAATACAGAAACTACCGATACTGAAATTGCTGACATAGTAACACCGTGTTATGAACAAAATTGTGAAAGCGTTTTGAACCTGCATAATTATGACCAAATGTATCAGGCTTGGAGCGACCACTTGTATAAACAAGTACCTAAGGGGATGTGCAGTATCGCCATTAGCCATGCCTTTGTTATGGGAGGTGAAGTAGGGGGCTCAGAGCGTACCTTGTCTGTAGGTGGTAGTGAACAGGTAAATCCTCAAGTCTTTAAAGATTTTCACTATACTGCTTTGGGACATTTGCATGGGCCTCAGCGAATGGGAGCTGATCATATTCGCTATAGTGGATCTCCATTAAAATATTCCTTTGATGAACATATGCAGAAGAAGTCTTTCACCATCATTGATATGGATACAAAGGGGAACGTAGATATTAACACGATTCCTGTAGAGGCGAAGCGAGATGTAGTTATTTTGGAAGGATATTTTGAAGACCTGTTAAATGATAAAGCATTACAGGCTAAACATAGGGATGATTATGTGCAAGCCCGTTTACTTGATACGATGCCGATTATGGATGGAATGGCTAAACTGCGCCAGGTATATCATCGTTGTATGACCATTGATCTAGTTGGTCGCGTGGCAGGGCCTGTAGCAGATATGGGTGAGGCAATTTTCAAAGAATTAAATGAACGTGATCTATTTAATCAGTTTGCAGAAACTGTGTGGAAGGAACCTTTAACAGAGAAAGAACAGCAATATATCAACTCTGTATGGGACCGAATTCTTAAGGAGGACTAAATGAAGCCTATATCATTAACTATAGAAGCCTTTGGTCCGTATCGTGATTCGGTCACTTTAGATTTTAATGAGCTTCAAGACCATTCCATGTTTCTCATTGCTGGTCCTACGGGGGCAGGGAAAACATCAATCTTAGATGCCATAGTGTATGCCTTGTATGGTGAGCCGAGTGGAGAAGTACGCAAAACAGATGCTATTCGCAGTGACTTTGCAGAACCTCATCGTATGACTCGTGTCGATTTCTCCTTTGCTATTGGCAATGCACAATATCGTGTTGAACGATTACCGAAACAGATGGTAGCAAAGAAACGTGGTACAGGGATGCGTGAGCAGAATGCTAGCGCTACTGTATATGAGAAGAAAGATGGTGAGTGGAAGGTCATTGCTACCTCTGCTGTCGTCATTCGCGATACTATTCAGCAAATTATAGGATTTCGTAAGGATCAGTTCTTACAAGTTGTGCTATTACCTCAAGGGGAATTCCGAAAGTTGCTAGTGGCCTCTACGAGTGAACGTGAGGAATTACTACATACACTTTTTAGAACGGAGCTATATCGAAAATTACAAGAAGCACTGAAGGCTGCTTATGATGAAGCAAAGGCAGGTATTGAAGAAAATCTAACTAAGCAAACTGCATTTATGCAGTCCATCCCTCATGATGGAGCGACTCCAATGGTAACCATTGAGCATGTGCGTGAGTTACTAGCAAATCGGGGCCCACATCGAGATGCTCTCGCGGTAGAACGAGATGAGGCAGTAACCGTGGTAGAACAGTTTAATGTGCTCCGAAATCAATGGTCTTTATATAATCAGGCTCAACAATCTCTTGCTGAGGCTACTTCGAAACTTGACATGGTGAAAGCAAGGAAAACTGAGCGTGTAAATCTAAGCGAAAAGGTTCAGTTCCTTAACTCTTTGGCACCAACTCATGAATTATATAAACAATATATTGAGAAACAAGCTGTATTAAAAACTTTAGAACAAGCCCTTTCAGATACGAAAGAACATGTAGAACTAGCAACTCAACATGAGGCTAAATGTTTAGACGTATACAGTGACTTAGAAGGTCAAGCTGAAAGTATACAAGCTAAAAGAACTACTTTGGCTCAATTTCAACAACAAGCAGAGAAGTTTAATGAATTAGATGTATTGAAAAAGGAATTGTCCACATTACAGAGTAATTTAGAAGAATTAGATAGTAAAAAAAGCGAGGATGCCTTAGCTAAACAACGGAAGCTTGTGAAAACTTTAGAAAACGACTTAGAACGTTTGCGTAAACAGTTACGAGATAATAACAAATTCTTAGAGGATGCTAATGTTATTCAAGGGCAACTAAATGATTTACATAGATATTCTGAATTGCTAGAAGAAATTAATAAGGTACAAAAAGAAATCGACGATAAAGGTCAAACGTTAGCGTCTTTAGATGAAACCTTGCAGGTTGCAAAGGTACATCTTGAACGATTAGAGCATCTAATGCAAGAAGGGCGTGCCTTTGAGCTAGTTCATTTAGTTGTAGATAATGAGCCTTGTCCGGTTTGTGGCTCTACAGATCATCCACGGTTAGCTGCTAAGCCGGAGATGTATCCGACTAAGGATGAAATTGAAGAGGCTCGCAAAACCCGTGACGTGGCACTGCAAAAGCAAGCTAGCGAAGTGGGACAACAGAAAACATTAGATGCTCGTCTTAAGGAGTTAGCTAAGTTAGAAGTAGAACAATGTTCCAAACTTAAGTCATCTATGGATGGTTTTTCTAAGAAAAACTTTACATCTGTTCAACAAGATTTGTTGACTAAAATGGAGCGACTTACAGCTTTACATGGTGAGTCTGAATTGTTGAGTAAGACTATAGCTGACAATGAACATAAGTTAAAAGTAGCTAGAGATAAGTTAGCAACTTTAGAACTTGCCCATAATGAATTACTTAAAAATCTACACGACCTAGAAATTCGTATTAGCTCAGTACAAGCTAACATTGATGCTCTATCTAAAACTTTACCAATCACGGATATAGATGCATGGCAAAAACAGGTAGAGTCATTGGATAGTGATATTACACTCTACGATGAGCAGGTGAAAGTTAGCAAAACTAATTTAGATACTGCTCGAGAACAATTGAATGCCAAACGCGGACGCTTAGAAACTTTGTCCTCTCAAGTAAAAGAAGAAACAAAAAATCTTATTTTGATGTATAAGAACTATACAAAGTCATTACAATCCATTTCTTTAACAGAGAATGATTTTGTAGAGGCTTTACGTGATATTAAAGAGATAGAGACCTATAGAATACAGCTGCATGCTTTGGATGAAGCCTTTAATAAAGCACAAGCTGTATATGATGCGGCGTTAAAGGTAGCAGAAACTGTGGTTAAACCAAGTGATACTGTTTCTGATGAAATCTATGCTACAGCAGTAGAGCATCGAGATATATTAGTAGGTAATCTTGCGGCATGGGATAAAGAAACAAAGCATATCGAAACTACGCTCACCTCATTAGAAGCACTCGAAGCTGCTATGGGCGAGGCTCGTGAAAAGGTGAAGTTCTTAAGCCGATTAAATGATCTCGCTAATGGTGGGGAGCAAGGCTTTAAAAATGTTACCTTTGAACGCTATGTACTGGGGGCGATTTTAGATGAGGTTGTATATGCTGCTAATTTACGACTTCAGAAGATGAGTCGCAACAGATATTCCTTGGAGAGATCCGACTATACAGGTGGTGGTCGTGGCAAGCAAGGCCTCGATTTGGCGGTTATGGATGCTTTTACAGGCCAATCTAGACCAGCAAATACCTTATCTGGTGGTGAAACATTCTTGGCCTCTATGGCGCTTGCCTTGGGATTAGCGGATGTTATCCAAAGCTATGCTGGTGGCATCCATATGGATACGATGTTTATTGATGAAGGTTTTGGTACACTCGATCCAGATACATTGGAACTCGCCATGGAAACATTGTTACAGTTGCAAGCGTCAGGACGTCTCATCGGCATCATTTCTCATGTACCTGAGTTAAAGTCTCGTATACCTGCTCATTTAGAAGTGACTCGAGGTGACGACGGTAGTACGGCAAAATTTGTTATTAACTAGATATCATAAACTAGATATAGATTTGCCAAATGTGTTACTATAAAAAGAGGAGAATTCCTACAAAAACATCCTGTATTTACGAAGGGGGTTCTATGAAGTTTTCGTTTGCTCATAATAATATAAATGTTAAAGACCTTGATAAAAGTCTAGCATTCTATAAAGAGGCGTTATTGCTCGAGGAGTCTCGTCGTTTGGAAGACCCAAGCGGTGCTTTTACCCTCGTGTATTTAAAAAGTCCTTATACAGCACATGAATTAGAACTTACATGGTTGCGTGACTGGGATCGTCCTTATAATTTGGGGGATAATGAATTCCACTTGGCATTCTATGTAGATGACTATGAAGCGGCTCTTAAAAAGCATAAAGAAATGGGCGTTGTTGCTTATGAGAATGCTGATATGGGTATTTATTTCATAGCAGATCCAGATGGATATTGGACAGAAATCATTCCGGCGGGGAAATATTAATGGAATATATGTTAACCCGTTTAGAGTGGTTGGTTGGTCCCAATAAAATCCAAACATTAAGAGACACGTCTATCGCGCTCTTTGGTGTAGGTGGCGTAGGTGGTGGTGCCCTTGAGGCATTGGTGCGAGCTGGTGTAGGTCGCATCGTCATTATCGATGGAGATTCCATAGCGCCTAGCAATTTGAACCGTCAAATGATTACGACTCATAATACGATTGGGGAACGTAAGGTAGATGTAGCAAAGGCGCGAGCTCTTTCTATCAATCCTGATGTGGTGATAGAAACTCATGATATTATGTATACTGAGGAAAACTATCCTGGATTTATTCAAAGCTTGAACGTTGATTATGTTATTGACGCCATCGATATGGTAACGGCGAAACTTAATATCATTGAGGTTTGTCAACGTGAAAGCATCCCTGTTATTTCTTGTATGGGCGGAGGTAATCGCTTTTACCCAGAAAAACTTATGATTGCAGATATCAATAAGTCTCATACATGTCCTTTGGCACGCGTTATGCGTCGGGAACTCAAAAAACGGGGTATAAAAAAACAATTAGTTTTATTTTCTACTGAAAAACCGACAAAACCACAGTTCCGTGGTGATGCCACAAGTCCTGGGACATGTAGTTTTGTGCCACCAGTGGCAGGTTTTATATTAGCAGCACATGTGTTGCGTACAATTTTGGAGGTACCTGAACAATGAAAAAAGCGAAAATCCATATGGCTGACGGCGGCGATATCGTAATTGAATTATTTGAAAAAGAAGCGCCTGGCACAGTACAAAACTTTATCGACTTGATTAACAAAGGCTTCTACAATGGCCTTCGTTTTCACCGTGTAATTCCTGGTTTCGTAGCACAAGGTGGTTGTCCTAATGGCAACGGTACAGGTGGTCCTGGCTATACAATTAAAGATGAATTAGTTGGCAATCCGCATAAACATGAGCGCGGTGCTTTATCTATGGCTCACCGTGGCCCTAATACTGGTGGTAGTCAGTTCTTTATTGTATATGAGCCACAACCTCATTTAGATGGTGTACATACTGTATTTGGTAAAGTCATTGAAGGTATGGATGTAGTTGATGGTATCCAACAAGGTGCTATCATGGAAACTGTAGAAGTAATCGAAGGTTAATCTCATGAATGAAGTATCTATTAAACATCCAGAATGGCTATATATCGATGTAAATGGTAAAACATCATATGGGTATGACCAAGAGTGGTTCACTGATGAGTGGCAACGCTTGTCTGGTTGTGGGCCTACATCGGCATCACAAGTATTGGGCTATTCGCTATTTAGGGATGGCTTATTAGATCTAGAAACCACATCCGACCAAACGCTTGCTTTAGAACGGATGAACTTAGTTTGGAAATATGTAAAGCCACGTTTTGGTGGTGGTGTTTATAAAACTCAATGGATGGAACGTGGTCTTACTCGCTTACTCGAGGATAAAAGCCTATCTTATGATGTACATATGTTGAATGTATCTCCGTTCTGTGCATCACGCGTAGAGGTGGAGGCTGCAGCTCAGTTTATACATGATGCATTGGCACAGGATGTGCCTGTAGCATTTTTAAATCGTCATAAAGGAAAAGAGAAGGCTCTCTATACCTGGCATTGGGTTCCGATTCACAAGATGTTTATGGACGGCGATGATATCCGCTGTGGCATCTTTGATGAAGGTGAAATTCGTGATTTCTCTTTGGCGAATTGGATGAAAGACACTATTTTAGGTGGTGGATTCTGTTACATTAGTCGCAAAGAGTAAGTAATAGAGCAATTAAAGTAATATACATACGCATCGCAGTGATTTGCGATGCGTATTGTAGTATAAATAGTAGGAGGTACTACATGAGTCAATGGATTACTGAGGAACAAACACCTCACTTACGTCTAAGCGCTGAAGCGGAAGAAGTGCTTTACTCTGGGGAATCTGAGTTCCAGAAAATTGAGGTTTTTAAATCAAAAGAGTATGGTATGATGCTCGCTTTAGATGGCGTGTTCCAAACATCTGAGCGTGAAGAGTTTATCTATCATGAAATGATGAGCCATATCCCTTTGTTCTTACATCCTAATCCTGAGCGCGTTTTGATTATCGGTGGTGGTGATGGTGGCGTAGCTAGAGAATGTGTACGTCATGATTGTGTAAAAGAAGTAACAATGGTTGAAATCGATGGTAAGGTTGTAGAGTTGGCAAAACAATATCTACCAACTATTGCTAAAGCTATGATTGAAAACCACCCTAAATTGACTGTAAAAATTGGTGATGGTATTGGTTTCATGGCAGAAGCAGAAGATTACTATGATGTAATTATCGTGGATTGTTCCGATCCAATCGGTCCTGGTGAAGGCTTATTTACAGAAGAATTCTATAAGAATACATTAAAAGCTTTGAAAGCTGATGGCTTGTTTGTACAACAAACAGAATCTCCGATGTTACATCAACCATTAGTGGAAAAAGTTTTTGGTTACGTTAATAGCCATTTCCCAATTGCTCGCTTATATACAGCTTTTATTCCAATCTATCCTGCAGGAATGCATTGTTTTACATTGGGTTCCAAAACATTTGATCCTCTAACATGGACTCCAAACCGTGAACAAAACTTTGAAACTAAGTATTATAATGCAGATATTCAAAAAGCTGCATTTGCATTGCCAAATTTTGTAAAAAATTATTTGCCAACTAAGTAAATAATATGTATAATGGGGAAGCACCATTTGTGAAACGAAAGTTTCCGATAGTGCTTCCTTATTTATATGGGGATTAAAGGGCTTATATTAGAGATAACACAATTAAAAGTTTCGTTTGTAAAAATTAATGAAATTGAGAAAAAGGTGTTGACACAAATCTCTAGAAAAGATATAATTCTCTTTGTTACGAAGACAATGTCTTCGATACCTACAAGGTGGTGGGTATGGTGAAGCGGTTAACACGGCGGATTGTGGCTCCGTTACGCGTGGGTTCGATCCCCACTACTCACCCCATAACCTACACATCGTAATCACTGTAGGGGTGTCGCCAAGTGGTAAGGCAACGGACTTTGACTCCGTTATGCGCTGGTTCGATCCCAGCCACCCCTGCCAACATGACTCACTAGCTCAGTTGGCAGAGCACCTGACTTTTAATCAGGGTGTCCCGCGTTCGAGTCGCGGGTGAGTCACCAAATTAAAACTCACAAACTTCGGTTTGTGAGTTTTCTATCTCTATTTTTAGAGATTTTGGTTATGATTGTGAGTATAAATTTAATCAAAAATCGGTTGAAAAAATCTTTGGAAAAGAGGTTGACGATTTAAGGTTAGATTGATATACTATACAAGTCGTTAGGGCGCAGAACTAACGTAACAGATCTTTGAAAACTGAACAATGATAGGTAATCAATCAAAACGATTGAACATATGCCAGAGTGCGGGTTTTGACAAAGTCAAAACCAACCATAATTCAAAGTTACTTCAATGTAACGACAACAAATAATGAGCTATTCAAATAGCTTCAAGATATCTTGGAGAGTTTGATCCTGGCTCAGGACGAACGCTGGCGGCGTGCTTAACACATGCAAGTCGAACGAAGAGCGATGGAAGCTTGCTTCTATCAATCTT